>CAVOGP010000047.1:0-8918 GCA_963695425.1 uncultured Alphaproteobacteria bacterium | reverse complement strand
TCCGCGTCGATCGGCACCACCACGTCGCCGTCGGCGGTCACCGCGTCCTTCACGGGTCTGCGGATCGCGGCCGTAGCCGAGAAGCTCCGAGGTGATCAGCGGCTGCTCGGACCCGAGCGAGGTGCTGGCGAACGGCATCCGGGTGTAGCCGCTCGCCGGTGCCGTGCCGTAGACCGTCTCGAACGCGAGCGCCATCTGCGCCCGCGCACCTTGCGCACGTGCCATGTCGAGTCCTTCCGTTGGATCGCAGAGAAGCGTCTGTCGTTTAACCTTGGCGCCGACCGCCGCTTGCCTGTCGCGCCGCGAGTGCCCACACTTCCCGCCTGGGAGTATGGGGGGTTCATGTTCAATCGTATCCGGTCAGCGCTGATGGCGCGTCGGGCGGCCATGCTCGAGGCCGAGGCGCTCGTCTACCGGTTCGGCGTGCGGGGCGTCGAGATGGCGCAGACCTTCGCCCGCGACCCGTCGGTGTCCGAGGAACGGCGCGAGCACTACCGCCGCGTCGCCCGCGTCGCCGAGCGGCGCCACCTCGGCATCGACGGCCTCGACACCGCGACGCAGTACTACGAGATGGCCCGTTGGCAGCGACGCTCCGGCAATCTGATCGGCGGAGGCCACCCGCGATACGAAGCCAATCGCCTACAAGCGCCGCCGGCGGTCCGGACGCGGCCTGAGCGCGCACAACATCGGAACGGGCGTCTTCGTCCTGGCGCTCGCGGCCTGCGCGGGCTACGCCAACCTTCCCGCCGGCACCGGGTCGGCTCGACGAGTGGCGCCGACACCTTCACCGGCAGCGTGACGCGCGTGGTCGATGGCGACACCTTCTGGATCAGCTCGCCGGACGTGCGCATCCGGGTCTGGGGTCTCGACGCGCCCGAGAGGGACCAGCCGGGCGGCTCGCAGGCGACGGCCGCGCTGTCCGGCCTGATCTCGGGCCAGAAGCTCACCTGCCGGCAGCGCGACATCGACCGCTACGGCCGCATCGTCGGCCAGTGCTTCCTGCCGGACGGGCGCGACATCACCGCCGCATGATCGAGAGCGGCACGGCCCAGGAGTTCTGCCGCTACTCCGGCAATCACTACCGGACCTGCTGACCGTCAGAGCGAGTGGGTCGGTGCTCGCGTAGTGCAGCACGATCGGGATCACCGCGGCCTTCAGGCCGCGGCTCCCTCGACCGCGAGATCGACCGGCCGCGGCGCCTCCGCCTCGACCCAGTCGCAGAGCCCGCCGAGCGTGCGGTCGGCCGCGAGCGCCATGCCGACGCCCGCTGCCAGCGTGTCGAAGGCGGCGTCGCGGTCGGCCCCGGCCTGCACGACTGCCTCGATCTCGGCGCGGTGCTGGTAGTGGTAGCGTAGCGGCGAGAGCGTCACCGCCGGCTCGCCCGGATCGCCGTCGCGCAGGATCGCAGGCCGGCGGCCGGGACGCGCTCGGGCAGGACCTCGCCGCGCAGGACGGGCGCGGCTTGGGTCTGCAGCAGGGCGTGCAGGGCCGAGAGGATGGTTTCGCGGGTAGTGGTCACGTCTCACACTATTCTCATGGGTTCAGAGCTCGATCCTGCATTCGCACCGATGCCGCTCTCGTGTGGGATCCCTCTCGCGATCTCAGCGGTTCCCACCATTGCCCCCAATTTCCGGATCATTGCGCGCAACCTTGGCGTCGCTATATCGACTCGCTTCCTTCGGAAGGCGTCACCATGTCGGAGAGCACCGGACTGAAAGCTGGAAGGCTCCCTCAATGGGAGCTCATTGTCCTGATCGCCAGCCTCATGGCGCTGAACGCGGCAGCAATCGACATCTTCATTCCGGCCCTTCAGGACATCGGTGCGGCCTTGGGTGTCGCGACCGAGAACCAGCGCCAGTTCGTCATCACGAGCTACGTCGTGGGATTCGGCGCGGCGCAACTGGTCTATGGCCCGCTCTCGGACCGCTTCGGCCGCAGGCCGGTCCTGTTCTTCGGCCTCGGTCTCTACGTCACGGCCGCGCTCGCCGCGGCGGTCGCGCCCACGTTCGGGCTGCTGCTCGCATTCAGGACCGTCCAGGGTGTCGGGGCTGCAGCGACCCGCGTCATCGCCGTCTCGGTCGTGCGCGACTGCTTCGGCGGGCGCCGGATGGCCAGCGTCATGTCGCTGGTGATGATGGTCTTCATGGCCATTCCCGTCGTCGCTCCGAACATCGGGCAACTCATCATGCTGTTCGGGTCCTGGAGAGAAATATCCCTGGTGGTTGCCCTGTTCAGCTTCGCCGTGCTGATCTGGTCGGCGCTGCGCCTGCCGGAGACGTTGTATCCCGAGGACCGGCGTCCGCTGACCGTGGAGCGCACCGTCAACGCTTTCAAACTCGTTCTCTCGAACCGCATCGCGTTCGGCTACACCGCCGCAACCGCGACGATCTTCGGCGTCCTTTTTGGCTTCATCAATCAGGCCGAACAAATCTACACCGAAGTCTACGACCTCGGGCCGGCGTTCACCCTCTACTTTTCGGGCGTTGCAATCTTCATGGCGGCCGCGAGCTTCCTGAATTCACAGCTCGTGGAGCGGTTCGGCATGCGGCGTCTCTCCCACGGTGCGTTGGCAGGTTTCTGCCTGCTCAGCGGGGTTCACCTGGTGCTGGCCTGGTTCATGGGCGGCGCCACGCCCTTCTGGATGTTCTTTGCGCTGGTCGTGCCGACCTTTTGTCTCTTCGGCTTTATCGGCACAAATTTCAACGCTCTGGCGATGGACCCACTTGGGCATGTGGCCGGCACCGCGTCATCCGTCCTGGGTTTTGGCCAGACGCTGGGAGGCGGCCTTATCGGGGCAGCCCTCGGCTACGCCTATAACGGCACGCTCATACCGCTCTTCGCCGGGTTCCTGGCCTTGTCGCTCTGTTCTCTGACGCTGGTTTTCATTGCGGAAGGCGGCCGACTGTTCGAGCCGCACTACTCGGACGACCCGCCGGAAGAGATTGCTCGCCAGTGAATTGTGCGCCGGCCATCGGGCGGCACATGCACGACATCATCGCCCCTCCACCCAGTTCGCTACGATCAGCCCCGGCACGGTCTCATGCGCCCGCTCGGCATCCCGCGCCAGATCGAGCCGCTTCGGCAGCTTGACCTGCGGCACCAGCAGGAAGATCGGCGCAGTGACCTTTCCGCGCCCGGTCTTCGAGCGCGACACCACCGCCTGACCCTTCGTGTTCAGCCGCCCCTCCGCCACCAGCAGGCTCGGCCCCGTCCGGCGATAGACGAAGCGCAGACGCAGCCCGGTCGTCGCTCCCATTCGCCGGGCGTGATCCGACCGCCGCGCAGCGCCTTGCCCGGCAGCGGGCAGCGGGATCGCCAGCCAGAACCCGTCCTTCGAGCGGATCAGCGGCCCGGTGTCGTGCGCGCCGATGATCACCGGCGCCTTGGACCAGACCAGCGCCGCCGCATCGAGGCTCTCGCCCGACCTCGGGAAGTTCTGGCTGCGGATCGAGTTGGCGAGCCGCGGCCCGAGTCCCGCGCCGGTGATCTGCCCCCGCCACGCGGTCTTCAGCCCGGTCCCGGCCTCGCGCATCGCGGCCGTCACCGCGCGTTCGCCGGCCGCGACCTCGGCGGCCATCATCGCGACGAGGTCGGGATTGATGTCGAGCTTCAGCCTCATTCCGACCTCACGTCGAGCGTCCAGACCAGCCGCTCGCGATCGCGGACCGGCTCGCCCTGGACGATGAAGCTCTCGCCGTCGAGGTCGAGCCGGTCGCCCGGGCGTGGGGTCGCGACCTCGCTCACCCGAACGTCGAAGCGCGTGGTCTCCGTCCAGAGCCGCGCGTCGCCGAAGTCGGTGATCGCGTCCTCCCGCCGGGCGACGACCCGGATCGTGACCGGTGGGCCACCTGCCGGCTCGAAGACCGCGTCCCGACCGAGGTTCGGGTCGGCGAACAGCCGGTCCACGAGGCCACCGAAAGCGGCCATCGCTAGAAGGCGCTGTTGAGCCGCACGCGCCCGATCGTCTCCTCGGCGCCGGCCCCGACCGCGAGCACCGCGACGCCGATCAGCGTGTTGCCCGAGGCGACGGTGGTGGCGCGCTTCGCCGTGTTGTCCCAGTAGACCCTGGCGCCGACGGTCCAGGCCTGGCTCGCGGCCTTGGCGATCTCGATGACGCCGGTCAGCTGCGCCTCGATCTCGGCGCCGGTGAGCGCGTCGTGGCTGGCGACGCCGAAGATCGAGCCGACGAGCAGGCCGTCGCCGGAAACGACGTCGTAGGGGGCGGCCAGCGTGAGCGCATGGCCGGGCTGGATGTAGTTCCGCATCGGCGGAGATCCTTTCGATGATGGTGGAAGCGAGGCCCGAGGACCGGGCCCCGCGTCAGTGTTCAGCGGCTGCGCCGGCTCAGCTCAGCGCGACGCCGGGGTTCTTGTAGAGGCCGCGCCAGTCGATCGCCTTGGCGCCGAAGTCGAGGCGGGCCCGGATCTCGATGCCGTCGACGTCGAAGCCCATGCGGGTCTCGAGTGCGACGCCCTCCTGGCCCTCGAGATAGGCGTATTCGATGGTGTCGATCGCCGTCGGACTGGCGACGAGATACCATGGCACCGCCCCCGAGGCCGGGTCGAGCCGCGGCTCGGCGATCACCGCGAGGCTGCGGATCGAGCTCGGCACCACGTCGGCCGACCTTGGTCGGCACGATGTTCTGCGCCAGCAGCTGCTCGGCCGAGAGCTCCAGCGAGCTCGGCACCACCAGATAGGTCGGCCGCACGTTCAGGAGCGTCTTGCCGTCGAGCCCGCGCTGCTGCGCCATGGCGGTGCGCGCCTTGGCGAGGCCCGCGACGTCGAGGGCGGCGCCGGCGCCGGCGAGGTTCTTGTGGCTGGCGTGGAAGAGCGCGTTGCCGTCGGCCATCGCCGGATTGGCGACAAAGATGCCCCAGACCACGTCGCTCTCCAGCGTCGCGGCGGCGGTGCCGAAGAGCGAGGGCACCCGGGTGAAGGCGTCGAGGTCGTCGTTGATCAGCACCTGGCGGGTGATGCCGATCACCTTGCCGAAGGTCTCGATGCGGTAGGTCTCCTGCGCCTCGCCGATGGTGCCGCGCTTGAACTCGCCGGACTCGTTGACGCGCTCGAGCTGCGGCGCCTCGCCGAGCTGCAGCCGGTGCACCAGCTTGAAGTCGGCGACGGTGGTGCGCCGGGCGATCGCGGTGTAGGTCCGCGGCGCCGTCTCATAGGCGGCGCGCAGTGTCCGGTTGGTGACGCCGGCGAGGATCGCCGGGAAGTCCGAGGTGGTGTGCAGCGCGCGGGTGGCGATCTCGTCACGGCTGAGGCCGCGGACCCGCACGCCCTCCGCCTCGAGCCAGGACCGCGCCATCTCGATCAGCGAAAGGCCGCGCCATTCGCGGGCGGGCTCGGAGAGCGCGAAGCGGCCGGGGTCGTAGCGGTGCAGGATTGCACCCTCGACCGCGGCCCGCCGGGTCTCCGCCGCATCGAGCCCGGCCGTCCGGACATGCGGCCGGGTGTCCTGCGCGGCGTCGCGCGCGGCCGCCGCGTCGATCAGCGCGGCGCGGGCGGCGTCGAGCGTCGGCGCCCCGGGCGACCAGGTCGTCGGCGACGGTCTGAGCCACGCCGAGCTTGCGTGCCGCATCCTGGATGGTGGCGATGCGATGTCGCTCCTCGGCGCGGGCGCGCTCGGCGGCGGCCTGAACCTCGGCCTGGCTCAGACGCCGGCGCTCGACGCGCGACCGCCTCGGTGCCCTGGCGACCGCCGCGCGGGTCCGCGGCTGCTCGGACACGCCCCGCACCGGTTCGGCTGCGGGCCGGCGGATCGGCGGGAGCCGACGGCGAACAGATGCTCGCGGGCTGCGTCGCTCGGCGTCTCCGCCGGCTGCATGGTCTCGGTCTCGGCTTCGCGGGTCATGACGGGTTCCTCGTTCTGGGGCGCCGCGCTGCGGCGCAGGAGATGGCAGGGGGCGGTGGCGGGAGTCGTGGAATGTCCGGCGGCGCGGAAGCCGGCGGCGGCATCGGCGCCGACCGGCACGGCGGAAAGCTCGAGCGGCTGCCAGTCGACGGCGCGCCAGACCGGCGAGGCGCCTTCGGTCTCGGTGATCTCGTAGCTCCGGACGCTGTAGCCGACCGAGACGTTGCGGATGATGCCGGCGGCGACGTCGCGCCAGATCGGCTCGACCTCGGCGCGGTCCGAGAAGCGCACCCGGGCGCGGCCGACCAGCGCCTCGCCTTCGCGGGCGATCCAGGCCCGCTCGACCACGCCGATCACATCCGACAGGTCCCAGGCGCCATGGGTGTTGAGCAGCGGCGCCCCGCCGTTCAGCCGGCTGAGATCGACATGGGCCGCCTCGAGCGAGAGCACCTCGTCGTAGCGCCTGCCGGTCTGGGCGTCGCGCCGGCGCACCGCGGCACCGGTCGACCAGACGAGTTCGACGGTGCGGCGTTCCGCGTCGGCGGTCTCCGGCATCAGCCGGACGTCGGCCCGGGTCTGCAGCGGCAGGTCGATCATCCGGGGCAGCGCGGCGTGCGCAAGTGCATCAGGCGGCGCAGTGGCTGGATCAGGCGGCTTCGCCGGCATTCGGCTTCTCCTCATGTGGCTTGTCCTGGCCGGTGCGGGTCGACCGGCGGGGGTCGGTGTCGAGCGTGATGCCGAGGGCATCGAGCTCGGCGTTGATCGCGGCGATCTCCGAGAACACCTGTGCGGGCTCGTAGCCCTGCCGCGCGATCGCTTCCTTGAGCGTCATCACCCCGGCGCGCACCGCGAGAATGTCGGCCTGGATGTCCTTCATCGGGTCGACCGCCTCGAAGCGCGGCGCGGTCCAGTCCGCGGCGATCACGCCGTCCGGCAGCTTGCCCGCGGCCTGCGCCGCCAGCACGAAGCGCCGCCAGACCGGCGCGCAGAGACCGGGGACCAGCAGCTGCCACTGCAGCGCCTCCATCCGGCGGCGGAACTCGATGAGCCCGGCCCGGATCGACGAGTAGTTCACCTGGCTGAGATCGCCGGTCAGCAGCTCGTAGGTGAGCCCGACGCCGGCGGCGATGGCGTGGAGCTGCAGTCGCATGTATTCGGCATAGCCGCCGCGCGCCGAGGGAGCTCGCGAACTTCACGTCGCGCCCGGGTTCGAGGTATTCGATCATGCCGGGCTCGAAGGTCTCGATGCGGGCTGCCGTCGGCCTCGGTGCGGGCCTTTCCGAGCGTGTCCTCGTCCTGCACGCCGGTGACGAAGGCGGCGAAGCAGGCCTCGATCTTCTTGCGCACCAGCTCGGCCTCGTCATAGGCGTCGAGATCGCGCAGCTTCAGCATCACCGGCGCGAACCATGGCACCCCGCGCACCTGGCCGGGCCGCAGCCGCTCGAAGAGATGCAGCACATGGGAGGCCGCGACGCGGGTGGAAACCAGCGTCCCGCGGCCATCGCCGGGATGCGTCGGATAGAGCCAGTAGGCCCGCCGCCGGCCGAGGCGGTCGAACTCGATGCCCTGCAGGATGAAGCCGCCGTCGGCGAGCTCGGCCGACTTCCAGCTGTCGAGGTGGTCGGCCTCGAGCACCTGCAGCTGCAGCGGCACCGCAAGCCCGTCCTCGACCCGCCGCTCACGCAGCCGCACCAGCACCTCGCCGCTCTCGACGAGGCTGCGCACGATCAGCGCCTGCAGACCGGCGAAGTCGGTGAGACCGTCGGCATCGGCGGTTGCCGCGAACTCGGACCAGAGCCGGTCGGCGAGTTTGGCGATCCCGGCGTCCTCGGCCCGCGCCCGGGGCAGCAGCCCGGTGCCCACCATGTTGCTGACCAGCGCGGCCACCGCCTTGGCGGCATAGGGGTTGTTGCGGACGAGGTCGCGCGAGCGGTCGCGGAGCCGGGCCAGCGCCGGGGCGATCTCGGCATTGGCGCCGGACCCGGCGGTCACCCAGCCTTCGGTGCGGCGGCCCTGGCGCGCGCCCTCGTAGGCGCGGGCGAGCACGGACATCATCTGCCGCTGCCGGGCACGCCGCAGCCCGGCGCCCGGCGCCACCGCGCCGATCGCACGATCGATCCAATTGGTGGCGATCCAGTTCATCTCGATCAGCCCTTGCGGAAGGCGGCGAAGCTGCGGCGGGGCTTCGGCCGGCCGGCGGCCGCGGCGATCTCCGCCTCGATGGTGCGGATGCGGGCGAGCAGGTCGGCGGCCGAGCCGTATTCGATGCTCTTGCCGTCGTAGCTCACCCGCAGCGTGCCGCTGGCATAGGCACGCCGCAGCCCGGCGAGCTCGGCCTCGGTCCAGCTCATGATGTCGGTCCCTTCACTTCAGCCAGCCGCGCCGGCGTCCGAGCCAGCCGTCCGACGATGCCGCCGATGGTTGCTGCTTCTCCACGCGCCGTTGCCGAGACGCCGGGGCCTCACGCTCGACGCTCACCTCGCGCTCGGCCTCGGCCCAGCGGTCCTCCGACCAGCGGTCGAGCCCGGCGATCCAGGCGGCGGCGCGGGCATAGACCCGGCAGTCCAGCGCCTCGTTGCGTTCGCGGAGCTTCTGCCATTCCAGCCGAGTGAAGCCGCGCTTCGTCTTCACCGTGACGAGCTGCTCGGCGACGAACTGCTTCAGCCATTCGCTGTCGACCCAGTCGGGCAGATGCACCGTTCCCGGCGGGAACGATGCACCGGCGGCGAGCTCTTCAGCCGTCGGCCGCTCCAGCCGCAGGAAGCGGTAGGTCTCGGTCTTGAAGGTCGAGACCGCCACGGTCCAGAGCCGCGCGCCGCGGCGGATGCGCTTGCCGCCTTCGGTCGCGTCGACCCAGGTCGGCCCCGATACCGGGCTCGCCCGGTTGAAGCCCTCGACGCCCTTGATGGGCGCCACCTGCGCGAACCCCTGTCGCCGCGCCCAGCCGTAAACCGCCGGCGCCTCGTAACCGGTGTCGATCGCGAGCCGGGCGATCTGGAGCTGCGCCCCATGCGCGTGCGGCCAGGTCCGCCCCAGCAGCGCCGCCAACGCGTCCCAGCTG
>CAVOGP010000046.1:0-15068 GCA_963695425.1 uncultured Alphaproteobacteria bacterium | reverse complement strand
CTGAGCCATGACCGAGGCCGAGGTTCTCGACATCCTGCGCCAGGGGCTGTGGACGGCGATGATCGTCTCGGCGCCGATCCTCGCGGTGGCGCTGGTCGTGGGCGTGGCGATCGGCCTCGGCAGGCGCTGACCTCGGTGCAGGAAATGACGCTGACCTTCGTGCCGAAGCTCGGCGCGATCCTCGCGGTCTTCTGGGATCACCATGAGTTTCTCGGGGTGACCCCGGGTGCGGTTCTACCAGGACCCAGATCATCCCGCTGGTGATCGGGCGCTGAAGGACTGCGGTCCCGAGCGCGGCCGCGCGCGTGAAATCGCCACGCAGGCCGGCCGTCGACTTTCGTCAGGGTTTCGGCCCATCGGGCGGGCCGCGGACAACACATGCGTGTCGGCAGGCGCCGGATGCTCGTTCTCGGCCCAGTGCGGTCGTTCGCCGAAGTGCGGTCCGGCCGCGTTGCACCGTCCCCGTGGCCGTCATCTGCCGGGGGCTCGGCGGAACGTCATTTCCGCTCGAAGCGTCCGGCGCCGTGCGTGTCGAACTGTCCGACGACCATGCTCGCAGCTCTCCGGTCCCGGTCGAGGGTGAACGTTACCGAAGAGAGCCCGATCGCGTTCTCCCCGATCGTCTCCCAGGTGAAGGTGTCGCCGTCGTAGTGGCTTAGCGGAAAGGTCATCGGCTCCGGACCGACGACCATGGCCAGACCGTCCCCTCGCTCGACGATCTCGACGGCGCCGAAGTAGTCGTTCTCGTAGCTTCCCAGATAGCCCGCCCGGTCGGCCGAAGGCCTCGGGTCGTCCGGCGGCGTGCCGAAATCGGCGCCGGCCTCCGCCACCAGCATCTGCCGGAAGAGACCGCGATAGAGCGGTAGCCAGTCCTGGGTCGGTTCGCCGTAGAAGGCCAAGTCGGAAAAGATCGCGCTCAGCGCCTCGGGAACGCCGATGGGCGCCGCATTGGTCAGCACCACGATGCCGAGACGGTCGTCGGGATAGAGGCTCACCGCCGTCGCCGCCCCCATCGCGAAGGCGCCGGAATGCGACAGACGAGTCCGCCCGTCCGGCGTCCAGCCCACGTTCCAGCCCAGCCCGTAGAAACCCGGGTAGCCGAACGGCGACCGGGCCTCGGTCAGCATGTGCGGCAGGTGGCTTTCCTCGAGCGCCGCCTGCGAAACGACCCGCTCGCCCTCGAACGCGCCCTTGCCCAGTTGCAGCCGCATCCACTTCGCCAGGTCGTTGACCGAGGAACTGACCCCGCCCGCCGGCGATTCGCGTCGGGCTGTCGCTGGTCCCGGTGGACCCATTGGCCGTCCGCCATCACGTGGCCGAGAGCCTTGTTTTCGCGCGCGGCGAAATCGGCGTAGCGCGAGCTGGTGGAGGTCATGCCCAGGGGCTCGTAGAGATACCGCGCCGAGGCGTCCTCCCATTCGAGGTCGTACGCCGACGCCGCCGCCACGGCCGCCTCGGTCAGGCCGAAATTGGTGTAGGCATAGCCCGACCGGAAGCTGCTCGACGGCTCAAGGTGGCGCAGGCGTCGCAGAACCTCCGCGCGCGGAAAGCCCAGATTCCTCCAGGAGGTCGCCGGCATGGTCCGGCAGGCCGCTGCGATGGGCGTAGAGGTCGCGGATGGTGATCTGGTCGGTCACCCACGGGTCATGCATGGCGAAACCGGGATCGAGGTCGGCGATCCGCGTGTCCCAGTCGATCCGGCCCGCGCCGATCAGCGCGGCGACAACCGTGGCGCCCACGGGCTTCGAGAGCGAGGCGAGCTGGAAGACCGTGTCCGCATCCACCGCCGCTGCGGCGCCGGCCTCGCGCAGGCCGTAGCCCCTGGCGAAGACCACCTCGTCCTCGAAGACCACCGCGATCGCCAGGCCCGGCACCGTGTCGTCCGCGATCTCCTTCGCGGCGAGCTCGTCCAGAACGACGATCGCCTTGTCGACCGCCTCGCGGGTCAGTTCGGGGTGCATGTCGACTTGCACCGGCGTCTGGGCCTGCGCCGCGGCGCCGAGCGCGACGGCGAGCGATAGGGCCAGCCCGGTCGTCCGGCTGCAGACTCTCTGGTCGTGACGCATCGAATCTCTCCCGCGCTGCCGGTCAGCTCCCCGCCCGTCACGTTCAGGATCGTCGGGCGAAGCCGACCCCCCGGATGATCTACGCTGCCTGACCCGCCCCTTCACATAAATACGTCAGCCCGATCGAGATGACGATGCCCCAGAGCACCAGCGGGTTCAGGCAGAAGCCCATGATGTCCTTGGCGTTCATCCCGGCGATGGCCAGCGGCGGCGGTGCCCGGAAAGGTCGGACCATGCTGGTCCAGGCGTCGCCCCAGGCCACCGCCACGGCGGCGCGGGCCACGTCGGTGCCGATGTCCGGCGCCGCATCGCTGCGGCGCCGGGGCGACCGGGCTACAGGCCTTCCTGGCAGCTGCGCAGCGCGGCGATGGCGGGGTCGGCGTCATCGAGCGGGACGATCACGCGCCGGTCGTCGCCATAGGCAATGGTCAGACTGTCGTAGTTGCCGAGGCTGTAGATGAAGTCGGCGTTGTCGACCGGGACGGTGGCGCCGCCGAAGCCGGCGGTATCCTGTCCGGTGAAGGTGCCCTTGAACTCCTGGTCGCCGACGGTGAAGGTCGCCGGGATCGACTGCCCGGGCGCGATGCCCTCGTAGCCCTGCACGAAGATCGAGAGATACCCCGACGGCGGCGTCGAGGTGGCGTTGATGCCCATCTGCACTTCCGAGGTCGGGTCGACGAAGTTGCGGACCGCGAAGCAGCCGGTACCCGCGTTCTCGTTCACCTCGATCCGCCACTGGCCCACCGTCTGACCGGAGCGGAGAATCGTTCGTCGGCGGCGCAGGCCGCCAGCGCCGTCGTGGCCGCGAGGATGATCGCTGTCGTCTTCATGGTTTCTCCTTCTGTGGGCCTCTTCCGGCCCGGGCTGAGCACAATCGACCGCAGGCCTTGGGAAGGCCCATTCCCTGCGAAACCGCCGACATCATCGCAGGATTGCGCGCGGATGTCAGGTTCTGGCGCAATGCCGGCTCCAGTCTGCTCCAGTGTCGCCGGTGCGTCCATCGGAATTGCGTCAGTCCGATCGCGATGACGATGCCCCAGAGCGCCAGCCGGATCAGGCTGAACCGTGTCGGTCCAGGCGTCGCCCCCGGGCCGCCGACATGGCGGCGCGGGCCGCGTCGGCGCCGAGGGCCTGCGCGGCGGCGAGAAGGACGACGAGCGTGCGGATGGGCACGAGGACGCAGGGTTCGGTCGACAAGGCGGACCGGCGTTTCGGATATGGCGGCAAGCATGGACAAGCCCCCCGGGAGACCCGATTCGGCCAGCGTGCCGCCCGGTCGCGGAAGAACCGACGGTTCGCGAATTGCGGAAGCGGGCGCGGAAACCGGGAATCCACCGAGGCGTCCGCGGCTTGACCGAATTCTTACCAAAGCCGGGGCATGTTGCGGCCGAGCGCGGACTTCCGCGCGGTGATGAACGCGAGAAACGCGGGAGATTGCGATGGACGTCGCGCAGCTATGTGGCGATGGAACCGCGGGCCTCCCAGGAACGGCAGACCGTCTCGAAAGACACCGCCAACCTCTCGACCACCGGATACCGCCGAGAAGGCGTGATCTTCGCCGAGATGGTCCAGCTCTGCCGACCGAGGGCGGCAGCGTGGCGATGACCGACGCGCGGGCGCGTTTCACCGACGAGGAACAGGGCGCGCTCGTTGACGCCGGCGGCGGAACGGCCGATCTGGCCATCGAGGGCGACGGCTATTTCACCGTGCTGACGCCGCAGGGCGAACGGCTGACCCGCGCCGGCGCCTTCACCCGCGACGCCGACGGGCAGATCGTCAACATGGACGGCCATCCCCTGCTCGACGAGGGCGGCAGCGCCATTCTCATTCCCTTCGAGGCCACGAATATCGGCGTCGCGGCCGATGGCACGCTGTCGGTGGACGGCGCGCCGCAGGGCAAGATCGGTCTGGTGACGGTCGAGGACCAGACCAAGCTCTTCCGCGAGGCCGGCGTGCTCTTTCGCGCCGACACCGACACGACGCCGGTCGAGGACGGGCGCGTGGTGCAGGGATTTCTCGAGCAGTCGAACGTGAACGCGGTGGCCGAGATGGCGCGCATGGTCGAGGTGCAGCGCGCCTACGAGCACAGCCAGAAGATGATGGATCAGGAAGACGAGCGCATCCGGCTGGTGGTGCGCGTGCTCGGGCAGCGCAGCTGACCGGGCGACAGGACGATCAGGAGTAGCGAGTGATGCGTGCACTGAATATTGCGGCGACCGGCATGGCCGCCCAGAACATGCGGTCGAGGTCGTTTTCCCACAACCTCGAACATGTCGACCACGGCCTACAACGCGCGGCGGCGGCAGCTCTCGGACCTGCATACCAGCAGATCCAGCGGCCCGGCACGGTCAAGTCCGCCGATGGGCGATCCTGCCCGCGGGCGTGCAGCTCGGCCTCGGCGTCCGGGCCGCCGCCGTCTCGATGCAGGTCGCACAGGGCACCTCGGTGGAGACCGGCGGGTCGCTCGACCTCGCCATCGAGGGCCAGGGCTATCTGGAGATCACGCTGCCGAGCGGCGAGCCGGCCTTTACCCGCGACGGGCGCTCAAGCGGGACGGCGACGGGCTGATCGTGACCTCCGACGGCTACACCGTGGTTCCCGACATCACCATTCCCGAGGACGCGCGCCAGATCACCATCAACGCCGACGGCGAGGTCTACGTCTATTTCGACGGGCAGGTGGACGCGCAGCTGCTCGGCCAGTTCAACCTCGTCTCCTTCAGCAACGAGAAGGGGCTCGAGGCGGTGGCTCGAACCTCTATCGCGAGACCGAGGCCTCGGGCCAGCCCAATGTCGGCGCGGCCGGAGAGGACGGGCGCGGCACGTTCCGGCAGGGGTATCTGGAGAGCTCCAGCGTCGATGCCGTGCACGAGATCACCGGGCTGATCGAGGCGCAGCGCGGCTACGAGCTGAACGCCAAGGTCATCACGGCGGCGGACCAGATGCTCGCCGCCATGACCCAGATCCGCTGATCCGATGCTGCGCGCGGGTCTTCTCTGCGGCGTGATGGTGCTGGTGCTGGCCGCCGGCGCGGTCTTCGCGCAATCGGTGACGCCGGTGCGCGCGATCCGCGCCCAGAGCGTGATCGGCGAGGCCGACGTGGTGATGAGCGAGGACAGCGTCGCGGGCGCCTTCGCCGAGATCGCCGCGGTCGTCGGGCAGGAAGCCCGGACCACGCTCTATCCCGGCCGGCCGATCATGACCAGTCAGATCGGCGCGCCGGCGCTCATCGAGCGCAACGAGCTGGTGCGCATGCATTTCAACGAGGGCGCGCTTTCCATCACCACCGCGGGCCGGGCGCTGGATCGCGCTGGTATCGGCGAGATGGTGCGCGTCATGAACCTGGCCTCGCGCCAGGTCGTCACCGGGTCGGTCCTGGCCGACGGAAGCATCGAGGTGGGAGAATGACCCCGTTCAGAAAATTCGCGGGGCTCGGCCTCGCCGTCGCGCTCGCGGCCTGCGGCTCGAGCACCATCGGCAAGCCGCCCGAGATGTCCGCGATCGGCGCGACCGATCCGAACGCCCAGCCGATCCTGACGCCCGAACGCGCGGCGCTGTCGGTGCCGCCGCCGGAACCGGCGCGGTTCGCCTACCAGCAGGGCTCGCTGTGGAACAACGGCCCGTCCGGTTTGCTGGGCGACCGGCGCGCGCGCACCGTGGGCGACCTGCTCACCGTCGTCATCGAGATCGACGAGCAGGCGGAGATGAAGAATTCGAGCAAGCGCACGCGCAACGGCAGCGAGGACGCCTCGATCGGCGCGTTCTTCGGCGAGCAAGTTCCTCCCGCCCGGCCTGACCGGGACGAGCGGCGATCTGGCGCTCGATTCGAAATCCGACTTCAAGGGCGACGGCTCTACCAAGCGCAACGAGAAGATCACGCTCAGGATCGCGGCCACGGTGGTCCGCGTGCTGCCCAACGGTCATCTGGTGATCCAGGGCGACCAGGAGGTGCGGGTCAACTTCGAGCTGCGCGACCTGCAGGTCACCGGCATCGTCCGTCCCGAGGACATCTCGCGCTACAACGAGATCGAATACGACCGGGTCGCCGGGGCGCGGATCCTCTATGGCGGGCGCGGGCAGATCACCGACGCCCAGCAGCCGCGCTGGGGCCAGCAGGTGACCGACCAGATCATGCCCTACTGACGAGGCCGATCATGAAGTTCCTGATCCCGCTCCTGATCGCGCTGGTCGGTCTGGGCGCCGGCGTCGGCGCGGGGCTCGCGCTCAAGCCCGCGCCCGATCCCGCGCCGTCCCACGAGGCGAGCGGCGATTGCGGTCACGAGGGCGCCGAGGACTGCCAGACGGCGGAGGCCGCCGATCCGTTCAAGACCACGCCGGTGGCCGTGAAGAAGCACGATGAGGACCTGACCTATGTGCCGATGGAGAAGCCCTTCGTCGTGCCGGTCTTCTCGGGCGAGAAGGTCGTCGCGATGGTCGTGGTGTCGCTGTCGATCGAGACTGATCTCGACGGCGCGCATGTCGTCGAGGCGGTGCAGCCGCGGCTGCGGGACAGTTTCCTCAAGGCGCTGTTCCGTCATGCCAATTCGGGCGGCTTCGACGGCAGCTTCACCTCCGGCCAGAAGATGGAGGACCTGAAATCCGCGCTGCTCCAGGCCGGGAAGTCAGTGATGGGCGAGGCGATGATGGGCGAGGTACTGATCACCGAGATCGCCCGGCAGGACGTCTGATCCCCGGTCCGGCCGATCGCGCAGGCACGCCGGCGCACGACCCGCAGTTCCGGCAGGCGTCAGGGCGCGTGCCTGGCTTGCCGTGCGGGTGTGTCATGCCAACGGCCCTTCTGCCCGACCGGTGCCGCGTCCCGAACTGCACCGGGAGCAGGCCGCGCCGGCCCCGTGAAGGGCCAGCGCGGCCCGATCGACGCGGGTCGACGGGGCAGAAGCGGCCAACGGCACGGCATGCCATGAGCCATCCCTTCGGGCCGCTGGTATCGGTCGCAGTCCTGAGACCGGCTGTGCCACGGGGGCCGCACGCCACGATACCCCCTCAGGACTGCGCGGATTTCACCGTTGCGCCCGGGCGTCGGCCCCGCGCGGAGCTGACGTGCCCCCCCCGGTCGCTCATCCGTGGGCGACTGGAATCGTGGGTTGAGAATTGCGCGTGAACGCGACGGTAGCAACGGGCATCGGTGCGGAGCTTTCGAGGTGGCGCAGCGCCGATGCCCGTTGCGGTTTCAGGGTCGCGGCGCAGGCGGCGGGCGTCCTGTAGCCGATCGCCGAGTGCGGGCGCGCGGTGTTGAAGTCCTCGACCCAGGCGGTGACGACGGCGCGGGCGTGGTTCATCGAGAAGAACAGGTGCTCGTTGAGGCATTCGTCCCGCATCCGTTCCTGAAAACTCTCGGCGAAGGCGTTCTCGGTGGGCTTGCCCGGCGCGATGCAGCGCCAGTCGAGCCTCTCCGCCTGGGTGAAGGCCAGAACCGCCGAGGAGGTGAACTCAGCGCCGTCGTCGCTGACGATCGCGCCGGGCTTGCCGCGCCGGGCGATCAGTTCGCTCATCTCCCGCACTACCCGCTTCCCGGACAGGGATGTCTCCGGGACGGCGGCGAGACATTCCTTCGTCACGTCGTCGATGATCGTCAGAACCCGGAACCGACGGCCGTCGGCCAGCTGGTCGTGAACGAAGTCCGTCGACCAGCGGCCGTTGGGCCCGTCCAGGCGCGGGATCGGTGTGCGCGCCACCGCGATCCGGTGCCGCGACCGGCGTCGACGCACCGCCAGGCCCTCCTCGCGGTAGAGCCGCTGGGTCCTCTTGCGGTTGACGCTCCAGCCCTCGCCGCGCAACAGGACGTGCAGGCGGCGATAGCCGAACCGTCGCCGCTGATCCGCCAGCTCCCGCAGCCGCCCGCGCAGGGCCGCATCGTCGGCGCGCCTGTCCCGGTAGCGGACCATGCTCCGGTCCGCCGCGATGATGGTGCACGCCCGCCGCTCGCTAACCTCGAGGCTCGTCCTCAGATGGGCGACGGCATCCCGCCTGGCAGCGGTCGTCACCATTCTTCTGCCAGCACATCCTTCAGCCCCGCGTTGTCGAGCATCGCGTCCGCATAGAGCTGCTTCAGCTTCGCGTTCTCGTCCTCCAGCGTCTTCAGCCGCTTCGCGTCGGAGACGTCCATCCCGCCGTACTTCGCCTTCCAGCGTAGAACGTCGCCGACGCGATCCCGTGCTTGCGGCACAACTCGGCGACCGACCGCCCCGCCTCCTGCTCTCGCAGAACCCCGATGATCTGCTCTTCCGTGAACCTGCTCCGCTTCATCTCCGGTCCCTCTCATGTGGTCCGGATTCCAGCTGCCCGTAGAGGAGAAACAAGGGGTCACGTCACAGATCGTCGGCGTCGCCGATGGCGGTCGACTATCCCTGCAGCGAGACAAATTCTATGGTCTTGGGTGCTGCTTTTTCGTCGGCGCCTTTTGCGCACTCGAGGGAAGCGTGCCGCTCGTGCGGGATATCCGGTGACCCATGAAGAGAACCGAACTCGATCGATGCCGAAATAAAAGCCTCTCCCTCTTGCCGAATCGACGCTCGAATCGAAGAACTCGGCGACTGGCGGGGCGAGACGCTTGCCCGGGTTCGGGACCTCATCCATCGGGCCGATCCTCATGTGGTCGAGACTCGGAAATGGCGCGGGGTTCCGGTCCGGGCGCATTTCGGCATCCTCTGCGCCGGCGAGACCTACCGGGACAAGCTCAAGCTGACCTTCGCCAGGGGCGCCACGCTGGAGGATCCCGCGGGACGCTTCAATACCGGCCTCGAAGGGAATACCCGGCGCACCATCGACATCCCCGAGGGCGGGAGCATCGACGAGGGCGCGGACGGCGCTCGTTCACGCCGCGGTCGCGCTGAACAATGCGACACGCGCCGCCCGGCCTGCCGGCAAGGGGCGAAAGCGCGGCTGAGACCATCGGCCGTGTCACCTGTCCGGGGGAGGACGATCGCGAAAAGGCCGCGCCCCGCGGGGCCCGCGTCGCGCGCCCCCGAACCGAAAGGGCGAGACGCCGGTG
The DNA here is from genome assembly GCA_963695425.1 of uncultured Alphaproteobacteria bacterium. GTDB lineage: Bacteria > Pseudomonadota > Alphaproteobacteria > Rhodobacterales > Rhodobacteraceae > Amaricoccus. The sequence continues at coordinate 5,991 of CAVOGP010000046.1, read as the reverse complement.
GCGCCTTGCCGGTCAGGTCGCCCGGAGGAGCGAGCCGCAGGGCGACGGGGGATGCGCCGGCGCCGCCGCTCGGGGATCGGGACGGGGCGGCCCTGGCCGGCGCGCCCCGCGCGCCGGCCCCGGGAAGGGCCGGCGCGGCCCGATCGGCGCGGGTCGATCGGGCGCGGAAGCGGCCACCGGCACGACAAGTCCTGAGCCACCCCTGCGGGCCGTTGGTGTGAGACCTGAAGGGACATCGAGCCCGACCGGCATCCAGCGCGCCGGTCGGGCGGAGATGGCGCGAAGCCCCGCATCGGCTAGACTGGCCGCCTCGGTCCTTCCGGCAGCGGTCCTCGGCAATGCGCATCGCGACCTTCAACCTGCAGAACCTCCGGCTGCGGCGCCGGGACGGCGCGGCGCGGCTCGACGGCGCCCGCGATGCCGACGAACCCGAGGACGGCGGTCCCGCGCCGTCGCGGCTCGACCGCATCGACCGGCGCATGACCGCCGCGGTGCTGCGCGATCTCGATGCGGATGTCGTCGCCCTGCAGGAGGTCTTCGACCGCGCCACCCTCGATCACTTCCACGACCGCTTCCTGGCCCGGGCGGGCGCTGCGCCCTGGCCTCACCGCGTCTGCCTGCCCGGCAACGACGGCCGCGGCCTCGATGTCGCGTTCCTGAGCCGGCATTTGCTGGAGGACGTCGCGAGCCATGCCGCCCTCACGGCCGCCGACCTCGGGCTCGCCGACCCGCCGGGGGTCCCCGAGGGTCTTCCGGTCTTTCGCCGCGACTGCCTGGTGGCGCGGGTGCGCGGCCTCACGCTCTTCAACTGCCATTTCAAGGCGCCCACCCCGGATCCCGAAGCCGCCTGGCCCGTCCGCCGGCTGGAGGCCGAGGCGGTCCGCCGGCTGATCGAACGCCGCTTTCCCCGGCCAGGGCGGGCGCTCTGGCTGGTGCTCGGCGATCTCAACGAGCCGTCCCGCGCAAACCCGGGGCGGCCGGGCGCGCTGGAACCGCTGACCCGCGATTTCGCCGTCGATCTCGCGGCGCGCATGCCCGAGGGCGACCGCTGGACCTGGCACGACCCGCGGTCGGGGCGCTATGCCCAGCCCGACGCTCTGCTCGCCTCGCCGGCGCTCGCCGCGCGCTGGCCCGACGCCGTGCCCGTCGTGCTGCGCGAGGGCCTGGGGCGCGAGGCGGGACGTTTCCGCGGACCGCGCCTCGCCGGGGCCGGCGAACACCGGCCGCATGCCAGCGATCATGCAGCGCTCGCCATCGACCTCGACGGCCTCGAATCCCTAGCGGTAGAGCAGCGTCGGCAGCCACATGGTGATCGCCGGCACGAAGGTCACGAGAAGCAGCACCAGACCGAGCGGGATCAGGAAGGGCGCCGTCGCGGCCACGCAGCGTTCGAAGGGGATCTTCGAGACCCGGCCGAGCACGTAGAGCACCATGCCGACCGGCGGGGTCAGCAGGCCGATCATCAGGTTCAGGACCATGATGACGCCGAAATGCACCGGATCGATGCCGATGCCGACCGCGATCGGCAGGAGCACCGGCACCAGGATGGTGATCGCCGCGATGGTCTCCATGAAGCAGCCGACGACCAGGAGGATCAGGTTCATCAGGATCAGGACGACCATGGGTTGTCGGAGATCGACAGGATCAGCGCCGCGAAGTTCTCGGTCACCCGGTTCGAGGTCAGGATCCAGGCGAAGATCGAGGCCGCCGGCACCACGATCAGCACGACGCGCCGTGGTCTCGATGGTGTCGATCGAGACCCGCAGGAACCGCCGCCAGGTCAGCGTGCGGTAGACGAAGAGCCCGAGCATCAGCGCCCAGAAGACAGGCGGCGATCGCGGCCTCGGTGGGCGTGAAGGCGCCCGAGAGGATGCCGCCGACGATGATCACCGGCGTCAGCAGCGACAGGAACGCGCTGACGGAAGGCGCGCCACAGGACGCAGAGATCGAAGGCCTGGTCGCGCGGATAGTCGCGCGTGCGGGCGTACCAGGCGACCATCGACCATCAGCGCGACGGCCATCAGCAGGCCCGGGATGAAGCCGGCGGCGAAGAGCTGGCCGATCGAGGCGTCGGCCATCGACGCCGTAGATGACCATGGGCAGCGACGGCGGGATGATCGGGCCGATGGTCGAGGAGGCCGCGGTGACGCCGACCGCGAAGCCCGGATCGTAGCCGGCGTCGCGCATCGCCTTGATCTCGATGGTGCCGAGCCCGCCGGCATCGGCGACGGCGGCGCCCGACATGCCGGCGAAGATCACGCGACGCGCCGACATTGACGTGGCCGAGCCCGCCGCGCATCCAGCCGACCAGCGGCGCGGGCGAAGCCGAAGATGCGGTCGGTGATGCCGGCCGTGTTCATCAGGTTGCCGGCGAGGATGAAGAACGGCACCGCCAGCAGCGGGAAGCTGTCGACGCCGTTGACCATGCGGTGCACGACCACGACGTCGGGCACCGTGCCGTAGAAGGCGATGAGACACCGCGGAGGATCCGGCCAGCGCGATGGCGACCGGCGCGCCGATGGCGATCAGGCCGAAAAGCAGCGACGAAGAGCACGACGATGTCCAGGGCCCCTACTCCACGTTCCGCGTGATCTCGGCATGCAGTTCGGGGTCGATCAGCCGGCTGGTGCCGGTCCGCCAGTGCCGCAGGGCGATGATCGCCGCATAGACCGCCATGACGCCGAAACAGATCGCCACACCCCAGTAGATCGTCGATTTCGGGAATTTGATCGATACCATGGCCTGCCGGGTCTTTCCCGCCATCTCGACGAGAACCAGGTCAGCGCCGCGAAAAAGACCACGAGACGATATCGACCACCGTCTGGCAGCAACCGCCGCACGGGGCGGCTCATCCAGCGATAGAGGAACTCCACGGCGATATGGCTCTGCTTGCGCGTCGCCATCACCGCGCCGATGAAGGTGACGCCGATCAGGAGGTAGCGCGCGATCTCCTCGGTCCAGCCGAGCGAATCGTTGAGCACGTAGCGGGTGAAGAACTGCAGGAAGACGACGAAGGCCAGCGCCCAGAACACGACCAGCACGAGTTCCGTCGGACCGGTTGAGGTCCGAGAGGTCGATCTCCTCCTCGACGAAGAGCGGACTGCGGGCGTCTCGGGATCCTGGCTCATGGCATCGCGCGACCCCGGCGCGCGGACAGACGGCCCGCGCGCCCGGGCGCCGGGCCTTTCTACTTGATCGCCTGGAGGCGGTCGTAGGTGTCCTGGTCCCAGGTCGCCATCGTCGCCGTTGTGCAGCGGCTTCGTCGCCTCGAGGAAGGGACCGCGATCGACCTCGTTCACCGTCACGCCCTGATCGCGGAACCAGTGCACGCAGGTTCTTCTCGTTCTCGATGATCTGCGTCGGTCGCGCAGACCGCCGCGTCCTGAAGCACCTGTCGACAGCGCGGCCCGGTCGGCTTCGTCCATCGCATCCCATGCCGGACCGCCGACGATCGTCAGGAGCGCGTCGGTGATATGCGCCGGTGAGGTTGATGTCGGACTGCACCTCGTAGAATTTCTTCGCCTGGATGGTCGGCAGCGGGTTCTCCTGGCGCGTCCACCGTGCCCTGCTGGAGCGCCAGATAGACCTCCGCGAAGGCGATCGGCGTCGGGTTGGCGCCACCGCGTCGGGGAACATCATGTAGAGCGGCGCGTTCGGAACGCGGATCTTCAGGCCCTTCATGTCCTCGGGCTTGAGGATCGGCTTGTTCGAGGTGACATGGCGCTCGCCGTAATAGGTGAACGCCTTGACATGGTTGCCCGAGGCTTCGGCATAGCCGTCCGAAAGATCCGCGAAACAGGTCGGATTTGCGGTAGGCGTCCCAATGGGCGAAATCGCGGAACATGAAGGGCGCGCCGCCGATGGCGATGGGGCCGTAGGAGGTGCCGGCGAAGGACTGGCCGGTGTAGATGATATCCACCGTGCCGAGGCCGAGGCCCTCGTTGATGTCGGTTTCCTTGCCGAGCGAGGAGGCCGGAAACACCTCGATCCCGTAGCGCCCCTCTGTGGCGGCCAGCAGCGGCTCGGACGCGGCCACGGCGCAGGTGTGATAGGGCTCGCTCGTCTCGTAGACATGCGCCCATTTCAGCATGGTCTGCGCCGAGGCGCCCGACATGGGCAAGATGCTCGCCCCGGCGAGCAGGGTCGCGGCAACGAGGTGGCGTGGTTCGATCGGTGGCATGGTTCCCTCCCGGATGCCCGCTCTGCGGGCGCTGTTTCTGGTTCGCGGCGCGGCCGCCGGACCACCATAGGCGGTCTCGCCCGTGAGGCAAGCGCGCAGCGCCCGCTCAGTTCACCGGCACCGGGTCCTGCTCCCAGGCGTTGTTCTTGCCGACGTCGGATTCATAGACGAAGCTGTCCTCGACGCCGGGAATGCGGGCGAACTCCTCCAGCGTCGTCTCCGGCAGGAGCGTGTAATGCACGCCGGTGAAGGGCGGCACGCCACGCAGGGCGTTGGTTACCGAACTGGCGCAGAACATCTTCGGGGTCTGGCCCTCGGCGATCGCGTTGGCCATGACCCGGTCCGCCGTCTCGCGGCTGACATAGACCTTCTGGGAATGCACGAAATGCGAGAAGCGCGCGTGGTAGCGCTCGTAATAGTCGAGATAACGCGGCGTGATGCCGTAATGCACGTCGCCGCGCCGAGGCAGGTCGGGATGGGTGAAGGTGCCGGCGGGATCGAAGAGCACGCGCTGCGATCCGTTGATCACCAGCGCCGAATGCGCCGATCGTCCGGTCTCGGCATTGACCATCGAGACCAGCGTCACCGACGGCGGCTCGGGGCTGACATAGCGGGCGGCCGCGATTTCCGCCGGATCCGCCGGGGTGTAGATCTCGCAGCCCGCGAGCAGGAATGCCGCCGCCAGCGCGAGCAGGAACCGTGGCATCCGCGCCCTTCCGGCTTCCGGCCGAGACCCGCCCCGCGCCGTCAGCTGTTGAACAGCGCCAGGAAGATCAGCACCGCCAGCGCGCCGCCGAAGATGTAGACCCACATCCGCAGGAAGCCCTCGAAGGTCTTCTCGTGATCCTCGATGTTCATCTTTCCGCGCTCGTACTCGGCCATTGCCCGTCTCCATGACGCTCGTTTCCCGCGCCTTCTACCCCGATCCCGGCGCGCTGTCAGGTGCCTTTTCGCGGCATTGCCACAGCCAGGCGCCATCGGCATCGCGCCGCCGCCAGACCTCGCCCGTCCGGCGCAGGTGGTTGAGATGGCCCACCGCCTCGGCGAGTGCCAGCCCGTAGGCCGCGCCGACGATCCGCCGGCCGTAGAGCACCTCGAAGCAGTCGCTGGCCCGGCGCGGCCGGTCGAGAAAGCGCCTTAGCGCCGCCAGCGCCACCTCCTGATGCGCGATCAGCTGCTCCAGCCGTGTGTCGAGCCCGGTGAAGGGGAGCCGATGCCCCGGCAGCGCCAGATGTTCCGGCCCCGCCAGCTTGCGCAGCCGCCGGCAGGTGGCGATCCAGGCGCCCACCGGGTCGGCCTCCGGCTCGGTGGGATAGACGCCGAGATTGGACGTGATGCCGGGCAGCACCTGATCGCCGACCATCACCAGATCGTGCCCCTGTCCCCAGAGCAAGGCGGCCTCGGGCGCGTGGCCGTGGCCGATCTCCACCCGCCAGCGCCGCCCGCCGGCGATGAGCTCCTCGCCCTCCGCGATGCGGCGGAAGCCCAGCGGCATCGGCGCCGCCCCATCGGCGAAGTTGAAGGGGCGCGTCCGCGCGCGTTCCGCCGCGTGTCCGCGTCCATCCCCGCGCCGCGCCAGAAGGCCATCGCCTCCGCCGAGGGACGCTCCTGCACGTCGAGGGTCAGCATGCGGGCATAGAGCCAGGCGGTGCGGGTGACCCCGAGCTCCGCGCCGGGCGCGCCCTGGAACCAGCCGGCGAGCCCGACATGGTCGGTGATGGTGATGCGTCAGGATCACCCGGCGCACCGGCCGCCCGTCCAGCGGTCCGGTCAGCAGGCGCTGCAAATCTCCCGGCAGGCCGGGGTGTCGA
>CAVOGP010000045.1:0-7325 GCA_963695425.1 uncultured Alphaproteobacteria bacterium | reverse complement strand
AGGACTTATAACCAGAATATGACGGTAGCTGCGATGCAGATGGCGCTCATGAAGGTGTGCGCACAGCGGTCGTAGCGGGTTGCGATGCGGCGCCAGTCCTTGAGCCTGCCGAACATGCGCTCGATGCGGTTTCGCTGCTTGTAGCATTCGGCGTCGTATTGGATGGGTTGCTTGCGGTTCTTGCGGCCGGGGATGCAGGGTCAGATTTTCTGTTCGGCGAGGGCTTCGCGGAACCAGTCGCTGTCATAGCCCCGACCGGCGATCATGAGCTTGGCGTCCGGCAGGGCGGGCAGGACGGTCGCGGCGCCGCGATAGTCGCTGACCTGGCCTTCGGTGAGCAGCAATATCAGGGGCTTGCCCTCGCCGTCGCAGACCGCGTGCAGTTTCGAGTTCAGGCCGCCCTTGGTGCGGCCGATGCGCCGGGGAACAGCCCCTTTTTGAGCAGGCTGGCAGCGGTGCGATGGGCCTCGAGATGGGTCGCGTCGATCATCACCGTGTCGGTGGCTTCGCTCGCCGCGGCCAGGGTGGCGAAGATCGGGTCAAACACCCCGATCCGGCTCCAGCGGATGAAGCGGTTGTAGAGGGTCTTCGGCGGCCCAGAGCCGGCGGGCGCGTCGCGCCACATCAGGCCACCGCGGATGACATGGATGATCCCGCTGATCACCCGGCGGTCATCGACCCAGGTACCCCGCGCGGCTTGTTCGGCAGCAGCGGTTCGAGACGCGCGAACTGCGCTTCGGAAAGCCAGAACTGGTGGTCAGACATCGCACTCTCCCAACATTTAGGAGAACGAAGCAGATTTCACGCCGATGGGGAATCCTGATTATGGGTCCTGAGCCTAGCGGCATTGGCTGATTGCTGATTTACTTCTGCAAACAGGAGATCAGCATGACCCGGCGCGTTATGAACTGACCGATTTCGAGTGGCCGATCTTGGAGCCTCTTTAGCCGAACAAGCCGCGAGGTGTGCCGCGCGTGGATGACTGCAAGGTGCTCAGCGGGATGATTCGACTGGCGGCTCAGAGTTGGATAGCCTCGGACGGAGCTCCCGGAGCGTTATGGTCCTTGTTCGACATGTTACAACCGTTTCGTCCGATGGGGCAGGCTGGGAGTGTGGGACCGGGTATTCGACGCCGTATCAGCCGCTTACTAAGGGTCGAGACAATTGGTGGAAAAGCTCCGTCCGATCAGGGTTCACCAACACGGGGCGAACGCAAGAAGGGGCGCGGACGGTGCCAACGCCTCCGGTCTGGCTGAGCTTCGAGCCGTCTACCTGGGGCGCTCGCGGGGCGGCCTGACCACCAGGATCCACGCCGTGACGGACGCGCGCGGCCTGCCGATCACGCTGAAGCTGACGACGGGACAAGCGCATGACGGGGTCTGTGCCTACGACATGCTGAAACGGTCGGGCCGGGCCAGACCCTGCTGGCGGACGCAGCCTACGACAGCGACCGGCTGCGCCGAGAGGCTCGCCGGGATCGGCTCGACGGCCGTCATCAGGCCGATCCCGCGACGCACCACATCGCCGCATCCGGATCGCGCAGCATACCGACGGCGCAACCGGATCGAGAGGTTTTTCGAAAAACTCAAGCTTTACAGGGCCATCGCCACCCGATACGAGAAGCACGACGCAAATTTCCTGGCCCTCGTCAAACTCGCCGCCACACGCATCTGGTTGCGGCGTGACTAGTTGGCGGTGTCCTACCTGTTTAGTCCCGGAGTGTGATGGTGTAAGATTTTGCCATCACGCAAAAAAGGAGTGGTTATGGGTCAAAGTACTCCACGGAAGCGCCACTTCTCCATTCTCAGCAAGGAGGAAGAGGCACTCGTCGTTGCATTCCGGCGGCACACGCTCCTGCCTCTCGACGACTGCCTCTACGCGCTCCAGGCGACGATCCCGCATCTCACGCGATCGTCTCTTCATCGCTGTCTCCAGCGCCATGGGCACGGCTGGTTGCCGGAGGTGGAGGGCACGAAACCGAAGGCGGCGTTCAAGGCCTATCCTATCGGGGTCTTCGACATCCACATCGCCGAAGTGCACCCCGAGGAGGGCCGCCTCTACTTGCTCGTCCGCCACCTCGACCGGACGTCCAAATTCGCCGTCGCGGAGCTGCACGAGCGGATCACTAGACGCGAGGCCGCCAACTTCCCCCGCCGCCTGGTCGAGACGGTCCCGGTTGCATCCACTGTGCTCACCGACAACGGGACCCATTTCACCGACCCGACCTGGCGACGGCTGGCGCCCTGACGACATCCTTCGCCTGCGCGCTGAGGGCAAGCCATTCCGCTGCCATTCCCCTTCGAACTCGCCCCTGCGCCGACCTCGACCATCGACCACCGGCTCACGAAGCCCAACCACCCCTGGACGAACGGACAGGTGGAGCGGATGACCCGCACGCTGAAAGAGGCTACCGTCCGGCGCTATCACTACGACACCCACCACGCGTTGCGGGCACACCTCCGCACGTTCCTCGATGCCTACAACTTCGCCAGGCGCCCTCAAGACCGTCAGTGGCGTCACGCCATTCCGAGTTCCCCATCCCGCGGAAAAGTGGACGTCAGAGCCGCACCGCTTCTCCGAAAATCCCGACCACCTCATCCCGATCATCCCGCCGACGCATCGGATATCTCCCCTGCCTCAACGAACTTCACGGCCATCCGCCGAACGCGAGACACTTCTTCACCAGCCTGATAGAGCAGACTCCCAACGACCTGCACCATATCCACAGCTTTCGAAGTAGTTTCGAGCCTTGGCGTGGCGTGGCTCGGCCGCGGGCTCCGTATTGTCCGGCCGATCGCGCGCAGGGCCTCCCGGCCGCGCGGACTCGGCCACGTGGCGACCCGGCTCGCCAGCCATGAAGGCCGCCACCGTCTTCGCGGTCCGGACCCCGCCATCGTCGGGTGGACGCTTCAGCCGTTCCCCAAGCCTCGCGAGCATCGTAAGCGTCCGGGGTGACCGCCCTGCCGAGGGATGGGAGCGTCGGATAGTGTCCACTGTGGATAGCGGACACTATGGGCCTGTTGATGGCGCGTCGAGCGAAGCGGCTTTGGACCGTTGAGGAGAAGCGGTCGATCTGTCTCCAGACGAGAGCGCCGGGTGTTTCCGTGGCGCAGGTGGCTCGGCGCTATGCGCTGAACGCCAACCTCATCTTCAAATGGCTGCGTGACCCGAGGTTCGCGCCGGACCCGAATGCCAGCCCGACGGAGGGTCCCCTCTTCTTCCCGTCGAGGTCGAGCACCCTGTTCGAGAAAATGCTGTTGCGTGGGGCGATACCCGGGACCCGAGTTGCACGATCGAAATCGATCTGGCCGGCGGCCACCGGATGCGGATCAATGGCCGCTACGATCCCGAGGCACTGGCCCGGTTGATCCGGGGCCTGTCCGGGTGATCCCCGTCCCCGCCACCACGAGGGTCTGGCTCGCGGCCGGGGTCACGGACATGCGGCGTGGCTTCGCCGCGCTCGCGGCCCAAGCCGAGGCGACGCTGCAGCAGGACCCGTTCGCCGGGCATCTCTTCGTTTTCCGGGGACGGCGCGGCGATCTGGTGAAGGTGATCTGGTGGGACGTGATCAAGGCTGCCTTTCGGGAGGTGGCCTGGGGGGTATTGGATCGTCTGGTGTTGAGCGATGCGGCGTGGGAGCGGATGGTGTCGCTGATCATCGGCCGGCCTGACCGAAGGGCTCGACCGGCCGCGACAACCGCATGTTCGTCGAGGGCGTGCTGTGGATCGTGGCGGACGGGTTCGCCCTGGCGTGATCTGCCTGAGGCCTTCGGCGACTGGGACAGCGTGTTCCGTCGCCTCAGTCGCTGGAGCCGAGCAGCTCCAGCTGGCGCTGGAGACGAGCGAGATCGCAGCCGCGGCGATGACGGCACGCATGCGCCTGCCCGACATCGAGGACAAGGGCCAGCCGAAGCGCCGGCCGGTCCCGGAGCACATCCCCCGGATGGAGGTGGAACTCAGCCCGGCGGCCGATGCCTGTGCCGACTGCGGCGGCAAGCTGCGCCGCGTCGGTGAAGACGTGACCGAAGAACTGGAATATGTGCCCGGACGCTTCATCGTGAACCGCATCGTCCGGCCCCGGCTGACCTGCGCGTGCTGCGAACGCTTCGTCCAGGCCCCGCTGCCGTCGCGTCCCATCGAGCGTGGTCGCCCTGGTCCCGGGCTGCTCGCGCATGTGCTGGTCAGCAAGTACGCCGACCACTTGCCGCTCTACCGCCAGAGCCAGATCTTCGAACGCGACGGACTGGACCTCGACCGCTCCACGCTCGCCGACTGGGTCGGCAAGTCGACCGCGCTGCTCGCGCCGCTGGCCGACGCCATCGGGCGGCATGTGCTCTCGGCCGAGGCGATCTTCGCCGATGACACGCCCATCCGCATGCTGGCTCCGGGCGCCGGCAAGACCCAGACCGCCCGGCTCTGGACCTATGCCCGCGATGAACGCCCTTGGGGCGGGAGCGCGCCGCCGGCGGCATGGTATCGCTTCTCGGGCGACCGGAAGGGGCAGCATCCGAAGGATCATCTCGCCCGCTTCCGCGGCTTCATGCATGCCGACGGCTATGCAGGATTCGAAGACCTCTACCGGTCCGGCGCGATCCGCGAGGTCGCCTGCATGGCCCACGTCCGGCGCAAGTTCGTCGACATCCAACGGTCGCAAGGCTCGCCGATCGCCGAGGAGGCCATCCAGCGCATCGCACAGCTCTACGCAGTCGAGAAGCAGGCTCGGGGTTCACCGCCCGAGCGCCGCGTGGAGCTCCGCCAGGCCAAGGCCGTCCCGGTGTTCGATGATCTCCAAACCTGGCTCGCCCGGCAGCTGACCCGCATCTCAAGCAAGTCGCCCCTCGCCGCCGCGATCCGCTATGCGTTGGCGCGGATGCAGCGGATGCGCCCCTATCTCACCCACGGCATCCTCGAGCTGGACAACAACGCCGCCGAGCGCGGAATGCGCGCCATCGCTCTCGGCCGGAAGAACTACCTCTTCGTCGGCTCCGAGGCCGGAGGGAAGGCCGCCGCCATCGCCTACACGCTGATCGAGACGGCAAAGCTCAACGGCGTCGATCCGCACGCATGGCTCGCCGACACCCTGGCCCGCATCCCGGACTACAAGATTACCAAGGTCGACGAACTGCTCCCATCGCGTTGGACCCGGTAGCGGTCAGACCGGACGCTTACCGAGCATCTGCGGGGTCAGCACCGTCGGCGCGGCCCCGTTCCGACGCCGGCGGTCGCCGAGGTTCGACAGTCCCAGCGCATTGTAGCGCGCTAGGAACTGCTCGACCCAGCGCAGCGCGATGCGCGTCAGCCCGGCCACCTCGGTACAGCGTAGACTTACAAACCAAGTGCATCACCGGCTATGTCCGGGATCGCCATGGGACAGAGATACAGCCACCTCAGCCTTGAGGAGAGATGCCGCCTGCGCGGCATGATGGAGATGAGTCTGAGCATCAGCGAGATCGCGCGGCGCATAGGTCGTCACAGGAGCACGATCCGGCGCGAGCTCGCGCGCAACCGGTGCGCCGACGGCTACCGGCCGGACAGCGCGGGCCGTCGCGCCTGGGCGCGCAAGCTGCGGGGCTCGAAGATCGCGCGCTCCACCCGCCTGTGCGCCCACGTCGAGGACCGCCTTGCCATGGGATGGTCCCCGGAGCAGATCGCCGGGCGGATGGAGTTGGAAGGATCCGAACACGCGATCAGCGCGGAGTCCATCTACCGGCATGCGTACAGTCCCGCCGGAAGGCGCGCCGGCCTGCCGCGGTTGCTGGCGCAGCGCAAGCCGAAGCGCGGCCGGCGGCGTCGTAACGGCCGGCGCGAGCCCGCCATCCCCAACCGGACGCCGATCCATCAGCGGCCGACAAAGGCTCATCTTCGCAGCCAGTTCGGCCACTGGGAGGGAGACCTCATGCACTTCCGCCGCCAGCGCGACATCCTCCTGACGCTGCAGGAGAGGCGCTCCCGGCTGACCCTGGCCCGGCGTCTTCATAGCAAAGATGCCGACCTCACCGCCCAAGCCATCGCCGCGGAACTGGGCGGACTGCCGGCCCGAGCGCGCCGCACCATCACCCACGACAACGGCGGCGAGTTCGCCCGGCACGAGGCCGTCACCGACGCCATCGGTCTCGACACCTACTTCTGCGACCCGCACAGCCCCTGGCAGCGCGGCTCCATCGAGAATGCCAATGGCCGACTTCGCCGCGACCTTCCCCGTAAGACCAGCCTCGGAGGATATACCGACGACGACATCGACGACGTCACCTGGAACCTCAACGCCACCCCTCGAAAGTGCCTCGGCTATCGCACGCCAATCGAGGCATTCGCCGCCAACCTCGGTGTCGCACTTGAAATGTGAATCCAGCCACCGCGTCATCGCTGCTGGCAGGAGGGGTGTCACGCGCTTCGGCGAAACGTATGCCGCCGCGTGGCTCCAGAACCCGGATGCCGAGCTGTTCGAGCAGACCCGTCTGGGGCAAAATGGCTTTGCGACGACTTTGCTGTGGGCAACTGCCCCAGAAGATATCGAAGACGATGGAATCGAAGAGCTGGCCGACCAGGTCTTCCCAGACCGCCGGCGGCGCCGGTAGCCCGGCCACCTGTTGTTCCGGTCACAGTCACTGTTAACCCGGACAACATTCCCTGATCAGGATCGACCGGTTCCCTGTTCCTCGCGAGCAGGGAAATCGGGTGCAAACCATTGAAAACTAGGCTCAGGACCCATAATCAGGATTCCCCATCGGCGTGAAATCTGCTTCGTTCTCCTAAATGTTGGGAGAGTGCGATGTCTGACCACCAGTTCTGGCTTTCCGAAGCGCAGTTCGCGCGTCTCGAACCGCTGCTGCCGAACAAGCCGCGCGGGGTGCCTCGGGTCGATGACCGCCGGGTGATCAGCGGGATCATCCATGTCATCCGCGGTGGCCTGAGGCCGGCGCAGCCGGCCGGCGGCGACTGTACGCGTGCCGGTAGATCTGGACTCCTGCGCTGATCGCGGCGCTCCGGATCCCTTCCAGCTCCATCCGCCCCGCGATCTGCTCCGGGGACCATCCCACCGCAAGGTGGTCCTCGACGTGGGCGCACAGGCGGGTGGAGCGCCCCGCGATCTGCGAGTGCCCCGGACGGCTTGCGCGCCCAGGCGGCGGCGGCCCGCGCCGTCCGGCCGGTAGCCGTCGGCGCACCGGTTGCGGCGGCGAGCTCGCGCCGGATCGTGCTCCGGTGACGACCCACGCGCCCGCCGATCTCGCTCGATGCTCAGGCTCATCTCCATCATGCCGCGCAGGCGGCATCTCTCCTCGAGCCTGAGGTGGCTGTATCTCTGTCCCATGGCGATCCCGGACATA
>CAVOGP010000044.1:0-11252 GCA_963695425.1 uncultured Alphaproteobacteria bacterium | reverse complement strand
TTCGACGTCGAGGTGGATGCGCTCGATGTAGATTGACTTCGTCGTCTTTGCGACTGCGATGTACGCGCCGCGGGCGATGCCGAGCGCCGCCATGCCGATGTGCAGCTGGTGCCAGTGCTCGGGCTTGCTCGCCTGCAGTCCGTGCTTCTGCACCGCGCGCCAGCTGCTCGCGCTCATCGACTTGATCTCGACGACATGCTCGGCCTTCGGCGCCTCCAGGAAGCCCCGCCCGATCGCGTCGATCTTGCCGCGCAGCCAGCCGCCGGCGAGCGCGAAGCGCTCCTGCTCGCGCGAGACCTCGATCCCGGCGCGCCGGAGATCGGCGATCACGCGGTCCTCCTCGAGGTTCCCGCGCTCGAAGACGCGCAGCTGGCGCCCGGTGGGCGCCTCCGGCGGCGACGCCCAGCGCAGGCTGAGCCAGATCTGCCGGTCGCAGCTCGTGCCGAGCGCCGAGGCACCGACGCCGTAGCCTTCGTAGCCCGAGCGCGGGTCGGCCGCGGCCTCGGCCTCGCGGGCCCGCCAGATCGCCAGGACAGTGGGGCTTTCAACGGGAGGGAGGGGGGCCACGATGTGCTCCGATTTTCGGGGGAAGGGAAAGCGCATGGCGGGGCAGAGCCTCGCCCCGCCATGCTGTGCTGACGCGCTCCATGCCTGGACCGCCAGGCCCGGCCTCGGCTCGCCGCGGCGTGCCATGCCATGACCGCCAAGCCTCGCCGCGCCCCGCCATGCCGCACCTCGCCTTGCCTTGACCGCCATGCCAAGTCTCCGCGACGCCAACGCCGCGACCGTACCTCGACCAGCCTCGCCACGCCCGACCACGCCTAGACCTCGCCGCACTCGCCGGCCTCGCCTCGACCGCCTTGCCGCGCCCGCCCTGCCACGCCTAGCCCCGCCTTGCCCCGCCTAGACCGCCGCTCCATGACCAGCCGCCGCGGCATCACGCCGCGACCGCCACACCGCCCGCGAGACGGGCGGCGATTTCCCTGATCGGCGTCGTGTCGACGCCGGCGAGTTCGGCCACGCCCGCGTAGCGGCCGAGCCAGCTGTCGAGCGCGCCCGCGGCCTGCCGCCGCAGCTCGGCCACCATCGCCGGATCGGACGGATCGACCGGCGCGTAGCCGCCGCCCGCGCTGCGCCCGGCGGCCGGCGAGACCATCGCCGGCAGCTCCCGCACCACCACGCCGGCCACCGCCGACGGGCACGGCGTCGGCCATGCGGACCGCGATGCGCAGCCCGGAGATCCAGTGCCGCACCCGACCCTCGCGCCACGCCTGCGCCGCCTCCGCGTCGTCCATCCCGAAGAAGACCGGATAGACCGGGTGGTCGGGGCGCTCGCGGAGCCAGGCGAGGAACTCGCGCGGCACGAACTGGTTGCGGCCGCTCGCGTTCAGGTATGCGTCGACGACCCGCTGGCGCTCGCGCGCGCTCCAGGCGGCCATCAGGCGGCCCTCCGCGCGCGCTCGGCCTGCAGGATCGCCAGAAGCTCCTGCGTCTCCTCGTCCGCGGCCTCGGGCTTCGCGAGCGCGGCCAGCTGCACCATTCGGCCCTCGGCCGTGATGGCTTGCCACGCCTCGGCCCACTCGCCGAGCTCGTCGCCGGCGACGGCGAAGGTGCCGAAGCTCCCCTTGCCCTTGCCCTGGCGGAAATCCCCGATCCCGACGATGATGCCCGCGTTTGCGAGCAGCGAGATGATCGAGTGGACCGACAGCGCCGGGGTCACGAAGGCGATCTCGATCTCCGCGCCCCAGCGCGGCAGATACGCCCGGGTGCGGATGTCGGGCGTCCTGTTCATGTCGGCCGAGCGCACCACGTCCATCTTCAGGAGCGGCCTGCCCCAGATCCGGATCCGCGGCTCCGGCATGAACACCAGCCGGTTCACCGCGGTCTTCTTCGCCCCCGGCGTCTCGAGCGCGGCCTCGGCCATCGCCTGCTTCACGCCGGGCGCCGGGAAGCCGAGTGCGGTCGGCCCGTCGGCGAACTGCGCCCCCACGCTGTCGCGGAACTCCGCCTCGGGGTCGTGCTTCAGCTCCTGCTTCTCCGCGGCGGTCTTCCTGCCCCCGCCGATCAGCAGCGTCCGCTTCGCCTTTGCGCTCATCGCGTTGAAGTAGAACGGGGTGGTGCCGATCAGCTTGACCGTGATCCGACCGCGCTTCAGGGGATCGATGTGGAGGATCGGCTCCACGGGGTTCTTCGGTGTCATCGTGTGGTACTCTTCGGTTGGGGAAGAAACGTCAGGCCCAAGGCCCGCGCGGCTTCGTGGCGCTTGCGGGGTCGGCGTTCGGGACGTCGGCCGATACGGTCCGGCCGGCCGGCTTGTAGGCCTTGGGCACGTTCTTCGTGCCGTAGCTGTCCGTCTCGATCCCGAGCGTCACCCTCATCGGCAGGGAATGCAGTTCCTCGGTGTCGGCGACACGCAGCTTGCCGACCGCATGGCAGATCGCGCTGAGGTCGCGCAGGGCGATCTCCTGCGCCTGGGCGTTCGGGTTCTTGAGGTTGAGCGTCACCCAGAAGCGCCGCCCCTTGTGTGCGCTCTCCAGGACTTCGAACTCGAGCTCGGCCTTGGTCCCGTTTCCGGCCTTGGTCGGCCCAACGCTGCTCTTTGCGATCGCAGCCAGGTACTCGCCTGCGGGCAGCGCGGTCCGACCGGCCGCCGGCTCGACCGCGGTGGCGTCGAAGGTTCCTCCGAGATTTGCCATGGGTGTCCTCCTCTCAGACGGCGTCGGCCGATGCCGCGCCGCGATGGCCGGGCAGGTGCTTGGCCAGCGCCGCGTAGCCTTCGCCGCGGTTGATCAGGATCGAGTCCGGCATGTCGAACCGGTTCTTCGCGGTGAAGGCGGGCCGCTCGGTCAGGTGCAGCACGCGCTGTCCGGCGCTGGAGGCTTTCGCGGTTTCCTTGCCGAAGCCGCTCTTTTCCCTGCGGATCGTGGTGACGTAGTTCATGAAGCCGACAACGTCGGCGCTCTCGACCACCATTTCGGCCGCGCGCTTGTGCAGCCGCAGGCGGTAGCGGTCGTAGCTGTCGCGCTCCGGGTCGGCGAAGGTCTTGACCTCCTCATGCGCCAGCAAAATCAGGGTCATGCCGCGCTGATCGCGGAGCATGCCGAGGCGAGTGAGCAGGTACCGCCAGGTGACATCCGCGATCGCGTAGCCTTTTCCGAAGCCCGGCTCTTCGATCGATTGCCACTTGTTCCCTCGGCATGTCTCGGCCCAGACGATCGGCTCCAGCCAGTCCAGGCTGTCGAGAACCACGGTCCGGAAGTTGTGATCGCCGGTCAGCAGGAGCTCGATCGCCTCGTCGACCTGGGCGAAGCTGGAGAGCGGACCGTCCGCGAAGGTGGTCAGCTCGATGTTGCCGGCGCCCTCCTCGGTCTGGATGAAGATCGGGTCCGGGAACTCGGCGGCGAGGCTGGTCTTGCCGATGCCGGGCACGCCGTAGATGACCATCCGCGGCGGCTTGTCCGACTTGGCCCGGACCAGGTTTGAGAGCGACAGCGCCATAGGCACTCCTTCGAGGTGTCGCCGCCGGCCGGTGGGTGTCTGCCCAGACCTCCACCGCCGGGAGAACCGGTCCTACCGGCGGCGTGGTCTGCCCGCTCCTGCGGCGGGAATCTCGGTGATGGTGAGGCCAGGGTGGCAGGCCTCGGCGAGCTTGCGCTTTAGACGGTAGACCGCCGTGCGCACGCCCTTGACGTCCTCGACGACCGCAGCGCCGTCGCGGCGGTAGCGGAAGTCGGCGACGTAGCTGCAGATCTTCACGCCTGCCACGATGCAGTCGAAGCGCGGCTGCAGCTCAAGTCCGGCGATCTTGCCGGCGCGCTCGAGCGTCGCCAGCGTCGCGTAGCGTCGGCCCTCCGCGGTGCTGTGGAAGCGGTGGCCGTCGATCTCGACCTTACGGGCGTTGAACTTGCTCATGCCGCCGTTCGCTTCTGGGGAGCCGGCGGGAGGGGGAGGAAGCGGAACAGTTCAAGGGGAGGCCGCGGGACTCCGGCCTCGTCGGCGAGCTCGGCCAGCACCCGGTAGAGGCGCGACGGCATCTTGCCATCCTCTGTGGCAGTCCAGCCGTGCACCGTGGACTCGGGCTTGCCAAGTCGCCGGGCCACCTTCTTGTAGCCACCGAGCGCGATCATGAAACGACGAGGGTTGGTCGACATGTCATCCCGAATAATGCGGAAAATGCGGAACGACAAGATGCGTAAAACAACCTGCTCGCAATCTATCCGGAAAAGTCGGAAAGTGTGCCGAATCGAAGAGAGCTGTGGAGGCTCGACTCATGGACGTCGAAAAGGCCCGGGCGCTGGCGCGCTACCGAGACATCTCGGTCGAGGCGACGGCGTTCCGGATCCGCGCGGTCAGGATGGCGCTGGGTGTGACCCAGAAGGACATGGCCGAGGCCCTCGAACTGCCAACCTCAACCTACGCCGACTACGAGCGTGCACGGGTGTTTCCCTCGCACGCGGCGGTGAGCCACTTCCGGTGGCACCATGACATCACTTTTGACTTCATCTTGTATGGCGATCCCCGGCACCTGCCGCTCGAAACAGCCGAGCGCATCTGCAAGGCCATGCTCGAACTCGAAGCACGGTCCGATCTACTGGCGCGAGGATAGCCTCGACGCGGATGCCGAAGCCCAGCGCGGCGGCCAGGGCGATGCGATGCAGAAACGGGCGGCGCAATGGTTGATTCCCCCTCGGAATGCGATTTTCGGAGGGGAAATGATCGCCTTCAGGTTGTGGCGCAATATCCGGATTTCCACGGCCGCGACGTGGGAATCCACGTCTCAGAGGATCAGGCCCACGGCGACCGCCCTGGCGACGGCCGCAGCGGTTGTGCTGACCTCCAGTTTCTCCCGAATTCGCTTGAGGCGGTCCTCCGTTCCCCGCGGCGTGAGGCCGAGTTCTGCGGCGAGTTCTTTCATGCGCATTCCGGACGCCAGCCCGAGCAGAAGCGCCCGCTCCTCGGCCGCCAGTTCGGGCGGCTGATCGGCCTGCAGATCGGCGGCGCTGTAGTCCACGTGGAAGTCCTGCGCGTCCCGGCGCACTTCGGCGATATAGCTCGTGGTGAGCGGCTGCTCGAGGGGCGCGTTGATCAGGAAGAGGCCGCGTCGCCCGCAGGGCCCGTAGGCCGGGACGTCGAAGCCGTGCCACCACCCTTCTCCGACGACCTTGTTGATCTGCAGCTGGTACGCTTGGCGGGCGGTGCGTAGACGCTCGGGAACAGCCTCCGCCGACGGGCCGTCGCCCGTCACGAAGCGCGTGGGCTCCGGCCGCCGCATGCGCGCCGCCAGATCGCAGAGCTCGTGCCGCCGGTTCTCGACGAAGTCTGCGGCGAGCGGCCGCAGTGGCGGACTTGCCGAGACCTTCAGGCACAAGCCGTCGGCTGAGGGCGCCAGGTGAACGTAGCGCGCCTTGGTGATTCCGTGCCGGGAGATCAGGGTCTCCCGGAACTGATCGAACAGGTCGACCAGCGCAGGCGCGTCCCGATCGATGATAGACGATTCGCGGATGTGTTTCATGGCGACCGGCGTGTTTGTCGATTTCGTGACCGCAGGCAACCCACCCGTAGCGAATGTTGAAATCCGGATAAACCGCATCATGAGCGGTTGACGATGCGGAAAATGCGGATAGAGATTGGATCTCCGACATCGCCACGTTTCCGAGGACACCCGATGAACCACCCCGCCACGCCCCTAGTCGTCGCCTTCCCATCTCAGGTGAAGAAGCCGCTGAATGCCGAACTCGCGATCACCTGCCGCACCGCCGCGTTTCCTGAGCGCCTCATGCGGGCGGCGCGGTGATGGTGGATCTGGAGGCGGCTCTCCGCCGCGCGTTATTCTGGGCGCACCGCGGCATGCCGCACACCGCCGCCGAACTGCTCGCCGGCACCGACGGCGTGTTCCAATTCCGAGCCGAGTACAGCGATCTCGCAGCGTCGCTTCCTGGCGGCGAGGCGGTGCGCGTGCAGCTAAGCCCAGCGCGCCGGCGAGTCACCATCTCCCGCACCAACGGCAGCAATGAGCTTGTCGGCTCGGCCAACCTGCCACCGCACCTGGTGGAGCGCGCAGCGTGACCGCCGACGCCTCGTCCATCGCGAGCGCGTTGGCCCTCGCATTCGCGCACGGCCCGCTGGCCGGTATCGCGCCAGTGCTGGCCGCCGAGCGCGACGGCACGACCTTCATGGTTCGCGCCAGCTGGGGCTCCTTCGACGGCACGGTCGCGCTCGCGGCGCGCGGCGCGACGCTCGATGTCTGCCACGAGAAGATCGGCCGGCTCGTCCTGAGGCTTTGGCCCGAGCTCGAGGACGCCGCGGAATGGCTGTGACGGGGGTGACCGCGGCGGTCCAGGCGCCAACGTCGCAATGAAGCCGCCGCGGGTCCGCTGGAACACGACCGAGGCCCGTGTCGAGCGCTTCGTGCGGCTGGCGCAGCGGCTCGAGCTGCCCGTCTTCGGGTTCGAGGTCCGGGGACGCGATGTGACCGTGCTCACGTATCCGCGCGAAGACGGGCCGCCGGCGCCTCTGACCGGGCCGATCCCGTCGAGCGCTGGTTCCGCGACAACGCATGCTAAGCGGACCCGGAGGGCGCTCCGTTGCGGAAAAAGCAATGAAGTCGAGCGCTCTATTCTCTTGATAGTCCGCGGCAACCGAGCGTCCGTGTCCGTTGGGGAACGGGGAACCATGCCAGCGAGCTACGACACCATCATCGTCGTCCGGAAGCGCAACGCCAGGGGCGAGGTGGTCGAGTACCACACGGTCGGGCGGAAGGGTCCGAGCATCTGGCGCACGGGCGAGCCGAACCCGCCCGGCACTCCGGGCTACCAGGCCGCATACGACGCGGCGATCGGCGTGCAGGCGGTGCTCGTGCCGCCGGCCACTGGGCACAACTGGGACACGGTCGACGACCTGCTCGACGCCTACGAGCGCTCCCGCGAGTTCTGCCGCCTCGCCCCGCGCACCCGCGGACGACTACCTGAAGGGGCTGGTCGACGTGCGGGCCAGGTACGGCAGCGCCCCGCTCGGAATAATCAACAGTGTCGCGCTCAAGGGCAACGTGCTCGACTGGATCGAGGTGCGCTGGGCCGGGAAGGGCGCTGACAGGCGCCTCGACCCGTTCAAGTTCGCGCTCAGCTGGGCGACCGGGCGCCACCCAGAGCGGGTGCCGGTCAACTACCTGCACGGCATTCCCCGCTTCTACGAGGGCGCCGACCGAGCCGAGATCATCTGGGAGAACGCCGAGGTCGACCTCTTCTGCAAGCTGGCCCCAGAACTGCATGCGGACATGGTGCGGCTCGCGCGCGAGACCGGCCTGCGCATCGGCGATCTTGTCGAGCTCGAGCGCAGCGAGATCAAGAAGGCGCCGGATGGCAGCCGCGCGATCATCCTGCGCCCGAACAAGCGGCGGCGGCGCATCGTCAACATGCCGCTCACGCCCGCGGCCGAGGCCATCATCGACAAGGCCCCGATCTCGCGCCGCCTGATCCTGAAGCCGATGCGCGCGGAGGCATGGGACCCAGCCCGGCTTTCGCGCGAGGTCCGCGAGTACGCCACCGCGTTCGATATCCGCCGGGAGCTCCGGTTCAACGACCTGCGCGGCACCAAGGTGACCGAGATGGTGTGGGCGGGCATCAGCGTGCCCGATCTCGCGATCCGGATCGGATGGAAGATCGAGACCGCCGCCAAGATGCTCGGCGTCTACGCCGCGCTTAACCCGGGGCGGGCCATGGTGGTTCCGCTTCCAGCGCTGGCGAGGGAGGACGACGCCAGCTGAGCACGGCAATCTGCTGGCAGCCTCGATCGCCGTCCTGCGCGCCAGGCTGGGATCGACCGAACCCGCGTTTCCGGATACGTTGAGGGCTCTTTCGCTCGAACCGACAGGATCACAAATGCCAATCACCCTGGTTACAGGCACGAACAGGGGCGTTGGCCTGCAAATCTGCACTCAATTGAGCGCACGCGGCGATGACGTCATCGCCGTGTGCAGGACGGCCAGCCCTGAGCTCTCCGCGCTGGGAGTGCGCGTCGTCGATGGCATCGATGTCAGCGATGCGGAGTCCGTTAACCGGCTCAAGACGGAACTCGCCGGACAGAACCTGGACGTGCTGATCAACAACGCCGGCATTCTGAAGACCGACTCGTTCGGCGCCCTCGACTATGAAGAGATGGTGGAGCAGTTCCGCGTAAACGCCTTGGGCCCGCTCAGGGTCACCGAAGCGCTCGTCGACAACCTCAAGAAGGGGTCGAAGGTCGCGATCGTCAGCAGCAGGGTCGGCTCGATCGGGGACAACGGTTCTGGCGGCAACTACGGCTATCGAGCCTCAAAGTGCGCGGTCAATCAGATCGGCATGAACCTGAGACATGAGCTGATGCCGCGAGGCATCGCCCTCGTGCTGCTCCATCCCGGGATGGTTGCGACAGGGATGACCGGCGGACGGGGCATCTCCTCGACTTTAGCTGCGCGCGGCCTGATCGAGCGCATTGATGCATTGGACATGCAAATGAGCGGCAGCTTCTGGCATGCCGAAGGCTACGAGCTTCCCTGGTAGATTCTGGTCGCCACGCGGCGCCACCTCATCTTCCAAGACTGAAGCCCGTAGCGCAGCATCGACAGCATCCGTTGAGGTCATGTTCAGAGATGGGCTCGGAGCCGGTCGACTGACCGCATGATAAGCGCGAACGGCCCAGACCGGCCCTTCGCGGCGCGTCACGATGCTGCGCCGCGGTTCCCCAGAGCCGCCGATCATGTGCAACGCAACATCTTGACCCTCGAGCGGTCGGGTGCGCGGACAGAGAAGACCTTGCAACCCCAAAGATAAATGGCCGCTTTCCATTTGCAGCAGATGCCGCAAAAAAGCACCGAGGCCGGACAACAGACGCTCGCTGCCGCGGACACCAACGCTCACTGCAGCGCACGGGCTTTGCGGCTGGCCTGACGGCTACCCGTTCGGACGAAATCCAAACTCCGATATTCTGTTGGAAATTTCTGGCGCGTTCGTACCTATGCTGCCAAACTCAAATTCCGGGTAGTCTGAAGGCCAATCCAGGAGAGAATTCATTGCCATCCCTCCGCTTCGGCGACTTCATCTTGGCGCCGGAAGAGCGCAAGCTGACCCGGGGCGGGATCGAATTGACTCTGGGCGCCCGAGCTTTCGACATGCTGAGCTTTCTTGTTGCGAACCGTCACCGCGTCCTCAGCAAGGGAGAGATACTCGACGCTGTCTGGCCGGACATCGCCGTTGAAGAGAGCAATCTGACCGTTCATGTCTCGGCCCTGCGAAAAGCGCTTGGCTCAAGGTCGCTGGCAACAATACCAGGCCGGGGCTACCAGTTTGTGCTTCCCGTGGAGGAGGCCGCGCCTGACCCGACACCTGACGCCGGCAAACGCGCCAATGCTCGCCCCAGGATCCTCGTACTCCCGTTCACCAACACCTCGAACGACCCAGATCAGGAGTATTTCTCTGACGGCATCACCGAAGACATCATCACCGATCTCTCCAAAGTCGCCGCCTTGTCCGTCGTCGCCCGAAACACCGCCTTCACCTTCAAGGGTCGCGCCATTGACGTTGCGCAAACAGCCCAAAGCATGGGTCTGACCCATGTGGTCGAGGGCAGCGTCCGCAAGTCCGGTCGTCGGATACGTTTCAACGCCCAACTCGTTGACGGCGCGACCGGGGATCCGATCTGGGCGGATCGCTTCGACCGCGACCTGACCGACATCTTCGATCTCCAGGATCAGATTACCGAGGCCATCGTCGCCGCGCTCAGGGTAAGACTTTTCCCGTCCGAGCGCGTGGCAATTCAGTCGCGCCCGACCGACAACCCCGAAGCCTACGAAATCTATCTGCAAGCGCGCTATCACCACACACGTTTGGACAGGCAAAACTTCGCAATCGCCAGCCGCCTCGCTCAAAAGGCGCTCGATATCGACCCCAATTATGACCTGGCATGGGCACTTCTGGCGATCAGTCAGACGGGGCTCTACGGTCTTTCGGCCTCGGCCGAACATGGCCTGCACGCGGCTGAGCGCGCTCTCGCTCTGAATCCCGACCTGCCGGAGGCTCTTGCGGCCAAGGCCTTCGTCCTCGCCGGTCTTGGTCGCTTCGACGAGGCTTTCGAACTTCACGAACGCTCACTTCAACTCGACCCGAATTCCTACGATGTGCGATTTCTTTATGGCCGTTCGTGTTTTCAGACCGGGCGGCACGCCGATGCCATTGTGCACTGGGAACGCGCAGCCGAACTTTCGGAAGCGGATTTGGCGGCCACTTCCCATCTCGGCATGTGCTACAAGGCAACAGGCCAGCTTGAGAAAGCGCTGGACTCAGCCCGCCGCACGATCGCGCGGGCGGAACGCGCACTATCAGAGAATTCGTCGGATTCTTTCGCCTTGATCAACGGGGTCGGTGCCTTTGCGAAGTTGGGCGAAGCCGAACGCGCGAAGCAATGGGCTCTGCGGGTCAAGGCCGTTGATCCCGATGATCCAAGCATCGACTACAACATTGCTTGCGCAATGGCGCTGCTCGGCGAAACAGAGACCGCGCTCGACTCGCTCGAAGCTTGCCTGCCGCGGGTCGACCCCGTCACCTTCTCTGTCTGGGTAAAGCAGGACAACGACCTCGACTCCCTGCGCGATCTCCCTCGCTTTCAGCACCTCATTCGCGACCTCGATGCGCGAGCGGCCGACGTAAGGGCGTAGCTGGTCGACCGAGCCCTTTGGATTCGAGCCCGCGTCGCTTGCAGATCGGTTCCGAACGTTTCCGAAGCTTTCGGATCGATTTGGGCCGCTCAGGACATGCAGCCTTCCCCCTGCCAGTCTGGCTTCACTGACCAGCCATTCCGGCAAGTTCTTCAGAAGGATGCCCGCCATGACCGATATCTCCACACATCAGCCCTCCCTCTCGTTCGAACTCGTCGCCCACGCGCGGCCTGCGCGTTCCAATGACACTCCTGAAGCATCTCTTCAGGTCGCGCCGCATCTCGAAAATCGACCTCCGCTACGCCAATGAGCATCTTCTAAGAGACATCGGTCTGAGCCGCCGTCATGACGGTCCGCCGTTCACTCCGCTTGGACGGAATTTCTGATCGGAGCGGCGAGGCGCAGGCAACCATCCCTGTTAATTCGATAGCCCACCCGGGCCGTTATCCTGGCCGCAATTAGGCCAGTTAGTCGGACCCGGGCATTCGCTGTGGAACGCAAGATCGACATCATGGGCCAGACGCAGCCGTTCGCTGCGCAAGCGCCAAGCGAGCGCCCATAAAGC
>CAVOGP010000043.1:0-26488 GCA_963695425.1 uncultured Alphaproteobacteria bacterium | reverse complement strand
GATACCAGCCGCATCAGCAGTGGAACGCCGATCCCCGAGACGGTGACGCTCCACGTCCCATTCCGAGTCGTAAAGCGCGGCGGGAGGAAGGAGATGCAGATCCTCGACGGTGCCGCGGAGCCGCGCAGGACGGACAACACGTTGGTCAAGGCGCTGGCGCGCGCCTTTCGGTGGAAGCGGATGCTTGAGTCGGGCGACTTCGCGACCATCGCCGAACTGACCAAGGCGAAGGGCGTCGCGCCGTCCTACGTTAGCCGTGTGCTGCGGCTGAGGCTGCTCGCGCCTGAGATCGTCGAGGCGATCCTCGATGGGCGGCAGCCGGCGGAGATGGGGCTGGATGATCTGCTAGGAGGGTTTCCGTTGGAGTGGAGCCGGCAGCTTGACAGGAGGGAAAGTTGGTGAACCCAGAAGCAACGATCAGGACGCACTGGCGTCGCTGCGCCCATGTCGATGAGCGCAATTGGGCGGAAGTGCGACGCCTCTTGGCCCAAGACTAGACTAGCGCCACACTGCCGGGCACACCACCCCAACCAAGGATGCTTGGAGGCCCCTCCAACAGTCGAAACAGGCATGAGGTTCAGAACGCTATCTTGTCCT
This sequence comes from uncultured Alphaproteobacteria bacterium, assembly GCA_963695425.1. Classification (GTDB taxonomy): domain Bacteria; phylum Pseudomonadota; class Alphaproteobacteria; order Rhodobacterales; family Rhodobacteraceae; genus Amaricoccus. Next base: position 25,891 of record CAVOGP010000043.1, on the reverse strand, counting down.
CGTCCCGCGGCTGAGGACTGACATTCGCCTTCTCCGGCGGATGCTCGACAATGAAGCGTGCCCGATCATAGAGCTCGTCAAACGTAAGGATTTCGGGCTGCTTGAGATTGCGCCTGTAGTCCTCGAACGAGCGATATTGCGGGACATTCACGCCACGATCGGTGAGAAACTGGCTTGTTTGACCAGCGACCAGATACGACCTTGGCTGAACGACGATCAGCTCCTCGCCGGTCGGCGCACCCGATGAATCTCGGATTATCTGGTGCTCACTGAACTCCCGCAGCGCGACCCGGACATACTCTTGGGCCTGCGCCACTCCTCCCGATAGTTCGGCGCTAGGCGTCCACAGACCAGTGCGATAGCCTTCCGTCAGCAAGTCAGTGTCGTGCCGCTTGATCTCGACCAAGCATAAGGCGCTGATCGCCGCTCGGCTTCGCATCACGGCATCTACGCGTCGCCCAGGTGCGAACAGACTCGACCCGCGGATGGTTTCCTCAAGCTTGCGATCGTCTAACCCAGTGGTGAAAACGAAGGAGAGGCCATATCCGAAGATCCATTGGTTCTTTTCGAAGAACGCCTGCCAGACGTCCTCCACACCCTTATTCGGCCCCAACGAAACCCGCTCGGCCTGCATGAACTCAGGCTCCTCCAACAGCCGCCGGAATCGTTCTAGCTGCGCTCGCCGAAACGCAAGAGCCGTGATCTCCTCAGTGGTGACCTGCGTGCGGGCAAGCTCGGCGATCAGTGTCGGATGCTTCGTGAGCAGCTGCCGGGCATCCTCCTCTGGCATGTGGACAAGGCGCAGATCGGCGTAGTCGCGATTGAATCGTTCCGGCCCGGGAAGATGAACCTTCTCAATGCTCCACAAGAATTCTAACAGCCGAGGGATTTCACTTCCGTAGAACGTCACTTCATGACCGATGGGCCAGCCCTTGTTCACGTTCCAACGCTGGAACCATATGATCGGAACCTTACGACCATTCTCAAGGAACTTGACCTTGACCTGCTGGAGTCCGGAATATGTGCTTCTAAGAATAACCTCGCCGTGCTCTTTTACAATGCTTAGGAGTTCGTCGTTCGGAAAAACCCGATGGGCAAATCGCGCATCCTCTCCCGTTCCCTTGTCCTTGAATTGCTCGGAGACATACAGCCTGCCCGGCAAGCGATCCTTGGCATACTGATAGTCGTCGTCGATGGACATGGGACCGAGCAGCTGTTGATTTCCGGAACCTATCATCTCGGAAGCCGATGCGCCAACCAGAGGGAGCAATTCGTGGCGCGCGCCATAGCAGAGGACAGTCAATCAGGCATGAACTCACCCGGCCCGTTCTGGCGACCAGCTGGTCTCGCGGACAGCACAATGCTCCACGAGCTATTCATGGGCGCGCCGATCCAATGAGGAAGAGGGCGGCCGGACCGGCCGCGGTTTCTCCTGAACAAAGACAGACGATCTACGGGCAGTCGGTGCCCCTGATGGTGAAGCCAGGCACCGAAGCACCGGCAGGTGTCTGGTAGGTGTAGACCAAGGCGAACCCATCGTTCATCAGAGACCGGAGTTCGGCCGTCGCGCAGACGTTGGGGAGTGCGTTCGCCTTGATCCGCTCCCCAAGGCCGGAGAGGTCAACGTCGGCAGGAAGGTCGACGGTATGAAGGTAGAAGAGCTCTTTGGTCTGCAGGTCGTAGTCCAAGCGTTCCAGGACGGTCCATTGGTCGAGGCGCTGCGGCATGTTCGCGTTGATCGCTGCGAACTCGGCTTCGGACGCAAGTGCGGAAGGCTCTCCTTCGTTAGGCAGCCGGCCGTTGATCGCAAGCTCGAGCACCTGCGGGAGGGCGACTCCGACGACGAGGGCGACGAGGCCGACGGCGAACCGGAGAAGCTTGTTCTTAGGCTGGTAGGTCGGCCTCGCAGGATCCGGCGCGGGCGGTGCGAACATGAGCCAGAGGCTGACGATGGGTATAATACCGACGGCGGCGAAGCCGCGTCCCTTGCCGGCATCATGAGATCGTCCGAGGGCCAGCATCCCGAAGGCTACGCCGGCCATGGCCGCGATCGCCAAGTTCAGCCAAGGCGCCATCTCAAAGCTGCCGGTCCGAGCGGTCAGGTAGCTGACGGCGACCACTCCCGCGGTGCTGACGAAGCTGATCAGCCCAGCGCCGACGCAGAAGCGCATCAGCGATACGTTCTCCCCGGGGCCCGGCTTGTGGCCGAAGGCAACCCACCCCAGGAAGGCTAGGGCGAGAACAGGCAGATAGGCGGAAGCGAGGGCCTGCTGGTCCATCACCAAGGCACCTCTATCGTCTGGATCCAAGTCGCCACCGAGGAAGTCGCAGATTCGAGGGCCGGGCCAACGTTCTGCCAACCCATGATTGCTCCTGCTACTAGGAGCGCGCCAGCGGTTTTCCCCGCGGTCTGCACCGCCTCGTCGGCTGCCAACATCAGCCATCGTCCGAAATGCTTTGCGGCCCTGGAGAGTACGCCTTGCCCTCTCTCGACGACCTCCACGTCGGGTGACGCGGCTTGAGCCTGCTCGCGGATGTCTCCGATCGCGGTCCTAATTGCGCTCAGATCGCGCACAGTGAGCGGAGGTTCCGTCAGGCTCGGTTGGTGTTCGGGAATCTCCGGATCTTCGATCGGTCCCGGTGGGCCATTGTGGCCCATCATGCCGATGTTTGTGGTCAGCGGAGCGATCAGCCTCTCGAGGTGGTCGAGGCGTTCGAGCATTTCCTTGCGGACGGGGGCTTCGTCTCGGGGTGGCTCGTCCTCCCCGAATATGCCTGGACTGACTATGCTCCGCGGCGGATATGGACCGCCAGCTGTCGGCCCCCCACCAACGGCATCAGAAAACGTGGGTGCCGTACCGGCGGAGGGCCGGCTGCCAAGGGGCATTGGGAGGATGAAAGGAAACCCTCCTCGGTCCTCTTCCTCTCTATCCCTCAGGGCTTCATCATCAATCTCTCGGAAGTAGTTCTTTGAGGCCCAGTCCAAGATTCCATCCGACTGAACGTCTTCCACGGCTTTCGCCATCAGGCCGAAATCGGCGACGTCGCTGAACTCTTCTTGGATCTCGTTGTCGGCGTCATGGGGTCCGAGGCCGGGTACCCAGAGGTAGCCGCCCTCCCTGCTGTTGTAGGAGACGCGATTCGCCGGGTCCTCGTAGTGATTACCGAACCAAGCCTGCATCGCCTCCACCTTTCTCTCCGTGGAAAGGCGCCGAAAACCAGCGGCGGTGTAGCCGCGAAAGCTTGGGTATGACCCGTATCGCCGTTGATCCGCCATGCGGCTTGTGACCCAGACAAGTGAATTCGGAGGCCAAGCTCCCTGTTGAACCCGATCGTATAGGAATTGGCTCAGCGCGTCACCGCTGCCTTTTTCGTCTTCCGGGTCCGTAGCTTCCCGACCTCGTTATTTGGGCCGAAGGCGAGGGCCTTGATGGCATCGCGCCGCTCCTCCAGCTCCGTCTCCCGGACGACGAACTACACCGCTACGGCATGGCGCATAGCGTCCGCCGGCGCGCCGGATCAACTCTTCGAAGCCTTACTGACACTGGAGCTGTCGACCGGTCGGGAATTCCACTCGAAGTTCGACCGCAGACCTGGTTGCAGACCCAACTCACCCCGCAGGATCCGAGCACGCCACCTCGAAAACTATCAAACGAAATCAATGGACCGAAGCTCCCCACCAAATCACCCAAAGTCAAGAGTTTCGGAGAGTAACGGCTCGGAGAGAACGGATTTCGCCTGTATCGGCATCGCCGCAGTGTAGAGCCTCCCCGCGTAACCCCCGAAAGCAACGGAAAAATCCGGCCGCGACCAGATCGGGAGAACGCTTTCGCAAGGGCAAGTGGCGGAGGGGATGGGTCTGACGTCCAACCTTCTCCACAACTTAAATTGCTGAAGTAAAACAATTTTCTTTCTGCGCCGCCGAGCGACCCATTCGCCGACCGAGAGCGGCCATCATCTATCCCCGTTCACCTTTGGTGATCGGTACAGGTGAAGGCCGAGCAACTCGCAAGCGTTGCCGCCCAAGATCCTCCGGCAATCCTCTTCGCTCAGGTTCGGGACCGAGTTGAGCAGGCCGACCGGATCGGTCTCCCCCATGTCGAAAGGATAGTCGGTTCCCATGACGATCTTATCCGCGCCGAACTTCCCCACGAGATAGGCCAATTGCTCGGGATCGAAAACGACCGTGTCGAACCACAGGCGCTTCAGGTAGCTCGATGGTGGATGCTGACATCCACGACAATCCGCGCGAACACGCCAGGCATGGTCCATTCGCCCGCTGTAGCCAGGGAGATAGCCGCCGCCATGGGCAACGCAAATCCTGAGGCCGGGGAAACGGTCGAGTATCCCACCAAAAATAAGATGGCTTAGTGCCACCGTGGTTTCGAGCGGATTTCCGATGATATTGTTCAGATAGTGTTTCTGCATCCGTTCCCCATGGGAAAAGCCTAGCGGGTGCATGAAGACGAGAATGCCTAGTTCCTCGGCTGCCTGGAGGATCGGGGCGAATTGCGGCTCCGAGAGCTCAGCACCGGCGACGTTGGTCGATATCTCGATACCCTTCAGTTCCAATTCGCCGACGGCGCGGCGCATTTCCGAGACGGCAAGTTCCGGCTCCTGCATCGGAAGAGTGGCCAGTCCCACGAAACGGTCAGGATGAGCCGCGACGGCTTCAGCGATACGGTCGTTGATGATCCGGGAGGTCTGACGCCCAAGGTCGGAATCCGCCCAGTAGTAGTATTGCGGCGGCGCAGGTGAGAGGACCTGCAGGTCGATCCCCATCCGATCCATATCCTCCAACTTCGCCGCGACCGTGGACAGACGCGGCTTGAGATCTTCCGCCTGAGCGTGGTTGATGCGCGCCGCCTCCGGTGACATGTAGCGGCTATTGGCATCGAGCGCAGGGTCGAAATGGGGCTTCGCGATGGTCGCCGCCTCCGGAACGCTCATATGGCTGTGTATGTCCACCTTGATGCTCGGCGTATGCCCAGCAGCGACTGTCTTGACCGCGGATGGCGCTTTGTCGTCACAACGATAGATGGACGGTTCGTCCTCTTCCATGCGAAAATGTCCTTTTTACCGGCTCGAGGCGAAGTCGTTGATGTCGACCCAGCGATCCTCTGCGGCGCTGACCGCCATCGCATGCGCGAGCGCGACGTCGCGCAGCCCATCCGAGAGGTCTGCCGCCTTGGGGGCTCCCGCCACGACGTGTCGAACGTAAGCCTCCCACCCCATGCGATACCCGTTAGCGAATGGCAGCGTTTGCGGCACTTCCTGCCAATGGCTCTGATAGTCTACTCCATGGTCAACGTTCGGATCGAAAAGCACCTTTGGCGTCGCCGCAGACGGCTGGATGCGGCAGCGGTGAAGGCCCGCGACTGCAGATCCCGAAATCCCATCGACATGGAAGGTTAGCAAGTCCTGGCGGGCCACTCGCGTCGCCCAAGAGCTGGTGATCACACCGACTGCCCCGCTTTCGAGTTCGACGATAGCTGCGGTCGAATCGTCGACGTCGACCTCGAACGACCTGCCCTGCTCGTCGACCCGCTCGTCGATCGCCGTCCAGCCTCTAGAGACGACACGGCGGATCGGTCCGAGGATACCCTCGACGATGTACCGCCAATGCGGCGACATATCCAGCATAAGGCCGCCGCCGTCCGCTTTTCTATAGTTCCAGCTTGGCCGCTGCATCGGCGTCGAGCCATGTCCGGAAAAGATCCAGTATCCGAAATCGAGACGAAAGCCGACGACCTTGCCGAACAGGCCCGCCTCCCCGGCCTGCCGCAACTTTACGAGGCCGGGGAGAAACAGCTTGTCCTCGACAACGCCGTGTTTCCTCTGAAGCTTCTCGGCGAGCGCGAGCAGCTCCGCACCCTCGTCGAGATCAGAGACCACGGGCTTTTCGGCGTAGATGTCCTTTCCGGCATTGAGGGCCATGCGGATAACCTCGGCCCGCTTGCCGGTTATGCCGGCGTCGAAGAAAATCTCAAATCGGTCGTCCGCGAGCGCACCGTCAAGATCGGTCGTCGTGTCCTCAATCCCAAACTTTCGGGCAACGGCCTGGAGACGGTCGGCATCCCGCCCGACAAGCAGCAGGCGCGGGAGCACGCGATCATCGCCGATGGCAACGCCACCTTCGCGAATTATGGGCACCAGAGCAGACTGCAGATGCTGGCGGTTGCAGATGCCGCTCGTTGCACCGTTCACGATGATGCCGACCGTCCGTGTTGCCATTTGATGCTCCTCTGCTCGTGTTCAGGTCGACTGCTCGGGAATGTTCCGCCGCTCGGATGCGAACATGTCGGCGGCGTCCTCCATCGCCATGAATTTCGCGCCGAGTTCTTCGAGCCGCTCGATGAGCGTCTCCAGCATCAGCATCCGATGTCCGCGGCCGATCACGTAGGGATGGAAGGTATAGGTCAGAATGCCCGTTTCGGACGACCGGCACATGTACTCGAAATCGGCGACGAAGTTCTCAAGGACCGAATTGGCGTTCCGGAGTCCGGGCATCAGGAAATCTCCGGTCCTCAGGAATTCGAAATGGGGGTGATCGTCGAGAGACCACGAAATCGGCATTTCGATGAGCCGTGTCGTCTCGCCGAAGCGGATCGGCTCGTCCGCGGATATGACATCGCCTCGGCGGGCGAAATAGGGTGTGGAGTTCATCCCCCATCAGGCTCGAATCGTAATCGAAGCCGTGTTTCAGTAGCAAATCGATAGTGACCGGGCTGAGGTCCCAGGCGGGGGAGCGGTAGCCCCGCGGCGCCCGTCCCGCGACGCGCCGAATCGAGGCGATGGCGCGGACCATCTCACCCTCTTCCCGCTCGGGCGACAGATGGGCCGGGACCTCATGAGAATAGCCGTGATGCGCGATCTCGTGTCCAGCCACGACGATGCGGGACACGTCGGCCTCGTGGCTGTCGATCACGACGCCCGGAACGAACCAGGTCGACCGGATGTTCTTGCGTCCGAGCAGGTCGACCAGACGCCGGGCGCCGACCAATCCGAACTCGCCGCGGGAGATCGGTGTCGGCGTCGTCATTCCGCGGGCGGCGAAGCCGGACCAGACGTCGAAATCGAAGGTGAGGCAGGCGACGTAGGTCACGCGATGGCCCCCGTCGGGGTAGATGCGCCATCGAGGGCGATTTCGGCGTAATCGGTATCGCAGGGAGTGCCCTCGGCCAGCCACATCGTGCGCGTGTCGAGATCGAGGATCACGCTGGCGAGCGTCATGGTCTGGCGGACCTTCGGTTGTCCGGAATCGGAATGGCGGCAGAGGCCGTGGGGGAAACCGGTGTGATCCGCGAGCGCCGTCCTGATGACGTCGTTGTCGATCTTCCCTGCGTGACGCCGCAGAAGGCGCGCCAGCCGCGCGGAGCGGAAGAGCGTGCTGGGGCTGATCCGCTCCATCTGAGAGGGGCCGTGCCGCGGGTCGACGAAGTGGTTCGAGTGCGCGATGATACCATCGGCATCAGGATGCAGCGGCACCACCGCGTCGGGGCTCGAACTCGAGGTCGATCACCTCTCCCGACGCGCAGCCGATCATGAAGTTTGCCGATGCCGTTCGCCGGGTCGCCAGGATCGGGCGCATGGCATCGTGTAGCGTGGTGGCATCGAGCACTTCGCGGCAGCGTACATGAAAGGGCTTTTCGTAGGGATTGCAGCCGTCCTTCGCGCTGGCAAGGCCGTTTTCCACGATCCCGATCCCGGCCGAATTGATACCCATCTTGCCTCCCACGATCCCCGCCTCCGTGAGGGCAACGAGCGATGGCTTGCCGGTCCTTTGGACGCGCGTCACGAGGCAATGGCCGCGAATGGCGGAAATCCAGTCCCAGTTCTGCACGAGCCGCGTGTGACCATCCACACAGGCTTCGGGGAGAAGGCCGGCGACGGTACAGCCCTCCGCTTCGGCGGCCGGGCCATCAGGCTTCCGGGCCTCCTTTCCGAAGAGTGTGAAGGCGATCTCGTAGCGGGCGTTGAGAACTGCGATTTCAGCTCGCGAACGCCCAGCCGCATCGGCGATCGCACGCATCTCCGCGGCGTATTCCGGGGCCGCCTCAGCGATGGTCCTGTCCCAAAGCTCGCCCTCGACGAGGGCGTCGGCGCGCGACAGGCCACTGGCTTCGAACCGAGCCAGGTAGGCCTCCAGGTTGTGCGCGATTGAGCGGGCGAACGTCTCGCCGTGCACCCGACCGCGCGCTACTGGATCGTCGCCGAACTGATCGAGGACCTGAATGGAACGGGATGCATTGGTCAAGGTGGTCTCTCCCGAGCATATGGCGGCCACGCGGCGCTTCTACCGCCAGAAGATCAGCTTTTTGTCGAGCCATTCGAGGAAGAAGAACCCTCCGGCACCGATGGTCGCCAGCACGACGATCACCGCGAACACCCGGTCGATACGCAGCTGATAGTTGTAGAGGTTCAGCAGATATCCGAGGCCCTGAGACGCGCCAATGAATTCGCCGACGATCGCGCCGATCACGGCGAAGACGAAGGCAGCGCGTATGCCAGCAAAGATTATCGGCAGGGCGTGCGGGAACGAAACGCGGAAGAAGGTCTGCATCCTGGTCGCCCGGATCGACCGCATCAGCATCTTGGAACTTTCGGGGACCGATTCCAGGCCGACGAGCGTGTTGATGAGGACCGGAAAGAAGGAGATGACGGTCGCCATCACGATCTTCGATTCCATCCCGAAGCCGAACCATGCGACGAAGAGCGGGGCGAAGACAACCTTGGGCGTGGCCTGAAGGGCAACGACGAATGGATAGAGGGTCGCCTTCGCCGCCTTCGACAGAGCAAGAGTGGTGCCGAGCGTAAGCCCGATCGTCACACCGTTCACGAACCCGACGATAATCTCGGTGAAAGTGGTGCTGAAGTGCTTGAAGAAGAACGGCTGAGTGACGAGGCCGTAAAAAGCGCTCGCGACGTCGGAGAAGCGTGGCAGTAGGATCTCGTTCACCAGACCAAGCCGGGGCACGATTTCCCAGAGACACAGGAGCAGGATCAGGATGACGAGAGTATAGACACGGTACTTGGCGTTGGGGTTCCGCGCCTTGGAGGCGACCTTCTTCCCGGTCCTGTTTTCGGTGCGGACGTCTTCCTTCGTCTCACTCAGTGTGCTCATGGCCTCGCCCCAGAATGCTGCGTATCTCGAACACGAGATCAGTGAATCGTGGTAACTGCATCGTTTCGATCGCGCGCGGGCGCGGAAGATCGACATCGATCACGCCCGCCACCCTGCCCGGCCGGGGAGTCATCACCACCACCCGGTCCGACATGAAGACCGCCTCGGTGATGTTGTGGGTGACGAACAGCACGGTGATGCCGACGTCTTTCGCGATACGCATCAGCTCGACGTTCATCGCTTCGCGGGTGAATTCGTCCAGTGCGCCGAAAGGCTCGTCCATCAACAGAAGCTCGGGCTCGTAAGTCAGGACCCGGGCAAGCGCGGCGCGCTGCTGCATCCCGCCCGACAGCTGCTTGGGATAGGCATTTATGAACTCGCCGAGGCCGACCATCCGCAGGACGTCCTGCGCCTTGGCGCGCACCTTCTGCATGTCCATCTTGTGGATTTGGGCCGGCAGGAGAACGTTCTGCTCGATCGTGCGCCACGGAAAGAGAACAGGTGCCTGGAACATGAAGCCCGCCACCGCAGGCGGTTCCGTCACCGGCGCGCCGGCGACATGGACGCTGCCGCTGGTGGGTTCGAGAAGCCCGGCGATGACGTTCAAGAGCGTGGACTTGCCGCAGCCGCTTCGGCCCACGAAGGACACGAACTCGCCCCGGCCCACGGCAACATCGATCTCGTCGAGGGCGATGACAGTCTCTTCGTCGAGGGGAAACGACTTCGAGAGGTCGCGAACCTCGACGATGGGAGGAGCGGCATGCCGCTCCGTCCCGAAAGTTGCTTGGCTGGGGCGCACAGTCACTGTTCCCCACGCGGTCGCGCCGCCGCCTCCTTGTCGAAATCGTTGGCGAATTCGATGAAAGAGTCGTCAAGGACGGTCTCGATGTCGATGTCCTCAAGCAACGCGCCTTCCTCCTCGGACCCCTGCCGCAGGAAATCGTGGTACGCCTGAAGCCCGGGCCTGTAGTGTGCGCCGATCGGTGCGTCGGACGGCATGTCGTCCGGACGCTTGCGCAGGTCATACGCCGCATCCCATGACGCGTTCGTCAGATCAGGGTCTTCGAGCTGCTCGGGCCGAAGCTGCTTGGCCAGTTCTAGCGCTTCCTCAGGGTTGTTCTCCACGTAGACGACGGCGCGCGCCATCGCGCGGGCGATGCCTTGGAACACCTCGCGGTCCTCTTCGAGCCGATCCGCCATGGCCACGAGGCTGTTGCCGGGGAAGTTCTCCACCGACGCGGGCATGATGACGTTCATAGGAATTCCGGCGGCGCGAATGGCGGCGACGTCGAACATGTTGGAGGAATAGGCGTGAACCTGGCCTGTCTGCAGCGCATTGACCGTGAGCGCCGACCCCTCGCCGACCGGGATAAGCTGAACGTCCTCGCCTTCGGTCAGGCCGACTTCCCGCAGAACTGCCCGGACGACCGGCACCTCGCCGCCGGAGAGTTCCGAAACGCCGACCGATTTGCCGTCAAGATCGGCAACGGTCTCAATGCCGAAATCGGCCGGAGTGGCGAGGGTGAAGACGCTCTTGTACTGCCACGACATGTACACGTCGAGGTCGTGGCCCTGGACGATCCCGTTTAAGACCGCCCCCCAAGCGGGCGAGCCGGTATCGACATTGCCGGCAATGATCTGCTGGACGAGGGCGCTCGAGCCGGACAGGAACTCGAAGGTCATGTCAAGCTGTTCGTCCTCAAAGTATCCGTGCTCCAATGCGACGTGATAGGGGATTTGCTGGACGATCGAGTTCGATCGAGAACCCCATCGTCACTGGCGTCATTTCCTGCGCGAGACCGGCGGTGCCGACCATTGTCGCCGCGAAAAACGGCAGTGTAAAAGTCCGAAGTCGAGGTCTCATCTTTCTTTCTCCACTGTTGCTGCGGCCGTCAACGTTGGGACAAGCTCCCAACCCGGGCTACGCGTTGCGGTGCGGCAGCGGCCGTAGCTGCCCCAGCCCGTTCGGTGGCGTCTGCCTGCCTGTCCATCTCGACGAACCGGCGGACGGCGTCGAGCCCATGCGCGGAATGCTCCAGACAGACCGCGCGCAGCGCAGCCTCGTCGTGTTCCACGATGTGACGGACGATCTGCTTGTGCTGGACCATGGATGTCTCGACGTGACCGTGAAACACTCCATGCACGGCTCTTCCGCGCTCGGCACGGTCCCACAAGCTGTTGATTGTGTTTGCCAAGATTTCGTTGGGGCAGTGCGCAAGAATTGTTTGATGAAATTCCCGGTTCAGGCGGCCGTATTCTAGGCCGCTGCCGCTGTCGGCGGCATCGCGCAGGCGCTCCAGAAGATCCCGGAGCTGCCGGAGTGAATTCGGGGTCATCCTGCGCGACGCGGCGACCGTCGCCTCCGGCTCCAGAAGACTGCGGGTTTCCGTCAGCTCCAGCAGTTCATTTCCTTCAAGCGCGCTGACGCAGGAGCCGCCGTGAGGGACGTTCGTGACAAGCCCTTCCGAAGAGAGCGTCCGGAGCGCCTCACGCACCGGGATGTCAGAACAGGAGAATTCGTTGGCGAGCCCACGAATGACGAGACGTTGCTTCGGAAACAGATCTCCGGAAATGATCCGAGCTCTGAGAGCTTCGACAATCACCTCGGTTTTTGTCTTGAATTCACCCACAAGACTCTCCTCAACACATGATCATATATCATATACGATGCCTGTCAACTGCCGCGCTTTCATCGGCAGCGCGCGCCAGCATGGTCTGGAACTCGGCTTCGGGCATGCGAACGAAACCTTGATCTGATCGGGTTGGCGTCAGCGGATTCTGCTCCCGCCGCTCAGCCGATCTTGCAGCCCCAGAAGGACGTGTGGTCGGCCGCGAAGTAGCCGTCGGCGACCCGGAAATATCCCTGCAGTTCGACCGTATCGCCGGCCGACAGCGGCACCACGGTCTGCAGCCAGATCGCGGTGGCGAGCGAGACGTGGGTGGCGGAGATTTCGCCGAGGGAGCCACGGATTTCGGTGGTGCCGTTCAAGACCAGCCGCCCTCGCATGCGGGCCGTGGCGCTGGCGTTGATCTTGTAGAGCAGCGTCGCGCCGAAGAGGTAGGTGCTGTCCACCGGCGCCACGAAATGGTTGTTGGCAGCGTCGAACGCGTTCTGATCGTTGGTGTCGGTGTTGTTGAGGCCGATCTTCGTCCAGGTCCCGACGCCGACGTAGTTGTCGTAGTTGGTGTACGCCTTGAACCGGGGCAGCCGGGGCTGGTCGACGATGCCGGTGGCGTTGTCGACGCTCAGCCCGTCGAAGAAGGTGCTGCCGTCGGCCGAGACCGCGAGCCGGAACCTGTCGGAGCCGAAGAGGCCCACCAGCGCCTTGGTCACGAAGCCGGTCTGAAGCGTCAGCCCGAGATCGTCGCCTGCGGCCTCCTTGTTCATCGTGTAGAACAGATCACCGGTCCCACCCTCGGCCACGGTCTTCGCCGTCCAGAGCGCGGCGTTCAGCTTGGCCGAAAACGGGTTCGACGCATCCGCCGTAGTGCCGAGCCCGACCAGCGCCATGTTCTGCAGCGCTGTGGGTGTCGTTCCGATCCACGCTGCACCGTCGTAGACCAGAAGCAGCCCCTCGTCCTCGACCCACGCCCGCCAGCCGGTGCGCGGCCGCAGGCGCAGCCATGCGCCATCGGTCCAGAGCGCGACGTTCAGGTCCCAGCCGGCCCAATCGCCGGTGGCCCCCGATGGCCACGATATATCGGTCACCGTCTGCGGGACTACCGGGCGGCGCGGTCAGATCACGGTCGAGAACGGAGAGTTGCACGAGCCCGTCGAGAAGCCGCAGCGCCTCATTGTGGGTGACATGCTTCTGGGCCTGCGCCGCGAGGATGTAGGGCAGCAGAAGATGGGTGGTGGCGTCGGTCTTCCTGTGTTGAGGCCTTTGGCGTCGGGCCGCTCGTCCGTGCCGACGCGGCGCTGCGTTGCAGACGGCCGTATGCACGCTCGGCGCAAGGTGCAAGTCTTGTGAGATCTCCGCGCTCGTGACTGCTCCGCCGGAGCATGCCGCTTTTGGAGCCGGTCAGGTTGTCGAGCGCGTCTCAGTTCCGGTCGCCGCTGCACCAGACGCGGTCGATCGGTCATCAGTAACGGCACACCTGACCGTGACGGTGATCGTCGACCCTCCGCAGATAGCAGCCGATGTCCGAAGAACAGACGATCCACGATCTCGCGCATCAGCGCGCGCATCTCGTCGTCGCTGATCCGTGAGACCTCGGACCAGGGTATGCGTCTGCCCGCGGCGTCCTCCACGACGACGTCGCTGCCATCGCCCCTGTACGAGACGGGCGTCAGGCCGGCATGCAGGGTCTCGAGCTGAGTGTTGCGCACGCAGGCCACGGCCATCACTCTGGCAAGCTGGGCTGCAATCCGGTATTCGTCTTCGGGTCGCATGACGTAAGTTGTACGCCGGAGAGCACACACCCTGCCCAGAATTCATTGCGTCACCTCAGAAGCTCAGCGTGACAGTCTTGGGTGTGCCCCGCCCGACAAGGGCGGAGAGCTGGAAGACGCGGATGTCGAGCGCGTCGCCGGGGCCGAGCGGCGCGCCCCAGTCCGCTGCCTGCTGGGCAGACGTGTAGGTGACACTGGTCGTGGCGCTGGCGAGCGTGCGCCTCACGATCGCGCCGTCCAGGATCTCCACCTCATAAGCCTCGGCCTCCTCGGCGAGCGGCACCTCCGGCGCGGTCCAGCTGTCGGCGGCGAGCGCCCGCGACCGCCGCGTCCAGCGGATCACGAGATCTCCGGGCTCCCGCGCCTTGCGCCATGGCTGCTCGACGTGGGCGACCGAAAACGGCCGCAGCCCGACGCCCCCAGGCGTGAAGCCCAGCGCACGATACGACCGGTCGCTGACCGGCTTGGACGCCGCCCCGACGCGCCAGTTGGCCTCCAGCCCGAGCGCGGCCTCGGAGACCGGCAGCGGGGCCAACGCCTCGTCCAGCACCACAACCCGAGCGCCGGCCAGCGCCGGTGCCCCCATGGCGTCCTCGGTGCCGCGCTGACCGCGCAACAGCCGCGTGAGCCGGTAGCGCCCCGGCGCGATCAGCTCGGCGACGCCGAACTGCAGCACCTCCCAGACGCCCGGCACCGCCTCCACAGCCAGCGCGTTGGCGCCGCCGAAGAGCGCGAGATCCGTGACGCTCGCGAGCGTGCCGAACGCGAGATCGACAATGGCATCGTTGCCGAGATCGAAGCGCGACGTCGGCCCCGGGTAGAAATCGGAGACGAGCGAACCGATCCGTGCCGGCCGGCCGAGCGTGGTGATCAGCTCGAAACCGTCCTCGCTGGGGCTGCGCCAGACCGCGACCCGGCCCGGCCAGGGTACCGCGTACGACGGCGATGAGTGGCTGGTGCGCCGGCACGCTCTCGCGAAGCTGCGGCAGGTCGAGGAAGGCGACGCTGGGCGGCCCGTAGACCACGGGCTTCGGCGCCCGCGGCTCCCGCTCGGGCCCGGGCGCAAGCCCAAAGGCGGCGGCGTCGGTCCGCACCGCCTCGATGACGCGCGCGCCGGCGTCGGAGACCGTGGTCAATCGCAGCGAGGTCAGGCGGCCGTCGTGGTCGAGCTGCACGACGTCGCCCGGGTCGAGGGCCAGCCGCGACGGCGGCAGGCGGAACGACGCGGTCTCGCGGCCGACCCATTCCTCGAGCAGCGCCCGGCGGCAGCGCCGGTCGGCGTCGCTGGCGATGGTCGCGATCGCGAAGCTCTCCGAGGTCACCCGCAGCGCCTCGCCGGTGGCGCGCCGCGCCTCGACGGTCATCGCGTCGTAGTCCTCCTCGGCGTTCAGCACCTGCCACTTCAGCGCCTGCGGCAGCTCGGTCTCCTGCGCGCGCACCAGCTCGATCACCTCGCCGTCGGCGCGCTCGCCGACCGCCAAGCTCGTCGAGCCCGAGCGTCGCCACCGGTCGCCGATCGCGCGGCTGGAAGCGGATCACGCCCTCGCTCTCGACGGCGTCGAAGCCGAAGTGCCGCGCGAGCGGCGCTATCGAGCGCGCGCGGGCTTTCCAGCGCGGAGATCAGGGTAGCCGGGCACGACGTCTGCGCAGCGCCGAGACGTCGATCTGGTCGTCCGGCAGCCCGGCACGGCGGCAGAGCTCGCGCACGAGCGCGCCGAGCGAGACCGAGCCGAGCCGTCCGTTCAGCCAGTGCCCGAGCCGCCAGTTGTCGGCGTCGGTCCAGACGTCGCTCCGGGCCGGGAACGCCGGATACGGCCGCGCGTCCCAGGTCCAGGCCGCGGTCTCGGCGGTGGTGATCATCCGGCCGGAGTAGACGCTCGACATCGGGTTGTTGCGCCGGCTCGGCCCAGTATCCGAGCGCCGCCTCGAGGAAGCGGCGCTGGATAGCGTCGTCGCGCCAGCCGCGCGAGAAGTACGGCAGGAAGCTCTCGGCCGACTTCGGGTCGTAGAAGACATTCGGCTGGTTCGGCCCGCGGTCGACCGCCGGACAGCCGATCTCGGTGAACCAGATCGGCTTGCTCTCCGGCACCCACGCCGTCGACGCGCCGCTCTCGACCCCGCCCGGCCGGTTGTGGTGCGGGTTCGACCACCAGCCGCGGAGGTCCTTGTAGCGGAACACCCACGGCTTGCCGACGGCGCCGTCGGTGATCGGCGTCCGGACCTGCGCCTCGCGGTCGGCGGCGCTGGCGTAGAACCAGTCGAAGCCCTCGCCACCCTCGACGTTGCTGCGCAGGTAGTCGAGGTCGGTGATCGCGTCGACAGCTCGCGGCGTCGAGATGGTCGAGCCCGTCGCGCCAGTCCGACAGCGGCATGTAGTTGTCGATGCCGACGAAGTCGATGTTGTCGTCGGCCCAGAGCGGATCGAGATGGAAGAAGACGTCGCCCGAGCCGTCCTGCGGGTGGTGCCCGAAATACTCCGACCAGTCGGCGGCGTAGCTGATGGCCGTGCCGGCGCCGAGGATCGCGCGCGCGTCCGCCGCCAGGTCGACGAGTTCGGCCACCGCCGGGTAGCTCGACGCACCCGAGCGCACCTGCGTGATCCCGCGCAGCTCCGAGCCGATCAGGAAGGCGTCGACCCCGCCCGCCGCCTGCGCAGAGATGCGCGTAGTGCAGGATCATCCGCCGCAGGCCCCAGTCGTCCGGACGGCCCGTCCCACGCGACCCGCTCGTCATCGACGTCGAAGTCGGACGGCTGGGCATCACCGAAGAAGGCGCGCGACCTGCGTGCCCGCGGCGGCGGTCTTGTCGACGCTGCCGGCGTAGCCCGGCGCCGGCGAGCAGGTGATGCGCCCGCGCCAGGGGTAGGCCGGCTGGCCGGTCGATGCGGCGTTGTTGCTGTACGGGTCCGGCAGGTCGTTGTCGGCCGGCACGTCCATCAGGATGAACGGGTAGAAGGTGACGCGGTAGCCGCGGGCCTTCAGCTCCCGGATCGCCTGGACCACCGAGCTGTCGGACGGCGTGCCGCCGTAGGCCGGGCGGTTCTGATCGTCGCGGCTGACGAGATGAGCAGAGCCGCGGGGCACGCCGTCGACGGACCAGTTCTCCGGCGTCGTGCTCTTCGCGCTCACCTCGACGCCGGGACGGATGCGGCACTGCCCGGCGCGCAGGTCGTCGCCGAACCAGGCGACCACCAGCGACACCGACTCGACCTTGGGCGCGCAGGCCTCCAGCCGGTCGAGCGCCACGACGAGGTCGGCGCGATCGGCCTCGGCGTTGACGTTCTCTGGGCTGGTGTCGTCGCCCACCTCGCGGCGCACGATCTCGGTGGCATAGGCGAACTCGCCGGAGGCCGGGATCAGCGTGACGGCGCGGACCAGGCTCTCGGCCGGTCGTGCCGTCGAGGATCGGACGGAACACCTCGAAGGAGAGCTGCGGCATTCGGTTGCCGAAGCGATCGAGCGGCAGCTCCTCGAAGACGACATAGGCGGTGCCGCGGTAGGCCGGCGTGTTCGCCGCCCCCATCTTCGCAGCGATGAACGGATCGGCGTCCTGGTCCTCGCCGCCGAGGTGCACGCGCATCGTCACGCCGTCGAGGCTCATCGGCTTGCCGTCGGCCCAGATGCGCCCGATGCCGGTGATCGGGCCTTCGCAGAGCGCGACGGCGAGCGAGGCGAAGTAGAAGTACTCGGTGACCTCGGTGCCGCCGCCTCCGCCGCCGCCCTTGCCGCCGCCGCCATGGCGGGTGGTCTCGGTCTCCTCGCGGAAGTCGGTCGCCCAGAGGATGTTGCCGCCCACGCGCATGCGGCCGTAGACGCGCGGGATCACCGCGCCCTCGCTCGAGGCGGTGATCTGCAGGGTGTCGAGCCGCTGGCCGGCGATCTTCTGCGTCGGCGCCATCGAGGCGACGAGCCAGGAGTCGATCGCCGCCCCGGCGAGCGAGCCGACCGCGCCGGCGATCGTGGCCGCGCTGACGCCGAGCACGCTACCGCCGACCGAGCCGCCGATCGCGGTGCCGGCGGCGGCGAGGATGATGGAGGCCATTGGGTCTCACGGAGCTGGGATGAGTAGAAGGCGGAAAGAAAAAACAGAGGCCTGCCGACGGAGGGCGAACATACTCAGGCGAAACGAGCTGGCCCCAGCGCCAGGCAAGCCCAAGCGACCTCCGTGCCCCGCGGCGACGTCCGTCTGAACATCGCCCTATGAGGGTGGTCGACATATAGCCCGGCCGCCAGCACTACATCTCCGGGCTCCCAAGCTCCCGGGGGAGAGGACTGCGCCGCGCCATGTGCGCGGTCGCCGATACGGATCGCCAGGGCCGCTGCTTCGCCGACTGCACGATGGCGCGCGATGGCGCGGACTTCGCCGAGCCGATGATCTGCGCTGGCTGCGCCAACCACTGCCCACGCTACGCCCGGCAGAACCTCGCCGTGCCCAGCGATCGGCTTCAGGCTGCCTGGCAAATTTCAGTCCCGCTGAAGTTCCTGCCAGAGGCGCAACAGCACGTCACCGTGACACGGTTCCGGATGGCACCAGCAGGCGAGGCGGTGCCCGCCAAGGGCGAGGACTTCCCGGACCGTTGTGTGCTCGGAGCGGAGCTTCTCGCGGGTCTCCCGCTCATAGAGGATCAGCGCCGTCTCGCGGCCGTAAGTCTCGACACGAAAGCGGTTCGCCCACGGGCTCTGCGGAAGCCCCCAGGACGGCATACGCCGGCCAATGTAGATCACATCTTCCGGAAGGCCGGACGCCTTCACCGCGCGGGCTGGCCGAATCCGCGAATGTTAATGACGATGGGAGGATCGATCTCCATCTGCAGCGTCTTGCCCTGTGTCGACCGGCGCTAGAGGCCGGCGTTCCGGTTGACGCCCCCATCGGCCACGATGGTTGGCCGGTCACATGGCCAGCGTCGTCCGACAGCAGGAGGGCGATGGTGCCTGCAATCTCGTCAACGCCGCCGTAGCGCCCAGCCGGGACCATGTCGACCCATTCGTTGCGGAATTCACCGGCGGCGTTCTCCATCATGCCGGGGGCGAGGCAGTTGACGCGGATGCGCTCGCGGCCGTGCCGATCCGACAACAGCTTGACGAAGCCTTGCAGGGCCAGCGGAGGTGCGGCAGCGCTCTCCGGAGGTTTGTCGGGCCATCTAAAGCCCGGCCGTCTCGATCTCCCCACCCGAGGCGAGAATGACCCGCGGGACGCGTTGCCGGGCGCGAGGTCGGAGGAGCGGGAGGCGGTTTGGAGGACCGACCCGGGATAGTCGCAAACCGCCCCGCGCGAAAACGCAGTCTGGATGGCGCAACCTGATTGGATGGTGCGGTGCACCCTTCGGCATGGTCGCCCGAAGCCGCGGTCAGGCCGGCGGCTTGTAGGATCCGGCGATCTCGCCGGCGCGCTTCTGCATCGCGGTGAACTCGTCAGACGAGAAAGCGCGTACGGTCTTGAGGTCGCTGACGGCGCCCGAGCCGCCGACTGCTATCAGGCCGGAGATCAGATCGCTGACTTCGTCGATGTTGACCACGATCATGAAGTCGGTCTCGCCGGTGGTCATGTAGAAGGCTTCCTGCTTGCCGCCGGCCGCCTCAACGATGGCCGCCGACGCCGCCTCGCGGTTGCTCGGACTGGCAACCATGCCCTTCATGGCGGCTGCCGTGTAGCAGCCGGTGACGATGAATCTCGGCATCGTTTGATACTCCCTCGGGTGCTCCCGCGGGCCCCCACCGGCCGCCCAATGCGGACCGATTGGCGCGCGCCACCCCGGTGGCAGGGTAACACGTTCGTGAGCGTGAGGCGACCGTGCTCCGAGCCGTCATGAAGAAGGACTGGTGGCGCCTTGCGGGGCGGCGAGTCTCGATCGGTCGAGGCAGTCCGGTTTTGATGGGGAGATGGCGGGCTGCGGATCGGTCGAGAAAGTGGACCTCACTGCCGAGCGCGCCAACTCCCTTGTCCGCCGATCTGGCCCCTCGTCCGCGGAAACAGGAACGCGAAGGCGATGCGCCGGCGCCAGGTCTGCGTCAGCGGCTCCTCGGTCACGCCGGTGCGCTCGTAGGCGTGGATGAAGCGCTCGGTGGCGGAGAGGATGCCGCAGTGCTTGGCGACGGCGCCGATGCCGCATTCGGAACAGGATCAGCACGCTGGGCGCGAGATCGGCGACAGGGATCTCCAGCATCACGGCACGCGCTGCCTCGGCGAGCGGTTCGTGGGCGCCGGTCTCGCCCCAGTCGCGCCGGTAGGAGGGGATCGGAAGCGGCTCAGGCCCGACCACCTCGCGCCAAACGCCGCGCACCAGCCCGAGGCAGTCGCAGCCGACGCCCTTGAGGCTCGCCTGATCGTGGTAAGGGGTGCCGAGCCAGGATCGCGCCGCGGCAACGACACGATCCGTAGCGACCGACGCATCCTGATGTGAACTGCCGGTGCCGGAGTCGATGCTAGGGTGCGTCCTCGCAGGATCATAAGGGAGAAGGCTCGACCGTGACCGAACGCGCATCACATCTGACCTGTCCGATTTGCGGCGCGAGGCATCTGGAAACCATGCCAACCGACGCCTGCCTGTGGATCCACGAATGCCGCTCGTGCGGCGCATTGCTCAGGCCGAAGGCCGGGGACTGCTGCGTGTTCTGTTCCTACGGCGATGTGCCGTGTCCGCCGGTCCAGGAGTTCGCGCGGCTGCTGCTGAGCGCCGCGTGGCTCCTGCCGCTCAGAGCACCTCGCCGCTGTTGGCGTCGCCGCGGTTCGGGTAGCGGATCACCGTGTCCTGGCCGGGGATGTGCGGGAAGCCGCGGAAGTTGATGACGTTGGCGAACCGGTCGCGGCAGGTCTCCAGCCGCTTGTCGCAGCCGGCGCCACGACGAAGTCGTCGCCGGGCGCGATCGGTCGCACCGGCGCCTCGAGCAACGCGAGGTGACGCTCGCCGGACTGGACGGAGTGGCTCGCCACCTCGGCGCTGCGTCCGGCGTTGGCGCCGCTGGTCCAGGTCAGCCGGCCGAGCGTGAACCAGCCGGCCGCGAAGCCGCCGAGCCCCGACGCGGTGAAGCTGCGGTCGCCGGTCAGTGCCGTGACCGATCCGCTCGCCTTGTAGTCCGGGTCATCGAGATCGACGCTGCAGCGGGCGTCGCCAAGTTCGGCATCGCAGGCATGCTGGAAGGTGCGCCCGACCGTCTGGTTCAGCACGTGCGCCAGCGAGCGCACCTCGGCCACGAACGCGAGCCGGCCCCGGCGGACCTGGCCGATGGCGCCGCGGCGCATCAGCACGCGCTGCGACACGGCGCTCCAGTTCACCCGCCAGACCTCGACCGCGGCATTGTCCCAGCGGCCGTCGAGGATGTCGGTCTCGGTGATGGTGTCCGAGGTCAGCACGCCCTCGGCCTCCTGGGCGTCGACCGCGAGGTCGGTGCCGCTCCGGATCTCCGACGCGGCGAAGCCCGACTCCGGCTCATAGGTGACGCCGCCGAACGCGAGCGGCCGGTCGTGGTCGGTGAAGCCGAAGACCTCGCCGTCGGCGCGCTCGATGCGCCAGCACCAGGCGAGCGTCGTCGTGCCGCTGTCGAGATGCGCCTGCAGGGCGGGGGAGAGCGTCTTCATCGGTCAGGACCGCATCCAGAGAGGTCACCTGAGCAGGGAGAGGAGCAGGATCAGGGCGGCGACGGCGAGGCCGACCCGCAGGCGATGGCGGAAACGCGGCACGGATCGGCGTCGTCGCAGCGCAGGCGGGCGACGAGGCGAGAAGCTCATGCATCGGGATGACCCCCGTGCCCGTCGCGCAGCTTGCGGATTCGGGCGAGCGTCACCTCGATCACCGCCGGGCCGAACACGCCGACGAGGTAGGCGGCCGATCCCGCCGCGCCGCCGGCCGGCACCGCCTCGGGCGGCAGGCCGAGCCAGCGGGCGACGAGCGCCATCGAGAGGCTGCCCATGCCGGCGGCGATGAGGCCGCCGAGCAGGATGTGGCGCACGGCGTCGCGCAGCCGCATGCGGGTGGTGAGCGCGTTGGTGGCGCCCCCGAGCGCGCCCCAGGCGGCGAGGATGACGGCGGTCGAGGCGGCAAGATCGCGCAGCGCCCCGGGACGAAGCCGGGCTCCTCGTTCATCGCCGCACCTCCAGAAGCGGGATCGAGGCGATCGAGCCGAGCCGGTCGAGGTCCCAGGTGACGTCGAGCCGGTCGGTGTCGAAGCGGACCGGCACGTCGAACTCGAAGCCGGCGGTGACGAGCACGCCGGCGGCGGGGGCGGTGTTGAAGGTGACGACGCCGGTGGTCGTATTCACCGACCAGCCCGAGACCGCCTCGACGCCGGCGCGGGCGACCCGCACGCGTGCCGGCGACCGGCTTCACGATCCGCCGCACCCACGCCTGCGCGCCGCTCTCGTAGCGCTTCACCAGCTGGAACGTCTTCGGTCGTCGCCGTCGCCGGTGCCGAGCGCCTGGTCGATCGGCGTCACCGGCGCCGACGGCAGGCCGGAGCGGTGGTCGCCCCAGTCCTTCCAGCGGAAGCCGTGCAGCCGGCCGTTGCGCGCCTCGAAGAAGGCGACGACGGCGGCGAGGTCGTCGGCGCGGCGGATGCCGTAGGCGGCGTCATAGCGCCGCCGCGAGTTCGCCCACGAGGCGTTGCGCTCCTCGTCGCCGGAGGCGAGCTCGACCACCTGCGTGCGCCGCTCCGGGCCGCCGCGGGCGCCGCGGCTGATGTCGTCCGGAAACCGGACTTCGTGGAACGCCATGGCTCACATTCCTCTGCGCCCGAAGGCGACCGCCCGGGCGATGTCGCTCGCGACCTGCGTGCGCGACCGACGGAAGCTCTCGGCGTCGCTGGTCATGATGTTGACGGTGACGCCGCCGCCGGCCTGCGCCGGTCGAAGGCGCGGGTCTCGGCGCGCGATCAGCACCCGCTCGCCCTTCTGCAGGATCGCCGGCACCTCGTCCGGCCGCAGGCCGGCGACGCCGCCGGCATGCAGCCGCGGCGCCCCGGCGAAGGCGAGCGCCGGGACGAGCCGCTGTGGTGCGGGCGCGCCGACCATGCCGCCCGAGTGCAGCACGCCGGCGAAGGCCGGACCGAGGCTGCCGAGCACACCGCCGAGCGCGTTGGCGATCGGCCCGAGCACGAAGCGCCGCACCGACACCTTCGCGAGGTCGGCGAGGATCGAGGTGACGAGGTCGCGCATCCCGAGCTTGCCGGTCTTCACGAACTCGCCCACCGCGTCCTCGGCGCCGCGGAAGCCGCTGACCAGCGCATCGCCGATGCCCTGGCCGGTCTCCTTCGCCTTCTCGGCGTAGTCGCGCACCGCCTCGGTCGCGAGCTCCCAGCCGGACTTCGCCGCCTCCGGCGCCTCCGCGACCTGCGGCGCCGCTGCCGCGCTGGCGCCGCCGGCCTTCCCGACCGCGTCGCCGAACTCCTCGGCCGCGACCGTCGCCCCGCCGAGCGCGGTCTCTGCCTCCTCGGCCGAGCCCTTCACCGCGTCGCGCAGCGCCTGCAGCGAGGCGAGCGGCGCGGTGGCAGCGACGCTGCGGCCGCAGCGCGGACGCCGCGAGACCGTCGGCCCGGGCGCTGGCCTCGCCGGCGGCGGCCGAGGTCTCGTAGAAGGCCGAGCCCGCCCGGATCGCCGCTTCGCTCAGGGCGAGCGTCGCATCCTCCATGCCGGGGATGCCGTCGAGACCGCCGGTCGCCGCATGCAGGAAGTCGGCCCAGCTCCGCTGGATCGCCCGAGAGCGCGGTCAGCCAGCCGGCCTCGATCGTCGCCCAGACCGACTGCAGCGACAGCGCCAGCGAGCGGCCGCCGAGCTTGATCCGCTCCCAGACCTCCGACGCGACATCGCCGAGCAGCGACAGCGCCTCGCCGAAGCCGCCGGCGCCGCTGACGAGCCGACCGAACTGGTAGACCATCTCGCCGGCGGCGACGATCAGCGCTCCGATGCCGGTGCGGATCAGCGCGCCGCGCAGCACCACGAGCGCGGTGGCGAGCCCGCGCACCGAGACCGCGGCGGCGACCAGCCCGGCGACCCAGCGCCCGGCCATGATGCCGGCGAAGGTGGCGGCGTAGGTCGCGAGCCGGCCGATGTTGTCGAAGAGCCCGCGGATCGCGATGCCGAGCGGCCCGGTGGTGCGCGCGACCGCCGCCATCGCGTTCGCCACCGCCTCGAGCGCCGGCGCCGCGGCGACGGCGAGCTGGTTCGAGAGCCCGCGCCAGATCAGCCCGAGCCGGGAGATCGCGTCGTTCGTCCGCTCGATCCGGTCGGCGTCCGCCTCGGAGACCACGACGCCGAAGTCGCGGACGTCCTGCGTCGCCTGGCGCAGCGTCGCGGTGTCGATGCGCGACATGGCGATCGAGCCTTCCTCGCCGAAGAGCTGGCCGGCGACCGCGGCGCGCTCGGCCACGGGCACGAAGTCGGCGATCGCCTGGTTGATGCGGCCGACCCGCTCGTCGAGCGGCAGCGCCAGCAGCTCGGAGGCCGAGAGCCCGAGCCGGCCGAGCGCCTCGGCCGCGGGTCCGGCGCCGGAGGCCGCCTGGCTCAGCCGCCGGGTCAGGTCCTTGGTCGCCTGCTCGATGCCGGACATGGCGACGCCGGCGAGCTCGCCCGCGCGCTCCAGCACCTGGATGCGACGCGACCGTGGTGCCGAGCGACTGCGCGAGCTTGGCCTGCGCGTCGACCGTCGCGAGCCCGAGCGGACCATCGCGACGCCGGCCGCGGCCGCGGCGGTCACGGCAGCCGCGATCGCGATCTTCACCCGGCGCGAGAAGGCGGCGAGCCGGGCGTTGGCCGCCTCCATCTCGCGCGCCGAGCCGGCCGAAGCCGCGGTTGCCGGCCTCGCCGACGCCCTCGAGCTCGGCGCGGACCTCGCGGCCGCCGACGACGGCGAGCCGGACGCTGACGCGCTTCTCAGCCATCTCGTCTCCGATCGCCTCGTTGAGCCGGCGGACCATCACCGCCTCGATCTCCGGCAGCAGTTCGGCGGCCGCCAGCGGCGCGATGCCGAGCGCCGCGGCCGAGCGCCAGCGCCGCGCCCATGTCCCAGCCGATCACGGCACCGGGGATCACCCGCAGCTGGCCGCCGAGGCGGCCGCGCCAGGTCCCAGACCTGCCAGCCTTCCCAGGTCTCCGGCCGGTTCAGCCGCGCCGGGCAGTCCGGGCACGCTTGCCGCGCAGGCCGCGCAGTAGCGGTCGCCCCCGCCGAAGTGCCAGTCGGCGAGGGCGCGGAGACGTTTTTTTCCGCATCCAGCAGCAGGCCCTTCGAGACGTAGATCGCCTGGAACGCCTCGAAGATCGGCCAGACCTCGAGCAGCGCGTCGATGCCCGCGGGCGTGACCGGCACCGGGTTGCCGTCGGCGTCGCCGACGCCCTCCCACTCGGTCACCGCGCGCCGGGCGATCGCCTTGGCGAAGACCAGCGCCCGCTCCTCGTCGGAGGCGGTGTCGGGCAGCGCCTCGACGGCGGCGTCGCTGCGCGCGGCCACCATCAGCGCGGTGGTGAGCGGCGCCGTGCGCAGCCGCACGCCGTGGCCGAGGTCGAGCCAGCGCGGCTCGGCGGTGAGGTCGAGTCTGAGCATGGATCAGTACTCCTCGATGTCGTTGATGAGCG
This sequence comes from uncultured Alphaproteobacteria bacterium, assembly GCA_963695425.1. GTDB lineage: Bacteria > Pseudomonadota > Alphaproteobacteria > Rhodobacterales > Rhodobacteraceae > Amaricoccus. Next base: position 814 of record CAVOGP010000043.1, on the reverse strand, counting down.
TGGCGGTGCACATGCGCCCGAGGGTCGGCGTCCCGGGCGGCCTGCCAGTCGAAGGTCGCCTGCACGCCCTGTGGCCGGAGATCTCGATCCGCGGCCGCGGCAGGTAGACGGCATGCACCGTGAAGGTGAAGCTCTCGCCCGAGGGCAGCGCGTAGCCGAACTCGAGCTCGCAGGGATCGCCGGCGATGGCCTGGTTCACCAGCACCTGGTCGGCGAAGCGGACCTCGACGCGGCCGGTCAGCGCCGCGATCGACGGATCGGCGCCATCGATGCGGCCGTCGCTGCGGATGGTCTCGATGCGGTCGAGGTTGTTGGCGTAGGTGATCTCGGCCGAGACCACGTTGCCGAGCGCCGACCCGTTGCGGGTGATGCTGCCGTTGAAGTGGCCGAAGCGCTTCAGCGCCAGCTCGGCGGCGTCCCGGCGGCGGTCGTCGTGCCGACCGTCTCACCCTGCGCCACCAGCCGCGCGGTGGCGGTCAGCAGCCCCGAGCGCTGCAGCTGCCAGCTGAGCTGGTCGAGCACGCAGCCCGAGTACATCGCGAAGCGCGGCACCTCGGGCATCGCCGTCTCGATCGACATCGACGGCAGCGTCCAGCCGCCGGAGCGGAACTCGTGGGTCCAGGGGCCGGTGCCGCTGGTGGTCGGCTCGCCGAAGGCGGCCTTCAGCCAGAAGCCGAAGGCCTCGGCGTCGATCGGCACCACCACGTCGCCGTCGGCGGTCACCGCGTCCTTGATCGGCGCCAGCGGATCGCGGCCGTAGCCGAGCAGCTCCGAGGTGATCAGCGGCTGCTCGGACGCCGAGCGAAGTGCTGGC
>CAVOGP010000042.1:0-126055 GCA_963695425.1 uncultured Alphaproteobacteria bacterium | reverse complement strand
TGACGTGCTGACCTCTTTCATGTTGGGGCGACCGACAATCCGCTCTTTCCGCGCGCCGATGCACTCAGCCGGGGAATAGCGCCGCTCGGGGCGACTTTTCCCTGTGGGCGCGCCGTACAGCTTCACCAACATGGCGTAATCGACATCGATCCCGAACGCTTCCTCGACGGCCTCCAGGTACGTGCGCTTGTGTCCGTCGGTGGTGAGCTGTACCCGGTTCGCGCAGGCGGCGGCGTAGATCGTCCATGAACTCGATTGCCGTCGCGCTGGAGCGGTCGCCGACTTCATAGGACAGGATCATCTTGCTGTCGCTGTCGAGCGCAGTCCAGGTCCACACGTCGCCCGCACCGTCCGGCGCCGCCTTCGCAGCCGCGACGTTGGCCTGCTTGCTGTAGCAGAATGACCAGATTTCGTCGCACTGGACACGGCGAGCGGTCACGCCGATCACATTCTCATCGTGGTAGGACGCGCACGCCCGGCCAGCATCCTCAAGCAGTTTGGTCACGGTGTTGATCGACACGTCCGCGACGCGGCTGATCGAGCGCATGGAGGAACCCTCTACCAGCATGGAGAGGATGGCGACGCGGGTTTTGAGGGGCAACTGGTTCATGTCCCCAATGTATGAACTTTTATGCTTAGCGTCAAGCATGATTTGGAGGGGAATCACAAAGATGACGGGCGGTGTAGAGTGCACCGCCGCAAGTTGGGGATTCGCCGTTTGTTGGCTCGCATTGAGGCCGCCTCGCCCCGCCGGGCTTGGTGGCCTCTCTCATTTAGCCCGTGCCGTGCCCGCGAGCGTGGCGATCGGCTAGAGCGACCCTCCTGGCTGTCATCTTCGCCTCCTTTCCGCTCCCAACCATAGCTATACGGCTTGCGCTGTCAACATGGATCTGATAGCAAGCCGTAAAGTTTATGGAGGACGCTATGACCGACGTTGACAGCGAGGCCACTCCCGGCAAGACGAAGGACCGGAGCCCATCGTTCCCTTTTATATCGTTGAGCGCGGCGGCTTCTCGACTTGAGGCCTTTGAGAAAACGTTCGGCCGCCATCCGGCTCCAGCCAACAAGGCCGGGCGGGCATGGTCCATGAAGGAAAACAGCAGCCAAGCGCTCCAGACACTAGCTGCCTTGAAGGCATTTGGAATGCTTGATTATCAGGGAAGCGGCACCGAGCGGGCGGCCTACATAACGGACGATGGCCGTGCCTACCTGCGCGCTTCCGGCGATGCTGCCAAGCGGGAGGTTCTAAAGCGGCTCGCGTTGAAGCCAAAAATGCTCGCTCAGTACTGGCAGGAATGGAAAGCCGATCGCCCGATTGACGATATCTGTATGGACCAGCTTATCCTAAAGGGCCGGTTCACGCACGGTGCCGCTGAGACGTTTTTACGGGTCTATGACGACACAATCTCCTATGCTGGGCTCGGCGATTTTGATATCGTTGCGTCTCTCGAACAGACGACGGCCGGAGGCGAGGATTTCGAGGTGGCTCGCGACGATGTGAGCCTCCGCAAGCCTCCGCATAAACCGCCGTTGAAGGGCAAAGGAGCGCTATTGGTGGATGGAGAACGTATCTTGCAGGACGGCATCCTATCTCGGGATGCGACCTACCGGATCGTCGTTAGCGGAAAAATCGGCGCCCGTGAAATCGAGCGCCTGATCTCCAAGTTCGGAACTCGACAAGGAAATTCTAGCGGAAGCCGATGCCGATGAAGATGAGGAAGAAAGCTGAGCGCCTAGCCGTCAGCCCAACGCTTAGCCGCAGCCTTCCTAGCGATCTCCGCGCGCCGCGCGGGCGTCATGCTCTCCGCCCGCGCCTTCCCGCCCTTGCGCCCGAGCGCCTGGGCGGCCTTGTCCTTGCCGTCGTCCTCGGGTGTATCCTCGACCTCGCCTGTGGCGATCCTCGCCACCAGCACGGCCGCGCCGATCACGTCGGCGGGGCGCTTCTCGCCTTTGGGGCCTTTTGGCATGGTGCCTCCTGTATGCTTCACGTTAAGCATATAGGGTCGGGGTTAGGCGCGCGACACCCGCGTCATAGACGACGAATTTCAAACTGAGACACTACCCGGCGTTCATCCCGGTTGACGGGGCGGGCATGCCGCCCTTTGGCGGCATATCGAGCGCGCGGTGCGCGCATTGTTTCTTGAGTGGGCGCGCGCGTGTTCGCGCGCGCCGGCGGGGCGCTCGCCGCCCCCGCACCCCAGGCCCTGCTCTCCAGGTTTCTGGCCGGAAAGAGAAGAATGAGGGGGGGCTTTTGTGACGGAGTCGCTTGCCGTGACACGGCTGCGGCTGACGTATTTCCGCTCCCACCTTTCGACCGAGCTGACGCTCGGGCCGGGGCCGGTGGTGCTGACGGGCGCCAACGGGGCGGGCAAGACCAACCTGATCGAGGCGGTCTCGATGCTGTCGCCCGGGCGCGGCCTGCGCGGGGCGGCGGCAGCCGACATGGCGCGCTCGCCGGAGGGTCTCGGCTGGAAGGTCGTGGCCGAACTGACCGGGCCGGGCGGTGCGCATATGGTCGAGACCTGGTCGGAGGGACCGGGCCGGCAGGTGGCGATCGACGGCAAGCCGGCGCCGCAGGTAGCGCTGGGTGGCGTGGCGCGGGTCCTTTGGTTGACGCCCGCCATGGACCGCCTGTGGACCGAGGGGGCATCCGAGCGGCGGCGGTTTCTGGACCGGCTGACGCTGAGCCTCTGCCCCGACCACGGAGATGCGGTGCTGGGCTATGACCGGGGCCTGCGCGAGCGCAACCGGCTGATCCGCGACCAGGTGCGCGATGCGGGCTGGTTCGATGCGCTGGAGGGGCAGATGTCCGGCTATGGCGCACGGCTGCACGCCAACCGGCAGATCGCGCTCGAGCTGATCGCCGCCGCCGCCCGGCCGTCGGACTTTCCGCGGGCGGCCCTGGCGCTGGAGGCAGAGGGGCCGCGCGACGAGCCCGGGCTGCGGGCTGCCCTGCGCGAGGGGCGGGGGCGCGACGTGGCGGCAGGGCGCACGCTGGCCGGGCCGCATCGGGACGATCTTGCGGCCATCCATGTCGAGAAGGGGATGCCGGCGCGGCTGGCGTCCACCGGCGAGCAGAAGGCGCTGCTCATCAGTCTGATCCTCGACAACGCGGCCGCCGTGGCGGAGGCGTTCGGAGCAGCGCCGGTGCTCCTGCTGGACGAGGTGGCCGCCCATCTTGACGCCGACCGGCGGGCGGCGCTCTATCGCGCGCTGGCGGGTCTCGGAGCGCAGGCCTGGATGACCGGGACCGAGCCGGAACTCTTCGCGGCGCTGGGCGAAGGCGCGCAACGCTTCATGCTTGCCGAGCGGGGGGGCGTGTCGGAAGTCAGCGAAGGGTAGGGACATGTTTCCCAAGAGCATCACGATGATCACGCTGGGGGTGGCCGACCTCGCCCGATCGCGGGCGTTTTATGCGGCGCTCGGCTGGGAGGCGACGTCGGCCCCCGAGGGCGTGGTCTTCATCCAGCTTGCCGGTCAGGTGCTGGGGCTCTTCGGGCGCGCGGATCTGGCGGCGGACCAGAAGCGGCCGGCGGGCGAGCTGGGGACCGGGGCGATCACCCTGGCGCGGAATTTCGCGACCCGTGCGGAGGTCGACGCGGCCTTCGCGCTGGCGTTGGCGGCCGGCGCCGTGGCGATCAAGCCGCCGGAGCGGGCGGACTGGGGCGGGTACTCGGGCTATTTCGCCGACCCGGACGGGCATGTGTGGGAACTGGCGATGAACCCGTTCTGGCCGCTGTCGCCGGACGGGACGCTGACGCTGCCGGAGGCCGGGTCCGCGGAATGACGCTGACGGCCGCGAGCCTCATGGCCTATGCCGGGGCGCTGGGACTGCTGGTGATCACGCCCGGGCCGGTGGTGGCGGCGCTGATCGCGCGGGCGGCCACGGGGGGCGTGCGCGGTGCGGTGCCGCTGGCGGCAGGGGTTGCGGTGGGCGACATGCTCTGGCCGCTGATCGCTATGCTGGGGATCGGCGCCGCGGTGAGCGTCTGGGCGGATGCGCTCTATGTGCTGCGGCTCGTCGGGGCGGTGATCCTGGTCTGGATGGGGCTGGGGCTGGTGCGCCACGCCGAGGCGGCCGCGGTGAGGGCGACGGCGGGCGGGCTGGCGCGGGAAAGCGGCTGGGCGGGGTTCGGCGCGGGGCTGCTGGTCATCCTGGGCAATCCCAAGGCGATCCTGTTTTACCTGGGCGTGCTGCCGGGGTTCTTTCCGATGGCGCGGCTGACGGTGGCCGACATGGCGGTGATCTGCTTGGTCTCGGTGCTGATCCCGTTTCTCGGGAACCTCGGCTGGGCGGCGATCTTTTCGCGCGCCCGGGTGTTGCTGTCCGATCCGGTTGCCATGCGGCGGATGCACGTCGGCGCCGGGCTGGCGCTGGTCGCCGTGGGGGTGGCGATCGCCCTAGGGTAGCGGCGCGGTCTGCCAGAGGCGGATCTTCAGGGGGCCGTGCGGGACCGGCGGGCCGGGCGGCGCGAAGGGCAGGCCGGTGGCGTGGGCGAGGGCGGGCTCGGTGGTGACGAGGCCGACGCGCCAGCCGGCGAAGCGGCTGCGCAGGGTCTCGCCGAGGGCCGCGTAGAGCGGCCGGAGCTGGCCGGTCTTGCCGAGCCGCGTGCCGTAGGGCGGGTTCACGATCACGAGGCCGGGCGGGCCGTCGGGGCGCTGGAGGTCGCTGATCGCGGCATGGCGGAAGGCGGTGATGTCGGTGACGCCGGCGCGGGCGGCGTTGGCGCGGGACATGGCGATGGCGCCGGTGTCGCGGTCGGAGCCGTGGAAGTGCAGGGGCGTGGGGTGCGGGGCGATGTCCGTCGCGCATCGCGGTCCAGGCGGCGGCGTCGAAGGTGGCGAGGCGCTCGAAGGCGAAGGCGCGACTGCGGCCGGGGGGCAGGCCGGCGGCGATCTCGGCGGCCTCGATCAGGAAGGTGCCGGAGCCGCACATCGGGTCGAGGACGGGCTCGGTGCCGGTGTAGCCGCAGGCGCGCAGGAAGAGGGCGGCGAGGGTCTCGCGCATCGGGGCGGCGCCCACGGCCTGCTTGTGGCCGCGGCGGTGGAGGGGGGCGCCGGAGGTGTCGAGGCTGAAGGTGGCGAGGTCGTCCTCGATGCGGACCTTGAGGGTCAGGGCATCTTCGGGCGGCTCGTCGGGAACGGGGGCGCCGAGGGTCTCGCGGATGGCGGTGGCGATGCGGTCGCGGGCGGCGCCGGCGTGGTAGATGCGGTTGGCGCGGCTGGTGGCGACCTCGACGCGGAGGGGCTGGTCGGGGCGCAGGGTGTCGGCCCAGGGGAATTTGCGGGCGCGCTTGTCGAGCTGGGCGAGGTGGAGGGCGCGGAAGGCGCCGATGCGGGCGAGGACGCGGGAGGCGCCGCGGAGGTGCAGGTTCGCCCGCCAGACGTCCGGCCAGCCGCCCAGGATGGTCACGCCGCCGGGGGTGGTGCGGGGGTCGGGCAGGCCTAGCTCGGCGGCTTCGGCGGCCAGCAGGGGCTCGAGGCCGGGTGGGGCGGCGAGGAAGATCTCGAAGGGGGCGGCGGGGTCCATCGGGCGGGGATAGCGGGAAACCGGGGGCGGCGCGAGGGGGCGTTTTCGGCGGAACGGGGTGCGCAAGATGGGGGTTTGCACGCGTGCAATTCCTCGTATGTGCTTGAAGATAAAGGAATTAATGAAGAATAATTCTTCGTTGACGCTTGGACGCACCTGGATGACCACGGGCAAGACGTGCCGCTGGGCCAGATAGGTTTCCAGACTACGCATGGTAACCGGACGCGATAGCTTTGGACGGAGGCGCATATGCGACGCGTGGTTGCCTGGAACGTGATGACGCTCGACGGCTATTTCGAAGGCGCCAAGCCCTGGGACCTGGACATGCACGGCACCGTTTGGGGCGATGAGCTGCAGGAATTCTCGCTCGCCCAAGGCGAGGAGATCGGGACGCTGCTCTTCGGGCGGCGCACCTACGAGGGCATGCGCGACTACTGGACGGCCGAGGAGGGTCCGATCGCCGCGATGATGAACGGCATCGACAAGGCGGTGGCTTCCCGGACGCTGGCGGCGGCGGACTGGTCGAACACCCGCCTGCTGAAGGGCGAGGCGAGCGAGACGGTGCAGGGCGCTGAAGGCCGAGGCGGGCAAGGACGTGTTCGTCTTCGGCAGCGCCGACCTGCTGGCGACGCTGATGGCCGAGGGGCTGGTGGACGAATACCGGTCTGTGCCTGGCGCCGGTGGTGTGGGGCGAGGGAACGCCGTTGTTCAAGCCCGGGGGCGGGCGTACGCGCTTCACGCTGCGCGAGGCTCGGCCGTTGAAGACGGGTGGCGTGATCCTGTTCTACGAGACGGCGCGTTAGCGATGCGAGACATGCGCTGAAACCACGAAGAAGGGTTTCCCTCCTGCCACGGCGCAATAAGCGGAAACTCCAGCGTCTCGATCCGGGCGCGCGTCGATCGATGTCCTGGTAGGTGGTTGGGGCTGGCAGGCGCGCCCGGGAGTTCATGCGGGGCAGGATGGCGCGGCGGGGCCGGTCGGTGTCGGCGGCTCAGGCTGCGCGGGTGTTGAGGAAGTACCGGCCGGCGCCTTCGTCCGCGGGCAGGTCCATCGCCGCGAGGAGGGCGGGTATGACCGAGCCGTCCCGGGCGACCGCGCTGTCGTAGTCCACGGTCCGCACCGGGCCGAGCCGCTGCCAGAACGAGAGGATCGCCGGCGGGTCGAAGTACCAGTCGCCGCGGATGTCGTCGGTACCGCTGCCGTGGTCGCGGCGGTGGCCGGCAGATGATCTCGTCAGGTAGGCGGACCAGCTCTCGCGCCAGCCCGCCAGGTCGCGCAGGCAGACGACAGGGACGATCTCGAGGTCAGTGCGGAGCAGGTAGCGGAGGCGGGCAAGCTCGTCCGGCTCCCGGGCAAAGCAGAGGGCCTCGGCGGAGAGGATGAAGCGGTCGGCGGCCGGGTCGGCGAGGGTGCGGGCGAGCCGCGCCCGCATCAGGGCGCGCCGCCAAGGGCCGGCGGGGCGGGCGTGCCCGGTCATCCGTGCCTGGGTAATCAGCGTCGGGCGCAGGGTGGCATTGGCGAAGGCAAAGCAGTTCGCGACCTCGCCGAAGCTGCGGCTGGTCTCGGTGCAGATCGCGACCCGCCGGGCCCGCAGCTGGGCGCGGTGGTCGAGCAGCCAGGCCTGGAAGGACTTGGTGCCGGTCTTGTGGGTGCCGATGTGCAGGTAGAGCGTGCGCAAGCGGTTGTTCCTGGCAGCTGCGGCGGGCTTGTCCACCCGTATGCGCCAGGGGTTACCGGAACCTGAACACGCCGGCGCGGTGTGCGAAGGGCTCGGGGGTGCGGGCGTCGAGGACGTCCGGGATGGTCGCGTGGCGGCGGCGGGCCTGCGCATTCATCGATCGAGGATTGCGCGACGGAAGGGCCATTTCACCGGCGCGGTCCGAGCTTGCAAAATGGGCAGCGGAAATCCTTGAAGAATCCGGCATTTCTGTCGGCACAGCGCGCATTCCGGGCGTGACAACCCCCCGGCAGCGGATAGACTTCGCCACCATCACCGAGAAGCTCCGACAGCATGGCCGAACCCGTTCGCATCACCGAGGAATAGGGCTTCGATTCCGTCACGGTCCTCAAGGTCTGCTGGCGATGAGCCAGCGGCCGGCGACACATGTGGCAACGGTTGGCAGGTCAGACCAAGTGACGGAGATGCGCTGATCTGTTAGACTTGCAGCCTACGCCCAGCTGTCGCTATGGATTGCAGCCGATGTCAGACGCGTATGATTTGGCCGTCCAGGAGTACTTTCACCTAAGCAGCATACTCGAGAGCTACGATGAAAAGATACTTACGATCAAAGGCTGGGGCGTTACGGTCAGCCTTGTCCTTCTCGGGACTGCCGTTCTGAGGAAAAGTCGACCGACACTGCTGGTAAGCGGCCTCGGCGCCGTCGCCTTTTGGCTGCTGGAGGCGTACTACGGCATTATCGCGCGCGCGCATGCTGACCGCGTTGTCGAGCTGGAAAGGTCGCTCCGGACCGGCTCCGCGGCGGTTCCATCGCCGGCAATCTACTCGTCCTGGTCTGAAAATTTCACATGGAGCGATCTGACCTATCGACTGTTCAACGTGCAGACACTTGTCCCCAACCTCCTCGTTGTCGCGGTAGCGGCCATCCTTTTTGTGACAACGCGCGACAGTCCGGGATGGTCCGTCGCCGCGAAGCACGAGGAAAAATGAGCGCCAGGCGGTACAGGGCGCGCGGCGCGGCGTCATCCCGGGAGACATTTGTGATCCGGGAGAGCGGCGTACAGCTAACGCGCTGAAACCTTTTGAATTTCAGGCGACTTGCGCGGCAGACCGGGCGTGACATTCCCCACGCCAGCGGATAGAATGCGCCACCACCACCAAGGACCCCCCACAGCATGGCCGAACCCGCTCGCGTCCCCGAGGAATACGGTGCCGATTCCATCAAGGTTCTCAAGGGCCTGGAAGCGGTGCGCAAGCGGCCGGGCATGTATATCGGCGACACCGACGACGGCTCGGGCCTGCACCACATGGTCTACGAGGTCGTGGACAACGGCATCGACGAGGCGCTGGGCGGCTGGGCGACCGAGGTGACGGTCACGCTGCACGCGGACAACTCGGTCAGCGTCATGGACAACGGGCGCGGCATCCCGGTGGACATCCACGAGGGCGAGGGGGTCAGTGCGGCCGAGGTCATCATGACCCAGCTGCACGCCGGCGGAAAGTTCGACCAGAACAGCTACAAGGTCTCGGGCGGGCTGCACGGCGTGGGCGTCTCGGTGGTCAACGCGCTGAGCGAGTGGCTGGAGCTGCGGATCTGGCGCGAGGGGTTCGAGCATTTCGCCCGGTTCGAGGGCGGCGACACGGTGGTCAGCCTGCACCGGGTCGGGCCGGCCGAGGGCAAGCGCGGCACGCTGGTGCGGTTCCTCGCCTCGACCAAGACCTTCTCGAACCTCGACTACGTCTTCAAGACGCTGGAGCACCGGCTGCGCGAGCTCGCCTTCCTCAACTCCGGGGTGAAGATCAGCCTGATCGACCGGCGGCATGCGGAGATCGAGGAGGTCACCCTCTGCTACGAGGGCGGCGTGCGCGAGTTCGTGCGCTATCTCGACCGCTCGAAGGTGCCGCTGATCGGCGCGCCGATCTACATCAACGGCGAGCAGAACGGCATCGGGGTCGAGGTCGCGATGTGGTGGAACGACAGCTACCACGAGAACGTGCTGCCCTTCACCAACAACATCCCGCAGCGCGACGGCGGCACGCATCTGGCGGGCTTCCGCGGCGCGCTGACCCGCACGATCAACGCCTATGCGGGCGAGAGCGGGCTGGCGAAGAAGGAGAAGGTGGCGCTCTCGGGCGACGATGCGCGCGAGGGGCTGACCTGCGTGCTGTCGGTCAAGGTGCCGGATCCGAAGTTCTCCAGCCAGACCAAGGACAAGCTGGTCAGCTCGGAGGTGCGGCCGGCGGTCGAGAACCTGGTGGGCGAGAAGCTGGCCGAGTGGTTCGAGGAGAACCCGGCCGAGGCGCGCGTGGTCGTCGGCAAGATCGTCGAGGCGGCGCTGGCGCGCGAGGCGGCGCGCAAGGCGCGGGAGCTGACCCGGCGCAAGACGGCGATGGATGTGGCGAACCTGCCGGGCAAGCTGGCGGACTGCCAGGAGAAGGATCCGTCGAAGGCGGAGATCTTCCTGGTCGAGGGCGACAGCGCCGGCGGCTCGGCCAAGCAGGGGCGGTCGCCGGCAGAACCAGGCGGTGCTGCCGCTGCGCGGCAAGATCCTGAACGTGGAGCGGGCGCGGTTCGACCGGATGCTGTCGTCGAACGAGATCGGCACGCTGATCACCGCGCTCGGCACCGGCATCGGGCGGGACGAGTTCAACCTCGGCAAGCTGCGCTACCACAAGGTGGTCATCATGACCGACGCCGACGTGGACGGCGCGCATATCCGCACGCTCTTGCTGACGTTCTTCTTCCGGCAGATGCCGCAGCTGATCGAGGCGGGGCACCTCTATATCGCCCAGCCGCCGCTCTACAAGGTCGCGCGCGGGCGCTCGGAGGTCTACCTCAAGGACCAGGCGGCGCTGGACGCCTATCTGATCGAGCAGGGGCTGGACGGGGCGGTGCTGCGGCTGGGCTCGGGTGCGGTGCTGGCCGGCGCCGATCTGGCGCGGGTGGTCGAGGAGGCGCGGGTGGTGCGCGCGACGTTGAACGCGTTCCCGACGCATTATTCGCGGCATGTGCTGGAGCAGGCGACGATCGCCGGAGCGCTGGTGCCGGGCGTGCTCGACGCCGACCCGCAGGGGACCGCCGACCGGGTGGCCGCAAGGCTCGACATGATCGCGGCGGAGTACGAGCGCGGCTGGCAGGGGCGGCCGACCCAGGACGGGGGCCTGCGGCTCTGGCGGACGCTGCGGGGTGTCGACGAGGTGCGGGTGCTCGACGGCCTGGCGCTGCGCTCGGCCGAGGCGCGGCGGCTGGCGGCGCTGACCGACGGGTTGCAGGAGGTCTATGGCGGCGGCGCGAGCCTGGTGCGCAAGGACCGCGACCTGGCGATTTCGGCGCCGAGCATGCTTCTCGACGCGGTGATGCGCGAGGGCGAGAAGGGGCTGGCGCTTCAGCGCTACAAGGGGTTGGGCGAGATGAACCCCGAGCAGCTCTGGGAAACGACGCTGGACCCCGAGGCGCGGACCTTGCTGCAGGTGCGCGTCGACCAGTTCGACGAGGCGGACGAGGTCTTCACCAAGCTGATGGGCGACGAGGTCGAGCCGCGGCGCGACTTCATCCAGACCAATGCGCTGAACGTGGCGAACCTGGATTTCTGAGCCACCCGGGCCCCCAGCCGAAACAGGCACACCTGACGTCAGGCCGAAATTTTTCTGGACAGAATCACCTTGCGCAGCGTAATGACACCGATGTCATGATATCGGTGTCATTCAGGCGGAAGTGAACGGACGGTGCCAACGATCTATGATGTCGCGCGGGTTGCGGGCGTTTCGCCGAAGACGGTGTCGCGCGTGATCAACGGCGATGCGCCGGTGAACGTGCTGACCCGCGAGAAGATCGAAGCGGCGATGGGCGACCTCGGCTACGTGCCGTCGAGCGCGGCGCGGGCGATGCGGTCGCAGCGGACCGGTCTCGTCGGGCTCGTTACCGGCGCGATCAGCGGGCGGCAAGCCGAGGGCGGCACCACCGGGCTTCCGGACATTCAGATCATCCAGGGCATCCAGCGCGCGCTCGCCGTTCGGGGGATGACACTGCTGATCTCGGATACCGGCGGCGACCTCGGCATGGCGCCGCGGCTGTTCCGGACGTTGAAGGAGCACCGGGTCGAAGGTATCTTCTACGTCGCCGACCACCACATGCAAATCGACCTGCCCTCGCTGGGCGAGAACGAGCGGCTGGTGCTGGTGAATGCCTTCGATGCGGCCGGGACGCCTTGCGTACTGCCCGATGACGTTCTCGGTCAAGAGACGCTGACGGCGGCCCTGATCGCCGCGGGTCATCGGCGGATCGGGTTCCTGACCCTTCCGACGGGGCTGGTCGCGCATCGCCTGCGCCTCGAGGGACATCGCCGGGCGCTGGCCGCTGCCGGGATCGGCTTCGATCCGGCGCTGGTGATCGACGCAGACCGGGACGGGGGACCGGAGGAGCGGGAGGCGCTGGCGTCGGCGATCGACCGCATGATGGCGACGGATGCGCCGCCGACGGTCCTGCTCTGCGGCAACGATCGGCTGGCGGTGACGGTCTACGGTCTGCTGCGGGCGCGAGGCACCCCGGTTCCGGAGGGGATGTCGGTTGCCGGCTACGACGACTACCGGGTCATTTCCGAGACGCTCTACCCGCGGCTGACGACGATGGAGTTGCCCTACCCGCGGATGGGCGAGGTGGCTGCGGGCCAGATGCTTGGCGCGCTGCGCGATGGCGAGCCGCTGAAGCGAGGCACGCGGATCGAGATCCGGGGCGAGTTGCGCTGGCGGGATTCGGTGCGGCCGGGGCCGGGCCGGCACACGGTGTGAAATCAAAAGAGGAGGAAGAAGAATGACGAAACTGACGGTAATGGGGTCAACGCTGCTTGCGACGACCTGGCTGGCGGGCGCTGCCTTCGCGCAGACCGAACTCAGCCTCTGGTACCACGGCGCCGGCAACGAGGTGGAGCGCAACATCCTCACCGGGATCGTCGATGACTTCAACGCGTCGCAGGGCGACTGGAAGGTCGTCATCGAGCAGTTCCCGCAGGCCGCCTACAACGACTCCGTGACCGCGGCGGCGCTGTCGGGCGAATTGCCGGACATCCTCGACGTCGACGGGCCGATCATGCCGAACTGGGCCTGGGCGGGGTATCTCGCGCCGCTGACGATCGATCCGGCCAAGCTCGACGGGTTCCTTCCGGGCGTGATCGGCAGGTGGAACGATCAGGTCTATTCGGTGGGCTTCTGGGACGCGGCGCTGGCCATGTTCGCTCGGAAGTCGGTGCTGGAGGCGAACGGCATCCGCATCCCGACACTCGACCAGCCCTGGACCCGCGATGAGCTCACCGAGATCCTCGGGATACTGAAGGACACCGGCGAGTACGATTATCCGCTCAACATCGGCATGGCCGACAAGGGCGAGTGGTACCCCTATGCCTACCTGCCGTTCCTGTGGAGCAGCGGCGGCGGCCTTGTGGACCGCTCCACCTACCAGACCGCCGAGGGCGCGCTGAACGGCGATGCGGCGATCGAGTGGGGCGAGTGGTTCCAGGGGCTGGTGCAGGACGGGATGGTGCCGGGGACGTCGCAGAGCCTCGCCGATCACCAGAACGGTTTTGCCGAGGGGAAATACGCGCTGAACTGGACTGGCAACTGGCTTGCACTGTCGAGCCTCGAGAAGTTCGGGGATGACCTCTTGTTCCTGCCGGCGCCGGACTTCGGCAACGGACCGAAGATCGGCGCGGGCTCCTGGCAGTTCGGGGTCTCCTCCAACAGCGAGCATCAGGACGGGGCGAACGCTTTCATCGAGTTCGCGCTGCAGGACAAGTACTTCACCGCCTTCTCGGACGGAATCGGACTCATTCCGCCGACCCGCTCGGCGGCCGCGGCCAGCAAGAACTATGCGCCTGGAATGCCGATGGAGATCTTCTACGAACTGTCGGAGGCGCAGGGGATGCTGCGGCCGGTCACGCCCGGCTACGTGGTGCAGAGCCAGGTGTTCCAGAAGGCCGCCGCCGACATCGCCGACGGGGCCGATGTGGCGACGGTGCTCGATACCGCGGTCGACGAGATCAACGCCGACATCATGAACAACCAGGGCTACGGCCACCAGTGAGGCGCCGCACGCGTGTGGCGACGATCAACGGTCTGACCTGAAGAGAAAAAGACCGCGGCCCTCAACCGATCTCAATTCGGGCCAGGGCCGCGGGGAACACCTAACGCAACCTCCGGGGAGGAAGTCATGGCCGCGTCCGGCTCTCGCCTCTTGTCGTCGAACCGCGCGGGCTGGTCGATGGCGGCTCCGGCCGTCGGGCTCATCCTGCTCTTCATCATCGTGCCCTTCGCGCTGGCCTTCGGCTTGAGCTTCACCAACCAGCGGCTGTTCTCGCCCAATCCGACCGAATGGGTGGGCACGAAGAACTTCACGAACCTGCTCGGCATCGGAGTGCTGACGCTCGAGCCCGAGCGCGACGCCGACGGCGCGGTCAAGGTGGATGAAGACGGGCAGCCGGAGTATCCGCGGCTGCGCGGCTATACCCGGAACAACCCGGACTATCCGAACCTGCAGGGGATGCAGGAGTGGTTCAGCTTCGGCTTCGGCGAAAACCGGACCTACATCCTGGCAAGCGACGTCGTCTTCATGAAGGCGCTCCGCAACACCTTCGTCTTCGTGTTGTTCGTGGCACCGCTCCAGGGGGCCATCGCGCTCTTGCTGGCGCTGATGGTCAACCAGAAGCTGCGGGGGATCAACTTTTTCCGGGCGGTTTACTTCATGCCGGTGGTGGTCTCGATCGTGGTCGTCTCGCTGCTCTGGCGGTTCATCTACGCCGGCCAGAACGGGCTCCTGAACAACGTGCTGGCGTGGGTGACGTTCGGAGGGTTCCAGCCGGTCGACTGGCTGGGAAACACCGCCACGGCGCTGCCGGCGATCATCGCCATGTCGATCTGGCAGGCGGTGGGCTTTCACATGGTGATCTGGCTGGCCGGGCTCCAGACGATTCCGCCGACGCTCTACGAAGCGGCGAACATCGAGGGCGCGACCCGCTGGCAGGCGTTCCGCTATGTCACGTGGCCGGGGTTGCGCAATACCGCGGTGCTGGTCCTCATCGTCATCACCATGCAGGCCTTCGCGCTCTTCGCGCAGATCGACGTGATGACCAAGGGCGGGCCGCTGGACAGTACGCAGACCATGGTCTTCCAGGCGGTCGAGCGCGGCTACCGCAAGCAGGACATCGCGGCGGGATCGGTGATCTCGGTGGTGCTGTTCCTGATCGTGCTCTCGATCTCCTTGATCCAGCGGTACCTCACGAGGGAGAAGGCCTGATGGCGACCGTAGAAGGCAGCAACCGGGGGTTCGACCGCACCTGGCGGTACGCGCTCCTGTTCCTTGGCGCGGTGATCTTCATCGGGCCGCTCCTCTTCATGGTGATGTCGTCGCTGAAGCCGGACCCGCAGCTCCTCTCGGACACGTCGAGCCTGCGCGCCTTCCTGCCGGTAGGGGACATCTCCTTCTCGAACTACTTCGCCGCTTTCCAGCGCGCACCGGTGGCGACCTTCATCTTCAATTCGGTCTTCGTGACCGGGCTGACGGTGGTCCTGTCGCTGTTCATCTGCTCGCTGGCCGCCTTCTCCTTCGTCTTCCTCAAGTGGAGCGGGCGCGACGTGGTGCTGGCGATCATCATCGCGACGCTGATCGTGCCGTTCGAGACCATCGCCATCCCGATGCTGATCGTCGTGAACAACCTGCCGTGGATCGGGCCGGAGGGCTTCAGCGTGGGCTGGTTGAACAGCTACCGGGTGCAGATCGTGCCCTTCATCAGCGACGGGCTGACGATCTTCCTGTTCGTGCAGTTCTTCAAGGATCTGCCGCGCGAGCTGATCGAGGCCTGCCGCGTCGAGGGCGCCACCTGGTTCCAGATCTACTGGCGCGTGGTCATGCCGCTATCGGGCCCGGTCATCGCGACCGCGGCGATCCTGAAGTTCCTTTACATGTACAACCAGTATCTCTGGCCACTGATGGTGACCCAGGCCGAGTCGTACCGGCCGGTCATGGTCGGGCTGCAGTACTTCTTCCAGCTCAACACCGCCTGGGGCGAGCTCATGGCCTATCTCTCGGTCATCACCGTGCCGGTTCTGCTCTTCTATCTCGTCCTGCAACGGGCGTTCATCTCCTCCATCGCCTCGACCGGCGTGAAAGGCTGACGATGACACTCGCGCTTCCACACCAATGGATCTGGGACAGCTGGTACGTCCGCGACGGCGACCTCTGGCACGGATTCTTCCTCAAGGCCGACAAGTCGCTCGGCGATCCGGAGCTGCGCCACTTCCACGTGACGCAGGGCCACGCGACCAGCCGCGACCTGAAGGCCTGGGAGCACAAGGGCACCAGCTTCGCGCCGGCTGAGGCGCCGGCCTGGGACGACTACACCACCTGGACCGGTTCGGTGGTCCGGGGCGACGACGGGCTGTGGCACCTGTTCTACACCGGCACCAGCCGTGCCGAGGACGGGATGAAGCAGCGCATCGGGCATGCGACCTCGACCGACCTGCACAACTGGACGCGGGTGGGCGACGGGCTGGCGCTCGACATCTCCGGGCCGGACTACGAGGAGTACACGCCCGGCCACTGGCACGACCGGGCGATGCGCGACCCCTGGGTCATGCGCGACCCCAAGGGTGGGTGGATGATGTTCTTCACCGCCCGGCGCCCCGGAACGGCCGAGCCGAACGCCGGGGGCACCATCGGCTTCGCGACGTCGCCCGACCTGATGACCTGGACGCTGCAGCCGCCGGTCTATGCCGGCGGCACCTTCGGGCAGATGGAGGTGCCGCAGGTCTTCCGGCACGCGGGCCGGTGGTACTGCCTCTTCTGCACGGCCGAGGAGCACTATTCCGCCGCGTATCGTGCCGGCTACCCCGGCGAGCCGGTGCGGGGGACGCACTACATGGTGGCGGACGACCCGCGCGGCCCGTGGGAGGTCGCACCGGGGGCGTTCCTCGACGGAGACCCGGCGGTCAACCGCTATGCGGCGCGGATCGTGGAGACCGACGATGGGCTGAAGCTGCTGGGATTCCTGCACAATCCCGGCGGCGGCGGCTTCGTGGGCGAGATTGCGGACCCGGTGCCGGTGAACGTGGACAAGGACGGCTGGCTTAAGCTCGGCTGAGGACAAGGGGAGCGAGACGATGGCGGATGTGAAGCTGGTCGATCTGAAGAAGAGCTACGGCAGCGTCGACATCATCAAGGGCGTGAGCCTCGACATAAAACACGGCGAGTTCGTGGTCTTCGTCGGGCCGTCCGGCTGCGGCAAGTCCACGCTGCTGCGGATGATCGCGGGCCTCGAAGAGATCACCGATGGCGATCTCTTCATCGGCGGCAAGCGGGTGAATGACGAGCAGCCGCGCGAGCGCGGCATCGCCATGGTGTTCCAGTCCTATGCAATCTTCCCGCACATGACGGTGGGCGAGAATATCGGCTTCGGCCTGACCCTGGCCGGGGTGCCGAAGGCCGAGAAGAAGAAGGCAGTCGACGAGGCCGCACGCATCCTCCAGATGGAGCACCTGCTCGAGCGCAAGCCGAGCCAGCTCTCCGGCGGCCAGCGCCAGCGCGTCGCCATCGGCCGCTCGATCGTGCGCAAGCCGCAGGTCTTCCTCTTCGACGAACCGCTCTCCAACCTCGACGCCGCGCTGCGCGTGGACATGCGGATGGAGATCGGCAAGCTGCACAAGGACCTCGGCGCCACGATGATCTACGTCACCCACGACCAGGTCGAGGCGATGACGCTCGCCGACACCATCGTCGTGCTCCGTGCCGGCGAGGTGATGCAGGTAGGCAGCCCGCTCGAGCTCTACCACAACCCGGCAAACCAGTTCGTCGCCGGGTTCCTCGGCTCGCCGAAGATGAACTTCCTCGACGTCGAGGTGAAGGCCGCCGCCGACGGCAAGGTGACGGTGGCGTCGCCGGCGCTGGAGCCGGTGACGATCCCGCACGCGGTCGGGCGGTTCGCGGCCGGCGGCAGCGCGGTGCTCGGGGTGCGGCCGCAGTTCCTGCATCCTGGCGAGGCGGCCGATCGCGGCCATCTGCACGGGCGGGTGTCGCTGGTGGAGCGGCTCGGGACCGAGACCGTGGTGAACCTCGAGCTGACGACGGGCGGCCGCGTCGTGGTCGCGCTCGACGGAGACCGGCCGTTCGACATCGGCGCGGAACTGCTCTTCGGCTTCGAGCCGGAGAAGGCGCACCTCTTCGAAGCGGCGTGAGGAGAGGCTCCGTCCGGATCAGCTCACCAGCATCCGCAGCCCCTGCGTCACGTCCATGCGGACGGCGAGCCGCAGCCCCGGCTCGTCGCCGGCATGCAGGGCCGCGATGATCTTGCGGTGGTTGTCGCTCGCCTGCCGCCGCTGGAGCCGCTCGTAGAGCACCCGCATCGTCGGCCCCGCCTGCAGCCAGACCGTCTCGATCAGCCCCAGCATCGCCGGCGCCTGGGCGCGCAGGTAGAGCGTGCGGTGGAACTCGAGGTTGGTCCGCACATAGCCCGCGGCATCCCCCTTGACGATCATCTCGTCGATCACCCCGTTGATCACCGCCATCCGGTCGATCAGGGCGGGATGCGCCCGCGGCAGCGCCCGGCTGGCCAGCTCCGGCTCGATCAGGGCGCGCAGCGCCGCCAGCTCCTCGATCCGCTCGTTGGTGAGCTCCGGCGTCGAGACCCGCCCCGAGGCCGAGAGCTTCAGCGCCCCCTCGGCCACCAGACGGCGCACCGCCTCGCGCGCCGGCGTCATGCTGACCCCGTATTCCGCCGCCAGCCCGCGCAGCGTCAGCGCCTCGCCCGGCTCCGCCAGCCCGTGCATGATCCGCGCGCGGAGGCTCCGGTAGACCCGTTCATGGGCAGGCAGGTTCGATTCGGCCAGCCGCTCGCGCTCGATCATGCACCGGTTGTGCTGACCCGCCCGCCCGCGGTCAAGCCTCCGCCGCCACCGGCGAGAAGTCCCAGGCGTGCAGCCCCGCCCCGTGCCGCCGCAGCCAGTCGCGGTGGCGGGGATAGTCGGGGCAGAGGCCGCGCACCACCGCCCAGAAGGCCGCCGAGTGGTTCATCTCGGCAAGATGCGCCACCTCGTGGGCAACCACGTAGTCGAGCACCGCCGCCGGCGCCAGTGCCAGCCGCCAGGAGTACATCGAGATCCCCCTGCGCGCTGCACGACCCCCAGCGCGCCCGCGGATCGCGCAGGCTGATCCGCCCCGGCACCCGCCCGATCCGCGCCGCATGCCGCACCGAGCCCTCGGCACAGGCCGCCCGCGCCGCCTCGGCGAGGAACGCCTGCGCCCGCACCGGCACCTGCGCGGCCGCCCCCGGCACGTGCAGGACCCCGCCGGCCAGATGCAGCCGGCCGCGGCCGATGGCGGCGACCGTCAGCTCGCCGTCGCCGAACGGCAGCACCGTCCCGTCCACGACCTGCACCCGCTGGGCAAGCCGGTCCAGCTGCCGGCGCAGCCAGTCCTCTTGGTCCTGCAGAAAAGCCCGTACATGTGCGGCCGGCACCCCCGGCGGCAGCGTCAGCATCGGCGTCGGCGCGCGCCCCGCCCGCCCGATCCGCAGCACCATCCGCCGCGAGCGCGTGTTGTGGCGCAGATGCACCTCGATCGGCGGCTCCCCGATGCGCAGCGCCCCGCCCATCCGCGGCGCGTCAGCCCGCGACCGGCTGGCGGTGTGCGGCGATGAAGTCGCGCACCTGTGGCTGGATGAGGTTCCGCCACTTCGAGCCGTTGAAGACGCCGTAGTGCCCGACGCCCTCGGCGGTGTAGTGCTGCCGCATATCCCCGGGCAGGCCGGTGCAGAGATCATGGGCGGCCTCGGTCTGGCCCAGCCCGGTGATGTCGTCCTTCTCGCCCTCGATGGTCATCAGCGCCACATCGGTGATCGCCGCCGGCTCCACCAGCCGCCCGCGATAGCGATACGCGCCCTCCGCCAGCAGCCGCTTCTGGAACACCCGCTCGATGGTCTGGAGGTAGAACTCCGCCGTCAGGTCCATCACCGCCAGGTACTCGTCGTAGAAGCGGTTGTGCTGCTCGGACCCGTCGCCGTCGCCGCGCACCAGGTTCTGGAACTGGCTGACATGCGCATCGACGTGCCGGTCGATGTTCATCGCGAGAAAGCTCGAGAGCTGCAGGAAACCCGGATAGACCCGCCGCATTATCCCGCGGTTCGGCCAGGGCACCAGCACCACGACGTTGTTCTCGAACCAGCCCAGCGGCTTCGACTGCGCGAGATCGTTGGGCTGCTTGGGATTGCGCGCCGTGTCCATGGGCGAGCCCATCAGCACCATTGACGCCGGCCGTCGCGGATTGCCGTCCATCGCCATCAGGCTGGCCGCCACCATCGCCGGAACGCCCGGCTGGCAGACCGCCATGACCGAGACCCGCTCGCCGTCCTGTGACAGCTGCTCGATCATCGAGACCAGATGGTCGCTGTAGTCGTCGAGGTCGAAGTCGCCCATGGCCAACGGCACGTCGCGGGCATCCGTCCAGTCGGTGATGTAGATGTCATGTTCGGGCAGCATCGCCTCGACCGTGCCGCGCAGCAGCGTCGCATAGTGACCCGACATCGGCGCGATCATCAGCACCTTCGCATCGCCGCGCGCCACGGCCGCGTCGCTGTCGCGCCGGAAATGCAACAGGTTGCAGAACGGGCTCGACCAGACGACCTCTTCGACCACCGGGGTATCCAGCCCGTCGACCAGCACCGTTTCGATCCCGAACTCGGGCTTGCCATAGCGGCGGGTGGCGTTGATGAACATCTCCAGCGCCGCCGAGACCGCGCGCGACCCGTAGGTTTCCGCCATTGGATTCAGCGGGTTGCGCATCACCTCGCGGCTGACCTGCGCGGCCGCTCGCATGGGCGAGAACGCGGCATGCGTCATTTCGTAGGCGTGATACAGCATCGAGGACCCTCGGATAAACCGCCACGATGTGTATACCGTATACAGAAAGCATAAACCGGCAAGCTCGATCGTGGTGATTTTTACGGTCGTGTGACAATTTTCCTCGACATCCCTAACGCCAAAGCCTTTGACAACGTCAGACCGGCGTGTCATCCGCACGCCGGAATCGCACCACCCGAGATGAGGAAGCCGGATGCCCAAGGACGAATGGGGCGTAAAGCGCGTTTGCCCGCACTGCGCGAGCCGCTTTTACGACCTGCGCACCGACCCGATGACCTGCCCGGTCTGCAGCACGACCTTTTCGGTCGAGAGCCTGACCATGGCCAAGCCCAAGGCGCTGCGGCCCGAGAAGGTCAAGCCCGAGCCCGAGGATATCGACGACCTGCCCGACATCGAGGCGGACCCCGAGGTCATCGAGTCCGACGATGATCTCGACGACGAGATCCTCGAGGACGACGACGACAACGTCGATCTGGACGATATCGCCGACGTGGCGGCGGACGACGAGGAGACCTGACCCCGGCCGCGACCGCAAATAGGGCTTGATCTGGAGGGGGTGCCCCTCTAGAGACGGCCCCGCGGTCCGCCTGCGGGCTGGCCGCCCCGGGGCCATAGCTCAGCTGGGAGAGCGCTTGCATGGCATGCAAGAGGTCAGGAGTTCGATCCTCCTTGGCTCCACCACTTTCCAACCGCATGTAGACCCGGACGACCCTGGCGGTTCGCCCACGGACGGCATTGTGGAGGTTGGCGTGCGCGAATTTGTCAGGACGGACCCGTTCCGCAACCTTGTGCTCGGCGTGCTGCTCGCCATCATGATCGGCTGGGTCCTGTCGATCGGTCGCGGGGTGATCCTGCCGGTGGTGGCGAGCCTCATCGTCGCCTACATCGTCCTCGGCCTCGCCGATGGCGTCGGCCGGCTGCCGGTGATCGGCCCGCGCATCCCCGCGCCGGTGCGGCATGTGGCGGCAGTCCTGGTGATCGGGGCGGCGCTCTTCGCGCTGATGTCGCTGATCCTGTCCAACGCCGGGCAGGTGGCGGAGCTGGCGCCCGAGTACCAGCGCCGTCTGCTGGCCACGATCCAGGCTGTCGCCATCCGGCTCGGGGTCGAGACCGAGCCCACCTGGGAGACCCTGCGCCGCGACGTGCTCGGACAGATCAACTTCCAGCGGGTGATCGGCACCACCGTCGCCTCGGTCTCGTCGCTCGTGGCGACCTTCATCGTGGTGCTGATCTATGCGGGCTTCCTGCTGATGGAGAGCGGCGCCTTCGCCAAGAAGGTCTCGCGCCTCTCCGACGACCCGGCGCGGGTTGCGCATATCCGCCGCCTCATCGGCGACATCAACAGCCGTATCGGCACCTACCTGGTGATGAAGACCGCGATCAACGTGCTCCTCGGCATCCTGAGCTACATCGTCATGCGCGTCGCCGGGATCGAGTTCGCCGGGTTCTGGGCGCTGCTGATCGGGCTGTTCAACTACATCCCCTATGTCGGGTCATTCCTCGGCGTGTTCTTCCCGGTTGCGCTCTCGGTGCTGCAGTTCGGCGCGCTCGGCCCTGTGGTCGTGATCACGCTGGCGCTTTCGGCGATGCAAGTGCTGGTCGGCAACTTCATCGAGCCCTGGCTGATGGGCACGTCGCTCAACCTCAGCCCCTTCGTGATCCTGGTCAGCTTGGTGACCTGGAGCAGCCTCTGGGGCCTCGCCGGGGCGATCCTGGCCGTGCCTGTCACCGCCATCCTCGTTATCGTCCTCTCCGAGTTCCCCGGCACCCGCCCGATCGCGGTCCTCTTGTCCAAGGACGGCACGATCCCCCCGGTCGGGGACCACGCCGAGGCGTGACGCCGCCGTCCTGCCTTGGGTGCCCGCGCCCTCCGTTAACTCTCAATTAACTACGATTACTGTTATATTTCAATTACTTGAAAAATCTCCGCACTGGTTATCCGCATTCCGAGCACCAAGCATCGCCTCGGCGCGGGCGAGATCGGCGGGGGTGTTGATGTTGAAGAACGGGTGGCCGGGGCCGTGAAAGATCGCCCGCGCGCAGCCCCGCGGCTCGGTCCAGTCCACCACCCGGCGCGTGCCCCCGGCGATGGCCGCGCGCAGGTCCTCGCGCATCGCCACCGGCCAGAGCCCGAAGGTCGGATGCCGCTCTGTCCCGCCCCCCTCCCCCGGCGTCGCCGCCATGGCGAGCGGGGTCCCGGCAGCCCCGGCGGCGGCGCGCAGGCCGGCCACCAGGTCGGCCGGGAAGAAGGGCGTGTCCCCCGCCGCCGAGACCAGCAACGCCGCGCCCTCTTCCGCCGCCCAGTCCAGACCGGCCAGCACCCCCGCCAGCGGGCCTGGGTAGCCCCCGACGCTGTCCGCCAGCACCGGCAGCCCGAAGGCCCCGAACCTCGCCGGATCGCCGTTGGCGCTGATCGCCAGCCGGTCCACCTGCGGCGCCAGCCGCGCGATCACATGCGCCAGAAGCGGCCGCCCGCCCAGCGGCAGCAGGCACTTGTCGCCCCCGCCCATGCGCTGCGCGAGCCCGCCGGCGAGGATCACTCCGGCGATCGAAACCCTCTCGCCCATGGCCCGCAATTCCGGTTGAACCGCTCCCGCCGGCCACGATAGAGCAGGCACCAGCGGAGGGACAGTGCCGATGCCAAAGCCCCAGATCCGGCACGCCTTCTGGCAGGGGTTTCGCGACGGTGCGCCGTTCCTGCTGGTGGTGGTTCCCTTCGCAATGCTGTTCGGCGCCCTGGCCGCCGAGGCGGGCTGGAACATTGCCGAGATCATGGCCGCCAGCATCCTCATCATCGCCGGCGCATCGCAGTTCACCATGCTGCAGCTGATGTCCGAGAACGCGCCGACCCTCATCGTCATCGGCACGGCGCTGGCGGTCAACCTGCGCATGGCGATGTATTCCGCCGCCCTGGCGCCGCACCTCGGCGCCGCCCCGCTCTGGCAGCGCGCGCTGGCGGCCTACTTCCTGACCGACCAGACCTACGGCGCTGCGGTCAACCGCTACGCGCTGCAGCCGCGGATGAGCGGGGCGCAGAAGGTCGCACATTTCTTCGGCGCCGCCGCCCCGGTCTGCGGGCCCTGGTATCTCGCGACCTGGGCAGGGGCGGTGGCGGGAGCGGCGATCCCCGCCGGCATTGCCATCGACTTCGCGGTGCCGGTCACCTTCATCGCCCTTTTCGCTCCGGCGCTGCGCACCCTGCCGCATCTGGCGGCGGCGCTGGTCTCGGTGGCCGCGGTGCTGGTTTTCGCGGGGCTGCCCTACAGCACCGGTGTGCTGGTCGCCGCCGGGCTTGCCATGCTCACCGGCGCCGCGGTCGAGCGCTGGCAGGAGCGACGCCGGGAGCCTCGGCGATGAGCCGGGATGCCATGATCTGGGTGGTGATCCTCGGGGTCGGGCTCGGCACCTTCCTGATCCGCTTCTCCTTCATCGGGCTGGTGGGCGACCGGCAGCTGCCCGAGTGGGCGATGCGGCTGCTGCGGTATGTGCCCGTCGCCGTCATGCCGGCCATCGCGGTGCCGCTGGTGGTCTGGCCCGCCGCCACCGACGGCACGCCGGACCCGGCGCGGATGATCGCCGCCGTTGTGGCGCTGGCGGTCGGCACCTGGCGGCGCGGGCCGCTGGCCGCCATCCTCGCGGGGATGGCCACGCTCTATCTGGCGTCCTGGCTGCTGGGCTGAGGCGCGGCTAGCTCGGCGCGCGCTCTTGCTTCAGGAGGTCGCGGATCTCGGCCAGCAGCTCTTCCTGGGTCGGACCCTTGGGCGTGTCCGGTGTCTTCTCGGTCGTGTCGATCGTGTCGCGCAGCGTGTTCACGCCCTTGACCAGCAGGAAGACGACCCAGGCGATGATCAGGAAGTTGATGATCGCGGTGATGAACGCACCGTAGCGGAAAGTGGCCGCATGCTCGCCCTCGCCGAAGCGGAGCACGTGGCTGGAGAAGTCGACGCCGCCGGTCACGAGGCCGATCAGCGGGTTGATCAGGTCATCGACCAGGCTTCCGACGATGGCCGTGAAGGCGGCACCGATGATGATGCCTACTGCCAGGTCCATGACGTTGCCGCGGGCGATGAATGCCTTGAACTCGTTGAATGTCTTTCCCACCATTCTCTGTCTCCCATCCTGAATGCGGCCAGGTTCGGCCGATTTCGCTAGGCCCTAAGGCTGCCGCCGGTCGCCTTCTCCACCGCCGCCACGACCCTGGCGGAAACGGCCTCGATCTCGGCCTCGGTCAGGGTTGCCGCAGTAGGCTGAAGCCGCACGGCTATGGCAAGCGACTTGCGCCCCTCGCCCATCTGCGCCTCGGCGCGCGGCCCGGCGAAGACGTCGAAGACCGAGACGTCGGTGATCAGCACCTTGTCGGCGCCGCGCGCTGCCTTGAGCACCGCCTCGGCCTCCACGCGCGCGTCGAGCACGAAGGCGAAGTCGCGTTCCACCGCCTGAAGGTCCGAGACCGCGAGCGGCGGCCGGGTGGCGTTGCGCGCGCGCGCAAGCGGTAAGGCCGCGGGGAAGACCGAGAACGCGACTGCCGGTCCCCTGACGTCGAGGACTGCCAGCACCTTGGGATGCAACTCGCCGAATATGGCGAGGACGGTCTTCGGTCCTAGGGTCAGCCGGCCCGAGCGGCCGGGGTGGAACCAGTCCGGCGCCCCGCGCTGGATCATCAGCTTTTCGGGCGCGCCGATGGCTGCGAGCACCGCCTCGGCATCAGCGCGGGCGTCGTAGAGCGTCCACGGGGCGGCGGGTGCCATGCGGATTGCGCGGGGACGAATGGCCGACGCGGATGCCGGCGGCCTGGAGAGTTTCCTCGCCCGGCTCGCCGCCGGCAAAGACCTGGCCCACCTCGAAGAGCGACAGATCCGCCATGCCGCGCGCCTGATTGCGGGCGGCGGCGCGCAGCAGGCCCGGGATCAGGTCGGGGCGAAGGTGGCTCATCTCCGAGCTGATCGGGTTGGCCAAACGTACCGTCTCGCCCCCACCACCGAAGAGGCCGGCCGCCTCCGCGTCAATGAAGCTGTAGCTCATGCATTCGTTGAGACCGAGTGCCGCCATCCGCCGCCGCGCCTGGCTCTCGCGGCGCTGAATGGGCGTGAGGATGGGCTTTGCCACGCTGGCCTGCCGGGTGAGCGGCTGGCCCTTGAGCTGCGAGAGCGAGGCGACGCGGGCGATCTCCTCGACGAGATCGGCCGAGCCCAGCACGTCCGGGCGCCACGAGGGCACGGCGACGCGCAGGGTGGCGCCCTCGCCTGTCGCCTCGAAGCCGAGGGCCGCGAGGATGCGGACCTGCTCGTCGCGCGGGATGTCCATGCCGACGAGGCGCGCGACGTGGGCGGTGTCGAGCGGGTAGCTGCGGGCTGTGTCAGGGACATGGCCGGCGATCGCGACTTCCGAGGGCGTGCCGCCGCAGAGATCGAGGATCATCCGCGTGGCAAGCTCCATGCCGAGCGGCGTGAAGGCGGGATCGACGCCGCGCTCGAACCGGTAGCGGGCGTCGGAGTTGATGCGGTGGCGGCGGCCGGTGCGGGCGGTGCGCACGGGATCGAAGTACGCCGCCTCGACGAAGACGTCGGTGGTCGCCTCGGTGCAGCCAGTGGCCATGCCGCCGATCACGCCGCCGATCGCCTCGGGGCCGCGCTCGTCGCAGACCAGCGTCTCGGAGCCGTCGAAGTCGTAACTCTTGCCGTCGAGGGCGGCGAGGCTCTCGCCGGGGCGGGCGAGGCGGACGGTGATCGGGCCGTGGACCCTGGCCGCGTCGAAGACGTGCAGCGGGCGGCCGCGGTCGTAGGTGATGAAGTTGGTGATATCGACCAGCGCCGAGATCGGCCGGAGGCCGATGGCGCGCAGGCGGGCTTGCAGCCAGGCGGGCGAGGGGCCGTTGGCGACGCCACGGATGAGCCGGCCGACGAAGAGCGGACAGGCTTCGGAGGCCACGTCCGGGGCGAGGTAGACCGCGACCGGGCAGGGGAACTCGCCGGGAACCGGGACGATCTCCGGTGTCTTCAGCCGGCCGAGGCCGCGGGCGGCGAGGTCGCGGGCGATGCCGGCGACGCCCAGCGCGTCGGGGCGGTTGGGGGTGATGGCCACGTCGATCGCCGGGTCGAACGCCGCCACGTCGACGTAGCGCGCACCCACGCTGGCGCTAGCGGGCAGCTCGAGGATGCCGTCGTGCTCCTCGGAGATCTCCATCTCGCGCTCGGACAGCATCATGCCGTGGCTCTCGACGCCGCGGATCTTGCCGACCTTGATGGTGGTGTCGATGCCGGGGATGTAGTCGCCGGGGGCGGCGACCACGACCTTGATGCCGGCCCGCGCATTGGGGGCGCCGCAGACGATCTGTCTTTCGCCGTCGCGGGTGGCCACGCGGCAGACGCGCAGCTTGTCGGCGTCGGGGTGGGCCCAGGCCTCGATGATCTCGCCGACGGTGAAGGCGGACACCCGCTCGGCCGGATTGTGGACGCCCTCGACCTCGAGGCCGAGGTCGGTAAGTGCGAAGGTGATCTCGTCGAGGGTGGCCTCGGTGTCGAGATGATCCTTCAGCCAAGCGAGGGTGAACTTCATCGGGCTTTCCGCAGATTTCCGGTCGGCGGGGGTCTAGCGGAAGTTGGCCCGCTGCGGAAGTCCCTGACGCGCGCGGCAATCCGCGGGATGGTGAAGTGGATGTTGGGGGTCGGGCTGCGGGGCTTCGGTGGCCGGTTCCGCACTACCAGTCGGCCATCCGGTCTCCGCCCGTGAACTGAGCGCTCCGGTCGGTGTACTCGAAAAGCTCGATGCGGACGCCGTTCGGATCGGTGATCCATGCCTGCCAGGTCTCGTCGACACCGAACTTCTTGGCTGTGACCTCGACGCCCCTTGCGCGGATGTGGGCCACGGCGTCGTCGATGCTGGCCACCTCCAGGCAGAGGTGGTTGATCGCATTCGTGGCGGCGTATTCGGCGGCCGGCTTCAGGAAGACCTCGATGTTGGTCCGGCCGCCCGCGTCGAGGTAGAAGCCGAACGGCTCTCCGGCGCGGGTGAAGCCGAACTTCACCGGCACTCCGAGCACGTCGCGGTAGAAGGCCTCGGTCTCCGCGAGGTCCTTCGCGAAGATGCAGACGTGCGCCAGTTGCCTGACCTTGATTCCCGTCATGTCCAGGATCCTCCCGTGACCACCCTGCGGCAACTGCGGGTCGGGCGCAACGCTGCGGGTCGCTCTCGCGCGGGGCTCGCAGGCCTGCTATCGGTGCGCCAACAGGGAGGGCGGAATGCAGACAATCGCGGGATTTGACCGTATCGGCGAGGAAAACGCCTTCGCGGTGCTGGCGCGGGCGGGGCAGCTCGCCGCGCAGGGGCGGGACGTGATCAATCTCGGGATCGGCCAGCCGGATTTCCCGACGCCGCCGAACATCGTCGAGGCGGCGGTGAAGGCGCTGCGCGACGGGCAGCACGGCTACACGCCGGCGACCGGGTCTGCCGCAGCTGCGCGAGGCGGTGGCGGGGGACCTTCACCGGCGCTTCGGGGCGGAGGTGAACCCCGACCAGGTGCTGATCGTGCCCGGCGGCAAGGTCACGATGTTCACCGCGATCCTGATGTTCGGCGAGCCGGGGGTGGACATCCTGTATCCGGACCCGGGCTTTCCGATCTACCGCTCGATGATCGAGTTCACCGGCGCGCGGCCAGTGCCGATCCCGATCCGCGAGGCCAACGGCTTCGCCTTCTCGGCCGAGGAGACGCTGGGGCTGATCACGCCGGCGACGCGGCTGATCATCGTCAACTCGCCGGCCAATCCGACGGGCGGGGTGACGCCCGAAGGCCGAGGTGGACCGGCTGGTGGCGGGTCTGGCCGAGCATCCGCAGGTCGCGATCATGTCGGACGAGATCTACGACCAGATGCTCTACGACGGCGAGGAGCACGTGACGCTGCTCGGCTATCCCGAGATCCGCGACCGGCTGATCCTGCTCAACGGCTGGTCGAAGACCTATGCGATGACCGGCTGGCGGATGGGCTACTCGGTCTGGCCGGAAGACCTCTACAACAAGGCGCGAAAGCTGGCGGTCAACGCCTGGTCCTGCGTCAACGCCCCAGCCCAGTTCGCTGCCATAGAGGCGCTGACCGGGCCGCAGGAGTCGGTCGGCGCCATGGTGGCGGAGTTCGACGCGCGGCGGAAGCTGGTGGTCTCGCTGCTGAACGACCTGCCGGGGGTGAGCTGCATCACCCCTAAGGGGGCGTTCTATGCCTTCCCGAACGTGGCGGCGACGGGGCGCAAGGCCAAGCCGCTGGCGTCGGACCTGCTGGAGAAGGCCGGCGTGGCGATCATCGGCGGGCCGGACTTCGGCATTCTCGGCGAGGGCTACGTGCGGCTGAGCTATGCCAACAGCCAGGAGAACATCCGCCGCGCGGTGGAGCGGATGCGGGCGTTCCTCGAGGGGTGACGCCGCGGGCCGCCCCCCGGCCACGGATCAGCCCCCGAGCCACTCGATCGTAAACCGGTCCGAGGCGTGGATGGCGACCGCGAAGAGCTTTTCGCCGCCGACCGCGGTGAACCGGTGCGGCACGCCGGGCTCGATGACGACGATGTCGCCGGGACCGGCAACGGTCTCCACGCCACCGACGGTCATCTGGGCTCGGCCGGCGTGGATGATGCAGGTCTCGGCATAGGGATGCCGGTGCAGGCCCGGACCGCTTCCCGGGGCCAGTTCGCCGACGAAGAAGGAAACGCCCGCACCGTACGGCGCGCCTTCGAACTCGACCTGGGCGATGGCGCCCTTCTGCTGATCGTGGCGCTGCAGCTTGTGGAACATCGTTGTCCTCCCGGTTGCGTCGGCGCAGGGGTTCTGGACCTGCGCCGGATGCCGTGTTGGTTTCGCCTATGGCCGGGCCGGGGTGATGCCGTGGCGCAGCATGACCTCCACCAGCTTCGCCGTGTCCGGGGGGCCGCCCCGGGCCGCGTCGAGCACTGCGGCGGCCTCGCGGAAGTATGCGGGCCCGATCGCCGCCGGGGTGATCACGCAGAGCGCTCGCGCATCGCCGCTGCCGTTGTTGTCGAAGCGATGAATTGCGCCGCGCGGAATGCAGAGCGCCTGACCCGGTCCGACATCGAAGGGCTGCCCGTCGACGGTCCAGGTCAGCGCCCCGTCGATGCCGAAGATGGTCTCCTCGTACCGATCGTGGCTATGGGCCGGCGCCGCCAGGCGATGCCCGCCCGGAACCAGGACCTCGAACGCCGCGACACTGCCGCCCGAACTCTCGCCGGTGACCAGGAAGCGCACGCCGAGCGGTCCGAGACGAATTGACTTGTCGGCCGGATTGATTCGGAGGCCGCCCGCCAGGGTCTGCTCTGCCGCGCCCGCGGCCAAAGGAACGATCTCTGTCTGGTATGAACCTTGCGTTGCCATGTGCTATGCTCCCGATGGTGAAGGTTGATCGGATATCGCCAACCGCGTGGGATCAGTAGCACCGCGAGGGGGTGCCCTATCAGCCACATGTTTGTCCGCCCGTTCGACAGAAATGTTGGGCCTGTTCATGTTCGACTGGGACGATCTGCGCTATCTTCTGGCCGTCGCGCGCGAGGGAAGCACGCTTTCGGCATCGAAGTCGCTCGGTGTCAGCCAGCCGACCGTGCAGCGGCGCCTGGCCGCGCTCGAGGCGGGCATCGCCCGCAAGCTCGTCGAGCAGCATCCGACCGGCTACCGGCTCACAGACCTCGGGACGGCGCTGGTCCCGCACGCCGAGGCGGTCGAGCGATCCGTCGCGGCATTCCAGCGGCATGCGACCTCCGGCGGCAGCGAGCTCAGCGGGACGCTACGGGTGACCTGCCCCGAGGGGGTGGCGTCCCGGCTGCTGGTGCCGATGATCGCAGCGTTCGAGGCAAGATACCCCGAAGTTTCCGTCGATCTCATCATGACGGACCGCCGGCTCGACCTTGCGAAGGGCGAGGCCGATGTCGCAATGCGCATGCATGAACCCGGCGACGCCTCGTTGGTCGCCCGCCGAATCGCCGATTCGGCGTGGGGGGTCTATGCGAGCCGATCCTATCTGGAGCGGCACGGCCGCCCGCAGCGGTATGAGGATCTCGATCACCACGCGGTGGTCGAGTTCACCGGCGAGATGGCGGCAAACCAGGCAGCGAAGTGGCTTCGAAAAACCGCGCCGCGGGCGCGGGTCGCGGCCCGCGCTAATTCCATGCTCGGTGCGATGGCCTCCGTGAAGTCCGGCGCCGGACTGGCGCCGCTGCCGATGCTGCTCGGTGGCTCCGAGGTAGGTATCGAGGCCGTCCTGTCGCCGGTTCCGGAAATCGGCTCGCGCGTCTACCTGGTCACCCATGCCGACCTGCGGGGCACCGCGCGCGTGCGCGCATTCAGCGATTTCATCGCGGCCGAGATCAAACGCCTTCGCCCATACCTGATGGGCGACATCAGAACCCTCGATCGTCCGTTCGACTGACGGCATCTCGGGCGGCGCGGACGCACACGGATTGGGCAGCCCTGGACTGTCTACAGATTGTGTAGACAGTCGGATTTCTAAGTATTTTCAGAGGCTAAGCCCCGGTCGCACGGTGCGACGCCCTGCGGGGGAAGCGGTCCGGGTGTCTAAGCGCTTGCGCCCGGCCGGTTTTCCCTCTTGGTTCGGGGGCGGGGCGCCGGCAGGAAACGGGGGAAGCGGTGCACGACTCGTTGGAGGGACAGGGACCGGACACGCCGATCGCCCGCTATCTGGCCGGGCTGCACGCGCGGCTGGCCGGCTTGTCCGAGGGGCGGGTCGCGGACTACATCCCCGAGCTGAGCAAGGCCGACCCGGGCTGGTTCGGGATCGCGATCGCGACCACCGACGGCGCGGTCTATGCGGCGGGCGACGCGGAGGTCAGCTTCTCGATCCAGTCGGTCTCCAAGCCCTTCGCCTATGCCTACGCGCTGCACGAGCACGGGCAGGCGGCGGTGCTGGAGCACGTGGGCGTGGAGCCGACCGGCGAGGCCTTCAACTCGATCATCCTCGACGAGGTGAACAACCGGCCCTTCAACCCGATGGTCAATGCAGGCGCCATCGCCATCTCGGAACTCTTCAAGGGCGCGACACAGGACGCACGGCGGGCCGAGATGCTCGACTTCTATTCGCGCTTCGCGGGTCGGCCGGCGACGATCGACGAGGCGGTCTACCGCTCCGAGGACGAGACCGGGCACCGCAACCGGGCGATCGCCTACATGATGCTGAACTCGGGGATGATCACCCGCCCGCCCTCGGAGGTGCTCGACATCTACTTCCGCCAGTGCTCGGTCGAAGTGACGGCGCGCGATCTCGCGATCATGGCGGCGGTGCTCGCCAACGACGGGGTGCATCCGGTATCGCGCGAGCGGCTGCTCAGGCCATCCGAGGTGCGCGACGTGCTGACGGTGATGGCGAGCTGCGGGATGTACGACTATGCCGGGCAATGGGCCTTCGAGGTGGGGATGCCGGCCAAGAGCGGGGTCTCGGGCGGGATTGTCGCCGTAATCCCCGGTCAGATCGGCATCGGGGTGTTCTCGCCGCTGCTCGACGGCTACGGCAACTCGATCCGCGGGGTCGCTGCCTGCCGCGAGATCTCGCAGTCCTTCGGGCTGCACGTCTTCGCCAACCGGGCCAACCCGCGGGCGGTGATCCGGCGCGAGTACCGGGGCAGCTCGGTGCATTCCAAGCGCCAGAGCCGGGCGGACGACATCCGACACGCTCGATCGCGAGGGCGAGCGGATCGTGGTGCTG
Organism: uncultured Alphaproteobacteria bacterium; assembly: GCA_963695425.1. Lineage (GTDB taxonomy): Bacteria > Pseudomonadota > Alphaproteobacteria > Rhodobacterales > Rhodobacteraceae > Amaricoccus. The sequence continues at coordinate 94,241 of CAVOGP010000042.1, read as the reverse complement.
GAGCTGCAGGGCGCGCTCTATTTCGCTTCAGTCGAGCGGCTGCTGCGGCGGGTGGGCGAGTTGAGCGGCGGACGTCGGGTTTCTCGTTCTCGACTTCCGGCGGGTGCGCGATGCCGATCCGGCGGCGGTGAAGCTGCTGAAGCTGCTGGTCGCCCCGTCCAACTCGGACCGGCCGCGGCTGCTGCTGACCAACGTCGGGCCGGAAGGCCAGCTGGCCGAGCTGAGGGCGGCGCTGGAAGAGGTGATGGACCCTGAGACGGTCAGCTTCCACATCGATGTCGATGCGGCGCTGGAGGCATGCGAGGCGGCGATCCTGGGGTCGCATCCGCCCGACCGCGACCTGTCGCAGCTGGCGCTGGGGCGGCTCGACGTGTTCCGGGGGCTAAGTGATGCGGAATACCGGCTGCTCGAGAGCATTGTCGAGGTGATGCAGTTCGAGGCGGGCGAGACGATCCTGCAGGAGGGCGATCCGGCGCATATCCTCTTCGTGATTGCCAGCGGACAGGCTTCGGTCTCGCTGCGCTCGGCGGACGGGCAGCGGCACCGGCTTGCGAGCCTGGGGCCGGGGGTGACGGTGGGCGAGACGGCGCTGCTCGACGGGGGTCCGCGCTCGGCAGACGTGATCGCGGACGAGCGGACGCTCTGCTACGGGCTGTCGGTCGACCGGCTGCGGGAGCTGGCCGAAGACCACCCGAACATCCTGATCACCATCCTGACCAACGTCACCCGCTACTTCTCCGAGCGGCTGCGCCGGGCGAACCGCGAGATCCAGGCGCTGGAATAGCGCCGTTCAGCCGTGCTCACGCGCGCCCGGCCCGGCGTCTGCCGTGCCGATCGGCTCAGTGTCCGGGCGCTTCGGCAGAGGTGCGTCAGGGCCGGTGGCGGCCAGCGCGGTGAAGACCTGAACGGGCTGGCGCCTGCCCTTCAGGGTGAGCGGGGCCTGGGGCCGGAAGCTCAGGCCGGGGTCGCCGGCCAGTACAGCCTGCACCGCCTCGCTGACCAGCACGGCATCCGGGCCGGTGCCGCATCGCAGAGCTGCGACGCGAGGTTCACACGTGTCGCCGAGCACGGTGAAGTCCATGCGGTCGCGCGCGCCGATCGCGCCCAGCACCACCTCGCCGACACTCACCCCGATGCCCACGTGCAGGTTCCATTCGGGGTGGGCCTCCACCAGCGCGGGCATGGCGCGCTGGATCTCCAAGGGCGCAAGCGACGGCGCGGGCCTCCATGCCCTCGCCCTGGAACAGCGCCACCACTTCGTCGCCGACGAACTTGTCCACATCGCCGCCATGCGCCTCGACGGTGGCCGTCTGTGCTTCCAGGTAGAGACTGAGCGCCTCTGACGGCGATCTCGGGCGCCACGGTCTCGGAGAAGGCGGTATAGCCGCGGATGTCCGAGAACAGCACCGCGACCCGCCGCCGCTCGCCGACGCGGTCCATCGGGCCGGCGCCCGCGGCCTGGATGGCACTCACCGTCCCGCGCGAGACGAACTTCATCAGCTCTACGCGTTCGCTCAGCTCGCCGATCATCTCGTTCATCCGCCCCGCCAGATCGCCGATCTCGTCGCGGCGGCGCACGCCTTCGACCCGGGTGTTGAAGTCGCACCCTGGCCCACCAGCCGCGCCGCCTCGCCGATGCTCAGGATCGGCCGGTGGGCGAGGATACCCCGCTTTTAGCATCAGGATCTGCGGCCAGAGGTCGGCATTTGAGGTGGCGCTCGGCGAAACCGCGGATTTGTCACTGGCCTCGAAGCGGATCAATTCGAGCGGACCCTCCGTTTCGGCCAGCGCAACGGACCCTTCCAAGCTGGCAGCAATCGCCCCGCGCAACAAGCCGCGCATCCGTCGAAGACCCAAAGGCTTGCCCACACCGAACGACAGTTCAGGAGCCCGGATTTCTCAACGGGGATTGATGCCTGAAGATCGCGTCATTCGGCGAGTACCCGGAATTGCCGATCTGCACTCTTCAAGCGGCTGGCGAGTTCCCCGCACCGTCTTCTCGTGGAACCGTTCCGCCAGCTTCAGCACCTCGCCTTCGAGGCGGGGGAGTGCCGCGCGCTTCTGGGTATATGCCGAAATCGACGTGCGCGAGATCACTGTTGCCGACCGGGCTCGCCACGGCAGAAGGTGATCTCGCCGAGCGTCGTGCTGCTCCCGTAGGCCGTGAGCTTCACCGGTCCCGCGACGTACGGCTCGGGCTGCACGATGACCTCGCCATCCTCGAACTTGACTTTGTAGAGCAGGGATACCTCGCCCGCTCCAAGCGCTCCTTCCCGAGAAAGCGCGCCGCGGCAAGCTCGGTCCCGCTGCGGTACCTCCTGGACACTCCTGACCATCGGGCCGACACCGCAACCCGAAGCGATCTGCCGCTGAGGCGTTAGTTCAGGTCATCTTTCTCAGCCATGCACGGATCGGACGCCTGACGCTTTGGAGGGCGTTGAAGACATGCAGCCGCCAACCGCCCTTGGCAAGGATCAGACCGACCCCACCGGACGTGGCCAAGTACATTGCCTTCGGCGCGGAAGGCGCGGAAAGGGCCCTCTCGGTGACAATCGAGGGGTCATCCCAGTTCTTGGGTTCCGCATGAACCGGGTCGTTGGTCCAGAACTCATACGGATGCAGACCTGCGCCGCAGGAATATTCGATAGCCGCGTGCAGCAGCGACCGCCTGCCACCGCGGTAGCTCTCGGCGAACGGCAGCCAGTGCATCATTGGTGCCCGGTAGATTCCGCGATCTAGCCCTGCCGCCACGCATCGGTCGTTGTTGGCGGCCTCACCCGGGACGAAGTAATGCAGACGTTCATGGAACCTGGCCACGTGAAAGACACCGGGGTCGACGAAGTTCGGTCTTTCGAACCCCGGCTTTCCGACCCAACCAACCCCCGCCGGCTCGGTCCGCATTCGCATGCCCCGTTCCTCATGCCCCTGCAGGGCAAGAAATGTGATCGTGAGTTCGACGGCATTCGGATTACACTCGAAAAACCGGTCAAAGCCGTCTAGGTCAGTCTGAGTAATCTCCCTGACAAACTGCATGTCATCTTGAATGAAGATCACGCACGTATAGGCTTCGTTGCGTGCAATCTCCATCGCTTTGTTCATGTTTCCGTGCAGGCCGCCCGTCTTGAACTCGCGATCCTTGGCATCGTTGTAAATGACATTGAATGGCCCTTGAGCTAACCGGAGAACCGCGACGGTGTCAGGGTCCGTGCTGTTGTCGTCTATGATGTAGACGGGCAAGTTCAAAGAATTGGCGCGGCGCACTGAGTCAAGACAATTGTTTAGATACTTGCCGCGATTGAAAGAGAATACGAATATTGCTAGGCGTGTCAATACTGCGGCTCCCTATACATTACAAGGTTTGCGCAACGAGCGATCAAAGGGCCGAGATCACTCCGCAGCCATTCATAATAGGAGATCACGAGGCGCCTCGCCAGTCCGGCAACGATTTCATGGTAACGCCTGGGCGCGTGGTCTTCGCAGCAGCTGAGGCGCCAACTGCAAGACGCATGGCTCGGCCGAACCGCGATGCGGCGCTGGGCGTCCGATCAGCGACCGGTCCTCACCGCGCCGCGCCGCGCGGCGCCAGCACCCGGAAGACCGCATCCGGGGTGATCGCACCGCGCACACCGTCGGCATCCGCGACCCAGACCGGCGCGTCCGCCGCCGCGAACAGCGCCAGCGTGTCGCGGAGCGGCGTATCCGGCGCCACCACCCGCGCCGGGTCCGGCGGCGCGCCGGCCGGCACCATCACGTCGCTTGCGCGCAGCACGCTCAGCGGGTTCAGCCTTGCGACGAACTCGGAGACATAGGCCGTCGCCGGGCGCAGCACGATGTCCTCGGGCAACCCCGCCTGCACGATCCGACCGCCCTCCATTATGGTGATGGTGTTGCCGAGCTTTACCGCCTCCTCCAGGTCATGGCTGACGAAGACAATGGTGCAGCGCATCCCCGCCTGCAGTTCCAGCAACTCGTCCTGCAGCCGGGCGCGGATCAGCGGATCGAGGGCCGAGAACGGCTCGTCCATCAGCAGGATGTCCGCATCCGTTGCGAACGCCCGTGCCAGCCCGACTCGCTGCTGCATGCCACCCGACAGCTCGCCCACCCGCTTGTCCGCCCAGGCCTCCAGCCCCACTGTGGCCAGCATCGCCCGCGCCTTCTCCAGCCGCGCCTCGCGCTCTATCCCCCCCAGCTCCAGCCCGAGCGCCACGTTCTCGACCACGCTGCGCCAGGGCAGCAGCGCGAACTGCTGGAACACCATCGACACGGTGCCCCGGCGCAGCTCCCGCAGCCGCTCCGGCGAACAGGTGACCACGTCGGTCATCTCGCCGCCCTGTGAGCGCACCCGCACCGCCCCTCGCGTCACCGGGTTCAGCCCGTTGACGGCGCGCAGGAGCGTCGACTTGCCCGACCCCGACAGGCCCATCAACACCGAAATCTCGCCCTCGGCCACCGTCAGCGAACAATCGTGGACGCCGAGGATCTGCCCGGTCGCCGCCTGCACCTCGGCCCGGCTCTGCCCGGCGTCGAGCAGCGGCAGCGCCCGCTCCGGCTCGGACCCGAAGACGATGGACACCCGGTCGAACTCGATCATCGGCCGCATGCTCACCCCCGCCGGAACATGCGGTCGAGCACGATGGCCAGCACCACGATCACCAACCCCGCCTCGAACCCCAGCGCGATGTTGACCGAGTTGAGCGCCCGCAGGATCGGAACGCCCAGCCCGTCGGCGCCGACCAGTGCCGCGATCACCACCATCGACAGCGACAGCATGATCGTCTGCGTCAGCCCCGCCATGATCTGCGGCAGCGCCCAGGGCAGCTCGACCTTGCGCAGCAGCTGCCCCGGCGTGGCGCCAAACGCCAGCCCCGCCTCCTTCAGGTCGCGCGGCGTCGTGGAAATCCCCAGCTGCGTCAGCCGGATCGGCGCCGGCAGCACGAAGATCGCGGTGGCGATCAGCCCCGGCACCATGCCGAGGCCGAAGAACACGATTGCCGGGATCAGGTAGACGAAGGTCGGCAGCGTCTGCATCAGGTCGAGCACCGGGCGCATGGCGGCATAGAGCTTCGGCCGATGCGCCGCCGCGATGCCGATGGGCACGCCGACCCCCATGCAGAGGATAACCGAGCACAGCACCAGGGTCAGCGTCTCGGTGGTCGGCTTCCAGTAGCCCTGGTTGATGATGAACAGGAACCCGGCGACGACCAGCGCCACGGTGCCCCACTTCCGCTGCAACCCCCAGGCCAGCGCCCCGAAGGCCGCCACCACCACCAGCGGATGCGGGGTCTGCAACACCCAGAGGATGGCGTCGATCAGCGCGTTGACCGCCTCCGCCACCCGGTCGAAGAACCAGGTGGCGTTGTCGGTCAGCCAGTTGACCGCGTCGCGCGCCCAGCGCCCGACCGGGATCTTGGTGGCGGTCAGCCAGTCCACGTCAACACGCCCTGCCGGCGCGCATCAGCCGCTCAGAGCCCCAGCGCGCCGTGTACCGCGCCCATCGCATCACCGCCATCCAGGGTGGTCACGCCCTCGAGCCATGCCCCCAGCACCTCCGGGTTCGCCTTCAGCCAGGCGGCGGCGGCGGCATCGGGATCGGTGCCGTCGTCGAGGATCGCCGCCATGATCTCGTTCTCCATCGCCAGCGTGAAGGCGAGGTTCTCCAGGAACTTCCCGACGTTGGGGCATTCCTCGACATAGCCCGCGCGGGTGTTGGTGTAGACCGTGGCGCCGCCGAAGTCCGGGCCGAACACGTCGTCGCCGCCCGTCAGGTAGGCCATCTTCAGGTTGGCGTTCATCGGATGCGGCTCCCAGCCGAGGAACACGATCCCCTCGCCCTGCCGCTCGGCCCGCGCCGCCTGGGCGAGCATCCCCTGCTCCGAACTCTCGACCAGCTGGAAGCCGCCGAGCCCGAAGGCGTCGGCGTCGATCATGTCCTGGATCAACCGGTTGCCGTCGTTTCCCGGCTCGATCCCGTAGATCTGCCCGTCGAGCTGGTCGCTGAACTCCGCGATCTTGGCGAAGTCGGTCAGCCCTGCGTCGGCCAGGCTCTTGCGACACCGCCAGCGTGTACTTCGCCCCCTCCAGGTTGGCGCGCACCGTGTCCACGGTGCCTGCCTCGCGGTAGGGGGCGATGTCCGCCTCCATGGTCGGCATCCAGTTGCCGAGGAAGACGTCGAGGTCGCCCTCGGCCAGCGCGGTATAGGTCACCGGCACCGAAAGCACCCGCACGTTCGTCTCGTAGCCGAGCGCGCGCAGCACCGTGCCCGCCGCGGCAGTGGTTGCGGTGATGTCGGTCCAGCCCACGTCCGAGAAGCGCACCGTGCCACAGCTCTCCGGCTCGGCAGCCAGGGCCGGCTGCGCCAGAACCGCGGCGAGCGTCGCCGCCGGGATAAGGTATTTCATGTGAGACCTCCCCTCAGTTTCGCCCCGGTTCCACCGGCGCGTTGCGGCCAACGTCGCGTGAATGCGTTGACCGAGGCAAGCGAAACCTTTATTGACTGACCAGTCAATCAACAATCTGGACGTGCCCCATGACGCCCAAGCCCGGCATGGCCGAGACCCGCCGCCGCGCGCTGATCGGGGCGGCCTTGCGCGAGATCGCCGACCGCGGCTCGCTCGACGTCACCGTGGCGCAGATCGCGGCGCGCGCCGGCGTGTCCTCGGCGCTGGCTCATCACTACTTCGGGGCCAAGGAGGACCTGATCCTCGCCACCATGCGCCACCTGCTCGCCGAATTCGGCGAAACGGTAGTGGCTCGGCCTTCGCGAGGCCGAAACCCCCCGCGCCCGCCTCGACGCCATCGTCCGCGGCAGCTTTGGCCCGGAGCAGTTCCACCGCGCCACCATCGGCGCCTGGCTGACCTTCTACGCCAAGGCCCTGTCCTCGCCCGGCGCCGCGCGACTGCTGCGAATCTACCAGCGCCGCCTGCACTCCAACCTCGCCCACGCCCTGCGCCCGCTGGTGCCCGGCCCCGAGATCGAGCCGATTGCCGAGGCCACCGCCGCCCTGATCGACGGCACCTACCTGCGCGAAGCCCTCAAGGGCCGCCGCCCGACCGCCCCCGCCGCCGCGGTCGCCCTCGTCGAACGCCAGATCGACCTCGCCATCGCCGCTAGCCGCCCATGACCTTCCGGCCCCCCGCCTCGCACTACATCGCCGGTGCCCCCGCCGAAGACCGGACCGGGGCGCCCATCCCCGTCCTCTACCCCGCCACCGGCGAGACAATTGCCGAACTCCACGCCGCCACGCCCGCCATCGTCGAACAGGCCATCGCCTCCGCCCAGTCTGGCTTCGCCACCTGGTCAGCGACGCCGCCGGCAGAGCGCGGCCGCGTGCTGCGCCGAGCCGCCGACATCGTCCGCGCCCGCAACCGCGAGCTTAGCGAGCTTGAAACCCTCGACACCGGCAAGCCGATCTCCGAGACGCTGGTCGCCGACTGGGCCTCCGGCGCTGATGCGCTCGAATGGTTCGGCACGCTCGCCGCCGGCCTGACCGGCGAGCACATCGAGCTGGGCCGCGACTTCGCCTATACCCGCCGCGAGCCCCTTGGCGTCTGCGCCGGGATCGGCGCCTGGAATTACCCCAGCCAGATCGCCTGCTGGAAGGCCGCCCCCGCGCTCGCCTGCGGCAACGCCATGATCTTCAAACCCTCCGACCTCACCCCTCTCGGTGCCCTGAAACTCGCCGAAATCCTCACCGAAGCCGGCCTCCCCCCCGGCGCCTTCAACGTCATCCAGGGCCGCGGCGACATGGGCGCCGCGCTTGCCGCCCACCCCGCCATCGCCAAGATCTCCGTCACCGGCTCCGTCGCCACCGGCCGCAAGGTCTACGCCGCCGCCGCCGAAGGCCTGAAAGCAGTCACGCTCGAACTCGGCGGCAAGTCCCCGCTCATCATTTTCGACGACGCCTCCCTCGACGACGCCGTTGGCGCGGCCATGCTCGCCAACTTCTACTCCTCGGGGCAGATCTGCTCCAACGGCACCCGCGTCTTCGTCGCCCGCCCGCTGCGCGACGCCTTCCTCGACCGCCTGACCGCACGCACCGAGCGCATCCGCATCGGCGACCCCATGGACCCAGACGTCCAGATGGGCCCCCTGATCTCCGAGACCCAGGGTGCCCGCGTCATGGACTACATTGCCCGCGGCATCTCCGAAGGCGCCCGCCTCGTCACAGGCGGCCACCGCGCCCGCGTCCAGGGTTTCGGCGGACCCTTCATCGAGCCCACCGTCTTCGCCGGCGTCTCCGACACCATGACCATCGCCCGCGAGGAGATCTTCGGCCCGGTCATGTGCGTCCTCGACTTCGACACCGAGGACGAGGTCGTCGCCCGCGCCAACGCCACCCCCTTCGGCCTGGCCGCCGGCGTCTTCACCCGCGACCTCGCCCGCGCCCACCGCACGGTCGCCCGGCTCGAGGCCGGCACCACTTGGATCAACGCCTACAACCTCACGCCCGTGGAGCTTCCCTTCGGCGGCGTGAAGGCCAGCGGCATCGGCCGCGAGAACGGCCGCGCCGCGCTCGACCACTACAGCCGGCTGAAGTCGGTCTATGTCGCAACGGGACCCGTCGATGCACCCTTCTGAACCGATCACCGTCTACGGCTACACCCCGTCGTCGAACGTGCAGGTGGTGATGTGGGGCATCGGCGAGCTTGGCCTGCCCTACCGCTTCGTCGAACGCGGCCACGCCTTCGGCGGCCTCGACGCGCCGGAGTTCCGTGCGCTCAACCCGCATGGGTTAGTGCCGGTTATCCAGGACGGCGACACCACCATCTGGGAGAGCTGCGCGATCCTGCGCTACCTCGCCGCAGCCTACGGCGACGACGCCTTCTGGCCGAAGGACCCGGCGGCACGCTCGCAGGTCGACATGTGGGCCGAGTGGGGCAGGCTCACGCTCAGGATGGACTTCACCGGCCCGATCTTCTGGGCGCGCGTCCGCACCCCCGCGGCGCGGCGCGACGAGGCCGCGCTCACCGCCGCGCTGGCGCGCTACGACCGCGACCTCGCGCTGCTCGAGACGCAGATCGGCGCCGGCCCCTGGCTCCTCGGCAAGGACTTCACGCTCGCCGACATCCTCGCCGGGGTCCAGCTCTACCGGTACTTCACCATCGACATCCCGCGCACCGACCGGCCCGGCATCGCCGCCTACTATGCCCGGCTCCGCGCCCGGCCAGCCTACGCCGAGCACGTCATGGTCTCCTACGACAGCCTTCGCGACCCGGACGCCTGATGCAGCACACCCCGTTCCGACCAAGGATCCCGCATGATCACCGTCTACGGCCGCGCCACCTCGTCCAACGTCCAGGCGGTGATGTGGGGCATCGCCGAGTTCGGCCTTGCCCACGAGCGCCTCGACTACGGCGGCGCCTTCGGCGGCACCGACACGCGCGAGTACCGCGCCATGAACCCCAACGGGCTGGTTCCGGTGATGCGCGACGGCGACCTCACCATGTTCGAGAGCTGCGCGATCCTGCGCTACCTCGCCACCCGCTACGGCTCGGCGCCGTTCTGGCCGCGCGACCCGGTCGCGCGCGCACCGGTCGACATGTGGGCCGAGTGGGGCAAGACCACCCTCGCCCAGGCCTTCACCATGCCGATCTTCTGGCAGCGGGTGCGCACGGCGGCGAAGGACCGCGACGAGGCGGCCCTCACCGCGGCCATCGCCCGCTTCGACGGCCTGCTGGGGATGCTGGAACCCCACCTTTCGCCCTTCGTGCTTGGCCGCAACTTCACCCTCGCCGACATCGTCATCGGCCATGTGCTCTACCGCTACTTCACCCTTGAGATCACGCGCCCCGACCGGCCCGCCGTCGCCGCCTACTACGACCGCCTTGCCGAGCGCCCGGCCTTTCGCGAGCACGTCATGGTCTCTTGGCGGCCACTGCTGGTGGAAGGGGCCTGATGGAGGCCGACTACGTCATCGTCGGCTCCGGCTCGGCGGGTTCGGCTCTCGCCTACCGCCTCGGCGAGGCGGGCCGCTCGGTCATCGTGATCGAGTACGGCGGCAGCGACTGGGGGCCGTTCATCCAGATGCCGGCCGCGCTCTCCTACCCGATGAACATGCCGCGCTACGACTGGGGCTTCCGCACCGAGCCCGAGCCGCACCTCGGCGGGCGCAGCCTCGCCACCCCGCGCGGCAAGGTGCTGGGCGGCTCGTCCTCGATCAACGGCATGGTCTACGTGCGCGGCCACCCGCAGGACTTCGACCACTGGGCCGACGGCCGGCGCCGAGGGCTGGGGCTGGGCCGACGTCGCGCCCTACTTCATCCGCATGGAGAACTGGCACGGCGGCGCCTCCGACTGGCGCGGCACGCGACGGCCCGCTGCACGTCACCCGCGGGCGCGCGCCGCAACCCGCTCTACCACGCCTTCGTCGAGGCCGGCGCCCAGGCGGGGTTCGAGCTCACCTACGACTACAACGGGCAGAAGCAGGAAGGCTTCGGCGCCATGGAGCAGACCGTCTGGCGCGGCCGGCGCTGGTCCGCGGCCAACGCCTACCTGCGCCCCGCTCTGGCCCGCCGCAACACGACCGTGGTCAGCGGCCTCGCCACCCGCGTGCTGATCGCGGACGGCCGCGCCACCGGCGTCGAGATCGACCGCGGCGGCACCCGCGAGATCGTCACCGCCCACGCCGAGGTCATCCTGTCGGCCTCCTCGATCAACACGCCCAAGCTGCTGATGCTCTCAGGGATTGGCCCCGCCGGCCACCTCGCTGAGCACGGCATCACACCCGTGGCCGACCGTCCCGGCGTCGGCGCCAACCTCCAGGACCACCTGGAGCTCTACATCCAGATGCGCAGCCTCAAGCCGATCACCCTCTACAGCCAGTACAACTACCCGGCGATGGCGCGCATCGGCGCCCAGTGGCTGCTGGCCAAGATGGGGCTCGGCACGTCGAACCAGTTCGAGAGCGCCGCCTTCGTGCGCTCGGCGGCGGGGGTGGACTACCCCGACATCCAGTACCACTTCCTGCCGCTGGCCGTGCGCTACGACGGCCGCGCGGCGGTCAGGGGCCACGGCTTCCAGGCGCACGTCGGCCCCATGCGCTCGCCCTCGCGCGGCACGGTGCGGCTGCGCAGCGCCAACCCCGCCGACGCCCCCGGCCATCCGCTTCAACTACATGAGCCAGGAGCAGGACTGGACCGACTTCCGCCACTGCATCCGCCTGACCCGCGAGATCTTCGCCCAGCCCGCCTTCCGCCCCTACGCCGGGGCCGAGATCCAGCCGGGGCGCGGGTTGCAGACCGACGACGAACTCGACGGCTTCGTGCGCGAGCACGTCGAGAGTGCATACCACCCCTGCGGAACCGCGCGCCTCGGGCGCCGCGACGATCCGCTGGCGGTGGTGGACCCGCAGGCGCGCGTGATCGGGGTGGAGCGCCTGCGGGTCGCCGACAGCTCGATGTTTCCCCGCATCACCAACGGCAACCTCAACGCCCCCTCGATCATGGTCGGCGAGAAGGCCGCCGACCACGTCCTCGGCCGCGACCCCCTGCCGCGCTCCAACCTCGCCCCGTGGGTCAACCCGCGCTGGCAGGTCAGCGACCGCTGAGGCGCGGTTCACGGCCTAGGCCGAGCGAGGACAAGAAACGCTTGGAACGGCGCGTATCTGCGAGTTAGCCTCACCGGAGACAAGCCATCGGGGGAGTGGCGGATCAACAACGGGGACAACCATGCCGATCTTCGATTCGAACGCCGATACTTCGGGTCCGGACGGGGCGTTCTTCTGGCACGCGACATCGATCACCGGCGCCAAGATCATGGTCCGGTCGCCCGTCCTCAAGCCGGTTGGCTCGGGCGCCGTCGGACCTGGCTTCTACGTCACCACGTCGAAATCCGACTATCAGAAGGCGATGGCGCTGCGCGCGAGGCCCGAGGCCAGCACGTTCCCGCTGATTCTGTTCTATGTCCATGTTCCGCGCTTCTACCAGGCTGAGGCCACACTGCTTTCCAGCTGGGACGCGAACACGCCAAACACCGGTTTCGTCGCCGTGCAGTTCGACATGAAGGCCGGCAAGGGCAGCTTCGGCGTAGAGGAGCCGATACCGATGCCGCGACCCGGCGGCGGTGCGGGCGACGTTCAGCACTTCAAGTACGGCGAGATCCGCGGCGAGCCCCTGCATGACCCCGCCGTGATCCAGCAGATCACCAGGAGCCACGTCAAGCGGGACGGCAAATGGGTCGAAAACGATCCCCTGGCGATCTTCAGGGCGCTGTGGGCATCCGCGCAGCAGAACGTCGTCGATCCCACGGCGAATTACGGGCCGCTGACCAACGAGGTGCGAATGATAGGGGCGCGGCGGGCGTTTCGCCGCCTGATTCTGGAGATCGCGTTGAAGAGCGAGACTCTGCTCGCCGACACGCGGATCGTCGGGGCGCAGCTGTACAACACCACCAACGCCCCGCTGCCGCGGGAGTTCGCCAGCATGGCCTTCGACTCCGGGTTTCCGAAAGACGCGGATGCCGGGCGCGGGGGCTTCAACGACGCGGTCTGGGTCGACCTGGACGCGTTGGTTGAAAGGATCCTGAGGGAGACCTGAGCGAGCGCACGGGCGCGGCGCCGGCGGAGCGATTGCCCCGGCGCGGGCACCCGGCCCCTGGGCCTCCGGCCAGTTTCCGGGTCAGCCCCCGCTGGCAGGTCAGCGACCGCTGAAGTGGACGGATTCTTACCCCATATCTGGGCGACAGCCCACCATCTCAGCGGCGGGCGTCCACACGTTGCGGTCGAACGGCCCGCAGCACACGACAGTCCTAACAGACGTTGACGAACCGTTAGCGTCTCAGGTAGTGTCTAGCGTTTTCAATGCCTTGTCGCGATTCTCGCGCTTGAGAATCCGGGCCTCTCCTCTCAGATCGCGTAGCGCAGGATGGCCGCCAGGTCGCCGCCGCCCGGTACGTCCGCACGCCGCGCCGCCACCACCCGCGCACCCGACAGCAGCGCCCGCCGGGCGATCTCGTCGACCACGCCGTAGCTCTGCGGCCCCGTCTCCTCGGCGAAGGTGACGGCACCGTCCTCGTCGCCCACCGTGCCCGGCACCACGGCATCCATGTCCACGATCAGCGTGTCGACCGCCCCGAAGGTTGCGGCCCGCGCCACCTGGGCGACGTCCGTGGTGGCGCGCCCCTGGCTCTCCCGGGTGCCGAACAGCTCGCCCAGCGTGCTGATCTGGTGCGCATAGATCGCGTCGAGCACGCCACGCGCCGCGTCCGCCAGCTCGTGATCCGGCGTGTGGTCGGCGCTACCCGGTATGACCTGGGCGGCCGTGCCGGCGTAGCTGCTGACCGAGCGGTAGACCGAGGCCAGCGGCTCCGCCGCCGCCACGATCAGCGGGCGCTCGTGCCCCGACAGCACCGGCCGCAGCGCCTGGTCGACCGCGCGGGCATAGCGCGTCAGCATCCCGTGCTCGCTGGTCCCCTCGCCGCTGCTCATGTCGCCCTTGCGCTCGACATGGCTGCGCTTGCCCAGCGCCTGTCCCATGTCGCGCGGCAGGCCCGGCACCCGCACCTCGTGCGGCGGCAGGTCGGCCGATACCTCGACCAGCCGCACCGCCCCCATGCCGATCGCCAGCACATAGGCGTTCTGCGGGAAGGTGACCGAGCGGATCAGCGGCTTCAGATGATACCGGTCCGAGACCTCCACCATGTTGGTGAGCCGGTTCGGCAGCCGGTAGGTGCGGATCCCGTCGGGCGTGGCAAAGATCGCCAGGCTGTTGGCCTGCTCCGCCCAGAAGTCGTCGTCATTGACCAGCGTCTCCACTGCATCACGGATCGGCCAGATGCTGCGCTTGGGGGTGTCTGCCGCCTCCATCTCGCCCATGGCCGCCTTCAGCAGGTTCTTCAGCTCGATCCGGTCCACGGACGTGTCCTGGGTCACCGGAGTGGTGCGCAGGTAGATCGACACCGAAGGCGCGCCGCGATGGCCGGCCAACTTCTCGATCTCGGCGCGGGTTGGCAAATCGACATGCAGCATAGGTATCCTCCATGCGGCCGTTCGGCCGGCGTTTCGGTGACATAGACAAACGGGGCGTAGAAACGGGATTCGTCAAGGGGGCGGCCAGCCCGCCCCGCCGTCCAGCGCCGCGCGGATTGCCGCCCCGTGCTCGTCGCGGCGCGGCGGCGGGCGGTCGGCGGCGATCTCGGCCTCCGAGAAGCGGATCGGGAGCCGCGGCGCCCGCGACCCGCCCACCTCCGTCACCGCCCCCCGCGCCACCGCCTGCGGCTCGGCAAAGGCCTCCGCCACGGTGTTGATCGGCCCCGCCGGCACCCCGGCCGCCGCCATCACCGCCAGCACCTCCGCCCGCGTCATCGCCCCGATCCGCTCCGCCAGCGCCCCCACCACCGCCTCGCGCTCCGCCAGCCGTTCGGGGTTGCTGGCGAAGCGCGGATCGGCGTGCAGCGCCAGCCCCAGCCCCATGCTCAGCCGCGCGAACTGCCCGTCGTTGCCGCAGGCGATCACCAGCGGCGCATCCGCCGCCTCGAACACCTGATAGGGCACGATGTTGGGATGCGCGTTGCCGAGCCGGCGCGGCACCTTGCCGCCGATCAGGTAGTTGGTCGCCTGGTTCGCCAGCACCGCCAGCTGCGTGTCGAAGAGCGCCAGGTCGATCCACTGCCCCCGCCCGGTCCGTTGCCGCTGCCACAGCGCCGCCTGCACCGCGATCACCCCGTAGAGCCCGGTGAAGAGGTCGGCATAGGCCACGCCCGGCTTCTGCGGCGGCCCGTCCGGCGCGCCGGTCAGGTCCATGATCCCGCCCATCGCTTGGATGATGAAGTCATACCCCGCCCGCCCCGCCTCCGGCCCGTCCTGCCCGAAGCCGGTCACCGAGGCATAGACCACCCCCGGATTGCCCGCCGCTACCGAAGCGTAGTCGAGCCCGAAGCGCACCAGACCCCCGGTGCGGAAATTCTCCACCACCACGTCCGCCCCGGCCGCCAACCGCTGCGCCAGCGCCCGGTCGCCCGCATCGCGGAAGTCGAGTGCCATCGCCCGCTTGCCGCGGTTAGCGGCGTGGAAATACGCGGCAGAGCCGTCTTCGGCAAAGGGTGGCCCCCAGGCCCGCGTCTCGTCACCCTCCGGGCTCTCGACCTTGACCACGTCGGCGCCGAGATCGGCCAGCGTCTGCCCGATCCACGGCCCCGCCAGAACCCGCGCCAGTTCCAGCACCCGCAGCCCGGCAAGCGGTCGCTCGGCCATGACCTCACCTCGTCTCCGACCCCGGCCATAGACGACGCACCGGGACCGCTGGTCAAGCGGGCAGCTTCGCGGAACGCTTGCGTCGGGCCGCCGGCTGTCGGACAAGGAGGCAAAGCTCAAGGGAGGACAGTTGATGAAGACCATAAAGGGCCCCGCGCTCTTCCTCGCCCAGTTCGCGGGCGACGAGGCGCCGTTCAACTCCTGGGACACGATCACCCAATGGGCCGCCGACTGCGGCTATGTCGGCGTACAGGTCCCATCGTGGGACGCGAGGCTGTTCGATCTCGCCAAGGCCGCGTCCTCGCAGGACTATTGCGACGAGATCAAGGGCGTTGCCGTGATGAACGGCGTCGCGGTCACCGAGCTCTCGACGCATCTCCAGGGCCAGCTGGTGGCGGTGCACCCTGCCTATGACCTGCCCTTCGACGGGTTCGCGGCACCGGCGGTGCGCGGCAATCCGGCGGCGCGGCAGGAATGGGCCGTGGAGCAGGTGAAGAACGCGCTGACGGCGTCGCGGCGCATGGGGCTGGACGCGATGGCGACGTTCTCCGGCGCACTTGCCTGGCCCTTTGTCTACCCCTGGCCGCAGCGCCCCGCCGGGCTGATCGAGACCGCGTTCGACGAACTGGCCCGCCGGTGGCGCCCGATCCTCGACCATGCCGAGGAGAACGGCGTCGATGTCTGCTACGAGATACACCCCGGCGAAGACCTGTTCGACGGCACGACGTTCGAGATGTTCCTCGACCGGGTCGGCGGGCACGCGCGCTGCAACATGGTCTACGACCCGTCGCACTACGTGCTGCAGTGCCTCGACTATCTCGATCACCTCGACATCTACCGCGACCGCATCCGGATGTTCCACGTCAAGGACGCCGAGTTCAACCCGACCGGCCGTCAGGGGGTCTATTCGGGCTACGCGCCCTGGGTCGAGCGTGCCGGACGGTTCCGCTCGCTCGGCGACGGGCAGGTGGATTTCGGCTCCATCTTCTCCAAGCTCGCCGCGATGGACTTCGCGGGCTGGGCGGTTGTCGAATGGGAATGCTGCCTCAAGCATCCCGAGGACGGTGCCCGCGAAGGCGCGGAGTTCGTCCGCCAGCACATCATCAACGTCACCGAGAGGGCCTTCGACGACTTCGCCGGCGCAGGCACCGACGAGGCCGCCAACCGGCGGATGCTGGGCATCGGATAGGCACTGTGAAAGCCGGGTTCGGCCTGCTGATCTACACCACCCACGCCACCGAGGCGCATCTGCCGCTGCTGCCGAAGATCCGGGCGGCGGGCTACGACGGGGTCGAGGTGCCGGTCTTTGAGGGCGACGAGGAGCACTACGCGCGGCTGCACAGCCGCGTTGCCGAAGCTGGGCTGGCGGCGATTGCCATCGGCGTGGTGCCGGATGCGGCGCGCAACCCCATGTCGCCCGATCCGGCAACGCGGGCCGCCGGCGTTGACCACCTGCGCTGGATGGCCGACTGTGCCCGAGCCCTCGGCGCCGAAGTGCTTGCCGGGCCGATCCACCAGCCGCTCGGCCAGTTCAGCGGCCGGGGGCCGACGGCTGACGAGCTGGCATGGCTGGCGGACTCGCACCGGGCGCTGGCCGACTACGCGCCCGATCTGACCATCGCAGTCGAGCCACTGAACCGGTTCGAGGCCTATGCGCTCAACACCGCGGCCCAGTCTGCGGCGCACGTGCGGGTGGTGGGGCGGCCGAACCTCGGCTTCCTCTACGACACGTTCCACGCCAATATCGAGGAACGCGATCCCATCGGGGTGATCCCGGAGGTCATCGACGCGATCACCTATGTGCACATCTCCGAGAACGACCGCGGCACGCCGGGGCGCGGGCACATCGACCTGGCCGGTGCCATCCGCGGGCTGAAGGCGGCCGGCTATGACGGCTGGTTCACCATCGAGGCCTTCGGGCAGGCGCTGCCCGACCTCGCCGCGGCCACAAGGGTGTGGCGGCCGCTCTTCGACAGCGAGGACGAGGTGCTCGAGGCCGGTGCCCGGGTGATCCGCGCGGCATGGAATTCCTGACAACGACGACACCTGAGGGAGGGACGAGATGACCGAGACAAGACCCCGCCGGATCCGGCTCGGCATGGTGGGCGGCGGCGAGGGCGCCTTCATCGGCGGCGTGCACCGCATCGCCGCGCGGATCGACGACGAGTTCGAGCTGGTCGCCGGCGCGCTCTCCTCGACCCCGGAGAAGGCGCAGGCCTCGGGCCGGGCGCTGGGGCTGGCGCCTGGGCGCACCTACGACGACTTCGAGGCAATGGCGCAGCGCGAGGCGCGGCTGAAGGACGGGATCGAGGCGGTGGCCATCGTCACGCCCAACCACATGCACGCGCCGGCGGCCAAGGCCTTCCTGCGCCGCGGCATCCACGTCATCTGCGACAAGCCGCTGACCGCCACGCTGCCGGAGGCAAAGAAGCTCGCCAAGGCGGCGGCGAACACCGGGACGGTCTTCGTGCTGACCCACAACTACACCGGCTATCCGATGATCCGGCAGGCCCGCGCCATGGTGGCCGATGGCGTCATCGGCAAGGTGCGGGTGGTGCAGGTGGAGTATGCCCAGGACTGGCTGGCGACCCCGCTGGAAGCGACCGAGCACAAGCAGGCCGGCTGGCGCACCGATCCCGCGCGCAGCGGGGCGGGCGGTGCGACCGGCGACATAGGGACGCATGCCTTCAACATCGCGAGCTTCGTGACCGGGCTGCGGCTCGATACCCTGGCGGCCGACCTGCAGCACTTCGTCCCCGGGCGGCGGGTGGACGACAACGGGCACGTGCTTTTGCGCTACGACGGCGGCGCGCGAGGGATGCTCTGGTGCAGCCAGGTAGCACCTGGATGCGAGAACGCGCTGCGCCTGCGGGTCTACGGCGAGACCGGTGGGCTGGAATGGGCGCAGGAGGATCCGAACTACCTTTGGTACACGCCGCTCGGCGAGCCGAAGCGGCTGCTGACCCGCAGCGGCGCCGGGGCCGGCCCTGCGGCGGCGCGGGTCAGCCGCGTGCCATCGGGGCATCCCGAGGGCTATCTGGAGGGCTTCGCCACCATTTACAGCGAAGCCGCGCGGGCGATTCGCGCCCGTCAGGCGGGCCTGCCGGTCCCGCCCGATGTGGTTTTTCCAACCATCGAGGACGGCGTTGCGGGGGTGGCCTTCGTGGATGCCTGCGTGCGCTCCTCGGCGCGGAACGGGGCCTGGGTCAGCCTCTGAGCGCGACCCGCGCGGGCGCGGGCAGATCGGGGCGTAATCTCTTTTATCGTTTTAATCCAGTCACTTGAGCGCGGTGACACTGTGTCACCGCGCTCCGGCGTCGCATGTGACTGAGCCGCTCGGTGCGTGTCACGGTGCTGTAACGCAGAGTTCTGTTAATGGGTGGAGCGAGGAAGCCAGAACATGCCCGAACAAGGGAGACGCGCGATGAGCACCGCCATGATCGATCCCGCCAGCAACCTCTTCGGGCCGCCCGCCAACGGCGATCGCTTCGCCGGGATTGCCGATCCCGAGGGCGAGCACGGCCGGGTAATCCTGAAGAAGATCGCCGCCAAGATCGCCGGCACGGCCCAGCCCGGGGCACGGTCGGACATCCCCGCCGGTGCCACCTATCTGGCGCAGCTCGCCGCCCATGACCTCGACTTCCTGACCACCGACGGCACTCCGGATGGGAGCCTGCTGGACCTCGCTGTGATCTATGGCGACGGGCCGCGGCACGACGCCTTCGCCTACCAGGTCCCGGCCAAGCCCGGCGCCCCACGGCACCTCTTGCGCATCGGCCGCACCCGGACGACGGCGACCTCGCCGGCCTGGGGCGCGGCGCGCGACCTGCCGCGCGCCTCCTGCCCGCACCTCGACATGCATCCGGCGGACACGAAATCCGAAGTGCTGGTGCCCAACACCTTCTCCAACTCGAACCTGCTGTTCGGTCAGGTGCAGGTGATCTGGGCGCTCCTGCACAACGCCATCGCCAGCCGTCTCGCCGAGACCCGCGACCAGGGCGAGGCCTTCCGCCTGGCGCGGCGGATCAACCGCGGCATCTACCGCGACGCGATCCGCAACGACGTGCTGGGTACCTGGCTGCACCCCGCCTTCCGCGAGCGTTACGCCGGCGCCAGCCCGACACCGTTGTCGCAGGCCCGGCTGCGGCCGACGCCGCGCGAGTTCATGGACGGGGTAGGGCGGATGGGCCACGCGCTAGTGCGCGAGATCTATTCGCTCAACGACCAGATGCCGGTAGTGGGCCTGCGCAACCTCATCCGCCATACCAGCACCGGGCGGCCGCACGAAATGCCGCTAACCGAGAACTGGCTGGTCGATTTCGGACGCCTCTTCGCCATCGACGGATCGGTACCGCAGACGACAAGGGCCCTCGGGCCGCATGTCGCCCGGCCCTTTGGCGATGGTCCCGTCGTGGCGGTCGATGCGCCCGGCGCCGACGGTCTTGTCCTGCGCGATCTGCGTGCCTGTTCCCGTAGCGCGTTGCGCTCGGTCCGGTCGCTCATCGACCGCGCCGAAGGCATCGTGCCGGGCCTTTTCAAGGGGTTCTTCGCGCAGGACAAGACCCACTGGTCGCAGGCGGTCCGCGACTGGCTGGCCGACACGGGCATAGCTGTCCCCGACATCGACCGGCTGGCGCAGGATCCGCCGCTCACGCTGTTCCTGATGCTGGAGGCCGAGGCGGATGCGCACGGCAAATCCCTGGGTGCGCTCGGCTCGGTGATCATGGGCGAGACCATCCTGGGTGCCCTACCGCTGGCCGAGACCGGTGACGAGGCGCTGGCGGCTGCCCGCGCCGAGGTCTTTGGCCGCACGACCCCCGGCACCATGGAGGCGGTGATCCGCTTCCTGCAGGGCCACTACAAGTTCACCGACGGCGCCCGCCTCCATGCCGCAGAGCCTGCGCCCGCACGATCCACCCGACCCGTTTCGGAACCTGGAGTTCGCAAGATGCTCGACACTCATGCCGCCACCGCCACCGCCCCGATCCCCCGCATTGAGGTCGCCGACTTCATCGAGCTCGGCAAGCTGGTCGCCGAGTGGTCGACCGGACAGCGCAAGCCGCCGACCAACCCGGCCGAGCTGAAGGAGCAGCTGCGCGGCATCGCCGAGGTGCCGGATCGCATTACCGAGGTCGAGGTGGTGCAGGGCACGCTCAGCAAGCTGGTAATCCGCCTGCCCGTCCGCGAGATGGTCGAGCAGAGCCTGGAGTTCATGGACGATCCGATGGGTGAGGGCAGCTACCCCTTCCCGCAGTTCTACGCGGACTATTACAGCCCCGGCTTCGGCCCGGTCCTGACCCCACGCGACATCCTCTATGCCCGCGTGGGCGACTACACCATTGCGCAGTGCCGCTGAGTACAGGTTCCACGTCGAGTGCCAGTACGGCCAGGAGTACCGAGTAGTACCCATCGCCTCGTGCCCGGCCTGCACCGCCGGTCACCTGGCTCCGCCGCAAACCGTTGCGTCCGGTTTGCTTCCTCCCTGACCCAACTTGGCGGCTGGTCCGACCAGCCGCCATTTTTTTGTGGCGCGGCGCGTCGCGATTGTCGATCACGCTGGCTTCCCAACATTCTTCCACGCCCGGATTCTTGAGAACGCTTGAAATTCTGCTATACTACTTACGTAGGCACATTGGACCTGCGTCTCCTCATATTATTCATTGCGAAAGGAAGTGACATGGATATTAACGCAACCGCTTTCCTGTCGACGTTCTATGCCCTCCGCGACGGACACGTGCGCTACGAAATCGGCGCGGGTCTGGGCAAGGTCCGCCGTCTATCGGACGCCCCTTCTACCGTGACCGGACTCGATTGCTCGGGCTTCGTGCAATACATGATCTATCGCTGCACCGACCCGCATGTGCGTATTCCTGCGGGTAGCTGGCACCAGGAACAATACTTCCGCAATAACCACTATGTCGAAATCCCCTATACCGACCATGCCTGGAAAAACGACGATGTGGTCCGCATCGGCTTTCGCGACCGCACTAGCGATTTGATCCGTCACGTCTGGCTGGTGATCAACGGGTTCACCTACGAAAGCACGACACGGGCGGGCCGTAATGGACCGACCAGTTTCCACTGGTCGGCGCGGACCAAACAGGCCGACAATTTCTATATTGTGGGCCCGGCCAGCAATTTCTTGTGGGTTGAGCTGAGTGGGGGGGTGCGCGCGGCCTGATGTAACCCAGCCGGTTCGTTTCTTTTGGCACAGGTTCCATGTTCACCGCTGCGATGGCGCCGCGGTGAGGCTTTCGTGAAGATCAATGGAAAACGGCTCTATATAACCGCTTACGCCTAGCTAACGGCCCGTAATAATGTGGCAAGCCGGATTCCAGCCGCATTCCAGCCCGAGTTTTCCAACCTTTCCAAAGGGCTGATCGTCGTCCGAGCCGCGCGAGCCGATCAGGCGGAAATCGTATTACGTCAGCCGGCGTTTCGCGCGTTCCGCCAGCGCCCGTTCGAGCTGCCGCCGCAGGTCGGCGCGCACCGGCTCGGACCGGATCGGGAAGCACCCGATGAACCAGTCGAGCACCGCCTCGTCGCTCGCCGCGTCGTCGCCGAACCAGCCCGACCGCGTTAACTCGAGGAACCGTGTCATTGCCAGTGCTGCCCCCTCGTGGTCGCCGAGCTGGATGGCACTCGCCGCCTGCCAGGCCGGCAGGTTGATGATCGCATCGCCCGCCACCTCTGCCGCCGCCACCGAGGCCTCATAGTCGCCGGTGAGGTAGGCCGCCGTCGCGATATAGCCCTGCGCCGCCCGCGAGTGTCGCATACCGAAAGCCTGCGCCTGCCGCACCAGCGCCCGTGCGCGGTCCATCTCGCCCGCGAAGGCGAAGCCAAGGGCCGCCGAGATCACCGTCCAGGGGTCGTTCTCATTGAGGTCGAGCGAGAGGTCGAGGTGGCTGAGCGCCGCGGAATGCGACCCGGCGATGGCGTGCGACCACGACCGGCACAGGTGGCTGCGCGAATCGAGCGGGTCGAGGCTGACCGCCCGGGCCGTCAGCGCCAGCGACTCGGCCAGCGGCTCGCGCCGGTGCCGCCGGCCGGGAAAGACGATGGGCCGAGCGTTGATTATCTGCGCCAGCGCCACCATCGCCTGAGCGAAGGTCGGGTGCGTTGCGATCAGGTCGCGCAGGATCGCCTCGGCCTTAGCGTCGGCCTCGGCGCGCCATTCGAGGCAGAGCGCCTGCGCCTGCATCCAGAGCTCGTACTTGCGCCCCGACGGCCCCTGCGCCTCGCGCGCCGTCTGTAGACGCGGCCCCGACAGATGCACGTTCAGCGCCACCGCGAGGTGGCGCAGCGCCGTGCGATGCAGGCTGGTCATCGTGTCCAGCGTCGCCGCGTAGCGCTCGGCCCAGATGCACTGGCTGGTGCGCTGGTCCACCAGCCGCAGCGCCACCATGATGCTGTCCTCGCGCCCGTGCAGCATGACGCGCAACGAATAGGCGCGGTAGGCCGGCGGCGAGGTCGAGCCCTCGGCCCCGTCCACCACCAGCCAGTCGCGGAAGCGCGACAGCGCCGCGATCATCTCGTCGCGGAAGATCAGCCCGAAGTACTCGAAGTCCGGGTCGAGCAGCCGCGTCTGCGCCGGCTCCACCACGATGGCGATGGGGGCGAGCAGCTCGGTCTGCGCCACCGGCGCGCCGCCCGCCGCCGGGCGCGCCTGGCCCTGCTTGATCGCCACGTAGAGACCTTGGGTCTTCTCCGACGGCTCGACGTCCAGTTCCTCGTCGAGCACCTGCCAGAGCCGCTCGTAGAGACGCATTGCCTGCGCCGTGTCGCCCAGTTCCAGGTGCGCCTGCATCGCTGCCCGGCAGGCGCCCTCGTGGGTGGGGTCCGAGCGCAGCAGCGCCTCGGCCACCGCGATGCTGCGCTCCGGGCTTGCATTTTCGGCCAGTGCCGCCTCGAGCCGCTCGACGAGCTGGGCACGCAACCGCTCGCGCTGCACCGCGATCCAGAGGTTGAAGTCGGGATCGAGGTCGACGAGGTCGGCGAAGAGAAGCCCCAGGTCCGCCCCTTCGCCCGCCAGCAGCGCCGGCGCCTCGCCGCGCCCGGCGGTCTCGATCGCCTCGGAGATGTCGAGTCGCACCGGCGCGGTCAACCGCAGGGTGGAGCGGTCGGCCTCGACCAGTGCCTCGGCACCGCTCAGGTCCTGCTTGAGCCGCCGCAGCGTCTGGCGCAGCGCACCGCGCCCGTGCTCGCCACCGGAATCGCTCCAGAGCAGCGCCGCGATGCGCTCGCGGCTCTCCGAGCGCGTCGGCTGGAGCGCCAGGTAGGCTAGCAGCGCCAGCGACTTTCGGCTCGACAGCACGACTTCGCGATCGCCGATCACGAGCCGGGTGGTCCCGACGAGGGCGAGCGAGATCGGGAGGGCCTCGAGCGTATCCATCACATCAGCGTCCCGAAGATGCCGGGGCTGCCCGCCGCCGCGACCTGCCGCCCGCCGGGATAGGGCCGCAAGCCGGTGGCGAAGACCTTGGCGACCGCCGGGCCACCGCGCGGTCCGGCGAGGTCGGCGGCGACGACGCGGCAGCCTTCGGTGTCGAGCGTTGCCACAAGCTCGCCGAGATCCGCGGGCGGAGGTGGTGGGATCGCGGCAGGAAGTACGCTGAAGACATCGGCATCGATCGCGGCTCGGGCGAGTGTCGCCTCGTCGCCGGGGGTCGCGGCACCGCGGGCGGCGCGATGGGCGGCCATCTGCAGGGCGATCTCCATCTGGAGCAGCTCGATCACGGCTCCCTGCGCCGCCGCCGCCTGCGTCAGCGCCGCCTTGAGCCCGAAGGCGAGGCCGCGGCCACCGGCGTCGCGCGACAGGGCGCAGACGACCGGCGTGCCGGCCGCCGCGGGCAGCGCCATGAGAGTGGTCGCCCGCGGCAGGTCGGCGCCGGCACGCGGCCCGGCAAGGCTGGGCGCGGCGGTGGGATCGAGGGCGTGGGGGCGGGCGCCGTCCATCCACCAGCGGGCGGCGGCGTCGCGTTCGACGAGTTCGAGAAGTCCTGCGAGCAGCGCCGCCTCGCGGTCCGGCCCCGCCGCCAGTCCCAGACTCTGCGGCGGCGCATCGACGCGACGCTCGGCGGCGTAGGCCGGGAAGATCGCCGCCGCCGGAACCGCAGGCGCCGCACCCGTGAAAAGGTCGGTCGCGGCAATCCGGGCGGGGTCGGCCGCATCGGTCCAGAGGACGTCGATCTCCGCAAGGCCCGCGCCGTGGCTCTCGGGCAGCGCCGCGGCCTGGGCGATGACCTCCGCGGTCTCGCCGGCGAGGCGGTGGGCAGCCTCTGCCAGACCGGTACCGCCGCCGCCCACCGGTATGCCGCCGCAGGCTCCCGCCAGGAAGACGTAGCCCGGCGCGGCGGGGTTCGGCAGCGCCGTAACCCAGTCGAGCCGGTCGAGCACAGGCTGCAGCCGGACTACCGTAGCCCGATCCAGCAGGGCGTAGAGCCAGGCACCCCCGTCGTTGTCGATCGTTCCTGTGGCCGCCTCTACCGTCATCAGCGGCGGAGCCCCTTCAAGGCAATCGGTACACGACCAGAGTTAGCGCGAACGTTGCCCGAATGACAGCGCATCTGTGCGACGGCGATCAGATCGCCATGCAGATGTACTTCATCTCCAGGTAGTCCTCGACCCCGTGGTGCGAGCCCTCGCGGCCCAGGCCGGACTGCTTCACCCCGCCGAAGGGCGCAACCTCGGTGGAGATCAGGCCGGTGTTGACCCCGACCATGCCGTACTCCAGCGCCTCGGCCACCCGCCAGACCCGGCTGAGGTCGCGGGCGTAGAAATAGGCGGCGAGACCGAAGATCGTGTCGTTGGCCTGCTCGATCACGTCCGCCTCGGTCTCGAAGCGGAAGAGCGGCGCCACCGGGCCGAAGGTCTCCTCGCGCGCCACCGCCATCTCGCGGGTCACGCCGGTCAGGATCGTCGGCTCGAAGAAGTTGCCCTCGAGCCGGTGCCCGCCGGCGGTGATCGTCGCGCCCTTCGACGTGGCGTCGGCGATGTGCTCTTCGACCTTTTCCAGGGCGGCGGCGTTGATCAGCGGGCCGGTGGTCACCCCGGCCTCGAACCCGTCGCCGACCTTCATTGCCGAGACCCTGGCGGCCAGCTTTTCGGCGAAGGCGTCGTAGACGCCCGCCTGCACGTAGAGGCGGTTGGCGCAGACGCAGGTCTGGCCGTTGTTGCGGTACTTGGAAATCATCGCGCCTTCGGCCGCCGCATCGAGGTCGGCGTCGTCGAAGACGATGAAGGGCGCGTTACCGCCAAGCTCCATCGACATCTTGAGGACTTGGCTCGCGCCCTGCGCCAGTAAGATGCGGCCGACCTCGGTCGAGCCGGTGAAGGTCAGCTTACGGATCTTCGGGTGCGAACAGAAGAGCTTTCCGACCTTGGAGCTCGACTTCGAGGTCACCACGCTGAACAGCCCCTTCGGCACGCCCGCCCGCTCGGCCAGCACCGCCATGGCCAGCGCCGACAGCGGTGTCTCGCCCGCTGGCTTGGCCACGAATCCGCAGCCGACGGCGAGGGCGGGCGCCACCTTGCGTGCGATCATGGCGTTGGGGAAGTTCCAGGGCGTGATCGAGGCGGCAACTCCGATCGGTTGCTTGACCACCAGCAGGCGCTTGTCAGCTTGGTGGCCCGGGATGGTCTCGCCGTAGACGCGCTTGGCCTCCTCGGCGAACCATTCGATGAAGCTCGCCCCATAGAGTATCTCCCCCCGCGCCTCGGCCAGCGGCTTGCCCATCTCGGCGGTCAGGATGGCGGCGAGATCGTCGGCATTGGCGACCATAAGCTCAAACCACTTGCGCAGCACGGCGCCGCGCTCCTTGCCGGTCCTCGCTGCCCAGTCCTTCTGCGCCGCATGGGCCGCGTCGATGGCGCGGGTGATCTCGGCCTCGCCGAGGTCGGGCACGGTGCAAATAACGTCGCCGCGCGCGGGGTTGCTGACTGGAAAGCTCGTCTCGGCGGCAATCCATTCGCCGGCGACGAAGGCCTGGTCCCGCAGCAGGTCGGGGTCCTTAATCATGGATTTGAGATCGGTGTGGTCAAGCATGGGAGCGACTTTCGCCGGATCGGTAGACCCGACCAAAGGACCACAAACGCCAGCCCGCCGCAAGGCCGGCCCCTGCCGTTTCAGGCCGCGTGGCGGCTGCAGTAGCAAGACGCCCGGATCGGCACTTCGGCCCGCGCGAGAGCCTGGTCGAGCCGCTGGCGGATGTGCAGGATCTCCTGCTTGTCGCCGCGGCGCGACAGGCATTCGTGCAGCCCGTGCAGGCTCCAGACTTTGTGAGGGTCGTCGAGGCCGAGGTCGGCGCGGTAGACCGCCTCGGCCTCCCCCAGGTGCCCCGCCTCGAGCAGGAGCGCGCCGAGCGCGTGGCGGGCGGGCTGCATCCATCCCCAGGACTCGTCGTCGGGCAGCGCGTCCTCGAGCGCCACGGCGCGCAGCAGATGCGCGACGGCCGCGTCCGGCGTGCCTTCGCGCCAGGCGACCTCGCCCTCGGCCATGGCCTCGGCGATGGCGAGCACATCGGCGACGGTGTTGTTGAACAGCGTCCGGCTCTCGGGCACCGCCTCGCGGGAGGCGCGGAAGCGGGCGAGTTCGGCCCTTGCTTCGGGGGCATCCCGGAGATTGGCGAGCGCGACGCTGCGGGCGTAGCGCCAGAGCGCGGCCGTCGAGCAGAAGAGCGCGCTGTCCGCGGGCATCGGCTCGGCGAGGATATCGCGCCAGCGGCCGAAGCGGATCAGCACATGCGCCTTCATGCCGAGGAAGACCTCGAACCAGTCGGCCATCGGCCTCACAACCGGCTCGGTGAGCAGCGCCGCGATCCTCGCCCGCGGCGTCGAGCGCCGGCGTAGGCTTCGCGAGGAACATCGCGCCGTAGATCCTAAAGTGCAGGTTGTGCAGGCAATAGAGCGTGTAGAACGTGTCCGGGGCGCGCCGGGCGAGGAACCTACGATCCGCCTCGCTCGCACGGGCGTTGCGGGCGACCACCGAATGGTAGTCGCTGCAGAGCACGTCGATATGGGCTCCCATGTGCAGGAGGTGGCCCGCGTCCGGCACGAGCGTCGCCAGCCGGCCGCCGTGGCGCAGCGCCTTCTCGGGCGTCCGCGACATCTCCATCAGGTGAACGTAGAAATGCAGGAGCCCGGGGTGGTCCCAGGCATCCGGCCGGTCGCGAAAGGCCAGCTCCAGCACCTCGCGGGCCTGGGCCGTGCCGGCGCCAAAGGCCGGCTGGCCGGTTTGCAGGTCTCAGAGCTTCCAGCGCAACGCCCGATCCCCAAACCCCGCCATGCCCGAGCTGCGGGATCGGCAATCGCCGCGCCATCGGGCAGGCTGTCCGTCGCTCGCCGTGGAGCGCAGGGGCTGGCGATGGCGGCGCGGCTGGGATTCCCGGCAAACGGGACGTCAGCCGCTGGCACTGATCAGCCGTCCGCAAGGCGCCGCCTCGATCCTCTCCCTCGGCGCGTGAAGGGTCCGCGCCCGGACCCTTCGACTGGCGTCAGATCAGCCTGCCCATGGCGACCGCGGTGTCGGCCATGCGGTTGGAGAAACCCCATTCGTTGTCGTACCAGCTGAGAATGCGGCAGAAGGTGCCGTCCATCACCTTGGTCTGGTCCATGTGGAAGATCGAGGAATGCGGGTCGTGGTTGAAGTCCGACGAGACGAGCTTCTCGGTGGTAAAGCCGAGGATGCCCGCGAGCTCGCCCTCGGCCGCCGCGCGGATCGCGGCGTTGATCTCCTCGGTCGAGGTCGCGCGCGCCGCCACGAACTTGAAGTCGACCACCGAGACGTTGGGCGTGGGCACGCGGATCGCGACGCCGTCGAGCTTGCCGCTGAGCTCCGGCAGCACCAGGCCCACGGCCTTGGCCGCACCGGTGGTGGTGGGGATCATCGACAGCGCGGCGGCGCGGGCGCGGTAGAGGTCCTGGTGCATGGTGTCGAGCGTCGGCTGGTCGCCGGTGTAGCTGTGGATGGTGGTCATGAAGCCCTTCTCGATCCCGATCGCCTTGTTGAGCACGTAGGCGACTGGTCCGAGGCAGTTGGTGGTGCAGGAGGCGCAGGAAACGACGAGGTCAGCGCCGGTCAGCGCCTTGTCGTTCACCCCGTAGACGATGGTCTTGTCCGCGCCGCTCGAGGGGGCGGAGACCAGTACGCGCTTGGAGCCGTTCTCCAGGTGCAAGGCGGCCTTGGCCTTGTCGGTGAAGATGCCGGTGCATTCCAGGGCAATGTCGACGTCGTCCCAGGGCAGCGCCTTGGGGTCGCGCTCGGCAGTCACCCGGATTGGGCCGCGGCCGACGTCGATCGTGTCGCCGGCGACGGTGACGGTGCCGGGAAAGCGGCCGTGGACGCTGTCGTAGCGCAAAAGATGCGCGTTGGTCTCGACCGGGCCGAGGTCGTTGATGGCGACGACCTCAATGTCGGTCCGCCCCGACTCGGCGATCGCCCTGAGCACGTTGCGCCCGATCCGGCCGAAGCCGTTTATGCCCACCCTGACCGCCATCTCGCCTCCTCCTCACTTCCCCCGCCGCCCCGGCCGGCGTCCGGCCGCACAGGCGGCGCGCTCGGGATACAGGCCCGCGAGCCGTGCCGCAAGCCGCGGGAGAGCCGGGGGGCCGTGCTGGTGCGGGGAAAAGCAGCGGCTGGCAGGCTGTGCAAGCTCGCACAAGACGGCAACATACTGAAATAAAAGGAATATTGCAAACCAGGTATAGAAGCGTCAACTTCTGTTAGGGATTCTGTGCTTCTCGCGACACCCCGATACCAGGTCTGGCGGTGCGAGCCACCCAATGTGACCAGCGGCACCGGATCTGGGGGTAAGGAATCGGTGCGGGATGGCGGTTGCCGCGGTTCCGTGGTCAGACCGCCGGCGCCGCGATGCTGAGCAGGACGCGCACCAGTGACGGCTGGCTGCGCACGCCGATCTTGTCGAAGATGCGCTGGAGCTGGGTCCGGACGGTGGTGACGCTGACCCCGAGCGCCTGCGCCGCCGCCGGCAGCTCGTCGCCGGCGACGATGCGCTCGGCGAGCCGCAGTTGCGCCGGCGACAGGCCGAAGACCAGGGCGGCGGCCTCCAGCCGTGGCCCGGCGAGGTTGCGGTCGTTGATGGCCACCGAGATCACCCCGCTGTCCACCATCACCCAGCAGACGTTTGCTACGGTCCCGTCCTCGGTCTCCAGTGTGACCGGGACGACGGCCCGGCGGGCGTCCATGTCCCCGGTGAGCGTTGCCGCCCATCGCAGCGCGCGCTGCAGGCGGGCGTCGTCGGCGCGGCGGGTGGCGCGCAGGCCGTGCGCCCGCACCTGCAGGCCGCAGCCGCGAGTGAGTTCGCGGGTGGCGGCGGCATTGCGCCAGGTGACGGCCCCAGTGGCGTCGAGCTGGAGGAGGGGTGCCGCGACCCGGGCGACGCTGCGGTGCAGGTAGCACATGTAGGCGAGCTTCCACTCGCCGTCCCGCTTCTCGAGGACGCGGGTCTCGCGCGACAGGCCCGGCATGTCCATCTCGGGCTCGCCGGTGTCGGGCGCGTGCTGGTCGAAGGTGACCCAGGCCATGTCGGCGCCGATGCGCAAGTTGACGTTCTCGCGGCGGACCTCCGCGGCGGAGCGGTTCGGCTCGGGATTGTCGCGGAACCGCTGCCGGACCCGCCGGGCGAGCTCGTCCCAGCCCTCGACCCAGGTGATGCCGCCGAGCGACCACCAGCCGGCGCGACGGACGCAGGGCGCCTCGACCCAGCAGGCGCGGAAGGCCTCCCAGTCCTTGTTCCAGAATGCCCTGGTCTCCGCGTCGATCCGGTGCAGGATCGCCTCCCGATCGCCGCCTCCAAGTCGCCGCGGGCATGATTATGGCACGGATTCGGGGGGCGTCTGTCGTTCGAGTGCATGACGGGGATTGGGCGCATCGCGGAGCGGCGCTTGGTCGCGGACACCTGATGCGCGCGCCCACGGTCGGTGCCGTGATCGCCGCCGGTGCGCGGTAGTAATACCAGCGGCCCCGGCCTCTGACTCTTTGGGGATTCCCAAATCGGAGGAAGTCTGACTCACTGTCTCCAATGGCGAAGGAGGCAGGGATGTCGGGAGCGATTGTGGTCACACGGCAGGAGATGACGGCGACGGAGCTGCGGGCGGCATCGGGGAAGGCACGGTCTGCGCGGACGGCTCGGCGGATGCTGGCGATCGCGCTGGTGCTGGAGGGGATGGACCGCAAGACCGCGGCGGAGACCTGCGGGATGGACCGCCAGACCCTGCGGGACTGGGTGCGCCGCTACAACGCCGAAGGCGTGGCGGGGCTGACGGACCGCCGCTCGCCCGGCCCGCCGCCGCGGCTCACGCCGGAGCAGAAGGCCGCGCTGGCGGCTCGGGTGGAGACGGGCCCGGATCCGAAGCGCGACGGGGTGGTGCGCTGGCGGCGCCATGACCTGAAGCACTGGCTCGAGACCGAGTTCGGGGTGGTGATGCACGAGCGCACGGTGGGCAAGCAGCTGCGCGGGCTCGGCTATCGCCGGCTGGTGCCGCGGCCGCGGCACCCGAAGGCCGACGAGGCCGCCCAGGAGGCGTTTAAAAAAGCTTCCCCGAGGCGGTAGCCGGGGTTCTACCCGAGACGGCCCACGGCAAGCCCATCGAGATCTGGTTCCAGGATGAGGCGCGCGTCGGCCAGCAGGGCACGCTGACCCGGGTCTGGGCCAGGCGCGGCACCCGCCCCCGCGCGGTGCGCGACACCCGCTACCAATGGGCCTACATCTTCGGCGCGGTCTGCCCCGGGCGCGCCGCTACCGCCGCACTGGTCCTGCCCTATGCCGACACCGAGGCGATGAGCCTGCACCTCGCCGAGATCGCCCGCGCCGTCGCGCCAGGCGCCCATGCCGTGCTGGTGCTCGACGGCGCCGGCTGGCATGGCGCAGGCGAACTCGTGGTACCCGACAACATCTCGCTGCTCACGCTCCCGCCCTACGCCCCCGAACTCAACCCCATCGAGAACGTCTGGGACTACCTGCGCAAGAACAAGCTCGCCATCACCCTCTTCGACACCTACGACGACATCGTCGACACCTGCTGCGAGGCCTGGAACTTCTTCGCCAACGATCCCGACACTGTCGCTTCCATAACCTCCCGCAACTGGGTAAAGGTCAATCTTTAGGGCCGTTGGTATAACCATAGGAATCACCGGCGCAAGCTCGCTGATGGAATCCTGGGTATTGTGCTGAGAGTAGCGGATATGAGTATCTCATCATGGCTCGTGTCAAGGAAAGGTACGATCGGCGGGCGGCCGAGAAGCGTTTTGGGCGGGTCTACGAGACGGTCCAAGGAAACCTATGCATCTACTGCGGGATGCCGAGCAACGGTCGCTATGACCACCAGCCGCCGGTCTATGTCCTTCACCGATTCGCGGATGGTGGACTGGTAACAGAGCGACAAATCCGCGAGGCGTTCGGGCAGTGCAAGCTGGTCCCGTGCTGCACAATCTGCAACATGGGGCTCGGCGCGTTTCACGGCGCTGATGACAATGAACGGCGATCCGAGATCCTGAACTGGTTCCTCGCAGATCCACGATTTCCGGAGGATGAGATCGGGCTGAGATTCGCGGAGCGGCTGCTCGCGGCCCCTTTCGAGGACGTAAGAGTAGACCGGATATACGCGCTGCCTTTTGTTGGACGGGTCATCTACATCGAGGCGTTGTCCGGGCTAATCGACGGCGCCTACCAGGGGCCGGACGACTTTCCCCAGTGGTTGGCTGTTGCCCAACAGGAACTCGCGGAATGGCTGCGCATGGCGCCGCGGCGCAAGTCGGCGTACTTCCTGGCAATGGCCAATCTGGCGAGCTACGATCTGCGCCCTCATGCGCGTGACGATCCGCGGGGGCAGATCGGCGCTGGAGAGTTGCCATTGGCCCAATCATGAGAGCGTGTCCTGCTGTCCCTCTCCACATGTTGGGGTAGTCGCGCCCTCCCCGCATGTCTCGCGCCGGCGCCCTGGCGCCGGGCAGCGCCCGCCCCGCCCCCAGGGCGGGCGCTTCTCGCCCGCCGGGTCGAGCGCTGTCCTTCGTGGCCTGGACCGGCGCTGCTAAGGGGCGTCGGTAGCGCAACATCAATGTCGAACCAACCGGTTCGCGGGTCAACGCTCGGCGGATTGGGCGTACGGCCGCAGAAAGTCGAGCATTTCCTGAGAGGGCCGCGGCCAACTGTAGTGGCCGCGATCCGTCCAACTCATGGTGGTGAGAGCCGCAGTGTGCTCGCCGACCCATGCGAGCAGATCATCGTGGGGCACTCGGAACCGACCGGCCTCCGTTCGGATAATCAGAACGACCCCTTTCCCTTCGTAGTCTGCCCAGATCGCCGGGCGATTGAGGCGACGAGGGTTGTCCGAGTGGGTTCCGCGCATATCGTTACTCCTATCCCAGGCTGCGAACTTTCGGCTCCTTCGCTATCTGTCGCTCCCCGACAACGTCCGGCTGACCGCGTCGCGCCAGCCGGCGTATTTGGCCTCGCGGGTGGCGGGGTCCATCGGCGGCTCGAAGCGGCGCTCCAGCGCCCAGACCTGCGGCCGAATTCCTCCGGGCCGGGGTAGAGGCCGGCGTGCATGCCGGCGAGCCAGGCGGCGCCGAGGGCGGTGGTCTCGCGGACCTGGGGCGGTCCACTGGGGCGCCGAGGATGTCGGCGAGGCCCTGGAGGACCCAGTCGTTGGCGGTCATGCCGCCGTCGACGCGCAGAACCGTGTCGCCATCGGCTTGCGGCCAGTCGGCGCGCATGGCTTCCAGGAGGTCGCGGGTCTGGTAGGCGACGCTCTCGAGAGCCGCTCGCGCGAACTCGGCGGGGCCGGAGGCGCGGGTGAGGCCGAAGATGGCGCCGCGCGCCTCGGGATCCCACCACGGCGCGCCGAGGCCGGTGAAGGCGGGGACCAGGTAGACGCTGCTGGTTGGGGTCGGCGGCATCGGCGAGGCCCTGGGTCTCGGCGGCGGTGCGGATGATCTTCAGCCCGTCGCGCAGCCACTGGACCACGGCGCCGGCGACGAAGATCGAGCCTTCGAGGGCGTAGGTGGGCACGCCGTCGAGCTGGTAGGCGATGGTGCCGAGCAGGCGGCTGTGGCTCGCCACCAGCGTCTCGCCGGTGTTGAGCAACGCGAAGCAGCCGGTGCCGTAGGTGGACTTGAGCATGCCGGGCTGAAAGCAGGCCTGGCCGCAGGTCGCCGCCTGCTGGTCGCCGGCGACGCCGAGGATCGGGGATCTCGCGGCCGAAGAGGTCGGCGCGGGTGGTGCCGTAGTCGGCGGCGCAGTCGCGCACCTCGGGCAGCATGGCCATGGGCACGTCGAGGAGGTCGCAGATCTCTGCGTCCCAGCGGCCCTCGCGGATGTTGTAGAGCAGCGTGCGCGCGGCGTTGGTGGCGTCGGTGGCGTGCACCCGGCCGCCGGTGAGCTTCCAGATCAGGAAGCAGTCAACCGTGCCGAACATGAGCTCGCCCCGGGCGGCGCGGGCGCGGGCGCCCTCGTGCGCGTCGAGCAGCCATTTCAGCTTGGTGCCGGAGAAATAGGGGTCGAGCAGGAGGCCGGTGCGCTCGGTGATCATCGGCTCATGGCCGGCCTCACGGAGGCGCGCGCAGAGGTCGGCAGTGCGGCGGTCCTGCCAGACGATGGCGTTGCCGAGCGGCCTGGCCGGTCTCGCGGTCCCAGACCAGCGTGGTCTCGCGCTGGTTGGTGATGCCGATGGCGGAGACGGCGGCGATGCCGGTGCCCGCGCGCTCGATGGCGCCGCGGCAGGTGGCCGCGACGCCGGACCAGATGTCGTGCGGGTCGTGCTCGACCCAGCCCGAGCGTGGAAAGTGCTGAGGAAACTCCTGCTGCGCCGATGCCACCGGCCGCAGTTTTTCGTCGAACACGATCGCCCGGCTGGACGTGGTGCCCTGGTCAATGGCGAGAATGTGGCTCATGCAGTGTCTCCCCCGTTCGCTTGCGCGAGATGTTAGGACGCGCGCGCGCTGGCGTCACGGCCCGTCCTTGACATCGGCTTGTCTGCTGCGAAGGCTGGCGGCAAGCTAGGGGGACGCAGGCAGGGGGACGGAAGATGAGCGAACTTCCGAGCTTCGACCTCAGCGGGCGCACCGCGCTCGTCACCGGGGCAGGCCGCGGGCTCGGGCGGGCGATCGCGCTGGCGCTCGCCGGCGCCGGCGCCGACGTGGCGCTCGGCCTCCGCCGCCACGGCGAGGACGGCGGGGTGGCGGAGGCGATCGCCGACATGGGGCGCCGGGCGCTGCGTCTGCAGATGGACGTGACCGACCTGGTCGAGAGCTACGCCGCCATCGACACGGCGATCGCGGAGCTGGGCGGGATCGACATCCTCGTCAACAACGCCGGTGGCGGCATCGACGCGCCGGCGCTCGACGTGACCGAGGCCGACTTCGACCTAGCCTTCGCCTGGAACGTCAAGTCGACCTTCTTTCTGTCGCAGCGGGTGGCCCGGCACATGATCGATACTGGCCGTGGCGGCCGGATCATCAACCTGTCGTCGCAGGCCGCCATCGTGGCGCTTCCCGGCGAGCCGATCTACTGCGCCGCCAAGGCCGCCGTGTCGCACCTGACCCGCTGCCTCGCGGTCGAATGGGGCGAGCACGGCATCAACGTCAACGCGGTCGCCCCGACCTTCATCGAGACCCCGGGCACCGCCCCGGCGCTCGCCGATCCGGCGTTCAGGGCCGACACCGTCGCGCGCATCGCGGCACTTCACCGCATCGGCCAGCCGGTCGAGGTGGCGGGCGCGGTGGTGTTCCTCGCCTCGCCCGCAGCGTCGCTGATCACCGGGCATACGCTGGTGATCGACGGCGGCTGGTCGGTCCGCTAGCGGCTCGCCGGGACCGATCGGCGCTGTGGTCACGCCTGCGGGCGCGCCGCTTTGACCGCAGGATCGACAACCGGTGGGGCGGCGTGCGAAATCAGTGCCAGTTCAGTCGCCACGGCGGTGGTCTCCTTGACGGGCAGCGCCATGACGTCGCCAGCCGCCAGCCGCCAGCCGCCAGCCGCCAGCCGCACGACAAGTGCGACACCCCGGCGCCGCGCGATCGTGGTGATGGGGGTCGCCAGGGCGGGCAAGAAAACGGTCGCAGAGCGGCCGGCGACCGGGTGGGGACTGCCGCTGATTGACGGCGACGGCCTGCATCCGCCGGCCAATATCGCCAAGTCCTCTGCCGGCGTGCCGCTGGCCGACGAGGACCGCTGGCCCTGGCTCGATGCGATTGCCTCGCGCCTTGCCGGCGAAACTGCCGCCGAGGCCGTGGTGACCTGTTCCGCAAAGCGGCGGGTCTACCGCGACCGGCTGCGCCAGGGTGCGGGGCGGCCGCTGGTCTTCGTCTTCCTGCACGGCACGCCGGAGTTGCTGGCGGAACGCATCGGGGCGCGCTCCGGGCATTTCGCGCCGGCGTCGCTGCTCCCGAGCCAGGTTGCGGCGCTGGAGGAGCCGACGGGAGAGCCCGGCGTGGTGCGGGTGGAGATCGACGGCACGGTCGTGGAGGTCGTGGCGCGAGTCGAGGCCGCCCTCTCGTTGCTGGCGGGTCGTTCGCGCTAACCCCTTGCGCGGCGCGCGATTGCAAGCGCGACTTGGCGCCGCTAGAAGGAGTCTGCCTCCGGGAGCCCTGCATGGCCCAGAATTTCCGTCACTCCGAGATCCTGACCATCGCGCGCGAGAGCGGTAAGGTCACGGTCGAGGGGCTGGCCACGCGGTTCAAGGTGACCTCGCAGACGATCCGCCGCGATCTCGCCGAGCTGTGCGACGTCGGCCAGCTGACCCGGGTGCATGGCGGGGCGATGATTCCCTCGGGGGTGATCGCGCTGGGGTACGAGGACCGCCGCAGTCTTGCCAGCGTCGAGAAGGACGCCATGGCGCGGCTGGTGGCCGAGCAAATCCCCGATGGCGTGTCGATCTTCATGAACATCGGCACGACGACCGAGGCGGTTGCTCGCGCTCTCCTGAAGCATCGAAACCTGATGGTGGTGACAAACAACCTCAATGTGGCGAACATCCTCGCCACCAGTCCGAATTCCGAGGTGATCGTGACGGGGGGCATCCTGCGCCGCTCGGACGGGGCGCTGGTGGGCGATGTCTCGGCGGAGTTCATCGGGCAGTTCAAGGTTGACTACGCGATCATCGGCTCGGCGGCAGTCGATCCGGACGGGTCGCTGCTCGACTACGACTTCCGAGAGGTGCGGGTGGCGCAGGCGATCATCAAGAACGCGCGCAAGAGCTACCTCGTCGCCGACCACACCAAGTTCAAGATGGCGGCACCCGTGCGGATCGCCAGCCTCGCCGAGCTGGACGGTTTCTTCACCGACGTGACGCCGCCGAAGACCGTCGTTCAGCTCTGCGCCGACAACGACGTGTTCATCCGCACGGTCGAGACCTCGGGACGCATGCGTTGAGCGTGGTGGCGCCGGCGTTGCGCGCCGCCGACCGGCCGCTCATGGGCATCCTCCTGATGCTGGGCTTCTGTGCGCTGGCGCCGGTGGGCGATGCCTTCGCCAAGATCCTCGGCGCGCGCATGGGGCTGGGGCAGCTGATCGCCGCGCGGTTCGCGGTGCAGACGGTGCTGCTGGTGCCGCTGGCAGTTGCGATGGGGCTGACGCTGTGGCCGGGGCGGCGGATGATGCGGCTGACCGCACTCAGGACGTTCCTGCACGTGGCCGGTGCGGGGTTCTTCGTGGCGTCGCTGCGCTACCTGCCGCTGGCCGATGCGGTGGCGATCGCCTTCGTTATGCCGTTCATGGTGCTGCTCCTAGGCCATGCGGTGCTCGGCGAGGCGGTAGGGCCGCGCCGGCTCGCCGCCTGCGCAGTAGGTTTCGCGGGTACGCTGATGGTGATCCAGCCGAGCTTCGCCGCGGTGGGCTGGGCGGCGCTGCTGCCGGTGCTGGCAGCGCTTGCCTTCGCGCTCTTCATGCTGGTGACCCGGCACATCGCCCATGAGATGGACCCGATCGGCCTGCAGGCGATCAGCGCGGTGATGGCCACCGGGGTCCTGGTGCCGCTGGTACTCGTCGGACATGTCCTCGGCCTGGCGGAACTGGGGATGACGCCGCTGGCGGGCATCGACTGGGTGCTCATGGTGATGATGGGGGTCACCGGCTCGGTGGCGCATCTGGTGATGACCTGGTCGCTGCGCTTCGCGCCGGTGGCGACGCTGGCGCCGATGCAGTACCTGGAGATCCCGTTTGCCACGCTGATCGGCTGGGTGGTCTTCGATGCGCTGCCCAATGGGCTGGCGGCGGCGGGAATCCTCGTGACCATCGCGGCGGGTCTCTATGTCATCCACCGCGAGCGGCTGGCGGCGGGCTGACGCGGGCGAAGCGCGGCCGGCTATTCGGCCGCGGTCTTTTTTGGCGCAGGCTTCCTCGCGGCAGGCTTCTTCACCGGCGCCTTCTTGGCGGCCTTGGCGGGTGCCTTGTTCGCCGCTGCGCCCTTGCGTTTCGCCGGCCGTTTGGCGGCGATCAGCTCCAGCGCCTGCTCCATGGTCACCGCGTCGGAGGTGACTTCCTTGGGCAGGGTGGCGTTGACCTTTTCCCACTTCACGTAAGGTCCGTAGCGGCCGGAGTAGACCGCCACCGGGCCGCCGTCGGGATGCTCGCCCAGCTCGCGCAGGGCGGCGACGGCGGTGCGGCCGGCGCCGCGGGTGGCCTTCTGCGCCAGCACCTCCATGGCCCGGTTCATGCCGATGGTGAAGACCTCCTCGGGATCCTTGATGTTGGCGAAGACCTTGCCGTGGCGCACGTAAGGCCCGAACCGACCGATCCCGGCGTCCACCGGCCCCCCGTCCTCGGGATGGGTTCCGATCACCCGCGGCAGCGACAAGAGCCGCAGCGCCCGCTCGAGGTCGACGGTGCCCGGGTCCATCCCCTTCGGGATCGAGGCGCGCCGCGGCTTCGCCCCCTCGGCCGCCTCGCCGAGCTGCACGTAGAAGCCGTAGGGCCCCTTCTTCAGGGTGACCGGCTGCGCGCCCTCGGCCTCCTCCTCGAACACGGCGCCGTCGAGGCTGCCGAGGCCGAGGATTTTGCCGTCCAGCGCCGCCAGCTCGCCGTCGGCATCGCCGGCCAACGGGCGGGTGTAGCGGCACTCGGGATAGTTCGAACAGCCGATGAAGGCCGAGCCGTTGCGCGAGGTGCGCAGCGACAAGAGGCCGGCGCCGCAGACCTTGCAGCGCCGCGGCTCGGGGTCCTCGGGGGTTGCGGGGAAGAGGTGCGGCTCCAGCACCTCGTTGATCTTCTCCAGCACTTCGCTGATGCGCAGCCCCTCGGTGCCGGCCAGCGCCGCCGAGAAGTCGGTCCAGAAGCGCCCAAGCAGCACTTTCCAGTCTTCCTCGCCGGTGGTGACCCGATCGAGATCCTCCTCGAGGTTGGCGGTGAAGTCGTAGTCGATGTAGCGGCCGAAGTAGGTCTCCAGGAAGGCCGTCACCAGCCGGCCCTTGTCCTCGGGGATCAGCCGCCCCTTGTCCTTGCGGACGTAGTCGCGCTCCTGGATCGTCGAGACGATCGAGGCGTAGGTGGAGGGCCGCCCGATGCCGAGCTCCTCCATGCGCTTGACGAGCGTCGCCTCGGTGTAGCGCGGCGGCGGCTGGGTGAAGTGCTGTTCCGGCGTGACGCCGCGCTTTTCCGCCGGTTCGCCCGAGACGATCTGCGGCAGTCGGCGGTCGTCTTCGCTGTCTCCGTCGAGCTCGATGTCGTCGCGCCCTTCCATGTAGACCTTGAGGAACCCGTCGAAGGTCACCACCTGACCGGTAGCGCGCAGGCCGACCTGCCCGTCGGCGCTGGCGATCTCGACCGTTGTGCGCTCGAAGCGGGCGGCCTCCATCTGGGAGGCGATCGAGCGCTTCCAGATCAGGTCGTAGAGCTTCCACTGGTCGGGCTCGAGGCGCAGCTTCGAGGGGTCAGCCGCCATGTCGGTCGGCCGGATGCACTCGTGCGCCTCCTGGGCGTTCTTCGCCTTGTTCTTGTACATGCGCGGACTGCCCGGCACGTACTCCGCGCCGTAGCGGGCACGGATCACGTCGCGGGCGGCCATGACCGCCTCGGGCGCCATGTCGATGCCGTCGGTGCGCATGTAGGTGATGTGGCCGGCCTCATAGAGCCGCTGGGCGGCGCTCATCGTCTGGCGCGCGCCCATGCCGAACTTGCGGCTCGCTTCCTGCTGGAGCGTCGAGGTCATGAAGGGTGGGGCGGGGCTGCGGGTGGCGGGTTTCGATTCGACCGCCGCGACGGTGAGGTCGCGCGCCTCGATCGCGGCGACCGCGCGGGTGGCGGCGGCGGCGTCGGGCAGGTCGAACTTGTCGAGCCGGCTGCCGTCGAGGCTGACGAGGCGGGCCTCATAGGTGTCGCCACGCGGCGTGGCGAGCAGCGCCTTCACCGACCAGTATTCGCGGGCGCGGAAGGCCTCGATCTCCATCTCGCGCTCGACGATGAGGCGCAGCGAGACCGACTGCACGCGGCCGGCGGACTTGGCGCCCGGCAGCTTGCGCCAGAGGACCGGCGAGAGGCGGAAGCCCACCAGGTAGTCGAGCGCGCGGCGGGCGAGGTAGGCGTCGACCAGCTCCATGTCGATCTGGCGCGGGTTCTGCATCGCGGTGGTGACGGCGTTCCGGGTGATGGCGTTGAAGACCACGCGCTCGACCGGCGTGCCGGGCTTGACCGCGCGGCGCTTGGTAAGCGCCTCGAGCAGGTGCCACGAAATCGCCTCGCCCTCGCGGTCGGGGTCGGTGGCGAGGATCAGCTTGTCGTCATCCTTCAGCGCCTCGGCGATGGCGCGGACGTGCTTCTGGCTCTCGGGGGCAACCTCCCAGAGCATCTCGAACCCGTGCTCGGGATCGACCGACCCGTCCTTGGCCGGCAGGTCGCGGACATGCCCGTAGGAGGCGAGCACCGTGTAGCCAGGTCCGAGATACTTGTTGATCGTCTTCGCCTTGGCAGGCGATTCGACAACGACGACGGCCATTGTGCACTCCTCTCCGGCGCGGGGCGCCGGTGGGGCGGTACTTGTGCAAGGGCCGCCGTCTTGTCAACACGCAGCTGCCCGGCGCCAGCGGGGCGGCTGCGGTCGGCTCAGTTCAGCAGGCCGTTGCCGTCCAGGTCGGCCGCGTCGAAATCGGCGAGGATCTGCACGTCGTATTCCGCCCGGCTGACGAGGCCGTCGGCGTCCTTGTCCATGGACGTGAACAGGACTTCGGTAATGGCTGGGGCCTCGCCGGGCGTCAGCTTGTTGTCGTGGTCGGTGTCCATGACGATGAAGACGTTGGACGCCATCACCCGGTATTCGGTCTTGCTGACCGCGCCATCGCCGTCGAGGTCGGCGACGGCAAGGTGGTCGGTGGTCAGGTCGGTCTCGGCCGAACCGGCAGCCTGCGCTGCGCTGGCGCCGAATGCGAACAGCGCTGCGATTGCGATGTATCGGGTCATGTCAGCGCTCCTCACTTCGGGCATTTCATGGCGTGGCCGACCATGGCGCCGGCGGTGCCGCCCGCGGTCATGAACAGCGTGCGGCCGAGGCCACCGCCGAGCATGCTGCCCAGCGCCACGCCGGCCACGGCACCGCCCACCGTGGCGGCGGTGCAGGCAAATTCGTGGGTCTCGGATTCGGTGGCCTGTGCCCGTGCGGCCCCCGCCATGAGGACCGCGGCAATAGCCGCAGCCCGCATCAACGCATGCGTGCGCATAGCTTGTTTCTCCATCTTCTGCTCGAGCCGGAAACCCGGCGGTGTTCGGTGTCCGGCCGCGCGGTGCAATCGGCTCCGCCGGCCGGTTGTGCAGTCATAGTGCGCAGCGCCCGGCCAACGCGCGGAGGGCAAGAAACGGCCTCAACATGTTGCGGCTGCCCGCAGGGAAAACGCTAGATCAACTGATTCGCGGTGTCAACGCGCACGGTTCGTCGTTGGGTGCGCCCATTGCGCAGGAGGCGCCGCAACGAGCCCCTTGACGCCGGTGCGGGGCGGGGGTATTTAGCCGAAACGGTAATTAGCAGGATCGCTAAATATGAAACATCCCGGCGACCCGCTGAGCACAACCCTGTCGGCGCTGGCAGATCCCACCCGGCGCGCCATCCTCGCGCGGCTCAGCGAGGGGGCCGCGACCGTCAACGAGATCGCCGCGCCCTTCGCAATGTCGCTGCCCTCGGTGTCCCGGCATCTCAAAGTGCTGGAGAGCGCGGGGCTGATCTCGCGCGGGCGCGCCGCGCAGTGGCGACCCTGCCGGCTGGAGGCAGGCCCGCTCAGGGACGTGGACGGATGGCTGAAGAAATACCGGCAGTTCTGGGAGGGGAGCTTCGAGAAGATGGATGCTTATCTGGAGGAACTCGAATCCGGCGAGGGGATAAAGCGATGAAGGCGCTCCGCGACGACGAACTCCTGATCGAGCGCACCTTCGACGCGCCGCTCGATCTCGTGTTCCGGCTCTGGGGCAAGCGGGACCACATGATCCGCTGGTGGGGGCCGGAGGAGTTCACCACGGTCGAATTCGACTGGGAGCTGACGCCCGGCCGGCCCTGGCGCGGGGCGATGGTCTCGGCGCAGTACGGGCTGTCGAGGTTCGGTGGCGTGATCCGTGAGGTGGTGACGAACCGGCTCATCGTTTTCACCTTCCAGTGGGACGACGACCCGGAGCAATACCCGGACACGGTGGTGACCGTGACCTTCGCGGCGAAGGACGGCAAAACGGTCCAGACCTTCCACCAGACGCCCTTCTCCACCGTCGCGATCCGCGACAGCCACGTCGGCGGCTGGAACTCGCTCTTCAACAAGCAGCAGCTCTACGTCGAGAACATCGCCTTTGCCGAGCAAAAGGGATTGCGCCCATGATCACGCTGACGACCTACGCCTGGGTTCCGGATTTCGCAGCACCCCTGATGCGCGCCTTCCGCGTGCGCTGGGCGCTGGAGGAGGCGGGTCTTCCCTACGCCGTGCGCACCGTTTCCCTGGGTCTTGAGC
Source organism: uncultured Alphaproteobacteria bacterium (assembly GCA_963695425.1). Classification (GTDB taxonomy): domain Bacteria; phylum Pseudomonadota; class Alphaproteobacteria; order Rhodobacterales; family Rhodobacteraceae; genus Amaricoccus. Next base: position 52,126 of record CAVOGP010000042.1, on the reverse strand, counting down.
AGCGCTCGCCGGGACATCTCGCGCGCCAGCCCTTCGGGCAGGCCCCGGCGATCGAGGAGGACGGGCTCGTGCTTTTCGAGAGCGGGGCGATCGCGCTCCACATCGCCGAGCGGAGCGAGGCGCTCATGCCGCGCGACCCGCTCGGGCGCGCACGGGCGATCGCCTGGGTCTTCGCCGCCCTGAACTCGGTGGAGATCATTGTCCAGGAGATCGCCGGGATCGACTTCTTCCATGCGGATGCGGCCTGGGCGAAGGAGCGGCGCCCGCAGCTCGAGACCTGGGCTCGCGACCGCCTGGGTCTGCTGCAAGGGGCGTTGGGCGGGCGCGACTATCTGGAGGGCCGCTTCACCGTGGGCGATCTGATGATGGCGGACGTGCTGCGCATCCTGGACCATACCGACCTGCTCGACGATCTACCCGCGCTCCGGGCCTACAAGGCGCGCTGTGAAGCGCGCCCCGCATTTCGTCGGGCGAGGGCGGCGCAGCTGGACGGGTTCGGGCAGGCAGCGTAAGCGTCCTTCCGCCATGGTGGCGCTCAGGCCAACACCCGACTGACCATGCCGCCGGGGTGGCGCTGGACCAGCCCCGCCAGTTCCAGGTCGAGCAGCGACGCCGAGACTGACGCAGCAGGCTGGCCGAGTTCGCGGATCAGAATGTCCTCGGCAACCGGCACCGGGCCGATGAGGTCGAGCAGGCGGTCGTCCGGCGTGTCGGCTATGGCCTCCGAGGCGGGCGGCAGGGCAGGGGCATCGCGGGTGGGGGCGTGGATGCCGATCACCTCGGCGATGTCGGCGGCGTCGCGCACAAGCGTGGCGCCGTCGCGGATAAGCGCGTTGCACCCCCCCGCGCGCGGGTCCATCGGGCTGCCGGGGATGGCCATGACCTCGCGGCCCTGGTCCAGCGCGTTGCGGGCGGTGATGAGGCTGCCCGAACGCAGGGCGCCCTCGACCACCACCACCCCCAGCGCGAGCCCCGAGACGATGCGGTTGCGGCGGGGGAAGTCCTGCGGGCGCGGCGAATGCCCCGGTGGCATCTCGGTGAGGCGCAGGCCGCGGGCGGCGATCTCGGCGGCGAGGGCGGCGTTCTCCGCCGGGTAGACGAGGTCGATACCGCCGGCCTCGGCGGCGATGGTGCCGGTGGCGAGGGCCGCGCGATGTGCGGCGGCATCGATGCCGCGGGCGAGGCCGGAGGCGACGACGAAACCGGCCTGGCCCAGGTCCTCCGCCAGCCGCGCCGCCATGCGGGTGCCAAGCGCCGAGGCGTTGCGCGCGCCCACCAGCGCCACCACCGGCCGTGCGGCCAGCGCGGGGTCGCCGAGCACCCAGAGAAGTGGCGGCGGGTCGGAGATCGTGGCGAGCATGGGGGGATAGTCGGGGTCGCCCAGCAAGAGCGCCCGCGCGCCGCAGGCCTCGGCCGCGCGCCATTCGGCCGCCGCCTCGGCGCGGCTGGCGGAAGCGTAGTCGCGCACGCCCGCCTCGGCGGCGATGCCGGGCAGGGCGGCCAGCGCCGCCGTTGCCGAGCCGTGCTCGCGGATCAAGCGGATGAAGGTGACGGGGCCCACGCGCCGCGACCGGGAGAGGCGCAGCCAGTCGAGGCGGGCGTCCTCGGAGCGCGGCAGGGCCGAGAGCGGGATCTTGGCGGAGCGGGGTGGGGTGTCGGACACGGGGCCTCCTTGTCCGCAGGGGCCATGAAACCCGTAAAGGCCGGATTAACCGTCGCCCTCGAAGCGCGCGCGATAGTCCTCGCGGACCGGCCGGAAGACGTCGAGCACGCGGCAGCCGGTGATGCCGCGCGCCGAGTGCTCGACCCCGCCGGGGATGGCGAAGACGTCGCCCGGGCCGAGCCGATGCGGGGTGCCGGCGACCACCAGTTCCAGCTCGCCCTCTAACATGTTCACCACCTGCTCGTGGGGGTGGGAGTGGGCGGGGATCGCGGCGCCCGCCTCGATGTCCCACCAGACGAAGGTCATTCCCCCGGTGTGGATGAAGCGGCCGTGGAACCCGGGCAGCAGGTCGCGCACCGGCACGTCGTCGAGGCTGTAACGCATGGGCTCCTCCCGGGAGGGCGCGCCGATTCGCGTCCCTGTGCCACATGCCCGCGAAACGGCGTTTCCTGGCAAGCCCTCGGGCCGCTTGCCATGCGGCCCGCCCGGCGCGACAAAGGTCCCGCGATGACCGACCATGCACACGCCGACGAAAGCCTGAAGGATCGCCTGCGGGATCTCTATCTGGGAGGCAGCCCGGAGGCCCATCGCTTCCGGTACGGGCTGCTGGCCTTCGATATCTTCACCGTCCTTTACATCGTGGCCACGTCCTTCGCCGCGCCGTCGCCCCTGTTCGACGTGACCAGCGTGGCCTTTGGGCTAGCGATCCTGGCCGACTACGCCGCCCGGCTCTACATCGCGCCGTCGCGGCTGCGCTACTTCTTCAGCTTCGGCACCTTCATCGACGTGGTGTCGATCCTCGCCTTCCTCGCGCCAGTGCTCGCCCACGACCTTGGCTTCCTGCGGGTGCTGCGCACGCTGCGGCTCCTGCGCACCTACCAGATGCTGGCGCGGCTGCGGAAGGACTTCCCCTGGTTCCGCGAGCACGAGCAGGTGCTGTTCGCCGTCGTGAACCTGGGCGTGTTCCTGTTCGTGATGACGGGCGTGATCTATGCCACGCAGCACCTGAAGAACGTGGGGATCAATAACTACGCCGACGCGCTCTATTTCACGGTGACGACGCTGACCACCACCGGCTTTGGCGACATCACCCTGGAGGGGACCTCGGGGCGGCTCCTGTCGGTGGTGGTGATGATCGTCGGCGTCACTCTGTTCCTGCGGCTGGCGCAGGTGCTCTTCCGCCCCCCGAAGGTGCGCTATCCCTGCCCGGACTGCGGGTTGACCATGCACGACCCGGATGCCGTGCACTGCAAGCACTGCGGCCACATCGTCAAGATTGAGACCGAGGGCGGCTGAGGCGTGCGCACTTGGCTTGTCCGCGCGCGGACAAACCGGTATGTATATGATATGTAACGGATATCGTCGCGCCGTTTACCGCGTGTTTACCTGCGTGAACGCGCGCTCGGCCGACTGGCGCCCGGTCAGGCCGCGCTGCCGCCCGCGCTCAGCCCGCCGATCAGCAGCGGCGGCTGGCCGACAGGGTCGGGGTTCAGGACGCGAAGGTGCGCAGCGGCCGCTCCGTTCCGAGGCCCGACCGTCCAAACAGGTGCCTCGCGCAGCTTTCGTGGGCTTGATTCAGGTCATGCAACCTTTTCGCGATCCTGTGCTAAGCAACGTTCCTGGTCCGGGCGCACAGGGGGCGTGGAGATGCTTGCGAGACTGACTCTGGCGTTTGCGGCAACGGGTGTCTGCCTCTCCGGGAGTCCTGGCAGTGCGCAGGCCGTGGCGGACAGGATCTTCCTGGGCGGTCCGATCCTGACAATGGAGGAAGCCGCGCCGCGAGCCGAGGCCCTGGCCGTCAAGGACGGCATGATCCTGGCAGTGGGAACCGTGAGCGAGGTGATGTCGCATCGGGGCGACGGGACACTCGTCACCGACCTCGGCGGCCACGCGCTGCTGCCGGGGTTTCTCGACGCGCATTCCCACTACATCAACTCGCTGCTCGTCGCGAACCAGGCAATGGTCTATGCGCCGCCCGTCGGGCCGGGCAGCGACGTGGAGGGGATCATCGCGGCGCTGAAGGCCTTTGCCGACGAGCGCGGCATCCCGCCGGGTGAGATGATCACGGCCTACGGCTACGATGACACGGTCATGCCGGGTGGTCGGCTCCTCAACCGCGACGACCTGGATGCGGCTTTCCCGGACAACCCGGTCCGGGTGGACCACGTATCGATGCACGGCGGCGTGCTGAACTCCCCCGCGCTCAAGCTGTTCGGCTTCGACGCGGCGACCGAGACGCCGCCGGGCGGCATCATCGTGCGCGAGACGGGCACGAACGAGCCTTTCGGCCTGATCATGGAGACCGCATTTCTGCCGGTGTTCGAGGGCACACCGACGATGACGCCGGAGGAGGAGATCGCGGCGACGCGCGCCGGGCAGATGCTCTTCGCCGAGGCCGGGATCACGACGGCGCACGAGGGGGCGACGCACCTCGCGCAATTGCAGACCATGCAGCGCGCGGCCGAGGCCGGGGCGAACATCATCGACGTGATCGCCTATCCGTTCATCACCGACCTCGACGCGGTGCTCGCGGAGTTTCCGGTGGAGTACTGGGGCACCTACCGCGACGGCCTCAAGATCGGCGGCGTCAAGGTGACCATCGACGGCTCGCCGCAGGGTCGGACGGCGAAGTTCACCGCGCCCTACCTCACTGGCGGTCCAGGCGGCGAGGAGAACTGGACCGGAGAGCTCACCTTCCCCCAGGAGACGATCAACGCGATGGTCAAGCGCGTCTACGACCTTGGCGTCCCGCTGAACCTGCACGCCAACGGCGATGCCGCCATAGACGCCTTCATCGCGGCGCACGAGACGGTGGCGGCGGACGATCCGATGCGCGAACGCCGCGTCACGATGATCCACGCCCAGTTCACCCGCCCCGACCAGATCGGGAAGTACGTCGACTACAAGATCCGCCCGTCGTTCTACACACTCCACACCTACTACTTCGCCGACGCGCACATCCGTAACCGGGGGCCGGAGCAGGCCGCCTACATCAGCCCGATGCGCGACGCGATCGACGCGGGCCTCCACCCGACCAACCACACCGACTTCGTCGTCGCGCCGCTCGACCAGATGTTCATGCTGTGGTCGGCCGTGAACCGGGTGGCGCGCGAAGGCGACGTGATCGGCCCCGACCAGCGCGTGACGCCCATGGAGGGGCTGAAGGCGATGACAGTCTGGGTCGCGGAGCAATACGGCGAGGCGGACAGCAAGGGCACCCTGGCGCTCGGCAAGCGCGCCGACCTGGTGATCCTCGACGCCGACCCGACGGCCGTGGACCCGATGGCGATCCGCGACATCGACGTCGTCGAGACGATCAAGGACGGGGAGACGATCTACCGTCTCGAATAGCCCTCAGTCCGCCGCGCGCACCGACCTGCAACCGTCGCAGAGAGCCTTCGTGGGCGGCTCGAGCCGCCGCCGGTACGGCGCTGAGGGCGGACCGCGGCCGACTCACGCCGCGCTGCCGCCCACCGTCAGCCCGCCGATCAGGAGCGTCGGCTGGCCGACGCCCACCGGCACCCACTGGCCAGCCTTGCCGCAGTTGCCCATGCCGGGGTCGAGCGCCATGTCGTTGCCGATGGCCCGGATCTGCTTCAGCGCCGTCGCCCCGTCGCCGATCAGGGTGGCGCCCTTGACCGGTGCCCCGACCTTGCCGTCCTTCACCCGGTAGGCCTCGGTGCAGGAGAAGACGAACTTGCCGTTGGTGATGTCCACCTGGCCGCCGCCGAAACCGACGGCATAGATCCCGTCCTTAAGCCCGGCCAGCACGTCCGCGGGGTCGGTGTCGCCGCCCAGCATGATCGTGTTGGTCATGCGCGGCATCGGCGCGTGGGCGTAGCTCTGCCGCCGGCCGTTGCCGGTGGCGGGCACGCCCATCAGCCGGGCGTTCTGGCGGTCCTGCATGTAGCCGACGAGAATGCCGTCCTCGATCAGCACGTTGCGTGCGCTCGGCGTGCCCTCGTCGTCGAAGGAGATCGAGCCGCGGCGGTCGGGGATGGTGCCGTCGTCCACCACGGTGACGCCGGGTGCTGCGATGCGCTTGCCCATCAGGCCGGCGAAGGCCGAGGTGCCCTTGCGGTTGAAGTCGCCCTCGAGCCCGTGGCCGATCGCCTCGTGCAGGAGGATACCCGGCCAGCCGGGGCCGAGCACGACGTCCATGACGCCCGCAGGTGCGGGTTCGGCGCGCAGGTTCACTGTGGCGATTCGCAGCGCCTCGCGGGCGACGGCTTTCCAGTGGTCGGTGCCCATCAGCGGCGCCAGCCCGTGCCGGCCGCCGCCGCCGGCGGAGCCGGATTCGCGCCGGCCGTTCTCTTCGGCGATCACCGAGATGTTGAGCCGCACCATGGGGCGCGCCTCGGCGATGCGCTGGCCTTCGGGGCGGAGGATCTCGACCTCCTGCATCGAGGCCGCGAGCGAGGCCGAGACCTGCACCACGCGGGGGTCGAGCCCGCGCAGGTAGCCGTCGATCTCGCGCAGCATCTCGACCTTCACGGCAAACTCGGCGTCGTCGAAGGGGTCGTGGTCGCTGTAGAGCCGCCGGTTGGTGGCCCGTGGCGGCTGGGCGAGCGTGCCGCCGCCCGCGCCGACCGCCAGCCGGGCGGTCTCGGAGGCACGCCTGAGCGCGGCCTCGCTGATCTCGGTGGAGTGGGCGTAGCCGGCGGCCTCGCCGCAGACCGCGCGCAGGCCGAAGCCCTCGGCGGCGTCGTAGCTCGCGGTCTTCAGCCGCCCATCGTCGAAGGCCAGCGCTTCGGACCGGCGGCGCTCGAGGTAGAGCTCGCCATCGTCGGCGCCGGCGGTCGCCTCGCGCAGGAGCGCCAGCGCGCGCGCCTCGTCGAGATCGCCGTCGAAGGGGCGGAACCGCGGGGATGCCTGCATTCTTGCCTCCGGTGTGGATGCGGGCGGCCGGGAGGGCCGTTGCTGCGACGCCGCATCTTGTTCTCCGGGTTCTAATATGGTTCACCTGCCCTTGGTGGCAACACAGCGAGGCGCCCCGGCCCGCCGGTGGCTGGGCGCGTCAGCGGGATGGGACAGAAGCCGATGACGACGAACTGGATCCGCCGTGCGGCTGGCCTGTCCGCCCTTCTCGCCCCGACCGGCGTGCTCGCACAGGGCGAGCCGCAGGGGCTGCCGATAATCGGCATCCCGGTGCCGGGGGGGACGGGCTACCAGCCTGCCGTGACCGAGCTGGCCCGCGACATGCACTGGCTGTCGGACGCCGTGCACCTGATCATGATCGGAATCGTGATCTTCGTGACGGCACTGCTGGCCATCGTGGTGCTGCGTTTCAACCGGCGCTCCAATCCGACGCCCGCCGGGTTCACCCACAACAGCAAGCTGGAGATCACCTGGACGCTGGCGCCGGTGCTGATCCTGATCGTGATCGGATCCTTCTCGCTGCCGGTACTGTTCAAGCAGCTGGAGATCCCCGACCCGGACCTGACCATCAAGGTCACCGGCAACCAGTGGAACTGGAGCTACGAGTATCCCGACTACGAGATGAGCTTCCTGAGCGTGATGCTTCAGCGGGACGAGCTCGAGGCCCATGGCTACACCGACAACGAGTGGCTGCTCGCCACCGACACGTCCGTCGTGGTGCCGGTGGGCGCGGTGGTGAAGCTGCAGGTCACCGGCTCGGACGTGATCCATTCCTGGACGATCCCCGCCTTCGGGGTGAAGATGGACGCGGTGCCGGGCCGGCTGGCCGAGACATGGTTCTCGGCCGATACCGTCGGGATCTACTTCGGCCAGTGCTCGGAGCTCTGCGGGCTGAACCACACCTTCATGCCGATCACCGTCAAGGTGGTCAGCCAGGAGGCCTATGACGCCTGGCTCGACTGGGCGATCGACGAATACGGTGGAACGCGGCCGGGGGACGCGGCCGCCGAAGCGCCGCCGGGTGCGGCCGCCGCCGAAACTGCACCCGTGCCGGCTCCGGCGGAGGGCGCGGCTGACCAGCAGGCGACGCCCACCGAGGAAACCGAGGCCGCCATCCAGGCTGAACAGGGGCTCGACGCCGAGGCTGCCGGCGAAGCTGAAGAGACCCCCGCGGAGGCGGCCGAAGAGGCCGCGGTACCGGCACAATGAGCGGGCCATGACCGACACGAACTGGAGTGTCGCCCCGGAGCACGAGGCCGGGTTCGGCGACTACGTCGAACTCCTGAAGCCGCGCGTGATGCGGCTGGTGGTGTTCACCGCCTTCGCGGGTCTGGTGTGTGCCCCGGTTCCGGTGCATCCGGTCATCGGCTTCGCCGCTATCCTCTGCATCGCGGTCGGTGCCGGGGCCGCGGGTGCCCTCAACATGTGGCTCGACTGGGACATCGACGCGGTGATGCGCCGCACCGCCAGCCGGCCGATCCCCTCGGGGCGGGTGGAGCGGGACGACGCGCTGGCGATCGGGCTGACGCTCTCGGGCTTCTCGGTGGTGATGCTGTCGCTCTTCACCAACCTGGTGGCCGGGGGGCTGCTGGCCTTCACCATCTTCTTTTACGCGGTGGTCTATTCGATCTGGCTCAAGCGCCGCACCCCGCAGAACATCGTAATTGGCGGCGCGGCCGGGGCCTTCCCGCCGATGATCGGCTGGGCGGCGGCGACGGGCGGCGTGTCGGTCGAGAGCTTCCTGATGTTCCTGCTGATCTTCCTCTGGACGCCGCCGCACTTCTGGGCGTTGGCACTCTTCCGCAACGAGGACTACGCGCACGCAGGCATTCCGATGCTGCCGGTGGCCGCCGGCGAACGGGTGACCCGCAACCATATCCTCGGCTATGCCGCGGTTCTGGCGATTGCGGCGATTGCGCCCGCCTTCACAGCCATCGGCGGGCCGGTCTATCTGGCAGGAGCGCTGGTGCTGAACGTGATGTTCCTCATAGGCGCTGTTCGGGTCTGGCGCCGCGACCCGGAGGCGGCTGGGGCGGACAGGTATCTGGTGGAGAAGCGGTTCTTCGGCTTCTCCATCCTCTATCTGTTCCTGCACTTCGTGCTGCTGCTGGTGGAACGGGCCCTTGGCGCGGCGGGCTATGCGATGCCCGGCTGGCCGGTTCTGATATGATGGCAAGCCGGTGATGCGCCCAGACAGCCACGAGATCTTCGGCCGGCGGCGGAGCCGCAACCTCGGCGTCGGGCTGGTGCTGGGGGCCTTCGCGCTGATCGTCTTCGCGGTATCGGTGGTCAAGCTGACCGATGGCCCGGGCGTAGAGGGCTACGACCACGTCGTGCGTCCGGAGCTTCTGCCGGAAGCGGGGAGGGACTAGGCCGATGACGCGCCGCGACAACCGCCGCACTGCGCTGGGCCTCGGGGCGATCGTCGTCGTGATGGCCGGGCTGAGCTTTGCCGCGGTGCCCTTCTATGACTGGTTCTGCAGGGTGACGGGCTATGGCGGCACCACGGCGGTGGCCGAGTCCGGGGCGGACGCGATCCTCGAGCGCACCATCACCGTGCGCTTCGACGCCAGCACGGCGCCCGACATGCCCTGGAGCTTCCGGCCGATGGAGCGGACGATGGAGCTGCGGATCGGCGAGACCGGGCTGGCCTTCTACGAGGCGGTGAACCTGTCGGACGAGCCGGTGGCGGGCACTGCAAGCTTCAACGTCGCACCCTATTCGGCCGGGAGCTACTTCACCAAGATCGCCTGCTTCTGCTTCGAGCTGCAGGTGCTGGGTCCCGGCGAGCGGGTGGAGATGCCGGTGACCTTCTACGTCGATCCCGCCATGGTCGATGACCCGGAGGCCGGTGGCCTTCACGCCATTACCCTGTCCTACACGATGCACCGGGCCGACCTGCCCGAGGAGGCGGCCTCGCTGCCGCAACTGCGCTACGCTGCCGCGATCGCCGGCGGCGCGGCGACTGCCCAATAGAGGAACCTGCCATGGCCGGCCACAAGAACCACGACTACCACATCCTGCCGCCGAGCATCTGGCCATTCGTCGGGGCGATCTCCGGCTTCACGATGCTGTTCGGCGCGGTGCTGTTCTTCCACGGGTATGGCCCGTGGATCATGCTGATCGGCTTCGCGGGCGTGCTCTACACCATGTACTGCTGGTGGGGCGACGTGATCCACGAGGGCGAGACCGGCGACCACACGCCGGTGGTGCAGATCGGGCTGCGCTACGGGGTGGTGCTGTTCATCGTCTCGGAGATCATGTTCTTCTCCGCCTGGTTCTGGTCGTTCTTCAAGAATGCCCTCTACCCGATGCCGGCGATCGACAGTACCTGGCCGCCGCCCGGCATCGAGACCTTCGACCCCTGGCACCTGCCGCTGATCAACACGCTGATCCTGCTCTGCTCGGGCTGCGCCGCGACCTGGGCGCACCACGCCATCGCCCATGAGAACAACCGCGAGCACATGAAATGGGGCCTGTGGCTCGCGATCGGGCTCGGGGTGTTCTTCACCATCGTCCAGGTCTACGAGTACAGCCACGCGCATTTCGGCTTCGCCGGCAACATCTACGGCGCCAACTTCTTCATGGCGACGGGCTTCCACGGGTTCCACGTGATCGTCGGCACCATCTTCCTCGCGGTTTGCCTGGCGCGGACCTACGCCGGCCACTTCACGCCAGACCAGCACGTGGGCTTCGAGGCGGCGGCCTGGTACTGGCACTTCGTGGACGTGGTGTGGCTGTTCCTCTTCGCGTCGATCTACGTCTGGGGCGGCTGATCCCGGCGTCCCGGCCGGCGGCGCCGATAGTGCGGCGCATGGCCGTGCCGCTGGTCTTCGGGGTCCTCGGCACGGCGGTCCTGCTGGCGCTCGGCATCTGGCAGGTCCAGCGGCTCGCCTGGAAGAACGAGGTCGTGGCGCTCATCGCCGCGCGCATGGCCGAGGCGCCGGGCGCCCTCCCGGACGCGCCGACCGAGGCCGTGCACGAATACCTCCCCGTGCGGCTGACCGGCACCATCGAGGCGGGCGAGCTGCACGCGCTCACATCGCGGAACGGCCCCGGCTACCGGGTCATCGCGCCCCTGGTGCTCGGCGACGGCCGGTGGGTACTGCTCGACCGCGGCTTCGTGGTCGATGCGGCCAAGGACGCCGCCCGGCCGCTGGGACCGGTCGAGGTCGAGGGCACGCTGCACTGGCCCGACGAGACCGACCGCTTCACCCCAGCCCCCAACCTCGAGCGCAACATCTGGTTCGCCCGCGAGGTGGGCGCCATGGCCGAGGCGCTGGGAACCGAGCCGGTGCTGGTGGTGGCCTCCGCGCTCACTTTGCCGGGTACGGAGCCGATTCCGGTTGTGGTGGCGATCCCCAACAACCATCTGGGCTACGCCGTGACCTGGTTCGGCATGGCGGCCGTCTGGTCGCTGATGACACTCTACCTGCTTTGGCGTATCAAGCGCCGGATCGACTGAACGGAACCACCTGCCCATGCACTACGTCTCGACCCGCGGCAGCGCCCCGAAGCTCGGCTTCGAGGAGGCCATGCTGGCCGGACTCGCCCGCGACGGCGGCCTCTACGTGCCCGAGGCCTGGCCGCGGATGAGCCATGCCGAGATCGCGGCGCTGGCCGGGCTTCCCTACGAGGAGGTCGCGGTCCGGGTGATGCTGCCCTTCCTCGGCGACGCCTTCGGCGAGGACGAGTTCCGCGGCATCGTCGCCCGCGCCTATGCCGGCTTCGGCCATGCCGCGCGCGTGCCCGCTCGTCCAGATCGGCGCCAACGACTGGCTCCTGGAGCTGTTCCACGGCCCGACGCTCGCCTTCAAGGACGTGGCGATGCAGCTGATCGGCGCGGCTGTTCGAGGCCAGCCTGAAGCGCAGCGGCCGGCAGATCACCATCGTCGGCGCCACCTCGCGGCGATACGGGCTCGGCGGCGATCGAGGCGTTCCGCGGCCAGGACGGCGTCGAGGTCTTCATCCTCTACCCCGACGGCCGCGTCTCCGAGGTGCAGCGCCGGCAGATGACCACGCCCTCCGAGGCCAACGTGCACGCGCTGGCCATCGACGGCGACTTCGACGACGGCGCAGGCGCGGCTGAAGGACATGTTCAACGACCACGGCTTCCGCGACGCCGTGGGGCTGGCCGGTGTCAACTCGATCAACTGGGCGCGGGTGCTGGCGCAGACGGTCTACTACTTCACCGCCGCCGTGGCGCTCGGCGCGCCGCACCGCAAGGTGAGTTTCACGGTGCCGACCGGCAATTTCGGCGACATCTTCGCGGGCTACGTGGCGAAGCGCATGGGCCTGCCGATCGACCGGCTGGTGATCGCCACCAACCGCAACGACATCCTGCACCGCACGCTGGAGACCGGCGTGCACGCCAAGGAGGGGGTGGCGCCGACCATCAGTCCGTCGATGGACATCCAGGTCAGCTCGAATTTCGAGCGGCTGCTCTTTGAACTCCTCGACCGCGAGGGCGCCGCCGTTACAGCGCTGATGGGCGAGCTGGGCGGCGCGGGGCGGTTCACGCTGCCGCAGGGCGCGCTCGACCGGCTGCGCGCCGGGTTCGACAGTGCGTGCGCCTCCGAGGAGGAGACGAGCGCGGCGATCCGGGCCACGCTGCGGGCCACCGGCGAGGTCATCTGCCCGCATACGGCCGTGGGCGTCCATGCGGCGGCCGTGCGGCGGGGCGACCCGGCGGTGCCGATGGTGGTGCTCGCCACCGCACATCCGGCGAAGTTCCCCGACGCGGTCGAGGCGGCCTGCGGCATCCGCCCGGCGCTGCCGCCGCGGCTGGCCGATCTGATGCAGCGGCCGGAGCGGACAACGCGGGTGGCGAACGATCTGAAGGCGATCGAGACGGTCGTGGGTGGTGAGGTGGTAGCATGAACGTCGAGATTTATCGCCTGTCGAACGGAATGCGCATCGCCGTGGAGCCGATGCCGGGGCTGCATTCGGCCTCGATCGGCTTCTACGTCACCGCCGGCGGGCGGCACGAGCGCATCGAGCAGAACGGCATCGCGCATTTCCTCGAGCACATGGCCTTCAAGGGCACGCCGACCCGTACCGCCCAGCGCATCGCCGAAGAGATCGAGGACGTCGGCGGCTACATCAACGCCTATACCGGCAAGGAGATGACTGCCTATTACGCCCGGGTGCTTGCGGCGGACGTCGAGCTGGCGCTGGAGCTCTTGGCCGACATCCTGCTCAACCCGCTGTTCGCCGAGCCCGACATCGAGGTCGAGCGCGGGGTGATCCTGCAGGAGATCGGCCAGGCGCTGGATACCCCCGACGACATCATCTTCGACTGGCTGCAGGAGACGGCCTACCCCGACCAGCCGTTCGGGCGCACGATCCTCGGTCCAAGCGAGCGGGTGGCGGGGTTCGGCAAGGCCGATCTCGCGGCCTTCGTGGGCGAGCGCTACGGGCCGGAGCAGATCATCCTGTCCGCCGCGGGTGCGGTGAAGCCCGCGAAGCTGCTGCGTGCGGCCGAGCGGCTGTTCGGCGGCCTCGCCGCCGGGCCGCGGCTCGACATTCCGGCGGCGCGCTTCGCCGGGGGTGACCGGCGCGAGAGCCGCGACCTGGAGCAGGTGCACGTGGCCATGGGCTTCGAGGGTCCGGCGGTGCGGGCCGATGCGGCCTATACAGCACAGCTCTACTCGGTGGCGCTGGGGGGCGGCATGTCCTCGCGGCTCTTCCAGGAGCTGCGCGAGCGGCGCGGGCTCTGCTACACGGTCTTCACCCAGGCCGGCGCTTATGCCGATACCGGGCTGATGACCCTCTACGCCGGGACCGGGCCGGACCAGATCCGCGAACTGGCCGAGGTCGCCATGGACGAGTTGCGCCGCGCGGCCGAGGGGCTCGGCGAGGCGGAGATTGCCCGGGCGCGCGCGCAGATGAAGGCGGGGATGCTGATGGGGCTGGAAAGCCCCTCGGCGCGCGCCGAGCGGTTGGCGCGGATGCTCGCCACCTGGGACCGGGTACCGCCGCTGGAGGAGACGCTGGCGCGGATCGAGGCGGTGACCGCCGCCGACCTGCGCGCCTTCGGCGAGGCGCTGATCGGCGGGGCGGGTCCGGCAATGGCACTGCTCGGGCCGCTGGACGAGGCGCCGTCGCGCGATGACCTCGCAAGGCGCCTGGCGGCCTGAGGCGGGGGCGTGCTGACCTTTCGCCGCAGCACGCCGCCCCCTATCGAGACCGAGCGGCTGCTGCTGCGCCTGCCCGAGATCAGCGACCACTCCGCCTGGTCGCGGCTGCGGCGCGAGGGCGAGGGGTTCCTCAAAGACTGGGAGCCGAGCTGGTCGGCGGACCACTTCACCCGCAAGGCGTTCCGCAACCGCGTCTACTGGGCCTGGCGCTCGCGCGAGGAGGGCCGCGCGCTGGCGCTGTTCCTGATCCGCCGCACCGATCTGCGGCTGATGGGGGCGATCACCCTCGACAACATCCGCCGCGGACCGGCGCAGTCGGCCACCGTGGGCTACTGGATCGGGCCGGAGTTCGCGCGGCAGGGCTTCATGGCCGAGGCGCTGGCGGCGGTGGTGGGCCACGCCTTCGGGGCGCTCGACCTCAGCCGCATCGAGGCGGCCTGCCTGCCTGAGAACGTCGCCTCGCGCGGGCTGCTGGAGCGGGCGGGGTTCAAGTACGAGGGCATCGCGCAGAGCTACCTGCAGATCAACGGCCGCTGGCGCAACCACGTCCTCTACGCGAGCCTGCGCGGAGACCGGCGCGGCCGGGCCGTGACCGATCCGCAATGAGGCGCAAGCGCCCGGCCACCGCGCCCCGAGGCAGGCCGGCCGCAAGTGCTGCCGGCGGTGGCGGCGCGTCGGCATTGCGCGCGTGTCGGCGGCGTGCTCGCGCCGCGGCCCAGTCGTCCGGGCGTGTGGTGAGAAGGGAAGATCTGCTGGGGAGGCGCTTGATGAAGCGGCTGCTTCATCAAGGCGCCTCGACCATGGTGGGGATGCGATTCGGGACGGCGTCAAGGCCGAGCCGCGCAAGCGCGGTCGCTGCGCGAGCCTTGACCCCGACCCGAATCGCGAAACAGCAGGAAAGGAAGGACTTGCGGTGATCGGGGGCCTCAATGCCGCGGATGATGCGCTGATCGCGCGCCTCACCGAGGCGCTGGGGCCCGCCGGGGTGCGGGCGGTCGAGCCGCGCGACCTGGAGGAGCCGCGGGGGCGCTTTCACGGGCAGGCGGCGGCGGTGCTGCGGCCGGACAGTACCGAGGCGTTGGCAGCGGTGGTGCGGATGTGCGCTTCGGCGCGGGTCGGGATCATCCCGCGCTCCGGCGGCACCGGCCTGGTGGGCGGTCAGTTGCTGGAGGCGGGGCCGGCGCCGGTGATTGTCTCCTTCGAGCGGATGGCGCGCATCCGGGCCGTCGAGCCTGCGGGCAACGTGCTGGTGGCCGAGGCGGGCGTGGTGCTTGCCGGGGTGCAGCGCGCGGCGCGGGAGGCGGGGCGGCTCTTTCCGCTCTCGCTGGCCTCGGAGGGGTCGGCGCAGATCGGGGGGCTGCTCGCCACCAATGCCGGCGGGATCGGGGTGCTGCGCTATGGCAACGCCCGTGACCTCTGCCTCGGGATCGAGGCGGTGCTGGCGGATGGCACGGTGCTGAACGGGTTGAGCCCGCTCATCAAGGACAACCTCGGCTATGACCTGCGCCACCTGCTGATCGGCTCGGAAGGCACGCTTGGCCTGATCACCGCCGCCAGCCTGCGGCTCTACCCGCTGCCCGAGGAGACAGCCACCGCCTGGGTCGCCGTGGCGAGCCCCGCGGCGGCGCTGGACCTGCTGGCGCGGATGCGGGATGCGCTCGGCGGCGCGGTCACGGCCTTCGAGCTCATCCACGCCCGGGGCCTCGCCTTCCTGGCCGAGGTGCTGCCGGTGCAGCCGCAGCCCCCCGCACTCGGCACCGACTGGGTCGTGCTCACCGACGCCGCGAGCGCGCGCGCGGCGGCGATCCCTGCCCGGCTGGAGACCGTGCTTGCGGCGGCGATGGAGGACGGCGCCGCGACGGAGGCCCTCATCGCCCAGAGCGAATCCCAGCGCGCGGTCTTCTGGGGAGTGCGGGAGGCCATACCCGAGGCAAACCGGCTGATCGGTGCCGTGGCGAGCCATGACGTGTCGCTGCCCACGGTGCGGCTCGCCGAGTTCATCGAGCGGGCGGGGGCGGCGGTCGCGGCGATCGATCCGGAGTTGCGGGTGAACTGCTTCGGCCACCTTGGCGACGGCAACCTGCACTACAACGTCTTCCCGCCGCGGGGCCGGACGCGCGAAGCCTATGAGCCGATTCGCGCTCGGGTGACACGAAGCGTGCATGATCTGGTGGCCGCGATGGGCGGATCGGTGGCGGCCGAGCACGGGGTGGGGCGGCTGAAGGTGGCAGACCTGGTGCGCTACGCCGATCCCGGCAAGCTCGCGGCGATGCGGGCGATCAAGCGCGCACTCGATCCTGAGGGGATCATGAACCCCGGCGCCGTTCTCGATGTCCCGGAATGAAATGCGCCCTCTTCCGGGGGGGAGGGAAGAGGGCGCGATATCCAGACTGGAGGGTCTGAGGTTTTGCAAGCAACCGTCCGTTTGGACACCCCCCTTGTCGCGGGAAATGGTTACCGAAAGTTTAACGCCGATCCCTTGTTTCAACCTTAGGTCGATTTTTCACGTCTGCCCTGGCCGCGACAGCGCAAAAACCTCGGAAATGGCGGCATAGTCGCGATATCCGAGCCGCGCGAGCGGCTGGTAGAGCGTCACGTCGACCTTGCCGTCCACGATCACCGAATTGGCGATATGCACCCCCACCACCTCGCCGATCACCAGGACGTTCGCCGCACCCGGCAGCTCCACGATCCGCCAGAGCCTGCACTCCAGCGCCGCCGGGGCGGCGGCCACCCGCGGGGGGGCCACGACACGGCTCGGCGCCTTGGCGAGGCCGGCGTGCTCGAACTCGTCGATGTCTGCGTGATACTCGCCGGACGAGATGTTCATCGCGTCTTTCAGCGCCAGCGGCACGACGTTGCAGACGAACTCGCCGGTGGCGCGGATATTGGTGACGCTGTCCTTGGCCGCGGTCTCTCCCGCCTTGCTGCCGGAATTGGAGAAGATCACCATCGGCGGGGTGTCGGCCACGGCGTTGAAAAAGCTGTAGGGGGCCAGGTTGACCCGCCCTTCGGCATCGACGGTCGAGATCCAGCCGATCGGCCGGGGGGCGACCAGCGCCTTGAACGGGTTGTGGGCCAGCCCGTGCGGGTCGGTTCCAGGACGGTAGAACATGGCGCACGAGGCCCCTGATTTCGGCTTTTCCGGACCCTAGTGCCGTGCTAGGCGGGTGTCGAGCGGGCGGCCCGTGCCCGGCATCCCACCTCAGCCGCCCATGTTCCGGATACTGAACGAAACCCCCGCCGACAGCGCCGAGGTCGAGTATCTCTACGACCTCGTCTTCGCACCCGGCCGCACGGCGCTCTCGTCTTATCGCCTGCGCGACGGAATTGGGCCGGTCGAGGCGCTTTGCCTGGTGGCGCGCGACGAATACGACGTGCTGGCGGGCGCCATCCGCTTCTGGCCGGTGCGGGTCGGCACCGGCGGTCCGCCGGCGCTGCTGCTCGGGCCGGTGGCGGTGCACCCGACCCGCCAGGGCGAAGGGCTGGGCGCGCTGCTGATCGGCGCGGGGCTCGAGCGGGCGCGCGAGCGGGGATGGACCAGGGTGATCCTTGTCGGAGACGAGCCCTACTACCGGCGTTTCGGCTTCACCCATGCCGCGGCGGAGGGGCTCGACTATCCGCCGCCGACCAATCCCGACCGGCTGCTCGCCCGAGCGCTAGTCCCGGGCGCCTTCGACGGGATCGCCGGCCTGGTCAGCCCCTGGAGCCTGCCCGACGACGGGCGGTAGGGTGGGGACGGGGCTCGCCAGCCAGCGCGGATCGGGGGCGCCGGGGTCGCGCCAGAAGGCGGCGAGCGCGTCGAACTCGGCGGCGATCTTCGCCCGGTGGTGCAGGAACTGCGCCCAGAGTGCCGGCGGGTCCTTTTGCTGCAGGGCGTCGATCAGCTGCGGCCAGCGGCCGGGGTAGCGGCCGAAGACCCAGGTCTCGATGTCCGCGATGGAGGCCTCGGGTCCCGCCGCCGACGGCTCGGCCAGGCGGGTCTGGATTTCCCCAGGGTCCCAGGTGAGGTCGGCGGCCACCGGCGGCCGCAGGAGGCCCTCGAGCGCACGCATCTCGTCGCAGCGCAGGTACCAGCTCATCGACACGTCAGAGTTGGCCTCGAAGGTGAAGACCCGCAGGAAGTCCCGTTTTGCCAACTGGTCGTAGCGGGCGCGGGCCAGCGCCAGTTGCTGGTCGTTGCGGAACATCTGGCTGGCCTTGCGGGCGCTGAACACGCCCTCGACCGGGCTGGTCAGGAACTGGTAGGCGCGCTGGAAGCCGCCCGCGGTGGGCGTCGGCACCTCCGAGGGGAAGGCGCGCACCTGGATCACCGCCACCCCGGCGCAGTGCTCCATGATCCAGTCGAAGGTGGCGTCCTGTTCCAGGTAGCCGGTGAGCAGGTCAATCCCGTAGTTGTCGTAGTAGCCTGCATCGACCGGGCGGCGGTCAGGCCTGGTCGGCAGCGAGATCGCCGGCGAGACGTAAGGAAAGGTCGCGTTCAGTCGCACGGCGGTGGCGAGCGTCACCTTGTCGTGGGTCTCGGCGAAGGTGCGGAAGATCTCCACCGAGGCCTTGTTCTTGTCGCCGGGACCATGGCCCGGCGGCAGGCCGCGGCCGCGGATGTCGCCGAGATCGAGGTTGGAGAAGAGCGCCAGCGCCCCGGTCTCCACCAGCATCGGCGAGAGGATGATCGAGGGCGCGCGCCCCTCGGCCTCGGCCGGGGTGAAGGTGGCGAAGCTGCGGCCCAGCGTCGCCCATTGCTCGTCGAGCACCCGGCCGCGGTCGCCCGCGGGCCGCAAGGGTTTCACCAGCTGCGGCAGGTCGCGGCTGAGCATGCGGTGGACCACCGGCGACAGGCTGTCGCGGGCGATCGGATGGTTGCGGTTGTCGCCCTTGGGTGAGGCCATGTGCAGCCAGGTGTCGCGGCTGATGCGGTCGGTCACGCCCTCGGCCAGCGTGCCGTCGGCGGCCATCGCCACGTAGTAGGCCCCCGCGACCATGCCGCCGGAGGCGCCAGTGATGAGCCGCAGGTCTCCGGGGAGGCCGGGCCAGCGCCCCCCGGCGCCGCCGTCGGCCACCAGCCGATCCATGACGAGGCTGGTCCAGAACCCCGCGCGATAGGCGCCGCCTGAGGTTGTCAGCAGCACGAGGATCGGCTTCTTTGGCGCGCCTTCGGGTGCGGTCTCGCCGCGGTGCTGGTGCCACTGCGCGAGGGCCCTCAGCGGCGGGACCAGCGCCGAGCCGGGTACGTCGCCGGACTTTTCCTGCGGGTTCAGCGGGGCGTCGTAAAGGGCCTCGAAGCCCGGCAGGCGGTAGCGGCCCCAGCGCCGGTTGAGGATGCCGATGGCCACGATGGCGACGATGACCCAGACCTCGGTCCAGGGCTGCCAGCTTTCGGGGAAGAGCGAGCCGAGCAGGATCAGGCCCATGATCAGGCTGAAGAGCGAGAGACAGGGCAGGACGCTGCGGCGCATCAGCACGAAGGCCAGCAGCGCGAAATAGGGCAGGGCCACCAGCCAGAGCGACAGCGGCCCCGTCGCCATCTGGCCGAAGGTCTCGGCGATCACGACGAAGAGGATGCCGAAGAGGCAGCCGACGGCCGTGCGGAGCAACTCGTCCCACAGCTCCTCGCCGGTCCGCTTCGAGAAGTCGGCCAGGGTCCGCGACAGTTCGCACCATGTCAGGTACAGGAACAGGACCGCGGCCAGGACCAGCGCCAGCATCAGCCACCAGGAGGCGTTCGGGGCAACATCTGGCCGGAACAGGGTGGTCGGGCAGTACGCCGGCCCGCCGCCGGCGCGGCAGGCCTGGCGCTCGCCGGTATGGATGGCGATCCAGAAGAGGCCGAAGGCCGCGAGAAAGCCGAAACCCGACCAGAGGGCAGGGCTCGCCGCGGCGAGGCGGACATCGTCCGGAAGCCAGCGGAAGATGCCGCGCGGCGGTTTCGGCACCGCATCTGCCGGCGGTCGCCAGCTGCGCCTGTGGAAGAAGACCTGTTCATCGTCCCGGAAGATGTTGGGCATGCCGAGGCCCCGCCCGAGCCCGGCGCCGACGGCGAGCAGCGCGACCAGCAGCGGCACGGCGTAGATCCAGTGGTCGAGCAGGATCGCGAACTCGCGCACGATGTTCAGGTCGAGCACGCCCGACAGCCCCGGCGTCCACATTGGCAACGTCACCCCTATTCCCCGCGGCCGTCTGTGCGACCTTGGCGATGGTAACATGCCTATTTGCTCGCGTCTCGCAAACGGTCGGTGCCGGGCCGCAGTTCCGTTCATGCCGAGAAAGCTCGTAAAACCCTAAAAAGTGGCAAGCCGGATTCCAGCCGCATTCCAGCCCGATTCCAGCCTCCAGAAACGACGCCATTTCAGGGGCTTGTCTCGCTTTTGCCGCGTTCCGCGATTTTTCGCCCATAAACCCCGATTTGGAGCCCGGATCAGGGACCGGCGCCGTTGGAATTGGATGTTAACCGCGCGCCCCTAGGCTCGCCGGTCTTGGCCCGGAGGGGGTAGCATGGCCGCGTCGATCTATCTTGCCGCGAAACCGGACAGCGCCGGGCCGCAGCTGCGGCTGGCGGAGCTGATCGGAGCGCTCAGCCATGCGCTCGACATGACGGAAGGCCAGCCGCCCGGGCACTGCGTGCGCTGCTGCTGGATCGGGATGCATGTGGGCCGGGCCCTCGGCCTCGACAGCCGGATCATGCCCGATCTCTACTACACGCTGCTGCTCAAGGACCTCGGCTGCTCCAGCAACGCCGCGCGGATCTGCGCGCTCTACCTGGCCGACGACATCCGTTTCAAGCGCGACTTCAAGACCATCGACGGCAGCCTCAGTGCCGCGCTTCGCTTCGTTTTCGCCCAGACCGGCCTCGATTCCGGCCTCAGCGAGCGCATCCGGGCGATCGTCAACATCCTGCAGAACGGCGGCGAGATCAGCCGCGAGCTCATCGAGACCCGATGCATTCGCGGCGCCGAGATCGCGGCCAAGATGCGCTTCTCCACCCGCGTCCAGGACGGCATCCGCAACCTCGACGAACACTGGAACGGCTCCGGCAAGCCGCTCGGGCTGAAGGGCGATGCGATCCCGCCGCTCGCGGCGATAGCACTCCTCGCGCAGGTGGTGGACATCTTCCACGCCGAGCAGGGCCAGTACGCCGCCATCGCAGAGGCCTACGCCCGCGCCGGCACATGGTTCTCGCCCACGCTCGTTGCGGCTTTCCTCGAGGCGCAGGCGGAGCCCGACTTCTGGGATGTGCTGGCCGGCGACACGGTCGAGGCGCGGGTGCTCGACCTCGACCCCGGCAATGGTGGCGCACCGGTCGACGAGGCCTATCTCGACGAGATCGCAATCGGCCTTCGCCGATGTGGTCGATGCCAAGAGCTCCTTCACCGCCGACCATTCGCGCCGTGTGACCCTCTACGCCGACGTCATTGCCGAGGAACTCGGTTTCGGCGCCGCCCACCGCCGGTGGCTGCGCCGCGCCGGCCTCCTGCACGACATCGGCAAGCTCGCCGTCAGCAACCAGATTCTCGACAAGCCCGGCAAGCCGGACGACGCTGAATGGCGGGCGATCCGCGCCCACCCCGGTCACGGCGAGGCGATCCTCGCCCGCGTGCCCGCCTTTCGCGACATCGCGCCCCTTGCCGGCTCGCACCACGAGCGGCTCGACGGCCGCGGGTATCCCCGCGGCCTCAAGGGCGACGAGGTCTGCATCGAATCGCGAATCCTGACCGTGGCGGACGTCTTCGATGCCCTCTCGGCCGACCGGCCATATCGCGCGGCCATGCCGATCGCCGAGGCGCTCGCGATCCTCGACAAGGACACGGGCACGGCCTTCGACGCCGACTGCGTCGCCGCCCTGAAGCGGGGGCTGGCACGGCTGACCGGATCGGAGGATGCGCCCGGTCAGCCCCTGGCCCGGCCGACCGGAACAGGCTGAAAGCTCGGTCCGGAACCCCGCGGCTAAGTCGTGATGCCCTTTTCGGCCAGCCAGGCCTCGAGTGCAGGGCGCGCACTGCGGGCCTCCGCCGCTCGGCTCGCCGCGAGCACCGCGCGCACCTCGGCGAGGTCAACCTGGCGCAGCAGCGCCTTGACCGGGCCGATGGAAGCTGGGCGCATCGAGAGCGTGCGCAGCCCGACGGACACCAGAGCCAGCGCCTCGACTGGCCGACCGGCGTCCTCGCCGCAGAAAGAGAGCGGCGTGCCGTGGGCGGAACAGCGGCGCTGGATCATCTCGATGAAGTCGAGAAAGCTCGTGCTCAGCATGTCGTAACGCCGGCGAACCAGCTCGTTCTCCCGGTCGGCGGCGAAGAAGAACTGCTTGAGATCGTTGCCGCCGATCGACAGGAAATCGACCTGCTCGAAGAAGCTGTCCGGCGCGAAAGCGAGGCTTGGGGTCTCCAGCATGGCGCCGACCTTCAGCGAGGCCGGCACGGTATGCCCCAGCTGCGTCTCGCGGGCGAGCACGTCCATGATCAGCGCGCGCCCCTCCGAGAACTCGGAGGGGTCCGCGACGAAGGGGAACATGATCTGCATGGCCCGCCCGTGCGATCCCCGCAGCAGCGCCTGCACCTGCATCCGCATGATGCCCGGCCGGTCGAGCCCCACCCGGATCGCGCGCCAGCCCAGCGCCGGGTTCGGTTCCTCGCCCCGCTTCATGTAGGGCAGCACCTTGTCCGAGCCGATGTCGAGCGTGCGGAACACCACCGGCTTCTCGCCGGCAGCATCGAGGATGCGCGAATAGAGCGCCGCGAGGTCGGAGCGCTTGGGCACGGTGGAGCGGATCAGGAACTGCAGCTCGGTACGGAAGAGCCCGACGCCCACCGCCCCGCACTTGGGCAGGCTCGGCAGGTCGGCCATGAGCCCGGCATTCATGTGCAGCGAGACCGTCACGCCATCGCGTGTGGTTGCCGGCTTGTCGCGCAGCGCCGCATAGGCCTGCTGCGCCTCGGCCAGCATCTCGACCTTCTCGCGGAATGCCTTGGCGACGGTCTCCTCGGGCCGCACGTGCACCGCACCCTGGTCGCCGTCCACGAGGATGCGGTCGCCGTTCTGCGCCTCGCGGGTGATGCGCTCGGCCTGGATGACCAGCGGGATCGCCAGTGCCCGGGCCACGATGGCCGCGTGGCTGCCGACCGAGCCCTCTTCCAGCACCACGCCCTTGAGCCGCCGGCCGTAGTCGAGCAACTCGCCCGGGCCGATGTTGCGGGCCACCAGGATAGCGTCATCGGGCAGTTCGCGGGACCCGGCCGCGGCACCGCCGGAGAGCAGGCGCAGCAGCCGGTTCGAGAGGTCGTCGAGGTCGTGCAGCCGCTCGCGGATATAGGGGTCGGCGATGCGAGACATGCGCGCCCGCGTGGCGGATTGCTCCTTCTCCACCGCGACCTCGGCGGCGAGGCCGCTGTCGATCGAGGCCTCCATCCGCCGCACCCAGCCCTTGTCGTTGGCGAACATCCGGTAGGCGTTGAGCACGTCGCGGTGCTCGCCGGAGGCGGTCAGGAAGTCGGCCGCCAGCATCTCGTCCACCTCGGCGCGCAGCGCCTCGATGGCGACATGCAGCCGCGCGCGCTCGTGCTCGGGGTCGTCGCTGATCGGCTGGCTGATGAGGATCTGCGGCTCGTGCAGCACCACGTGGCCCTCGGCGACACCGTCCTGGCCCACCAGCCCCCGCACGAAGAAAGGGGTGAGGTGCCGCCGGGCGATCTCCATGGCACCGGGTCCGACGAAGACGCCGAGCTCGGCCATCTCGGCGATGACCATGGCCACCACTTCGAGCGCATATATCTCGTCGTCGGAGTATTCGCGCGGCTCGCGGTTCTGCACCACCAGCACGCCCAGCACCTCGCCTAGCCGCTGGATCGGCACACCGAGAAAGCTGGAGAAAAGCTCCTCGCCGGTTTCCGGCAGGAAGCGGAAGCCATGGGTATGTGCCGCGTCCGGCGTGTTGATCGGTTCGGCGCTGTCGGCGATGCGGCCCACCAGCCCCTGGCCTGGCGAGAGGCGGGTGCTGTGCACTGCTTCGGCTTTCAGGCCCTCGGTGGCGCAAAGCTCCAGCGAGAGATCCTCGCGTTTGAGGTAGACCGAGCAGACCTCGGCCACCAGCCCGCGTGCGATCAGCCGGACGATGCGGTCAAGCCTTTCCTGACCCTCGCCGGGCTCGGCCATGGCCTCGCGCAGCCGCGTCAGGATGACGCGGGAGTCAACCGCCTCCGAAAAGGGCATCGCGGTCCGTCGTCCCCTTCAATCAGCTGGCCTTGTCGAGATCGAAGGCATCATGCAGCGCCTGAACCGCCAGTTCCAGATATTTACGGTCGATGAGCACCGAGACCTTGATCTCCGAGGTGGTGATGACCTTGATGTTCACGCCGTCCTGGGCGAGCGCCTGGAACATGCGGTGTGCGACGCCGGCCTGGCTGCGCATGCCGATGCCGACGATCGAGACCTTGGCCACGTTCTCGTCCACGTCGAGCGCCGAGTAGTCGATCTCGCCCCGCTCCTTCGTGCCTTCGAGGGCGCGGATTGCGCGCGGTATCTCGTCCACCGGGCAGGAGAAGGTCATGTCGGTGCGCCCGTCCGCGCCGATGTTCTGCACGATCATGTCGACGTTGACGCCGCCCGCGGCCAGCGGGCCGAAGACGCCCGCCGCGATGCCCGGGCGGTCGGGCACGCCGATCACCGTCAGCTTGGCCTCGTCGCGGGAATGCGCGATGCCGCTCACCACCCTGCTTTCCACGATTTCCTCCTCGTCACAGACCAGCGTACCGGCCACGTCGTTGAAGCTCGACAGCACCTGCAGGCGCACCTTGTAGCGCATGGCAAGCTCGACCGAGCGCGTCTGCAGCACCTTGGCGCCGAGGCTCGCCAGCTCCAGCATCTCCTCGTAGGAGATCTTCGCGAGCTTGCGCGCCTTCTGGTGATGCGCGGGTCGGTGGTATAGACCCCGTCCACGTCGGTGTAGATGTCGCAGCGCTCCGCGCTCCAGCGCCGCCGCGAAGGCCACCGCCGAGGTGTCCGAGCCGCCGCGGCCGAGCGTGGTGATGCGGCCCTCGGGCGCAGACGCCCTGGAAGCCCGCGATCACCGCATGCAGGCCCTCGCCGAACTTGCGGATCAGCGCCTCCGTCTCCACCGCCTCGATGCGCGCGGCCCCGTGGCTGGAGTTGGTCCTGAGCGGAACCTGCCAGCCCTGCCAGCTGCGCGCCGGCACGCCGATCTCCTGTAGCGTCAGCGCCATGAGGCCGGCGGTGACGTTTTCGCCCGACGCGACCACGGCGTCGTACTCGCGCGCGTCGTAGAGTGCCCCGGTCTCGTTCACCCAGCCGACGAGTTCGTTGGTCTTGCCCGCCATGGCCGAGACCACCACGGCCACGTCGTAGCCGCGGTCGACCTCGCGCTTGACCTTCGCCGCCGCGCTGCGGATGCGATCGAGGTCGGCCACCGAGGTGCCGCCGAATTTCATCACCAGCCTGGGCATCGTCCGGAGCCCCGAAATACACCAGAAACAAGACCGCGCCCTCTTATCGGGGCGGGCCGCGGGCCGCAAGGCAGCGGCCCGGTCAGGGGCGGTTTCGCCAGCGTTGCCTTTGCGAAGTTCGGCGCGCGAGATCGGGTGCGATACGAAGGCTCAGAGAGCCTCCGCGGGCGGATGCCGACGGTGCCCGGGCGTGGTCAGTTGCCGCGGCGCGAAATCCAGGGCAGCGGGGCTACCGGGATGCCGTCCTCGACCAGCGCGCGGGCATCCGCCGGGCGCGCCTCGCCGATGATGGTGCGGGCCGGCGCCTCGCCCTCGTGGATGCGCCGGGCCTCCCGCGCGAAGTCGCGGCCGACATTGTCGGCCTCCGCCTCGATGCGCCTGCGCAGCTCGGCCAGCGCCTGCTCGGCGGGGGAGGCGGGCGCGCTCAACGGCGCCGGCTCGGCTGCCGCTCCGATGCCGGGCGCCATCATGTCCTTCTCCACGGCACCGCTGCCGCAGACGGCGCAGGCGAGGTGGCCCGCGCCGGACAGCCGGTCGAAATCGGCGCCCGACCCGAACCAGGAGTCGAAACGGTGGCCGTTCGTGCAGCGGAGGGCGTAGCGGATCACGATGCAGTCCCCGGGCAGTCCATGGGCAGTCCCTGGAAGGCGCTCTGGACAGACACATATATTACAACGTTATGAAGGCAATCCTTCTTCTCGCACACGCGCCTGCCTGCTAGAGGGGCTGACGCGCGAAGCCGGAGACGCGATGCCGTGAGGAGCCTGCCCCTTCCAGTTCTCGCTCTCGTCGCAGGCGTGGCGGCGGCGGTGGCGGCAGCACTCGGGCTGTCGCCGGTGGCCGGGTTCTTCGCGGTCGGCCTCGCCGTGCTGCTCGCCGCCATGGTCCACCCCGTGCGGCAGGCCGAATCCGCTGCGGCTGACCACGCCGCCGCGCCCATGCCGGCCCTTTCCGAAGCGGTGGCCCCGGCGCTGGCGCCGGGCCTCGCCCGCCAGTTCCTGGAGAAGCTGCCCGCACCGCTCTTGATCATCGCCGGCAATGGGCGGGTGGTCTACGCCAATCCCGCGGCGGAGGCGGCCCTGCCGCATCTGCGGCACGGCGGGCATTTCGCGCACCTGATCCGCGCGCCGGCCTTCGTCGAGGCGGTGGGAGCGACGCTGGCCGACGGCGAGGAGCGGGGATTTCGCTTCACCGATTTCCAGGGGACCGAGCGCCACTACGAGGCGCGGGTGGCGCGGCTGCCGCTGGGGGCCACATTCGACGACGACCCGCAGGCGATCGTGCAGATCGAGGACCGCACGCGGGCGCGCCGCGCCGAGCAGCTGCGCGTCGACTTCATCGCCAACGCCAGCCACGAGCTGCGCACCCCGCTCGCCTCGATCATCGGCTATATCGAGACACTACAGCACCACGCCCGCGACGATCCCGAGGCGCGCGAGCGGTTCCTCGCGATCATGGCGCGCGAGGCGGGCCGGATGCAGCGGCTGGTGGACGGGCTGATGTCGCTCAGCCGCATCGAGCAGGACGAGCATGTCCGCCCGGTTGAGGTCTGCTCGCTGAACCGGATCGCCGGCGAGAGTGCCGCGGCACTCTCACCGGTTGCGGCCCGGGACGGCGTGACGCTGGTCATCGACCTGCCAGAGGATGGCGCCGAGGTGGCGGGCGACCACGACCAGCTCGTCCAGGTCTTCGCGAACCTGATCGAGAACGCGATGAAGTATGGCGGCAAGGGCTGCACCGTGTGGATCGCGGCGGCGCCGGCCTCGAAGGCCTTTCCCAACCGCCACGGTGTCGCCGTCTCCGACGACGGGCCGGGGATCGCGCGCGAGCATCTTCACCGGCTGACCGAGCGCTTCTACCGGGTGGCCTCGAAGGCTGGCCGCGCGGGTGCCGGCAACGGGCTCGGCCTCGCCATCGTCAAGCACATCCTCAACCGCCACCGCGGACGGTTGGACATAGCCTCGACCCCGGGCAAGGGCAGCACCTTCACCGTCTGGCTGCCGCGGGCGGACGCGGGGAGCGACGGCCCGGCCTGGCCCGCCGCGGCTGCCGCGGGGGCAGAGGCTTGAAAACCGGCCGCGCGACCCTGATCTTGCCGTCATGATCTTGTCGCGAATTCATCATGGATGTGTCGCCGTGGTCGATATACTGGCGCCAGATGCCGGGGCGGATGCCTGCGGCCGCCGATCCGTCAGCCCGGGGAGCCGCTAGCCCGTCATGGCCCATATCGTTGCTGCGTTCGACGAGGATCTCGTCCAGGTCCAGGCCCGGGTCTCGGAGATGGGCGGGATCTGCGAGGAGCTCCTCTCCAAGGCGCTGCGCTCGGTGCAGGAGCGCGACGCGAACCTCGCCCGCGAGGTGATCGACCGCGACAAGGCGCTCGACGACATGGAGACGGCGCTGGAGGAGCAGGTGGTGAAGGTGATAGCCCTCCGCCAGCCGGTCGCCGCCGACCTGCGCGTGCTGATCGCCGCCATGAAGCTCGCCACGACCCTCGAGCGCATCGGGGATCTCGCCAAGAACATCGCCAAGCGTGCCATACCGCTCTCCTCGGCGCGCCCGGTGAAGCTGACCAACTCCATCGTGCGCATGGGGCGCGCGACGCTGGCGCAGCTCTCGGACGTGCTCAACGCCCATGCCGGGCGCGATGTCGATCTCGCGGTCCAGATCTGGAACCAGGACCAGGAGATCGACGAGATGTACAACGCGGTCTTCCGCGAGGTGGTGACCTACATGGTCGAGGACAGCCGGCTGATCGGGGTGGGGGCGCAGCTGATGTTCATCGCCAAGAACCTCGAGCGTATCGGCGACCACACCACCCACATCGCCGAGATGGTCTACTATATCGTGCGCGGCGAGAGCCTCGGGCGACGACCGGCCCAAGGGCGAGCCCACCGGCATCGACTTCGTGCGCGAGTAGCGCCAGCAAGAGGAATCCCGATGTCCGCCAAGGTTCTCGTGGTCGAGGACGAGGAGCCGATCAGCCAGCTCCTCGCCTACAACCTCACCAAGGAAGGCTTCACCGTCGCGATCTCGTCGGACGGGGACGAGGCGCTGATGGCCGTCGACGAGGAGAAGCCCGATCTCGTGCTGATGGACTGGATGCTGCCGAACGTCTCGGGCATCGAGCTCTGCCGGCAGCTGCGCGCCCGCATGGAGACCCGCGAGATCCCCGTCATCATGCTCACCGCCCGCGGCGAGGAGGAGGACCGGGTGCGCGGGCTGGACGTCGGTGCCGACGACTACGTCACCAAGCCCTTCTCCATGTCCGAGCTGGTCGCGCGCATGCGCGCCGTCCTGCGCCGCACCGCGCCGGCATTGGCGGGCGACGTGGCGACCTTCTCGGACATCACGCTCGATCGCCAGTCCTGTCGGGTACACCGCGGCAAGCGCGAGGTGCGGGTGGGACCGACCGAGTTCCGCCTGCTCGACGTGCTGTTGCAGCGCCCGGGCCGGGTGTTCAGCCGCGAGCAGTTGCTCGACCGGGTCTGGGGTCAGGACGTCTATGTCGAGCTGCGCACGGTGGACGTGCATATCGGCCGGCTGCGCAAGGCGCTGAACGGACGTGGTCAGAGCGACCCGATCCGCACGGTGCGCTCCTCGGGCTATGCGCTGGACGAGACCTACGCCGGCTGACGGACGGCCGGTTCGGGTTGATTGCCACGGCCCTGGTTGCTAGACCGCCCCGCGAACTGGGTGGCGAGGGGTGACCGATGGCTGCATGGCGAATCCTGTGCGCGGCCGCGTGCCTCCTCTTGGTGTTGACGATCGTTCTCGCCGCCGCGCCGGAGACGGCGGCGCAGCAGCCGGCCCCGGCGGAGCCGGCGCCGGCGTCGGAACCCGCGGCCGAGGCGCCCGCACCGGAACCGGCGGCGGAACCGGAAGCCGACGCGCTGCCCCCCTTCGCGCCGGCACTCGTCGATCCCGCGATCCCGCCCGACGAGCTGACGCTGCGGCTGATCCCGCTCACCCGCGACGACCTTGCGGCGCTGGCGGCGGAATGGCTCGGCATCGTCAAGGCAAAGACCCAGGAGGTGGTCGACGAGCAGGTGATGGTCGCCACCACCGAGGGCGCCGCCGAGGACGCGGCGCGCACGCGGCTGGGCGAGCTGCTCGACGAGCGGCGCGTGCTCACGCAGAAGTTCGGCCTCGTCGTTGACGCCTGGGAGAAGAAGGCCGGAAACGCCGACGAGATCGCCGGCTACCGCGCCTATCGTAACTCCATCGTGCTGGAGGAGACCCGCACGTCGGACTGGCAGACGCTGGTGGAGCGGGCGTTCGCGTGGACGACCGCGCGCGACGGCGGTATCCAGTTGGCGCTGCGCATAGCGGTGATCGTCGCCTCGCTGATCGCGCTCTTCACCGTGGCGCGGATCGTACGGCGGATCGCGCGGCGCTGGGTCGCGCATGTCCCCAACCTCTCCAAGCTGCTGCAGGCCTTTGCGGTGGTGGTGATCTACTGGCTGACGATAGCTTTCGGATTGATGGTCGTGCTCTCCTCGCTCGGCATCGACATCACCCCGGTCTTCGCGTTGATCGGCGGTGCCTCCTTCATCATGGCCTTCGCGTTGCAGGACACGCTCGGCAACCTCGCATCGGGGCTGATGATCATGATCAACCGCCCCTTCGACGAGGGCGACTATGTCGACATCGGCGGCGTGGCGGGGACGGTGAAGGCGGTGTCGATCGTCTCGACCACGGTGACTACGCCCGACAACCAGGTGATCGTGGTGCCCAACTCCAAGGTCTGGGGCAACATCATCACCAACGTCACCGCCAGCGAGACCCGGCGCGTCGACCTGGTGTTCGGGATCGCCTACGAGGATTCGATCGAGGATGCGCAGCGGGTGCTCGAGACGGTGGTCAAGGCGCATCCGCTGGTGCTGTCCGAGCCGGAGCCGGTGATAAGGGTGAACGAACTCGGCGCCAGTTCGGTCGATTTCGTCTGCCGCCCCTGGGTCCGCGTCGAGGACTACTGGACCGTATACTGGGACCTGACGCGGCAGGTGAAGGAGGCCTTCGACGCGGCAGGTATTTCTATCCCCTTCCCGCAGACCGACATGCACGTGCGGATGCCGAAAGATTTGGCCAGCAAGTCGCTGCCCGCACCGGTCGCGGCCATGACCGGCCAGGGCACGGCGGACTCGGCGACCGGTTCGGGAGAGGTGTCGAGCGGTACCGCCGCAGCGCTCGGCATGGCGCAAGGCGACGAAGGGCACGACGCACCGGGGGACGACGAGAAGTGACGCCCCTGGCGCGTTGAGAGGGCCTCGATCCGCCCGGTCAGGCGCGAAGTCCGTCCAGCGCGGCCACCGCGACGCTCGCCTGCTCGATGTCGTCGAAGGGCAGGATGTCCTGCCCGATCACTTGGCCGGTCTCGTGACCCTTGCCGGCGATGAGCAGCGCATCGCCGGGCTGGAGCGCATCGACCGCGGTCAGGATCGCCTCGGCCCGGTCGCCGATCTCGGTCGCTTCCGGGCAGCCGGCGAGCACCGCCGCGCGGATCGCGGCCGGGTCCTCAGTGCGGGGATTGTCGTCGGTGACGAAGGCCACGTCCGCGCCCGCCGCCGCCGCCGCGCCCATCAGAGGGCGCTTGCCGCGGTCGCGGTCGCCGCCGGCGCCGAACACGACCAGCAGGCGCCCCATGACGTGCGGGCGCAGTGCGGTCAGCGCCGTGGTCAGCGCGTCGGGCGTATGGGCATAATCCACGAAGACCGCGGCACCATTGGTGCGCGTGGCGGCGCGTTCCATGCGGCCGCGCACCGTCCTGAGGCCGGGAAGCGCCGCGAAGACCGCCTCCGCGTCGCTGCCCGAGCCGATGGCAAGTCCCGCTGCCAGGAGCGCGTTGTGCGCCTGGAACCCGCCCACGAGTTCGAGCCGCGCGCGGTGGCTGCGCTTCTGCCACGAGAAGAGCACGTCCTGCCCGGTGCTGTCGAAGCGCTGACCGGTCAGCCGCAGCTGCGCCGCCGCACCGCGCCCGACCGTGATCACCCGCTGCCCTCGCGCCTCGGCTGAGGCGCGGAAGCGCGGCCCGTGCGGGTCGTCGATATTGATGACCGCCGCCCCCTTGCGCGGCAGCACGCGGGTGAAGAGCGCGAGCTTCGCCTCGAGGTAGGCCTCGAAGTCGGGGTGGTAGTCGAGGTGGTCGCGGGTGAGGTTGGTGAAGCCCGCCGCCGCCAGGTGCACCCCGTCGAGCCGATGCTGGTCGAGCCCGTGGCTCGACGCCTCCATTGCCGCATGGGTGACGCCCTGGTCGGCGAGGTCGGTCAGGAGCGCATGCAGGGTCAGCGGCTCGGGCGTGGTGTGCGACAGCGGGGCTGCCACCGCGCCCTCGACGCCCACGGTGCCGAAGCTGACCGCCGTCTCGCCCAGACCCTCCCAGATCTGGCGGGTGAAGCTGGCGCAGGAGGTCTTGCCGTTGGTGCCGGTGACCGCGACGATGGTCTCCGGCTGGCGGCCGTACCAGCGGCTGGCGGCGATGGCCAGCGCGCGGCGCGGCTCGTCGCTGAGGATCACCGGCACCGGCAGCGAGCCACCGTGCTCGGCTTCGGCAAGTGCCAGCCCCTCGGCGTCCGTCAGGATAGCGGCGGCCCCCATGCGCAGGGCGAAGGAAATGAAAGCGCCGCCATGGACTTTGGAGCCCGGCAGCGCCACGAAGAGATGCCCCGGCCGGGTGCGGCGGCTGTCCACCGACAGGCCGGTCAGTTCCGGCAGGCCGCCCGACCAGTCGCCCGCCCGCCGGGTGCCCGCCAGCAGGCCCAGCGCCTCGAACCCTGCCAGCGTGTCCGTCCGCTCCGTCCCTGCCATGGTTCCGTGCCCGCCGCGCCCCATCCCGAAGCCAACCCCGGGCTAGTCGTTTGCCGCGAGCGTGTAAAGCGGCGCCTCGGACGTATCGCCGCTTCCGACCGGGCGCAGCCCGAGCAGGGGTGCGATGCGGCGGATCGCCGCCCCGGTCACCGGTGCCGCGGTGTAGCCCGCGGTTCGGATCGCATTGCCATGGGCGAGGTTCGAGGGCTCGTCGAGGGCGACCAGCAGCACGTATTCCGGGTCCGAGGCCGGAAAGACCGCCGCGAAGGTCGAGATCACCTTGTTGTGCGCGTAGCCGCCCGACGGCAGCGGCTTGTCGGCGGTCCCGGTCTTGCCGGCCACCTCGTAACCCGGCACGTCCGCCTGCTTCGCGGTGCCGCGCACCACGACCTGCCGCAGCATGGCGCGCATCTGCCCGGAGGTGCGCTCGGAGATCACCCGGCT
Organism: uncultured Alphaproteobacteria bacterium; assembly: GCA_963695425.1. Taxonomy (GTDB): domain Bacteria; phylum Pseudomonadota; class Alphaproteobacteria; order Rhodobacterales; family Rhodobacteraceae; genus Amaricoccus. The sequence continues at coordinate 19,745 of CAVOGP010000042.1, read as the reverse complement.
CGATTCGTCGAGGGTGACCTCCTGCTCGATGATGCTCGGGCGCACCTTGTAGCCGCCGTTGGCGAGGGCGGCATAGGCGGCGGCAAGGTGCAGCGGCGTCACCGCGATGCCGTGGCCATAGGCGACGGTCATGGTGGTCAGCTCCGACCAGCGCTGCGGCAGGAGCGGCGCCGTGCGCTGCGCCTCGACCAGCTCCACCGGCGCCGCCTCGAAGAATCCGAGGCGGGACAGGAACTCCTGCTGCGCCTTGGCGCCCTGCTCGACGGCAATGCGGGCGGTGCCGATGTTCGAGGACTTCACGATCACGTCCTCGACGCTCAGCCGCGGCCCGTAGTTGCGGAAGTCGCGGATGGTGAAGCGGCCCCAGCGCATCGGCCCGCTGGTGTCGACCATGGTCGTGGGCGACACGACGCCCGCATCCAGCGCCTGCGCCACGGCGATCGGCTTCAGCACCGAGCCGAGCTCGTAGCGCCCCTGCGCGGCCCGGTTGAAGAGCGGGCTGTCGCCCGGGTCCCCCGAGGTGGGCAGGGGCGGGCGGAAGTTCGGGTCGAAGTCGGGCAGGCTGACCATGGCGCGGATCTGGCCGGTCCTCGCCTCCATGACGATGCCCATGACGCCCTTGGCGTTCATCTCCGCCATACCCGCGGCCAGCACCTCCTCCAGGGCCGCCTGCACGCCGAGATCGATCGAGAGCCGCAGCGGCTCACCGGTGCGGGCCGGGTCGCGCAGCCGCTCCTCGAAGACCAGCTCGACCCCGGCGGTGCCGATCACCTCGGCCGAGTTCACGCCCTCGCGCCCGAAGCTCGCCCCTCCCAGCACGTGTGCTGCCACCGCGCCATTGGGATAGAGCCGCGTCTCGCGCGGCCCGAACAGCAGCCCCGGCTCGCCGAGGTCGTGGACGAGCTGGCGCTGCTCGGGCGAGATCGAGCGCTTGATCCACATGAAGCGGCGCCCGTCCGTCAGCCGCGTATGGAGCGCCTCCGCATCGAGGTCGGGGAAGATGCGCGCGAGCTCCGCCGCCGCGCGCCGCGGGTCGATCATCTCCAGTGGCTGGGCGTAGAGCGAGCGGGTGACGATATTGGTGGCCAGGAGCACGCCGTTGCGATCGACGATATCGGCGCGCTGGGTCCTGATCGGCTCGCCGGGCACCGAGGCGCGCGGCTCCATCGGCACCGCCGCCGCCAGCAGGGCCATCCGCCCGGCCACCGCCGAGAAGCCGAGCACGAAGGCGAGGCCGAGCAGCAGGAGCCGCGTCTCCGCCCGCGCCCGCTCGGCCCGGCGCATCGCCGCCAGCCGCGCGGCGCGCTCCTCGGCCTCGATCAGGTCAGGGTTGGTGCCCTCGGCGCGGGCCCTCAGGATACGCGCGAGCGGGCGCAGCGGGCGGCGGATCATCGGGTACCTCCGGTGGGGGTCAGTTCCTCGGTCGCGGGCTCGACCTCGGGCTCGGGCGGATAGGCGACCATAGCCGCCTCGCCGTAGTGGCCGGGCGCAAGCTCGATGAGTTGCAGCGCCTCGGCATAGGCCGTCACCAGCGCCCGCAGCCGGTCGGGGCGGTTGAGATAGGCCCACTCCGCTTCCAGCATGCCCAGCGCCTCGCGCTCCGCGGCAATGGCGGCGCGCAGGTCGGCCACCCTGTTGAACGCCTCCTGGGTGGCATAGTTCACCCGGTAGGCCCAGGTGGCGCAGACCGCCACCAGCACCACCGCCGAGAGATAGAGCACTACTCTCACCGCACCGCCCTCACCGCTCCGTGGATCACGACCGCAACTCCCTGAGCGTCCGCGCCGGAAGACCGAGTGCAGCGGCATCGACCGGTCCCGCAGGCGCGTCCAGCCTGCGGGCGAGCCGCAGCTTGGCCGAGCGCGCCCGCGGGTTGGCGGCAATCTCGGCCTCCGTGGGCAGGATCGCCTGGCGCGGCGTCAGAGCGAAGCGCGGCGCGTCTGCCGCGGCCTCGGGAGCATGGCGGCTGCCGCGAGGCGCACTGCCGCCGCGCAGCTGCAGGAAGCGCTTCACCACGCGATCCTCCAGCGAATGGAAGGTGACCACCGCCAGCAGCCCGCCCGGCGCCAGCGCCGCCTCGGCCGCCACCAGCCCGCGGGCTAACTCGCCCAGCTCGTCGTTCACCGCGATACGCAGCGCCTGGAAGCTGCGGGTCGCCACGTGCGGCTGGCCGGGCTTCGGCCGCGGCAGCACCCGCTCGATTACCGCCGCAAGCTGCAGCGTCGAGACGAAGGGCGCCACCGCCCGCGCCGCCACGATGGCCCGCGCGATCCGCCGCGAGGCACGCTCCTCGCCGTACTGGTAGAGGATATCGGCGATCTCCGCCTCCGGCGCGCGGTTCACCAGAATCCGCCGCCGTGGGGCCGTCGCCGCCCATGCGCATGTCGAGCGGCCCGTCCTTCTGGAAGGAGAACCCCCGCTCCGCCTGGTCGATCTGCATCGACGACACACCGATATCGAGCACCACCCCGTCCAGCGCCGGCGCACCCGCCTCCGCCGCAATCCGGTCGAGCCCGCCGAACGTTCCCTCCCGCAGATCGAGCCGGCCGCCGAAAGCCGGCGCCCAGGCCGCCGCCGCCGCCAGCGCCTCCGGATCGCGGTCCACGCCGATCACCCGGTCGGCACCCGCGTCGATCAGCGCGCGGGCATAGCCGCCGGCGCCGAAAGTGCCATCGAGCCAGGTTCCGCGAACCGGCGCCGCCGCCTCCAGGATCGGCGCCAGCAGCACCGGGACATGGGCGGCAAAGGGCGCCATCATCATGGCGCGGTCCCGCGCATCAGCCGATCAAGCAGCGCCAGCGGATCGGCCTCGGCGCCCATCGCGGCAATCTGGCCCTGGATCCGCGCCTCATCGGCGGCAAAGCCGTCCGGCGTCCAAACCTGGAACTTGTCGCCCATGCCGGCGAACAGCGCCTCGTCGTCGAGGCCCGCCATCTCGCGCAGCTTCGCCGACAGCACCATGCGGCCGTTCTCGTCGACCTGGGCATAGACCGAGCGGGTGTTGATGAAACGCTCGATCATCTCGCGCTCGGGGCTGAAGCGGGGGAGCTTCGCGATCTGGTCGTCGATCTCGCCGATGGCGCGAATCGTGTAGCCCTCGAGGCAGGGGCGCCCCGGGCGGCCATAGATGATGACGAAATTGGGGTTGAGCCCCTCGGTCCAGTCCGGGTCGCCCTCCTCGAGCACGCGGCGAAACGGGGCGGGGACCGACACGCGGCCCTTCTGGTCCACCTTGTGGACCGATTCGCCCCTGAAACGCCGTATCACCGGCCGGTCTCCTGTCCTTCACCCCCGCCCAAACGAAAGGCGGGCCGTGCTGCCTGAGGGCACGACCCGCCATCCGGTCCCTTGTGGGCCACTGGCCCGACTGCGCCTTGTCCCGCGGCCTGCTCGTATGCCCGCGCCGCGTCGGGCCTTGGTTTGGTCTGGAATGCTGCGGGCCTGTATGAAACCTGCCGAATTTCTGTCTCGCCCGGGTCTGCGCCCTTGTCCGAGTACCGCTGCCTTCCGTGATTTCGAGATACCATGGGCGCACATGGTAATCAATGGTTTTCTGTGGGATTTCACTGGATTGGCCGCTGGCCGCGTTGCCTTTCGTGTCGGAACTTCGCGTGACTTGCCCAAAACCACTATTTCTTGCGGATGCCTGCGCGTGCACACACAAGATATAGATATCGCCCAGGTAGTCAATACATATCTAAAATCTCTCTAAAGTTGTGCGCAGGCAGCGGCTTACCCCCGCACCAGCCCACCATGGCGATTCGCGGCGTATGTTGCGAGGAATCACCGGGGAAGCGAGATGCGCGGATAGCCTGTAAGCCGGATCCTGTGACGCCCCGAAGGGTGCCGACGACCATTCCTCTGGGCCCGCCGTCGCCGACGGGCTCTGGCGGCCAACCCGGACCGCCGGGCGGGAGAAGCCCCGGGGCCGAGGCCCCACGCGATCCCTATTCGGCCTTGCTCCTGGCGGGGCTTGCCGTGCCGCCGACGTTGCCGCCGGCGCGGTGGGCTCTTACCCCACCTTTTCACCCTTGCCCGCAACGCACCGAAGGCGAACCTCCGGCTCGGCGGGCGGTCTCTTCTCTGTGGCGCTTTCCCTCGGGTTGCCCCGGGCGGGCGTTACCCGCCGCCATTTCTCCCTGGAGTCCGGACTTTCCTCGAAGGTTGCCCCCCGCGGCCGTCCAGCCATCCGCGCCCCCCGGATCTAGGCGGGAGTTCCGCCCGCGTCAACGCAGGGGTGCGCCGCCGCCATCCCCTGCGCCAGCGCCACATCCGCGGCCTGAAGTGCTGCATCCCCGGCCCAGGGCCGGAAACGCAGCCGGAACGCCGCCAGCACCGCCGCCCAGTCGTCGTTCGGCGATACGTACCCCGCCCGTGCCGCCGCCGCGCGGAACGCCGGCCAGCTGTCCTCGCCACCGGACTTCGCCTCGGGCCAGACCGCATGTCCGGACAGCGCCAGCCCCCGCCAGTCGAACTTCGGACCGGGATCCGCCTTGCGCTCCGGCGCCATGTCGGAATGCCCGATCACCCGCTCCGGGGCGATCCCCCAGCGATCGCGGATATCGCCGAGCAGCGCTTCCAGCGCGCACACCTGCGGGTGGGGGAAGGGCGGAAGCCCTTCCAGCGGCCCGGCATTTGCCAGCTCGATCCCGATCGAGCGCGAGTTGACGTCCCCCACGCCGCCCCAGGCCCCGGCACCCGCGTGCCAGGCCCGCTCCGTCTCGGGCACCAGCGCCCATATCCGCCCGTCCTCCGCGATCAGGTAATGCGCAGACACCTCCGCCGCCGGATCGCAGAGCCGAGCCAGCGCGGCCTCCGCCGTCAGCATTGCCGTGTAGTGCAACACCACCATATCCGGCCGCACCGCGCCGCGACGGGGGCCGAAGTTGGGGCTGCCGCAGGCGATGATATGCATGTCCGCTCCGTCGGCATTGACGCGCCGAACTCAAGCTAGCCCGACTGCCCCCACAATCGCAAACCCATCCGGGGTGACCTGCACTAAAGGCATTCATACCCCGCAGGTGCCCTGCCGCATGCCCGAATCGGCCGTCTCCTGAAATTAGCGCACTAAATGTCAACGCGTTGGTCGATGTCCCGCTGCGGGACACCGCCCGAGCCGTCAACTGGCCAGGCAGCACTTCTTCGCCTTCTTCCCGCTCCCGCAGGGGCAGGGGTCGTTACGGCCGACGTCGCGCATCGGGTTGGTGGCAGGCCCGCCCCCGTACGACAGGCCCTGCGCCCAGTGCGGCTCGACGGCGCGCGAGGCCTGCCAGCGGGTCCATTCAAGCGCCGCGAGCACGTCCTTGATGAGGCCGAGGTTGGCGTCGGTGAACCGGCCGATGTCCTCGGGCTCCCGCTCGGCCTGGGCGAGGTCCGCATCGAACTGGCGGCGCGAGATCGCCTCGGGTGGCACACGGCCCTCCTCGAAGGCGCGGTGGGCGAGCGGTGCCAGCGGGCGCAGGCCGAGCAGCGCGACCGCCTGCACCCAGCCGATCCAGACGATCTCGCCCTCGTCTGCCAGCCGCGCCTCGAAGAGGTGCTCGAGGAAGCCTTGCATCCTGCGCAGGCTCGATGCGGCCCTCCCAGGTCAGGAACGTGGCAGCCCCGAGCAGCGCATCGCGGGCGAACTCGTCCGCGGCGCCCCCCGCGATCGCGGCAAAGAGCGCTTCGGCGTCGCCGTCGAAGGCCCCGGCGGCGATCCGCGGCAGGGTCTGGGTGACGGCATCGCCGAGCAGGTATTCGACCTCCTCCGGCGACCGGGCGAGTAGGCGCAGGAGCGGTGGGAAGGCCCGCTGGTCCCGCGCGCCGCCCAGGAGGTGCAGCCCGCGGAACAAGAGCGTCGCCGCATCCTCGTCCAGCGCCTCGCCGTCGGCCGCCCGGGTCAGCACCGCGAGCAACGCCGGCGCCGCCTCGCGGGCACGCATCGCGCAGATCCCGATCGCGAGGCCGGGCAGGTCCTCCGCGGTGGCGAGCGCATGCAGGTGCGTCTCGATCGGGTCCGCGAACGCGGCGGGAAACTCCGCGCGCAGGAGCGCTTCCGACGGTTGGGACATGTCCATTCCTCGCAGTGGCACGGAGATCGTGATCACCCCGGCGGTCCGGGCGCAAGATGCCCCGGTGCGCCTTGCGCGGGAACCGGCGGCGGGGTATGCCCGCGGCCTGACGGAAGGCCGGGAAACCCAGCATGGCGATCGACACGGACACCGCGCGCCGGGTGGCGCATCTCGCCCGCATCGAGGTGGCCGAGGCGGATCTGCAGCCGCTGGCGGCCGAGCTCTCGGCGATCCTCGGCTTCATGGAAGAGCTGCGCGAGGTGGACGTCGAGGGCGTCGAGCCGATGACCTCGGTCACGCCGATGAAGGCCAGACTGCGCGCCGACCGGGTGACCGCCGGGGGCGAGCGCGCGATGATCCTCGCCAATGCGCCGGACGCGCGCGACGGGTTCTTCACCGTGCCGAAGGTGGTCGAGTGACGGGCACGCTGTCAGGCCTCACCATCGCCGAGGCGCGCGACCGGCTGCGCAGCGGCGACATCGCGGCGCCGAGGAACTGACCGAGGCCTGCCTCGCCGCCTCCGAGGCCTCCGCCCCGCTCAACGCCTTCTCGGTCATCACCGCCGATCTCGCGCGCGCCCAGGCCGCCATCGCCGCCGAGCGTCTGAAGGCCGGCCCCGCCCCCGATCTCTGCGGCATCCCGCTCGGCATCAAGGACCTCTTCTGCGTCGACGGCGTGCCCGCGCAGGCCGCCTCGAACATCCTGCAGGGCTTCCGCCCGCCCTACGAGAGCACCGTGACCCGCCAGCTCTGGGAGGCGGGCGCCGTCTGCATCGGCAAGCTGAACATGGACGAGTTCGCCATGGGCAGCTCGAACGAGACCTCGCTGCTACGGCGCCGGTGGTCGAGCCCCTGGCGGCGCGCGCGGCGACAACCGCCCGCTGACGCCGGGCGGCTCGTCGGGCGGCTCGGCGGCGGCGGTCTCGGCGGACCTCGTGCTCGGCGCCACCGGCACCGACACCGGCGGCTCGATCCGCCAGCCCGCGGCCTTCACCGGCATCGTCGGGGTGAAGCCCACCTACGGGCGCTGCTCGCGCTGGGGGATCGTGGCCTTCGCCTCGTCGCTCGACCAGGCCGGGCCGATGGCCCGCACGGTGCGCGACGCGGCGATCCTGCTGAAGGCGATGGCCGGCCACGACCCCAAAGATTTCGACCTCGGCCGAGCGGACCGTGCCCGACTTCGAGGCAGCGCTGACCGGCGACCTGCGCGGCAAACTCATCGGGATCCCGAAAGAGTACCGCGTCGACGGCATGCCCGCCGAGATCGAGGCGCTGTGGGCCAAGGGCGGCGAAATGCTGCGCGACGCCGGCGCCGAGCTGGTCGATATCAGCCTGCCGCACACGAAATATGCGCTGCCCGCCTACTACGTCATCGCCCCGGCCGAGGCCTCGTCGAACCTCGCGCGCTACGACGGGGTGCGCTACGGGCGGCGGGCGGCGCTGGCGACGGGCGACGGGATCACCCGGCTCTACGAGAGGACCCGCGCCGAGGGCTTCGGCGCCGAGGTTCGCCGCCGGGTGATGATCGGCACCTACGTGCTCTCGGCCGGCTACTACGACGCCTATTACCTGCGCGCCCAGAAGGTGCGCACGCTGATCAAGCGCGACTTCGAGCAGGCCTTCGCCGCGGGGGTCGATGCGATCCTGACCCCGGCGACGCCCTCGTCGGCCTTCGCACTCGGCGAGATGGCCAATGCCGACCCGGTACAGATGTATCTCAACGACGTCTTCACGGTCACGGTGAACCTCGCGGGCCTCCCGGGAGCGGCGGTGCCGGCGGGGCTCGACGCGGCAGGCCTGCCGCTCGGCCTGCAGGTGATCGGGCGGCCCTGGGAGGAAGGCGACATGCTGAATGTCGCCCATGCGATCGAACGGGCGAGCGGATTTGCTGCAAAACCGGAAAAATGGTGGTAGAACACCCCTTGAGGCCGTGAGCTACACGAAAGGCAGGATCGAGATGCGGATAATAGCGGCACTATTCACGGCAGGACTGCTCGCCGCCTGCACATCGAGCGTCACCGTGCCGAGCGAGCAGGTCCTCATGGAGGTCCCGCCCTCGGGCACCGCGTCCACCGCAGGGGGTGGCGACGCCTTCGTCGGCACCATCGACGGCACACTCGCTGCGATCGACCCGGCGACCGGGCTGCCGCCCAAGCCCACACCGCTCGACGCCGACCGGATCAACCCGATGGAGTTCACCCTAGCGCAGCAGCGCTACGATGCGGCCGTCGCCGAGCAGCAGCTCGCCGCGGCGCGCGCGCAGCTCGTCATCATCCAGCCGCAGGGGCTGCCGAACCGCGTCGAGGGCGTGAACATCGCCCTCTACGCCCAACAGAGCACCAATGCGCTTGGCCAGTCGGTCTATCGCCGCGGCGGTTCCGGCATCGGCTCGGGCTGCGGGCGCTACGCCTCGGCGGACGACGCCCAGCGCGCCTTCCTCGCCGCAGGCGGGCCGCAGACCGACCGGCTGAACCTCGACGCCGATGGTGACGGCTTCGCCTGCCGCTGGGATCCCGCGCCCTACCGCCAGCTTAGCCTCTGAGCCGGCGGCCCCGCCCGAGGTCAGTAGCGGGCGTATTGCTCGGGGCAGATGTCGAGCAGCGCGCTGGAGATGCGGTTGCGTCGCAGCGCCGCGTGCAGCGCGCCGGGATCGAAGGCGGCCGGCGGGCCCAGCATGTACGGCGCAATGATCTTCCACCGCAAGTCCTCGTGCTCGGCGGTGGTGGCGTCCGCCAGCGCGCCGCGGAACCCCCGCCCCTGGTAGTCCTGCGGCAGGTCCGTCCAGCCGGACCGCCTGGCAAAGGCCATGGCGGACAGGGTGGGCACGTGCAGCCCGAAGATCAGCTGCATGACCCAGGACAGCTGCGACATGTTCACCGGGTCCGCCTGACGGAACGGATGCACGTCCTTCACCAGGTACCCCTGGCCGTGGGTATCCATGAACCAGCAGTAGCCGATCAGGTCGTGCCGGCGGGCGAGATCGACCAGCAGCCGGCTCCGGCGTTCGCTCGCCTCCGCCATCTCCTCGGGCCCCACCTCCGGCGGCCGCACGGTGGTCCACCCCGGCCCCCAGTCGAAGACCGAGAACCACGAGCGCAGCCCGTCCTTCTCGACATGTCCGTAGCCGAGGCAGGGGACGATCGGGATGCCCAGCGCCGCCATCCTGGCGGTGACCCGGTACTCGATGACCGCCTGCTGGAACGACGCCCCGCCGAGCCAGGCGACGTCGTGCCCGGAGGCCACGTCGTCCATCATCCGCCCGTCGAAGTCGAAGACCGGTGCCTTCAGTCGCGAATTGTGCACGGTCCCGAACCGGATCGCACCGCCGTAGAGGCCCGCGCCCTTGATCTTGAGCATTCTGTCCGGACTGTCCCGATCGACCATGGCAACCGAGCGCTCGCCGTCCAGTACCGCCTCGACCCCGTCGGTGGCGAACCAATCGCGCACTCGCTCCGCGGTCGCCGGATCGAGGTGAAAGGTCTCGACCCGATCGCGAGCCACCTGCGCCACCGAGCGCACATGTTTCGGCCTGTTCTTCGCCATGGGTCGACCGGGATTCCTTCTGTCTTGTACCGGCATCCGGGACAGGGCGGCCCGGACGGCAGTTGACCCGCCCTCACCCGCCGACCCTCGTCCGATCCGCGGCCCGGCACACACCAGGCCGGGAGTCAGGCGACAGCATCGCGTACCCATCTCCATGTCAATGGCGATGAGGCTTGCTCTTGCAGCTCGCTTGGCGGCGCAGGATCTGGTCGAGCCCGACCGGGAAAACACCCCACGTGGAATTCTGCCGGCCGCCGTGTCCGCGCGGCCGATGCCCTTCCCCTATTCGATTGCAAACGGTATCACCTTCGGCTTCATGACCTGTACGGGGCTGAAACCGCTCACCGGATTTGCCAAGGAGATGCATTGGATCGCGCGGGGCGTAGCGGCAATACTCCTCTCAAAGCGTCTCGCCGTTGCCGGCCGCCACTGACCCTTTCGCCGACCCCGGCCTCTCATGCGGAGCCCTGCCATGACCGCCAAAGCCATCCGCGGCCAGGTCGTCTTCCTGCGCGACAACCCTTTCGAGCAGTCCCCGGGCGACTGCCTCGTCCACCACGAGGACGGGCTGGTCATCATGGAGGGCGGCCGGATCACCGCTGCAGGACCCTATGCCGGGACCGCACCGTGCCTGCCCGCCGGCGTCGAGCCGGTCGCCTATCCCGGCGGCCTAATCATGCCCGGCTTCATCGACACCCATGTCCACTACCCGCAGCTGCAGATGATCGGCGCCTACGGGCAACAGCTGCTGGAGTGGCTCAATACCTATACCTTCGTCGCCGAACAGCATTTCGCCGACCCCGCCCATGCCGGGATGGTGGCGGCGCTGTTCCTGCGCGAGCTTCTGCGGGCGGGGACCACCACCGCCATGGTCTACTGCACGGTGCATCCGCAGTCGGTGGATGCGTTCTTCGCGGAATTCGGCGCGGTACAACACCTGCATGATCGCCGGCAAGGTGCTGATGGACCGCAACGCACCCGCGGCCCTGCTCGACACCGCCCAGCGCGGCCACGACGAAAGCAAGGCGCTGATCGCCCGCTGGCACGGCCAGGGCCGCCAGCACTACTGCGTGACCCCGCGTTTCGCCCCCACCTCGACCGATGCCCAGCTCGATGCCGCCGGCGCGCTTCTTGCCGCGTACGGGGCCGCGCCCGGGGCCGCGCCCGGGGCCGCGCCCGGGGCCGCGCCCGGGCCGCGCCCGGGGCCGCGCATGGGGGCGTGTACCTGCAGACCCACCTCTGCGAGAGCCCCGACGAGGTCGCCTGGGTGCGCGAACTCTTCCCCGCACGCGAGAGCTATCTCGACGTCTATGCCCATGCCGGGCTGGTCGGGCCACGCTCGGTGTTCGGCCACGCCATTCACATGCACGAAGGCGACTTCTGCACCTGCCACGCCTCCGGCGCTGCGCTGGCCTTCTGCCCGACCTCGAACCTCTTCCTCGGCTCCGGCCTCTTCCGCCTTTACGACGCCGTAGACCCCAGGCGCCCGGTGCGGGTCGGCCTCGGCACCGACGTGGGCGGCGGCACCAGCCTCTCGCAGCTCCAGTCGCTGAACGAGGCCTACAAGGTGGTGGCGCTGTCCGGCGCCAGGCTCGACGCCATCCGCGCCTTCTACCTCGCCACGCTCGGGGGCGCGCGGGCGCTCTACCTCGACGACCGGCTGGGACAGGTAGCCCCCGGCTTCGACGCCGACCTCGTCGTCCTCGACCCCGGGGCGACGCCGCTGCTCGGCTTTCGCACCGGCTATTGCGAGGGGATCGAGGAGCTCCTGTTCACCCTGATGATCCTCGGCGACGACCGCGCCGTCCGCGCCACCTGGGTTGCCGGCGAGAACGTCTACGACCGGGACAGGACCGGGGGGAAATCAGCGGGGAAATCAGGGGGCCAGTTCCGCTACGCCGGCTGAGCTTCGCCTTCTTCTGCGAGAGCGGCCCTTGGTCCGGACTGTCCGGTGCCGAACCGTCGCAAACACCGACTCGATTGGGTTTGCGCTGCGCAGGTGATCCCAGTGCTCGGCCGGGAAATCGAAGAACGCCAGCAGCGCTTGGCGGTCCTTGGTCAGGCAGGCGACGGCTTTGTCGTACTTGGTGCCGTACTTCTCGGCGAAGGTGTCCATGGCGGCCTGCGCGGCGGCCCGGGTCTCGGCCTGCCAGATGTCGCGCAGGTCTGACTTCACCGTCGGCGCCATGGACTTCGGGAGCTTGTTGAGCACGTTGGCGACCTTGTGCACCCTGGGCGCGGCTCACGGAGGTCTGCCGGATCGCGGCGCGAACCGCCGATGTCGTGATTCTGGTGGGCGCCCCGATCGCGGGCCTCGCCGGTGAAATCCGCGGTGATATCGAGGCAGTTCTACTTGATCCCGTTCAGGCGGCTGTCCTGAGCGCCTCGAGTATGCACAGGCTCGCGCGTGATGGCGCCAGTCTGGGCTCATTCGCCAGGCCTCCCGCTAAGCCCTCGACCGGCTTGCCGGACGCTCTGTCTCGATGGATCTCTCGCGACAGCGCATAGGCCTGGTCGTCTGGCTGCGTAGGGGCGGATGCCGACATCGCGATCTGGAACCCGGAAGTCCAGTAAACGATCCGCCGCGCCGAATGGCACGACGCCGCCGATATCAGGCTGCATGCCGGGATCGATGTCACGGGTCGTCTTGATACGTTCATACTGCGCGGCACGTCCGCAATCGAGGTTGGAAGGCCTGTCCAAAAAGCGGCCACCATCCTTTGCCGTGCCCCCGCCTCGGCTTAGGTTTCTATTGTACGTTTGGAAAGGAGGCGCCCGGTGCGACGCACGCTGGTTTGTCTGATCGCCATCTCCCAGATGCTTGCCGGGCCGGTCCTAGCGCAGCAAGCCGGTGGCCGGCCTCTGTCACACTGCATCGCGTTGGCGAAGAGCACGCCCGGCTTCGAGGTGATCCGGGTCGCGGCAATCAACGGGCCACGCGCCGTCGATTATTGGTCGGTCGATTATCAAACGGTCGTGCCGCCCGAGAGCGTCCGCATCAGCTACATCGACCACTCGATGTTCCTGATACAGACGCCCGGCGGCCTGTCAGTCGTGACCGACTACAGCGGCTTCATCGGGCCAGGGGAACTCATCCCAGACGTCGTGACGATGAACCACGCCCACGGCACGCACTGGACCGCCGCGCCGGACCCGCGGATCCCGCATGTGCTGCGGGGCTGGAACCCAGACGGGGATGGTCCGGCCACGCACCATCTCGATCTCGGCGAGATGCTGGTGCGCAACGTGCCCACGGACATCCGGGGCCGTTTCGGCGGACCGTCGGAGGCTCACGGCAACTCGATCTTCGTCTTCGAGGTGGAGGGCCTCTGCATCGGCCACCTCGGCCATCTCCACCACACGCCGACGCCGGAGCAATACGCGGCGATCGGACGCCTCGACGTGGTCATGGCCCCGGTGGACGGAGGCCTGACGCTGCCGCTGCCCGAGATGATCGCGCTGCTGAAGCACGTGCGCTCGGCGATCGTCATCCCGATGCACTGGTTCACCATGGGTTCGCTGCAGGGCTTCCTTTCCGGCATGGAGGGCGATTTCCGCGTCGATGTCGGCGACGAGCCCTCCATCGACGTGTCGCTGCGCGGACTGCCGCGGCAGCCGACGATCGTGGTGATCCCGCCGCGTCTGCTGGGGGTCGAGGCACGCTGATCTGGCAACCCCGGTTGGTTTCGTGAACGCCCATCTCGCAGTCCCCTCATCGGGTCTCGCGACCGAATACACAAGGCGGAGCAAGTAGCGCCCGCTAAGTGAGCCTCGGGAGCCACTTCTTCTCGATGGTGCAGATCATGGTGTATGCGGGATTGAAGACGTTGCCGACCTCGTAGCGGACCACCTGCCCGAGCAGGTGCGCCGCACCGGTAGCCGATAGGCGATAGTCGGACGTCAGCCAAGAGGCCATCTCGGTTGTGGCGTGCTGGAGGGCCTGATCCAGCGGACGCGCATTGCCAACCGTGAAGATGCTGCCGCTGGTTTCGCCGCGCGGCCAGCGCATAGTCCGTCCCTTCTCCACTGTCAGGCGGACCTCCACGTTACAGCAGGTCTCGACACCCGTCCCGACGATCTCGCCGTCGCCCTGAACCGCATGGCAGTCGCCGAGAAAGAAGAGCGCGCCTGGCACGAACACCGGGAAGCTCACGGTGCAGCCGGCGACGAAGCCGCGCCAGTCCATGTTGCCGCCGTTCCGGTCGCTCGACGCGGTCGAGATCGCCTGACCCTGCGGTGGCGCCACGCCAAAGCAGCCGATCATCGGCGCGAGTGGCAGCGTCCAGCCCGCGAGCGCCGGCTCCGGCCGCTCGAGCCGTACCGTGCCCGCTTTGCGGTCGATCAGCCATTCGATGCGGTCGCGCGGCGGCAGCTCGCGCGCGGTCTCGGGGTCGACGACGTTCGCCGACAACGCACCCCGGGTCCAGCCGGTGTCGCGCACCGGCTGGACCTTCAGGATCTCGACCTTCAGAGCATCTCCCGGTTCGGCGCCCTCGACGAATACCGGGCCGTTCATCGGATTCGGCGGGCTCGCTTTCTGCTCGTCGCGCCCGTCCATCCCGGCCGCATCGAGCGTTTCGGTCACCACGGTGTCGCCACTGGCCACCCTGAGCACAGGCGGCATCGCCGCCAGCACGTTCGACCAAGCATGCGGTTCAAGGAGGTGTGCTTTGGCCATGGGAAACTCTAGCATCACCGCCGCCGATCGGAAACAAGGGTGACCGCATCGGACGGGGAGACGATCACCGTGCACATCCCCCTGACGTTCAGGAAGCGCGGCGGGCGGACGGCACGGCGTGGGCGCCGCTGATCGACTACGCAATGGGTCAAGGCGTTCGCGCCAGAGATCGTGGCTGACTTGAAGAGAGCGAGGCCCTTTCGTTCCAACAGCGGTGCTGCTCGGCCCGCCCTGGCGCCGACCAGAACAACCGCTCGGAGCGCCGGCAGCAGGTCGAGAAGTCCGGCGAGAGCCGCAACCCCCTCGGCCAGTTCATCGCTTGTCACCCGGCGAGTTCCGTTCCACCATGGCATGACGTTCCATGTGGCGGTGAGAGGCTTGCGTCTTGCATGAAGCGGAACGTCGCTTCCGCAGTCGGATCATCGTTGTTGCGAGAAATGAAGCCCGACCCGGTCCTCTTCCCGACAAGCGCCGGAATGGTCATGGGACCCGGTTTCTCGAACAGGAACAGTGCTCTGGCAGCGATGCCGCCATCCTGCGGGTCGAAGTCGGGGACCTCCCCGCGCCCCATTGCACGCAGCGCCGCCGCATATCTTGCCAGCGACGCCAAGTGCGAACAGTCGAGCATCAGGCGCCGAGCCGCGATGGCCTCGTGATATAGCAGCGAGCGGGGTGCGTCGGGGTAGCCATCGCGGCAGCTTCGTCTACGACCCCATCCTTGCCAAGCCCGATCGACCCGCTGTGGGACGAGCTGTTCCCGGCCGAGCAGGCGCGGATCGTGCAGCTGCTGGTCGAGCGGGTCGACGTCCGGATGCACGAGGTGGAGGTCCGGCTGCGGCCGATCGGGATCGGCGGGCTGGTGCGGGAAGTCGCGGGCAACGGGAGGGCGGCGGCATGACGCTCGTGGTAACGCCGGACGGGGCCGAGTGGGCGCCGCGCCCGCGCGTCGACAATACGATGGTGAAGACGCTGGCGCGGGCGTTCCGATGGCGGAAGATGCTGGACGAGGGCGTGTACGCGACGCTTTAGGATCTGGCGCGGGCGAATGGGATCCACGCGACCTATGTCAGTCGCGTCCTTCGGCTGACGCTGCTGGTGCCTGACGTTGTGGAGGCGATCCTGTTTGGGCGGCAGCCGGTGGAGATGGGGCTGGATAGTCTTTTGGCAGGGCTTCCGTTGGAATGGGGCAGGCAACGGGAGGCAAGATGACTGGTGATCGGACGTCGTAGCCACCACATTCAAAGGCTGTCCATCGCCGCGAACTCTTCGGGAGCGTCAGCGCGGCCTTGCCTTCTCCATCTCAGAGCCCGATTCAAGAGTTCATGCGACATGGCAGTATCTTGTGAGGCGTCGCGTCGTGAGCCTGATGCTTGCGATCAAGGTCCACGCGGTGGCGCTCCCCAGCGATTGCTCCCAGTCCGTCGCCAAGCTTCGGCAACGGCCCAGCCAGGCGAAGGTCCGTTCGACGACCCATCGACGCGGCAGCACTTCGAAGCCCTTGGCTGCGTTGATCGTCTGATGATCTCGACGGTCCGGTCGCCGTGGCCTCCGAGCGCGGATTTGAGTTTGTGGCCCGCATAGCCGCCATCGGCGAAGACGTGGCGCAGCCAGGGGAAGCGATGGCGGATGGCCCGGAAGACGTCCGGTGCGCCATCGCGATCCTGGACGCCGGCGGAATGGAGGACGGCAATCAGCAGCAGGCCCAGCGTATCGGTCATGATGTGACGCTTGCGCCCCTTGATCTTCTTGCCCGCGTCGAAGCCCGAAACCCCGCCGCTCTCGGTGGTTTTGACGCTCTGGCTGTCGATCACGCCCGCCGATGGACTGGCCTCGCGGCCTTCCAGTTCCCGCGCGCTCATCACCAGCGGGTGGTTGATGCCCTGCCACAGGCCGCTGTCGCGCCACGCGTAGAAATAGCCCCGAACCGTGGAGACCGGCGGGAAGTCCTTCGGACGCATACGCCATTGGCCGCCGCTCGAAGCGATGTAGAGGATCGCGTCGGTCGCGGCGCGAAGGTCCGTCGTCCGCGGGCGGCCTCCCCGTTTGGCGGCCGGCAGCATTGGCGCGATCAAGACCCATTCGCGCGCGGTCAAATCGCTTGGATGGCGCTGGCTCTCCCGTCTATGCTCACGGCGAGCGGCATCATTCCAAGGCATCTGGTCCCTCCATCCTCTCGACAAAGACGAAGAATCACAAAAGCCTGATATCGCCCAACTTCTTTTCGGGTAGGCTCTCAGAGTGAGCGCAGGGCGCTGTAATTCCGCAGCCTATGCAACTCGGGCCGCTCTCCTGCTATTGCATTGCGGGACAATATGGCGAGTTGATTCGGAGGTGGGTGCGTGCCGGGGCAGCGGTTCAGTCTAGTGCGAGCGATTTCGGCCGGCGCTTCGCTGTTGGGATTGCTGACGGCAGCACCTGCACTCGCATGGAGCCCCTACGACCTCTTCGCCCCCTGCGCCGGCGACTGCGCAACGGCGATCTACTGGGGCGACTACGTCGAAACCTCGATGGTCGACATCTTCTTCGACCCGATCCCCCCGAACGACTGGGATTTCCGCAACGACAGCCTGATCGCGACGGCGGTCTCGCGAAACGCCGGGCGCTGGAAACGCCTCACCTTCGAGCCTGAGGTTGGGATCGGTCAGCGCTACGGCAAGCAGGACGAGACCGAATTCTGGGCCGCCCTCTTTGTCCGCTACCACGGCTTCCCCTGGGACGACTACCTGACCACCACCTTCGCGCTTTCCACCGGATTGAACTGGGCGACCGGTGTCTCCGAGGTCGAGAATGAGCGCTCCCGCAGCGGCGAGGGCAGCCAGCTTATGCATTTCTTCTCGCCCGAGATCACCTTCGCCCTGCCCTCACGCCCGAACGTCCAGCTCTTGTTCCGCATCCACCACCGCTCCGGCGTCTTCGGCCTGGTGAGCGACGCCTGGGGCGGGGCGCAGTATGGAACCTTCGGCTTCCGGGTATGGTTCTGAGCCCGCGCCCGGCCATTGCGCCAGCGGCCGGCAAGGCCTAAGAGGCACCCGCCGCGCGACAGCGGCCAAGTCTCCGCCACCTTGTCAAAACGGATCGCGCACCATGTCCCGTCCGCTCCTGCCCGGCGTCATCGCCATGGCAGCCCTTGTGGTCGCCTCGAATATCCTCGTGCAGTTCCTCTTCGGGAACTGGCTGACCTGGGGTGCCTTCACCTATCCCTTCGTCTTCCTGGTCACCGACTTGGTGAACCGCCTGCACGGCCCCGCCGCCGCCCGCAAGGTGGTGCTGGCGGGCTTCGCCACCGGGCTTGCCTGCAGCTTCGCCGGCACCCAGATCGAGGGCGCCTTCGGCCCGTTGGTCAGCCTGCGCGTGGCCATTGCCTCGGGCACCGCCTTCCTCGCGGCCCAGCTCGTCGACGTGGCGATCTTCGATCGACTGCGCGCCGGGGCCTGGTGGCGCGCGCCGCTGGTCTCGACCCTCGTGGCCAGCCTTCTCGACACCGCGCTTTTCTTTTCGATCGCCTTCTCGGCGGGTCTCGCCTGGATCGCGCCCACGGTGGATGTGGCCTGGGCGAACGAACCGGTGCCGATCCTGGGCGTCGGCCCGGTGGCGCCGCTCTGGATCAGCCTCGCCGTCGCCGATTGCGCGGTCAAGCTCGCGCTGGCGCTGATCGCCCTGGCGCCGTTCCGCGCCGCGACCCTGCGCTTCGCGTCGCGTCGATAGCGGCGACCTGTGATATGCTCGCACCCGGTGAAGCAAGGGAGGGACCCCCATGATCCTCCGGATCTTTCGCGCCATCGTGCATGACGGGAAGCAGGAAGGCTTCCGTGCCTTCGTCCTCGAAACAGCGCTTCCTTTGACCCGGGCACAGCAGGGGCTCGTCTCGGTGACCGTCGGCCTGCCGCGACCCGAGACACCGCGCGAGTTCACGATGATAACGGTCTGGCGCGACCTCGACGCGCTGATCGCGTTCACCGGCGAGTCGTGGCAGCAGGCGGTGGTGCTGCCTGAAGAAGCGCATCTGCTCGAGACCTCGCACCTGCACCATTTCGAGGTCGCCGAGGCCTGATCGCCCCACCGCCTCCTTGGCGCGAATCGCAGCCGTTCTGCCAGCCCGCGCGCCGGCACTGGCTGAGCCCGCCCGCCCTCCCGTCTGGCTGAAATTTGGGCCGCCGCCGCGCGAGTGGCGCCCGCAGGACAAATTTGGCTTGCCTTTCTGCGAAACCATTGCGACGATCACTGTCAACCGCAACCAGAGAAAGGAGGTGATCCAATGTCGAGTGAGACTTTGGAGAGCATGGCAGGGTTTGTGCGTGGAGGGACCACCTGAGGGGCAGCCCCTTCGGGTATTGACCCGACACGCCGGGCTCGGCCCGATCGGCCAGCCTCCAAGCTCATGAACCAGAGGGGCCGCAGCATCTGCGGCCCCTTACCTTTTGTGCAACCCGCATCCCCCCGCCGCAATGCTCCGCATCACCGACACCGTCTTCCTTGCCGACTGGGAACTCAGCGAGAGCTTCATCCGCGCCTCCGGGCCGGGCGGGCAGAACGTGAACAAGGTTTCGACCGCGGTGGAGCTGCGCTTCGAGGCCGAACGCTCGCCGCATCTGGCGTCCGACGTGAAGGCGCGCCTGAAACGGCTGGCAGGCCGGCGCTGGACGCTGGAGGGCGCGCTCGTCATCACCGCCGAGCGCCACCGCACCCAGGCCCTCAACCGCGCCGAGGCCCGCGAGAAACTCGCGGATCTGATTCGCGAGGCGCTGGTGCGCCCGAAGCCGCGTCGCCCGACCCGCCCCACCGCGGGCTCGGTCAGGCGCCGGCTGGACGCCAAGACCCGGCGAGGGGCAATCAAGGCGGGCCGCGGATCGATTGACGACGATGCCTGACGGGGGCCGACCGTGATCTACGTCGATGCCGACGCCTGCCCGGTCCGGGCCGAGACCGTCCGGGTCGCCGAGCGGCATGGCGTGCCGGTCACCTTCGTGACCAACGGCGGCATCCGGCCCTCGCCGCATACCTTGGTCCGCATCGTGGTGGTGGAGGCGGGTGCCGACGAGGCGGACAAGTGGATCGCCGGGCGGATCGGCCCCGGCGACGTCTGCGTGACCGCCGACGTGCCGCTGGCTGCGCGCTGCATCGAGCGGGGCGCGCGGGCGCTGGCGCATGACGGGGCGGCCTTCACGACCGCGAACATGGGGGCGCGGCTGGCCATGCGCGACCTGATGGCCGACCTGCGCGCCGCCGATCCGTTCCGCCAGGGCGGTGGCAAGCCGTTCAGTGCCGCCGACCGCTCGCGGTTTCTGGAGGCGCTGGAGCGGGAGCTGCGCGCTGCGGGGCGGGCCGCTCAGGGCTGACGGGGCTGCTGACGTGCCTGGGCGGCGAGAAAGCTGCGGTCGCCCTCGTTGGCGACCAGCGCCACGGCGGTCGTGATGGGCATCCAGATCGCCGTGTGGCCGGGGTCCGAGGGCGGGCCGCGGCGGAGCGTCGGAC
>CAVOGP010000041.1:0-228658 GCA_963695425.1 uncultured Alphaproteobacteria bacterium | reverse complement strand
GTCCGCAGCAGCCCGGTCGTCCACCGCATCGCCGCCGAAGAACTGCGCGACCGCGTCACCGCCTCGATCGAAAGCCGCTTCCCGCCGAACAGCCTCGACCACCGCCAGCAGGCCTGGGCGCTGATGGGCCTGCTCACGCCCGACGACCGCTTCGCGCCGCAGCTCGCCGCCATGCGCAGCCTCGGCGCCCGCTCGTGGTTCGACGACCAGACCGGCGAAGCCTGGGTGACCGACCGCTTCGACAACGCAGCGTGCCCGACCAGTCGGCGCTGGTCCGGGCGCTCGGCGCATCCTGCATCAACCAGAACTACCCGCCGACGCCGGGCTACCCCGGCGACGAGGCCTCGACCACGCCCGCGAGGCGCTCCATCACGGAGCCGCCATGGCCGTCGAAAACCGCTTCCTCGCCCGCCAGGCGCGTCGGCCTCCGGCTTCACCGGCAGCGCAGACCGACACCGGCGCGCGCGACCTGCTGGAGAGCCTGCCGGTCTTTGTCCAGGGCCGCCACCTTCCCCTCGCTGCTCGGCACGCCGCGCGCCGAGCGGCTGATCGAGCCAGGCGAACTCGCCGCCACCCTGCACGACCCGCCGCAGCAGACCTCGTGGTTCTTCCCCGGAAGCGGGCCCGGTGCCGCGACCCCGCCCGAGCGCCCGACACCCCCGGCACGCCGTCCTCGAGGAATCCGCCGGACGGCTCGGCCTGCAGCTGTGGCTGCAGACCCTCGACCCCGAGCTCGCACCGCTCGCCGCAGCCTGGCGCGGCGACCGCTACCGGCTCAGCGCCACCCGCGGCACCCACCTGTCGCTCGCCTGGGAGCTGCGCCTGGACCCGGAGGCTGCCGCCGGGCTGCTGCCCCACTTCCTTGCCATGGCCGGCGCCCTCGCCGACGCCGGGGAGGACCCCGCCGCCGGCCAGGCGGTCACCGGGCCCGAAGGTCGCCGCCTCCTCGTCCTCCAGCCCGCAGCGGACCGGTCCGCAATTCCTCAACCTCGCCCCCGAATGAACCTGCTGGCCCTCGCCACCCCCTTCTTTTTGGTCTTCGACCCCTTCGGCAACGTTGCGATCTTCCATACCATCCTCGAGCGGCTCCCCGAACCGCGCCGGCGGCCGGTGCTCGTCCCGGTCGCCGTGCAGATGTTCCTCGACGGACTCGCCGACTACCAGCATCCTTCCGCCCATGATCGCACGACGCGTGATTTTCGACGGCCGGGTCCAGGGAGTCGGCTTCCGCTACACCTGCAAGGACCTCGCCCACGGCTTCGAGGTGGTCGGCACCGTCCGCAACCTTCCCGACGGCTCCGTCGAGACTCGAGGTCATGGGCGAGGCCGACGAGGTCGAGGACTTCATCAAGGAAATCGCCGAGGAAGCGCCCTTGCCCACAACATCAAGGGCATGCACGTGCAAGCAACATCCCGCCCCTCGAGGGCGTGCACGGGCTTCACCATCGCCAGGCTGAACGGGAACGTCAGTTCCCCCGGCCGCCTCGCCGGCCGAAGGAGCCCGCCGTCCCTCATCGCACCAATCCCCCACCCACTCCAGATACCCCGCCGACCCGGCCGCCACCTGCAGGGCGATCACTTCCGGCACCTCATACGGGTGCAGCTCCACCAGCGCCGTCTCCAGCGCCGGATATCCCGCCGCCGTCGTCTTGATCACCGCCAGCACCTCCGGCGTCGCGATGCACCTCGCCTTCCCAGCGGTAAATCGACTCCACGCCCGGGCACCATGTTGACGCAAGCCGCCAGTTGCCTTTCCACCAGCACTGTGCCAATCTGTCGCGCCTTCTCCACATCCGGAAACGTGCAGAGCACCACCAAGACCTCGGTTTTCATCCGCCTCCTCATCTGAACACTGAAAACTCGAAAGCTAGCAATCTCTCAGCTGTGAAATCCGGCTTCCTCGAAAAACTCATCACCCGCCTCGACCGGATCGAACCGGCCGAGGTCCAGCAGCTGCTCGGCCGCCTGATCCGGGAAAAAGGCTTCCTCGAGCAGGTCTTCGAGGCGCTCCACGAGGGCGTCGATCGATCCTCGATCCGACGGCGTGGTCACCTTTCTCAATGCCGCCGCCGCCGGATTCTTCGGCCTCGACCCGGAGCGGGCCGTCGGCCAGCGCGCTCGGTCGCGCAGGTCCGCGGGCTCGACTGGGACGGCCTCGCCCGCCCCGGCAAGACGCGTCAGCCGCGACCTCGAGGTGTTCTACCCCGAGAACCGCTACCTCAACTTCTACCTCGCCCCGATCTCCGAGGACGCCGCCGACCGCGCGAGCCGCTCGGCTACGTGATGCTGGTGCGCGACCTCACCCGCAGCCGCCGCGAGGCCGAGGAAACCCTCGAAAGCGAGCGCCTCAACGCACTCACCCTGCTCGCCGCCGGCGTCGCCCACGAAATCGGCAACCCGCTCAACTCGCTCGACATCCACCTGCAGCTGCTCGGCCGCAAGCTGAAGAAGCTGCCGCCCGGCGACCGCGCGCCGCTCGAGCGAGCACCTCGACACCGCACGCAGCGAAATCCAGCGGCTCGACACCATCCTGCGCCAGTTCCTCCAGGCGATCCGCCCGACCACCCCGCAGCGCAGCCGCTACGACCTCCACGCAGCTGCTGCGCGAGACCCTGCAGCCTGCTCGAACCGGAACTCGAGGCCCGCGACGTCGCCGTCGACCCTCGACCTCGCCGAGAACTTCCCGCCGCTCGAGCTCGACGCCGACCAGTTCAAGCAGGTCTTCTACAACCTGCTGCGCAACGCCTACCAGGCGCTCGAAGGCGACGGACGGCTCGATCCGTCGTCCGCAGCCGCTTCAACGACTACGAGATCGACATCTCGATCGAGGACAACGGCTCCGGCATCCCGCCCGAGCTGATGGGCTCCCTGTTCGAACCCTACCGCACCACCAAGCAGTCCGGCACCGGCCTCGGCCTGCTGATCGTCCGCCGCATCGTCCGCGAACACGGCGGCGAAATCGAAATCGAAAGCGAGCGAGGACGTCGGCACCACGCATCACCCTCCACCTCCCCCGCGGCCCGAAGGCCTGCGCCTGCTCGAACAATCCGACGACTCCGCCACCATCGAGGTCGAAACCGACCTAGTGGCCGAAGGGCCAAGTTCCAGAGTACCAAATTCCAAATCCGGTCCAGACCTCCCAGTCTCCGATCGTCAATCTGACAGCTCGACAGTTCGACTTGATTCGCGATTCTCCCATGAACATGCCCACCACTCCTCATCGTCGACGACGAAAAGTCCACCCGCGACGGGCTGCGCGCCGCGCTCGAGGACGACTTCGACGTGCTACACCGCGACCGAACACTCAAGGAGGCCATGGCAGATCCTCGAGCAGCGAACCGGTCGACCTGCTGCTCACCGACCTGCGGCTCGGCGGCGAGTCCGGCATGGACCTGATCGACCAGCGCGCTGTCCCTGCCCAAGCCGCCGGTCTCCCTCATGATGACCGCCTACGGCTCGGTCGACACCGCCGTCGAGGCGATGCGCCGCGGCGCCTGGCACTTCGTCACCAAGCCGCTCAACCTCGACGAGGTCGAGATGCTGCTCAAGCGCGCCGCCCGCAGCCGCAACCTCGAGACAGGAGAACCGCGAGCTCAAGCGCCAGGTCGGCGAACGCCACCGGCCTCGACCGCCTGATCGGCAAGTCGCCGGCGATCCAGCGGGTCTTCGAGACCGATCGAGCAGGTCGCCCCGACCCGCGCCACCGTGCTGATCGAGGGCGAAAGCGGCACCGGCAAGGAACTCGTCGCCCACGCCATCCACCACCTCAGCGGCCGGCCGGCCGGAAAAGCTGGTCATCGTCCACTGCGCCGCGCTCTCGCCGCAACTGCTGGAAAGCGAGCTCTTCGGCCACGAGAAGGGCGCCTTCACCGGGGCCAGCCAGCGCCGGATCGGCCGCTTCGAGCAGGCCGACGGCGGCACCCTGTTCCTCGACGAGATCGGCGAAATCGACGCCTCCACCCAGGTCAAGCTGCTGCGCGTCCTGTCAGCGAGCGCACCATCGAGCGGGTCGGCTCGAACACCCCGATCAAGGTCGACGTCCGCCTGCGTCGCCGCCACCAACAAGAACCTCGCGCGAGCTGGTCGACGCCGGCGATTTCCGCGAAGACCTGTATCTTCCGCCTCAACGTGGTGCGCATCGCCATGCCGCCGCTGCGCGAGCCGCAGCGAGGACATCGTGCTGCTGGCCGGCGCCTTCCTCAAGGAGTTCGCCGAGGAGAACGGCACGCCCGGTCAAGCCGCTCAGCGACGAGGCCCTCGCGCCTGCTGCGCGCCTACCCGTGGCCCGGCAACGTCCGCGAACTGCGCACCGCGATCGAGCACGGCGTGGTGATGAGCAACGACGACGATCATCGACGTCCGCCACCTGCCCGCGGTTCCTGCGCGACGGCGCCGGCCCCATCCGCCCCGGACCGCCGGCCGGGAAAATCGACCCTTGAACGCCCCTCGAATTCAACTTGCATGCGCTCGAAACCACGCGCCATCCGGAGCGCCCTCGATCACGCCGGAGGCAACCGGACCAAGGCGGCCGAGCTCCTCGGCATCAGCCGCCGCACCCTGCAGCGCAAACTGAAGGAACTCGGGCGACTGAGAACCCCGCGCCGTCGCTTTCCGAACCGCACCATCCCCATGACGCAACTCGTCATCCAACCAGTCTCGACAGCGCGCGTCCTGATCCGCCGCAGCCTGTTCTTCCTCGTCCTGCTGATCCTCACCCTCGTCCAACCTGTTCGCCCTGTTCCGCGGGCTCGACTCGCCCGCAGGCGATGGACCAGGCCCAGATCGCCCGCGAGATCGCCCGCGGCGACGGCTTCACCACCAAGATCATCCGCCCGCTCGCCTACTGGCAGGCCGAGCAGGCCAGCCGAGGGCACCGGTCGCCCTTCGAGGGCTTCCGCGACACCTACCACGCCCCGCTCAACCCGCTGATCCTCGGCGCCGTCCTCAAACTGGTCGGCGCCGACGACGCCGAAAGCCTGGCAGATGGGCGACAACGACACTCGTCTTCCCGCTCGACCGGGTGATCGCCACTCGTCTCCACCCTGTTCTTCCTGATGTCGATCGGGGTCACCTACCTGCTGGTCTCGCGGATCTTCGACGCCAAGATCGCCGGGGTCACCGCCCTGCTGATGCTGCTTCTGCGACCTGTTCTGGAACTTCTCGCACAGCGGCCTGCCGCAGATGCTGATGCTGCTGCTGTTCACCTGCGGCTGCTACTTCGCCTACCGCGCCATCGAGGCCGTCGAGGAGGCAGGGTCGCCCTCGATGGCCCGGCGCTGATCGCCGGGTTCTTCTTCGTCGCTGATCGCGCTCGACCCACTGGATCGCCGTCTGGATCGTCCTCGGCTACGTCGATCTTCGCCGCCATCGTCTTCCGCCCGCGCGGCCTGGTCGCCGCGCGCCGTCGCTCGGCGATGCTGCTGCTCGCCGCGCCTGTTCCCGATGATCGCAGGCCGACGGATCACCGGTCCGCCCTTCGGCACCGCCTTCCTCGTCCTCTACAACGGTCTCGCCAACGGCTCGGAGACGCTCGATCATGCGCACCCACGACCTCGAACAGCGCGCCGCTCACCCTCGACGGCCTGCTCGCTCAAGATCCTCGCGCACCACCCTGATCCAGGCGCACCGACATCCTGCCCTTCCTCGGCGGGATCGTCGCCGCCCCGCTGTTCTTCATCTCCCTGCTCCACCCCTTCAAGCGCGCCTCGATCGCCCGCTTCCGCTGGGCTGATCCTGCTCGATGTGGCTCTTCGCCGCCCTCGGCATGGCGATCTTCGGGATCGACCGCGGCAACGGACTGCACCCCAACCAGATCCACCTCCTCTTCGCCCCGGTCATGACCGCCTACGGACTGGCCTTCCTCTCGATCCTCTGGAGCCGCCTCGACCTCGTCGCCACCATGCCGCGTGCTGCGCAACGCCCACCTGCATCGTGTCGTCGTCCTGTCTCCGCCGCTGCCGATGGTGCTCTCGCTGCCGCAGAAGGTGCAAGCTCGGCCTCACGCTTCGGCGACAAGGGCGGCTGCCCCAGTGGCCGCCCTACTACCCGCCCGCCCTCAACCTGACGGCCCGTCAACGACAATGGGTCGACGCCGAACCGAGATCGTCGTCTCCGACCAACCGTGGGCCGTCGCCTGGTACGCCGACCGCATGAGCCTCTGGCTGCCGCGACCAAGGACGGACTTCAACCTGCTCGAAGGCCAGCGCCACGGACCTCAGGCACCCGCTTCGCCGGGCATCCTGATCTCGCCCGCTTCCCACGGCATCGGCGACCTGCCGGACATCGCAGCCGAATACGGCGAATTCACCTCGCTGGTCATCGACGGCCGCGGCATCGCATCGCCGACCCATCGCCGACAGCCGGCATTCTCGCTCTACGACCAGGACCCCAAGCTCGCCGCGATCTCCGACAACCTACCGCTACCGCGCCGCGCTGGTCGAACTCGACATGATCTACTACAGCGAGAAACCGCTGCCGACGCCAGCCACCCAACTGATGCCGCCGGAAGAAATCGCACCACCCAGCGACAGACGGAACCGAGCTTCGAGCAGGCCCTCGCCGAGCTCGAGGAGCTCGTCGCGGCGATGGAGGAGGACCAACTGCCGCTCGAGGAGCTCGTCGAACACTACGAGAAGGGCTCCAAGCTGCTCGCCCGCTGCGAAGCGGTGCTCGACTCCGCCCGCAAACGGCTCGAACTGATCACGCTCGCAGCGCGCAATCCGGCGACTCCGAGCGGAGCCCGATGCCGCCGAGGATGACCGCCGACGACGCCGATGCCCCGGACGACCAGGACGACGATGACGAATCCGACTCTTCTGAGCCTCCCGAGCTCGGCCCGCTGCTGGCCGGCATCCGCTCGCCCGAGACGTCAAGCGCTCTCGACGATGCCGACCTGCCCGACCTCGCCGAGGAGATCCGCGAGGCCGCTGATCACCGCCCTCTCGCAGACCGGCGGCCACCTCGGCCCGAACCTCGGCGTGGTCGAACTGACCATCGCCCTGCACCGCGTCTTCTCGACCCCGAAGGACAAGTTCGTCTTCGACGTCGCCCACCAGGGCTACGTCCACAAGATGCTCACCGGCCGCGCCGACCGGATCCACACGATCCGCCACTACAAGGGCCTCAACGGCTTCCTGCTGCGCAGCGAGTCCGAGCACGACTGCCTACGGCGCCGGCCACGCCGGCACCGCCCTCTCCGCCGCCCTCGGCATGGCCGCCGCCCGCGACCTCGCCGGCGACGACTACCACGTCGTCGCCGTCGCCGGCGACGCCGCCTTCACCTGCGGCCCGACCCTCGAGGCGCTCAACAACATCGCCGAGACCACCAGCGCTTCATCGTCGTGCTCAACGACAACGAGTGGTCGATCGACAAGAACGTCGGCGCCATCGCCCGCTACTTCAACGCCCTGCAAACCCACTCGACCTACGCCGCGCGTGCGCGCCAAGGCCGCCGAGTTCGTCGAGAAGATCGCCGGCAAGGCCGCCCGCAAGCTCGCCCACAAGATCGAGGAAGGCGCCAAGAACCTGCTCTTCCCCAACGTCCTCTTCGAGAAATTCGGCCTGCGCTACTTCGGCCCGATCGACGGCCACGACCTGCCGCTGCTGGTCAAGACCTTCGAGCACCTCAAGACGCTGCAACGAGCCGGTCGTCCTCCACATCATCACCGAGAAGGGCCGCGGCTACCAACCCGCGCTCGACAAGCCCGGCAAGTTCCACGGCCTCGGCCCCTACAAGATCGAGGACGGCTCGACCGACGCCACCGCCACGCCACCTGCTCGGAAATCTTCGGCCGCACCGTCACGCGACCTCGCCAAGAAGGACCCGAAGATCGTCGCCATCACCGCCGCCATGCCCGGCGGCACCAAGCTCGACATCTTCAAGAAGGAGCTGCCCGAGCGCTACTTCGACGTCGGCATCGCCGAGGAACACGCCGCGCTCTTCGCCTGCGGCCTGGCCACCCGAGGGCTTCAAGCCCTTCCTCGCGATCTACTCGACCTTCATGCAGCGCGCCTACGACATGATCATCCATGACATGGCGCTGCAGAACCTGCCGGTGCGCCTCTGCATGGACCGCGGCGGCCTGTCCGGCGACGACGGCCCGACCCACCACGGGCTCTTCGACATCGGCTACCTCCGCCACGTCCCCGGCATCGTCCACATGCAGCCGAAGGACGAGGACGAGTTCGTCGACATGCTCCACACCATGGCCGCCTACGATGACGGCCCGATCCGCCATCCGCTACCCGCGCGGCGCGATCAACGGCACGCCCGCTCGAGGACACCCCGCAGCTCGCTCGAGATCGGCAAGGCCGAGGTCGTCGCCGAGGGCACCGACGTCGCCCTGTTCGGCCTCGGCACCATGTTCGACATGGCGGAGGAAACCAAGGCGCTGCTGGAAGCGAAGGGCCTCTCCGTCGCCCTGATCAACCCGCGCTTCATCAAGCCGCTCGACGCCGCGGTGCATCGAGCAATTCGCCCGCCAGTGCCGGGTCGTCTGCACCTTCGAGGACCACGTCCTCATCAACGGCTTCGGCGCGGCCGTCATCGAGCACCTCCACGACGCCGGCATCCACACCCCGGTCGAGCGCATCGGCTGGCCCGACGAATTCATCGAACACGGCAAGGTCGACACCCTGCGCGAACTCCACGGCCTCACCGCCGACAACGCCGTCGCCAAGATCGCCAGGCACCTCTGAAAGGAGCCGCCCCGTGGCTGCGGCATCCTGCCGCAGGCCGTTCCGGAGGCATCCTGCCTCCGCCCCGGCCGACCTCACTTCCAACCACCGCCACCCTCCCGAGCCGGCATCGTTCACCACAGCGTCCACCCCCCCGGGAATCCCCTGGAACCCGGCCCTGGCGCCGCCATATTCCCCGCATGGCCCACCACCTCGAGCGCCATGCCGTCGAATGGATCGAGATCCGCGCCGGCACCCTGAAGGTCCGCAAGGGCAATCCCGGCGTGGCGAAGCGGCGTGCAATCCACCTGCTCATCGAGGTCGACGGCTTCCCGGCCCACACCGCCTTCTGGATCACCCACGCCCGCACCCTCCACTTCAAGCCGAACTTCCGCCGGCGCAGCGGGAAAAACTGCGCGGCATCATGCTCGGTTGAATCCCGCACGGGCCCATGCGCCCTGAACCCGGTTGAAGCCGCGTATCAGGATCACCTCCAGCGCCATCACCCCGATGTCAGCCAACAGGATCAGGTGGTCCATGGGAGTCATCCGCCCGGGATCGACCTCGTCCTCCCACCCCACCGGCGCGGCCAACAGACCGCCGAAGTACAGGAAGGCCAGCCCCACCATCGCCAAGGCCGCGACCCACCACCCGATCACCAGCCCGCCGCCCGTGCCGCTCACCTGGCTTGCCTGGTAGAGGGCCCGGGCGGGCAATCCAGAGCTGGACGACCGGCACGAAGTACGGAACCGACGCCCCAGCCCGGGGACACCGTCTGCACCGAGGGATCGATCCGGCGGGTGTTCGACAGCACCCGATAGCTCCAGCAGAGGAACACCACGACGTTCGCCAGGTAGATGATCCCGGAAACCACCGAGGCCCGGTCGCTGGACGCATCCCCGGCCGAACCGGCCAGCGTCAGCCGGACATGATGAAAGGCGTCCAGCGCCGTCCCCGCCACCAGCAGGACGATCGCCCAGACACCGAGGGCCGTCGGGTCGTCCACCCGCACGCTCGGAACCGGAGCGACCTCCGCGTCGTCGATGCACGCCGGTGCCGCATACGGATCGATGTCACTCACCACCCCACTCCATCCGGCCTCCCGCCTGCTGTCCAGCCCCCGCCACCCCGCCGCGAGCCGACATGCGGAGCGCCGCCTGCGGCCGCCCCCCCCGCCGCCCGACCCCTCGAATTCCCCGGCATGCCCGGCGCTCCCGCGGGCAATTTCCCTTCCTTCGACGTTCGATGTTGGACGTTCGATGTTCGATGTTCCCATGATTCCCCGTGCCCGCCGCCCGCGTCCTCATCGACGGCCCCTCCGAGCTCGTCTTCGACTACGCCATCCCCGACGGCCTGCCGGTCGTGCGCCGGCTGCCGCGTCCGCGTGCCGCTGCGCAACAAGATCTCCACCGGCACCGTCCTCGCCGTCGTCACCAGCCGAGGACCTCGGCTTCGCCCTCCGGCCGCTCCACTCCCTCACCGATCCCGAACCGCTGATCACCGCCAAGCTGCTCGAAGCCGGCCGCTGGATCGCCGGCTACTACGGATGCAGTATCGAAAGCGTCATCCGCGCCCTGCTCCCGGAAGCCGTCCGCACCGAGGACAACTCCGCCAAGACCCGCAAGTTCGTCATCCTCGACGCAGCCGCCGCCGACGAAGCCCTCGCCAAGCTCGCCCAGCGCGCCCCCAAGCAGCCCACCATCCTCGCCCTCCTCGCCCACGCCCCGGACCACAAGCTCGCCCCTCGCCGACCTCGGCGACGGCGCCTCCGCCTCGGTCAAATCCCTCGTCGAAAAGGGCCTCGTCCGCCTCGTCGACGAAGAAGTCCGCCGCGACCCCGAAGCCGACGGCATCGAGGAAATCCTCCCCGACACCCCTCTCCCCCTCAACCCCGAACAACAAGCCGCCCTCGAAGTCATCCTCGCAGGGCCAGCTCCGTCCGGACGCGACTCGAGCCTCCCCACTGCTCAAGCTCCCGACGACTCCGCCACTGCATCACTCGCATCACTCCCGCGTCACCCGGCACTCCCGCGCCGCGGCCATTCCTGCTCCACGGCGTCACCGGCTCCGGCAAGACCGAAGTCTACCTCCAGGCCGCCCGCACGCGCCCTCGACCAGGGCAAGACCGTCCTCGTCCTCGTCCCGGAAATCTCCCTCACCCCCCAGACCGTCGACCGCTTCAGCGCCCGCTTCGCCGACGATCCAGGACCAGGTCGCCGTCCTCCACTCCCACCTCTCCCAGGGCGAGCGCTTCGACGAGTGGCACCGCATCCGCAAGGGCAACGCCCGCATCGTCATCGGCGCCCGCTCCGCCGTCTTCGCCCCGCTGCCGGACCTCGGGCTCATCGTCGTCGACGAGGAACACGAGAACACCTACAAGCAGGACAGATCCCCCGCTACCACGGCCGCGATGTCGCCGTGCTGCGCGCCCATCTCGAAGGCTGCGCCGTCGTCCTCGGCTCCGCCACGCCCTCCCTGGAGTCCTTTCAAAACGCCCTCGACGGCAAATACGAGCTCGTCCGCCTGACTCAAGCGCGCCGACGGCCAGTCGCTGCCGCTCATCCGCATCGTCGACATGCGCCTCGAGTCGCAGAAAGCACAAGGGCGGCATCGCCATCCTCTCCGAGCGCCTGCGGACCGCCATCGACGAACGCCTCGCCAAGAACGAGCAGGCCATCCTCTTCCTCAACCGCCGCGGCTTCGCCCGCTCGCTCCAGTGCCCGGCCTGCGGCCACGTCTGCGAGTGCCCGCACTGCACGCGTCGCCCTCACCTATCACCGCGACGGACGAACGCCTGTTCTGCCACGTCTGCGGCCACCAGGCCGTCGTCCCGCGCAAGTGCCCGGAGTGCCGCGACCCGGCCATCGCCCTGCAGGGCTTCGGCACCCAGAAGGTCGAGGAGGTCCTCGCGCAAGGTCTTCCCCACCGCCCGCATCGCCCGCATCGACGCCGACGCCATGCGCAAGAAGAACGCCCTGCGCGACACTGCTCAACGCCTTCCAGGCCCGCAAGATCGACATCCTCATCGGCACCCAGATGATCGCCAAGGGCCTCCACTTCCCCAACGTCACCCTGGTCGGCATCCTCAACGCCGACCTCGGCCTCCACCTCCCCGACTTCCGCGCCGGCGAGCGCACCTTCCAGCTCCTCACCCAGGTCGCCGGCCGCGCCGGCCGCGGCGAGCTCGAGGGCGAGGTCATCGTCCAGACCTTCACCCCGCACTCGCCGAGCGATCCAGTTCGCCCGCCACCACGACTTCGACGGCTTCGCCGAGCAGGAACTCGAGTTCCGCCGCCAGTTCGGCTACCCGCCCTTCACCCACTGCGCCGTTCTCACCAGCCGCTCGACCCACGAGCGCCGCGCCGAGTTCACCCTGCAGACCCTCCACCGCCGCCTCGAGCGAGGACCTGCCCGAAGGCATCATCCTCGGCGAGCCGATGCCCAGCCCACTGGTCCGCTCCCACGGCCAGTTCCGCTTCCAGCTCATGCTCCGCAGCAAGAACGCCCGACCGCTCACCCGCCACGTCCAGCAGGTCCTGCAAAAGACCACCCTCCCCGAGGACGTCACCGTCGTCTTCGACATGGACGCGCTCTCGTTCAGCTGACCGGCTCTTCCGCCATAGGTCCTATGGGACCTATGGGACCTATCTCGAAACCCGACCCGCCCCGGTCGTCGCCAACATCCTCACCTGCCTCATCCACCAGGCCAACCACCTCCTCGACCGCCTGATCCGCCGCCTGGAACTCGATTCCCTCAAGGAAGGCGGCCTTCCGGGGAAGGCGGCCTTGGGAGTCATGCGTTGCGGCGGAAATCCGCGATCAGGGGAAGGTCTCGACCGCGAGCACGTCGTCGATGTACCAGCCCATGTAGTCGTCGTCGGCGCCGCCGGTGCCGCTCAGGCACCACTCGATGCGGATCCGCGCGCCGACCGGCAGCGCGTGACGGTCCGATCGTCCTGCCAGTTGGCGTTGCCGACGTCGCCGTCGGTGACGGTGAGCGGGAAGGCGCCGCCGACGATCTCCGTGTCGGTGTCGTCGTTGATGATGTTCACCACCGCGGTGTCGCCGGCCGGGAAGTCGAGCGCCTGGGCGAAGCTCAGTTCGGCGCCGGCCACGCCGCTCAGGTCGATGACCGGCGAGCGCAGGCAGCTGTCGGTGGTCGGGTCGGCGTAGAAGCCCGGGTTGCCGATGTCGGTGCCCCAGCACTTGGCCGCGCCGGCCGCCGTTGCCGGAGTTCACCGTGCCGCCGAGGCCGGTCGAATTCGGGTCGCCCCAGGCCCAGTCGGTGCCGGCGGTCGTTGGCGATGGTGAAGCCGCCGTCATCGGCTTCGAAGTCCTCGCGAGCAGCGGCGGCGGCGGCGGCGCATCCTTCTCGATCACCGCGAAGAAGCGGCGGGTCGCCGTCGCCCGGGACGTCGGCGAGCGTGTTGGGGGGCGGGGTCGCGACCAGGTCGGTCTGGCCCTGCCACACCGGCCAGGTGTGCGGCGCTGGCCAGATCGGTGGCGCTCACCAGGTCGTAGACCTTGCCGTCCTGGCTGTCCCAGCTGAAGTCGTAGAGACCCGGAGTGGCGTTGGGGGTGATGACCAAGCCAAAATCCTCTGCGGGCGGAGGAGCCAGTGACTTGACGGTCATTCCAGGGAAAGAGATCCGGGACTCGTTGTTTGTCGCGTTTGAGCGTACCTGGATGGTCACATCGATTCGGGCACTCGCCCCTGAATTGATTTTGAAGGTGATTCCCGGAGACCAGGTAGAGTAATTGTTCTGGTTTCCCGAGGTCGTGAAAGTGGTGATCAACGGAGCCGCCGAGGAGGTTCCCTCATAGAACAAATGGGTGGTCTGGCCAGCCCCTACGTTGTACGTGAAAAATGAGACTTCGTAATCCGTGTTTGCCAGCAACCCTGTCAGCGCGAAGGCTGCTTCGACCGCAGTTCCCGTATTTCCAAACCACTGCTCGAAGTCGTTGACCAGCCTCCCTGCATTGACGTTGTTCCGATTTCGGTTCTGGTTGCCCAGATTGGCGTGTGACACCGTAATGTCGAACGTAATGCCCCCGGTTACCAGGTTGTAGACCTTGTTGTTGGATGCAGGAACGTCCAGAAAACCAGGCTGATTTGGATCGGGGTAATTGGACGAGGTTCCGTCGTTGAAATCGAGCCCTGCCGTCACCCCGCCATCAAAAAACGTGTTGGGGTCGAAAGAAGTGATGGGAATGATCTCCGCGGAGTGGGCGCTCGTAACGACGCCCAATGAGCAAATCCCCAAGAGGGCCAGCATGTTCTGCGGAGAACGTTTCATGATACAAGCGGGAATGGAGCTCCAGAAAAGCGCGCCCAGCAGTTGAGAGTGGGTTCGGAACAGGGCTGGTGACTTCCAAAGCCTACCTGCGGCTGCGACGCAGCAGAGCCAGTCCGCCGAAGCTGACAAGAGCAAGCATCGCAGGCTCCGGCACTTGGACAACCGAGACGCCGGCCATGGTCAAACGGGAATCGTTGTTTGTCGTGCTGACCGTAGCCTGGATGGTCACATCGATTCGGGCACTTGCCCCTGAGTTGATTCCAAAGGTGATTCCAGGCGACCAGGTCGAGTAGACGTTCTGGTTGCCTGCAGTCGTGAAAGTGGTGATCAACGGAGCCGCCGAGGATGTTCCCTCATAGAACAAATGGGTGGTCTGGCCAGACCCGACGTTGTACGTGAAGAAGGAGACTTCGTAATCCGTGTTTGCCAGCAACCCTGTCAGCGCGAAGGCTGCTTCGACCGCAGTTCCCGAATTTCCATACCACTGCTCGAAGTCGTTGATCAGCCTCCCTGCATTGACGTTGTTCCGATTTCGGTTCTGGTTGCCCTGATTGGCGTTCAACACCGTAATGTCGATGGTCATGCCCCCGGTCGTCAAATTGTAGGTCTTGTTGTTGGACGCGGGAACGTCCAGAAAACCAGGCTGATTTGGATCGGGGTAATTGGACGAGGTTCCGTCGTTGAAGTCGAGACCCGCTGTGACTCCGCCTGCAAAGAAAGTATTCGGATCGAAGGAGGTAATCGGGATGATGATCGCGGAGTGGGCGAATGGAGACAAAGCCAACAAGGATGAGCCAACAAAAGCCCTGAGGTTCACGATGTTTTTCATTTCGGGGAATTTTTTCATTTCGGGGAATTCTTCTTTTTGGCGTTTTTAGGACATCCGTCTTGTCACCAAGGAAGCGATCGGCACGGCCGACGTCAAGAGAGATCTAAGCAGCTGCGACCTCGCAGCGAAACCGGATAAGGCTTACTGATTGTCAAGGAGTGTTCGATTCGCTGGCAGACTGTCGGACTGGGACGGGTGAAAAAGCCAATCGGGCGGCATCCCCGGGCCATGTCCGCCCGGTTCGTCAACTTCAACTCCGCCAACCCGCGGCGGTTCCCCGTGGATTGGAGCGACATCCGTGGCAGCCCGGGGTTGCTGAGGTCATTCATGGCCGTCGTTGGCCCAAGCAGGAAGCGTGCGGGAGCGGCGTCCGGTCTTCGGTCCCGAAGGCGGGCATGTCGGGTCCCCGACAAGCAGGAGCCGGGCTTGGAGCGCCGGGCTTCCGACCGGCATCCTGGGATGGCCTGCCGCAACCCGCGGGCGGCGTCATGGAAGACCTGCCCGCGGGCAACTGCCGGTCCGAAGCCCGGAGGTCCTTGCACCGCCCTGGCGCCCTGAAAGTCATCAGGTTCCGCGACAGAGCACCCCACGATTCGCACCGCCCCCCGCAATGCGCCGGAAACTTTCGAGTGGATCTCGGCGGGTGATGAGGGTGCCATTGCCCCGAGCGATCGAGGGACCGTCGAGGGCGCCGGTCATCCGCGCCGCCACCGAACCCCCGGGACTCGGTCCTCCGCGTGTCGTGCCCAACGATCAATACGACCTGAAGACCGCCGCCCCGCCGGGCAGGTGCTCGGGCAGGGTGCCCGGGAGGGGGACCCGTCCCTCTCGTCACCTCCCTGCGCGAAGCCTCAAGGGCTCGCGGGGTCGGTCGGCGGGGGTTTTCCATTCTCTCCCGGGCGGGATCCGGATAGCATCGCCGACATGCGAGTTTTCCTGACGACCCTTCTGCCTCGCGACCTCGATCTTCGCCGCGGCCCGCCCCAACATCATCCTGATCATGGTCGATGACATGGGCTACTCGACATCGGCTGCTACGGCGGCGAGGTCGAGACGCCGAATATCGACATGCTGGCCGCCGGGACTGCGCTTCACCCAGTTCTACAACTGCGCCAAGTGCGCCCAGACCCGCGCGTCGCTGCTCACCGGCCACTGCACCACGTCGGCGCCTCGGCGTCGGTCCATGACAAGGGCGCGACCTTCGGCGAGGCTGCGCGATGCCGGCTACCGCACGCTGATCGCCGGCAAGTGGCACCCGGCGCGCTGCCGACCACGCGCGGCTTCGACCGCTACTACGGGCTGGCCGACGGCTGCTGCAACTTCTTCAACCCGGGCACCGAGGCGCGCGAGGGCGAAGCCAGAGCCGGGCGCAAGAAGCAGGGGCGCGACGCTGGGCCATCGACGACGAGGCGATCATGGGCTACACCGCCCGAGCCAAGGACTTCTACACCACCGACGCCTTCACGACCTACGCCATCGACCGTACCTCGACGAGTACAAGGGCGAGGACAAGCCGTTCCTGCTCTACCTGCCCTACACCGCACCGCACTACCCGCTGCACGCCTGGCCGGAGGACATCGCCAAGTACCGCGGCAAGTATCAAGGTCGGCTGGGACGTGATCCGCCAGCAACGCTACGAGCGCATGGTGAAGATGGGCGATCATCGACAAGGCGCACGGGCTTTCGCCGCGCGAGGACCAAGGTGCCAGCCTGGGAGAGCTGTCCGACGAACAGAAGGACGCGGAGGACCTGAAGATGGCGGTCTACTGCGCCATGATCGACCGGGTCGACCAGAACCTCGGCCGCGTGTTCGCGAAGGTCGAGGAACTCGGCGAGTGGGACAACACGCTGATCATGTTCCTGTCCGACAACGGCGGCTGCGCGGAGCAGCCCAACACGACACCCAACGTTCCGCCGGGACCCGTCGAGGGCTACCGGACGGTCTCGGTCGGCTGGGCGAACGCCAGCAACACGCCGTACCGCAAGTTCAAGTCCACCGACTACGAGGGCGGCGCCTGCACGCCGTTCATCGCCTACTGGCCCGGCAAGACCGCCGCCGGCACCTGGACGAACCACGTCGGCCACCTGGTCGACTTCACCCCGACCCTGCTGGAGTTGGCCGGCGTCGAGGTTCCCGGGCGGCCTGCCGGGCCGATCGCTGGTGCCGGTGCTCGAGGGCGGGGAGGTCGAGCGCCCGTGGCCGGTCTTCTGGCAGTTCGGCGCGTCCGCCGCGATGCGCGATCACGACTGGAAGATCGTCCGTCACGGCAACAAGGCCTCATGGGAGCTCTACGACCTGTCGCAGGACCCGACCGAGATGAACGACCTCGCGTCGAAGGACCCGCAGCGTGCCGCGCAAATGGCCACGCGCTGGGACGCCTGGTGGAAGGACAAGGGCGGCGTGGAGTAGCTGGACCCCACGGCTGCGCGGGCGGCCTGAACGCCCGCGACCCGGTGCCGCCATCCCCCGAAGCGCCCGCTGCGAATCCCGTCAAGCCGCCCCATCGTGCCCCTCCCCCACCTTCGCCCTACAACCTACTCTCGAACAGACTCCATTGATTCCGGCATCCCCGCTTTACCGACCCCCCTTTCCCCGCCCTCGGGTCATGCCCGAAGGCGCTATCAGGGGCCTCACCAGAAAGCCGCTTCCTCGCAGCGCTTTATCCTTGAAGCCTTGAGCCGGGCGTTCAAGCTAGACAGTGAACCTTCGCCGAGCGCCCCTCTCCAGGCCTTCGCCTCCCATGATCTCGAAATCCACTCTCGCCTTGCTCGCCGTCGCCTTGGCCAGCCTTCCAGCCCATGCGGCGGTCGTCGCTTCCACGACCTTCGACGGACAAACGATCAGCGGCAACACCGCCTCGAACCTGGGCTGGACCCTCAACGGCGTCGATGACCCCGGGTCGATGTCCGCCTTTGTGCCAGCCACCGCCACAACTCCAGGGCTTGTTCAACACGAACGCCTTCAACCGGAACCTGTTCGCCCCTCAGCTCAATGCCGGCAACGGGAACACCTGGTGGCGCACTTCGGTCGATCTCACGGTGGTCGGCCGGGAGCACCGTGACCTTGACGGATGTGACCTTTGATTATTGGGCGATCAACGGTTCGGGGGTCCGGAACGTCGGGCGCAGGTCCGACTTCACCATCACCCTCCATGATCCCTCCAACGCCGTGGTTGGAACGGCTTCGATCCTCGACGTGTACAACGGCGCGCCTCAAACCACCGCCGGGCTCCCAACCGCCGTGTCGCTGCCATTTGCGGCCCCGGTCGCGCTCAGCGCGCCGGGCACCTACCGCCTCGAGATCGACGGCGGTGAACTCGGGGGCGCCGATGAAACCGGCAACCACACCGGGATCGACAACCTGTCGATCAACGGGGTTGTGCCCGAACCCTCGGCCGTCTTGCTCGGGATCCTGGGACTCCGCGCCCTCCTGCGCCGCCGGCGCTGATCCGGCTTTCCGGTTCCTGATGGCGGAGGGACGGGCGCAGGGTGGCGGGTGACTGTCTTCCTCTCCTCCTCCGCATCCCCATGTGGGTCATGACACTGGCAACAGCCCTCCCCAACCACAGGACAACCATGAGCCAAACCGACCGCTTCCGCCACCTCGCCGCCCTCGGTCTCCTTTCGGTCGGCATCGCCCATGCCGACACGATCGCCTCCACGACCTTCGACGGACAAACGATCAGCGGCAACACCGCCTGGAACAAGTGGCTGGACCCTCAACGGGGTCGACGACCCTGGCTCGATGTCCGCCTTTGTGAAGGACACCGCAACAACCCAAGCCTTGTTCAACACGAACACCTTCAACCAGAACCTGTTCGCCCCTCAAATCAACACCGGCAATGGGAACACCTGGTGGAGCACCTCGGTCAATCTCACGGTGTCGGCCGGGAGCACCGTGACCTTGACGGATGTGACCTTTGATTATTGGGCGATCAGCGGTGCAGGCGTGCAAAACGTCGGGCGCAGGTCCGACTTCACCCTCACCCTCCATGATCCCTCCAACGCAGTGGTTGGAACGGCTTCGATCCTTGATGTGCCAAACGGCGCGCCTCAAACCCCGGCCGGGTTCCCAACCGCCGTGTCGCTGCCATTTGCGGCCCCGATCGCGCTCAGCGCGCCGGGCACCTACCGACTCGAGATCGACGGGGGTGAACTCGGGGGTGTGGACGGAACCGGCAGCCCGCACCGGGATCGACAACCTGTCGATCAACGGGACCGCCGCGGCGCCCTCGTCGCTGCAGCTCGTCATCAGCCACAATGCCGACACGCCGGGCAACTACGACTTCGAATGGACCAGCCAGCCGGGCAAACTTTACGATTTGGTGGGCAGCACCGACCTTCGACCCACCCGACAGCTGGCCGGTGTGGCAGGATCAGGCCAACCTGCCCGCGTCGGGAAACGGCACCACCCGGCTTGAGAACGTTCCGGAGGAAGCGGCGACCGGCGCTTCTTCGTGGTGCTCGAGAAGGACGCGCCGCCCTTGCTCCGCGAGGGCTTCGAAGCAGGTCTCCCGGGATCCTGGGCAACCTCGAACAACGGAGCCGGGACCACTTGGTCGGTCGGCACGCCCGACAAAACCGGCACCGAGCCCGATGGTGCCGCCAACGGAGCCCGCTGCGCCGGCACCAACATGAACGGCACCTACACGGCGGCGGCGACGGCCTCGCTGATCTCGCCCGCCTTCACCGTCCCAGCCGGCGGAGCCACGCTGGGTTTCAGCCGGTACATCGACACCGAGTTGGCCTCGGGTGGTGGCGACTTCGGCTCGATCCGCCTTCTCGACGCAGCCGACAACACGCCGTTGGCAGGCGGTGGAATCTCCACCAACCTCCAGGGAGACTCGCTGGCCTGGACCAACGAGTCGATCCCCCTACCCCGCCGCCGCCGCCGGCCTTGAGGTGAAAATCGAGT
Organism: uncultured Alphaproteobacteria bacterium; assembly: GCA_963695425.1. Lineage (GTDB taxonomy): Bacteria > Pseudomonadota > Alphaproteobacteria > Rhodobacterales > Rhodobacteraceae > Amaricoccus. The sequence goes on along the minus strand of CAVOGP010000041.1, from coordinate 208,941 downwards.
TCCGCTTCGAGAGCGATGGCGATTCCGAGGTGTTCGCAGGGTTCTACGTCGATGATGTGACCGTCACAGCCGCTCCCTGAGCTCGGCTTCCCGGCCCTTTCGAAAACAAGCCCTGCCCATCCTCGAGCCTCGGATTCATGCCCGGCACCAGGAACGGGGAAACGCGCAGGGAGGGCTTGGTTCCGTCCGATCCGGTTGGAACCGGCGCTCCGTCGGGCCAGCAGGCTTGCCCGGGGAGAAAGCAGCAGCAGGCTGCCGCCGTCCAACGCCACGGGCGGCGCCCTTCGTGTCCGCCGGCGCTGAATCCGGACATTCAGGCCCGAAACGGTTGACCGGACGGACCCTTGGCCGGATGTCTCGAGGAAACCGGAAACCCACGGGGACATCCCCGACGAGGCGGCTACTCCTTCTTCTTCAAATCCACCATGGCCTCGGCGAAGGCCTTGCCGATCTGGCCGAAGAACTTGGCGGAACCGTAGTAGTGGAAGCCCTGGTTCGAGATCCCGTTGTCCAGCAGGAACAATTCGTCCGCGGTCAGGGCCTTTTCGATCTTCGCGCGCATTTCCGCCTCCAGCTTGGCTTGGTCCTTCTTCCATTCCCCGCCGTTCTTCTGCCGCTCCTTGAGCTCCTTCTGCCTGTGCGGCGAATTCGCTCTTGATGGCATTGACCTTGGCCAGGACGGCATCCAGCTCCGTCGGGCCAGTATTTGTCGGTGAAGACGTTGGCGACATTGCCCTTGAACTCGTCCATCTCGGCCGGTGCGGCCATGGCCTTGCGGAAGGCGATCGGTGTTTTCGCCCGCCGTTTCACCACCCACCCCCAGCACCCCGATCACGAAAGGCAGCTTCGGTGCCGAAAGATCCTTGCGCACGTCGCGGATGAAACAGGCCAGGAGACGGCTGTATTCGGAATAGTCCTTGGCACCCTTCTTGCCCTTGGCCGGATCGGCCGGCGGATAGGATCCCACCATGTCGTTGAAGCCCTGGAACCAGACGAAGCCGGCCAGCTCATAGCCTTCCTTGGGATCGTAGTCCGGATAGACGCTCTTGGGATCGGCCAGGACCTCCTTCACATGCTCGATCAGCAGCTTGTAATAGCTTCCCGCCTTTTCCTTCGCTTTCTCATCGGCGAGCTCACCGGCGCTGGGCGGACGGAAATCGACCATCAGGCTCTTGCCGCCCCAGGCGTCCTTGATCAGCAGGATCGGCTCATCCAGCAGCTTGTGCATGGTAGATCCCGAAGGTGAACTCCGGGCCGATCTTGCCGGTTCCGACATGGTGCTGGCTGCCGAAACCCGCCGTCAGCTTGCCGGATTTCTTGCCGACCGGGTTTCCCGAAAAGTCGCCGTAGGAATAGGCGATCCACACGTCATCGCAGACCACCGGTTTGCCATCGGCGTCGACCATCTCCTTGTACAGGTCCGCGGTCTTGGGATCCTTGGCGATCGCCGGGAAGGTCCTGGTCTGCGCGTGCCCCTCCATGTTCGACTGGCCGCAAAGGATGAAGACCTTGAGCGGCTTGGCCTCGAGCGAGGTGGCACAGGCCGCGGCCATGATGCCGAGGCGGATCGCGGAGGAAATGCGGGATGCTTTCATGGCTTCCTGGTTGCCGGGGAGGCGCACTCGTCGGGACGCTTTGGAGGCAGCCGCCGCGCCTCGCCGAGGCTGCGTCGATGCTAGAGGCCACGGGTCCGGGGTGAAGGAGAAACCACGCGGCACCCCCGATGGGGCCGCTCCTTGTCGCCCGTCCGGGAGTTCTTCTCCTCGGCAAGAGGAGACCTGTGGATGAGTCGTCCTGCTTGTCGTTCTCGCTGTCGTCCCCGGAGACGCCCCCGCAGCCTCGTCGACTCGAGAACGAAGAGGCTCCGGCCTCAACCCGCGCCCTTCCTGGCTGACAGCGGTCGGGTGTGGGTTGACTTCGGGAGCGGCAGGACGGACGAATGGGGCGTGATGGGTTCATTCGCCTCCCGCCCGGTGCTTGCCGGAGTCCTCCCGATGCTGTTGCCATTCGTCTCGCCCATGGCCGTGGCCGCAGAGGAACCGACCCGGCCTTCGCCCGCTCCCCACATCGTCTTCTTCCTCGCCGACGACCTCGGCTGGGGCGACGTGGGGTTCCACGGCGGCACGATCCCGACGCCGCACATCGACCAGCTCGCCGAACGCGGGGTGCGCCTCGAACAGTTCTACGTGCAACCGGTCTGCTCGCCGACGCGCGGCGCGCTCCTGACCGGGCGCTACCCGATGCGGCTCGGGCTGCAGGTGGGCGTCGTCCGGCCCTGGGCGAAGCACGGGCTGCCGCTCGACGAGCGCACCCTGCCGCAGGCGCTCCGCGAAGCCGGCTATGCCACGGCCATCTGCGGCAAGTGGCACCTCGGCCACGTGTCCCCCGAATACCTGCCGACGCGCCGTGGCTTCGACCGGCAGTACGGCCACTACAACGGCGCGCTCGACTACTTCACCCACATCCGCGACGGCGGCCACGACTGGCACGAGAACGACGCCGCCAACCACGACAAGGGCTACGCCACCGACCTGATCGCGGATGCGGCCATCGAGATCATCGCCGGGCACGATCCGGGCAAGCCGCTGTTTCTCTACGTGCCGTTCAACGCACCGCACACGCCGCTGCAGGCTCCCGCGAGTTGGGTCGGGAAATTCGCACACATCGAGAACAAGCAGCACCGGATCTACGCGGCGATGGTGGCCTGCATGGATGACGCGATCGGCAGGATCCTGGCCGCGCTGGACGAGCACGGCTTCGCCCGCGAGGAGACCCTGGTGTTCTTCTGCTCCGACAACGGCGGCCATCCTGGAGCATCGGCTCCAACGGCGCACTGCGCGGGCAGAAGGGCCAGCTCTACGAGGGCGGCATCCGCGTTCCCGCGGTGATCTCGTGGCCGGGCACGCTGGCGGCAGGCACGATCGTGGATGAGCCGCTGCACATCGTCGATCTCTATCCGACCCTCCTCCGCCTCGCCGGTGCCAGCCTCGAACAGAAGCAGCCCCTCGACGGCCGCGACGCCTGGCCGACGATCGCCAAGGGCGAGCCGGGTCCGCACGACTTCATCCTCCACAACGTGACGCCGTGGTCCGGCGCGCTGCGCATGGGCAAGTGGAAGCTGCTCCACAACGGCGATCTCCCGCCAACGCGACGCAGGGGCCCGCGAAGGACACCTGGGAGCTGTTCGACATCACCGCCGATCCGAACGAGAAGACCGACCTTTCGGACAAACACCCGGAGGTATCTCGCGGAGCTCCGCGCGCGGCTGGAGTCGCTCCGGGAGGCGGCGGCACCCGCCAACATCCCGCCGAACGTCGCCCCCGGCCGGCTTCGAGTCCCCGAAGGTCTGGGGCGAAGCCGTGAAACCGGATGATTCGCCCGACGGGCGGGAGCGATGAAACCCGGGTTTTGGCAGCGTGGTGGCGCCTGGGTGCTGGCCCAGTGGGGGCTGATGATCGCGGTGCTGGCGGCCGGCCCGATCGGCTCCGGTGGCTGGACCGGGAATGCGAGCCGCTGGCTGGCGCTCCCCATGTTTGCCGCCGGGGCCGCCTTTGGCATCAGCGGCGCGGCCGTCCTCGGCAGGTTCCGGACCATCTTCCCCCGCCCTCTTGCCGGCTCACGGCTCGTCCGCCGCGGTCCCTACGCCATCGTCCGCCACCCGCTCTATACCAGCCTGGTTCTCCTGTCGCTCGCGTGGGCGCTGGGTTGGCGGAGCGTTCCCGGCCTCGCAACCAGCCTGGTCATGGCCGCGTTTCTCGACGCCAAGGCCCGCCACGAGGAACGCCAGCTGCGTCACGCGTTTCCCGATTACGGGGACTATGCCCGCCGCGTGAAACGCCTGATCCCGTGGGTCTACTGAACAAGGGAGCCCGCGCGAGCCGGGCCTTTCCCGCGATGACCGAAAGGACGCGGCGCGGATCCCCGTTATCGCGCCCATGCTCAAGCGACTTCCGTTCCTCTTCGCCGCGCTCGCCTTCTCCGCCAGCGCCCACGAGGTCCGTCCGATTGACGAGGCCGACGCCAAGGAGTACGGGCTCGACGCGATTTCTACAAGAAGTGGACGATGGTGCAGGACATCCTGATCGCCACGTCGGAACACGTCTCCGACCACGCCCACCTCGAGGCGGCCTACCAGTTCGACATGATCATGCAGAGCATCAATCCCGAGGTCGCCCGGCGCATCCGCGACCGCAAGGTGCTGTGCATCCTGATCGGCCACGACGAACTGACCTCCGACGTGCCGCAGTTCACCATCGGACAAGACCGGCGAGGAACTCGACTTCTACAACTGGCGGCAGCGCGGGTTCCTGACCTGGCATGGACGGTCGGCCGACGGTCGTCTTCGCCGAGGAAGACGTGCTCGAATACGAAGGCGGCATGCAGCTTGGAAAGCATCCTGATCCACGAGTTCGGCCATGTCATCCACGGTGCGGGATTCGACGAGGCGCTGAAGAAGCGCCTGCAGGCCGCCTACGAGCAACGCGAAAGCCAAGGGCCTCTGGAACGACGGCCGTGCCGCCCAGCGGTTTCGTCGCGTCAAGAGCGAAACGCCGGTCAGCCTGCTCGACGCGCTGGTCGCGGCCTTTCCCGGATCAGTCGCCCGGGCTGCTGGTGAAATGCCTCGACGGCGGCGACATCCTCGTCAACGGCAAGGCCACCGACACGCGGTGTCAAAGTCACCAGGGACGACAAGGTGCTGATCGTGTTCGGCGGCGCGAAGGAATGTTACGCCGCGAAGAACCGCGCCGAATACTGGGCCGAAGGCGTGCAGTGTTGGTACGACACCAATCGGACCATGGACCACGACCACAACCACATCCACACCCGCGAGCAACTGAAGGACTACGACCCCGAGCTGGCCAAGCTTTGCGAGGACGTGCTGGGCGACGCCGATTGGCGCTTCGTCTCGCCCCGCGAGCGGGCTGGCAAGGGACACCTCGCCGGCTATCGACCCGGCAACCGCGCCGGTGGTCGAGGACCTCCCGACACATCGAGGACGCCGCCAACGATTACTACGACGAATACTGGAAGAACTACTGGCAGCGCCTGCACGACAAGTACGCGGAGTAACCCCGCTCCGCCGGCGTGGAGTGAATCCGGCCGCGGGCGCCGCGCCCTGCACCTCCCGCAGCGCGGGGGGCCACGACCCGAAGGACCCCGCGCACCCGCGTCCAGGCCGGCCTTGGATTTTGCATTTTCCCGCTTGGGACAGGGGGGCCGGGACACCGGGCGCCGGGGCTGGGCCGATTCTTGCTCGTTCCTTGCCGATGGCGAATGGCCCCGGACCACGACCGTTCCCCCGGTCCTTGCCCGCCGGGATTTCCGGCTCGCCGTGAAATCTTCCGGCACCCTCAACGTTATGGGGGGAAGAAACGGTACGGAAACCCTCCTTGATTCGTCACAAACCGTGACTTTCACGACGATAAGACAACAAATCCTGTAATGCCCATGAAGACAACGAAAGCTTTCCTGCTGGCGCTGGCCATGATGTCGCTCGGAACCACAAGCGTATGGGCGGCCAAGAAAGGCGGGGCGGCCCGAGACGCCGCTCACCGAGGCCGGCCAGAAACTCGAGGCGCGATATGCCGGGCAGCTCGAGGCCCTGAAGGCGGAGATCGCCAAGGCCCTGCCGGCGGTGGACGAGCAGAAGAAGGCCGCCTACCTGAAGGCCCGCGAGGCCGAAACGGCCGCGGAGGCGGAGGTCGAAGCGGCGCAGCAAGCGCCTGGGTGAGATCGGCACGGCACAGGCCCTGGTGGCTCACGCGAAGGGCAAGTGGATCGGCGGCGCCGAAAAGGGCATCGCCGAGGCCAAGGCGAAGCTGAAGAAGGCGACCACGGACGCCGAACGCGAGGCGGCGCAAGAAGGAACTGGCCAAGTGGGAGAAGAACAAGGAGGACGGGATCGAGGCGCTCAAGGAGCGCCAGGCGGCCCTCGACAAGGCCGAAGCGCGAGCAGCCGAAAGTCGAGAAGGCCCTGAAGGAGGCCGAGGAGGCCCTCGCCGCAGGCGAAGGCCGCGACGATGAAGGCGATCGAGGAACCTGGGTCTCGAGGACCTTCTTTCCAGCGACAAGCTCGACGCCAAGCTGGCGAAGTTCGTCGTGCTGATGGAGGCCACGCCGCACGGTCTGGCCGCCTTCGCCCAGCAGGGCGCGGAGCAGCAGGAACTGGTCGACCAGCTGCTTCGCCGACGACGGACCTGATGAATGCAGATGGCTCGTCGCCGACGGTGCCAAGGGCGGCAAGTACGGCCGGGCGATGGAGATTTACCGCGACATCCGGAAGGCCAGCGGGAAGGCCGGCGAGGGCACCCTGCAGCGGCTGGCGCTGGCGGTCGCCTGGAACACGCCGTGCCGGTCAAGCAGAGCAACGCCGTGGCCAGCACCGATGCGCCCGGCGACCGTCGACCCGGTCAAGCGCTACCTCCACTACGAAAAGGCCTTCCTCGACGGCGAACTCGACCCGGCCTTCAAGAACCTGACCGTCTGGGACTACCGCATGGTCGTCGATGGCGAGGAGCCGGACGAGATCCTCGTCGTGGGGCCGCGAGATGCTCCGCAACTACCGCCCCGACCAGATCACCAAGCCCGACTACCGCTGGCGCTACGTGGAACTCGGTCCGCACCGACGTCCGCTACGGGTCGCAGGACAACCAGTACGACGAGGACGAGCTGCAGTTCTTCCAGAACATCCTCATGAACGGCGGCGTCTGCGGTCGGCGCGCCTTCATCGGCCGCTTCATCCTGCGCGCCTTCGGCATCCCCACCACGGCCCGTCCGCAGCGCGGCCACGCCGCCCTCGTCCACTGGACGCCCGACGGCTGGGTGCCCTGCCTCGGCGCCGGCTGGGGCAGCGGCTGGACCAAGACCCGCTACAACAAGGACCTCGATTTCCTGGCCAACACGCAGGCGCGCGCCACCGGCGAGCCGTTCCTGCAGGTCAAGCGCGCCCAGTGGATCGGCGACGTCGATGGGCGAGAAGCGGGTCTTCGGCTTCGCTCTCCGGCGAGCCCGGCTTCTGGTACGGCGTCTCGCTCTACACCCAGCGCGCCATCATCGAGGCCGCCAAGGCCAAGACGCTGGACGCGGTCGGCGAGGACATCGCCGAGGCGAACGAAACCAAGGAGAAGATCGAGATCGCCAAGGTGACCATCACCGAGGAGGACCGGAAGATCCGCGTCGACGGCAACGGCGTGATCACGATTCCGGCGGCGGCCACCAGCGAGCCGACGAGCAGCACGCGGCAAGATCCTCTTCATGGACAGCGTGCTCGGCGGCAAGCAGCTGCACTACAGCCGCAACGGCGGCAGCGCAGGAGTTCGAATACACCTTCGACGCCCCGGCCGCCGGCAAGTATGCGCTCACCGCGCGGGTCGTGACGCCGAGCTGGAAGCAGAGCCTGCTGGTCACGGCCAACGACGCCAAGGAGCCGGTCGACATCGCCGCTGCCCTTCACCGTCGGCATGTGGGACACGACCGAGCCGGTCGAGATCGAGCTGGCAAAGGCCGGAACGTGCTCCGCTTCTCGCGCAAGAGCGACGGAGCCGCGAAGGGATTCACCATCAAGGACTTCACGCTGACACCGCTCTGACCGCCGCCGGAAGCCGGCAAGGCCGACGCTCCCGGCTCCCCCAGGATTCGCCGTTCGATTCATCCAAGCCGCCCCGCTCCGCCGAGCCGGGCGGCTTTTCCGCGACCCCTTGGGAAGGGAAATCGGGGCGGCTCATCGCGACGGTAGTCGGAGCCGTTGAGGCTGTTGGCGACCGAAAAGAGCCACGCCTCGAGCTCGGCCTCATGCGCGCGAGGCGCTCCGTTTCCGCTGCGCCAGATCCGTCTCCTCCATCGGGTCGGAGGAGAGTTGATAGAGCTCGAACGTGGCGGCCTTCCCCTTTTTCTCGATCCGGTGCAGCTTCCAGTCGCCGTCGAGCCAGGCGGCGTGGCCGGGGAACGAGTCGGTGGGGTAGCCGCCCTTGATCTTGCCGGCGTCGAGCCGGAGCTTCTCGGGGTCGTCGGGCTCGGCGCCCTTGGCCTGGGCGTCGAGGAGCTCCTTCATCCAGGCGGCGCTCGGGGTGCTGATGCCGCCGGCGGGGTAGTCCCAGAAACCCATGGGCGAGGGCGGGTCCAGTCGTCGCCGCCGTGCCGTGATCAGCGGCAGCAGGCTGATGCCGTCGAGCGGCGGTTGCTTGTCGGGATCGCCGACGCCGACGATCTCGAGCAGGGTCGGGTAGATGTCGCTGGTGTTGGCGAGCGCCTTGGTGACGCGCGGGCTTGGGGATGACGGCCGGCCACTCGAGGATCGCCGGGACGCGCAGGCCGCCCTCGTAGACCTGCCCCTTCTTGCCGCGTCCGCCGGACGACTCGGGTTCTCAGGCCGCCGTTGTCGCTGGTGTACCAGAGGATCGTGTTGTCGCGGATGCCGAGGTCGGCGATCGCCTTGCGGATCTTGCCGAAGGCGCGGTCCATGCCGGTGATCTCGCCGTAGAAGTCCTGCAGCTTGGCGGGCTGGTCGGCGTAGAGCTGCTTGTCCTCGGCGGCCGCGCTGGTGCGGGTCGTGGGGCGAGCCGAACCAGACGACGGCGAGGAAGGGCCGGCCGGCGCCTTTCGACCTGCTTGCGCATGAACTCGATCGCGGCGTCGGCGGCGATCATCGAGCTCTCGCCCTCGAGTTGCACGGCCGTGCCCTTGTCGGCTGAGGATCGGGTCGTTGTCGTAGAAGTTCTCGGCCGAGAGCCACTCGTCGAAGCCGCTGGCGCCGGGGTTGACCGGGCTGCCCTTGCGGACCGAGCCGAGGTGCCACTTGCCGAAGTGGCCGGTGGCGTAGCCGGCGGTCTTGAGCGCCTCGGCGATGGTGATCTCCTGCGGCCGGAGCGGGTGGCCCCACTGGACCATCGGCATCCAGGGCACCAGCGCCGGTGGTGGGCTCGCGGCGGCGCTCGCGCTGCTCGCCCGTGACCGGGGCGAGGTCCCGATCGCGTTCCAGGTGCTCGAGTGCCCGATGATCGACGACCGCCTCCACACCCATTCGAGCAACATCGACCGCCTCCAGGTGTGGAGCCGCGAGTCCAACGTGTACGGCTGGTCGGCCTACCTCGGTGCGCGCTACGGCACCGACGACGTCCCCTACACCGCGGCCCCGGCCCGCTGCGACGACCTCTCCGGCCTGCCGCCCGCCATCGTGTGCGTGGGCGGGGCCGACGGGTTCCGCGACGAGGACGTCCACTACGCACTCCGGCTGATGCAGGCCGGCGTCCCGACCGAGCTGCACGTGTACCCCGGCGCGCCCCACGGTGCACACATCGTCCCCGACGCCCCGGCGGCCCAGCAGTGGGTGCGCGACGTCGACGACTGGGTGGCCCGCCAGGTCGCCGACTGACCCGCGCGGCTGCGGTCAGCTCGCGGCATCGCTCACGAGCACCGGCCGGGCCGGGAGCCCGAGGAAGCGCAGCACCGCCGAGCCCTCGAGCGAGAGGGCGTCGAGCGCCGCGACCGGGAGCGGCTCGCGCACCGCGATGGTCACCGCCCCGTGGGAGAGCCGCCACGTGGCCACGACCCGGCCCTCGACGAGCGCCACCGGGCGGAACACCCCGTTGGTGGTGACCACATCGCGGTGGGGGCCCACCACGAAGTCGCGCGACCTCCACCCGTGGAGGACCGGGTCGAACGGTCCGAGCAGCCGGGGCGGCGGCACCGGCGCCGACCGAGGCCGGCCGCGCAGGGCCACGCACCCCGCCGGCCGGTCTTCGGTCTCGTCGCCGAGGACCTCGAGGCCGCGGTGCGCGTCGCGCAGCGGCAGTCCCGCCCACGCGCCGAGATCGGCGGCTTCGGCGGGGCCGTGACCGGTGAGGTAGCGACGGGCGAGCCACCCCAGCAGCTCGTCGCGGTCGGGCGGGGCGGGCGGGATGCCGATCCAGGCGGTCGGGTCGACGAAGCACTGCTCCCCGGCGACCACCGGTCCACGCACCAGCGCCCCGTCGATGCTCGCGGCGAGCAGCACGTGGACGAACGCCTGCCCCGCGGTCGGCACGCCCACGTCGTCGAGCCGGGCCCGGAGACCGGACCGGGTGAGCGGGCCCTCCGCTCCGAGCGCCTCCGCGACCGTCCGGACCCCTCGGGCCGCGTGCACCTCGGAGACACCCTCCTCGCGCAGCCGCCGCCGGTTCGCCGCCCGCTGCCGTTCTGCGGTCAGGGCGTGCAGCCGCCAGTAGTCCTCACGCCGGACGAGGTGCAGCGTGCCCCGGTTGAGCCAGCCCACGACGAGCGCGCCTTCGGTGAGCGAGCGGTCGACGTCGGTCGCCGCGATCCCCGTGCTCCGGCACCGCAGCGCGAGCCGGAACCCCCGGCCGTCCTGGGCCTGCACCGCGAGCAGCCGATCGACCACCTCCACGGGGGTCGTCGCGAGGGGCCCCGTGAGCATCTGCGCCCACAGGCGCTCGCGGAGCACGGTGCCGTCCATCCGCCACATGGTCGCGCGCGAGTCCGCCCCGGACCGGACACGCGGAGGCAGCCGGGGCCTCTACCCTGTGCGCACCCCATCCCAGTGAGGTCACGATGGCCAACCCGGCACTGAACGAGAAGCGGTTCGAGAGCGAGACCGACGAGTGGAAGGCCGGCTGGGCCACGCCCGGCGTCGCGGTCGCCGACCGCACCGCTTCCACGTCCCCCGCAACGGGTCGCGAAGCGGCGATGACCGCCAACGGAACCTTCGTGAAGACGTTCGTGCTGTTCCTCCTCGTGCTCGCCGGCGGTGTGGTCGGCTGGCAGCAGACCAAGGTCTCACCCACCGACCAGATCGAGCTCCCGGGACCGTGGATCTGGGTGAGCATGTTCGTGGGCTTCGGGCTCGCGCTCGGGTGCATCTTCAAGCCGAAGCTCGCGCCGGTCCTCGCTCCGCTCTACGCGATCGCCGAGGGTGTGTTCCTGGGTGCGATCTCGAAGGCGTTCGAGTCACAGTGGGACGGCATCGTCTTCCAGGCCGTGCTCGCGACCATCGGCGTGTTCTTCGCGACGCTCGCCCTCTACGTGTTCGGGGTCGTCAAGGTCACCAAGAAGTTCCAGGCGGTCGTCATCGGTGCCACGCTCGGCATCTTCGTGATGTACCTCCTGGGGCTGGTGCTCTCGTTGTTCGGCCTCGACATGGTGTTCTGGAACGAGCCGACGCCACTGGGGATCATCATCAGCGTCGTGATCTGTGTGGTCGCGTCGCTGAACCTGTTCCTCGACTACGAGTTCATCCGCCAGGCGTCGCTCGCCGGTGCACCCAAGCACCTGGAGTGGTACGGCGCGTTCGGGATCATGGTCACGCTGGTGTGGCTGTACCTGGAGATCCTCCGCCTGCTGTCGTTGCTCCGCCGATAGGGTTCGCCCCGGGGTCGATCACCCCCGGGATCGGCGATCACAGGGGGCCGGGGAACGATGCAGCGCGGGCTGATGGCGCGCACAGGTGCGTTCATCGTGCGCCACCGGCGGTGGGTCGCCGTCTTCTGGCTGGTGGTGATCGTCCTCGCCGGCTACCTCAACGGCGTCTACAAGAAGTCGGTCTCCAACAGCTTCCGGATCCCTCACGCCGACTCCCAGGACGCGTACGACCTCCTGAAGCAGCGGTTCACCTCGCAGAACGCCGCGACCACGACCGTCGTGTTCTCCGTGCCGAAGGGCCAGCAGCTCTCCGACGGTGACAACGCTGCGGTCGTGGCCGCGGTCATGGACGCCATCGCGAAGACCACGGGGGTCACGTCGGCCAACGACCCGCTGACCGCGAGCACTGCGTCCGCGCTCTCCCAGGTGACCGGGCAGCTCCCGGCCGACGAGGCCGCCGCGGTCGCCGACATCGCGAAGAACCTCCCACCCACGGTGTCGGCCAGCGGCCGGGTCGCCATCGCGACCGTGTCGTTCGACGACTCGATCGTCGAGCTCATCGACGAGTACCCGGTGAACCCCGACGAGCAGGCCGTCGACTACACGAACCCGTACTCGCGCGTCCACGCCGCAGTGGACTCGGTGGAGACGGGCGCCGTGCAGGTGGACATCGGCGGAGAGGTCGCCGACACCTGGAACGTCCCCGTCTCGTGGTGGGCCAGCCACGCCGACGAGGTGGGCCTGGGTCTCGGCGCGATCCTCCTGCTGGTCGCCTTCGGCTCGCTGTTCGGCATGGCCATCCCCATCGCGACCGCGCTCCTCGGGGCGATCACCGCGAGCGGGCTCGTCTACTACCTGGCAAGCCACATCACGATCTCGTCGGCCGCACCACCGGTGACGTTGATGATCAGCCTCGGGGTCGGCCTCGACTACTCGCTGCTGATCGTGACCCGGTACCGCGAGTACCTGCGGGCCGGCGTCGAGCCCGAGGACGCGGTGGCCCGCGCGATGGGGTCGGCGGGCAAGGCGTCGATGTTCGCGGGGATCACCGTGTGCGTCGCGCTGCTCGGCCTCCTGTTCGTGCCGATCCCGCTGGTGCAGACGCTCGGCGTGGCCGCCGCGGTCGGCGTCGCGGTGATGATGGTCGCGGCGCTCACGCTGCTCCCGGCGCTCCTCGGCTTCGCGGGGCGTCGGATCGACGCCGTGCGCCTGCCCTTCGTCGCCAAGGACCGGCCGGCCGACCCGACCGCGTCGTTCTGGGGCCGATTCGCCCGGCGCGTGACCCGACGCCCGTGGGTGTCCCTCGTGGCCGGCGGCGCCGTGCTGATCCTGATCGCCATGCCGTTCCTCCGGATCCACTTCGGCATGCCCGACGACAGCTCGCTGCCCGACAACCTCTCCCAGCAGCAGGCCTTCACCATCACGACGAAGGCGTTCGGCCCGGGCGCGAACGGACCGCTCCTCGTCGCAGTGGCGCTGCCGACCAAGGACCCCCAGCCCTACCTCCAGACCCTCGACACGCTCGCTCCCGTGAGCAAGACACTCGGCGCGCTGGCCCCCCGCAACACGGTGGAAGGGGTGGAGTACTCGGTCGGACCGATCCCCAACGACGCGGACAAGGTGACCGCGGTCGTCTACGAGCTCATCCCCTCGACCGCGCCCGACGACCCGGCGACGACCGACCTGGTGAAGCGCCTGCGGGCCGACCTCGCCACCGCGACCCAGGGCACGCCGCTCACCGCGTCGGTCGGCGGGCCCACGGCCACCCTGATCGACCTCACCGACGTCGTGACGCGGTACCTGCCCTGGGTGATCGGGGCGGTCGTGCTCGGCGCGTTCATCCTGCTGGTGGTCGTGTTCCGCTCCATCCTCGTGCCGCTGAAGGCCGCGATCATGAACCTCGTGTCGATCGCCGCCGCCTACGGCGTGGTCGTCGCGGTGTTCCAGTGGGGCTGGGCCAAGGGCGCGGTCGGACTCACGTCGACGATCCCCATCGTGTCGTTCGTGCCCCTGGTGATGTTCGTCATCCTCTTCGGCCTGTCGATGGACTACGAGGTGTTCCTCATGTCCCGCATCAAGGAAGAGTGGGACCGCAGCGGGAGCCCCCACGACTCCGTGGTCCTCGGCGTCGCCAACACCGCACGGGTGATCACCACCGCGGCGTTGATCATGATCGTGGTCTTCGGCTCGTTCGTGACCAACGCGAGCCCGACCGTGAAGCTCCTCGGCTTCGGGATGGCGGTCGCAGTGCTCATCGACTCCACGCTGTTGCGCATGGTGATGGTGCCCGCGGTGATGGCGCTGCTCGGCAAGGCCGCCTGGTGGTTCCCGAGATGGCTGGGCTGGCTCCCCCACCTCGACCTCGAGGAGGGCACACCGGACGCGGCGGGCGACCCTGAAGCGGGCGCGCACCCCGGGTCGGGGTCGCTCGGCACCCTGACAGAATGATCGCTCCCCCACCCCGGGAGCACCCAGATGGACCTGATGATCGAGGCCCGCGGCCTCCACAAGCACTTCGGTGACGTCCATGCCCTCGACGGGCTCGACCTCACCGCCGAGGCCGGGCAGGTGCTCGCCATCCTCGGCCCCAACGGCGCCGGGAAGACCACCTTCATCCGTGCGATCGCCACCCTCACCCGGTTCGACGCCGGCACGCTGCACGTCTGCGGGATCGACGTCGCCAAGCACCCCGAAGCAGGTGCGCCGGGCGATCGGCCTCGCCGGGCCAGTACGCCGCGGTCGAGCCGGCGCTGACCGGCCGCGAGAACCTGCAGCATGGTCGCCCGCCTGTTCGGCCACGACGCCAAGACCGCGGCTCGCGCCGCCGAGCATCGTGCTCGAGCAGCTCGGCCTCACCGACGCCGGCGACCGGCTCGTGCGCACCTACTCGGGCGGCATGCAGCGCCGCCTCGACCTCGGCGCGAGCCTCGTGGGCGCCCCCAAGCTGCTCCTGCTCGACGAGCCCACCACCGGCCTCGACCCCCGCAGCCGCAACGAGCTGTGGCTGGCGATCGAGGACCTCGTCGCGCGCGGCACCGACGTCATCCTCACCACGCAGTACCTCGACGAGGCCGACCGGCTCGCCGACACGATCGCGATCATCGACCACGGCAGGCTCGTCGCCTCGGGGACGAGCGACGAGCTCAAGTCGCGCCTCGGCCGCGACGTCGTCGACGTGAAGGTGCACGACCACGCCGACCTCGACCGGGCGGCCGCGGCCCTCGGCGACGAGGCCACGGTCGACGCCGACGGCGTGCCGGGTGTCGCTGCCCGTCGCCGGCGGGCCCGACGAGCTCGTCGCCGCCGTCCAGGCGCTCGGCGCCGCCGACATCGCGCTCGACGACATCGCCCTGCGCCGGCCGACCCTCGACGACGTGTTCCTCGCCCTCACCGGCCAGAAGACCGACGAGACCCACGACCGAGGAGATGGCGTCGTGAGCGCCCCGCACGACCACCACCCACATCCCCGCGCCCGCCGGCACCGCCGGGTTCGTCACCACCGCCGAGGCGATCGCGGACCGCACGGTCCGCAAGATGCTGCGCACGCCCGCAGGTCCTCGGGATCGCGATCGTGCAGAGCATCGTCTTCCTGCTGATGTTCCGCTACATCCTCGGCGGGGCCATCGGCGTCACCGGCGTCGAGTACGTCGACTTCCTCGTGCCGGGCTTCGTCGTCTCGGGCCTGCTCTTCACCGCCGGCGGCGCGTGCGTGGCCGTCGCCGAGGAGGCCGCCGGCGGCCTCTACGACCGGCTGCGGTCGCTCCCGATCTCCGACTGGGCGGTGCTGGCCGGCCGGGGCTTCGCCGACGCGCTGCTCATGGTCATCGTCGGGCTCGTGACCACCGGCGTCGGCTTCCTCGTCGGCTTCAGCATCGACGCGAGCCTCGGTCGACGATCGTGCTGCTCGCGCTGGTGCTGCTCGCGTCTACGCGACCGCCGTGGCCTGCGTGTTCGTCTGGCTCGGGCTGGTGAGCGGCAGCGCCCAGGCCGCCCAGGGCCTCAGCATCCTCGCCGTGCCGTTCTCGTTCATCTCGAGCGCGTTCGTGCCGATCGCGACGATGCCGGGCTGGATCCAGTGGTTCGCCGAAGGCCCAGCCGCTCACCTTCTGGGTCAACTCGTGGCGGGGCCTGCTGCTCGGCGACCCCGTGGTGCGGTCGTTCGACCACTGCGCTGTCGTACTACATCGTGGGCGGGCTGCTCTGGGTCGCGGTGTTGGTCGCTCGTGTTCAGCCCGCTCGCGCTGCGCACCTACCGCAAGCGGTAGCGCGGCGCTCAGGCGCGCGCGTGCGTCTCGGAGCACCTCGAGCGCCTTGTCGGCGTGCGCGTTCATGTTGACCTCGCTGTGGATCGCGGCGAACACCGTGCGGTCGGTGTCGATCACGAACGTGGACCGCTTCACCTTGAGGATGCCGATCCGGCGCTTCACGCCGAAGATCTCGGCGACCGTCCGGTCGGGGTCCGAGAGCAGCGGGTAGTCGAAGTCGTGCTTGTCGGCGAACTGCGCCTGCTTGTCGACCGTGTCGGCGCTGATGCCCACCCGCTGGGCGCCCACCGCCTCGAACTCGGCCTTGAGGTCGCGGAAGTGGCAGCTCTCCTTCGTGCACCCGGTGGTCATGGCCGCCGGGTAGAAGAACAGCACCACCGGACCGTCCGCGAGCAGCCCGCTCAGCGTGCGGGCGTGCCGCCCGTCTGGTCGGGGAGCTCGAAGTCGGGAACCTGGTCGCCTGCCTGCATGGCGGCGCAACCTACCCGCCGCCGCGCACCGTCGGCCGCCTCGATGGCCGCCCACGCGTCCGGCCGGGTCCCGTCGACGTCGGTGAACCCGTAGGCCCAGGCCAGGTCGGCCGCGGTCACCGACCGCTGGTTCCACCGGGCCCGGTGGGGGTCGGCGGCGAGCGCGCGACCCCCCGTCCGACGTAGCGCGGGGTCTCCGAGGCCGCGAAGTCGGAGGGCGCGGTCGTGCCCACGGCCTCGCGCCACGTCGCCTCGGTGGTGGCGAACGCCTCGAGCATGATCTCCGAGCGCATCCAGCCCGGGGTGACGCACACGGCGGTCGCCCCCCGCGAGCGAGCTCGTGGCCCTGCGAGAAGGCGAGCCGGTTCACCGCGACCTTCGCGAGGTCGTAGAAGACCGAGATCCGGTAGTGGTCGGCGTTGTACGCGGCGGTGCCGTCGCTCACCTCGACGACCAGCCCGCCCGGACGCTGCACGAGCAGCGGGAGCAGGTGGTGCGACGTGATGAGGTGGGTGTCGACCGCCAGGCGGAGGATGCGCAGTCCGGCGTCGAGGTCGAGCTCCCACAGCGGCGCGTCCCACGCCTCCGGCCCCCCCTTGAGCGTCTCGGCGCCCCAGATGTCGTTGACGAGAAGGTCGATGCGGCCGTGGCGGGCTGCGATGCGATCGGCCAGAGCGGCGACCTGGGCGGGGTCGAGATGGTCGACCACCTCCGCGACGCCCTCGCCGCCCAGGCTCGTGACCAGCTCGGCGGTCTCCTCGATCGTCTCGGGCCGGCCCGCGTAGTCCGACGCAGGGCCCCGGTGCGGCTCGTCCGCCCGGTGCAGATCACCGTGGCACCGGCCTCGCCGAGCGCCGCGGCGATGCCCCGGCCCGCTCCCCGCGTCGCGCCCGCGACCACCGCGACCCGCCCACGCAGCGCGTCGGGGTCCGGCGCCCAGGCCATCGCGGCGTGCCGGCTCACCCGGCCGCGCCGCCGGCGGCCTCGATGTCGGCCATCGCCTTCGCGAACAGCGCCTCGAGGTCGATCAGGCCGGTCATCGTCCCTGCGACGAAGCCGGCGTCGACGAGCAGGTTGAGGCCGGTGATGAAGCTGGCGCCATCGCTGTTGAGGAACGCGAGCGGCCAGCCCATCTCCTCGGGCTCGGCCCGGCGCTCCATCGGGCCGAGGAAGGCGTCGATCACGGCCTTGCCGGCCGCGGCCTCGAAGTCGGGCATCATCGGCGTGGAGGTCGGGCCCGGGCTGATGCAGTTGACCCGGATGCCCCGACCCACGACCTCGATGGCGCGCCGCATCGTGTAGACGATGATGGCCTCCTTCGAGAACGTGTAGCCCTCGTTGATCAGCTCGGGACGCTCGCCGCACCACGCCATCGCCGCGTCGAAGTCGGCGGTGTCGATGAGCTCGGTGATCTCGGCCATGTGGTTCATGAACTGCAGGCCCGCGTTCGACGAGATGATCGCGACCGCGCTGCCGGCGCCCATGCCTGCGAGCAGCCCGTCGACCACCTTGCGCATGGCGACGAAGTTCACCTTCATCACGTCGAGCGGCGGGTGGGTCTGGGGCAGGCCGGCGCAGTAGAACACCGCGTCCCACCCCGCCCCCACCGACGGCCAGCATGGCGTCGATCTGGGCCTCGTCGCGCAGGTCGCACCGAGTGAACGACGCGAGGTCGTCGTCGGGCGCCTTGTAGTCGACGCCGTGCACCTCACCCCCGAGCGACTGCACGATCTTCGCGGTGGCCGCACCCATGCCCGAGAAGCACCCCACCACGAGCGCGCGCTTGCCGGCGTAGGAGAACGCGTTCTCCATGATCCCCTCCTGGTCTCCGATGAGTCAGGACGTATCGCCTCAGTCGGCCCCGGGAGGCTCAGTTGACGAGCTTCAGGTTCTCGTCCAGCGAGAGCATGTTCAGCGCGTTGCCCCGCAGGATCTTGTGGACGATCTCGTCGGGCACGTTGGCCAGCACCTTCTCGACGTACTCGTGGGTGTGCGGCCAGGTGGTGTCGGTGTGCGGGTAGTCGGTCTCGTAGGTGACGTTGTTGACGCCGACCTTGTGGATCGACTCGATGCCGTGGTTGTCGCGGAAGAAGCACCCGAAGACGTGGTCGGCGTAGTAGGTGGACGGCGGCTCGGGAACGAGCGTGCGCGTGTGCATCCAGCCGTCGTGGGTCTCCCACACGTCGTCGGCCCGCTCGAGCACGTAGGGCAGCCAGCCGATCTGGCCCTCCGAGTACGCGACCCGCAGGTTCGGGTACCGCGGGAACAGCCCGGAGAACAGGTAGTCGGACAGCGACGCCATGGCGTTGTTGAACGTGAGGGTCGCGGTGACCGCGATCGGCGCGTCGTCGGAGGTGGCGAGCATCTTCGACGACGACCCGATGTGCATGCACACCGTCGTCTTCGTCTCGTTGCAGGCCTCGAAGAACGGGTCCCAGTGCCCCGAGTGGATGCTGGGCAGGCCGAGGTGGATGGGCAGCTCGCGAGAACGCCACCGGCGCGCACGCCGCGGGCGGCGTTGCGCCGGATCTCGTCGGCCGCGAGCTGCGGGTCCCACAGCGGGACGATGCACAGGGGGATGTTGCGGTTGCCGTACGGGCCGCACCACTCCTCGACCATCCAGTCGTTGTAGGCCTGCACCCCGAGGCAGCGCGACCTCCTTGTCGGAGGCCTCGAGGAACACCTGCCCGCAGAAGCGGACCGCGGTCGGGAAGCCCGAGCGACGCCTCGACGCCGGCCGCCTCGAGGTCGCGGATGCGGGCCTGCGGGTCGGTGCAGCCGATCCACATGTCGTCGTAGGTGATGCAGGTGAGGTCCATCTTCGACTTGTCGAACTTCCTGATGTCGCCGCCGGGCACCGCCCAGTTGGGGATCGCCACGTGCGACTTGTGCACGTAGATCACCTTGTCGTCGTAGATCCAGCAGTCGGCCGGCCGACCCTCGTCGCCCTCGACCAGCTCGTAGATGCCCGCGCCCGACCATCTTCGTGCTGACGATGTTGCGCCGCTCCACCCGCGGCGCCTTGTCCATCAGCCTCGCCGGGAAGCGCGACGTCCACAGGTCGGCGGGCTCGATGATGTGGTCGTCGACGCTGACGATCATGGGCAGCGGGCTGCGAGCTCATCGGGGCGGGTCCTCTCTCGCGTCCACGGGTGCTCCGCCGATGCTGACCGACGCACCCGGACCCGGAGTAGGGACCAA
Source organism: uncultured Alphaproteobacteria bacterium (assembly GCA_963695425.1). GTDB lineage: Bacteria > Pseudomonadota > Alphaproteobacteria > Rhodobacterales > Rhodobacteraceae > Amaricoccus. The sequence continues at coordinate 189,653 of CAVOGP010000041.1, read as the reverse complement.
GGTCCCGAAATCTGACGGGTCGTCAGATTTCGGGACCGGGCCGGGTCACCCCGCCCGCTCGGTCCCCAGGGTGGTCCGGTTGAGCTTGCCGGCCTCGGTGCGGGGCACCCGCTCGACGATCTCGAAGGTCTTGGGCACCTTGTAGGACGCCAGGCGCTCCTTGCAGAACGCCCGCAGCTCGTCGTCGGTCGGCGGGTGGGCGGGATCGGCGACCTGGAGGATGGCGTGGACCCGCTGACCCCACTCGTCGTCGGGCACGCCCACCACCACCTGGTCGACGACCGCCGGGTGCTCGCTGAGCGCGTTCTCGACCTCGGCCGGGAACACGTTGGCCCCGCCGCTGACGATCATGTCCTTGCGGCGGTCGGTGACGTAGAGGTAGCCGTCGGCGTCGAGCCAGCCGACGTCGCCGATCGTGTAGAAGCCGTCGGCCGTCGGCTCGGGCGTCGGCATCGCCGATGTACTCGAACATCCGGCGGGGCCCGGTCGGCCGCATGTGGATCTCGCCGACCTCGCCGGGCGGGAGCTCGGTGCCCGACTCGTCGCGGATGCTCAGCTCGCAGTCGACCGGCCGGCCGGCCGCGCCCTGGTGGGCCGGCCACTCCTCGCCGGTCATCATCACCAGGCCGACCTTCTCGCTCGACCCGTAGGTGAACACGAACACCGACGGGTCGACCAGCGCGAGCCACCGCTCGACGACCCAGTCGGGCACCCTGGCGCCGCCGTAGACGATGCGTTGCAGGCTCGCGAAGTCGCGCCGGCTCGAGATCGGGGAGGCGCGCGACGCGCTGGAGCATCGTCGGGACCATCACGGTGAACGTGATCTGGTGCTTCCGGATGAGGTCGACGGCGCGCGGCGCGTCGAACTTCTCGAGGATCACCACGTGCCCGCCCTCGAGCATCGTCGGCGCCGCGAACGCGAAGCCGTTCACGTGGTAGAGCGGCGAGAGGACGAGCACCCGCATCGGGCCGTCGCCCTTGGTCGACCCCTGCTGCGAGTCGTCACCCACCACGCCGCGCGACGGGGTGACGATCAGCTTGGGGAACCCGGTCGAGCCCGACGACGCGACGAGGTTCACGCACTCCGACACCGCGTCCGGGAGCGGGTCGGCCGGGAGGTCGGCGGTCGCCGCCGAGGTCGGCGCGGGTGAGCACCGGGCACTCGGCCGGGTGCTGGTCGCTCACGAGCACGTTCGGGGCGGCGAAGCGTCAGCATCCGGTCCATCTCCCAGTCGGGCAGGTCGTGGCGCAGCGGCAGCAGCGTCGCGCCGAGCTTCCAGATCGCGACGGTGACGAAGACGTGCTCGACGCAGCTCGGCAGGGCCAGGGCGACGATGTCGTCCTTCCCGACGCCTCGGGCCTGCGAGCGCCCGCGGCGATCTGGTTCGCCCGGGTCTCGAGCTCGCGCCACGTGACCGCCCGCTCGTTGCCGTCGCGGTCGACGACGATCAGGTCGACGTCGTCGGGTCGCTCGGCCGCGATCTCGGTGAGCCGGCGCCCGTAGGAGACCTCGCCGCTGATCGGTGCGGTCGTCATCGCATCTGCTCCTTCCAGTCGGCCGGCCAGGTCCGCATGTCCATGTGCGGCTGGGCGATGAGGAGGTGCTCCTGCACGAGCATCGCGCCGAGCCGACCCGACGCGGTCGCGCATCGCCCCGTGGTACGTCGCCCGCCGGGAGAACGCCTTCGCCGGCCAGAGGTGCACCAGCACCCAGTCGTCGGCCCGGACGCGGGTGCTGGAACCACATCGCGTGGTCGATGCTCGGGCCGCCGTAGCCGATCTCGTCGTTCTGGATCTGGCCGAACCCGGTGCCGATGTCGGACATGAAGGTCAGCCCGCACGACGTGCACGAGCGGGTCGTCGGGCAGCGGATGGCTCGACTGCACCCAGAACGTGTCGGAGTACTTCTGCGCGTCGGTGAACTCGTGCTCGGTCACCTGGACCATGTCGACCGGCATCCGGCTGGGCCACTCCACGCACTCCTCGGGCGGCGGCATCGGCGTGGCGTCGACGTCGTCGATCTCCACGCCCTCGGCGCCCGTGTGGAACGACGTGAGCATCGAGAAGATCACCTCGCCGTCCTGCACGGCGGCGACGTGACGGGCCGAGAACGACCGGCCGTCGCGGTCCCGGTGGACCTGGAGGTTCACGGGCACGTCGGGGATCCCGGGCCGCAGGAAGTAGCCGTGCAGCGAGTGGGGCACCCGGCCCTCGGGGACGGTGAGGCCGGCGGCCATCAGGGCCTGGGCCGCCACCTGTCCGCCGTAGAGCGTCGGGCGGCCGGGCTCCATCATCGAGTGGACGTGCCCCGGTAGAGGTCGCGGTCGAGCTGCTCGAGGTCGAGCAGCTGCGCCACGGTCTCGGCCGGGACGGCCTTGGCGGACGACGTCATGGCCCCGAGGTCTACCGCCCGATCGCCCGCCCACCAACCCCGGAATCCGCTCCCGCCGGGTGGCGGCGTCGGGCAGACTCGGCGCCTTCACGTTCTGGCGTGGTCTGTGGGGTCAGGAGCACCACAGACCACGCAGAACGGGACCGGCCGGAAGGAGCGACGTGGAGATGTGGGAGCTGGTGGCGCGGGAGTCGATCCGCGATCTGGTGGCGCGCTACAACGCGAACGGCGACAGCGGCCGCTTCGACCAGGTGATGGAGCTGTTCGCCCCCGACGCGGTGATGGAGATCGAGGGCGAGGCCCCGAAGGTCGGCCACGACGAGATCCGCACCATCTTCACCGGCGCCGCCGGCCGGGCCGACTGGGGCGACCGGCCCGTGTACCTCCGCCACGTGACCGGCACCCACCAGATCGACCTGATCGACGAGTCACCACGCCGTCGGGCGCTGCTACTACTTCGTGCTCACCGCGATCGGGCTCGACCACTGGGGTCGCTACGTCGACGAGTACCGCGTGGTCGACGGGCAGCTGGCGGTTCGCCCGGCGGCGGGTGTCGACCGACGGCCGCAGCCCCGACGCCCTGTTCGCGAAGGAGCAGTAGCGCCGTGGGCACGGCGGCCGACCGGTACTCGCACGGCCACGACGAGTCGGTGCTGCGCAGCCACCGCTGGCGCACCGCCGAGAACTCGGCCGGCTTCCTGCTCCCCCACCTCACGCCCGGGCAGCGGGTGCTCGACGTGGGCTGCGGGCCCGGGCACGATCACCGCCGACCTGGCCCGGCGGGTGTTCCCGGGCGAGGTGCTCGGCATCGACCTGTCCGAGGACGTCGTCGCCGCCGCGGCCCGCGACTTCCCCGCGGCCGACGACGCACGTCGACGTTCGCGGTCGGCGACGTGTACTCGCTCGACCACGACGACGCGTCGTTCGACGTCGTCTACGCTCACCAGGTGCTCCAGCACCTGAGCGAGCCGGTCACCGCGCTGCGCGAGATGAAGCGGGTGCTGCGGCCCGGCGGACTCGTCGCCGTGCGCGACAGCGACTACGGCGCGTTCGTGTGGACGCCGGTGGACCCCCGCCTCGACCGGTGGATGACGATCTACCACGCGCTCACCCGCCAGAACGCGGCCGAGGCCGACGCCGGCCGGTACCTGCACCGCTGGGTGCGGGAGGCCGGGTTCACCGACCTCGTGGTGTCGTCGACGCACGTGGACCTTCCAGGCGCCCGACGACCGGGCGTGGTGGGGCGGCCTCTGGGCCGACCGCGTGCGCGACAGCGAGTACGCCCGTCAGGGCCTCGAGTACGGGCTCACCACCCGCGCCGAGCTCGACGACATCGCCGACGCGTTCCGGACTGGGCCGCCGACGACGACGGCCTCTTCGTCGTCCTCCACGGCGAGGTCCTCGCCCGCGCCTGACGGCCGGCGGCGGCGGCGGACCGGTCACGCGCGCGTCGGGTCCGGCGCTGAGCGTTCGGCGGCGAGCCGGGCGAGGGCGGGGAGGTCGTCGACGTGGAGGAGGGTGAGTCCGTCGGGCCGGTTGGGGTTGCCGAGCAGGATGTACGGCCCGTGGGGGACGAGGATGCCGTGGTGGCCGCTACCGCCCTTGCAGACCGCGGCGAGGTTGTCGATCGTGTCGGTGCCACCCCACGACCGCGGGATGAGGTGGTGGACGTCGAGGGGGCCGCGGACGTCGCAGCCGTCGACGCGGCACTTCCCGTCGCGGAGGAGCACGGCCCGCTTGATCTTCGCGGACACGACCGACTCGGTGCGGCCGATCGCGATGGGCTCTGCCGTCGTCGTCGACGAGGTGCGGCTCGATGCGGGCCGACGCGCGGAGCCGTTCGACCATCTCGTCGGGCAGCGGGATGCCCGCGACGGTCGCCGGACCCGAGACCGGGACCTGCACGACGAGATGCGCGCCCGGCACGGTCGTGGTCTCGTCGGTACGCCGTTCCCGATAGGCGTGCACGAGCTGCATCAGGGCGTCGGCACCACGCCGCTCGAACGGCTCCCACGGCTGCCCCTTCGCGGGCTTCATCCCCTCGACGATCTGGCTCACCACGAGCTCGAAGGTGGCGCCGTCGACGTCGGGGAGCGCGCCGCGGAGCCGGAGCATCCCCTGGTCCTGGTCCCACCACCAGCGCAGCTCGCGGGCCGCGCGGCGCGCCGCGGCGTCCTCGATCGTCGGGGTGCGCTGCTCGCGGGCCTTCTGGGCCAGATCGGCCGGCGACCAGCGCGGGGCGCGCTCGGCCCACTCGTGCTCGTCCGATGCGTCGGCGACCTTCACCACCTGCGCAAGCTGCGCATCCGACAGCCGGCCCTCCGCCGCGACTGCGGCGATGGTCGGCAGGTCCTCGAGTGCCCGGGCCATCGCCACCGTCTGACGAACGTCGCGGATCGACACCCCATCGGTCCCGGCCAGGGTGTCGTCGACCTGACCGCGCTCGTCGAGCACCCGGACCAGCGCCAGCTCCCGCACCCGCAGCGCCCGCTGCGCCCGCACCACCCGGTCACGCTCGGCCCGTACCCACTCCGAGGTATAGCAGCGGAACTCGTCGCACAACGCGCCGTAGTCGGCTGCCGCCTCGGGATCCCGATGATCGAACGTACGTTCGTTCATGACCCCATCATGACAGAGGGGTATGACATCTATGCCAGGGTCCCCGGCTGAGGTCGTGGGGTTCGTGAGGATGCGTTCGGCGTTCGAGTGGCCGGCTTGACCCTGGGTATGACCGGCTGTGTGCCTGGTAAGCGATCCGTCGGCCGGTCTCTCGAGCGTCGAACGCGGCACCAGCCGGTCCGGACGGACGTGACCTCATAGGAGCTTGGTGGTTCCCCGTAGATGTCTTGTCCGCCGTCCCGGCCGGCGCGGTGTCATCCGCTCCTGGCGAAGGGATGAACGTGACCACACCGTCGAGCAGCGCGAGGCAACCGGTGCCGTCGTGCTCACCGGCACCGTCGAGGCCGCCGACGAGGTCGATGCTGGCCTTTCGCCTCGGCGGGCGGATGATCGAGCGGCTGGTCGGTCGTGGCGACACCGTCGAGCCCGGCCAGATCGTCGCGCGGCTCGAGGCCCGACCACGAGGACAACGCGCGCCGCGCCGCCGAGGCCAACCTCGACGCCGCCGAGGGCCAGCTGCCCGAGGCCCGAACCACTTCCACCGCCAGCGGCACCTCTACGACCGGGGCTTCGCCGCGCGTGCGGTCTACGAGACGCCAGGCAGGGCTATCACCCCGCCCGCTCGCGGTCCGGCGGCCGATGCGCAGCTCCGCTTCGCCGAGGACCGCCGGCTTCGACGACACCGAGCTAAAGGCCGATGCCGCGGGCGTCGTGACCGCCGTCGGCGCCGAGCCCGGCGAGGTCGTGCAGGCCGGGCAGCATGATCGTCCGGCTCGCCCGCGACAGGCGGTCGCGACGCCATCTTCGACGTGCCGGCCCCAGGTCCTGCGCGAAGCACCGGCCGATCCGATGGTCGCCGTCGTGCTCACCGTCGACCCGACGATCACCGCGACCGGCCGGGTCCGCGAGGTGGCACCCCGGGCCGACCCGGTGACCCGAACCTTCCGCGGTCAGGTCGGGCATCATCGACCCGCCGGCGGCGATGCGCCTCGGCGCCACGGTGACCGGGCGCATGGACCTCGAGGCCGGTGACATGATCATGATCCCGGCGGCGGCCCTCACCCGCCGGGCGGCGAACCGGCCGTCTGGGTGGTCGATCCGGCGAACCGCACCGTGGCACTGCGGCCGATCGAGGTGGCCTCGTTCGGCCCGGCCACGATCGGCATCTACAGCGGCGTCGAGCCGGGCGAGGTGGTCGTCGTCGCCGGCGTTCAGGCGCTGCATCCGGGCCAGGAGGTCCGGCTCTTGGACCAGACGCCGTGAACCGCTCCAACCTTTCCGCCTGGGCGATGCGCAATCGTTCGCTCGTCCTCTATCTGATGATCCTTTCGGTCGTCGCCGGCCTCTTCGCCTTCGTCGACCTCGGCCGCAACGAGGACCCGCCGTTCACCATCCGTACCATGGTGGTCCCGGCGGTCTGGCCGGGCGCCACGCTCGACGAGACGCTGCAGCAGGTGGCCGAGCGGATCGAGCGCAAGCTGCAGGAGACGGACGGCGTCGACGTCCTGCGCTGCGACACTCGGCCACGGCGTCATCACCATCTTCGTCGACCTCCTCGACAGCGTGCCCGCCGACGAGGTGCCGGCCGCCTGGCAGCGGGTCCGCAACGACGTCGCCGACATCCGGCGCACCATGCCGCAGGGTGTCCTGCGGCCCCTTCTTCAACGACCGGTTCGGCGACGTCTTCGGCATCATCTACGGCTTCACCGCCGACGGGTTCACCCATCGCGAGCTCCGCGACTACGTCGACGACAGCCGCTCTCGAGTTGCTGCCGAGGTCGCCGGATGCGCGAAGGTCGAGATCCTGGGCGCGCAGGACGAGCAGATCTTCGTCGAGTTCTCGAGGCCGCGGCTCGCGACGATGGGGATCGACTACCGCCGATCTTCGCCGGCCTCGCGGCGCAGAACGTGGTGCGCCCGGCCGGCGACGATCAACTCCGGGCGGAGAACCTCATCGCTGCGGGTCACCGGCGCCTTCGAGACCGAGCACGACATTCTCGAGGTCTCCCTCGATCGCCGGACGGCCGGGCGATCCGGCTCGGCGACATCGCCGAGGTGCGGCGCGGCTTCGTCGATCCGCCGCAGCCGCTGCTGCCAGGTCAACGGCGAGCCGGCGATCGGGCTCGCCATTTCCATGCGCGAGGGCGGCGACATCCTCGCGCTGGGCGACGACGTCACCGCGGCGATGGCGCGGGATCGTCGCCGACCTGCCGATCGGCATCGAGCCGCACCTCGTCTCCGACCAGCCGGAGGTCGTGCGACCACCATCGGCGACTTCATCACCTGCGCTCTACCAGGCGATCGCGATCATCCTGGTCATGAGCTTCCTCAGCCTCGGCGGCGGCCCGGGGCGGTCGTGGCCGTGGCCATCCCGGTGACGCTGGCCATCGTCTTCACGATCATGGAGAGCTCACGGGATCGACCTGCAGCGCATGTCGCTGGGTGCGCTGATCATCGCCCTCGCGCTCCTCGTCGACGACGCGATGACCACCACCGACGCGATCCTGCGAAGGCTCGCCGCCGGCGACCCGTCGACAAGGCGGCGACCTTTGCCTATCGGCGCCTGGCGGCGCCGATGCTGACCGGCACGCTCATCACCATCGCCGGCTTCGTGCCCATCGGCTTCGCCCGAGGGCCAGGCGGGCGAGTACACGTTCTCGCTCTTCCAGGTGGTCACCATCGCGCTCGTCGCCTCCTGGTTCGTGGCGGTGATCTTCACGCCGATCGTCGGCGGGTTCCTCCTGAAGCCGCCGAAGCCGGCCGAGCTGCGAGAAGCCGCCGGGGGCCATCATCCGCGGCTACACGCGCTTGCTCGGTTCGCGATCCGGGTGCCGTGGCTGATGATCGCGCGCGGCGGCGGCGCTTTCGTGCTGTCGGTGATCGCGTTGCCGCGGGTGGACCAGCAGTTCTTCCCGGCCTCCGACCGCAACGAGCTGATCGTCGACCTGCAGCTGCCGCGGTCGAGCTCGATCTTCGCCAGCGAAGACGCCGTCGAGCGGATCGAGGAGTGGCTGGCGACGAGCGAGGACGTCGACTTCTGGAGCGCCTACATCGGCCGGAACGTCATCCGCTTCTACCTGCCGCTGGCGATCCGAGTCGCCCATCGACCACCACGTCGCAGATCGTGGTCATGGCCACCGACATCGACGCGCGCATCCGGCTGGAGGCGGCGCTCGACAGCTTCCTGATCGACGACCTTCCCCGAGGCGATCGTGCGGGTGAGCCCGCTCGAGATGGGCCCGCCCATCGGCTGGCCGCTCCAGTACCGCCTCAGCGGCCCGGACCTCGAGGTGCTGCGCAGCGAGGCGCTCCGGCTTGCCGAGGTCGTCGCCGTCCGATCCCGGCGCACGCCGCGTCCATTTCGACTGGATCGAGCCCGCGCGCCAGCTGGTGATCGAGATCGACCAGGACCAGGCGCGGCGGCTGGGCCTGACGAGCGCGCGCTTGCCGAACGTCGCTCAACACCGCCATATCGGGGGCGACGGTCACCCAGCTGCGCGACGACATCTACCTGGTCAACGTGATCGCGCGGGCGAGGCCGCAGGACCGCGTGTCGCTCGACGCGCTGGCGACGCTGCAGGTGCCGGTGCCGGGCGGGCGGACGGTGGCGCTGAGCTCCTTCGCCACCTTCGTCTTCACGCAGGAACAGCCGCTCGTCTGGCGGCGCGACCGGGTGCCGACGCTGACGGTCCTGGCCGACGTCGAGCCGGGGCTCCTCGCCCGAGACGCGTCGTCGCTGCGCTCGACGACGACATCGCCGCGCTCGATGCCTCGCTCCCGCTTCGGCTACCGGATCGAGGTGGGCGGCACGGCCGAGCAGAGTGCCGAGAGCAGCGAGCAGGTCTTCGTGGTCATCCCGCTGATGATCTTCCTGATGCTGACCCTGCTGATGGTGCAGCTGCAGAACTTCTGGAAGGTTGGGATCGTCGATCCTGCTCTTGCCGCTGGGGCTGATCGGGGTGGTGATGGCGCTGCTCGTCACCGGGCGGCCGCTGGGCTTCGTGGCGATCCTCGGCATCCTCGCGCTGATCGGGATGATCGCGAAGAACGCGGTGATCCTCCTGATGCAGATCGACGACGAACAGGCCGCGGGCCTGAGCCCGCGCGAGGCGGTGGTGGCGGCGGCGATCGGGCCGGCTGCGGCCGATCATGCTGACGGCGCTCTCCACGGTGCTTGGCCTCTCTGCCGATCGCGCCCACGCTGTTCTGGGGGCCGATGGCGGTCGCGATCATGGGCGGGTTGCTGGTCGCGACCATGCTGACGCTGATCGTCCTGCCGGTGCTCTACGTGCTCGATCTACGATCGACGGCCGGCCCCGGCGGAGGCCGGGGACGCCGCAGCCGCGCGGACGCCGGCGGGCGGGAGGCGGCCCTCGCCTGGAGCGGGGTGAGCGACAAGCGCAGCTACTACCGGCTGTTCTTCGCCTACATCATTGCGCTGCTCGCCACCGGCGTGGCGACCGTCGCGCTGGCGGTGCTGGCGTTCGATCTGGCGGCGACGAGCTCGGGCGCGGTGATCGGCACGGCGCTGTCGATCAAGATGCTGGCCTACGTCGTCGCCGTCGCCCGTTCGTCAGCGGCGCTGACCGAGCGCATGGCGCGCAGGCCGCTGCTGATCGCGCTCGACCTGATCCGGGCGGGCTGCCTGCTCCTGCTTGCCCTTCGTCGGGAGCGTCGTGGCAGGTGCTAGCGCTCGTCTTCGTCTTCTCGCTGGCCTCGGCGATCTTCACGCTGGTCTACCAGACGATCGTGCCCTACCTGCTCGGCAGCGAGGAGGACTACACCCGGTCGCTGTCGCGCTCGCGCATCGCGACCGAGCTCGACAACTCATCAGCCCGCTGCTCGCCGCGGGGCTGCTGCTCGTGCTCGCGCCGGGGGGGATGTTCCTGCCATGACCGCGTGGCCTTCCTGGTGTCGGCTCTGCTGGTCAGGGCTGCGGAGCTGCCCACGACGCGGACGGAGCACGAGCGGGCGTCTGGGGGAATGTCCTGCGGGGCCCGCGGCTCTTCCTCGCCACGCCGGACCTGCACGGCCTCATGGCGATCGACATCGGCGTGGCGGTGGCCAGGCCATGGTGATGGTGAACACCGTGGTGCTGGTGCAGGGCGTCTTCGACCTCGAGCGGACCGCGCACGGCCATCGCCTTCGCGGTCTTCGGGCTTGGCTCGATCGTCGGGGCGCTCGCCTTGCCGCGGGTGCTGGGTGCGGTTCCCGAGCGGGCGGTGATGCTGGCCGGGGCGGCGCTGATGGCGGTGGCGCTTCTGGTGCGGATCGCTGATCTCGACGCCCTACGGGCTGGCGGCGGTCTGGCTGCTGCTCGGGCTCGGGGTGTCGGTGGCGCTGACCCCGGCGATCTACCTGATCCGCAGGCTGGCGCGGCCGGAGGACCTGCAGACGCTGTTCGCGGCGCAGTTCTCCATCTCGAACGCCTGCCTTCTGCTGGCCTATCCCGCCGCCGGCTGGCTCGGCGCCACGGTGGGAATGCCGGCGACCTTCGTGGTGCTCGGGCTGGTCGCGGGCGCAGCGACGCTCGCCGCGGCGCTGCTGTGGCCGAAGCCGGCTGCCCCGGCCGCCTGAGCGCTACTGCGCCAACGGCGCTAGCACCACCTCGGTCACGCCCTGCACGACGTTGATCGTGGTCTCCAAGACGTTGGGCCGGCGTTCCTCGTCGCGGAATATTTCGATGCCGACCTCGTCCATGCCGCTGATGAGCGCGATCATCGCGGGCGAGGTCGCGACCTTGAAATGCCCCAGCGGGTCGGAGGTGGCGCCCACGTCGGTGATGTCGATCACAACGACCGGCAGGCCCGCCACCCCGGAAAGGTCGCGGATCGAGCCCAGCCGCTCGGGCCCGCCGCGGAGGAACGACGACAGGCGCAGGGCGCGGTCGCGGGTGGAGACGAAGATGTAGAGCGGCACGTCCGTTTCCGCGAGCGGCCGGACCTGGGTGCGGAACACGCCGACGTCGAGGTCGGGCGCCATCAGCACGACCGCGCTGAGCTTGTCGAAGAAGCGCGGCGAGCCGCGGATCGCCATCTGTCGGACGGTGTCCATGACCACCAGCGCGCCCATGGAATGGCCGATCAGGATGATGCGCGAGACCTCGGTGCGCGCGAGAAGGGACAGGAGCCGCTCGAGCCCGTCCCGGGCGAAGAGCGCGCTCTCGCGGTCGAGTCCGTAGGCGCGCACGCTCGCCGCCGAGGGCCAGGCGTAGGTGATCGACACGCCGGGGGTCTGGAAGTCGTGCCGCATCTGCGCGTGCCGGTAGAGGCTCTCGGGGAAATTGGTGTTGAACCCATGCACGAAGACCATCGCCTCGCGTTCGCTGGCGTTCTTGCCGGCCACCGCGGCGTTCACGGTGGCGATGAAGGCGGCCTCATTGCGCAGGCGCTCGGCCGCGACGGTCACGAAATCGGTGGAGCGGGTCCGGGGGCAGGCTGGTGGGGAAGCTGACGGTTCCGGGCTCGCGGTTCGGCGGGAACCGAGACGTCGAAGCGGGCGAAGCTCAGCGCCTCGGAGCGCGCGGCCGAGAAGACATCGGCGCCACCGGGCAGCCCGGCCGAGCGGGTGGTGCCGACGAGGATCCGGTGCACCGTGCCGACCTGCGCCGCCTCGGGCTTCAGGGTGATGGCTCCGCGCGGCGAGCAGCCGGCCTGGATCGCCAGACAGAGGGAGAGGATGGCGATCCACGGGCGACGCATCGGCCTTGGGTTCCCGAGAGGTTCCGTGCGTCGCTGATAGCCGTTCCGGGGCCACGGCGCTACTGGTTGTGGACTGGCCAGCCGCGACCCGCGCGGAAGTGCTTGGAGAGCTTCAGGCCCTGGCCCTGGTAGCTGGAGCCGGTGTCGCGCCCGTAGAGGATCTCCGGCCGCTCGGCCATGCGCTCGTAGACGAGCCGGCCGACCACCTGGCCGTGGTCGAGCGCGAAGGGCGCCTCGTGGCAGCGCACCTCGAGCACTCCGCGCGACCCGCCCCCGCCCGCGGCGGCATGGCCGAAGCCGGGGTCGAAGAAGCCGGCGTAGTGGACGCGGAACTCGCCGACCATGGCGAGATAGGGCGCCATCTCGGCAGCGTAGTCGGGGGGCACATGCACCGATTCGCGGCTGACGAGAATGTAGAAGGCGCCGGGGTCGAGGATGATGCCGCCACGTGCCGCGGTGACCGGCTCCCAGAATTCGGCAGGGTCGTAGTGGCCGATGCGGTCGAGGTCGATCAGCCCGGTGTGCGGCTTGGCGCGGTAGCCGACGAGGCCGCCGTCGCGGGGCTCCAGGTCCACCGAGAAGGCGAGGCCGTTGGCGATACGGGCCTTGCCGTTGACGAGCCGATCGGTCGCGTCGAGGCGGGCGAGAGCGGCGTCGTCGAGGCGCGCCTCGCCGCGGCGGAAGCGGATCTGGTTGAGCCGCATGCCAGGGCGGACCAGCACCGAGAAGGAGCGCGGCGAGATCTCGGCGTAGAGGGGCCCGGTGTAGCCCGCCTCGATGCGGTCGAACTCAGTGCCGTGGTCGGTGATCAGCCGGGTGAAGAGGTCGAGCCGGCCGGTGGAGCTCTTGGCGTTCGCCACGGCCGAGACGCCCCGTGGAAGTGCCAGGCCCTCGACCAGCGGCACGAGATAGACGCAGCCCTTTTCCAGCACCGCGCCGGGGCGGAGGTCGATGCGGTGCATCTCGAAGGCGGCCAGCCGCTCGGCGAGCGGGGCGTCGCCGGGCAGGAAGGAGGCGCGCAGCCGCACGGCCTCGGCGCCGAGGCGCAGGTCGAGGCTGGCGGGCTGGATCTGGCCGTCGCATAAGCGGCGCGGCGGCCGTGATCTGGCCGCCGCGCAACATGGCCGCGATGCCCTGCGACGGGATGACCCCCGGGGCGTCTGTCATGGCGGAAAGGGGTTTGGTCGGGCTAGCGAGATTCGAACTCACGACCTTTCGACCCCCAGTCGAACGCGCTACCAGACTGCGCTATAGCCCGACACGAGGCGCTTTATAGCTGCGGCCGGGGGGAGGGCAAGGAGAAAGCGCCGGTGCCGCTGCGGGCTCAGGCTTCGGGGTCGGCGACCATGGTGGCCCGCAGCGCCTGAAGTTCGGCGACCAGCGCGCGCAGCGCCGCCTTGTCCCCTGCGGCAGGGGTGGTGCGGCTGGCGCGGGCTGGCGCCTCGATCTCGGCCAGCTCCACCGCGACCCTGCCCTCGAAGAGATCGGGCTGCGGCCGCGGCTGCGGCTTGGCGGCAGGCCGGGCCGGCCTGGCCGCCGGGGCGGGCTTGGCGGCGACCGGCGCCGGGGCGGCCGCGGCCTCCTCGTCGCCGTCGGGCAGTGTGCCGAGGCCGACCACATGGCGGATGCCGCGCTCGCGCAGGATCTTCTGCACGCCCTTGATGGTCATGCCGTCGTCGTAGAGCAGGCCGCGGATGCCGCGCAGCAGCCGCACGTCCTCGGGGCGGTAGTAGCGCCGGCCGCCACCGCGCTTCACCGGCTTCACCTGGGCGAAGCGCGATTCCCAGAAGCGCAGCACGTGCGGCGGCACGTTCAGCGCGTCTGCGACCTCGCTGATGGTGCGGAACGCCTCGGGTGACTTGTCCATCGCCGGCCGTCTCCCGTGCTAGCGCTTGTTCCCCGCGTCCACGCGTTCCTTCATGATGTGCGACGGCCGGAAGGTGAGCACCCGGCGCGGCTCGATGGGAACCTCCTCGCCGGTCTTGGGATTGCGGCCCACGCGGGCTGACTTCGAGCGCACGCTGAAGGTGCCGAAGGAGGAGATCTTGACGGTTTCGCCCTGCACCAGCGCATCGGACATGTGGTCGAGCACCGATTCGACCAGCTCGGCCGATTCGTTGCGGGACAGGCCGACGGTGCGGAACACGGCCTCGCTGAGTTCCATCCGCGTAAGTGTCTTGTCACTCATTGCCGTCCCCCCGTGTGGTTCCGTTTCCAGAACCCTAGGGGCATTGGCGAAAGCGAGTCAATAACAACGGCTTGGGCAGGCGAGCGGAGACGCGCCTACCAGCGCAGTACGGCGGCCCCCCAGGCGAGCCCGCCGCCGATCGCTTCGACCAGCACCACGTCGCCCCGGTGGATGCGTCCTTCGGCGTGCGCGACCGACAACGCGAGCGGAATCGAGGCCGCCGAGGTGTTGCCGTGGTCCTGCACGGTGACCACCACGCGCTCCATCGGGATGCCCAGCTTGTGGGCGGTCATGGTCATGATGCGCAGGTTTGCCTGGTGCGGCACCAGCCAGTCGATGTCGGCGGTGGTGAGCCCGGCCTTGGCCAGCGCGGCCGCTCCGGTCTGGGCGAGCTTGACCACGGCGTGCTTGAAGACCTCCTGACCGGCCATGCGCACCACGCCTGCGGTGCCGGTGGAGGAGGGGCCGCCGTCGACGTAGAGGAGGTCGGTGTAGCGGCCGTCGGAGTTGAGGTCGGTGGCGAGGATGCCGCGGTCGCCGGGGCCCTCGGCGGCTTCGAGAACCAGCGCCCCCGCGCCGTCGCCGAAGAGCACGCAGGTGGCGCGGTCGGTGAAGTCGAGGATGCGCGAGAAGGTCTCGGCGCCGATCACCATCACCCGCCGCGCGGTGCCGCCGCGGATCATGGCGTCGGCCTGGGCGAGCGCGAAGACGAATCCGGCGCAGACCGCCTGGATGTCGAAGGCGAAGCCCCCGGTCATGCCGATGGCGCGCTGCACCTTGACGGCGGTGGCGGGGAAGGTCTGGTCGGGGGTCGCCGTGGCCAGCACGATCGCGTCGATGTCGGCGCCGGTCAGCTGCCCGTCGGCCAGGGCCGCGCGGGCGGCGGCGATGGCGAGGTCGGAGGTGGTCTCGCCCTCGGCGGCGAAGTGCCGCCGCTCGATGCCGGTGCGGGTGCGGATCCACTCGTCCGTGGTGTCGAGCCTGGCCTCGAACTCGGCGTTCGGGACGACGCGGGCGGGCAGGTAGTGGCCGCAGCCGCGCACCACCGCGCGGGGAGTGCTCATGTCGCGGCCCCTTCCCGGAGCGCGCCGCGGCCGATCTCGCCGACCCCGGTGGCGACCCGCGCGGCGAGCCGCTGGGCAAAACCCTTGTCGGCCAGGGTGAAGCCGAGCCGGATCGCCGCCGAGACGCCGGTGGCGTCGGCGCTGCCGTGGCTCTTGATCACCGTGCCGTTGAGGCCGAGGAACACGCCGCCATTGACGTTGCGCGGGTCGATGCGGGCGCGCAGCCGGCGCATCGAGCCCAGCGCGAAGAGGGCGCCGATCCGCGACAGGATGGAATAGGTGAAGGCCTCGCGCAGCTGGCCGCGGATCAGGGTGGCAGTGCCCTCGCCGGTCTTGAGCGCCACATTGCCGGTGAAGCCGTCGGTGACGATCACGTCCACCCGGGTGGAGGGCATGTCGCTGCCCTCGACATAGCCGATGTACTCGAACGCGCCGGCAGGTTCGGCCGCAGCCATCATCTCGGCCGCCTCGTGCAGCTCGGGCCGCCCCTTGTGCTCCTCGGTGCCGACGTTCAGGAGGCCGACCCGCGGGCGGGCGAGGCCGAGGGCATTGCGGGCATAGGAGGCGCCCATCAGCGCATAGCGCACCAGATCCTCGCCGTCGGCGCGGATATCGGCCCCGGCGTCGAGCAGCACGTTGTAGCCCGCGGGGTTCAGCGAAGGCCAGAGCACGGCAATGGCCGGGCGGTTGACGCCGGGCGCCTTGCGCAGCTGGAGCATGGAAAGCGCCATCAGCGCCCCGGTATTGCCGCAGGAGATGACCACCGACGATTCGCCCGACTTCACCGTCTCCAGCGCGTTCCACATGCTGGTGCCCTGGCCTCGGCGCAGGGCGCGCGAGGGCTTCTCGTCCATGGCGATCACGCCCTCGGCGTGGCGGACGTCGGTGCGCAGGGCAAGCGGGCTCCTGGGCTTGATGCCGCGCTGCAGGGCGGCGGCGTCACCGTGGACGATGTAGCGAAGGCGCGGATTCTGCTGGAGCGCCTTGCCCATGCCGCGCAGCACGTCGGCGACACCGCGGTCGCCGCCCATGGCGTCGATGGAAATGACAACGTCCCCGTCGCTGTGCGGTAGGGCGGGGTCAGGCTCGGTCCGGTCTGTCGCGGTGGTCATTCCGGACCAACCTCGCGCGGGCTGGGGTCAGGCAGCTTCGTCGTCGATGTCGACCGTCTCGGTCTGCGCCACGACTTCGCGCCCGTCATAGTGCCCGCAGGCGCCGCAGACGTGGTGCGGGCGGCGCAGCTCGCCGCAGTTGGAACACTCGTTGGGGTTCGCGGCCACCAGCGCGTCATGGGAGCGGCGCATGCCGCGCTTGGAGCGCGTGACCTTGCTCTTCGGAACAGCCATCTCTCGACCTCGGTCTCCTGCGGGCCTCGGCCCGGCTCATCCTGCTGTCTGCCCGGCGGGGAGTAGCAGACCCGGCGCGGCATGTCACGCGCGCCCCTCCTGCACCGGGCCGGAAAACGAAGCGCGGAAAATAGCGATTGCGCATTCGGGCGCAAGCCCCATTCGCCCGAATATCACGAGCTGTTGCCGAGCTTGTCCCTGAGCGCCGCCAGCGCCGAGAAGGGCTTTGCCAGGTTCTCTGCCGGATCGTCTCCGGGACCGATACCGGCGCCGAGGCTGGCACCGGGCTTGCGGGGATAGGCCGGCAGCGCCAGCGCCAGCGCTTCGGTCGCCACCAGTCCGAGGTCGATGCGCTCGCCGAGCGGCTCGATCTCGTCGTCATCGTCGGGTCCGAACTGCGCGGCCTCGCCCGCCCGCGTGCTCGCCGAGGGCAGGTAGCGGCGGTGTACCGGCTGATCGATGCGGGTGGTCACCGGCTCCAGCGTCACCACGCAGGGCTGCACCACCGTCGCACCCAGGGTGGCATCGAGCTGCCAGCCGCGGGGCTGGATGGCCGTCAGACGCCCCTTCAGGCGCAGCTTTCGCACCGACATCGCCCCCATCAGCCGCGCCAGCGCTTGCGCTTCGGCCGGATCGGGGGCGATGTCGAAATCGAGGTCGTCCCGCAGCGCGGCAAGCTCCACCACGCGGGAGAATTCGGGGGCGTCTGAATGTGGGGAGTGGGTGTCGGCCATGGTCGGTCCTTCGGGCCCCGGGCGCGGGAGCATCAGGCCCCAAGTTCCTTGAACTTAGACCATGCGCGCGGTAGGGGAGCAAGCAGAAACGGGAAAGGCCGAGGGGGATGATGCGCCCGAGATCACTGCGGCGAGCGGGCCTGGTCCTCGTGGTCGGTGTCGGGCTCATCGCCGGCTGCGCGCCCACGGTTCAGGTGCACGGCTATGTTCCCTCACCCACCGACATCGCCCAGGTCACCCCCGGCGTCGATACCTTCGCCAGCGTCGAGGAGACGCTGGGCCGGCCTTCGTCGAGCGGGCTTCTGCGCGATTCGTCCTGGTACTACGTTCAGACAACCATCGAGAATCTGACGTACAATCCGCCGCGGGTGATCGAGCGGACGGTGCTGGCGGTGGAGTTCGACAACAACGGAGTGGTGAGCGACATCACCCGCTACGGTCTGGAGGACGGACGGATCGTCGCGCTGACGCCGCGCACCACCGAGACCGGCGGGCGGACCATGGGCGTCCTGGAACAGCTCTTCGGCAACCTGCTGAACGTCGACGCGGAGCAGTTCGATCAGTGAGGTGACCGGGGGCGGTTCTCTGTCATTCCGCGGCGAGTTCGAGGTCGAAGGCTGCCGCCAGCAGGGTGCGGGTGTACTCGGTCCGGGGCGCCTCGAAGATCGTCCGGCTGTCGCCGGCCTCCACCACGTCGCCGTTCTGCATCACGATCACCTTGTGGGAGAGCGCGCGCACCACGCGCAGGTCGTGGCTGATGAACATGTAGGCGAGGCCGTATTTCGACTGGAGGCCGCGCAGGAGCTCGACGATCTGCACCTGCACGGTCATGTCGAGCGCCGACGTCGGCTCGTCGAGCACCACGAGCTTCGGCTGCAGGATCATGGCGCGGGCGATGGCGATGCGCTGGCGCTGGCCGCCGGAGAACTCGTGCGGGTAGCGGTCTGCGGTGTCAGGGTCGAGGCCGACCTCGCGCAGGATGGCGGGCACCCGGTCGCCGGCATCGTCGGCGAGGCCGTGCACCCCCAGCCCCTCGGCGACGATCTGGCCCACGGTCATGCGGGGGCTGAGCGAGCCGTAGGGGTCCTGGAACACCATCTGCATGTCGCGGCGCAGCGCGCGCAACTCGCGGTTCTTCCAGCCCTGCACGTCCTGGCCGAGAAAGACGATCCGGCCCTCGGAGCGGATCAGCCGCATGACGGCGAGCGCCAGCGTGGTCTTTCCGGAGCCGCTCTCGCCGACGATGCCCAGCGTCTCGCCGGCGCGCACGCTAATTTCGGCGTGGTTCACTGCCTTGATATGGCCGATGACCTTGCGCATGAGGCCGGCCTTGATGGGAAACCAGACCTTCAGCGCCTCGGTGGACACCACCGTCTCGGCGCCCTCGGGAACCGGGTCGGGCGTGCCCGACGGCTCGGCGGCGAGGAGCATGCGGGTGTAGGGGTGGCGGGGGGAGGCAAAGATCTCAGCGGTGGGGCCGGTCTCGACGATCTCGCCGTCTTTCATCACCGCCACCCGGTCGGCGATGCGCCGCACGATGCCGAGGTTGTGGGTGATGAACAGCATCCCCATGCCCTCAGTGCGCTGGATCGCGGCGAGGAGGTCGAGGATCTGCGCCTGGATGGTGACGTCGAGCGCGGTCGTGGGTTCGTCGGCGATCAGGATGTCGGGGCCGTTGGCGAGCGCCATGGCGATCATCACCCGCTGGCGCTGGCCGCCGGAGAGCTGATGGGGGTAGGCGCCGAGCCGCGTCTCGGGGTCGCGGATGCCGACCTGCTGGAGCAGTTCGAGGATGCGGGCGCGGGCGGCCTCGCCGGTAAGGCCCTGGTGGAGTGCGAGGCTCTCGCCGATCTGCTTGTGGATGGTGTGCAACGGGTTGAGGCTGGTCATCGGCTCCTGGAAGATGAAGCTGATGTCGTTGCCGCGCACCCGGCGCAGGGTGCGCGGGTCGGCCGAGGTCATCTCGGTGCCGCGGTAGCGGACCGAGCCGGTGATGTCGGCGTTGTCGGGCAGGAGCCGCACAGTGGACAGTGCCGTCACCGACTTGCCCGAACCGCTCTCGCCGACGATGGCGAGGGTCTCGCCGGCATGGAGCTCGAAGCTGACGCCGCGCACCGCGTGGGTGGCGTTACCGCCCTGCACGAAGGTGACGCTGAGGTCCTTGACGGTGAGGATCGGGCCGCCGTGCTGCCCAGTCACGTCCTTCACCGGAAGGTCTTTCGCGGATCGAAGGCGTCGCGGATGCCCTCGAAGATGAACACCAGCAGCGAGAGCATGATGGCGAAGGCACAGAACGCCGTGATGCCGAGCCAGGGCTTGGTGACGTTGTTCTTGCCCTGCAGCGCCAGTTCGCCCAGCGAGGGGTAGGAGGGCGGCAGGCCGAGGCCGAGGAAGTCGAGCGCGGCCAGCCCGCCGATGGCGCCGGTGATGATGAAGGGCATCATGGTGAGCGTCGCGACCATGGCGTTGGGCAGGAGGTGGCGGAACATGATGGTGCCGTCGCCCACCCCCAGCGCGCGGGCGGCGCGGACATATTCGAAGTTGCGCGCGCGCAGGAACTCGGCGCGCACCACGCCGACCAGCGAGGTCCAGGAGAAGAAGGCGATCAGCAGCGTGAGTAGCCAGAAGTTCATCACGAAGATCGCCGACAGGATGATGATGATGTAGAGCGAGGGGATGTTGAGCCAGATCTCGACGATGCGCTGGAAGAAGAGGTCGAGCCAGCCGCCGAAGTAGCCCTGGGCCGCACCGGCGATGATGCCGATGACCGAGGAGATCACGGCGACTACCAGCGCGAACAGCACCGAGATGCGGAAGCCGTAGATCACCCGGGCCAGCACGTCGCGCGTCTGGTCGTCGGTGCCGAGCAGGTGGTGGCGGTCTGGGGGCGAAGGGGCTGTTTGGACGTCGTAGTTGATGGTGTTGAACGAATAGGGGATCGGCGGCCAGAGCATCCAGCCGCGCTCGATCGGCTGGCCGTCCACCATGCCGCCAGCCGCCTCGGCGTAGACGCCCTCGGGGTCGTCGAGACAGGCCTCGAGGCCGCCGGTGCGGATCAGGCAGCGCACCTCGGGCGAGTGGTATTCGGCCTCGGTGCGGAACTCGCCGCCGAAGTCGGCTTCGGAGTAGAAGCGGACGACCGGCATCCGCCATTCGCCCTTGAAGGACACCAGGAGCGGGCGGTCGTTGGCTACGAACTCGGCGCAGAGGGCGATCAGGAAGATCGCCAGGAACAGCCACAGCGACCAGAAGGCGCGGCCATTGGCGCGGAAGTTGTGCAGGCGGCGGCGCTGCAGCGCGGTCAGCCGCACCTCACGCCTCCCGCTTCTCGAAGTCGATGCGGGGGTCGACCCAGACGTAGGTGAGATCGGAGACGATGCCGATCAGCAGACCCAACAGCCCGAAGACGTAGAGTGTGCCGAACACCACCGGGTAGTCGCGCTGGATCGCCGCCTCGTAGCCGAGCCGCCCCAGCCCGTCGAGTGAGAACACCGTCTCGATGATTAGCGAGCCCGAGAAGAAGATGCCGATGAACAGGCCCGGGAAACCCGCGATCACGATCAGCATGGCATTGCGGAACACATGGCCGATCATGACCCGGCGCTCCGGCAGTCCCTTGGCGCGGGCGGTGACCACGTACTGCTTCTTGATCTCGTCGAGGAAGGAGTTCTTGGTCAGCAGCGTCAGCGTGGCGAAGGCGCCGATGGTCAGGGCCAGCACCGGCAGGGTGACGTGCCAGAGGTAGTCGAGCGCCTTGCCTGCGAGGGTGAGCTGGTCGAAGTTGTCGGAGGTGAGCCCGCGCAGCGGGAAGAGCTGCCAGTAGCTGCCGCCGGCGAAGAGCACGATCAGGAGGATGGCGAAGAGGAAGCTGGGGATCGCGTAGGCCACGATGATCAGCCCCGAGGTCCAGGTGTCGAAGGTCGAGCCGTCCTTCACCGCCTTGCGGATGCCGAGCGGGATCGAGATCATGTAGGCGAGCAGCGTCGACCATAGGCCGAGCGAGATCGACACCGGCATCTTTTCCAGGATCAGGTCGATCACCGAGATCGAGCGGAAGTAGCTCTCGCCGAAGTCGAAGCGCAGGTAGTTCCAGACCATCAGGAAGAAGCGCTCGACCGGGGGCTTGTCGAAGCCGAACTGGCGCTCGAGGTCGGCGATGAATTCCGGCGGCAGGCCCTGGGCGCCGCGGTACTCGCTGGCGCCGCCACCGCCGCCGCCGATGTCGCCGCCGCCGCCGGCGATGCGGTCGGTGGCTGAGGTCTGGCTCTCCAGCTGGGCGATGATCTGCTCGATCGGACCGCCGGGAAGGAACTGGGTGAGCACGAAATTGATCAGGAGGATGCCGAACAGCGTCGGCACGATCAGGATCAGCCGGCGGACAAGATAAGCGCCCATGTCAGCGCAGCGCGCCCTCGGCTTTCAACCGGTCGTACTTGGCCTGGTCGAACCACCAGTAGGCGTCGCCGCGGGAGTAGGGCGGCTTGGTGTCGGGCCGGCCGAACACGTCCCAGTAGGCGACCAGGAACTGGCCCGAGTACCAATGCGGCACCCAGATGTGCTTGGAGCGCAGCACCCGGTCGAGGGCGCGCACCCGCGCGTCGAGTTCCTCGCGGTTCTCGGAGGCGATGACCCGTTCGATCAGCGCATCGACCACCGGGTCGGCGATGCCCGAGAGGTTCGCCGAGCCGTTGGCCTCGGCCGCGGCGCTGGAAAAGAGCTGGCGCAGCTCCAGCGAGGGGCTGAGCGACATGGTAAAACGGCCGGGCACGATGTCGTAGTCGAAATCGTCCTGGCGCTGCTGCATCTGGGCCGCGTCGATCTGGTTGTAGCGCGCGTCGATGCCGATCCGCCGCAGGTTGGCGACGAAGGGGTTGTTGACGCGTTCGAAGGATGGATTGTCGTCGGTGATCTCGACGCTGAGGGTCTGGCCGGCCTCGTTGCGGCGCATTCCGTCGGAGCCGACGGTCCAGCCTGCCTCGTCGAGCAGGCGCGACGCCCTGCGGATCGCAGAACGGTCGAGCTGCTGGGTGCTGCCGACGGGCGGCGTGTAGGCGGGCTCGGTGAAGATTTCCGGCGGGAGCTGGTCCCGGAACTCCTCGAGCAGCGCCAGTTCGGCGCCCTCGGGCAGGCCCTCTGCCTGCATCGGCGAGTTTTCCCAGAAGCTGTCGGTACGCTTGTAGAGACCGTGGAACAGAGTCTCGTTGCTCCACTCGAAGTTGAACATGAGGGCGATCGCCTCACGGACGCGCGGGTCCTGGAACTTTTCGCGCCGCATGTTGAACCAGAAGCCCTGGGTGCCGGAGGGGCTGGCGTCCTCGAGCGATTCCTTGATCACCCAGCCCTTCTGCAGCGAGGGGAAGTCGTAGCCCGTCGCCCAGATGCTGGAGAAAAACTCCTGGTGGAACAGGAACTCGCCGACCTTGAAGGCCTCGAAGGCCGCCACGTTGTCGGTGAAGTACTCGTAAACGTAGCACTCGAAGTTGCTGGCGCCGACGTTGACGGCGAGATCCTTGCCCCAGTAGTCGGGGTTCTTGCAGTAGCGGATCGAGCGGCCCGGCCGCACGTCGGCCACCACATATTCGCCCGAGCCTACCGGGGGCTCCAGGGTTGATTCCTCGAAGGGCACGGTGGCGTAATAGTGCTTCGGCAGGATCGACAGCCCGCCGGCCATCTGCGGCAGGTCGCGGGTGGAGACGCCGGGCTTGAAGGTGAACTTCACCCGGTGGGTGTCGAGCGCCTCGACGCTCTCGATGTCGCGCAGCATGATGGCGTACGAGGGCGAGCCCTTGTCGATCAGCACCTCCCAGGTGAAGACCACGTCCTCGGCGGTGATCGGCGCGCCATCCGAGAAGGTCGCCTCGGGGCGCATGTTGAAGATCACCCAGGAGCGGTCCTCGGGATACTCCAGGCTCTCGGCGATCAGGCCGTAGGAGCTGTCGGGCTCGTCGGCCGAGCCCGCGAGCAGGCTGTCGTGCAGGAGCCCAAGGCCCTGCGCCGGCTGGCCCTTGAGGATGAAGGGGTTGAGGCTGTCGAAGGTCTGCGAGGCGCCGGTGCCGCGGAAGGTCATGGTTCCGCCCTGCGGCGCGTCCGGGTTCACGTAGTCGAAATACGGGAAGTCGGCGGGATACTTCAGGTCGCCGAAGGCCGAGATGCCGTGGCTGGTGGTCACCACATCCGCGGCCGCCGGCGACAACGACGCGAGGCCCCCGATCAGCACCCCACCGATCAGGGAACGCATGGACCGGAATGGGGCGGCGGTTCGGATCATCGGGGCTTCCTGGGGCGGTGACATCGACGTCGCCGACTGTAACGCGGAATGCGCTCGCGTAAAGCGCGAGAACCGCGCCACCGGCGCAGGTTTTCGTGAGGTCCGCGGGTCGGCGAGGTCGCCCGGGCCGACCTCCGCGATCAGTTCGATACGGACTGGAGATAGGCGATGAGGTCGGCGAGGTCGGTCGCCTTCGGGAGGCCGGCGAAGCCCATCGTGGTGCCGGGCGCGTAGCGCCTGGGGTCGTTGACGAAATGGAAGAGGGAATCGGCGTCCCACTCACCCCCGAGGCCGGTGAGTGCGGGCGAGTAGCTGAAGCCTTCCACCGAGGCCTTGGGGCGTCCGAACACGCCGTCGAGATGCGGGCCGGCGCCATTGCTGCCGTCGACCTTGTGGCAGGCGGCGCAGCGCCGGAACACCCCCTCGCCGGCGCTGGCGTCGGCGGCGGCCATCAGCGCCTCGACGTCCACCGCCTCGGCCGGCTCCTCGGCCGGCGCCTCGCCCTCGCCGGTGTCGATGACATAGGCGACCAACTCGCTGTGGGTGTCGAAGATATCGTTCGAGGCGAATTGAATCAGGAGGAAGATCAGCAGGGCGCCGCAGGCGGCGCCGACGATCTTGGTGATCTCCATCGTGTCCATGGCTGTGGCATACCTTCGCTACGCGCCCAGGTCCGCCGGAGCGCGCCCGCCGAACAAGGCTGTTCTAGCCGCATCCCTCGCCGGAAGGCAAGGCGCAGAAGCCACCGCGGGTGCAGTGCAGCGGGGCGCCGCGATTGATCTTTGCAGGCTGCGGCGCTAGGGACGCATCCTTGCCGTCGGGGAGTGGGCCGCAGATGTCCGAGACGTCCGGAGCGATCGCCTTCCAGGGGGCGCGGGGTGCCTATTCGCACCAGGCCTGCAGGGAGGCCTTCCCCGGGCTGGAGGCGCTGCCCTGCAACACGTTCGAGGACGTGATCGCTGCGGTGCGCGAGGGACGTGCCGGGCTGGCGATGCTGCCGGTGGAGAATTCGACCTACGGGCGGGTCGCCGACATCCACCGGCTGCTGCCCGAAAGCGGGCTGCACATCGTGGGCGAGGCCTTCGTCCGCGTACATATCTGCCTTATGGCCCCGCCCGGCGTGGCGCTGGGCGAGGTGACGCGGGTGCGGGCGCATATGGTGCTGCTGCCGCAGTCCGGCGTCTTCCTCGGGCGCCACGGGATCCGGGGCGAGGCCTATGTGGACAGCGCCGGTGCCGCGGCCGAGCTGGCCGCAAACCCCGAGCCGGGACTGGGGGTTCTCGCCTCCGAACTCGCGGCGGAGATCTACGGACTTGATGTGCTCGCCCGGAACATCGAGGACAACTCGCACAACACGACGCGCTTTCTCGTCATGTCCCCCGAACCGCGTTCCGCACCGCGTGGCGACGTGCTGACCACCTTCGTCTTCCGCGTGCGCAACCTGCCCGCAGCCCTCTACAAGGCGATGGGGGGGTTCGCCACCAACGGCGTCAACATGACCAAGCTCGAGAGCTACATGGTGGGCGGCCACTTCACCGCGACGCAATTCTATGCCGACATCGAGGGCCACCCCGAAGACCCGCCGGTGGCGCGCGCGCTCGACGAACTGGCCTATTTCACCACCAAGCTGCAGATCCTCGGCACCTATCCGGCGCACCCCTTCCGCCGCGCGCAGGCAAGCGTGCCGGCGGAGTTCGACACCTAGGCCGCCCGCCTCAGAGCGCGCGGCGCGCCATCAGCGCGGCACCTATGGTGCCGTCGTCGAGATAGTCGAGCTCGCCGCCGATGGGCACGCCCTGCGCCAGCGAGGTGACGCTCACGCCGGTCGGCGCCAGCTGGTCGGCGATGTAATGGGCGGTGGTCTGGCCGTCGATGGTGGCGTTCAGCGCGAGGATGACCTCGGAGATGTCGCCGCCGGCGGCGCGGGCGGTCAGCTCGGGCAGGCGCAGGGTGTCGGGGCCGACCCCGTCCAGCGCCGAGAGCACGCCGCCCAGAACATGGTAGCGGCCGCGGAAGACGGCGGCGCGCTCCATCGCCCAGAGGTCGGCCACGGTCTCGACCACGCAGATCTGGCCGGTGGCGCGGGCGGGGTCGGCGCAGATCGCACAGGTCTCGCCGGTGGAGATGTTGCCGCAGAGGCTGCATTCGCGCACCGTAGCCGCCACCTCGGTCAGCGCCTGTGCCAGCGGGTCGAGCAGGAGCGTGCGCCTGCGGATCATCGCCAGCACGGCGCGCCGGGCCGAGCGCGGGCCGAGGCCCGGCAGCCGCGCCATCAGCGCGATCAGCCGCTCGACCGCCGCGTCCCCGCCCGTTGCCACACCCGTCCTCAGAACGGCAGCTTGATGCCCGGCGGCAGCTCGAAGCCCTCGGTCAGCCGCGACATCTCGGCCTGGGCGGCCGCGGCGGCGCGGGCCTGGGCGTCCTGGACCGCGGCGACGATCAGGTCCTCGACCACCTCGCGCTCCTCCGGCACGAAGAGCGAGGGCTCGATGGCGATCGCCTTCACCGCGCCCTTGGCGGTGGCGGTGACCTTCACAAGGCCCGCACCGGCCTCGCCGGTGACCTCGATCGTGTCGAGTCGGTCCTGCGCCTCGGTCATCTTCGACTGGAATTCCTGCGCCTGTTTCATGAGCTTGGCCATGTCGCCAAACTGCCCCAGCCCCTTGAGCATAGCGTCAGTTCTCCTCTGAAAACGGATCGAACGGATCCCAGTCGTCGTCATCGGCCGGGGCGGGTGCCGCGCCCGCGTCGCCCGGGCCAGCGGGCAGCAGGACAGGCGTGTGCAGCTCGGCATCCGGAAAGGCTTCGAGCATCGCCTGCACCAGCGGGTGCGTCCGCGCCTGGGCCTGAAGGTCGTCGCGCAGCGCCGCGCGCTCCTCGGCGATGGTGGCGCCGCCGCCCGATCCCACCACGGAAACCCCCCAGCGGGTGCCGGTCCAACTGCGCAGCCGCTCGCCGAGCCGGGCGGCCAGCTCGGGTGCCGCATGGGCGGCCGGTTCGAACTCGATGCGGCCGGGGGCGTATTTCACCAGCCTGAGCCCGGTTTCGATCTCGATGAGGAGCGGCATGTCGCGCCGGGCGCGCACCAGCGCCAGCACGTCCTCGAACTGCGCGTAGCGGGCGAGCGCGGTGGTCTCGGTGGTGGTCTCGGCGGATGGCGCGGGTGCGACCTGAGCCCGAGCGCGAACGCCACCGCCACGCGAGGTGCCGCCGCCGGCGGGTGCGGGGGTCGCGGGGGGCGCGGGCGCGTCGGAGAGGCGGCGGACCAGATCCTCGGGGCTGGGCAGGTCGACGACATGGGTCAGCCGGATCACCGCCATCTCGGCGGCCATCATCGCGTTGGGCGCCTGGCCGGCCTCCTCCAGCACCTTCAGCAGCATCTGCCATGCGCGGGTCAGGACGCGCATACCCAGCCGCTCGGCGAAGTCTAGGCCGCGGGCGCGCTCGTCGGGGCCGACGGTTGGGTCGTCGGCGGCCTCGGGTGCGATAGAGACCATGGAGACCCAGTGGGTCACTTCGGCAAGGTCGCGCAGAACGGCCATCGGGTCCGCGCCCTCGGCGTATTGCGCCGACAGCTCGGCCAGCGCGCCGCGGGCGTCGCCGGCCATGATCTTCTCGAAGAGGTCGAGCACCCGCCCGCGGTCGGCGAGGCCGAGCATGGCGCGGACCTCGGCCGCCGTGGTCTCGCCGGCACCGTGGGCGATGGCCTGGTCCATCAGCGAGAGCGCGTCGCGAACCGAGCCCTCGGAGGCGCGCACGATCAGCGCCAGCGCATCCGCGCCGACGCTCGCGCCCTCCCGCCCGGCGATCGCCGCGAGGTGGGCGAGCATCGCCTCGGGCTCGATCCGGCGCAGGTCGAACCGCTGGCAGCGCGACAGCACCGTCACCGGCACCTTGCGGATCTCGGTGGTGGCGAAGATGAACTTCACATGCTCCGGCGGCTCCTCCAGCGTCTTGAGGAGCGCGTTGAAGGCCGAGGTGCTGAGCATGTGCACCTCGTCGATGATGTAGACCTTGTAGCGCGCGCTCGCCGCCCGATAGGCGCACCGAGTCGATGATCTCGCGGATGTCGGCGACGCCGGTGCGGCTGGCGGCGTCCATCTCGAGCACATCGACATGCCGGCCCTCGGCGATGGCGCGGCAGGGCTCGCAGATTCCGCAGGGCTCGATCGTCGGCCTGCCGGTGCCGTCAGGGCCGATGCAGTTCAGCCCCTTGGCGATGATCCGCGCGGTCGTCGTCTTGCCCACACCGCGCACGCCGGTCAGCACGAAGGCATGGGCGATGCGGTCGGCCTCGAAGGCGTTGCGCAGGGTGCGCACCATCGCCTCCTGGCCGATCAGGTCGGCGAAGGTCTGCGGGCGATACTTGCGGGCCAGAACCCGGTAGGCGGTCTCGGTCACGCGGCGTTCCGGTGGGGCTGGGGCCGATGTCCCAACCTATGCGCCAGACCGGCGCGGAGCAAGGGAGGGCGGCGCTGCGTGCCGGCGCCGCGCGGGCCGCGGCGCCGGTGGCTCCGGATTACAGGCCTTCCTGGCAGGTGCGCAGGGCCGCAAGGGCGGGGTCGACGTCATCCAGCGGGACGATCACCCGGTCGCCCTCGCCGTAGGTGATTGTGAGCGAGTCGTAGTTGGCGAGGTCGTAGATGAACTGGGCATTGTCCACCGGGACGGTGGCGCCGCCGAACCCGGCGGTCTGCTGCCCGGTGAAGGTTCCCCTGAACTCCCGGCCACCGACCTCGAAGCTCGCCGGGATCGACTGCCCGGGCTGGATGCCCTCGTAGCCCTCCACGAAGATAGACAGATACCCGGTCGGCGGCGTCGACGTGGCGTTGATGCCCATCTGCACCTGCGAGGTCGGATCGACGAAGCGGCGGACGGCGACGCAGCCGGGACCGGCGTCCCGGTTCACCTCGATCTGCCAGTTGCCCACGAGCTCTCCGGTATCGGAAACCATCGGTTCCTCGGCCGCGCAGGCCACCAGTACCGTCGAGGCCGCGAGGATCATCATTGTCGTTTTCATGGCTTCTCCTTTTCTGGGGCCTCCCCGGCCCGCGCCGACTATAGTGGACTGCGCGCCGAGAACCACCGTGCAACGAAGGCCTGAGGGCATCCGTCTCGTACGGTTTCCGGTAGATCGGCTCGCGCATCCCGGACGACGATAAACCCACTGGAAAGGCTGAAAAACCGTGGCTGGAATGTGGCTGGAATCCGGCTGGAATCCGGCTTGCCACTTTTTCAGGGGTTGTTAACGCGAGGCGGTCACCCGGAGGCCGTATCATTCCCTGGCCGGCCCGGACAGACCGAGGGCCTGGGCGATGCGGCCGGCCTTCGGGGCTGATATCCGGGCGGAGCGAGGTCCGCACCGTGCCGCAGGTACCGTTCGGCCGGCCGCGTGGAGCCGCGTGCAGGCACGGACCCGCGTTGACAGGCGGGCGCGTCGCATGCGACGCGGAGCGATCCGCGAGGGCCAGCCGATGCCGACCGATCTCATCATCACCAACGCCCTGGTCGTGACCGCCGACGCCGCTGGCGCCGTGATCCGCGACGGCGCCATCGCCGTGACGAGCGGGCGGATCGCCCGCATCGGCCGCGCCGCCGACATCGGCATGGACGCGCGCGAGGTGATCGACGCCCGCGGCATGCTCTTGATGCCCGGCCTCGTCAACACCCATTGCCACGCCGCCAACAGCCTCTTCCGCGGCCTGGTCGAGGACCTGCCGCTGGAGCCTTGGCTGCAGACGGTCTGGAAGGCCGAGGGGGCGATCCTCACCCCCGACACCGTGCGGCTCGGCGGCATCCTCGGCTTTGCCGAGCTGCTCCTCGGCGGCGTCACCACCACGATGGACATGTACTGGCACCCCGCCGAGACGGTCGCCGCTGCCCGTGCGGTCGGGTGCCGGGTCTCGACCGGGGGCATCTTCTTCGACGGGCCGGGCATGGACGGACTGGCGCGCGAGCGGCGGCTGGCCGCGGCGGAGGCCTTCTTCGACGCCTTCGGCGGGACCGAGGACGTGCTGGCGGGCACCTTCCCGCATGGCACCTACACCGTCGGCCCCGAGAGCCTGCAGGCCGCGAAGCGGCTGGCCGAGGCGCGCGGCGGGCTTTTCTGCACCCACGCCGCCGAGACCCGCGCCGAGCAGGCGACGGTGACCGGGCGGTATGGCCGCTCGGTGATCCGGCACCTGGACGCCCTCGGCCTGCTGGACGCGCGCACGGTGCTCGCCCATTGCGTCTGGCTCGACGACGAGGAGATCGCGATCCTGGCGCGCACCGGCGCCACTGCCGTCCACAACCCGATGTCGAACCTCAAGCTCGCCTCCGGCTTTGCCCGCGTGCCCGACATGCTCGCGGCAGGCGTGCGGGTGGCGCTCGGCACCGACGGCGCGATCTCCGGCAACGATCTCGACATGTGGATGGCGCTGCGGCTCGCCGCCACGCTGCACAAGGCCAATACCCTGCGCGCGGATGCGGTCTCCACCGCGCAGGCGCTGGGCATGGTCACGCTGGCCGGGGCCGAGGCGCTGGGGGCGGCCGACCGGATCGGCTCGCTGGAGCCGGGCAAGTTCGCCGACATGATCCTGATCGACCTGCGCCGCCCGCATGCCGTGCCGCTCTTCGATCCGCTGACGCATCTGGTCTATTCCTGTGCCAAGTCCGACGTGCGCCACGTCTTCGTCGGCGGCAGGCAGGTGGTGAAGGACGGGGCCCTCACCCGCCTGTCCGTTGCCGACGTGCTCGAGGAGGTGGAGGCGCTCGCCCCGCGCATCGCGGCGAGCATCGCGTGAGCGCGCTCCTCGGCGACCGTGTCGCCGCGGCCCGCGCCTCCATCGGCGACCGGTTGGGGGCGCCGGCCGGGACGGCGCTGATCCTCGGCTCCGGCCTCGGGCAGCTCGCCGGAGCGGTCGAGGCGGCCGCCGTGGTGCCCTATGGCGAGATCGCGGGCTTTCCCGTCTCCACCGCACCGGGCCACGCCGGGCAGCTGGTGGCGGGGCGGCTTTTCGGCCGACCGGTCGTGCTGATGCAGGGGCGGGTGCATCTCTACGAGGGCCGGTCGGCGCAGGACATCGCGCTGGCGGTGCATCTGCTGAAGGCGCTGGGGGCGGAGCGCCTGATCGTGACCAACGCCGCGGGTGCGCTCAACCCCGACTTCGCCCCCGGCGACGTCATGCTGATCGAGGACCACCTGAACTTCACCGGCGCGAACCCGCTGACCGGCCCCAATGACGACCGCCTCGGCTTGCGCTTCCCCGACCTCTCCCGCGCCTATGACCCCGCCCTCAGCGCCGCGGCGCTGCGGGCCGCGGAGGCGGCGGGGGTGAACCTCAGGCGCGGCATCTACGCCGGCGTCGCCGGGCCGTCGCTGGAGACCTCGGCCGAGCGGCGCTTCCTGCGCGGCGCTGGGGCGGACGCGGTGGGCATGTCGACGGTGATCGAGGTGATCGCCGCCGCCCATGCCGGCCTGCCGGTGCTCGGCTTCTCGGCGATCACCAACGCGGCCGCCGGCGGGCCCGACCAGGCGCCCGACACCATCGAGGCAGTGCTGGCGATGGCGGCGGTCGCGGGTGAGACTATCGCGGCCGTCCTCGCCCGCCTGCTTCCCGACCCATGACGTGGGCGAAGGTCCGCAGCGTCGCGTCGCTCGCGGTCGCGGTCGTGCTTGCGTCTCAGCCTCTGGTTCGTCTCCTCGGCGATCCTGCCCGAAATCGTCGCCGAGGCCGCGCCTTGGACCGGGTCGGGCAGCGGCGCTGGCGAGCGCCGTGCAGATCGGCTTCGTGATCGGCGCGCTGGCGCTCGCCATCCACGGCACCGCCGACCGGTTCGATCCGCGCGCGGTGCTGGTCGCCTCGGCCATGATCGGGGCGGCGGCGAACCTGGCACTCCTCGCCGTTCCGGTCGGCGGGGCCGCGCAGATTGCACTCCGCGGGCTCACCGGCGCCTGCATGGCGGGGGTCTACCCGGTGGCGATGAAGATCGCCGTCGGTTGGGGAACCCGCGACCGCGGCCTGCTGGTGGGGCTGATCGTCGGCGCGGTCACCCTCGGCTCGGCGCTGCCGCACCTCCTTGCCTGGATGGGAGGCGCGGACTGGCGCGCCACCGTGGTGGCCGCCTCGGCGCTGGCGGCGCTCGGCGGGCTCGCGGGCCTCGGCGCGCGGCTCGGGCCGCACCACGCCCGCGCGGCGGGGTTCGATCCGGGGGCGCTGCGGCTGGCCTGGAGCGACCGGCGGCTGCGGCTCGCCTACGCGGGCTATCTGGGCCACATGTGGGAGCTCTACGCCTTCTGGGCCTGGATCGGTGCGGCGGCCACCGCCGCCTTCGCCGCCCCGCTCGGCGAGGGCGCGGCGCAGACGGCGCGGCTTCTCACCTTTGCCGCCATCGCGCTGGGCGGCATCCTCTGCGTGCCCGCGGGCAGCGCCGCCGACCGGGTGGGCAAGGCGCGGGTGGCGAAATGGGCGATGGCGGCGAGTGCAGCGGCCGGCCTCGCCACCGCGCTCGCCTTCGGTGGCCCGGTCTGGCTGATGGTGCTGCTGGTGCTGGCCTGGGGCGCAGCCGTCGTGCCCGATTCCGCCCAGTTCTCGGCGCTGGTCGCCGACGCGGCGCCCCCCGAACGGGTGGGCAGCCTGCTCGACCTTCCAGACGGCGCTGGGCTTCACCCTCACCTTCTTCACGGTGCAGGCCGTCCCCTTCGCCGCCGCCGCCCTGGGCTGGCCGCTGACGCTGGCGCTGATGGCGCTGGGACCCGCGCTCGGCATCGAGGCCATGCGCCGGCTGATCCGGCTCGGGCCGAGGTGATTTCGCGGAAGTTGCAGCCGGCGGCCGACCATCTGATTCAGCCCTTTGGAATGGCTGGAGCAGCCGGGCTGGAAGCGGCTGCCGTGGGGAGGCCAGGGCACGGCGGGTGGATCACCCTCCGCGCCGCCATGCTGCTACCAGTTGATGTGGTCTTGAACCGACACCACGACCCGCCACCAGTCCACCAGGTCCGCGAAATTCTCAGTGCCGAGACCGCCGACTGTGGTCACGGCGACGTTGACGAACGGGTCATTCTCGTCATCGAGGTAGGCCTTGCCGAAGATGTTGTTGCGATTCCAGTCGTTGATGCGGTTGATCTCGATGCCGTTCGTCAGATCGAATCCCATGGAGAAATTGAGGTACTTGCACTTGGAGCCGTTCTCGCAGCCATAGAAGACGATCGAGTAGTTCACGCCCTCAATCGAGCTGCGTATCACCGGGTCTCCCACGCTGTCCTTCTCCAGGCGGGCCTGATAGCCCAGTCCCTGCAGCGCCTCGGCGATGCCCATGGGGTTGTTCGCATTGATCGTCTGTGCAGCCGAGGGAAGCGCATGGGCAGCCAGGGCCAGAGCCGCCACGGCCACCAGCCTCCTCACGCCAAGAACCGAAAACGTCATCGGTGATCTCCTGCCAGGGTCGGGATGCAGGCTACACGTCGACAATGCCGCTGAGAAGCCGCCTGTGTCACTCGCGACGGCCAGCGCGCGCATGTTCGGGACCACGTACATCACGTGAAGATTGACCTCGGACCTGGAGAGGCCGATCGGGGCGGCTTGCCCGCGCCCTGCCTGCTGGAGACGGGGCATGGTGGCCGGGGCGCAGATCCTGCCCTTCACCGAGGCGCATGCGCAAGCTGCGATGCATGCCTTCCTGCGCTTCGGCAAGGGGCGGCATGCGGCGGGGCCGCTGCTTTTCACGGGCGGGGATTTCGGGCGGACGGATGTGGTGCCCGCAGTTCGATCGTGATGGCGGCACCTGGGAATCACCGGGGCCGTTGCGGTGACGCGGTAGTCGCGCAGAGCCGCGAAGCGGTGGGCGACCTCAGGCCTTGAAGATCGCATCTCCCTGCTGATCGATCAGCATCTTCGCCTTGGTCATCGTCACCTCGCGGGCGGTCTCGATGCTGTCGCAGGTATCGGCGCGGACCATGCGGTGGGACTTGAGCTCGCCGCCCAACTCCTTTTCGATCCGGGCGGCGACCCGGAAATTGCTTCCTTCCCGAACCGGTTCGGCAAATATCCTGAAGTCCTTGTAGAACTCTGGCTCCGCTTCGGGCTCCGGGCCGGACGTGCCGCCGAACAGGCGCGAGAACAGGGACATCGGGTCAGCCTCCGTCGAGGTTCGCAATCATTGATCGAGGAACGACCGCAGCTTCCGCGGCCGGCTCGGGTGCTTCAGCTGCCGCAGCGCCCTGGCCTCGATCTGCCAGATGCGCTCGCGGGTCATGCTGAGCCGATGGCCGACCGCCTGCGGAGTGTGGCCGGTGTTCATGCCGATGTCGATGCCGAAGCGCATGCGCGGCACGCGTTCCTCGCGCGGCGTCCGGCGAACTCATATCAATAGTGGTAGCGGCATTGCACCACCTCAAGCGCGGTCGGCGTGACACGGTAGACGAGGCGATGCACGCGGTCGACGCGGCGCGACCAGAAGCCGGCGAGGTCGCCCTTCAGCGGCTCGGGCTTGCCCCGAGCCAAGGTCAGGAAGGATTGTCAAGGTCAGGAAGGAATGGATCACCCGCGCTACGCTTGATAGGCCATTTACGGACCCTAGTCCTCTAATTAGCTGGGCCCCCATTTTTGTGCCTCGAGGATCCACTGGTCTTCGTCTCGAAGGTCAGCGAGAAAGCGCTGGCGCCAGTCGGAACTTGCCGGCCCAGACACCTTCTGCGTCCGCTCCGAAGCTACGGGCCTGCTCAGCGTCTTTGGTTCCAGGAAGGCCCCAATCTCGCCAAAAAAACGATCCTGCGCGGCCAGGAGGTCCTCATAGGGGACACGAAGGACTGGACGCTCGAAGCGATCGGAGAAGAACGCCTGCCAGGCGGTATTCTGGTCTCGAATCCGCGTCGCCTTTTCGACGATTTCTCCATAGTCATAGTAGGCTTCGCCCTTCTGCGGGGCGCCACTGATCCACTGTCCCGTTTGCACGGCCCGGACGTATGAGATCGCCTGGCTCAGCAGGTCGCGTCGCCAGATCCAGATCGCGCATTCGAAGCCGCCGAGGGAATCGAGGAGCGGACTGGCCTCGTATGGCGCGAACTGGGACCAGTGGGCCTTGATGCCGAACAGGCCGGTCGGACCGGAACGACAGCGCATAAGTGCCTTGAACAGAGCAGTGTCGTCCCTCGTACCGAAGCGCGCGCGCCAGGCTGATAGGTTTCCTTGGTTCAGGTACTCCAGCGGAAAGCCGAAATAGCGCCCCTCAGCGATCGCATGGCCGACGAAATGGCTGCCGCAGCGGGGAGTCGTTGCGATCAGATAGAGCCGCGACGCACCTGTGTATAGCGGGAGGTCCTTCTCCTCGGAGAACTGTTCCGCATAAGGATGTGGCGAAGGGCCGATTACGCGTCGCCGAAGCCATCCTGCGAACTCTCCTTGGAAACGACGCCGTACGCATGGCCCATCGGACGCCTTCTACTGATCCAAAAAGCTCCGCAACTTCCGGCTCCTGCTTGGATGCTTCAGCTCTCGCAGCGCCTTCGCCTCGATCTGCCGGATGCGCTCGCGGGTGACGCCGATGCGATGGCCGACCGCCTCCGGAGTGTGGCCGGTGTTCATGCCGATGTCGATGCCGAAGCGCATGCGCGGCACGCGTTCCTCGTGCGGCGTCCGGCGCATTCAATGGTGGTAGCGGCATTGCACCACCTCGAGCGCGGCCGGCGTGACGCGGTAGACGAGGCGATGCACGCGCTCGACGCGGCGCGACCGGAGGCCGGCGAGGTCGCCCTTCAGCGGCTCGGGCTTGCCGGTGCCCTCGAAGGGATGGCGCAGGCATTCCACGATGAGCCGGTTCGATCTTTCGCAGCATCGTCTTGTGGGTGGTCCGCCAGTGGAGGTAGTCCTCCCGGCCGTTCGGCTCGAAGGTGAGCTTCATTCCTCGATCAGGTCGCGCACGATGCCCTTGCCCTCGTCCACGTCACGACGAGATGGAGGTGGGCGGACCGCCCACCCTACTCGCTGCATGGGCTATGCGGTGGAGAAGGCGGAGGGGCGCCACTGCTGTACACCGGCGACGATTTCACCAAGACCAACGCAGCGCGGTGGGACGCGTGAGATGGGTGGATCACCCACTCTACTTGCTTGATGACCGCTACTCAGTATGACATATATATGATCGTCGGTTGTGTAGGTTGAAAATGAATGTCCCTCAGACGCTAAGATCTATTCGCCGGGCGTACATCGGCAATAGTATAGCCTTTGATTTGATAAATATGATCTTTGTTATTACTACGTCTATATTATCTATCTCAATTTTTATTGATATTTTTTGGCCTGAGGCGGTCATACGCGCCTATACAGGATTGCAAGATGAAAGGTCGTTGCCAAATATATTTTCCCAGGGTCTTTCCGCAATTTGCGCATTCATGTTATACGTAGCCTTCCGAAGGCATGGCCTGAGGGTATTTCTGGCATTTTGCATACTGTACTTATTTGTCTGGTTCGACGACTCGATGCAATATCATGAGCGCGGCGGGAGGATTTTAGATCGCAGTGGTATTACTAAGTCTTTATTTGGATTGCGTGCGCGAGATATAGGAGAGATACTATCCTGGGTGGCGGCATCGATCCCAATAGGACTTATTTTCATTTGGTCTCTCCGAAAGATGGTACCGGGAGAGATCAAAATATACTATACGTTAGGGTTTATATTTTTCACCTTGTTCGTATTTGGGACGGTATTTGATATGGTACATATACTCGTTTCAGATCGATTTCAAATGATGTTAGGTTGGATCGAGGACGGCGGCGAGATTCTCGCGGTTGCTATGGCAACCGCCGCGGCTGTGCTGTTCTCCTTCTCGAACAACGCCGTTCTCTTGAATGCGAGTCCGCTGCTCCGCGAAGACCACGACCGTATGGATCGCGCGGATCCTGCATGAGCAGCGCTGCGAAGCCGGACGGTGCTCGCATGCGAATGCTTCGCCCGGTACAACGCCCGCCTCTGACTTCGGCTACTGATCCAGAAAGCTCCTGAGCTTACGCGATCGGCTCGGGTGCTTGAGCTTGCGGAGCGCCTTCGCCTCGATCTGCCGGATGCGCTCGCGGGTCACGCTGAACTGCTGGCCCACCTCCTCCAGCGTGTGGTCGGTGTTCATGCCGATGCCGAAGCGCATGCGCAGCACGCGCTCCTCGCGTGGCGTCAGCGAGGCCAGCACCCGGGTGGTGGTCTCCTTCAGGTTCAGCTGGATGGCGCTCTCCAGCGGCAGGATGGCGTTCTTGTCCTCGATGAAGTCGCCGAGCTGCGAATCCTCCTCGTCGCCGATGGGGGTCTCGAGGCTGATCGGCTCCTTGGCGATCTTCATCACCTTGCGGACCTTCTCGAGCGGCATCTGCAGCTTCTCGGCCAGCTCCTCCGGCGTCGGCTCGCGGCCGATCTCGTGCAGCATCTGGCGCCCCGTCCGCACCAGCTTGTTGATCGTCTCGATCATGTGCACCGGGATGCGGATGGTGCGGGCCTGGTCGGCAATGCTCCGCGTGATCGCCTGGCGGATCCACCAGGTGGCGTAGGTCGAGAACTTGTAGCCGCGGCGGTACTCGAACTTGTCGACCGCCTTCATCAGGCCGATGTTGCCTTCCTGAATGAGATCAAGGAACTGCAGCCCGCGGTTGGTGTACTTCTTGGCGATGGAGATCACCAGGCGGAGGTTGGCCTCGACCATCTCCTTCTTGGCGATGCGGGCCTCCTTTTCGCCCTTCTGCACCTGGTTCACGATGCGGCGGAACTCGGAGATGTCGACGCCGACGTACTGGCCGATCTCGGCCATCTCCTGGCGGGTCTCCTCGACGCGGTCGCGGAAGCGGGTGGTCAGCTGGTCCCAGCCGCGGGTGCGAAGGCCCCCCACGCGGTCGAGCCAGCCGGGCTCCAGCTCGCAGCCCCGGTACTCGTCCACGAACTCCTGGCGGTTGATGCGGGCCTGGTCGGCCAGCTTCACCATCGCGCCGTCGAGCGTCATGATCTTGCGGTTGATGCCGTAGAGCTGGTCGACCAGCGCCTCGATGCGGTTGTTGTGCAGGTGCAGCGAGTTCACCAGCTCGACGATCTCGCTGCGCAGCCGCTGGTAGTCGCGCTCCTGGGTGGTGGTGAAGCTGGTGTCGCGGTTCAGCGTGGCGGAGATGCGGTCGTCCTGCATCCCGGCGAGGCGGCCGTAATACCCGGCGATGCTGCTCAGCGTCTCCAGCACCTGCGGCTTCAGGGCGGCTTCCATGGCGGCGAGCGAGAGGTTGCCCTGGTCGTCCTCCTCCTCGTCGTCGGGGTCGGGCAGCGACGGGGTCTCGTCCTCGTCTTCGTCATCCTCGTCGTCATCGCTGCGGGCGGCGGCAGCGGGTGCGGGGGCAGCGGGGGCAGCGGCCGGCGGCTCCTCGCGGCGCAAAGGCACCGGGGCCTCGACGACGGTATCGAGCGCGGTCAGCACGCTCGCCACCTCGTCGCTCTCCATCTGGCCGGAGAAGGTAGTCTCGAGGTCGATCACGTCGCGCAGCATGATCGCCTCGTCCAGCAGCTCGTCGCGCCAGATGGTGATGGCCTGGAAGGTCAGCGGGCTCTCGCAGAGCCCGGCGATCATCGTGTTGCGGCCCGCCTCGATGCGCTTGGCGATGGCGATCTCGCCCTCGCGCGACAGGAGCTCCACCGAGCCCATCTCGCGCAGGTACATGCGCACGGGGTCGTCGGTGCGGTCGAGGGACTCGCTGGCGCTGGAGGCGATGGCGATCTCGCGCGAGCCGCCGGTCTCGTCCTCGGCGGGCTCGGGGGTCTCGTCGCGGCGGTCCTCGTCGTCGGCGTCGTCGCCCTCGATGGTATTGATGCCCATCTCGGAGAGCATGGCCATGACGTCCTCGATCTGCTCGGAGGTGACCTGGTCGGGGGGCAGGACCTCGTTCAGCTCGTCGTAGGTGATGTAGCCGCGGGCCCGGGCGGTCGCGATCATCTTCTTGACCGCGGTCTGGCTCATGTCCAGCATGACGCCGCTGGTGTCGGGGTTCTCCTCGGGCTTCTTGGTATCGGTATCCTTGGCGGCCATGGGTGCTCCGTCCTGTTCCCGGGCGGGGGCGGCGCCCGGGGTATGCCTCTATTCTAGCGCGAATCAGTAATTCGCAACGTCTTAGGTGATTCGCGGACCGGCATTATCGCTTGCGTGGTTTCTTCCAGATCTCGCCGTCGATCATCTGCTGGAGCCGGCCCGAAAGCGCTGCCTCGGCCTCGGCGTCCACCGCGGCGCTGTCGCTGGTCGGCCGGCTGGCCGACTGATGGACCGCCTCGGCGGCCTCGCGCAGCCGCCAGGTCAGCAACTCGTCCGCAAGGCCGAAGCCCTCGCCTGTGGTGGCGCGGGTAAGCTCGCGCTCGGCGTCGCGGACCTCGGCCCGCCAGCCGGAGGCGGCGGCATGTCGCGTCAGTTCCTCCTCGATCGCCCGGCGCGCCTGGGCCGGTTCGGCGCCGGCCTGCAGATGCGGATTGGCGCTCACCTGTCCGGGTGCCGTCAGTTCCGCCATCGGGTCACGGCCGATGCGCGCGGCAACGGCGCCACGCAGGTCACCCGCATCTAGGTGCTCGGGCAGCGCCGACAAGAGGGCGTCGCGGATTGCCGCGAGATCGTTGCAGGCAAAGGGCATGCGTTCCAGCCGCGCCTCGACCTCGGCGGCGAGCGCGGGGTGGCTGAGGCAGCCCGCGAGGATGGCACTTTCGTGGATCCGTGCCTCGGCGGTGAGGCCGGGTGCGGGACGCGCCAGCGGCGAGGCGCGGGTCGCTGCCGCTGGGAGGGCAGTGCCGAAGGGCGTGCCGCGCCCCTTGCCGCGCCCGTCTCCGCGCCAATCGCCTTGCTTTCCGCCGAAGGCAGGGCGCGGGCGGCCGGCATCGGCCGCGCGCGGCGCCGGGGCGAAGAGCTCGGCGCGGCGGGCGCGGATCTCGGCCTCGTAATGCGCGCGCAGGCCCTCGTTGCCGATGCGGGCGAGATGCGACTTAAGCCGCGCGTCCAGCCCCGCCCGGCGCTCGGGGCTGTCGAGCACCGCGCCATCAGTCTCGCGACGCCAGATCAGCTCGATCATCGGTAGCGATTCGGCGAGCAGCGCCTCCATCGCCTTGGCTCCACCGGCGCGGACCACGTCGTCGGGGTCCTGGCCCGCCGGCATCAGCGCGAAGCGCAGCGCCCGGCCCGGCTCGATCAGCGGCAGAGCGAGGTCGATCAGCCGCTGGGCCGCCGCCTGCCCGGCCTTGTCGCCATCGAGCGCGACCACCGGCTCGGGTGCGAGCCGCCAGAGGAGCTGCAGCTGCGTCTCGGTGATCGCGGTGCCGAGCGGGGCCACCGTATGCTCGATCCCGGCCTCGGCAAGGGCGATCACGTCCATGTAGCCCTCGCAGACCACCACGGTGCCGGCCCTGGCCGCGGCGCTGCGCGCGGGGCCGGTGTTGTAGAGGCTGCGGCCCTTGTCGAAGAGCGGGGTTTCGGGCGAGTTCAGGTACTTGGGCTCCTGGTCCTGCGCCAGGGCCCGCGCCCCGAAGGCGATCGCCCGCCCGCGGGCGTCGCGGATCGGGAACATGATCCGGCCGCGGAA
Organism: uncultured Alphaproteobacteria bacterium; assembly: GCA_963695425.1. GTDB lineage: Bacteria > Pseudomonadota > Alphaproteobacteria > Rhodobacterales > Rhodobacteraceae > Amaricoccus. The sequence goes on along the minus strand of CAVOGP010000041.1, from coordinate 149,788 downwards.
CCGGTCGTAGGCGCTGCCGTCCTCGCGCAGGCCGACGAGGCCGGCCTCGACCAGCTGCGCACGCGCAAAGCCCTTGTCGGTCAGGCTGTCCAAGAGCGCCGTGCGCCCGTCGGGCGCAAAGCCGATCTCGAAGCGGTCGCGGGTGGCGGCGGCGAGGCCGCGGCGGTCGAGATAGGCCCGCGCCTCGGCGGCGCGGGCGGTGCCGAGCTGCAGGCGGTAGAACTGCACCGCCGCCTCCATCGCCTCGACCAGCCCCTTGGCCACGGCGGCGCGGGCGGCAGCGGCCGGATCGGCCTCGGGCAGGGCCATGCCCGCCTCGGCGGCAAGCCGCTCCACCGCCTCCATGAAGCCGAGATTCTCGGTCTCGCGCAGGAAGGTCACCGCGTCGCCCCCGGCGTGGCAGCCGAAGCAGTGGTAGTAGCCCTTGGCCTCATCCACATGGAAGGACGCGGTCTTTTCCTGATGGAAAGGGCAGGGGGCCCAATAGTCGCCGCGGCCCGGCTGGCTCTTGCGCGGGTCCCAGGTGACCTTGCGCCCCACCACCTGCGCGATCGAGACGCGGCCGCGAAGCTCGTCGATGAAGCCGGGGGGGAGCGACATGGCGGAGTATATCGGCAAGCCGGTGGACAAAGGCAAGGGTCACGGCGACGTGATTCGAACCGCGGGCAGGCCGTCGCCCGAGGTCCCGTGCTAGGGTGCGATCGGGGCAATCTCCACCGTGCCGCGGGGCGCGCCGCTCGCGGCATCCATGACGCGGATGCGCTCGGTGCCCGCGTCGTCGACTGTGACCACAGCGATCCAACCCTGGCCGAAGGTGACGGCACGCGCCGTCTCGCCCGCGGGCAGTGTCACCGCCTCGGGCAGCGGCGGCAGCGCGGGGCCGGCGCTCAGGCGGATGACAAGCGTCGCGGCAATCGACTAGGACTCCGGCGATCAGCGCGAAGGTCAGGGCATTGACCATCCAGCGCAGCTGCCGGAGCCGCGGGGGTTCGGGCAGCTCGTCACCGTCCCGCCCGGACCCGGGGGTCCCATCGCTCATGTCCGCGCCCTTCCGCGAGCTTCGCGTCACCATCGGACCCGCGCCCGACCAGCGGCTTGATAAGGCCTTGGCGCTCGCGGTGCCAGAGGGCGCGGGCCTGTCGCGCTCTCGCCTGCAGGCGCTGATCGCCGAGGGGGCCGTGGCGCGCCCGGACGGGCGGATGATGATCGACCCCCGCTTCCGCATCGAACCCGGCGCCGAGCTCGTCCTGACCCTGCCGCCGGCGATCCCGACCCGGGCAGCACCCGAGCCTATCCCGCTTGAAGTGGTGTACGAGGATGCCCATATCATCGTGCTCGACAAGCCGGTCGGCCTCGTCGTGCATCCCGCGCCCGGCGCGCGCGCGGGCACGCTGGTCAATGCGCTCCTCCACCACTGCGGCGACAGCCTGTCGGGGGTGGGCGGGGCGCTGCGCCCCGGCATCGTCCACCGCATCGACAAGGACACCTCCGGCCTGATCGTCGTCGCCAAGTCCGACGCCGCGCACCAGGGCCTCGCCGCCCAGTTCGCCGCGCATTCCATCGACCGGCGCTACCTCGCGGTGGTTCATGGCTGCCCCGACCCGGCCATGCAGCGTCCCGAGGGCGTGAGCTGGGAGCCGGGCGGGGTCCTGCGCATCGAGGGCGCGATCGGCCGCCACCCGGGCGACCGCAAGCGCATGGCGGTGCTGACCACGGGGGGCAAGTACGCGGTGACGCGGGCGCGGGTGCTGGAGCGCTTCGGGGGCGACCGCCCCGCGGCGGCGCTGATCGAGTGCCGGCTGGAGACCGGACGGACCCACCAGATCCGCGTCCACATGGCCTTTGCGGGCCATCCGCTGCTCGGCGACAGCGTATACGGCCGCAGAACCGGTCCGCAGTTCCCGCGCCAGGCACTGCACGCAACGCGGCTCGGGTTCGTGCACCCGGTGACCGGCGAGACGCTGGCATTCAATTCGCCACTGCCGGAAGACATGGCGGGTCTGCTGGCGCGGCTGCGGGGCCTCGACCCGGGCGCACCGACGGAATGAGCGAAATCGTGCGTTTAACAAACCGTAATACCAATTATAATATCAGGTGAATGACAGGGGTGCGTGCCCTCGGGCGCCCGCCCCGGAGGAGGGGAATTGGCAAGCTACGCAAGACTGCCGGCGCCGTCGCCCGAACAAGGCCTGTCGCGCTACATGCAGGAAATCCGCAAGTTTCCCATGCTGGAGCCCGAGCAGGAATACATGCTCGCCAAGGCCTGGGTCGACCACGGCGACACCGAGGCGGCACACCAGCTGGTCACCAGCCACCTGCGGCTCGCCGCCAAAATCGCCATGGGTTACCGCGGCTATGGGCTGCCGACAGCAGAGGTGATCTCAGAGGCGAACGTCGGGCTTGATGCAGGCGGTGAAGCGCTTCGACCCGGACAAGGGGTTCCGGCTCGCCACCTATGCGATGTGGTGGATCCGCGCCTCGATCCAGGAATACATCCTGCGCTCCTGGAGCCTGGTGAAGCTCGGCACCACCGCGGCGCAAAAGAAGCTGTTCTTCAACCTGCGCAAGGCCAAGAACAAGATCGGCGCCATCGAGGAGGGCGAACTGCGACCCGAGAACGTTGCGAAGATCGCCCATGACCTGAACGTCACCGAGGACGAGGTGATCTCGATGAACCGCCGCATGGCCGGCGGCGACGCGAGCCTCAACGCCCAGGTGCGCGGCGACGGCGAGGGCACGGCCGAGTGGCAGGACTGGCTGGAGGACGAGGACGCCGACCAGGCCTCGGCACTGGCCGATCGCGACGAGCTGGAAACCCGCCAGGGGCTGCTGCTCGAAGCGATGCAGGGACTGAACGAGCGCGAGCGGCACATCCTGACCGAGCGGCGGCTGAAGGACGAGCCGGTGACGCTGGAGGATCTGTCGAAGCAATACGACGTCAGCCGCGAGCGCATCCGCCAGATCGAGGTGCGCGCCTTCGAGAAGCTGCAGAAGCGCATGCGCGAGCTGGCCGCCGAGCGCGGGATGGTGCCTGCGGTGAACTGACCCGGCCGTTGCCGCCGGGAGGTGAGCGCCGGCCTCGGGGGGCAAGCCCCCCGCTCGGCCGGCGAAGGGCGACTTCCCGATAGGGTTTCTGCGAGTATGGGTACCTGAATGAGGGGTCTTGCAGTCAGTAGCGGGCGCCCCGAGCAGGAGTGCCCGCCGTATCCTTCGGGTTCACGCCAGATCGAAGCGATCGGCGTTCATCACCTTGGTCCAGGCGGCAACGAAGTCGCGGACGAATTTCTCGCCAAGATCGGCGCTTGCGTAGACCTCGGCCAGAGCCCGCAGCTGCGCGTTCGAGCCGAAGACCAGATCGACACGGCTGCCTGTCCACCGCGGCGCGCCGGTCACCCGGTCGCGGCCTTCGAACAGGGCCTCGTCCGGCGTGGTCGGCGTCCACTTCGTTCCCATGTCCAGGAGGTTCACGAAGAAGTCGATGGTCAGCGCCCCCGGCCGGTGGGTGAAGACGCCGTTCTGCGAGCCGCCGTGGTTCGCACCGAGCACCCGCAGGCCGCCCACCAGCACGGTCATCTCCGGCGCGGTGAGGGTGAGAAGCTGCGCCTTGTCCACCAGCAGCGCCTCGGCCGGGACCGAGAAATCGGCCTTGAGGTAGTTGCGGAACCCGTCGGCAACCGGCTCCAGCACGCCGAAGGAGGCCGCGTCGGTCTGCGCGTCGGCCGCGTCGGTGCGGCCCGGGGCGAAGGGGACCTCGATGGCGAAGCCGGCGTTGCGCGCCGCCTGTTCCACCCCCGCGGCACCCGCGAGGACGATCAGGTCGGCCAGCGACACCTTTGCTCCGCCGGTCTGGGCGGCGTTGAACCCGGCGCGGATGCCTTCGAGGACCTCGAGCACGGCCGCCAGCTGTGCCGGCTGGTTCACTTCCCAGTCCTTCTGGGGCGCGAGGCGGATGCGCGCGCCATTGGCGCCGCCCCGCTTGTCCGAGCCGCGGAAGGTCGCCGCCGAGGCCCAGGCGGTCGAGACGAGCTGCGGGATGGTCAGGCCGGAAGCGAGGACCTGTGCCTTCAGCGCCGCGATGTCGGCCGCATCGATGAGCGGGTGGTCGGCGGCGGGCACCGGATCCTGCCAGATCAGGTCCTCCGCCGGGACCTCCGGTCCGAGATAGCGCGACTTCGGCCCCATGTCGCGGTGGGTCAGCTTGAACCAGGCGCGGGCGAAGGCGTCGGCGAAGGCGTCGGGGTTCGCGAGGAAGCGCCGGGAGATCGGCTCGTAGATCGGGTCCATCCGCAGCGCGATGTCGGAGGTCAGCATCGTCGGCACACGGCGTCTGGCCGGGTCGAAGGGATCGGGTATCGCGCCGGCACCGGCGCCGTCCTTCGGCTGCCACTGGTGGGCGCCGGCGGGGCTCCGGGTCAGCTCCCACTCGTAGCCGAAGAGGTTCTCGAAGAAGTAGTTGCTCCAGCGGGTGGGGGTCTGGCTCCAGATCACCTCGAGGCCGCTGGTGATGCAGTCGGCGCCCACGCCGGAACCATAGGTGCTGGCCCAGCCGAGCCCCTGTTCGGCGAGGCCGGCGGCTTCGGGTTCGCGGCCGACGTGGTCGGCGGTGCCGGCGCCGTGGGTCTTGCCGAAGCTGTGGCCGCCGGCGATGAGGGCCACGGTCTCCTCGTCGTCCATGGCCATGCGCGCGAAGGTCTCGCGGATGTCGCGGGCCGAGGCGAGCGGGTCGGGATTGCCGTTCGGGCCCTCAGGGTTGACGTAGATCAGGCCCATCTGCACCGCGGCGAGGGGGTTCTCCAGCTGGCGCTCGCCGCTGTAGCGCTTGTCGCCGAGCCAGGTGTCCTCGCCGCCCCAGTAGACGTCCTCGTCCGGCTCCCAGACGTCGGCGCGGCCGCCGGCGAAGCCGAAGGTCTTGAACCCCATCGATTCGAGCGCGACGTTGCCGGCCAGGATCATCAGGTCGGCCCAGGAGATCGCGCGGCCGTATTTCTGCTTGATTGGCCACAGGAGGCGGCGCGCCTTGTCGAGGCTGACGTTGTCCGGCCAGCTGTTCAGGGGGGCGAAGCGCTGCTGGCCGCTTCCCGCGCCGCCGCGGCCGTCACCCATGCGGTAGGTCCCGGCGCTGTGCCAGGCCATGCGGATGAAGAGGCCGCCGTAGTGGCCGAAGTCGGCTGGCCACCAGGGCTGCGAATCAGTCATCAGCGCGTGCAGGTCCGCCTTCAGGGCGGCGAGGTCGAGCGTCCCGAACGCCTCCGCATAGTCGAATTCCTCGCCCATGGGGTTCGACCTGGCCGAATGCTGCTGGAGGATCCTGAGGTTGAGCTGGTTCGGCCACCAGTCGCGGTTCGACCGCATGCCGAGCATCGTCGCCCCATGCACCACCGGGCACTTGCCCGTGCTTGCGTCGTTTCCGTCCATGCTTGGGTTCCCCTGGCAATGATCTACGCAAGGTTATACGTCCGGCGATCGATAAGGGGAAATTGCATTTCCTTACCGGCTCGATAGTCTGAGGCTATGAATATCACCCTGAAGCAGCTCAAATACCTGACGGCGCTGGCGAAAGAGGCGCATTTCGGCCGCGCCGCCGCCTCGGTGAACATCAGCCAGCCGGCGCTGTCGGTGCAGATACGCGACCTGGAGGCCTCGCTCGGCGCCAGCCTCGTCGAGCGCGGGCGGCGCGAGGTGGTCATCACCCCCACCGGTCGCGAGATCGTGCGGCGCGCGCAGCGCATCCTCGACGAGGTCGGCGCCATCGAGCAGGTGGCGCGCTGGGACCACGGCCTGGCCGGGCGGCTGAGCATCGGGGTGATCCCCACGGTGGCGCCGTACCTCCTGCCCTCGGCGCTGCCGCTCTTGCGCGCGCGCAACCTGTCGCTCGATCTGGGCGTGCGCGAGGCGCAGACCGAGCGGCTGGTCGACGAGGTGCGGCAGGGCACGCTCGACGTGGCGGTGGTCGCCCTGCCGGTGGTCCAGCCGGATCTCACCGCGCTGCCGCTCTTCGAGGACCGGTTCCTGCTCGCTGGCAGCGCCGAGCGGCTGCGCGCGCTGGGCGCGGGGCGGGTGGCGCTGCATCCCGAGGACATGGAGCCGGGCCAGCTCCTGCTGCTCGACGAAGGCCATTGCCTGACCGACCAGGCGCTCGCCGCCTGCGCCATCGATCGCGGGCAGGAGCGCATGGACCTGCGGGCGGCGAGCCTGACCACGCTCTGCCGGCTGGTCTCGGAGGGGTTCGGGCTGACGCTCCTGCCGGAGCTTGCGGCACGGGCGGAATGCGCGGCGGCACCGGGGCTGCGGCTGGCGCGGTTCGCTCGGCCCGAGCCGCAGCGCACGATAGGGCTGGTTCGGCGCAGCCTGTCGGTGGACGACGGCTGGTTCGGCGAGCTCGCGGCCATCCTGAGCCAGGCGGGCGAGGCCGAGGTGGCGCAGGGCGCCGGCTTTGATCAGCCGCCGGCCGTGACTACCAGATACGTCGTGTAGGCGACGAAGCTCGCGACCAGCACACCCCCCTCGATCCGGGTAATCCGGCCGGGCAGCCGCAGGCGCACCCCGGCGCCCATGACCAGCAGGGCGAAGGTGAGCAGGGTCATCACCGGCAGGTCCCGGTAGAGCAGATCGGGCGGCACCTCGATCGGGCGGATCACTCCGGCGATGCCGACTACCGCCAGCGTGTTGAAGATGTTCGATCCGATCACGTTGCCGAGGGCAATGTCATAGGCGCGCTGGCGTACCGCAGTGATCGAGGAGGCGAGCTCGGGCAGCGAGGTGCCGACGGCGATCACCGTCAGGCCGATCACGAGGTCGCTCACCCCCAGCGCCTGCGCCGTCTCGACTGCCCCCCAGACCATCAGCTGCGAGCTCGCCACCAGCACCGCCAGCCCGAATGCCGTCCACATGAGCGAGGCCGCCAGCGACGGCGCACCCGAGACCAGCGGCGCGTCGGCCCGGCCGGCCGGCCTTGCGGCGATGCGGCGGCGGGCGTCCAAGATCGACAAGGCGAGCAGGGTGGTGAAGATGCCGAGCAGCAGCACCGCGTCGAGGCGCGACAGCCGCAGGTCGTAGACCAGCCCGATCGTCAGCAGCGTCACCGCGATCAGCACCGGGATCTCGCGCCGCACCACCGTCGCGCGCACCGCGACCGGTGCCATGAGCGCGGTCAGGCCGAGGATCAGCGAGATATTGGCGATGTTCGAGCCGTAGGCGTTGCCCAGCGCTATCCCCGGACTTCCGCTGAGCGAGGCGCTCACCGAGACGAGTATCTCCGGCGCCGAGGTGCCGAGCCCGACCACCACCATCCCCACCAGCAGCGGCGACATGCCGAAGTGCCGCGCCAGCCCCGAGGCGCCGGTGACGAAGCGGCCCGCACCCCAGATCAGTGCCACGAGGCCGACTGCAAGGGCGATCAGCGGAAGGAGGCTCATCGTCGTCTCCCGGGACGGCCCCGGGAGGGCCCCGGCGGCAATATCGCATCGCGCCGGGAACAGACAAGGGCCGCGCGTTTGGCCGCTGACACTGGGGCCGGTGCGCCCTATGTTACGCGGGTTGCCGACAGGGACCGCCACTGGGACCGCCATGACCGACCGAGACCTCAGCGACCGCGCCCAGCGCCACCCGGAGAAGGCGCACCGCGCCGACGCGCCCATTCTGCGCAAGCCGGACTGGATCAGGGTCAAGGCCCCGAGCTCCGAAGGCTACCGCAAGACCAGGCAGATCCTGCGCGAGAACCGCCTCGTGACCGTCTGCGAGGAGGCGGGCTGCCCCAACGTCGGCGAGTGCTGGTCCCAGGGCCACGCCACCATGATGATCATGGGCGAGATCTGCACCCGCGGCTGCACCTTCTGCAACGTCGCCACCGGGCGGCCCGACGCGCTCGACGCCTTCGAGCCGGGGCGCGTGGCCGTGGCCGTCCAGAAGCTCGGCCTCAACCACGTGGTCATCACCTCGGTCGACCGCGACGACCTCGCCGACGGCGGCGCCGAGCACATCGCCCAGACGATCCGCGCCGTGCGGCGCAAGAACCCCGACACCACGATCGAGGTGCTGGTCCCCGACTTCCTGCGCTGCGCCCCCTCGGCGCTCGAGGCGGTGGTCGCGGCAGCTCCGGACGTCTTCAACCACAACCTCGAGACGGTGCCCGGCCTCTACCCCGAGGTCCGCCCCGGCGCGCGGTACTTCCACTCCTTGCGCCTCTTGCAGCGGGTCAAGGAGCTCGACCCTGCCATGTTCACCAAGTCCGGCATCATGGTCGGCCTCGGCGAAGACCGGCAATCCGTGCTGCAGGTCATGGACGACATGCGCGCCGCCGACGTCGATTTCCTCACCATCGGCCAGTACCTCCAGCCCACGCCCAAGCACCACGCCATCGCCCGCTTCGTCACGCCGGATGAATTCGCCGCCTACGAGCGCGCCGCCTCCGGCAAGGGGTTCCTGATGGTCTCCGCCACGCCGCTGACCCGCTCCAGCTACCACGCCGGCGACGACTTCGCCCGCCTGCGCGCGGCGCGGTTGGAAAAGCTCGGCGGCGCCTGAGGCCGCAAGCCCGTATCGGACCGGCGCGCGCGGCGGTAGAGTGGCGCCAGCGCCGCGGGGCGGGGAAGACCCGGCGGGCGCGGGGGTACGCCATGCACATCTACCGCAGCGCCTATGCTGACATCCCGATTCCCGAGACCTCGATCACCGAGCTGGCCTTCGCCGGCCTCTACGGGCGCGAGGGCGAGCCCGCGCTGATCGACGGGCCGACCGGGCGCGCCGTCACCGGCGGCGAGTTCCGCGACCGGGTCGAGCGGCTGGCCGGCGGCCTCGCCGCCCGCGGCATCGGCCCGGGATCGGTGGTCGCGATCCACGCCCCGAACCAGCCCGACTGGTGTGTCGCCTTCCACGCCATCGCCTGGGCCGGCGCCACGGTCACCACGCTGAACCCGACCTACATGGCCGAGGAGATCAACCATCAGCTGCGCGACGCGGGTGCCGTGCTACTCGTCACTGCCCCGGCGCTCCTCGCCGTGGCACGCGCCGGGGCCGAGGGCACGTCGGTGCGCGAGATCGCGGTGATCGGCACTGCCGACGGCGCCACCCCGCTCGAGGCGCTGATGGGTCCGCCGCTCAGGGCGCAGGTGCCGGTGGACCTGGCGCGGGGCGTCGCGGTCATGCCCTACTCCTCGGGCACCACCGGCCTGCCCAAGGGGGTGCAGCTCACCCATCGCAACCTGGTCGCCAACGTGCTGCAGGTGCAGGCGACACTCGGCCTGAAGCCCGGCGACGCCACCCTCGCCTTCCTGCCCTACTTCCACATCTACGGCATGACCGTGCTGATGAACCTCTATCTCGCGGCCGGCGGGGTGCAGGTGACGCTGCCCCGCTTCGAGCTGGAGGCGGCGCTGCGGCTGATCCAGACCCACCGGATGCGCCAGCTCTTCGTGGCGCCGCCGGTGGTGCTCGCCCTCGCCAGGCACCCGCTGGTCGACGCCTTCGACCTCTCCTCGCTCGCCTTCGTTCTCTCCGGCGCAGCTCCGCTCGGCGCCGAGCTGGCCGAGGCCGCCGCCGCCCGGCTCGGCTGCCCGATGATCCAGGGCTACGGGATGACCGAGATGAGCCCGGTCAGCCACTTCACGCCGCCGGACCGGAACCGGCCCGGGAGCTCGGGCACGGCGGTCGCCGGCACCGAATGCCGGCTGGTCGACCCGGAGACCGGCCGCGACTGCGCCCCCGGCGGCACCGGCGAGCTCTGGGTGCGCGGGCCGCAGGTGATGCTCGGCTATCACGGCAATCCGGCGGCGACCGCGGCCACGCTGACCGCAGGACGGCTGGCTCCGCACCGGCGATCTCGCGACGATCGACGCGGACGGCTACCTGACCATCGTCGACCGGGTGAAGGAGCTGATCAAGGTCAGCGGCTTCCAGGTGGCGCCCGCCGAGATCGAGGCGCTCCTGCTCGGCCACCCCGGCGTGCAGGACGTGGCGGTGATCGGCATTCCCGACGACCAGTGCGGCGAGGTGCCCAAGGCCTTCGTGGTCGCCGGCGCCGCCGCGCCCGACCTCGCCGAGCTGCAGCGCTTCCTCGCGCCGCACGTGGCGCCCTACAAGCAGGTCCGGGCGATCGAGATCGTCGAGGCGATCCCGAAGTCGCCCTCTGGCAAGATCCTGCGCCGCCAACTGCGCGGGCGCGCGCCCGCCACTGCGCCCGCCGGAGGGACGGGGGTTCTGCGCTGACCGAGGCCGACTATCTCGCCGGCAATCCTGCCTGGAACGGCAGCCCGCGGCTCGTCGTGCTCTCCGGCTGTTCCGGCGGCGGCAAGTCGGCACTTCTCGCCGAGATGGCCGCCCGCGGCTACGCGACCTTCCCCGAGCCCGGCCGCCAGGTGGTGAAGGAAGAGGACCTCATCGGCGGCGACGCCCTGCCCTGGACGAACCCACGCGCCTTCGCCGAGCGCTGCATCGCGCGGGCCGCCTACTTCTTCAACACCGCCGATCCGGCCCACGGCCCCGTCCTCTTCGACCGCTCGATCATCGACGCGGTCGCAGCCCTGGCGCGCACGGGCGAGGTTCCCGCCCCCTGCGCCGTCGCCGCCCGCGCCTACCGCTACGGCCACCGCGTCTTCATGCTCCCGCCTTGGCCCGAGCTCTTCGCCACCGACCCCGAGCGCCGCCATGGCCTCGACGCCGCCCTCGCCGAATACGACGACCTCATGCGCGCCTACCCCACCCACGGCTACGCCACCGTCGTCGTTCCCAGGGCCGGCATCGCCGAACGCGCCGATTTCCTCGAGGCGGCCCTTGTCGACGCCTGAAGGCGCGTGTCAGAGATCTTTGATCAGTAGCACCCAATGCTCCGTATCCGTCTGCCAGTCACCGCGCTCGCAGCGCCGCTTCGCGACTTCCCGGCAGCCGAAACGCTCGTAGAGGCGCTTCGCCCCCCGGTTCGTGTCGGCCACGATCACGCTCATGCGCCGAAGGCTCGCTTCCCGTGCGATGTCTTCCGCCGCCTTCAGCAGCAGCGACCCGTATCCCTGTCCGCGGCATTCGGGATAGCAGGCCAGCACGTTGACATACCAGCTGTCGAGCGCCTCATTCTCCAGCTCCTGCAACGGCCGGAACAATGCGGGCATGGCGTCCCCCACCGGCACAGGCTCCGCACCGATCGCGTAGCCGGTGAGACTGGCGACCGCGCCCCCTCCCGGATCCACGAGCACGATCTTGCCCTCGCGCGCCTTGGCTCGCTGCCGGTTGCGACCGATCTCCCAGGGGTCCTCGCCCGCCGTCGCCAGGCCCGTCCAGATGTGCAGCGGCAGGCCCTCGCCGGCAAAATTGACCAGATCGGCCAGTTCCGGTGCATCAGCCTCGGTCGCGACGCGCAGCGGTGGTTCGAGCCGGATCATCGTCATCTCCGCAACGGCACGAGGATGGACACCACGGGACAGGCGCTCTTGCTACATGGTGCCGAGAAAACCTATTGAGCAAGAGGGGACCCGCGCAAGGGCGCGGCGGAACGACGCCCCGGCGGCCATGGGGCCGCCTTTCTGCAACTCGGTGAGCGGCCGGGGAGATAGGTGACAGAACGTACCGGACACCTGGGCTACACTTTCCGCCGTTTCGCGGCGGGAGGTGCGGATGCCGTGGAGAGAGAGTACGATCATGGAAGAACGTCTGCGCTTCGTCGCCCGGAGGCCTGAAGGGCGAGCCGATGACGGCGCTGTTCCAGGAGCGCGGCCTGCCAGTCGCCGGCCGCGGGCTCTACGGGCTCTCGCGTCTTGCGGTCTGGTGGCTGCGGCTCGGCATCGGGATCGAGCGCATCGCCCCCGGCAAGCCCCGGCAGAGCGGCCGCCACGAGCGCATGCACGCCCGCAGGCCGTGCAGGCCGATGGTGCCGTTGGGGGCGACGACGGCGTCCAGGTCGTGGAAGGTGTGGCCGCGGCCCAGGCCAGCGCCAAGGCGACGATGGCCATCACGCCGCCGCGCTCTTCGGCTCCCGCGCCCCCGCCCGCAAGGCGCACGGCTACCCGGCCAGGTCCTGGTCCCGCATCGGCCTCGACTACCTCCGGCACGTCCTCAGAACCGAAGCCCATCCCCCTCAATCTCTCTGCGCAGCCTTCAAAAAGCCGAGAGTCGTGTAGTGTGCGTCAATCCCGCATTCACTAAGATTATCGTTGTATTTCAGATATTTGGAAAAATCTCCGCGCCGGAAATGGCGCCCAGATCAGTAGCTGTAGTCGACGTAGATCCGCGACAGATCCCCCTGCCAGTCGCCGGCATACCGCGCCAGCAGCTCGTCCGCCGGCGTCTGACCGGCTTCCACGATCTCGCGGAGCGCGTTCAGGAAATGCGTCTCGTCCGGGATCGTCCCCCCCGCTCCGCTGCGTCCGCGGGCGCGCAGCCCTGCTTCGGCCAGCGCCAGAACGTCCCGCGCCACCTCCCGCAGGCTGCGGCCGCCGATGCTGGCCCTGAGCCCATCCTTTGCCGCGTCGTGGCGCAGGGCGTCACGCTCCGCCGCCGTCCAGCCCTTCACCAGATCCCAGGCCGCATCGAGCGCCCCCCGGTCATAGAGCAGCCCTACCCACAGCGCCGGCAGTGCGCAGAGCCGACGCCACGGCCCCCCGTCGGCGCCGCGCATCTCCATGAACTTCTTGAGCCGCACCTCGGGAAAGATGGTGGTCAGGTGATCCGCCCAGTCCGACAGCGTCGGCTTCTCGCCAGGCAGCGCCGGCAGCCGCCCTTCGAGGAAGTCGCGAAAGCTCTGGCCCAGGGCATCGATGTAGCGCCCGTCGCGGTAGACGAAGTACATCGGCACATCGAGCGCATAGTCGACGTAGCGCTCGAACCCCATGCCCTCCTCGAAGACGAAGGGGAGCATCCCCGTCCGGTCGGGATCGAGGTCGCGCCAGATCCGCGCCCGCCAGGACTGCCAGCCGTTCACCTGCCCCTCGAAGAACGGCGAGTTGGCGAAGAGCGCGGTGGCCAGCGGCTGCAGCGCCAGCGCCACCCGGAACTTCCTGACCATGTCCGCCTCGCTCTCGAAGTCGAGGTTCACCTGCACGGTGCAGGTCCGGTACATCATCATCGTGCCCGTGGTGCCCACCCGGTCCATGTAGCGGGTCATTAGAGCATAGCGGCCCTTGGGCATCACCGGCATCTGCTCGGCGGTCCAGATCGGTGCGGCGCCAAGGCCGATGAAGCCCGCGCCGATGTCGTCGGCGATCGACTTCACCTCGTGCAGATGCGCGTTCACCTCGTCGCAGGTCTCGTGGATGGTCCGGAGCTGCGCGCCCGACAGCTCCAGCTGCCCGCCCGGCTCCAGGCTGACATTGGCGCCGTCCCGCTCCAGCCCGATCAGCTTGCCCGCCTCCTCCACCGGCGTCCAGCCGAAGCGGTCGCGCAGCCCCTCCAGCATTGCCAGGATCGAGCGCTCGCCCGCATAGGGCAGCGGCAGGTGGTCGGCCAGCCCGTAGCCGAACTTCTCGTGCTCGGTGCCGATGCGCCAGAGGTCGGGCGGACGGCACCCCGAGGCCAGATACTCGGCCAGCTGAGCGGCGATCCTCGATCGGACCGCCGCCGGTCTGCGGGATAGACATGGCGCGGTTCTCCGTGGAATTCGCTCGATACCCGGCGGAATTAGACCGGCGGCAGGCGCGAGGCAAGGACCCCCGTCGGAGCAGGACGCGCCCAGACCACCACCCGCCCCGGACGCCGGCCGGCGAGCGCCGCAGCGCCCGCGCCGAGGTCGAGCCCGGGAAGCGGGCTCAGCGCATCCGGCAGGCCCTCGGCCCCGCGCGCGCCGAGGGGAATGGTCAGCCGTTCGCCCTCCTCGCTGGTCAGCACCCAGGCATGGCGGACCCCGCCGAGCACACCCTGCTGCGCCACCAGTTCGACCCGCGCCACCGAGCCCACGTCGATGAAGCCGCCCCAGTGCGGGCTGAGATAGCCGATCCGCCCTTCGTCGATCTCCACGACGCCCTCCGCCGGCAGGTCGCTGCCGAAGGCCATGCGCCGGAGCGCTGCCGTAAGAAGGGCTGCCCCGATGAGTGCTGCGGCCCCGCCGGCCACCAGCAGCAACGGCGCCAGCGGCGACAGGCCGCTGCAGCACCAGCACGAGCCCGAAGGCGAGCAGTGCTCCCCAGACGGCCACTTCGCGCCAGCGTACCAGCTCCGGTCGGATTAAGCTCACCGCCAGTCCCCGATCACCGCCTGCCAGACGGCCAGCGCCGCCACCGCCGCGGTGTCGGCCCGCAGGATACGCGGGTCCGAGTGCTCACCGCCATCACCCCGGCCATCGCCCGCAGCCGCGCCGCCTCCTCCGCGGCGAACCCGCCCTCCGGCCCCGTCAGCATCGCCCAGGGTCCCGCCTGCGCGCCCGCCAGCGCCTTCAGCACCGGCGGCGCGTCGAGCCGCTCGTCGCAGAGCAGGATGCGCCGCGCCGGCTCCCAGCGGTCGAGCACCGCGGCCAGCCGCTCAGGCTCGGCGACCTCGGGCACGAACGTCCCGCCGCACTGCTCCGCCGCCTCGATCGCATGCGCACGCAGCCGGTCCGTGCCCAGCCGCTCCGCGTTGGTGAACTCGCGGGTGAGCACCGGCAGGATGCGGGCCGCCCCCAGCTCCGTCGCCTTCTCCACGATGAAATCGGTGCGCGCCTTCCTGATCGGCGCGAACATCAGCCAGACGTCCGGCGGCATCCGCTGCGCCTGCCCCGGCTCGCGCGCCACCAGCACCCCGGACCCGCGCCCCAGCGCCGCGACCTCGGCGATCCACTCGCCGTCGCGCCCGTTGAATACGAGCAGCCGACCGCCCGGCTTCTGGCGCATCACCGTGCACGAGGTAATGCGCCTGCGCCGGCGCAAGTGGCACCTCGGCGCCGGCACCGAGCGGCGCCGTCACAAAGAGCCTGATCTTTCCGCCGGGATTGCCATAGATCGCCCCCATGAGCGAGAACACCATACCGACCGGCGATGCCGAGGGAAGGGTCGCCGACGCGCCCCGCGGCAACTGGGTCGACCGCTTCGCCCCGCCCGCAGCGCGGCCCTACCTGCGCCTCTCCCGCGCCGACCGCCCCATCGGCACCTGGCTCCTGCTCATCCCCTGCTGGTGGGGCCTCGCGCTGGCCGCCCTGGCCGACCCCGCGGGCTTCCGGCCCTTCGACGCCTGGATCGCACTCGGCTGCACCCTCGGCGCCTTCCTGATGCGCGGCGCGGGCTGCACCTGGAACGACCTCACCGACCGCGACATCGACGCCGCCGTCGCGCGCACCCGCTCGCGCCCGCTGCCCTCGGGGCAGGTCACCCCGCGACAGGCGCTGGCCTGGATGGTGGCCCAGTCGCTCGCGGCCTTCTGCGATCCTGCTCACCTTCACGCCCACGGCGATCTGGCTCGGCGTGGCCTCGCTCGGCCTCGTCTGCATCTACCCCTTCGCCAAGCGCTTCACCTGGTGGCCGCAGGTCTTCCTCGGCCTCGCCTTCAACTGGGGCACGCTGCTCGGCTGGGCCGCGCACAAGGGCGGCCTCGCCACCGCCCCCGTCCTGATCTACGCCACCGGCATCGCCTGGACGCTGTTCTACGACACGATCTACGCCCACCAGGACCGCGAGGACGACGCGCTGATCGGTGTCAAGTCCACCGCCCGCCTGTTCGGCACGGCCACCCACCACTGGCTGGCGGGCTTCCTCGCCGTCACCGCCCTGCTCGCCGCCGCCGCGATCCTCGCCACCGGCGTCACCGGAGCCGCCCGCCTAGTGGCGTTGACGGGCACGGCCGGCTTTGTGGCGCACCTCGCCTGGCAGCTCCGCCGGCTGGATATCTCCGACGCGGCCAGCTGCCTCACCCTCTTCCGGTCCAACCGCGACGCCGGCCTGATCCTGACCGGCGGCCTCGTCCTGGCGGCGGCGCTCTGAGCGCGCGGGGCCGCCGTCAGAAGCTGTGGCAGGTCGCCAGCGCGGCGCGCAGGGCGCGGCTGGAGCCGGCGAGCGACAGGGTCCCGGCATCGGCGCCGTCGACGCTGACCTGCACGCGGCTGTCGCGCCCCGACAGACGTTGAGCGAGCGGGGACCCGGCAAGGGCGATCACATGCGCGCCACCGGCGGTGGGCTCGAGCTGCGCCGTCGCCTCGACGACCCCCTCGCCGAAGGCGAAGCGCAGCGTCACGGCGGGCTCGGCGCGCACCGGGTCGAACAGAAGGGTCAGGAAGGGCTGGCCCTGCAGGCAGAAGCCCGCGAACCAGGCGATCTCTCCCATGCCGCCGCCCAGTGCCAGCGGCGGATTTCCGACCACGTCGCGCAGCGTCCAGCCCGGTGCGACCCGGGCGGGCGCGGCCTGCGGTTCGGCCTGTGCTTCAGACGGAGGCGCGGCTGCAGGCGCCTCTGCCGCCGCCGCCTCGACTTGCTCTACCGAGGCGGCGCCGAAAGGAAAGGTCCAGACCCGGGCGCAGCCTTCCACACCCGCCCGTCCCTCGCCGCAGAAGGCGCCGTGGTAGAAGGCGCGCACGGCCGGCACCCCTCCGGCCTCGATGACCCCGGCCCCCTGGAGATGGCCGAAGTCGAAGGCCGCGTGACTGCCGTCGGGCTGGGAGAGCCAGACGCTGACCGGACAGCCGGCCGAGCCGCAGAAAATGCTCCAGGCCCCCTCGCATTGCAGGCCCATCAGGTTGGTCAGGTGATCGGCCACGCCGTCGCCGTTGAGGTCGATGACCGTCTCGTACTCCGGCAGGACGGTCGGATTGCCGCCGGCCTCGCGGCAGAGCGCCGTCGCCTCCTCGGTCGCGGCGAGCGCCTCAGGCGGCAGTTCGGCGCGGGCTGGAAGGGCGGCGAGGGCGAGCAGTACGAGCGCGGTTCGGAAAAGGGTCATGGGCACTACATCTCGTTGATCTGCAGGAATGCTATCGCTACGGCGGCGAGGATGGCGAGCAGGATGGCGAAAGCGATCTTCACCGCCGACCACGGACGCTCGCCCTCCACTGCCCCGGTGCGGCCGTTGACGACGAAGCGGTAGCTGCGCCCGCCATAGCGGTAGGCGGCGATCCAGACCGGCAGCAGCACATGCTTGAAGGTCAGCCGCCCGACGTCGGTGTCCATCTTCTCGATCCGCTGCTGGTCGCCGCCAATGTCGCGGCGCACGTCGCCGGCAATCACCCCGTTCATCACCTCGCGCGCCTCGCGATAGCCCTCCTCGACCGGCACCCCGTAGCCCTCGGCGCGGAACCCCGCGAGATAGCGCGGGTCGTAGGCCGAGAGTGCGGAGAGGTCCCAGGGCGCCAGCGCATCGGTGAACCGCTTGGGCAGGCTGGTCGAGCCGAGCACCAGCACGTCGTCGAAATCCCGCGCGACATTGCCCCGCGCCGGGGTCCAGCGCACCTTGGCAACCTGCTGGGTCGTCATCTGCCGCCGGCCCTTCACCATGACCGCCACTTGCCGGGTCTCGTGGTAGATCGTTCCGCGCTGGCCGGAATAACGGGTGCGGGTCTCGGCATCATAGGTCCAGTAGGGCACGTAGATCCCGTCCATCCGCCGTTCCGACCGGGCGCGCGCGTTCAGGTTCGACGGCGCGAACCAGCGCCGGCCGAGCCAGGTCCGCATCGCCGCATGCGCCTGTTCCTCGCTCAGCAAGAACGGGAGCTGCGCCTGCGGCTTGATGTGGCGGCTGAGGCCGGTGTCGGTGACCATGGGCGAGGCGCAGAACGGGCATTCCTTGGCGTGGATCGCCGCGTCGAACTCGACCTGGGCGCCGCAGCTCGCGCATCGGGCGACGCGGATCTCCTCCAGCTCAGACGGCGGCAGCTCGCTGCGCTCCGCCTGGCGCAGGTCGAGCTCGGGGATGCCGCGCCGCTCGGGGATTGGCTCCTCGTGGCCGCAGTGGCTGCAGCGCAGCTGCCCGACCTCCGGCGCATAGCGCAGATCGGCGCCGCAGGCGGGGCAGGGGAAGCGGTGGTCGTCGAGGCTGGCTCCCCCTCCGGTCCGGGCGAGCGCCATCGGCGGTCAGCCCTCCGTTGGCAGCGGCGGCGGCAACTGGCCCAGGATCGCGGCGAGCTCGGGCACCTCGCCGGCGGGCCGCCAGCCGTCGCTGCCCGGCGACCAGACCAGGCTTTCCGCCGCCAGCGTGCCCTCGGCCGCCATGTGGCGCAGCTCGGCCTCGGTAAAGGGACCGCTCGGCTTGCCCAGCACCGCGACATGCCAGCGCGCCGCGGCGGGGGGCAGCGGCGGCGGGGCGGCGCCGGCCACCGGCGCGTCGCCCCAGGGGCCCCGGCGGGCCATGCGCTCGGCCATCCCCATGCCCATCCCCATGCCGAGCCCCGCCGTGAGGCCATCGCCGCCGCCGCCCGGATTGCCGGCGGCGCGGGTCAGTGCCTCGGCGGCGCTGAACTCGGTGTAGCGCGAAAGGTCGCCGACAACGCCCATCGAGGTGCGCTTGTCCATCGCCGCCTCGACCTCCTCGGGAAGCGAGATGTTCTCGATCATGAACGCCGGCAGCGCCAGGCCGTAGTCGTCGACCATGGGTGCGATGCGCTCGTGCACGATCTTCGCCAGATCCAGCGTGTTCGCCGCCATGTCGAGCACCGGAATGCCCGACGAGGCGATGATCTGGGTGAAATGCGTGACGATGATGTTGCGGATCTGGAACTCGATCTCGGCGGTGGTGAAATCGCCGTCGGTGCCGACGATCTCGGTCATGAACTTGCCCGGGTCGGCGACCCGCATCGTGTAGCTGCCGAAGGCGCGCAGCCGCACCACGCCGAACTCCGGGTCGCGGCAGATGATCGGGTTCCGCGTACCCCACTTCAGGTCGGTGAACTGGCGGGTGTTGACGAAGTAGATCTCCGACTTGAACGGGCTCTGGAACCCGTGGTCCCAGTGCTGCAGCGTGGTCAGGATCGGCAGGTTGTTGGTCTCGAGCATGTAGAGGCCCGGCCCGAACACGTCCGCCAGCTGCCCCTCGTGGATGAACACCGCCGCCTGCCCCTCGCGCACCGTCAGCTTGGCGCCGTACTTGATCGCATGGCCCTCGCGCTCGAAGCGCCAGACGATGGTGTCGCGGCTGTCGTCGACCCAGTGGATGACGTCGATGAACTCGCCGCGCAGGAAATCGAAGATCGACATCGGCTGCCCTCCCTATATCCGTCAGATGCCGCCAGCCACCTGCTGCCCGGCGGGACGTTGCGCCGCCAGGGCGTCCGCCGCCACAACGGGCAGCAGCGGCCGCGCCTCGCCCACCGTCATGCCGGGCCGCAGGCGCGGGTCGTAGAGCATGCGCAGCAGGATCTCGTCGTGCTCGGTCAGGAGCGCAAACTCAAGGCTGTCGTTGAACAGCGAGGGCCGCGCGTCCGGGCTGTCGTTGGGCAGGCCCATGGCCTGGGCCATCTCCTCGTGCACACAGGACAGCCGCGTCAGCGGCGGATGCTCGGCCCGGATCAGGATCATCGCACCCGAATAGACCGACCGGTCATACGGATCGCCGAAGGCATAGGCGGTGCAGAAGGTGTCGAGCGGCGTCTCGGCCAGGGCGCGCATCACCGCGGGGGCGAATTCAGGGTAGGCGATGCGCACCTGCTCGGCGAAGGCCAGCCGCTCGGCGTTAGTCATGAAGAGCACGAGGAAATTCACTTCGCTGCCGTCGCTCATCTGCATGTCGAGCCCGGTCAGGCCCGCGAGCCGCCGGGTGAAGGCCGCGACGTTGGCCCGGTCGCGCGCCGCCGCTGGCGGCTGGATCGACGGGCCGGTCATCACAGCCACGCGCACCGGCCGGTTCCAGCGCCGCAGGTAGGACGCCGATTCGCGGCGGACGAACTGGCCGCCGACATCGACATACTCGTCGAAGAGTGCAATGCGCTCGAAATTGCGCACCAGATCGTCGATGGAGTAGGGGGCATCGGTCGGCGCCGTCTCGCGGCGCAGCCGCCCGCTGGCCGTCAGGTCTCCCTCGACCCCGGCGTAATAGGAGACGAGCTGCCGCATCTTGCCCGCCTCCGACGTCCTGCGGCGCGGCGAGACCGGCCGGCCGTGCAAGCGGCCCAGGGCCGGTCAGCGCACGGCTCGCGCGCACAGGCCGCGAGCAGCAGGCAGCCGAGTGCAGCCGCCAGCCGGCGCGCCCAGGGCGATACCACCCGAGCTGTCCCGATGCCTGCTCCTGCGACGCCCATGCCCGCCTTCAGTCCCTTTTCTCTCAGCCCGCGGCGCTGCTGACGGCAGCACCCCCGGGTCCCCGGGCCCTGGCGGCGGACAGCGCTTCCTTCAGCTCGCCCTCCATGCGGATCAGGCTCGCTTCCGCGGCGGCGCGCCTGGACTTGCCCTCGTCGGCGATGCGCAGGCTGTCCTCGATGGTGCCGATCAGCTCGGCATTGGCCTTCTCGATCGCCGCGATGTCGAAGACGCCGCGCTCCATCTCGGTGCGGATCTCGACGTTTGCCTGCCGCAGCGTCTCGGCGTTTTTCGTCAGCAGCTCGTTGGTCAGGTCGCCCGCCTCCTTGACCACGGCGGCGGCCTCGCGCGAGCGGTGGATGGTCACCGACTGGGCGAGCTGGGTCTCCCAGAGCGGCACGGTGTTGACCAGCGTCGAGTTGATCTTGGTGACCAGGCTCTTGTCGTTCTCCTGCACCAGCCGGATCGAGGGCAGGCTCTGCATGGTGACCTGCCGCGTCAGCTTCAGGTCGTGCACCCGGCGCTCCAGGTCGTCGCGGGCGGCGCGCAGGTCGCGCAGCTCCTGGGCGACCAGCACCTTGCGGTCCTCGGCCGCCGCCTCGACCTCGGCCTCCTTGGCCGGGATGTCCGCACCGTCGAGATCGGCCAGCTTCGCCTCGCCGGCGGCGATGTAGAGGGCGAGCTCGTCGTAGAAATCCAGCGTCTTCTCGTAGAGCTTGTCCAGCGACTTGATGTCCTTCAGGAGCGTGTGCTCGTGGGTCAGCAGCCGCCCGGTGATCCCGTCGATCTGGTCCTGAACCTCCTCGTAGCGTGCCATGAACTGGGCCATCGGCGCGGTGCGGCCCAGCAGCCGCTCCCACCAGCTCTGCTTGCGGTTGGGGTCGAGCTCGCGGGCGGAAAACCCGCGCAGACTGGTGACGATCTCGCGCAGGCTGTCGCCCGCCGGGCCGACGTCCTTGTTGCGCACCCCGGCCAGCATCTCCTGGCTGATCGTCTGCAACTCGGCCTGGGCGGCGGAGCCGAAGCGGATGATCGACTGGGTGTTCTCCATGTCAATCTCGGCCTTGCGCCGCTCGATCTCGGCGCGCGTGGCCGGGTCGGCGACCTCGACCGTCACCAGCTCGCCCTTCACCTCGGGCAAGAGGTTGGCGGTGATCACCTCCACCTCCTTCAGCGCGGCTTCGGCCTCGGCGCGGACTTGGCTGGTCATTGCGGTCTCTCCCTCACTCTCAACGGACCGTCAGCCCGTCCTGTTGCAGCCGCTCGCGGAGCACCTCGATCTCGACGTCGAGATCGCTGCGGTTGTCCTCGAGCAGCAAAGTCCGATGCGCGCCGAAACTGGTCTCCAGATCGGTGAGCAGCGCCTCGTATTTCTCGCGCACCTCGCCGTCCCGGGTGCGGCCGTAGAGATCGGCGAACTTCACCGTCGCGTCGCGCAGCCCCAGCAGGTAGACGCTGAGGAATGTGCGTGCCCGCGCCAGGTCGCGCGGGTCTTCCTCGACGGCGCGGAACACCTCGCGCGCCTGGTCGCCCAGACGCTCCAGGCGCCCCTCCAGCCGCCGGTCGCCGATGCGCTTCGCCGCGTCGGCGGTCTCCCGCAGCAGCACTTCGCCGCGATCGACGGCGCGGGCCACCCGCTCACTCGCATGCGGATCGACGCCCTCCATGCCCTTGCGGCGCATCGGGTCGAGCCCGAAGGCCGCCACATGCGCCAGCCCCGCCACGGCGCCGAAGGCCAGCGAGGCGAAAAGATCGAGGCCGATGCCGAGCGCACTCGCCAGCGCCACGCTCGCCCCCGCCAGCACCGCCGCGAAGACCTTGCGCGGAATGGCCGGCGGACGGGCGATGGCGCGGGCGGCATAGGCCTCCTCGGCACGCAGCCCCTCGTTCAGGAGCCAGGCGCCGAGCATCAGCCCGGCGAAACCGCCCAGCTCGCCCAGCATCTCGGTGGCATTGCCGCGCCCGATGGCCCCGAGCCCGGCGAAGAGCAGGGGCAGCGGCAACAGGAAGGTCAGCCGCGCCATGATGCTGACCCGGCGCGCCGGCCGGTTGCGGAAGGGCGGCACCGGGGGCGCGCCTTTCCCGCCTCCCGGGGCCGCTCCGGTCGGCCTTGACCCGGGCGAATACCGGCCGCCATAGGGCTGCGAAGCCATCAGAAGCCTGCCATCCCGGGTCCCATGGCACCGAAGCCGGTCGCGAGCACAATTGCCGCCAGCACCAGAAACCCGAACATGCGCAGGGCCGATCCGTTCATGCGGCCGGTACCCTCTCTCGACTGACCACTCTGCCGGGAACCATACCGGCGCGCGCGTGCAGTGACCAGAGGCGTCCACCACGGCAGGGGTACTCCGCCCATCCCGGCGCGGCGCAGGGCTCCGCCGCCGCACGGCGCAGGCCGCGCTGGCCGCTCTCGAGCCCCGGCCCATGGACTTCCGGCAGCCGGGCCGTGTTCGCGAACAATATCAGGCGCGTGGCCCGAGCCGGGCACGCACCCGGCCGCCTGGCGTCAGGGTGCGGCCGGCGGGCGTGCGCAGGGCCGCGCGACGGACACCCACCGAACTGCCGCCAATCTTACATGCCACTTTTTTCGTTTGGTGATTCGCGGTAAATAAACGGCGCGAAGTTCCGTGTCCTGATGCTGCCGCCGTCAAAAAGCTGCGCGTCGCGGGGGAGGCGTGACGTCGTGGAGGCCCGGGCAGCCCGCCCGGGTTAAATGACGAAGGAATGAGATTGAATGGCCAAGGGCACGGTCAAGTGGTTCAACACCGAGAAGGGCTACGGCTTCA
Organism: uncultured Alphaproteobacteria bacterium; assembly: GCA_963695425.1. Classification (GTDB taxonomy): domain Bacteria; phylum Pseudomonadota; class Alphaproteobacteria; order Rhodobacterales; family Rhodobacteraceae; genus Amaricoccus. Next base: position 126,900 of record CAVOGP010000041.1, on the reverse strand, counting down.
TCCAGCCTTCTGACGGCGGCAAGGACATCTTTGTCCATATCACCGCGGTTCAGGCGGCGGGGCTGCAGACCCTCAAGGACAACCAGCCCATCGACTACGAACTGATTGACGGCCGCGACGGCCGCAAGAGCGCCGGAGAACTCAAGGTCTGACGCGACCGCCCGAGCCCCGCTACCGCCGCGGGGTCCTGGGCGGGAACGGGAGAGCGGCCTCACAACGGCGAACGACGGCGGGGGTGCATTCGCGATTTGCTTGAGTGCATCCGCCACGGTCCTGGGGAGGGGCGTCGTGGGCCGCGCGATCAGCTTTGAGAGCTGGCGGCTGTCATCGAAGATCGCGCCCTTGTTTGAATACACTTGAAGTTGCAAATGCTTGACTGCGCTTGCAACGTGCAACACCCCGGTCAGCGCCCCCCGGTAGCCCCCGGTCCGCCGCGCTTGGGCGTGCCTGCGGGTTTCGCCGCGGACCCGGGCTTGCGCGCCAATCTCGCCGACCCCGCCTTCGCGGCCGGTCGTTCAGGTCCGAGCTGGTCACGGAGAACCTTGGCCTTGACCTCCTCGACCGCCCCCGCCGCCAGGTCGCCGAGCAGGAACGGCCCGTAGGAGACGCGGATCAGCCGGCCCACGATCAGGCCGATGCTCTCCAGGGCGCGGCGTACCTCGCGGTTGCGGCCCTCGCGCAGCGAGACTGTCAGCCAGACGTTGGCGCCCTGCTGGCGGTCGATGCTCACCGTCATCGGCTGGAACCGCTCGCCGTCCAGCGTGATTCCCCGGCGCAGCGGCTCCAGGTCGGCATCCACCGGCGTGCCCTTCGCGCGGACCCGGTACTTGCGCAGCCAGCCGGTGGAGGGCAGCTCCAGCCGCCGCTTCAGCGCCCCGTCGTTGGTCAGCAGCAGCAGCCCCTCGGAGTTGAGATCGAGCCGCCCGACGCTCATCACCCGCGGCAACTCGGGCGGCAGCCGGTCGAAGACCGTCGCCCGGCCCTTCTCGTCGCGCTCCGAGGTCACCAGTCCCACCGGCTTGTTGTACCGCCACAACCGCGCTGCCTCCGCCTCCGGAAGCGGCTGGCCGTCCACAGTGATGCGGTCCGCTCCGCCGACATTCAGCGCCGGGCTGTCGATCACCCGCCCGTTCACCGCCACCCGCCCCTCGGCGATCATCGCCTCCGCCCCCCGCCGCGACGCGACGCCGGCCCGGGCCAGCCGTTTCGCGATGCGCTCATGGGAGGTGCTGTCAGCCATCCCCGCCTCATGCGGCAAGCCGCGCCCCCGCGCAACGCGAAACCACCTTGCCCCCCGCCCCGCCCCGCGCCAGTAAAGGCCATGACACCGGATGTTGCGCCCCGATGGAAGCCGGCCGCTGCGCCGGCCGGCGGTGGCGGCGCGTCGGCGCCGTGCCCGTGTCAGCGCCGTGCGCGCGCCGCGGCCCAGTCGTCCGGGCATGTGGTGAGGAGGCAAGATCTGCTTGGGAGGCGCTTGATGAAGCGGCTGCTTCATCAAGGCGCCTTTCCCATGATGGGGCTGCGATTCGGGACGGCGTCAAGGCCAAGCCGCGCAAGCGCGGTCGCTGCGCGAGCCTTGACGCCGTCCCGAAATCGCGAAACAGGCAAGAGGATGAGCCGGTTCGCCCCGCGCATGGACGAGGCGCTCGCTGAGGCCCGTGCCGCGGGCGCGCGCGGTGAGACGCCGGTGGGGGCGGTCGTCGTCGATCCCGCCAGCGGGCGGGTGCTGGCCCGCGCCGGCAACCGTACCCGCGAGCTGGCCGATCCTACGGCGCATGCGGAGATGCTGGCGATCCGCGCGGCCTGCGCGGCGGCAGGCACCGAACGGCTGGCGGGGTTCGAGATCTATGTCACGCTGGAGCCCTGTGCGATGTGCGCCGCCGCCATCGCCGCCGCCCGCATGGGCCGGCTCATCTACGGCGCGGCGGATCCGAAGTCGGGCGGCGTCGAGCAGGGCGCGCGCGTCTTCGCGCATCCCCAGACCCACCACCGGCCCGAGGTGGTGGCCGGTGTCGCCGAGGCGGACTGCGCGCGGCTCCTCAGCGACTTCTTCGCCGCCCGGCGCTAGCGGGCTCAGAGCTCGATCGGCACCAGCACCTCGGGCTCGATCACGTTGACGCCGGGCAGGCCGCGCCTTCAGCTCCTCCGCCGACTGGGCGAGCAGCGGGAAGGTGCGGTAGTGGCAGGGGATCACGGTACGGAAGTCGAAGAACCTCCGCGCCGCATAGGTCGCGCGCCGCATGTCCATGGTGAAATGCCCGCCGCAGGCGAGGATGCCGATCTCGGGATGGTGCAGGTCCTGGAACACCCCCATGTCCGCCATCACGTCGGTGTCGCCGGAGAAGTAGATCGTCCGCCCCTCGCCCGTGATCATGTAGCCCGCCTCGCTGCCGGCGTAGACCGGCCCGTTCTCGCCGGCGAACGAGGACGAATGGCTCGCCGCCACCATGGTCACGGCCACCTCGCCCAGCCGCACCGTGCCGCCGGTGTTGAAGCCGATGGCCGTGATCGCGTGCCGGCTCTCCCAGAAGCTCACAAGGTCGTACTTCCCCACCACAGGAATGCCCAGCTCGGCGGCGATGCCGGGGGCGTCCGAGGCGTGGTCGCCGTGGCCATGGCTGACCAGGACGTGGGTCGGCGCCCGCGACCGCATCGCCGCGGCGGGCGGCGTCGAACATCGGGTTGCCGGCCAGCCAGGGATCGACCAGTAGTACCTCGCCGCCGATCTCGATGCGGAAGCCGGAATGGCCGAGCCAGATGATTTTCATCCTCGTGTCCTCCCTGCCTTGATGTCCCGAGCCATAACCCGAACATTTGCCGCAACAAAGCCCGGTTCGCCACGGACAGCCTTCGCAGGGGAACCTCATCTGGCCGGTCGCGGCCGGTAGGTCGGGGGCCATCGTCTCGAGCGATGTAGCGCCCCTTCGGACGACGCTTGGTCGTGTCGCGTCATCGTGGTATAATCGAGTCGCGAGCAGGCGGTCGGTACCGCAATTTTACTCGCGAATATTAGGCGACCGCCCGCATTCCCGGGCGATATAGAAAGTATAGCCCCATGAAACCACTACTCGATCGCATTGTGTGTCTTTCCGATCTCTCCAAGAACCTGAAGGGCGAACTCCGGCTCGTGGAATCCGAGCGCGAGGTCTGCCGTCAGCGCGACTGCGTCACCCTGGAGGCCGTGCACCAGCTCGATCTCGAAGTCGTGTCGCACGACTGCGACTCCAAGGCCGGCAAGCTGCTCGACGGGCGACTCGGCTCGCCGCAGCTCGTGCACAAGTTCACCGACGGCGACGGCAATCGCCGCGGCGTCCACGAGGGCCCCTTCCGCTGGCGCGCACCCGACCTGCTTGCCACCGGCATGATGAAGGGCGTCACCAACGTCGGCACCCACCGCCGGCCAGCATTCGACGACTGCCAGACCTGCAAGGACCGCGGCGTGATGGAGGGCATGCTGCTCGGCCGCATCGTCCGCACCAAGTACAAGCGGCTGCTCGGGTGCGAGTTGCGCGCCGCCTACCGCCTGCGCTTCGATCCCTCGGAGCAGGGCGGCTCCGGCGCGGTCGTTGGCACGCTCGAGGGCTCGATCGTCTGTGACTGCGACGACCGGCCGCAGCGCACCTGCATCGACTTCACTGCGCTGCCGACGGGCACTGGGCCCAACCCGCGGGTCGCACAGGGCGTGAGCTTCACCGTGCGCGACTTCGCAGGCGCGCCGACCGCTGACACCCGCATCCAGACGATGGGCGGGTTCACCGGGCTCGATGTCGGATTCCAGGACCGAGATCGTCCTGCCGGTGCCGTGCACGGCGGTGGAGGCGACGCTTGTTACCTTCGCCTCGCCCGCACAGTTCGAGGCGTTCGAGGCCGGCGGCGCATCGGCGGGCGCGTTGACCATGACGGTCGGCCAAGGCGTTGCCGAGACGCTGCGCATCACTGGCACCGCCATCGATCGCGCGGTTATCGTCGCACCGCAGAACGAGACGGTGCTGCTGCGATTCTGCTTCGAGCCCGCCTAGCCGATCCCCGGCGCCCGCCGCTGTTCGCTGCGCGCCCCGGTCACATCACAGGGATTGCCGGCGACAGCCCGTTCGCTAGATTGGCGCGGGAGCTACCATTTCCGGAGCGGCGATGGACTGGTTCCGCGCGGTCAACAACTATTGCGAGCGCACCGACCCCGGCTACTGGTCGGAGCCGGTGAACGCGGTCTCCAACGGAGCCTTCATCCTGGCGGCCATCTGGGGCTGGCGCATCGCCTCGGCGGCCGGGGATACCGGCGGGCGGGTGCTTGCGGCGATCCTTGCCGCCATCGGAGTGGGTTCCTACCTCTTCCACACCCACGCGCAGATCTGGTCGCTCTACGCCGACGTGATTCCGATCCAGATCTTCATCCTTGCCTATATCTACCTCGCCACGGTGCGCTTCTTCGCCGTGCCCTGGTGGGGCGGCGTGCTGGCGGTGGTGGCCTTCTTCCCCTTTGCGGCCGCAGTCTCGGGGGGCGTCGGCGCGCTGGTGGGGCCGCTGAACGGCTCGATCGGCTACGTGCCGGTGCCGATCCTCATCGCGGGCTACGCGCTCGCCCTGCGTCACCGACGGTCCGAGGCGGCGCGCGGACTGGCGATCGGGGCGGGCATCCTCGTGGTCTCGCTGGTCTTCCGCACCCTCGACGCGGGGATATGCGCGGCCTTCCCGCTGGGGACGCATTTCCTCTGGCACATCCTCAACGCCGTGATGCTCGGCTGGATGATCGGGGTCGTCGTGAAGAGCCGCACCCCGGCTTCCTTGCGCCGGTGACCGGTTCCGGGGCATGAACGCCAGCACCTTGCGGCATTGGGAGAGACCGCCCGTGAGATGGTCCGCGAAGCTCGGCCGGTTCGCCGGGATCGACGTCTATGTCCACGTCACCTTCCTCCTGCTCCTCGCCTGGTTCGGCTACGCCGCCTGGCAGCAGACCGGAAGCGTCGCGGGCGTGGTCAACGCGCTGACGCTGATCGTTCTTCTGTTCCTCTGCGTGCTCCTGCACGAATACGGCCACGCCCTGACCGCCCGCCGCTTCGGCATCGGAACGCTCCATATCACGCTCCTGCCCATCGGCGGGGTGGCGCTGCTCGAATCCATGCCTAAGGATCCGCGGCAGGAGGTGATGGTGGCGCTTGCCGGCCCGGCGGTGAACCTCGTCATCGCCGGGGTGGTCTATGTGCTGCTCGGCCTTACCAGCCGGCCGGACGCGGTCTTCGCCATCTACCCCGCCAGTACCGGCCTGCTGCAGGGCCTGCTCAGCGCCAACCTGCTGCTGGCTCTCTTCAACATGCTCCCGGCCTTCCCGATGGACGGCGGCCGCGTGCTGCGCGCGCTGCTCGCCATGCGCATGGACCGGGTGCGCGCCACCCGCACCGCCGCGCGTGTTGGCCAGGCGCTGGCCGTGGGCCTCGGGTTTCTCGGCGTCACCGGCAACCCCTTCCTGGTGCTGATCGCCGTCTTCGTGTGGATCGGCGCCGGTGCCGAGGCCGAGGCGGTCGAGGTCGAGGAACGACTGGACCACCGAACGGCCGGCCGCGCGATGATGACGACCTTCGAGACCATGGCGCCCACCGATCCCCTCTCGCGCGCCATCGACCTGACTTTGTCGGGGGCGCAGAAGCACTTCCCCGTGCTCGACGGGCAGCGCATCGCCGGCGTGCTGACCCAGGCCGCGATCCTGCGCGGGCTGCGCGACGGCGGCCCCGAAGCGCCCGTCGGCGACTACTTGCAGCCGGTACGGACCGCGGATGTCGGCACCCCGCTCGTGACCCTGCTCGAGAACCTCCAGGGCGCGGACGCGCATCTCGTCTGCATTACCCGCGGCGGCGCGCTGGCCGGCCTCGTCGATCTCGACAACATCAACGAGTTCCTGCGCATCCAGGCGGCACTGGCCGGCCGCCGCCATGCATGAGCTTCTGACCGCCGCCGAGATGGCGGAAGCCGACCGCCGTACCATCGCCGCCGGCACCCCCGGCATGACGCTGATGGAGGCCGCCGGTCGCGCCGTCGCCGAGGCCGCCGCGCGGCTGGTCCCTGCAGGCCCGGTGCTGGTGGTCGCCGGCCCCGGCAACAACGGCGGCGACGGGTTCGTCGCCGCCCGCCGGCTGGCCGCGGCAGGGCGCGAGGCGACGGTGGCCGTCTTCGGTGACCCCGGGCGCCTGCGTGGCGACGCCGCCATCGCCCGCGACCGCTGGGGGGGTGCGACCGTCCTGGCAAGCCTGCCGCTGCCCGAGGCGGCGCTGATCGTCGACGGCCTTTTCGGCGCCGGCCTCGACCGCCCGCCTTCCGGCCCCGCCGCCGATCTTATCGCCGCGATCAACGCCGCCTCCTGCCCGGTGCTCGCCATCGACCTGCCGAGCGGCCTTCATGCCGACAGCGGCCAGCCACTCGGCGCGGCGGTGCAGGCCGACGCCACCGTGACCTTCTTCCGCTGCAAGCCCGCGCACCTCTTGATGCCCGGACGCGCGCTCTGCGGCCCGGTCGAGCTTGCCGACATCGGCATTCCCGCCTCGGTGCTGGCGGCGATCCGCCCCATGGCCTTCGAGAACGCCCCGCCGCTCTGGCAGCACGCCCTGCGCCGCCCCGACGCCGCGGACCACAAGTACCGCCGCGGCCACGCGCTGGTGCTCTCCGGCCCGATGACCGCCACCGGCGCCGCCCGCCTCGCCGCCGGGGCAGCCCTCCGCGCCGGCGCGGGCCTCGTGACCCTCGGCAGCCCGCCCGGGGCACTCGCGGTCAACGCCGCCCACCTGACCGCGGTGATGCTGCGCCGGATCGATGGCCCCGAGGCGCTGGCCGCCGCACTGGCCGACCCGCGCATCACCGCGCTGGCGCTCGGCCCCGGCTTCGGCACCGGCCCTGAGGCCGCCGCACTCCTCGACGCCGCCCTCGCGGCACCCCAGGCGCTGATCCTCGACGCCGACGCGCTCACCCTCATGGCGGCGGGCGCCGATGCCGCCTTCGCCCGCCTCGGCGCCCGCGCGATCCTCACCCCGCACGAGGGCGAGTTCGCCCGCCTCTTCCCCGAGATCGACGCGGCCTCCCCCAAGCCCGCCCGCGCCCGCGCCGCCGCGGCCCGGAGCGGCGCGGTGGTGGTGCTCAAGGGTGCCGACACGGTGATCGCCGCCCCCGACGGCCGGCTGGCGATCAACGCCAACGCCCCGCCCTGGCTCGCCACCGCCGGTTCCGGCGACGTGCTCGCCGGCGTCGCCACCGGCCTTTCCGCCCAGGGCATGCCCGCCTGGGAGGCCGCCGCCGCCGCCGTCTGGCTGCACGGCGAGGCCGGCACGGCGGCCGGCCCCGGCCTCACCGCCGAGGATCTTGCCCCGGCGCTGCGCCTGGTCCTCGGCGCGCTCCTGACCCGCCCGCCCGCAACCCCGCCCCGCTAGGCCGTAGCCCCGCTTCTGCACGACCTCCCCCGAAGCCATTCTTCCGGCCAGAAACCTGGAGGGCAGGGCCGGGGGAGCGGGGGCGGCGAGCGCCCCGCCGATGCGCGAACACGCGCGGATCTACCAAGAGGACCCGCGCGCTCATTGTCGCCTTAACGGGCGCGCCTTGGGGACGCCCCTTGGCTCCCCGAGGCCGGCGCTGCCCCCCGGCGGTGTCGCGCGACCTGCGTTAATCCCGCACTAACCACGAATATCGTTCAAAATCAATAATTTGAAAATCTCCGCATTTGTTATCCCCGGGCGGCTGGGGGCTTCGGACTGCCGACGGCGCTGCGTCACGCCGCCCATGCGGCGCTGCGCATCTCCTCCAGACGCGAGGCCGTGCGCCGGAACTCGAAGGCACCTGCGCCCTCGGGATAGAGCGCCTCCGGCGCCGCCGCCGCCGAGGCGACGAGCAGCACCCCGGCCTCGTAGAGCGCGTCGATCAGCGTCACGAACCGCTTGGCCTCGTTGGCCCGTGCCTGCGACAGCACGGGGATGCCATCGAGGATCAGCACGTCCAGCGCCTCGGCGATGGCGAGATAGTCCGCTGGCCCCAGGGCTGCGCCGCACAGCTCCTCGAACGACGCCCGGGCGACACCCCCCCAATGCCGCGGCAGCACCACCTCGCGGCCCTGGACATGCAGCGTCAGCGGCGTGCCCTCGCCGCGGGCCAGATCGCTCCAGGCGGCATCCAGCGCCGCGGTGGCCGCCGGCCCGAGCGGCGCATGGTAGACCGGCGCCCCGGCCAGCCGGTCGAGACGGTGGTCGGTGGCGCCTTCCAGATGCGAGACCTCCATCCGCTCCTTCAGCATGGCGATGAACGGCAGGAACAGCTGGCGGTTCAGCCCGTCCTTGTAGAGGTCGTCCGGGTGGCGGTTCGAGGTCGCAACCACCACCACCCCGCGCTCGAACAGCCGCTGGAACAGCCGCCCCACCAGCATGGCATCGGTGATGTCGGTGATCTGCATCTCGTCGAAGGCGAGCAGCGTCGCCCCGTCGGCGATGGCGTCGGCCACCGGGCGGACCGGATCGCCCTCGCCGGTCGCCCGCGCCGCGCGGAGCGCGGCGTGCACCTCCTGCATGAAGGCGTGGAAGTGGACGCGCCGCTTGGGGCTGACCGGCGCGCCCTCGTAGAACGAGATCCATCAGCATCGACTTGCCGCGGCCCACGTCGCCATAGAGATAGAGGCCCGGCACCGGCTTCTCCTCCAGCCGGTCCCGGCCCCAGCCGAAGACGCCGAGCCCGACCCGCTTGGGGCGCGCCGGATTGTAGTCGGCAAGCCGCATGTGCAGGAGCTGCAGCTCCTCCACCGCCCGGCGCTGGGCGGGGTCAGCGGTGATCGTGCCGGTGGCCACCCGGGCGCGGTAGAGGCTCATCGGGCCTTCGGCCATCGGGTCAGTCGGCGAAGTGCAGGTTCACCCGGCGGTTCCGCGCGCCCTTCTTCTCGATCTTGCCGAGCCGCACGCGCCCGATCTCGCCCGTTCGCCGCGACATGCGTGCCGCCGCAGGGCTGGAGGTCCACCTGCGTGTCCCCCGACCCGATCCGGATCAGCCGCACCCGCCCCTGCCCGCGGGGCGGCGACACCGACATCGTCTTCACCAGCGACGGATTGGCGTCGAGAGCCTCGTCCGTGATCCAGTCCTCCAGCACCGCGAGGTCCGCCTCCACGAGATCGTTCAGCGCGGCCTCGAGCGCCTCCTTCGCATGGGGGCTCTCCGGCATGTCGAAGTCGAGCCGCCCCTTGTCCGTGCGAGATGGAGCCTCCCGTGACGGGCAGCGGAATGACCACCGACAACAGGTGCAGCGCCGCTGTGGACGCGCATGTGCCGATGCCGCCGCTCCCAGTCGAGGGCCGCGGTGACCGCGGCGCCCGGGGCCGGCAAGGGCGTGCCGGGCGCAAGCAGGTGGACGATGCGCGTGCGGTCGCCGCCGGGGTGGATGGCGCCGGTGACGGTCAGCTCGGCACCCTCGGCGAATAGGCGGCCGGTATCGCCGGGCTGGCCACCGGAGGCGGCATAGAAAACAGTGCGGTCGAGCTCGAAGCCGGTTTCCGAGACCGCCGTCACGATCGCGCGGGCCTCGGCCAGATAGGCGTCGTCGCGGAACAGGAACTCGGTCATGGGCTACCTCCGGCACTCTCCCTAGCAGCCCGCCCGGCGCCTCGCCAAGCCTCTGGTCAGGCCATCACATTTCCTGATGCCCGCGCTCACGGAAAGACCTTTGACGGCGGTGCGCGGAGGCGGCAAGTTGGCCCCCCGCAGATCCGGACCACCCGAATGACCTCCCCCAGACAATCGCTGTTCACCCCCGTCCTCGTGGCGAGTTGCATCATACTGCTCGTGGGCTTCGGGGTGCGCGCGAGCTTCGGCATCTTCCAGATCCCGATCGCGGCGGAGTTCGGTTGGCCGCGCGCCGAGTTCTCCATGGCCATCGCCATCCAGAACCTCGCTTGGGGGATCGGTGCGCCGCTCTTCTCGGCGCTGGCCGAGCGCTTCGGCGACCGGCGCGCCATCGTGCTGGGGGCATTGCTCTATGCGCTGGGGCTGGTGCTGTCGGCCTATGCCGTCACTCCGGCCGGCCACCAGCTCCTCAACATCCTGATCGGCTTCGGGATCGCGGGCACCGGTTTCGGGGTGATCCTCGCCATCGTCGGGCGTTCGGTCTCGCCCGAGCGCCGCTCGATGGCGCTGGGCATCGCCACCGCCGCCGGCTCGGGCGGGCAGGTGGTGGGGCCGCCGCTGGCCGAGGCTTTGCTGGGCGTGATGCCCTGGAGCTCGGTCTTCATCGTGTTCGCGGGACTGATCCTCGCCACGCTCCTGCTCTTGCCCCTGATCTCGGGGCCGGTGCGGGTCGCGGCAGGACCGCCCGAGGCCTCCATGGGCGCGATCGTCGGGCGGGCGTTGCGCGATCCGTCGTTCATCCTGATCTTCCTGGGCTTCTTCTCTTGCGGCTATCAACTCGGCTTCATCACGGCGCATTTCCCGGCCTTCGTCACCGAGGTCTGCGGGCCGATCGACCCGGGCGGGGTGCTGGCGGGGCTGGGGGTCACCACCACCTCGGCACTGGGCGCCGTGGCGATCGCGGTGATCGGGCTGGCCAATATCGGCGGCACGCTGGCGGCCGGCGCGCTGGGGCAGCGCTATTCAAAGAAGTACCTGCTGGCGCAGATCTATGTCGGGCGCACGGTGGTGGCGGCAGCCTTCATCCTCGCGCCGATGACCCCGGCGAGCGTGCTGATCTTCTCCGCGCTGATGGGCTCGCTGTGGCTGGCCACCGTGCCGCTGACCAGCGGGCTGGTGGCGCAGATCTGGGGCATCCGCTACATGGGCACGCTCTACGGGATCGTGTTCCTCAGCCACCAGCTCGGGAGCTTCATGGGCGTCTGGCTGGGTGGGGCGCTCTACGACCGCCTCGGCAGCTACACCCTTGTCTGGTGGGTGGGGGTGGGGGTCGGCGCCTTCTCGGCACTGGTGCACCTGCCGATCCGCGAGACGCCGGCGACCGTGCGGGCCTGACCAGCGCCGGGAGCAGCCGCAGGGGTATAGTGGGTGACTTTCTGACCCCAGTCTCCCCGCGTCCGACCTATCAGGGTCGGCCAGCCCACCTTTGTCCATCCGGGATCTATCAGGCTCGGTATTAGTTACAAGCTGATCAAAGGTGAACTGGCCTCTTGCGGCGTGTCCCGTTCTCCAGCGGCCCCAAGGAATCCATAGATCCTGTCAAGCATCTTCGCGCCATAGGCCTCGTTCGCGTGAGTCCTGTCGGTCGCGGACGGATGGGCGAACTCGGGCAGGGTGAAGCCGTCCTCGTCGAAAGTGTCATCCGATGCTGGCACCACGGGAACTTGCATCGCGGCGAGTGAGGCGAGAGAGATGCGGCGGTACTCCCGGTCGATAACCTGGATCGCGTGCTCGCCGGCGCGCGCCACCTCCGGATTGTGGCGAAACGGCCGCGGAAAGTCCATCACGAAGGGCCGGAGGCCGAGGGCCGTTAGAGCCTCAAGAAATTGGAGGAGGTATTTCAGATCGTCCGTGACGAGTCTCTGCGAGCAAAGCGCGGGAGATCGCGCGCCGTCCGTCGTCCACCCCGGGGGGGGCGTAGCGAATCGAATCCCGGCCGTACCAGATCGGTCGGCTATAGAGGGCGGTGCAGAAGCCGACCCTCTCAAAGGCGACGTCAGCGAAGGGAATGGCGGCGATGTTCCGTCTGAAACGCTTGTTCGTGATGATGATCCGGGAACCGGAACTCTCGAAGAACTTCCGCGCAACGGTAATGCCTCCGCCCAACGGCCGGATTTGAAGTTCAAATCCGTGCGCGCCACGCGTATTTCCTGCTTCGTGGGCGCGGGCGAGGGCGCCGGTGTGTGACCCACCGGTGATGAGGACCCTCATACGCCGAATGCCCCGAGCAGTTCCTCGTCGCAGACGGTCTGGTCCGCGTCCGCGGGCAGTTGCTTCTGCGGCCGTTTCCTTTTTTTCGGCAGATGCTCGGAGAAGAACTGCCGCATTACGTGATCGACGCCGACCGGGGACACGTTTCTCATGTCCGGATCGTAAAACTGGCCGCGCATAACATGGGAATTGATGATCTCGAAAGACGGGAAATAATCCGCCCAGTCATGAGCGTCCGCCATGCTGCCGGCAGCGGCGCGCAGAACCGACTTGGAGTAGGTGGATGCGACCACGACGTTCTGGTCGGTCGCGGTCGCCATGAGCGGAACCGGAGAAACCGTCATCAGCAGCCGCATTGTGGGATTGAGACCGCGGGCCAGCTCCATGAAGCGGTGCAAATCCTCAAGCACGTCGGCGTGACCAAGATTGATAAGCCTGTGGCGACCCGGATCGTACAGACCGCCCGAAACGCCCGGAGCGATCGGATAGGCAGCGCCATCGTGCGCGTCCGTCCAGCATTCAGTGAGCCCGAGCGTGAAGACAAAGACGTCGGTCTTGCGGAGAAGCTCCTCGACGGCTTGGAGATGATTGCGCTGTGCCGCCAGCATCTCGGCCTCGCTGCCGTAGGGGTCGGGCTCGATGGTGGGGCGGAATGGATCGACAACTCCCTCGTCTCTCTTCCATGCCCGGTCGCGGGGAGTGAAGCGGCCAAGTGTACGTTCGACGAGCTGGACCAGCTGCCTGCTAGTGTAGATGTTGCCATAGCGAGCGGAAAAGAGGCCGTAGCCAAAGTCGGCATGGCTCTCTGGAAGAAGGAAGTCGGGAGCGAGCTCCACATCGAGGTAATCGAAGCCGCTCTGCCTGAGCCTCCGTCCAAGATGCTGGGCGAAGCAGCTGCCTCCGGAGGCGATCGAGCGCCCGGTGAGGTTGAACTTTTTCTTGTACCAGCCGTCGATCTCAAGCGAGTTCCTGCTGCTGACGGTCCGATCCCAGAAATTGTGAGTCGGCCGACACTTGTATGGATGCCGTCCCACCTGGTGGATTTCGACGGCCCCGTCGTCCCGAAGTCTCGGCGATCATTCGATCGAGCAGCGCATGCTCCGCGGAAACTGCCGCGTTCTCCGGAAAATGGCGCCGTCCCTCGCCAACTACCTCCAGTGCCTCGCCGAGGCTTCCGAGCCGGCGCAGGGATGATGCAAGGCGCGAATAGGCTGCAGGCCCGGCGTTCTCCTTCTTCTTGGCGAGGAGCGCGCGCCAGAGGTCTGCGGAGGCGGCGTAGTCGCCAGACTGGAACTCGAGTTCGCCCAAGGTTCGCAGCACCGCCGGGTTCCGAGAGTGGTTTGGCATCGCCCTGCGCAGGACTGATTTCGCCTGTTCAATATTGCCGCGCACCACGCAGGCCGTAGCGAGGTAAGCGTATTCCCTTCCGGTCTGGAGGATTCCGTCACGATCCAGGCTCGCCTGCAGGCGAGCGATTTCGGCGATCAGGTCGTGCTGGCTCAGCCGCCTCGCGGACCGCGGATCGCGGTCTTCCGTCGCCTGTGATTCCATTGGTCTCCTCGATCGGTTCTGGCGGATTCTGAGGCTATAGCCCGCCCTGCGTCCGGCCGCACCAGAGAATTCGGTCCGTGTGGGCAAGTCCGAGGTGCGGCGGACACCCATTCGCGTTTGGGGCGCATCAAGCCACGTCGGGCGCAAGCTCGGCGAATTGGTGCGTTCTGGCACCTCCGGCGGGAGCGCGGTGCCTGGACAACCCGGACAACCGGGGCGACAAGAACGAAAAAGCCGCGCTGGTGGCGCGGCTCTCCGAAAGTCCCGGGTGCGTTGGTTCAGCCCTGACGGGCCTTGAACCGGCGCTGGGTCTTGTTGATCACGTAGATCCGCCCCTTGCGGCGAACCACCCGGCAGTCGCGGTGGCGCGCCTTCAGGGAGCGAAGCGAATTCACGACCTTCATGGCCTCTCTCCTCTTCTGCGGCGCGCGGCCTGACCTGGTCTGCAGGGCCTGCGCCTTCGGTTTCAGTCATCCCTCTCGGGAAATGGTGGGCGTAACTGGGATTGAACCAGTGACCCCTTCGATGTCAACGAAGTGCTCTCCCGCTGAGCTATACGCCCGAAAGGGCGGTGTCTCTCCGCCCTGTCTGCCCGCGCTCATATATGCTGCAAGCGGCCTGTTCAAGGCATTTTGCCACGGCGCGTTTGCGGGCTATACTGCCTGCGAAACAGGCGTGGGTGCCGGATGAGCGAACCGAACTTTTCCCTGCGGATGCCCCGCGAGCGCACGTCCTGCGCCGTTTTCAGTTCGCCCCACAGCGGTTCAGTCTATCCGGCCGACTTCCTCGGAGCCAGCCGGCTGGACCCGCTCCAGCTCCGCTCGTCGGAGGATGCCTTCGTCGACGAGCTGTTCGCCACGGTTCCGGACCATGGCGCGCCCCTGCTTGCTGCCCGGGTGCCGCGGGCGTGTGTCGATCTGAACCGCGCGCCCGAGGATCTCGACCCTGCACTGATCGCCGGCGCCTTCCGCCGCAGCACCAACCCACGCATTGCCGCCGGGCTCGGGGTGATCCCGCGGGTGGTGGCCGAGGGGCGGCCGATCATCGATGGCAAGATGTCCATGGCCGAGGCCGAGCGCCGCATCGCGAACTGGTGGCGCCCCTACCACGGCAAGCTCGGCGCGCTCCTGGCCGAGGCGCGCGCGTCCTTCGGCACGGCCATCCTCTTCGACTGCCATTCGATGCCCCACGACGCCCTGACCTCGGCGCCTGCGGTTCGGGGACGCCGGCCCGACCTGATCCTCGGCGACCGCTTCGGGGCATCCTGCGACCGCTGGCTTGCCGAGGCGGCGGTGGAAATCTTCGCCTCCGCGGGCTTCGTCGTCACCCGCAACGCCCCGTTTGCCGGCGGCTACATCACCCAGGCCTACGGCGCCCCGCGCCAGGGCGTGCAGGCCTTGCAGATCGAGATCGACCGCGCGCTCTACATGGACGAGGCGCGAATTCGAGCGGCTGCCCGAGTTCGCCGAGGTCGCCGGGCGCATTGGCCAGGCCTGCGGCCTCCTCGCCGCGCTCGGTCCGCGCTCCGTGCCGATGGCGGCGGAATAACGCGCGATTCCAAAAAAAAGAGGCCGTGCACAAGGCACGGCCCAAGTTTAGGGAGGAAACGCCCGTAGGGCGTGTATGATGCAACGCATCACGAGACTGATTTTATGACGCGCCGCAGCATAGTCAACCCGCCGGCCGAGATTTTCGCGCGCTTTTTTTAGTGCGCGCTAAATATGCCCAAAAATGTGGCGGATCGGCATCGGCTTGCGCCATTCAGCGGATCGAGCGGCCGAGAATGATCGCCCCCTGACCAAACTTTGCGCGTATCGTATCCGCCGCCCGTTCCGCGGCGGCACGCTTTTCGCCGGTCTGGTCGAGCAGGTCGTCGCCGGGGTCCGCCTGCTCGGCGGAAACCAGGCTGGACAGGCCTACGCCGATCAACCTGAAGGGGGCACTATCTATATCGCGCTGCAGCATCCCGACGGCGGAGCGGTAGATTCGGTCGGCCATCTGGCTGGGAGCCTGCAGGGTATGGCGGCGGGTGATGAGGCTGTGGTCGGCCCGTTTGAGCTTCAGCGTCACCACCCGGCCGCCCAGGGCGCGGGACTTGGCGCGGGCGGAGACCTGTTCGCACAGTGACCAGAGGTGCCAGCCCAGGGCCTCGGGGTCGGAGAGGTCCTGCGCGAAGGTCGTCTCGTGGGAGATCGACTTGAGGGCGCGCTCCGGGTGGACACCTCGGTCGTCCTCGCCGCGCGAAAGCTGCCAGAGCCGGTCGCCGAGGCTGCCGAACCGCCGCGCCAGCCAGGCGCGGTCACGGGCACGCAGGTCGGCGAAGGTACGCAGGCCTTCGCGTTCCAACGCGGTGACGGCGGCCTGCCCGACCCCCCAGATCAGCCCGACGGGGCGCGGGGCGAGGAAGGCTTGCGTCTCGGCCCGGCCGATGATCCGGAACCCGCGGGGCTTGTCGAGGTCGGAGGCGATCTTGGCGAGGAACTTGTTGTGCGAGAGGCCGACCGAGACGGTCAGCCCCAGGTCGCGCTCGATGCGCGCCTGCAGACGGGCCAGCAGGACCGCCGGCGGCGCGCGATGCAGGCGCTCGGTGCCGGAGAGGTCGAGGAAGGCCTCGTCGAGGCTGAGGGGCTCGACCAGCGGGGTCAGCTCCAGCAGCATGGCGCGAATCGCCCGCGAGACCTCGACGTAGCGGGCCATGCGCGGCTTCACCACCACCGCCTCCGGGCAGAGCTTCAGCGCCTGGAACATTGGCATGGCCGAGCGTACGCCCTTTATCCGCGCGAGGTAGCAGGCGGTGGAGACCACGCCGCGCTCACGGCCGCCGACGATGACGGGACGGTCGCGCAGCGCCGGGTCGTCGTGCTTCTCGACCGAGGCATAGAAGGCGTCGGCGTCGAGATGCGCGATGGAGAGGCTGTTCAGCTCGGGATGGACCAGCACACTCGGCGAGCGGCAGGCCGGACAGCGCCCGGTACCCTCCCAGGCGGTCAGGCAGTCGCGGCAAAGGGCGGCGGGATCCATGCCGGCAGCATAGCAGAGCTTCAGCGCAACTTCAGCGTGGCGAGCCCGATCATGGCGAGGATCAGCGAGACGATCCAGAATCGGATGACGATCTGCGGCTCCGCCCAGCCCTTCTTCTCGAAATGGTGGTGGATCGGCGCCATCAGGAACACCCGCTTCGCGGTGCGCTTGTAGTAGAGCACCTGAATGATGACGCTCAACGCCTCCACCACGAAGAGCCCGCCGATGATCGCCAGCACGATCTCGTGCTTGGTCGCCACCGCGATCGCCCCCAGCGCGCCGCCGAGCGCCAGCGCCCGGTGTCGCCCATGAACACCGCCGCCGGGCGGCGCGTTGTACCACAGAAACCCCAGCCCGCCGCCGATCAGCGCCGCGACGAAGATGGTGATCTCGCCGGTGCCGGGCACGAAATGCACGCCGAGATAGTCGGTGAAGTCCACCCGGCCCACCGCATAGGCGATGATCCCGAGCGAGCCCGCGGCGATCATCACCGGCATGATCGCCAGCCCGTCGAGCCCGTCGGTCAGGTTCACCGCGTTGGCCGCGCCGACGATCACCAGCACCGCAAAGGGCAGGAAGAACCACCCCAGATCCAGCAGGAAGTTCTTGAACACCGGGAAGGCCAGCTGCCCGGTCAGCCCCTCGGGGTGCAGGTAGATCGCCCAACCCGCGGCGATCAGCGCCAGCACGATGCCGGCCGCCACCCGCACGCGGCTCGATACCCCGGCATGGGTCTGCTTCTTCACCTTGGCGTAGTCGTCGGCGAAGCCGATCAGCCCGAAGCCCATGGTGACGACCAGCACCATCCAGACGATAGCCATTGTCCCAGCGCGCCCAGAGCAGCGTCGAGACGAGGATCGCCGAGAGGATCAGCAATCCGCCCATGGTCGGCGTGCCCGCCTTGGCGAGGATATGGCTCTCCGGCCCGTCGTCGCGGATGGGCTGGCCGCGCCCCTGGCGGATGCGCAAGAGCTCGATCAGCGGCCGCCCGAACAGGAAGCCGAAGACCAGCGCCGTCATGAAGGCCCCGCCCGCCCGGAAGGTGATGTAGCGGAAGACGTTCAGCCCGCTCACGTTCGGGGACAATTCGGCGAGGTAGTAGAGCATCGTGCCTCAGGCCTCCCTGGCGCCTGCCGGGCGGGCCTCGCCCATTTCCTTGATCGCGGCCACCACCGCGGCGACCCTTGATCCGTTCGATCCCTTGACCATGGCGACGTCGCCCGCGTCGAGCAGCCGCCGCGCCCGCGCCGCCATCGCCTCGGCATCGGGGAACCACTCGCCGCGCTTCTCCGCCGGCAGTGCGTCGTGCAGCGCGCGCATCCGCTCGCCGGCGCAATGAACGAGGTTGATGGCGCCCAGCGCCGGCACCCGGGCGAGGCCTGCATGCAGTTCGCGCTCGGTGGGTCCGAGCTCCAGCATATCGCCGAGGAAGGCGACTCGCCGGCCCCGGGACACGCGGCCGATCCCGTCCTCGGTGCGCTCGCCGGCCAGCACCTCGAAGGCGGCGGCCATGGCGGCGGGGTTGGCGTTGTAGCTCTCGTCGATCAGCGTCACCGCCCCGTCGAGCCCGGCGGGTCCGAGCGCCACCGTCCAGCGCGCCCCGCGCCCTTCCGGCGCCTCCCACTGGGCCAGCGCCAGTGCCCCAAGCGCCACGTCACCGCCCAGCGCTTCGACCGCGGCCAGCACGCCCAGCGCATTCATCGCCAGATGCCGCCCCGGCGCGCTCAGCCGGAACATGAAGCGCCGCCCGTGCATCCGCGCCGCAACCGAGGTCGAGCCCGGGACAACCGCAACCTCGTCGATGCGGAACTCCGGCCGCCCCATCGTGCCGAAGCGCAGCGGACGCGCGCCGGCCCGCCGCGCCGCCGCCAGCATGATCCCGTATCCCGGTGCATCCCGGTTCAGCACCGCCACCCCGCCGGGCTCCAGGCCCTCGACGATCGACGCCTTCTCGCGGGCGATGCCGCCCAGATTGCCGAAGGCCGCCAGATGCACCGGCGCCACGGTGGTGATCATCGCCACGTCTGGCCGCGCCAGCCGCGCCAGCGGCGCGATCTCGCCCGGAGCGTTCATGCCGATCTCCAGCACCGCGTAGTCGGAATCCGGCGCCATGCGCGCCAGCGTCAGCGGCACGCCCCAGTGGTTGTTGTAGCTCTTCTCCGCCGCATGCACCCGCCCCTGGGCGCCCAGTGCCGTGCGCAGCATCTCCTTGGTGCCGGTCTTGCCCACCGACCCGGTCACCGCCACCACCTTGCCTTTGAACCGCGCCCGCGCCGCCCGACCCAGCGCCACCAGCCCGCCCAGCACATCCGCCACGACCAGGAGCGGCGCATCCTCCGCCACCCCCTCCGGCCGGTGGGTGACCAGCGCCGCCGCCGCCCCCCTGCGCAGCGCCTCGGCCACGAAGTCATGGCCGTCGCGCGCGGCGGTCAGCGCCACGAAGAGATCGGCCCGGCTGCAGCGTCCGCGTGTCGATCGACACGCCGCTCGCGGCCCAGTCCCGAGGGCTCGCGCCGCCCGTCGCCGCCACGGCCGCATCGCGGGTCCAGAGTGCGCTCAAGGCTACCACTCCGCTGCCGCCATGCGGCGCGGTGACCTCATCACGCGTCGACCTGCCCATTCTGCCTCCACGGCCCCGCTATGCCGGGCAGGCGGCATTTTGACAAGCGGGCTTGGCGCGAACCACGGCCGCTGTGCCGCCATTGACACCTTACAGGTCTTCGGGGATCGTCGGGGCATGGGGATCCGCGATCTCCCCACGAGGCGCCAGCCGAAGCTCGCGTTCCACTTGACCCGTGATCCGGCATGGGGAACGCGGTGGTTACTTCGGCCTCCACCCGCGGCCAATTCCCCAAGACGCCAGCACGTTAGCGGAGCGGCGTGATCCTCAGATCGTCGAAGGCCGTCACGCTGTCGGCCTTGGTCCAGAGGCCGATCTTGCCCGGCTCGGCGAAGGTCTCATCCTGGACCTCGAAGAGGTCCGTGCCGTTCAGCGAGACCGTGAAGCCGTCGCCCTCCATGCGCACGCCGAGGGTGCTCCACTCGTTCGATGGAACTTCGGCGTCAATGCCATATGTTCTGCCCTGCCCGACCAGTGGCAGGTCGGTTCGCTCGCCGTTCTCGACCTTGTAGGCGACGACGTTGCCTTCGAGCGCGTTGGCGCGCACGATGTAGTAGTTGTCCTCGTCGAAGATAGCGCCAGACGAGGCCGGCCGCCTGGTCGATGCTGCCGGACAGGGGCTTGAAACTCACCGACAACTCGACATCGGCGGCTGTTAGCCCGTCGTGGATGGCCAGCGGGAACTGGGCCCGGGCCGGCGCGCTGCTCACCTGGGTCAGGGCTTGGGTGCCGCTAGGCGCGCCCGGCTCGTCGCGGACGAGCCACTCTCCCGGGGACCCGTCTCCGGTCACGGTGGTGGTGAAACCGGCTGGAGGTTGGTTGGGCGCCATGGCCTCGAAGTCGATGGCGACGGATTGGGCGACGGCCGCAGATGCAGAGGCGGCAGTCCCGATGGCGGCCAAGATGGCTCTCGGTGTGCGATGCATGTCCGTGATCCTTGATACTGGTGTGGTGTGCGGCATGGGGTTCCGGGTGCTTCCTTGAGAGCCGAGGGTCGCCTGATGAACACGGCAGGCAGGCCCGGGGCGGCGCCTCAGGGCGGCTTCGCGGGCGGGAACCGGAGAGTGACGCGGGTGCCGCCACCGGCGACATCGGCAACCTCGACCGCCGCGCGGTGAGCCCTGGCAATCTCCGCAACGATGGCGAGGCCAAGCCCGGCACCGGTGGTCACGCGGGTGGCGCCGGCACCGCGCCAGAAACGCTCGAAGATGCGGCCCCGATCCTGCGACGGGATTCCCGGACCGCAATCGGAGACCGAGAGGCTCCCGTCGGACGCCACCGCGACCGTGGCTTTTGTCCCGGGAGGCGCATAGGCGACCGCGTTCTCGACGAGGTTCCGCAGCGCGTCCGAGATCGCCTCGGCGCTCCCGCGCACCCAGACCGACGCCTCAGGGTCTTCAAAGGCGAGGCTGCGGTCCCGGGCAATTGCCCACGGCGCGAGGTATGCCACGGCGTCGGCGGCGGTTGCCCGCAGGTCGACCGTGCTGGAGACGTCGATCGGCAGCGCGTCTAGGCGGGCCACCCGCAGCAGCTGGTCGACAAGGCGGTTCATCCGCGCCGCGTCCGCCCGGAGCTTGGCAACCTCGGGGCCGTCATCGAGCACGTCGAGGCCAGCGGTCAGCACCGCAAGCGGTGTGCGCAGCTCGTGCGCCGCACTGGCGGTGAACTGCCGCTGCACGACGAAGCCTCGCTCGAGCCGGACGAGCGCGCCGTTCACCGCGTCGACGAGGGGCACGACCTCGAGGGGCAGGCCGTCGACCGGCAGCCGAACGCCGGTCGATGCGGGCGCAATGCGGGCCGCCATCTCGGAGGCCGCGCGCAGCGACGCTAGGCCGCGGCGGACGGTCAACACCACGGCCACGCATACCGCCAGCGCGAACACCGGGATCGTCCAGGCGACGTCACCGATGAACTCGTCGAGAAAGGCGTGCGCCAGCGACTCGTCCCCCAACGCGGTTGCCGCGCTGTATCCTTCGTAGACGACGGCTACTCCCATGAGCGCCGTGGCGACGATGAAGATCGCGGCGAGGCCCAGCACCAGCTGGCCCTCGAGCGAGCGCGGCCAGCTCATCCCGCCTCCATCAGCAGGTAGCCGATGCCGCGCACGGTGTGGATCTCGGGCGTCGCCCCGGCCTCGGCGAGCTTGCGCCGCAGGTGATGGACATGGACAGGGATCGGGTTCGAGCCGGGCTCGCGATCGGGGCAGTAGAGCTTGTCCTCGAGCACCGTCTTGGGCACCGTGCGCCCCTGCCGCCGCATCAGGTGCTCGAGGATCGCGAGCTCCTGTCGGGCCAGGGGGACGAGTGTTGTTCCGACCCGCACATCGCGACCGACGGTATCGAAGGCGATGTTGCCGGCCTCGAGCGTGATCCCGAGGGCGTGGCCGGGGCGCCGGAGAAGCGCCTTGATGCGAGCCACAAGCTCAGCCATGGCGAAGGGCTTGACAAGGTAGTCGTCGGCACCGGCCTCCAGGCCTGCCACGCGGTCCTCGATGGCGTCCCGAGCCGTCAGCACCAACACCGGCGTGGGGTTGCGGGCGCGCCGGAGCTCGCGCAAGAGCACGATCCCGTCATCGTCAGGCAGCCCCAGATCCAGCACTGTGACGTCGAAGGCATATACATCGAGGCAGGCCCGGGCATCTGCAGCCGTGGCAACGTCGTCGACGACGAAGCCCTTGCGTTCGAGCGCCGCACGAACGAGCTCGGCAATCCGCACTTCGTCTTCGACAACCAGAACGCGCATCTGATGATGCCATCTTTCGTTCGATCGAACCTAGCTGACCACGGTGCGATTATCACAGTTTTAAGAGGCCCGGGTTCCTCGGGATCGACCTAATTCTGCCTTAAACCACGGGTGCGACAAGACCTTCGCAAGGCTGTCCGGGTTTGGCCGGGCGGCCTGCTATCATGGAGGATGTCAACAATGCAAAGGCAAATCATCGTGTTGGCGAGCGTCGCGTGCCTCGTCGGGTTGCCGGCATTCGCGCAGGAGGAGGACATGAGCGCACTGCTCGCGGCCCTGCCTAAGTCGCCCCATACGCTCGCCTCGGGGATCGAGCAGGTGGCGACGGGCACCGAGGTGCCCACAGAGGCCAAGTTCGAGATGGACGACGGCGAGCTCCAGCTCTCGGTCTACACGTCCGAAGCGGGGCTCGGAGTGATCCCCGAGGAGAACGTCTTCAAGGAGTACAAGGGCCCGGGAACTGAGACGGAGTGGAGCCCCAACATCGAGGTGTTCGAGGACTTTGCGCATATCGCGCGGTCGGCACAGTACCACACTCTCCTGTCGATGACGGAGGTGACGATCCCCGACATCATCGAGAAGGCCTCGGCCGAAGGCGACACGGTGATCTCGGTCAAGGCCAAGGTTCGCGACGGGCGGCCGGTCTTCGAGGTCTATACCGCCGATGACGGAACGGCTGAGGAGACCCTCTACGACCTGCTGACCGGGCAACCTGTAGGCTGACAGAACGCGGTGACTGGCGAGAGGCGGGCCTCCCATCCCGGTCTTCGAGCCTTTCAACCGCACCGCGACGGACGTCGAGTCCGTCGCGGACCAACGCGGAGATCACCTTGATCGAAAGCGGTCGGTGGATCATCCATCGAGATTGACAATGCGTCCCCGTTGATCGGTATATCCTTCTATGGGGATCCGCGATCTCCCCACGAGGCGCCAGCCGAAGCTCGCGTTCCACATGACCCGTGATCCTAGGGAGGAACGCAGATGCCTGCACCCGACGCCATTTCCGCCGACAAGCTCGCCAAGCTCATCGGCACCCCCCGCTGCCCGACCCTGCTCGATGTCCGAACCGAGGCCGCCCGCGCCGCCGACCCGCGGTTGCTTCCAGCCGCACGGCCGCTCGACGAGGCCGAGGTCGCCCCGGCTGCCCTCGCGCGCCTCGCGACGGCCCGGACCGGGGCGGTCGCAGTCATCTGCGCCGAAGGGCACCGGCGCAGCCAGGGCGTCGCCGCCGTGCTGCGGAACGCGGGCGTGCCGGCCGAATACCTCGAAGGCGGACAGGCCGCCTGGGCCGCGGCGGGGCTTCCGCTGGTGGATCACAGCAAGATCACCGCGCGCGATGCCAACGGCCGCACCGTCTGGGTGACGCGCTCGCGGCCCAAGATCGACCGGATCGCCTGCCCCTGGCTGATCCGCCGCTTCGTCGATCCGCGCGCGGTCTTCCTCTACGTCGCACCCGCGGAAGTCGTCGGACGTGGCGGAGCTGTTCGGGGCGATGCCCTACGACATCGAGGAGGCGTTCTGGAGTCACCGCGGCGAGCGCTGCACCTTCGACACGATGCTCGACGAGTTCGGCCTGTCGACGCCGGCGCTCGACCGGCTGGCGACCATCGTGCGCGGGGCCGACACGGCGCGGCTCGACCTCGCACCCGAGGCCGCCGGGCTTCTCGCCGCCTCCCTCGGTCTCTCCCGGATGCACGTCGACGACCTCGAGCAACTCGAGGCCGGCATGGCCCTCTACGACGCGCTCTACCGCTGGGCGCGCGATGCCACCGACGAGACCCACAACTGGCCGACGAACCGGCCGGGAGGCGCTAGGTGACGGACGCGTCACTGGCGCCGGCGCAGGCCTATCCGACGCTGGCCGACGCCGCGCGGGTCTGGGCGCGCGTGGCACTTCTGTCGTTCGGCGGACCGGCCGGGCAGATCGCTGTGATGCACCGCATCCTCGTCGAGGAGAAGCGCTGGCTCGGCGACGGGCGGTTCCTGCATGCGCTCAACTTCTGCATGCTGCTGCCGGGGCCGGAGGCGCAGCAGCTCGCCACCTACATCGGCTGGCTGCTGCACCGGACCTGCGGGCGGCGTGATCGCGGGCGTCCTGTTCATCCTGCCCGGGCGTCGTCGCGATCATGGCGCTGAGCTGGATCTACGCGATCTTCGGCGAGGTCGGTTCGTCGCCGCGCTGTTCTTCGGGCTCAAGGCGGCGGTGCTCGCCATCGTCCTGCAGGCGGTCGTCCGCCTCGGCCGGCGGGCGCTGAAGAACGACGCCATGCGCGCGATCGCCGCGCTGTCGTTCGTCGCGATCTTCGCCTTCGGCGCGCCGTTCCCGCTGATCGTGCTCGCGGCCGCGCTGATCGGGTTTCTCGGCGCGCGGGCCGGGCTGCCGGCCTTCGCCCGGGCGGCGGCCACGGGTCGGTCGGCGGCGCCCATGTCGACGACGCCGAGACGCTGCTCGGCGCGGAGATGGCCCGGATGCCGGCCGCGGCCCGGCGCGGCGCGCTGGTGGCGGGGGCGGTCGCGCTGGCGCTCTGGCTGGCGCCGGTGGCGGTGCTGGTGCTCGCCCTGGGTCCGGGCAACGTATTCGCCGACATCGGCGTCTTCTTCTCGAAGATGGCTTTGGTCACCTTCGGCGGCGCCTATGCCGTGCTCGCCTACGTGGCGCAGGAGGCGGTGGGCACCTACGGATGGCTCGCGCCCGCCGAGATGCTCGACGGTCTCGGGATGGCCGAGACCACGCCGGGGCCGCTGATCATGGTCCTCCAGTTCGTCGGTTTCCTCGGCGCCTTCCGCGAGGCCGGCTGGGACAATGCGCTCCTGGCCGGCACTGCCGGCGGCCTCCTCGCGACCTGGGTGACCTTCGCCCCCTGTTTCCTTCATCTTCCTCGGCGCGCCCTACATGGAGGGCCTCCGGTCCAACCGATCCCTCTCGGCGGCGCTGACCGCCGTGACTGCGTCGGTCGTCGGCGTGATCCTGAACCTCGCGATCTGGTTCGCCATCCACGTCGTCTGGACCGAGGTGCGCCGGATCGAGGCCGGGCCGCTCGCGCTCGAGCTTCCCGTCCTCGCCTCGATCGACTTGGCTGCGGCCGGACTGTCAGCGCTCGCGCTCTTCGCGGTGTTCCGGTTGAAGCTCGGCATGGCGACGGTGCTCGGTGGCTCCGCGCTCCTCGGACTCGCGCTCTATGCGCTGGGCATGACCTCGCTGCCTGCTTGATTAAGCTCAAGGCGCCCGGCGTCGCCCAGGTGTTATCATCATCGGAGTCGCTCTGGTGCGGACAATGCCCTTTACGGTAGACGAGTTCTTTGCCGTCTTTGCGGCCTACAACGCCGCGATCTGGCCTTTGCAGATCATCGCCTATCTCGCCGGGCTCCTGGTGCTTGTCCTTCTTCGGCGCCCGTCAAAGCGTTCGGACACTATGATCCTGTTGGCGCTCGCAGCGATGTGGGCGGTCAACGGCATCGGGTATCACCTGCTGCATTTCGCGCCGATCAACCCGGCCGCCTGGTTCTTCGCCCTTCTCTTCGTCGCCCAGGCAGCGCTCCTCGCCGCATCTCCCTACGTTTGGCGCGACCGCATCATCTTCGGTGCCAGGCGAAGTCTGGTGACGGCGCTTGGTGTCTTTCTGATGCTGTTTGCGCTCATCGGCTATCCCGCCTTGGGATTTCTGGCCGGGCACAGATATCCTGCTGTGCCGATGTTTGGGGTTGCCCCATGCCCGACGGCGATCTTCACCATCGGGGTGCTGATGCTCGGAGATTGGAAGGTCACTCGCTGGTTGCTGATCGCGCCAGTGCTCTGGTCGTTCATCGGAGGCTCGGCCGCGGTGTTGCTCGACGTCCCGCAGGACTACGCGTTGATCGTTTCGGGCATTCTCGTTGTGGGGATCGCCGCCGGAAGCCTCCGGTCGCGACACGCCTGAGCTCAGCGCACGAGACCGTGCGGGTCCGGCCAGTGCCAGTGCAAGTCGTCGATGACGACCGGATGCCGATGATCGTTCGCCCGGTTGGTTCGCAGATGCGGGTGATCAGCCGGCAGTTCCGGGTGGGCGTGCGGCAATGCATCGGGTTCGTGCGCTGGCCAGAGACGCGTCGCCGCCAAAACACCAATGGCGGCAATGCCTGCCAGCACAAGGAACGTGACGTCCAGGCCGAATGCGGCGCCGAACCGCCCGGCCAGGGGATAGGTGAGAAGCCAGCAGGCGTGGCTGAGCGCGAACTGGGCAGCGAAGACCGCCGGCCGGTCCTCCGGTTGGGCGGACCGCCGCAGGAGCCGGCCCGTCGGCGTCTGCGTCAGGCTGTAGCCGAAGCCGATCACGAGCCATAGAGCCATCAGCGTTGGCATGGTCACCACGAGCGGGCCGAGTGCGGTTCCGCAAACGAGGATAACCGAGCCTGCGATCATTGCGGGCCGGTCCGGCATGCTGTCGAGCAGCCGCGGCAGAAGCAGCGCCGCCACCATCGATCCGCCTCCGAACGCCGCGAGCGCGAGCGCCACCTGCGGCGCGCCAAGCTCCAGGCGCGCCTGGACGAGCACGACGGTGTTGACGATCACCATCGCGCCCGCGGCGGCCACCGCGAGATTGAGCGCGAGCAGCCCCCGAAGCCGCGGGGTGGCGAGGTAGATGCGAATACCGCGAGTGGTCCGGTCCCAGATTCCCCGCGGCGCAGAAGGCTTGGGCGAAGGCAGCGCTACCGTCAGCACCAGCGCCGCCGATGCGAGGAAGCCGATGACGGTTCCGCCGAAGAGGACCGGGAAGCTGACGACTGCCAGCAGGGCGGCCGCGAGCATCGGCGAAAGCAGGCTCTCCAGATCGTAGGCCAGCCGCGAGAGCGACAGCGCCCGGGTGTAGTCCGCCTCGTCGGGCAGGACGTCCGGGATCGTCGCCTGGAAGGTCGGCGTAAATCCGGCCGACGCCGCCTGCAGAAGGAAGATCAGGACGTAGACGTGCCAGGCCTCAGACACGAAAGGCAGCGCCAGCGCCACGGTCGCGCGGATCAGGTCCAGCGCCACCAGCATCGCCCGGCGCGGCACGCGATCGGCGAAGGCGGCGGCAATGGGCGCAAGCATCACATAGGCGACCATCTTGATCGCGAGCGCCGTGCCGAGGACGATCCCCGCGTCCGCGCCCGCCATCTCCCACGCGAGAAGGCCGAGGGCCACCGTTGCAAGCCCGGTGCCAACCAATGCGATTACCTGTGCGACGAACAGGTGGCGGTAGGTGCGATTGGCGAGGATGGCCAGCATGGCGCCCTCAGAGCAGTTTCGCCATCGCCCGCAATTCGGCGATTTCGTCCAACCCGCCGTGTCCCAGGCAATGATCGATGTGATCGTGGATCAGCGTTCGCTTGGCTGCCGTGATGGCGCTTTCGACCGCCTTGATCTGGCCCGCGATCTCGGCGCAGGGCTTTCCTGACTCGAGCATCGCGATGATCGATCTCAGGTGACCTTCCGCCCGCTTGAGGCGGTTGATGATGTCGGGGTGCGATCTGTGCCGGGCTGACTCTGACATGGACGGATCTCTATCCCCCCTGGGGGGATAGAGGCAAGGTCGTCGTAGGCGGGGGTCCTGACGGCACGTCGACATCGGAGAGCTCTGCTCTTCAAAGATCAAGGGCCTCGCATTCGAGGAATTCGGCCCCAGTTCCGGGATGTTGCGGATTCTGTCAGGCTGCATCGCATGAGGGACTTCTGCCTGTCGGAGCGGCCGGCGGTGGCGGAGTCGGTGGCCGCTCTGGTAGAAAAGGACCCGGTTATGGAAGGAACTGCTGCACGCCACCGGCCAGCGGCTGCGCAGCACACATGTCGATGCCGACAAGCGCGCCGAAACCTGTCAGTCTTGGGCCCACGCACCCGTAACCAGGGGAAAGGCAGGCAACGCTCTGACCAATGTGCGACCATGCGCCCCGGCATGAGCGCCGGATTCCGGACCTGGCTCGGGCTCGCCCGGTCGCTGGCGATCTACCGCACCCGGCCCTGGCGCCACGCGCGGCTCACCGCCTTCTATGCCGGGATCCTGCGGCCGGGAGATCTCGCCTTCGACATCGGCGCCCATGTCGGGAACCGCACGCGCGCCATGCTGGCAGCGGGCGCGCGCGTGGTGGCGCTGGAGCCGCAGCGGGCCTTCCACGCCTTCCTCGCCCGCGATCTGCCGCCCGGCGCCACCCTCCTGCGCCTCGCCGCCGGGCCCGCGCCGGGCGAGGCCGAGCTCGCGGTCTCGCGGCTGCACCCCACGGTCTCGTCCCTCGCGGCGGATTTCCCGGCACGGATGCGCGCCGACCCCGGCTTTTCCTCCGTGCGCTGGGACAGCCGCGAGCGGGTGGAAGTGACCACCCTCGACGCGCTGATCGCCGCCCACGGGCGGCCGAGGCTCATCAAGATCGACGTGGAGGGCTTCGAGGCCGAGGTGGTCGCGGGCCTGTCGCAGCCGGTCCCCTGGGTCGCCTTCGAATACCTGCCCGCGGCCCTCGCCCCCGCCGAGGCCGCCATCGCGCGCCTGGCCGCCCTCGGGCGCTACCGCTTCAACCTCGTCACCGGCGAAGCCTCCGGCTTCTCCCTGCCTGGCTGGCTCGACGCCACCGCCATCCGCCCGGCGCTCGATGCGGCGGCGCGATCCGGCCGCTCGGGGGACGTCTACGCCCGGCTCGACGGCGGCACCGATGCCTGAGGCACGCAACGTCGGCTGGCCCGGCCTCGTAGCGGCGGTGCTGCTCCTGCACCTCCTGCTCATCCAGCCGAACCACCCCGACGCGGCGACCTGGGGCGCCTTCCGCTTCTTCCCACTCGAGCTGCCGCCGATCCTCGCCCTCCTCGCCACCCCCCCCGCATGGGCGCGCCCATCCCTGCGCGCGGGCGTGACGGCCTTCCTGAGCGCAATGGCGATGGTGAAGCTCGCCGATTTCGCGGCTCAGATCGCTTTTCTGCGCCCTTTCAACCCGGTCTTCGACCTCTACCTCGTTCCGGCGGGCTTGGAGATGCTGCGCGGCGCCCTCGGCCTGCCAGCGGCCCTCGCCCTCGCCCTGGCCGCCGCGGCGATCCTGGCGGCGCTCGCCACGGCGGTCTGGTGGGCAACCGGCCGGATCGCCGCCCTGGCCCTGCCGCGCCCGGCGGCGCTGCTCCTCCTGCCCGCACTGGCCCTCGCCGCGGTCGACCTCGCGCGAATGCCGGGCCTCGACCCCCCGGGCGCGGCCTTCACCCTCCGCCTCGCCGGCGAGCACATCCGCGACGCCCGGCAGGCCCGCCGCGACCTCGCGGCCTTCCGCGCCGAGGCCGCGCGCGACCCCTACGGGACCGGGACGCCGCTCGGCGCGCTGCAAGGGCGCGACGTCTTCCTCGTCTTCGTCGAGTCCTACGGCCGCACCGCCCTCGACAACCCGCGCTTCGCCCCCACGATCCGCGCCACCCTTGCCGCCGCCGAGGCGCCGCTGGCGGCGGCCGGCCTCGCCGCCCGCTCAGCCTTCCTCACCTCGCCTGTCGTGGGCGGCCAGAGCTGGCTTGCCCACGCGACCCTGCTCTCGGGGCTGCGCATCGACACCCAGGGCCGCTACCGCGCCCTCGTCGCCTCTCCCCGCCGCACCCTCACCGGCCTCGCCGCCGGCGCCGGATGGCACGCCGCGGCGGTGATGCCCGCGATCACCCGCTCCTGGCCGGAGGCGGCCTATTTCGGCCACACGACCGTTCTCGCCGCCGCCGACCTCGGCTACCGCGGCCTGCCCTTCAACTGGGTGACCATGCCCGACCAGTTCACGCTCGCCGCCTTCGAGCGCCTGCTGCTCGACCCCGGCCAGCGCCCGCCCGTCTTCGCCGAGATCGCCCTCATCTCCTCGCATGCGCCTTGGACGCCGATCCCGCCGCTCATCCCCTGGGACGCACTCGGCGACGGCACGGTCTTCGACCCCTTCGCCACCGCCGGCGACCCGCCGCACGTCGTCTGGCGCGACCGCGACCGGGTGCGCGACCAGTTCCGCCAGGCGCTGGACTACACGCTCGCCGCGACGCTCGCCTTCACCGAACGCCGCGCGCCCACGGCGCCCCTCATCATGCTGCTCGGCGACCACCAGCCCGCCGCCTTCGTCAGCGAGGGCTTCGGCGGCGCCGAGGTCCCCGTGCACCTGATCGGCCCGCCGGAGGTCCTCGCCCTGACCTCCGGCTGGGGCTGGACAGATGGCCTCCTGCCCGACCCCGCCGCCCCGGTCTGGCCGATGGAGGCCGTCCGCAACCGCTTCCTCGACGCCTTCGCCGCAACGCCTGCCTGCGGCGGTCCTCCGCCCGATGACGGACCGAAGCCTTTACCCGATGCCCGGTCATGCTAATGTCATGCCCGCAGGGCGCCGCAGCCGACCGACGGTGCCGGGAGTGGGTGTATGCGTCCGGCTGAGGTTTCCGATATTGTCTGGTCGGCGCTGCTTGCACGGCGCGCCGGACGGCCTGCCATCGCCGATCCCGCCTGGTCGCTGCCGGAGCGCGCCGCCTGGGAGCTCTACGCCCCGCTCGCCGCCGCCACCCCCTTCCTCTTCGCCCAGGTCGGCCAGTCGCTCGACGGCCGCGTCGCCACCGTAGGCGGCGACGCGGCGGATGTCTCCGGCCAGGAAGGGTTGCGCCACCTCCACCGCTGCCGCGCACTGGCCGACGCCGTGCTCGTGGGCGTCCGCACGGCGCTCCTCGACGATCCCCGCCTGACCGTGCGGCTCGTCGACGGCCCGAACCCGGCGCGGGTGGTGATCGACCCCCGCGGTCGCCTCCCGGACAATGCGCGCGCGCTCGCCGCGGACGGTGCGCGCCGCCTCGTGGTGCAGGGCTGCGACACCCCGCGCCCGCACGGCGTCGAGGTCGTCCGCCTGCCGATGGCCGAGGGCTGGATCCACCCTGCCGCGATCCGCGCGGCGCTGGCCGAGCGTGGCCTCGGCCGCGTGCTGGTGGAGGGCGGCGGCGTGACCATCGCGGGCTTCCTCGAGGCCGGGCTGCTCGACCGCCTGCACGTGGGCATCGCCCCTATCATCATCGGCTCCGGCCCCTCGGGCCTGCGCACCACGCCGATCGCCCGCCTCTCCGACGCGCTGCGTCCCGAAACCTTCGTCTACGGCCTCGGCGCCGAGGTGATGTTCGACTGCGCCCTCGCCCCTGGCGGCAGCGCCAGCAGATCGGCATGGCCCACCGTGCAGGACGAGACCCCGCTCGCCGCCCGCCGCGCCTGACCCCAGCTCCCGGCCACCGCCAGCCCCGTCTCCCCCGCCGCGGCCGCGATGCCCGCGACCAGCGCCCCCTGCAGCGCCGCCTCGCCCGGCCCCAGCCGCCAGGGGCTTGCCGCCTGCTGCACCGCATAGCCGTGCCGCGCAAGCGCCGCCGCCAGTGCCTCGGTCGCCACCGGCCCGAGCGCCGGCCCGAACCCCTTGTCCCGCCGCTGATGGGCGTTGAACGCCGCCCGCACCTCGGCATCCGCGGCAAGCTCCGGCGCCCAGCCGAGCCCGCCATCGTAGCTCAGCGCCGCATAGAGCCCGATCCCCTGCCCGGCGAGCCGCGCCACGAGCGCCTCCACCCACGCTTCCGAGACCAGATCGAAGAACGCCGAGGCCGTCACCAACCGCGCCCCGTCCAGCGGGATCCGGGCCGGATCGGCCAGATCCGCCTCCACCACCTCCCCCCCGCCCTCCGCCGCCGCCAATGCCAGCAGCCGCGGATCGTTGTCCACCAGCCGCCAGCGCAACCCTTCGGGCGCACACTCCGAAAACGCCCGCACCGTCGCCCCGGTCCCGCAGCCGATATCCACCGCCAGCGCGCCCGCCCCCAGATAGGCCGCCGCCGCCGCCAGCAACCCCGGATCCCGCGCCGCCGCATCCGCCGGCTCGCGCAAATCCAGCCACGCCGGATCGAACCCCATCAGCCCGGGCCCCTCTGTTTCGCGATTCGGGTCGGGGTCAAGGCTCGCGCAGCGACCGCGCTTGCGCGGCTCGGCCTTGACGCCGGCGCGAATCGCAGCCCCACCATGGGACGAGGCGCCTTGATGAAGCAGCCGCTTCATCAAGCGCCTCCCCAGCAGATCTTCCTTTCTCACCACAAGCCCGGGCGACTGGGCCGCGGTGCGAGCACGCACGCCCACACGCGCGCGACGCCGACGCGCCGCCACCGCCGGCCAGCGCAGCGGCCGGCCTCCCTCGGGGCGCACGACGCCTGCCATGCCTCACCCCGAGGCCCGGGCCAGCGCCGCGGCCACCATTCCCGCGGTGTCCTCCCAGCTTGGCAACCGCTGCCCCGCCCGCCAGGCCGCCTCGCCCGCCGCCTGCCGCCGCGCGGGATCGCCAAGCAGCCCCGCCAGACCCGCCGCGAAAGCGTCCACGTCGCCCGGAGGAACCAGCAGACCGGCCCCCGGCGGCACCAGCGCCGCAATCGCGCCAGTGTCGCAGGCGACCACCGGCAGGCCCTGCGACAGCGCTTCGGCGAAGGCCATGCCGTAGCCCTCGTACTCCGACGCCAGCGCGAAAACGTCCGCCCGGGCCAGCTCGCCCCGCGGGTCGGCCACCGCGCCCGGGATCTCGATGCGCCCGCCCAGCCCCACCGCCTGCGCCCGCAGCGCCGCCGCGCAGCCGGGATCGAGGCCATCCGCGCCCAGGAGCCGCGCCCGCCAGGGCAGGTCCGCCAGCCGCGCCAGCGCCGCGATCAGCACGTCATGCCGCTTGCGCGGCACCAGCGCGCCAAGGCTCAGCACCAGCGGCGGATCGCCCTCAAGCGCCGCCCGGGTGCCGGGATCGGTGCCCGGCAGCGCCACGGTGATCCGCTCCTCCGGCACGCCGAAGCCCGCCACCAGCCGCGCCGCCGTTACCGCACTGGTGCAGACCACCCCCCGCGCCGCCGCCAGCGCTGCCCGCTCCGAGACGAGCAACCCGTCCCGCGCCGCCACCTCCAGCCCGCGCTCGTCTCCCAGCGGATGATGCACCAGCGCCACCACCACCAGCCGCCGCGCCGCCACGGCGATCTCCGCCGCCAGCGCCCCCCCGGCCAGCCCGTCCACCAGCACCACCGCCCCGTCCGGCAGCGCCGCGAAGGCGCGCGCCGCTCCCGTCCGGGCGGTCGCGTCCGGAAACGGATACGCCCCCGCCAGCGCCAGATGCCGCACCTCCCAGCCGAGGCCCGGCAACTCCGCCATCAGGCGCCGGTCGTATCCGTACCCCCCGGTCGGCGTCGCCAGATCGCCCGGTATGGTGAAGTGCACCACCCGCGCGCCGAGCGCATTAACACTTTTATCATTATATATCAATTTGATAACAGGTGTAACATCGTGATACACCCGGCCCCGGTCACAAATCCGCCTCGTACCAGGCCCGTGCGGTGTGGCTCTCGTGCAGTTGCACCCGCATCCGCCGCACCCGCCCGCCGTCGTTCAGCCGTCCCGCCGCGATGGCCCCCGCCAGCGCATCGAAGATGTACCGGCACAGGAACTCGGTGGTGGTGAACTTGCCCGCGAACTCCGGCACCTCGTCGAGATTGCGATACCGCAACGGCGCCAGCGCCGCCCCCAGCGCCTCGACCGCCAGCCCGATGTCCACCACCAGCCCGTGCCCGTCCAGGTCCTCGGTGAAGAACGCCGCATCGACCACGAAGGTCGCCCCGTGCATCCCCTGCGCCGGCCCGAACACGGGCGAGGGCAGGCTGTGGGCGATCATGATGTGGTCGCGGACTTCGACGGCAAGCATTCGGGCTCCCCCTCAGCGATAGCGGATGACGTGGCAGAGCGTCCCCGGATCGTCAAGGATCGCCCCATACCGCCCCGCCAGCTCGCCGAACCCCGTCTCCCCCGAGACCAGCACATCCAGTACCGGGTCGGCCAGCAGCCCCAGCGCCGCCTCCAGCCGCCGCCGATGCGTCCAGCGCGCCCGCCGCGCCGCCGGCACTTGCCCGACCTGGCTGCCGACGATCCGCAGACGTCGGCTGTGGAACGCGCCCCCCAGCGGCACCGCCACCGCGCGGTCCCCGTACCAGCTCGCCTCCACGACCACCGCCTCCGTCCCGGCCGCCGCCAGCGCCGTCGCCAGCCCCGCGGCACTGGCGCTCGCATTGATCACCAGGTCGCACCCCTCGGGCACACCGCCAGGCAGCGCGAACCGCACCCCCAGCGCCGCCGCCACCGCCGCCCGGCCGGGGTTCACATCCACCAGCGTCACCTCCGCCCCCGGCAGCCGCGCGCAGAGCCAGGCCGCGAGGCACCCGACCACGCCCGCCCCCACCACCGCGATCCGGTCGCAGGGCGCCGCCCCGCCATCCCAGACCACGTTCAGCGCCGTCTCCATATTGGCCGCCAGCACCGCCCGCACCGAAGGCACGTCCTCCGGCACCGGCACCACCATCGCCACCGGCGCCACGAACCGGTCCTGGTGCGGATGCAGCACGAAGACCCGCGCACCGTCCGGCAGCCGTCCCACCGCCGCATAGCCGTACTTCACCGGAAACGGGAATTCCCCGGCCTGCAGCGGGCAGCGCATCCGTGCGCGCTCGCTCTCGGGCACGCCGCCGCGGAGCACCAGCGCCTCGGTGCCTCGGCTGATGCCCGAAACCTCGGTCTCCACCAGCACCGACTTCAGGCCCAGCCTCGACCACCTCGTCGCGGACCTCGACCCGCCCCGGACCCGTGACCCAGAGTGCGCGGCCCCTCATCCCGCCGCCTCCAGCCGCTCGCGCATCTCCTCCAGCCGCAGCCATTCCTCCTCGGCCGCCGCCAGCGCCGCCTGCCGCGCCGCCATCGCCTCGGAGGCGCGCGCGAACTTCGCCGGCTCGCGCCCATAGAGGTCAGGATCCGCCAGCAACCCCGCCAGCTTGCCGATCTCCGCCCCCAGCCGCTCCATCTCGCCGGGCAGTTCCGCCAGCCGGTGCTGGTCGCGAAAGCTCATCCGGTCCTGCCGCGCCTTCACGCGAGCCGGTGCAGCAGCCACGGCGGCCCGCGCCCGTGGCACTTCGACCGCATCCTGGCCCCGCTGCGCGCGATAGTCGCTCCACCCGCCGGCATAGACCACCGCCCGCCCGTCGCCCTCCAGCGCCACGGTCGTCGTCGCGATCCGGTCGATGAAGTCGCGGTCGTGGCTGACCAGCAGCACCGTCCCCTCGTAGTCGGCGACCAACTCCTCCAGCAGGTCCAGCGTCTCCACGTCGAGATCGTTGGTCGGCTCGTCGAGGATCAGCAGGTTACTCTCCCGCGCCATCAGCCGCGCCAGCAAGAGCCGCGCCTTCTCGCCACCCGAAAGTGCGGAGACCGGCCCCCGCGCCTGCACCTCGGCGAACAGGAACTCCTTGAGATACCCCACCACGTGCTTCGGCCGGCCGCGCACCATCACCTGGTCGCCCCGCCCCGGCGCCCCGATCCCGCCCGCCCCGGTCAGCGTCTCCCAGAGGCTCGCCTCCGGGTCCAGCGCGCTGCGGTTCTGGTCCAGCTCCACCGGCACCAGCCCGACCCCCAGCCGCACCGTTCCCCTGTCCGGCGCCATCTGCCCGGTCAGCATCTTCAGCAGCGTCGTCTTCCCCGCCCCGTTCGGCCCGACGAACGCCACCCGCTCGCCCCGCCCGATGCGCATCGAGAAGTCGCGGATCACCACGCGCCCGCCGTAGGCCTTGGAAATCCCCTCCGCCTCGACCACCAGCTTGCCCGACACCGGCCCGGCGTCGAAGGCCATCCGCGCCACGCCGGTCCGCGCGATCTGCGACCGGCGCTCGGCGCGCAGCTCCGCCAGCCGCCGCACCCGGCCCTGGTTGCGCTTGCGCCGCGCCGAGATCCCCTCCACCGCCCAGCGCCCCTCGGCCCTGATGAGGCGGTCGAGCTTGTGGCGCGCGTCCTCCTCATCGGCGAAGACCTTGTCGCGCCACTCCTCGAAGCTCTCGAAGCCGCGATCCATGTCACGCATCTCGCCGCGGTCCACCCACAACGTGCGCGAACTCACCGCTCGCAGAAACGCCCGGTCATGGCTGACGGTCACGCAGGCCGCCCTCACCTCGGCCAGATACCCCTCCAGCCAGGCGATCGCCTCGATGTCGAGATGGTTGGTCGGCTCGTCGAGCAGCATCAGGTCCGGCTCCTCGGC
The DNA here is from genome assembly GCA_963695425.1 of uncultured Alphaproteobacteria bacterium. Classification (GTDB taxonomy): domain Bacteria; phylum Pseudomonadota; class Alphaproteobacteria; order Rhodobacterales; family Rhodobacteraceae; genus Amaricoccus. The sequence continues at coordinate 91,067 of CAVOGP010000041.1, read as the reverse complement.
GAGCAGCCGCGCCAGCGCCGCCCGCCGCCGCTCGCCCCCCGAGGCGGCCTCCGGCTTGAGGCCGGCGTCGAGCTTCACCCCCTCGGCGGCCATGTCCGCCCGCCAGCCCTCGGCGGCGTCCAGCCCCTGCGCCACATAGGCGCCCAGCGTGGCGAAGCCGGAAAAGTCCGGGTCCTGCGCCATGTAGCCGATCCGCCGCCCCGGCTGCAGGAACCGCTCGCCCGAATCCGCCGCCACCATCCCGGCGATGAGCTTCAAGAGCGTCGACTTGCCCGCCCCGTTGCGCCCCACCAGCGCAATCCGCTCACCGGGCCGGATCGACAGCGAGACGCCGTCGAAGAGCGGGTCGCCGCCGAAGCCGAGGCGCAGGTCGGTCAGGGTCAGGATCGGGGGCTCGGCCATGGCCGTGCGGGGTACGCCCCGGCACAGGGGCGCGTCAAGGGAGTGGACAGGTCGGCATCGGTCACCTCGCTGAGCTGCGGCCGGTCGACCCTGATGGTCAGCCTGTCCAGAGTAGCGGTCAGCGGGAACGGCGGCTTGTAGTCGTCGTCGTTCGCGCCGGTCAGCGTGTCCGATCCCGATGTTATGGCATTCGTCCGAGCAAAGGCCGTGGCGCATCGCGCCACGGCCCCGTCGGTCATACCTGCGGATCGCCGACCTTGACCGTCAGCTTGTCGATGGTGCCGGTGAAGCGGAACGGCACCTGATAGTCGGCGTCGTCGACCGGCGAGCGGGTGTCGATGCCCACGTCGAACGACTCGTCGATCGTCATGAGGAACGGGATGCTGTGCGGCATGTCCTGCTTGGCCACTTCCGTTCCGTCGACGCTCAGCGTCCCGCTTCCGCCCTTGCCGAAGCCCGGGCCGTCATAGGTGAAGTCGAACACCACCGTATGCTTGCCGGCGGTCAGCGCGGTATCACCGGCCCAGCGGAAGCGTTCCAGCCCGAGCAGGTTGTAGGTATAGACCGGCTTGCCGTCGAGCAGGTAGAGCCCGAAGCCGCCGAAGCGTCCGCCGAGCGTCGCCAGCATGCCCTCGCCGCCCCCGTCCGGCACCTCGATCTCGGCGGTGATGGTGTAGGAGCGGGTCAGGATGCTGGGTGCCGAGCCGGCCGGCAGGCCGGAGAGCACGCCGGTGAACTCGAACTCGTCGCGGCCGGCGGTGGCGCTGGGCCGGGGTGCCGCGATGCGTTGCACGACCGAGTTGTCCAGCGGGAAGACCTGGTACTTGGCGGCCTCCACGAGGAACATGTCCTGCAGTTCCTGGAGCTTGGCCGGTTCCTGCGCCGCGAGGTCGTCGTTTTGCGAGAAGTCCTTGGTGAGGTCGTAGAGCGACCATTTGTAGCCGGTGAGAACGTTCGGCATCGCGTCCAGCCCCATCAGCCACACCGGCTCCGGCGGGTTGGTCGAGGCAATCCAGCCGTCGTGGTAGAGTGCGCGGTTGCCGAACATCTCGAAGTACTGGGTGTGGCGCGTGGAGGCGGCGCCGGCATTCTCCGCGGCCCAGGTGTAGGCCATGCTGACGCCCTCGATCGGCTTCTGCGGGATGCCGTTGACCATCTGCGGCGCCTCGATCCCGGTCGCCTCCAGCAGCGTCGGCACGATGTCGATCACATGGTGGAACTGGCTGCGCACGCCGCCCTTGTCGGTGATGTGGCCGGGCCAGGACATCACCATGCCCTGTCGAGTGCCGCCGAAGTAGGAGGGGACCTGCTTGGTCCACTTGAACGGCGCATCGAACGCCCAGGACCAGGCCACCGACATGTGCGGCTGGGTCATCGGCCCGCCCCATTCGTCGTAGTATTTGAGCTGGTCGGCGACAGGCATGTTGATGCCCTGGATCGCCGCGAGGTCGAAGGCGGTGCCGATGGTGGAGCCCTCGGCGCTGGTGCCGTTGTCGCCCTCGATGTAGATGATGAGCGTGTTGTCGAGCTTGCCCTGGGCCTCCACCTCGTCGATCACCCGGCCGATCTCGTGGTCGGTGTAGGCGACGTAGGCCGCAAACACCGCGGCCTGGCGCGCGAACATCTTCTTCGATCGGCGTCGAGCGTGTCCCACATCGGCAGGTCGTCCGGCCAAGGGGTCAGCTTGGTGCCCTCCGGGATCACGCCCAGCCGTTGCTGGTTGGCGAAGATCTCGTCGCGCATGGCGTTCCAGCCCATGTCGAACTTGCCCTCGAACTTGTCGATCCATTCCTGGGTCGGCTGGTGCGGCGCGTGGGTGCCGCCGGGCACGTAGTAGAGGAAGAAGGGCTTGTCGGGCGCGGCCGCGTCCAGTTCGCGCAGGTAGTTGATGGCGTCATCGGCCATGCCGGTGATCATGTTGTAGTTCGGGTCGTCGCGCCACGGGAAGATCTGGGTGTGGTCGCGGAACAGCCACGGCGTCCACTGGTCGGTCTCGCCGCCCATGAAGCCGTAGAAGTAGTCGAAGCCCATGCCCGACGGCCACTGGTCGAACGGCCCCGCCGTCGAGATCAGGTCGGTCGGCGTGTTGTGGTTCTTGCCGAACCAGGACGTCGCATAGCCGTGGTCGCGCAGGATCGAGCCGACCGTGCCGTTGTCGAGCCCGATGGTCGCGTCGTAGCCGGGGAAGCCGGTGGACTGCTCGGCGATCACCCCGAAGCCGACCGAATGGTGGTTGCGCCCGGTGATCAGGGCGGCCCGGGTCGGCGAGCAAAGCGCCGTGGAGTGGAACTGCGTGTAGCGCAGCCCCTCCGCCGCCAATCCGTCGAGCACCGGCGTGGGGATCACGCCGCCGAAGGTGCTCGACACCCCGTAGCCGGCGTCGTCGGTCATGATGAGCAGGATGTTCGGCGCGCCCGTGGGCGGGACCGTGCTCGGCGGCCACCACGGGGTGGACTTCGTTGCGTCGAGATTGATGACCCCGCCGAAAGGCATGGCTTGGGCCGGAAGCGACTGGCCATCGATCGTGGCAGTGGCATCCGGCGCGCCCGGCGTGCCGGAGACGAACTGCTGGGCCGTCGCGATGGCCGGGAGCGCGTGGATCGATGCGGTGCAGAGCAGGGCGAGAGCGGCAGGCAGTCTCATGCTTGGTTCCTTCGACGTGAATGGCGAGCTTGTCCCAGCACCATTTCCTGGTGCGTTGCGTGTCATATCAGTCGCTCGCCTTGTGCATGGCCGCCTCGAGCCTCTGACGGTCGGCCTCGCTGAGCTGCGGCCGGTCGACCTTGAGGGTCAGCCGCTCCAGCGTCGCGGTCAGCGGGAACAAACGGCACCGGCGGCGGCGGAAGCTGCAGACCGTTGATCGTGGTGGTGGCACTCGGTGCGCCGGGTGCGCTCTGCGCCGCGGCCGCGCCCGCCAGTGCAGCGACGGCGACCGAACTCGCCAGGTTGCTTGCCAGTAAGGGTCCGAGACGCATTGGCTCACTCCATGCGGATTGCTCACCGGGGGTTGATAGCTTTGGCCCGCGGCAAAGGGAACCCGATCTGGCAACGGTCGAGCGCGACGCAGGATGCAGGCATTCGGGCGTAAGTGCGACTTGCATCGGCGGATGCAGGGTGGGTCCGGCGCGTTGTGACGCAATCCCGGACCTGCTAGACTGACCTCGATGCATCCATCCCACCCCGGCGCCCGCTCACCTGCGGGCAGGGCAGGGGTGGATGCATCGAGGCCCGGCCCTGCGGCACCACCGAAGGCCCGCCCTGCCGGTCCCCGGACGTGTGTGTGAACTGACAGCATCAAGCGGCGCCACGGTGCGGCCCGACCTCTGGCCGGCGCGCGTTCCGGGCGCGGGGAGGGGGCAATGACCGCCTACAACGTCGTAAGGATGCGGGTGAAGCCCGGCCACGCGGAGGAATACCTGGCCTTTCACCGGGAACGCCCGCTGGCCGACATGGAGGGAATGCGGAGCCTGACCGTGGTGCAAACCGGCGACCGCGACTACTGCTTCGTCGGCGAGTGGGACAGCATGGACGCGATCGCCGCCGCGAGGCCGAAGATGATCGCGATGCTCGACACATTCCGCGAGTGGCTGGAGGATCTGGGCGGGGGGCTGGGCGTGACCGACCCCGTCTCCGGCGAAGCCGTGCTGACACGCCACCGTTGACAGTGGTTCCTTAACCACGCGGGCACCTGGCGGCTGCCGATTCAGCAGAAGGCAAGAGTCGGCCGCTATTGATGCGATTGCCACAGCGAATTGCTGCGGCAGGCGGAGCGTTTGCAGCCTCTTGCCTGTGGTTTGATTCGCCGTCAGAGTAACGAGTAGGTGGGTTTGGTGAGATGATGAACGCGAGACGCGGATTCCTTCTGGGTGTGGGGGGCTCTATGCTCGCCGCCTGTGTTCCAACCGACATGGACGTCGTGCAGGCGCCGCCGGAACCCGATCCGGGCTACGCCTTCGCCGAGATCTACGCCTCGCGCGCCGACGGCAACCGCACGCTGCCGGCGATCGACGTCGAGTCCTTCCACCCGGGGCTCCTGCGCACCCGCGTGGACTTCGACACCGACCAGGCGCCGGGCACGATCGTCATCGATACCAAGGGGCCGTTCCTCTATTTCGTCGAGCCGGAGGGCAAGGCCACCCGCTACGGCATCGCCATCGGCCGCGAGGGCTTCGGCTGGACCGGTACCGGCTATATCGCCCGCACCGCCCGCTGGCCGGGCTGGACGCCGCCGCCCGAGATGATCGCCCGCGACCCGAGCCTCGAGAAATGGCGCGGCGGGATGCCCGGCGGCCTCTCCAACCCGCTCGGCGCGCGCGCCCTCTACATCAACTTCGGCGGCCGCGATTTCGGGCTACCGCATCCACGGCACCAACCAGCCCAAGTCCATCGGCTGGGCTGCCTCGTCGGGTTGCTTCCGCATGCTGAACCAGGACGTCATCGACCTCTACGACCGCACCGCGACCGGCGCCAAGGTCATCGTCGTCTGACCGCATCCCCCGCCGCCGGCACGATGCGAGGGCTACTCTCGGCCCTGTGCCGTTATTTCGTGAGAGTGCAGCTACCGGCGGGATCGAGCCGTGAGCTGACATGGACAAGGCAACGGTCTTTCAATCCCATGGGCGCGTGCTGAAACACGGCGGATAACGCTCAAAACACGAGAGGGCAACGCGCATCAAGTAGTTGATCTCCAGACGCCTTGAATGACGTCGCCGGCCAACATGACATCCTCGCGTGTCGTATCGAACTGGCCGACCTGGAAACGGATGACACGCCGTCCTTCGAACGCGCCTTGGGTCAGATAAATGCGCCCATCGTCGTTTATGGCGTCAACCAGCCTTTGCTGAGCCGCGTCGTCGCCCGGGCATCGAAACGAGAACAGGCTTAGGATCGGTTCTGTGACGATCTCGAACCCGTCCATGGCCCGGATGACGTCACATATCTCCCCGGCCCATCGGACATGGTTTCGCAAGCGCTCCCTCAATCCGTCGAGACCGTAGCTTCGGATCAGGAACCAGATTTTCAATGCCCGGAAACGACGCCCCAGGGGGATCGTCCATTCGGAGTAGTTCGTGACCGCGTCGCCCGACGTCTTCAGATATTCCGGTTCGATCTTGAGCGTGTTCAATTGCGGCATGGGGTCCCTGAGGAACTGCACCGAGCAGTCGAATTGCGCCCCGAGCCATTTGTGCGGGTTGAAGACGATGCTGTCGTAGCCTTCGACACCCGCCCAGAAATCCTCGCGGAACTCCGGGCAGATCATCGCCGCACCCGCCCATGCCGCATCAAGATGCGTGTAGAGACCCTCGGCCTGCGCCACGGCGAGCACGGCGGCAAGATCGTCTGACGCCCCGACACCCGTACCGCCGGTAATCGCGACCACACCCGCCGGCACATGGCCCGCCGCCCGGTCCTGGGCGATCGCGCGCATCAGGGCATCGACGTCAAGTCCATGGCGCGGGCCGCGCGTTGGAAGCTTCACGAGGTTCTCCTGCCCGATCCCCGCCACCCAGGCCGCGCGGTCGATCGAGCTGTGAACCTGGTCGGAGCAGTAGACCCGGAGCCTGCCCTTGCCTGACAATCCGTCACGATTTCCCGTATAGCCGATGGCCCGCTCGCGCATCGTCAGAACCGCCGAGAGCGTCGCCGAAGAGGCACTGTCCTGGATGACGCCGGTGTAGTGTTCCGGCAGGACCAGCGCCTGTCGGAGCCAGTCGACCATGACGCCTTCCATCTCCGTCGCAGCGGGCGATGTCTGCCAGAGCATGCATTGCGGCGCGATCGTGCTGACGAGGATCTCGGCCAGCATCGACGGGGGCGTGGCGTTGGCCGGGAAATATGCGAAGAAGCGCGGGTGCTGCCAATGCGTCATGCCCGGCATGACGATTCGCTCGAAATCCGCCATGATGGTGTCCATCGCCTCGCCATGCGTGGGCGGCGCCGCATCAAGCATGCGCGCCGTGTCGCCAGGCCGCGTCTGTGCACGGACGGGGCGGTCGCGAAGGGTCCGGTGATAGTCTGCCGCCCACCCGGACAGGTGCTCGCCCCATTTCGTGAATTCGTCCCAGTCCATGCCCACTCCAATCTGCAACTGAGGAGCCCGATCGTTTCTCGTGCCGTCACGGCGGCCTCCCCCTCGGTAGGGTAATTTCAGTCTATCTTGATGGCGAACGGCCCGCGAAGCCCCGTCATTCACGTCCACTCTCTGCGAGGTGGTAGACGGACGACATCGGCTTTCGTGCTGCGCCTGCGCGGGTCCGGTATCTCCGCGAAGCGATCATGTAGCATCTACGCCGGATTGGTCGGGTCGTGACCGCAAACCCTACGCCAAGCTGCATCGAGCGAGTGACCCGCCGCCGCCTGGATCTCAGAGCATGACGCTCCTCGATCACTCCCTAGGTGACAGGCGCCGCGAATTGCGCTATGGGGCTCTCGACGAACCGAGGAGAGCCTGCATGGAGACTGTCCGGATCATTTCGCGCCGCTAGCCGCGCCCGGACCGGGCCCGCTGGCCCGCAGCACTTCGTGCCCCACCTTCCCCTTTCCGTCGAGAAGTCCATCTCATGTTCCGCTACTTCGAGTCGCTCGTCGACCCTTATGCGTCCTATCGCGAAGACGACACGCCCCCGAACCGGCTCTGGCCGTTCCTGGCCGAATACCTGCGCCCGGCGCGCGGCGTCATGGCCTGGACCGTGCTGTCGATCCTCGCGGTCGCGCTCATCGAGATCTGGCTGATCTGGTACGCCGGCCGGCTCGTGGACCTGCTCTCCGTGGTGCCCCCCACCCAGGTCTGGGCCGACCACGGGCTGGAGCTGGCGCTGGTCGCCGGCTTCATCCTGCTGCTGCGCCCGGCGATCCAGACCCTCAGCGCGCTGTACCTGAACCAGTCGCTGATGCCCAACGTCGGCACCATCGTGCGCTGGCGCTCGCACCGCCACGTGCTGCGCCAGTCGGTCGGCTGGTTCCAGAACGATTTCGCCGGGCGCATCGCCAACCGCATGATGCAGACCGCCCCGGCGGTCGGCGAAGCCACCTTCCAGACCTTCGACGCGGTGGTCTACGCCACGATCTACCTCGTCGGCGCGCTCTGGCTGCTGGCCGGCACCGACCCGCGGCTGGCGATCCCGCTGATCGTCTGGCTCGGCCTCTATGCCTGGCTGGTCATCTGGACCGTGCCGCGCGTGGGCAAGGCGTCCAAGGCGTTCTCCGACGCCCGCTCGGCGATCACCGGGCGGATCGTGGACAGCTATTCCAACATCCAGTCGGTGAAGCTCTTCGCCCATACCCGCAGCGAAGAGGCCTATGCCGGCGAGGCCATCGAGCACGCGCGCAAGACCTTCATGTCGCAGATGCGCATCATCACCTTCATGGATTTCGGCCTCACGGTCATCAACGGCTTCCTGATCGTGGCGGTGATCGGCTACGCCATCGTGCTCTGGCAGGGCGGCACCGCCACCGTCGGCACCGTGGCGGCCGCGGCGGCGCTCACCCTGCGGCTCAACGCCATGACCGGCTGGATCATGTGGTCACTGTCCTCGCTCTTCCAGAACATCGGCGTGATCCGCGAGGGCATGGAGACCATCGCCCAGCCCATCGCGCTGCCCGACGCCCCCGACGCGAAGCAGCTTAAGGTGACCCACGGCGAGATCGTGCTCGACCGCGTCAGCCATCACTACGGCCGCGCCGCGGGGGGCCTGCGCGACGTGACCCTGACCATCCGTCCCGGCGAGAAGGTCGGCCTCGTCGGCCGCTCCGGCGCGGGCAAGTCGACGCTGGTGAACCTCATCCTGCGCTTCTTCGACACCGAGAGCGGGGCGATCCGCATCGACGGCCAGGACGTGCGCGGCGTGACCCAGGACAGCTTGCGCAGCCGGATCGGCATGGTCACCCAGGACCCCTCGCTCCTGCACCGCTCGGTGCGCGCCAACATCCTCTACGGCCGCCCCGAGGCGTCAGAGGCCGAGATGATCGACGCCGCGCGCAGCGCCGAGGCGCACGACTTCATCCTCGGGCTCGAGGACATGAACGGCCGCACCGGCTACGACGCCCACGTCGGCGAGCGCGGTGTCAAGCTGTCCGGCGGCCAGCGCCAGCGCATCTCGCTGGCGCGTGTCATCCTCAAGGACGCACCGATCCTCGTGCTCGACGAGGCGACCTCCGCACTCGACAGCGAGGTCGAGGCCGCCATCCAGGAGACCCTCTACGGCGTGATGGAGGGCAAGACCGTTGTCGCCATCGCCCACCGCCTCTCGACCATCGCGCGCATGGACCGGATCGTGGTCCTCGACGACGGCGCCGTCGCCGAGACCGGCACCCATGCCGAGCTGCTCGCGCGCAACGGCCTCTACGCCCGATTCTGGAACCGCCAGTCCGGCGGCTTCATCACCCTGGACCCCGCACTCGACGCCGCCGAATGACCCCGCGCCCCGCCGCCCGGCGGGGCCGCATTCCGATGAGACCGCCATGCTCGACCGCATCACCGCGCGCTTCGATGCCCTCTACTCCCCCGTGGCCCTCGCCGCCGACCGCCAGCCCACGGCCGGCACCTGGCCCTTCTTCCGCTACTTCCTCGACCAGTTCCGCGGCGCGCTCTACACCCGCTTCGTCTTCGTGGCGCTCGGCGCCATCGGCGACGCGCTCTTGCCGGTGTTCGTCGGCTGGATCGTCGGCATGCTGGCGACCACCGCACCCGGCAATCTCTGGGCCGAGCACTGGCCCACCTTCCTCTTCATGCTCGCCGCCGTGCTGCTGCGCCCGGTGGTCTTCGTCATCGACCAGCTGGTGCGCAACCACGCCCTGACCCCCAACCTCATCGACCTGGTGCGCTGGCAGAGCCACTGGCACGTGATCCGCCAGTCCTGGACCTTCTTCCAGAACGACTTCGCCGGGCGCATCGGCACCAAGGTGATGCAGGCCGGCGAGGCGATCGAGATGGCGGTCAACACCACCGTCGACGCCGTCTGGTACGCCGTCGTCTTCCTCGTGGTGGCGGTTGTGGTGCTCGCCGGCATGGACCCCCTGCTTCTGGTGCCCATCGCGATCTGGCTGGTGGCCTACGCCGCGCTCTTCCGCTGGGCCATGCCGCGCATCGACGCGCTCTCGGAGGAAACCTCCGAGGCGCGCTCGGTCATGGTCGGCCGCATGGTCGACAGCTACACCAACATCCAGACCCTGAAGGCTTTCGCCGACGACGGCGAGGAGGACGCCTATGTCGCCGACTCGGTGCTGGTGCACGTGGGCGTGTTCCGCCGGCTGATGGCCGTCTTCACCGCATCGTGGTCGCTGCTCTTCATCCTCAACGGCCTGCTGGTCGCCAGCGTAACCGGCATCGCACTCGCCGCCTGGAACGCCGGCACCATGACCACGGCGATGGTCGCCACCGTCATCCCCTTCGTGCTGCAGATCATGAACATCTCGGGCTGGATCCTCGAGGTCGGCGCATCCGTCTTCCGCCAGATCGGCACCGCGCGCGAACTCGATGCTGACCATCGCGAAGCCGCTGACCCTGGTGGACGCCCCCGACGCCCGGCCCCTCGTCGTCACCCGCGGCGAGATCGTCTACGACCGGGTCTGCTTCGACTACTGGCGCGGCGACAAGGGCGCCGTGCTGCGCGACTTCGACCTGACCGTCGCCCCCGGTGAGAAGATCGGCCTGATCGGGCGCTCGGGTGCGGGCAAGTCCACCCTCGTCAACCTGACCCTGCGCATGTTCGACGTGGCCTCCGGCGGCATCCGCATCGACGGCCAGGACATCCGCTCGGTCACCCAGCAGAGCCTGCGCCGGGCGATCGGCGTGGTCGGCCAGGACGTGTCGCTGCTGCACCGCTCGGTGCGCGAGAACATCAAGTACGGCCGCCCCGGCGCCTCCGACGCCGAGATGATCGAGGCCGCCAGGCGCACCTCGATCCACGACGTCATCCTGGGCCTGGAGGACCCCCAGGGCCGCCGCGGCTACGACGCCCACATCGGCGAGCGCGGCGTCAAGCTCTCCGGCGGCCAGCGCCAGCGGGTGGCGCTTGCCCGCGTCATCCTCAAGGACGCGCCGATCCTCGTCCTCGACGAGGCCACCTCCGCGCTCGACACGCGAGGTCGAGGCCGCCATCCAGGACACCCTCTACGGCGTGATGGAGGGCAAGACCGTGATCGCCATCGCCCACCGCCTCTCCACCATCGCCCGCATGGACCGCATCGTGGTGATGGAGGGCGGCCGCATCGCCGAAGAGGGCACCCACGCCGAGCTCCTCGCCCGCGGCGGCCTCTACGCCCGATTCTGGAACCGCCAGTCCGGCGGCTTCATCGACGTCGAGGCAGCGGAGTGATCCGCCGCCGTCGCCGCAGTTGCCATCGCCCGCTGGCGGCATAACATGGCGTACATGAAACCCATCGTGCCGACCGGCGCCGCGAGACCGGACCCTTGCCGGCCCTCATGCGCCTTCAATATGCATTCCAATGCGACCGAATGGTCGTTTACCCTTGATGTGACATGAAATTTTTTGCCGACCTCATCGACGCCTTCGCCCGCGCCGACGGCCCGCCCCCGGACCGCCTCGGCCGCTTCATGGTCTGGGCGCTTCGCGGCGCCTTCCCCGCGATCGGCATCGGCCTCGTGGTCTCGGTGCTGGTCGGCGCCACCGAGGTCGGCGCTGCGGCGGTGGTCGGCTGGCTGATCGACCTCGCCCAGGCCCGCGGCCCCGAGGGCCTGATCGCCGACAGCTGGCCCCTGCTGCTGGCGGCCGCCGCCTTCTTCCTGATCCTGCGCCCCGGCCTGATGGGGGTCGGCGCGGCGCTTAACGCGCTGACCCTGGGGCCCAACCTCTATCCCCTTGTCCTGTCACGACTGAACCGCCACACCCTCGGCCAGTCGCTCAGCTTCTTTGACGACGACTTCGCCGGCCGCATCGCCCAGAAACAGCAGCAGACCTCGCGCGCCATCACCGAGGCGGTGACCGAGACGGTCAACACCCTCGGCCTCGCCGTCACCGCCATCATCGGCGCGGTGCTGCTGGTCGGGGTGGTCAACCTCTGGCTTGCCGCGGGCGTGGCGGTCTGGATCGTCGGCTATGCCGTACTGATCCGCCACTATATGCCCAAGATCCGCACCCGCTCCAAGGCGCGCGCCGCCGCCCGCGCCGTGGTAACCGGGCAAGTGGTTGACACCATTACAAATATCGCGACCGTCAAGCTCTTCAGCCATGGCCTCCACGAGGACCAGGCCGCGCTCCGGGCGCTGGAGGGCTACCGCGGCGCCACCCTGCATTTCGGCGCCGCCAGCGCCGCCTTCCGCTTCTGGCTGATGGGACTGGCGGGCACGCTCCCCGTCATGCTGATCGGCGGCTCGCTCTACCTCTGGACCCTCGGCCAGGCCAGCGCCGGCGACATCGCCACCGCCGCGCTGATCTCCACCCGCCTCGCGCAGATGTCGGGCTGGGTCTCGATGACCGCCATGGGCATCTTCGCCAACGTCGGCGAGATCGAGGACGGCATGCGCACCCTCTCGCCGCCCCACACCATCATCGACGCCGAGGACGCCGCCACCCCGGCCCGCACCCATGGCGCCGTCGACTTTCTGGACATCCGCTTCGGCTACGGCCGCCCCACCGCTGCCCTCGACGGCTTCACCCTGAACGTCCGGCCCGGCGAGCGGGTGGCGCTGGTCGGCCGCTCGGGTGCGGGCAAGACCACTGCCGTGTCGCTGCTGCTGCGCCTTTACGAGGTCGAGGGCGGGCGCATCCTGCTCGACGGCCACGACATCCGCGACCTCACCCAGGACGCACTGCGCGCCCAGATCGGCATGGTCCGCCAGGAAACCGCGATGTTCAACCGCTCGGCGCTGGAGAACATCCGCTACGGCAAGCCCGACGCCAGCGACGAGGAAGTCTATGAGGCCGCCCGCCGCGCCGAGGCGCACGACTTCATCCTGAACCTGCGCGACTACCGCGGCCGCGCCGGCTATGCCGCCCATCTCGGCGAGCGCGGCGTGAAGCTCTCCGGCGGCCAGCGCCAGCGCATTGCACTGGCGCGCGTGATCCTGAAGAACGCGCCGGTTCTGGTTCTCGACGAGGCGACCTCCGCCCTTGACAGCGAGGTCGAGGCGGCGATCCAGAGTACGCTCGACACGGTGATGGAGGGAAAGACCGTCATCGCCATCGCACACCGGCTTTCCACCATCGCCCGCATGGACCGCATCGTGGTGCTCGACGACGGCCGCATCGTCGAGGAGGGCAGCCACGCCGTCCTCCACGCCCGCAACGGCCTCTACGCCCGCTTCTGGAACCACCAGTCCGGCGGGTTCATCAACCTCGCTGCGGAGTGAAGTCGCGATGTCCAAGGGCGATCTCGCCGCCGACCCGCGCGGCCTGATCCTCGAGGCCTACCGCATGGACCTCGGCCCCGAGGACAGCCGAACCGTGTTCCTCGACTGGGCCCTCGGCCTGCCCTCGGAAGCCACGGCCGAGCATATCGCGGCCCTCCTCGCCCACTACGCCCCCCTCCATCCCGACCACCCGATGACCGCCGTCCTGCGCGCCGGCCTCCATCGCGCTGAGGCTCCGCACCGCCGGGGCGGCCGGCGGGGACGGCGGGGCGAGGGGTGACAGGGCGCGATCACCCGAAGTTGCCACCGGGTTAACGCAACTCTGATTATCGTTATAAATCAGCGGTTTGATGTTTTGTCCGCGCGCGGACAAACGCGCGACTCGGCGCCTTCCGGTCAGGCGTCGAGCACCTCCTTTACCTTCTGCGTCAGCTCCGGCAGCGTGAAGGGCTTGGGCAGGAAAGCGGAATTGGGAATTCCGCTTTCGCCGCCGACGAAGGCATCCTCGGCATAGCCCGAGACGAAGATCACCTTGGCGTCGGGCCGGGTCTTGCGCGCCTCGCGCACCCACGCCGGCCCGTCGAGACCGGGCATGATCACGTCAGAGACCATGATGTCGACGTGCAGCCCGGCATCCTTCAGGATCTCCAGCGCCTCCTCGCCGGAGGCCGCCTCCATCACCGTGTACCCGCGCAGCTGCAGCGCCCGCGCCGCGAACGAGCGCACCGCGTCCTCGTCCTCGACCAGCAGCACCAGCCCGCGGCCCGACAGGTCGCGCGGCCGGCGCGGCTCGGGATCGGGGGGCGGCGGCATCTCGGCCTTCTCGTAGGCCGGCAGGTAGATGGTGAAGACCGCCCCCTGTCCCGGCGGGCTGGCGGCGAAGATGAAGCCGCCCGTCTGCTTGATGATGCCGTAGGCGGTCGAGAGGCCTAGCCCCGTGCCCTCGCCCACCTGCTTGGTGGTGAAGAACGGCTCGAAGATCTTGTTGATCTTGCCCTCGGGGATGCCGGTGCCGCTGTCGGCCACCTCGATCACCACGTAGTCGCCCTTGAGGATCACCGCCCGGTCGCGCGGCAGGTCGCGCTCCAGCCGCTCGTTGCGGGTGGTGATGCGCACCTCTCCACCCCGGGGCATGGCATCGCGTGCGTTCACCACCAGGTTCATGATCACCTGCTCGAACTGGCGCTCGTCCACCCGCACCGGGTTCAGGTCCGGTCCATGCTCGATGCGCAGCGTCACCCGCTCGGTCAGCAGCCGGTTCAGCAGATGCGACAGTTCCGACAGCGTATCCTGCAGGCTGATGACCGTCGGCCGCAGCGTCTGCTTTCGCGAGAAGGCCAGCAGCTGCCGTACCAGCGCCGCCGCCCGGTTGGCGTTCTGGCGGATCTGCATCAGGTCGCCATGCTCCAGGTCCGCCACGTCGTGGCGCATGAGCAAGAGGTCGCAATGCCCGTTGATCGCCGTCAGCAGGTTGTTGAAGTCATGCGCCACGCCCCCGGCCAGCTGGCCCACCGCCTGCATCTTCTGGCTCTGGACGAACTGCGCCTCCAGCGTCTTCAGCTCGGTGGCGTCCGACAGCACCGCCAGCAGCGATGGTGCTCCATCGAGCACCGTGCGGGTAAAGGCGACCTGGAGGAATATCTCCTGCCCCCCGGCGGTCCCGCGCGCCACCTCCGATCGCCCGAGCGCACGGCCGCGGGTGGTGTCAGCCAGCCGCTCGGCGATCGGCCGGCCCAGACCCTCGATCAGTTCGCCGATGTTCACGCCGGGTGTCGCGCGCTTGCCCAGAAGCTGGCGCGCGGCCCGGTTGGCGTAGACGAGCCGGCCCGTGGTTTCGAGCCGCGCGAGCGCCACCGGCAGCTCCTCCAGGAAATGGTCGGGCACCAGACCGGCGATCTCCGCCCGGTCGAGCGGAACGAACATGACGTCGCGGGCACCGTCCCCCGCATCGAGCACCACGGCGCGCACCGCCTGCCCGGAGTTCGCCAGCATATGCACCCCGTCCGGCCGCAGCGGCGGGTCTGCAAGCACCGTGTCGAGCCGCTCCGGCTGGGCGCCGAGCAGCGCTATCGCCGCCGGGTTGGCGGCGCGCACCGCCCCGCCGGTATCGAGCCGCAGCCAGGGCACCCGAAGTGCCGCCACATCGCCGCCGGTCGCGGGCATGCGCTCGATGCGCCAGAGCAGCCGCGCGCGGCCGATGCGGGCCGCCACCACCCGATGCGTGCCGTCCGCCGCCTCCGCCACCGCAAGGCCGCAGGCAGCCACCTCGCGGGTCAGCCGATAGACCGCCGCGCCCGCATCGGGCAGCCAGGCCTCCAGGAATCCCTGCCGCGGGGCGGCCGGATTGCGGCCGAGCACGTGCCCCGCGAGGTCGGTGAGGAAGACCGGCTCCGGATGGCCGTCGAAATGCGCGATGGGCGTCCGCGCCTGCGCCAGCCGTCCGGCAAGCGGCAGCGCCAGCAGGCAGGCGCCAAAAACGATCAGCGCGATGGCCACGGCCGCGGGGATCGTCGCCGAGACCGGCCAGGCGCGGGTGAGGGTGGACAGGAACAGCAGCGCCCCGCCCAGTGCGAGCAACGCGCCCGAGCGCAGATCGCCCGATGATGCAGCCGATCGCGCGACGCCCTGCATCTGGCTCTCCTGGTGCATTCTCCGACTCCCGGTCCGCAGCGAGCGTAACTCACTTCGACCTTTTCAACCACAGGTTTTGTGAATCGGTGGTGAACTCGGATCAGGGTTGTGGGTCAGGAGCCGGGCGCGCGGAAAGTCGCCACGAAGAATCCATCGCCCCCGTCCAGGGGGCTCAGCCGCAACGCGGCTTCGTGAGCCCAGCCCGGGTGGTTCCGCAGGAACGCGGCCCGCCGCTCCTCGTTCTCGGCGATGAAGAGCGAGCAGGTGGCATAGGCCAGCCGCCCGCCGGGCCGCACATGCCGCGCGGCGCTGGCAAGGATCCGGTCCTGAAGCGGCGGATAGCCCGCAAGCTCCTCCGCCGTCAGCCGCCACTTGCCCTCGGGCTTGCGCCGCCAGGCGCCGCTTCCCGAGCAGGGCGCGTCCACCAGCACCATGTCGCAGACCGGCCCCAGCGCGGCACGCTCGGCATCGGTGAGAATCTCCACCACCGCCGCGGCACGCCGGGCGCGGTCGGGCAGATCGGCCATGCGCCGCCGGCTGGCATCCCATGCCATCAGCCGTCCGCGGCCCTGCATCGCGGCGGCGAGTGCCAGGGTCTTGCCACCCCCACCGGCACAATAATCGAGTACCGTCGTCCCCGGCGCTGCTCCGGCCATGGCGGCGGCACGCTGGCTGGACAGGTCCTGCAACTCCACCATGCCCTGGCTGTAGGCGCGGCTCGCACTGACCAGCCGCGGGTTGTCGCGTACGCGGAGCGCGCCCGCAAGCGGCAGCGGCACCGCCTGAACGCCGTCGCGGGCCAGCACCACCATGGCGGCATTCACCGTGGTCTTCAGCGTGTTCACCCGCAGATCGACCGGCGCGCGCTGCTGCATCTCGGTCAGGATCGCTTCGAAGTCCTCCCCGAGTGCGGCACGCAGCGGCGCGTCGAGAAAGTCGGGATAGTCGAGCCGCACCGGGTCCGGCGCCGTGGCGGGGTCGCGGGCCAGGCTCGCCAGTTCCTCCAAGGTCGGCGGTATCGGGTCGAACCCCTCGCCGGTGCAGAGCGCGGCCAGATCGCTCCCGTCACCGGCCTGATGGGCGAGCAGAATGGCGCGGCCGGTCTCCGCTCCACCTCTCCAGGCTAGCGAGCGCCGCCGCCGCAGCCCGTCGAACACCAGATCGCGCACCGCCGCGCGATCCTTGGACCCCGCAAAACGGCTCGCCCGCGCCCAGCGCGTCAGCGCCCGCTCGGCAGGCTCACCGGCGAGGATGGCATCGAGCATCGCCATCGCGGCGGAAAGGCGGGCACCGGGGGTCATCGGCGGCTGATTTGCCCGGAATCACCGGGCGGAGCAAGCCGGCCGCACGCGAGCACCCGGCCAATCGCGACGGACGGTTCCTCCCATGCCCGCCCGACCGTCCCGGCTTGGCGGCCATGCCTGCCACGCTGCCTTGCTGCTACGATACTCATACCAGTGGAAACCATATCGGGCAGGACGAGGGTCCACGCCCAAAGGCTGGGAGAAAGAAGCGACGCGGGCAACAGTCCGCTCGACATTCTTATTTCTTCGGGCAACCTTTCTCGCCCGAGCGCCGGCCGGTCGCATTCGCCCACCAACTGGCGCTCACAAAGAAAAACGCCCCGGACCTTGCGATCCGGGGCGCCTGAAGGGAAACGCTGGCCGTCAGGCGGCGACGCGGCCGCCGAGCACCTCATCGACGTGCTGCTGGGCGCGGGCCTCTTCGATGCCGTTCACGGCGGCAACCTCGCGGGTCAGCCGCTCCAGCGCCGCCTCGTAGAGCTGGCGCTCGGAATAGGACTGCTCGCGCTGGTCGTCGTTGCGGTGCAGGTCGCGCACCACCTCGGCGATTGAAATCAGATCGCCCGAATTGATCTTCTGCTCGTACTCCTGAGCGCGGCGCGACCACATGGCGCGCTTGACCCGGGCACGGCCCTTGAGCGTCTCGAGCGCGCGCTCGACGATATCGGCCGAGGAGAGCGGCCGCATGCCGACTGAGCTTGCCTTGGCGGTCGGAACCCGCAGCGTCATCTTGTCCTTCTCGAACGAAATGACGAACATCTCGAGCCGAATCCCGGCCACTTCCTGTTCGTCGATCGAAATAATTTGGCCCACGCCATGGGCCGGGTAAACCACAAAGTCGTTAGGGCGGAACTCCGCCGACTTCTTGTTCTTGCTCATGTTGCGCGTCTAACCCTTCTGACCATCCCGGATTTTATTGGCCTGCCATGAGCGCAGATATCCCTAGGCTGCTTTCGCACCCAGCGTAAGGATCACCATGCAGGCAGACTATTCCGGCCGCTTGCGAAACGGCCTGTTTCCCGGACCTTCGTTGTAGAGGATATATAGCAGAAAGAGTCCGGAAATGGAAGGGCAGCACAAGATAAGGTGCGCATGACCTTGCACACCCGTTCTTAGCCGATTCCGCGAGGCTCCGATCAGCCGCCCTCGCCGGGCGCCTCCGAGAAGTACTTCGCCATCTTGTCCGCCTCGCCGTCGCGGGCCTCGGCCTCGGGAAGCGGGTCGCGCCTCGTCACCAGCACGGGCCATTGCTCGGAGTACTTGCGGTTGAACTCGACCCATTTGTCCATGTCGGGTTCCGTATCCGGCCGGATCGCGTCCACCGGGCATTCCGGCTCGCAGACGCCGCAGTCGATGCATTCGTCCGGGTGGATCACCAGCATGTTCTCGCCCTCGTAGAAACAGTCCACGGGGCAGACCTCGACGCAGTCGGTGTATTTGCAGGCGATGCAGTTCTCGGTCACCACATAGGTCATTGGCGGAAGCCTCGATATCCGTTCGGGTCGGTCCGCAAAGCCTGTCACACTCCGCTTAGGCGGTATGTACCAGCCTGTCCGGGCGGTTCAAGGCCCGGGAGCCGCCTCAAGGTCATCATAGAGCATGCGCGCCTCCGGTGCCGGCCCGCGGCGCAGGCCAAGGGCACGCACCCGCAGCACATGGACCCGGCCTTCGAGCGCAAAGCTCAGCCCATCACCGGTGCGGATGGCGGTGGCGGGCTTCTGGACGCGGTTGGCATTGACCCGGACCGCCCCCGATTCGATCAGCGCCACCGCACGCCCGCGGGTCTTCACGAAGCGCGCCTGCCAGAGCCACTTGTCGAGACGGATGGTCTCCGGAGACTTCGGCCAAGGCGGCGGTCAGAACCGCGACTTGAGCGCCATCAGCGCCGCAAAGGGATTGTCGGGATCGATCGACTTCTCGACCCTCGGCGGCCGGGCGGTGGTCACCGGCGCCTCGCGCGGGGCCTCGGGCTTCGGCCCCTTGCCCTTTCCCTTGTCGCGCGGCCCTTCGCCGCCACGGCGATCCGGCCTGCCCTTGCGCCCGCCCGCGCCCTCCTTGCGCGGCTCGCGCGGCTTGTCCCGTGCGTGCTCGGTCTGCTGATCCGTCCGGGGCTCCTTGCGGGCCTCCCGCTGCGGCCGCTCCGGCCGACGGCGCGGGGTCCGGACGAAGACGTAGAAAGTCTCGAGTTCCGCCACGGCCTCGCCGACCGATTCGCCGGCCGCATCCTCTGCGGCCGCAACCTCCACAACCTCCGGCTCCGGCGCCGCTTCAGGCTCGACCGCGGGCAGCTCCAGCGCGGCTTCGGCCTCGGCGAAAGTCTCCTCGGCAGGCCCGCCCGCAGCCGGCTCCGGCGAAGCTTCCGCCTCGGGCTCGGCAACAATCTCCTCGGCAGGGGTGTCCGCAGTCGGCTCCATCGCGGCTTCGGGCATTGCCTCCACCACGCGCGCGGGCTTGGCCTTCGGCCGCGTGCCGGTGCTGGAAATCGAAGCCGAGGCCCTGCATCAGCCGGCGAACTGCTCCAGCGTCAGGCCGGTGATCGACAGCATGTCCGCCGTCGCCTCGAAGCCGGCGCGCGCATCGAGCGGCCGGATCATGTCGGCCAGCCGCTCCAGCATGTCGATGCGCACCGCCCGGTCGCCCGCACGCCGATACCCCGCACGCGGATAATACCCCGCCGGCGCATCCGGCACGACCGCCATGGTCACCATCCCCGGCGGCGGCGCCTCGGGGAACACGTCCATCCCCTCCTTCAGCGCCCACAGCACCAGCCGCAGCCGCGTCGGCGCCGGCTTGAGCAGGAGCGGCATGAACACCGTATACTGCCCGAACCGCACCCCGTGCTTGCGCAGGCCCGCACGGCTCTCCTGGTCCAGCCCCTTCACGTCGTCGGCGATCTCGGCCCGCGGCAGCACCCCCATCGCCTCCACCAGCCGGTAGGCGATGCCCCGCGCCATCCCGGCCATCGCCTCGTCGTCGCGCAAGGCGATCAGCGGCTGGAACAGCGCGGCGATGCGCCGATCGATCCAGTGGCCCAGGCGCCGGCGGATCTTCTCCACGACCTCCGGGGCCACGTCCTCGTCCACGAAGGGATGCACCTGCGGCGACAATGCCTCGGCGCCAGCCACCAGCCGGCCGACGGCGATACTCGCCCCACATCAGCCCGCCCTGCTCGGTCACGTCGATCTCGGTGTCCGGCGCGTTGTAGAACCGGTCGGCCCGCAGCGACAGCACCGGCGCCAGTGCCGCTACCGCCGCCGCCCGCAACACGGGCAACTGCTCGGGGTCGGCTGAAGGATCCAGCCGGAAGCGGAACCCTTCCAGCCGGCCGATGAACTGGTCGTCGATCGAGACCTCGCCGGTCTCCGTCACGTTGGCCACGAGGCTCTCCCTCTGCTTCAGCCGCCGCATGAGAACCGACGTGCGACGGTCCACGAAGCGTTGCGTCAGCCGCGCATGCAGCGCGTCCGACAGCCGGTCTTCTACTGCACGGGTCTCGCCCCGCCAATGGTCCGCATCATCGATCCAGCCCCGCCGCTGCGCCACATAGGTCCATGTGCGGATATACGCCAAGCGCTTCGACAACGCATCAATGTCACCATCGTTCCGGTCGATTCTCGCCACCTGGCGCCCGAGCCAGTCCGCCGGCACCCGCCCGCCGCCGTGCAGATAGCCGAAAAGCCGCGCGCAGAGGCTCGCGTGCATGGCCATCGCCACCTTGCGATAGTCAGGGATCTGGCAGACGTCCCACAGGAGCCGCACGTCCGCCGGCATCACCACCCGGCGCCGCACATCCGGCAACTCGGCCAGCGCCTTCAGCGTCGCCAGATCGTCGGCCTCCCGCGCGCGCACCAGATCGGGTTCCCCCGAGGGCGCCTCCAGGCTCGCCACCAGAGCCTCGGGGCTGCCGAAATCCAGCCGGTCGTTGCGCCACTGCAACCGGCGAAGCGGCGCGAAGCGGCTGTTCTCGATCGCCTCGATCACTTCCGCGTCGAGCGGCGACACATCCCCCGTCACCCCGAAGGTCCCGTCGGCCTGGTAGCGCCCCGCCCGCCCGGCGATCTGCGCCAGCTCGTTGGGTGCGAGATGCCGGTGCCGCCGCCCGTCGAACTTGACCACCCCCGAGAACGCCACATGCGCGATATCGAGGTTCAACCCCATGCCGATGGCATCGGTCGCCACGAGATAGTCCACGTCGCCGTTCTGGTAGAGGTCCACCTGCGCATTGCGCGTCCGCGGGCTCAGCGCGCCCATGACCACGGCGGCGCCGCCCTTCTGCCGGCGGATCAGCTCGGCGATGGCATAGACGTCGTCCACCGAGAACCCCACGATGGCACTGCGCGGCGGCATCCGGCTGATCTTGCGCACACCGGTGTAGGTCAGCCGCGAGAACCGCTCGCGCCGCTGGAACCCCACCCCGGGCACCAGCCCGGCGATGGGCCCGCGCATGGTGTCCGACCCCAGGAACAGCGTCTCGGACAACCCCCGCGCGTTCAGCATCCGATGCGGTGAACACATGCCCGCGGTCGGGATCGGCGGCGAGCTGGATCTCGTCGATGGCCAGGAAGTCCGCCCCCAGATCCAGCGGCATCGCCTCGACGGTGCAGACCCAGTAGGCCGCCCGCGGCGGCACGATCCGCTCCTCGCCGGTGATCAGCGCCACCACCGAGGGGCCGCGCACCGCCACGATCCGGTCGTAGACCTCGCGGGCCAGCAGCCGAAGCGGCAGGCCGATCACCCCGGTCCGGTGGCCGAGCATCCGCTCGATGGCGTAGTGGGTCTTGCCGGTGTTGGTCGGGCCGAGAACGGCCGTCACCCGGGCGCCGTCAAAGGGCATCCTCAGCTCTCCGGGCGTTCAGAGATCGGCGGCCCCCGTCTCGCGTTCGAGACGGTCGATGAATTCGCTGATATTGGTCCTGTTGGGGTTGATCGACTGCGCGGCACGCAGGGCGGCGAGCGCGCGCCGATTTTCGCCCATCTCCTCGAACATGAAGCCGAGCCCGGCCAGCGCCCCGAAATGCCGGGGCTCCAGCGCCAGCACGTGCTCCACGTCGGAGATGGAGAGCGTGTACTCGCCGAGCAGGAAGTAGACGGTCGCCCGCGCGTTCCAGCCCTCGGCGAACTCCGGCGCATGATCGACCAGCGCGCTCAGATGCTCCAGCGCCTGCTCGTAGTTCTCGTTCTCCATCGCCTCGTTGCCGCGCCGGAGCAGCGGGTCCATGGAGACGGAGCCGGACCGCGACCAGAGCCGGACGATCTCGCCCTCGACCCGCTCCCAGTCGGGCCGGTCCGGCTCGGCCAGCTCGACGAAGAGCGCATCGAGCCGCGCCGCATCGCTGTCGTCCTGCGCCCATGCGCCCGGCAGGAACGGCAAGTGCTGCGGCTGACGCGACGGCAAGGGCAGCAAGGTGCTTTTGCGGAGTGTTCATGAAGTCTAGATTAGCAATCGGATCACGGAAATCGAGGGCATCCTGCCCTCATTCGGAGAGAATTTGATGAGCGACATCCTGACCGCGGCCATCGAGGCCCTGAATGCCAGGCTCGAAGGGGGGGAATCGACGGCTCGGTGAAGTTCGAGATCGAGGACGAGGGCGCTCTTCTCATCGACGCGGACGGTGCCCGCATCGGCGACGGCGACGCCGACTGCGTTCTCAGCGCCAACCGCGACACCTTCCAGGGCATCCTCGCGGGCGACCTCGACCCCACTGCCGCCTTCATGAGCGGGCGGCTCAGGGTCGAGGGCGACATGGGCCTCGCCATGCGGCTCGGCACGCTGCTGGCATGACGCCGGACGCACCCTTCCACGCGGAGATCGCCTCGGCCCCGGACGGGGCGCAGGCCTGGTGGCTGACCGCCTCCGACGGGGTGCGGCTGCGCGCGGTGGCCTGGACCGGTGGTGCGCGCGGCACCGCGATGATCTTCGCGGGGCGCGCGGAATACGCCGAGAAATACGGACCGATGGCGGGCGAGCTTCTTGCGCGCGGCCTCTCGGTGATCGTGATCGACTGGCGCGGGCAGGGCCTGTCCGACCGCCACCCGCTGCGGCCGATGCTCGGCCATGTCGAGGATTTCCGCGACTATCAGCGCGATGTCGCCGCCCTCATCGGGCTGGCCGACGCGCTGGACCTCCCCGCGCCGCGCTGGCTGGTCGGGCATTCCATGGGCGGCACCATCGGCCTGCGCACCCTCTTGGAGCGGGCCGAGTTCCGCGGCGCCATCCTCTCCGCGCCGATGTGGCACCTGCAGATGCGCTCGGCGACCCGCGAGCTGACCAGCCGCGTGACCCGCCTCGCCAACATGGTCGGCCTTGGCGGCCGCCTGACCCCCGGCGCCTACCCGCGGCCCTCCACCCTGTCCGTGACCTTCGAGGCAAACGCGCTCACCACCGACCGCGGCCAGTTCGCCTGGATGGTCGGCCAGATCACCGCCCATCCCGAGCTGGCGCTCGCCGGCCCCAGCATGCAGTGGACCTATGCCGCCCTCGAAGAGATGGCGCGCCTTTACGTCGCCCCCCTGCCGCGCGTGCCGGTCCTGACCTTCCTCGGCACCGACGAGACCGTGGTCTCCACCAGCGTGATCCGCGGCCAGATGGCCCGCATGGCCGAGGGCGAGCTGGTGATCTGCCCCGGTGCCCGCCACGAGATATTCATGGAGACGCCCGCCACCCGCGCGCTGGTCTGGCAGCACATCGACGCGCTCCTCGACCGCACGCCCGACCTCCGCAGCGGCTCCGCCCGAGTTCGCCGGCCAGGGCGGGTGAGCGGCCATTGGGCGCGGGAGCAAGCCACCAGTTCGAGGTTGACACGAAGTAAACTCGCAACACTTTATCGTTTTAGATCAATAAGATAGCCATTTGTCCGCGCGCGGACAAGCCAGGAAGCAGGCCTTCAGCCCGGCACATTCGCGAGGATTTCCAGCGCCGCGGCGTGCACCCGGGCATCTCCGGCGGCGAGCACCCTGCCACCGCCATGGGCCGGTCCCCCCTGCCAGTCGGTGACGATCCCCCCCGCCGCCTCGATCACCGCCTGCGGCCCCTGGATGTCGTAGGTATGCAGTTCCGCCTCGATGACGAGGTCCACATGCCCCAGCGCCACCATCGCATAGGCGTAGCAGTCGAACCCGTAGCGGGTCAGCCGCACCCGGTCGCGCACCGCGTTGAACCCCGCGCCCTCGATCAGGCTGCCAACCTCCGGCCGCGTCGTATAGAGCACCGCGTCCGCCAGGCCCGCACAGGGCCGCACCCGCATGGGTGACACGACCCCGTCGCGCCAGTACTCCGCCCGCCCGAAGCCGCCGATGAACCGCTCGCGGGTAAAGGGCTGGTCGACCACGCCCAGGACCGGGCCGTCGCCGGCGTCGAGCCCGATCAGGATCCCCCAGGTCGGCGCCCCGCTGACGAAAGCCCGCGTGCCGTCGATCGGATCGAGCACCCAGGTCAACCCGGAGGTCCCCGGAGTATGGCCGAATTCCTCGCCCAACACGCCGTCCTGCGGCCGCCGCTCGGCCAGCAGCGCGCGCATCGCCTGCTCCGAGGCGCGATCCGCCTCGGTCACCGGGTCGAAGCCGGAAGCGGCCTTGTTGAATGTCGCGAGCCCGCTGCTGCGAAAAAGCGGCAGGCAGCGGCTCGCCGCGATATCGGCAAGATCGACGGCCGTGTCCCAGAGCGCCTCACCCAGTTCAGGCGCCACGACCATGCCTCGACCTCGCTCAGAGACCCGCTCTCCCGGACAGCGGTTTCCGCCATCCGGACGACAGGGTCAAGGCCAGGGCTCAGGCGACGTCGCTGAGCACCCGCGCGAGATCGAACAGCCGGCGGCGCTGCGCCTCCGGGATCGCATAGTAGGACCGGACGAGTTCCAGCGCCTCCTTGTCGGCAAGCAGATCGCCGCGCTGGACTGCCGCCGCAGCCACAGCCGCATCGGCCGCGTTCTCTTCGCCGTCGAAGCCCTCGAAGAAGAAGCTGATGCTCACATCGAGCGCCTGGGCGATGTCCCAGAGCCTGGAGGCCGAAATCCGGTTCATACCGGTCTCGTACTTCTGGATCTGCTGGAACTTGATGCCGACGATGTCGCCCAGCTGCTGCTGGGTCATGCCCACCATCCACCGGCGATGCCGGACCCGCTTGCCGACATGGACGTCCACAGGATGCTTCATACTCACTGCTCCGCTATAACCGTTGTCACCGCATCTTACTAAGCATGATCCGTGCCAACTCCGCAAGTTGTAGCTGTCGGCTGCTTTCCCCACTCAATCTGGGGTATTCTGGCCCGGATCAAGGTGGAGCATATCACAATCAGAAGATGAGTGACAGGCTTCGTGCAAAACCGCTCAGGCAACTCGGATACGTTTTGCAAACCATTTCGCAAATTGCGAATGTCAAGCTTCGGTTTACGAAGGTTAATGCGAACTCGCCCTCAGGATGCAGCCTGGCGGGCCTGACGCTTGCGCTCATGGGAATCCAGTGCGCGCTTGCGCAGCCGGATCGCCCTGGGCGTCACCTCGACCAGCTCGTCGTCGTCCACATAGGCGATCGCCTGCTCCAGCGTCAGCCGGGTCGGCGTGGTCAGCACCACCGCCTCGTCCTTGCCGGCGGCGCGGATGTTGGTGAGCTTCTTGCCCTTCAAGGGGTTCACCTCGAGGTCGTTGTCGCGGCTGTGCTCGCCGAGGATCATGCCGGAATAAACCTGCTCTCCCGCCCCGATGAAAAACTTGCCCCGGTCCTCGAGGTTGAAGAGGGCGTAGGCCACACTGACGCCGTCTTCCATCGAGATCAGCACGCCGTTACGTCGGCCGGGAATGCTGCCCCTGTGCGGCGCCCAGCCGTGGAACACCCGGTTCAGCACGCCGGTCCCGCGCGTGTCGGTCAGGAACTCGCCGTGGTAGCCGATCAGCCCGCGGCTCGGCACATGGGCGACGATGCGGGTCTTGCCGCCGTTGCCGGTGCGCATCTCGACCAACTCGCCCTTGCGCTGGGAAAGCTTGTCGACCACCACGCCGGAGAAGTCCTCGTCGACGTCGATGGTGACCTCTTCGATCGGCTCCAGCCGCCGGCCGCCCTCCTCGCGGAACAGCACCCGCGGGCGCGAGACCGAGAGCTCGAACCCCTCGCGGCGCATGTTCTCGATCAGCACGCCCATCTGCAGCTCGCCGCGACCCGCCACCTCGAAGGCCTCGCCGCCCGGCGTGTCGCTCACCCGGATCGCCACGTTGGTCTCCGCCTCGCGCCGCAGCCGCTCGCGGATTACCCGGCTCTGCACCTTGTCGCCCTCGCGCCCCGCAAGCGGCGAGTCGTTGATCCCGAAGGTCACCGAGATGGTCGGCGGGTCGATCGGCTGCGCCGGAATCGCCTCGGCGACCGCCGGATCGGCGATGGTATCGGCCACGGTCGCCTTCACCATGCCGGCGAGGCTGACGATGTCGCCCGCCTCGGCGACCTCGATCGCCTGGCGCGCCAGCCCGCGGAAGGCAAGGATCTTGGACACCCTGAACCGCTCGATCTCGCGACCGTCGCGCGACATTGCCTTCACGGTCTGTCCGGTGCGCACCCGTCCGGCCTCGATCCGGCCCGTCAGCAACCGCCCGATGAAAGGATCGGCCGCCAGCGTCGTCGCCAGCATCGCGAAGGGCCCGTCGACATGGGCAAGCTGCTTCGGCGCGGGCACATGCGCAAGGATGCGGGCGTAGAGCGCCGTGAGGTCGCGCCGCGGCCCGTCCAACTCGTCGTCGGCCCAACCGCTCCGCCCGACGCATATAGCACCGGAAAGTCCAGCTGCTCGGTGGTCGCATCGAGGGTCACGAACAGGTCGAACACCTCGTTGAGCGCCCGGTCCGGCTCGGCGTCCGGCTTGTCCACCTTGTTCAGCACCACGATGGGGCGCAGGCCGAGGCGCAGCGCCTTGGCCAGCACGAACTTGGTCTGCGGCATCGGCCCCTCGGCCGCATCGACCAGCAGCAGCACCCCGTCCACCATGCCGAGGATACGCTCGACCTCGCCGCCGAAATCGGCGTGGCCGGGGGTGTCGACGATGTTGATCCGGTGCCCGCGCCAGTCGACCGAGGTGGCCTTGGCCAGGATGGTGATCCCGCGCTCGCGCTCCAGGTCGCCGGAGTCGAGCGCACGCTCAACCGTCGCCTGATTGTCGCGAAACGCGCCCGACTGCTTCAGCAGCGCATCGACCAGTGTCGTCTTGCCGTGATCGACATGTGCGATGATCGCAATATTGCGGATGTCCATGCGCGCTTTCCTGTGGAGACGCGCGGCATATAGCAAGCGCCCCTGCGACTTGCCACCACCCTTGTGGATAAATTCCTGCCTGTCTCCTCGGCGTCCGGTTCGGCCGCTGGCGCATGGAATTCCGCATCCGTGGCAGGCATGGTGCGCGGTACGACGCGGCGACCGGAGCGCAAAGGCATGCGGGCAATGCAGGTGACGGCACTCGGGCAGGCGCTGGAGTTGCGCGAGGTGGCGCGGCCGGCGCCCGGGCCGGGCGAGGCGCTGCTGCGGGTGAACGCCTGCGGACTGAACTTCGCCGACACGCTGATGGTTGCCGGGCACTACCAGGAGCGACCGCAACTGCCGTTCAGCCCCGGTCTCGAGGTCTGCGGCACGGTGGAGGCGCTCGGGCCCGGCACCGCGGGTCCGCCGCCCGGCACGAGGGTGGCGGCCATCTGCGGGACCGGTGGCCTCGCCGAATATGTGGCCGTGGCGGCGGCGGTCTGCGCGCCGGTGCCCGCGTCGATGCCGGATGCCGAGGTGGCGGGCTTTCTGGTGGCGTATGGCACCAGCCACGTCGCCCTCGCCGAGAAGGCGCAGCTGCAACCCGGCGAGCGGCTGCTGGTGCTCGGCGCCTCGGGCGGGGTGGGGCTGACCGCCGTGGAGATAGGAAAGGCCATCGGCGCGCAGGTGATCGCCGTGGCACGCGGGGCGGAGAAGCTCGCGGTCGCCGCTGCCGCGGGGGCCGATCACCTCATCGACGCCGAGGATGACATCCGCGCCCGGGTCAAGGCTCTGGGCGGGGCCGATGTCGTCTATGACCCGGTGGGGGGGGCTGCGTTCGATTCGGCGCTGCGCGCCTGCAATCCGGGTGCGCGCCTGCTGCCGCTGGGGTTTGCCAGTGGCACGGTACCGCAGATCCCGGCCAATATCCTGCTGGTGAAGAACCTGACGGTATACGGGCTCTACTGGGTTGGTCTGGCGAAGCTGCGGCCGCACGTGGTCTCCGACAGTATCGCGGCGCTCCTTGGCTGGTATGCACAAGGGCGCCTGCACCCGCAGGTGAGCCACATCCTGCCGCTGGAGGAGGCCGAAGCCGGCCTCGACCTCCTGCGCCAGCGGCGCGCCACCGGCAAGGCGGTGGTGCGGGTGTCATAGAGCCCCGCCCGGGGGTGTATCACGATGATACACTTGCTAGGGCGTTGATTCTAATTAGAAATTCAGAACGCCTCCTGAAAGCGGAGGCGCATGGTCCGTTGGCGGGCAGCGTTCCAAGGGAGCGGCTGCAGAGACCACCGTTTCTCGCATTTCACGAATTATCTTTATATGTCAATAGGATACCCACGGTCCCAACTTGGGACTGTGGGTTGCGGCTATTCGGCGGCGAGACGGACCGCGCAGCCGTAGGCCTGGCGGAACAGGACCGCGAGCCGCTCGGCCAGCGCTGTACGGGTCCCTTCGCCGACATACATGTTGACGCAATATTCCGGCAGGTCCGGCAGCGCGCCCCCATGGCGGATTTCCTCGCATTGGGCGGGAACCGACCCCGAGAGCAACACGTATATCGCGAGATCGGCGGTGACGCTGACCTCCACCGTCGAGCAGGTGACCGAATTGACCACAAGCTCCCAGGGCAGCCCTGCCCGTTCCATGGCCTCGATCGCCGAGCGGCGGAACAGGCAGCGCGACGACGAGCCGAAGCGCACCGGCCGCGACCGCCAGGCCTGGCCACCCGCCGCGCCCACCCAGACCAGCGGCTCGTGCGCCAGCGTCTCGCCGCCGGGGTCGAGCTTCGCCTCGGTGGTCAGGATCATGTCCAGCTCGCCGCGCGCAAACCGCGGCTTGAGTTCGGCCGTGTAGTCGGAATGCAGCTTGACCCGCACCCGGGGATATTCCTGGGCGAAGCGCTGCAGGACCCGCGGGACATGCGGGTACATGATGTCCTGCGGAACGCCCAAGTTGATCTCGCCCTCGAAGGCCGGATTGGTCATCCGCCCCCAGGCCTCGTCGTTGATGTCGAGCAGCCTGCGCGCATAGCCGAGCAGCTGCTCGCCCTGCGCCGTCAGCGCGATCGTGCGCTGCGAGCGGTCGAGCAGCGGCTGGCCGAGCGACTCCTCCAGCCGCTTGAGCTGCATGGAAACCGCGGATTGCGTGAGGTTGAGCTGCCCCGCAGCACGGGTCACCCCGCCGGCATCGGCGACGGTCATGAACGAGCGCAGGGCGGTGAGGTCGAGGTTCCGGGCCATCATCAAATTCCGTGATGCGGGAGCTGACAAACTTTCGTTTCCATTATGCATTGGATTATACCATATATCAAGCGTCCTGATCGAGACGGATCGGGTCACCACCAAATTCGATGGAGTTCAGCCATGAAGCCCGCTGCCAACACGCACGTCCCTATGTTCGCCCGGCCGGTGACCTGGCCGCGCCTGTCGCGCAACCGGCTTGTTTCCGTGCTGCTGCGGCTGGATGCGGCGCATCGCCAGCGGCATGACCTCGCGCAGCTCGACGAGCACCTGCTCAGGGACATCGGCGTCTCCCGCGCCGATGTCGAGCGGGAGCTTGCGCGGCCGCTGGCCTGGTGAGGCGGCGGTCGTCAGTCGAGGGGGTATTGCGCGATCTCCTCGTAGATCGCGCCGCCCTGTCCCAGCCATGACCGGAACAGGCGGAAGTCCTCGGCCCGGAACCGCGGCGCAACGTAGCTGCCGCGAAGCGCCAAGGCGTGGCCGAGTTGCTGGGGATCCGCTTCGCCTGGCCGCAGGCGGGCGAGGGTGACGTGCGGCACGAAGCGCCGGCCTTCCAGCTCCACGCCGGCGGCGCGGGCTGCCGCGACGACCTTGGACTGGAGATGCGCGAGGGCAGGGTTGCCGGCGGCGCCGACGTAGACGGCGCGCGGCTTTGGGCCCCCGAAAAGATCGAGGCCGGTCAGCGCCACTTCGAACCCGGGGGCGCGGAGGCGGCCGAGGGCAAGGTCCACGTCGGCGACCACGGGCTCGGGCAGTTCGCCGAGGAAGACCAGCGTCAGGTGCAGGTTCTCCGCCGGCACAGGGCGGGGGAGCGGCAGGCCGCTCTGCAGAAGCATCAGGTCGAAACGCACCGGCTCGGGGATGGCCAGCGCCACGAAGGCGCGGATCATTGGTTTGCGCGGGCCACCGCGATCAGATCAAGCACCGACGGGCCCATGTGGTCGACGATGAGCCTCACCCCGTCGGCGCTGGGGTGGATGCCGTCGGGTTGCATCAGCGCCTGGACCTCGCGCGGACTGCGGCCGCCGCCCATGCCGGCGAAGAACGACCGGTAAAGGATCGCGCCGTGCTTCTCTGCAAGGTCGGGATAGACGCTGCGGAAGGCGCTGGCATAGTCCTCGCCGTAGTTCGGCACCGCGGGAATGCCGGCGAGGAGAACCGGCAGGCCAGTGGCGTCGATACGGGCGAGGATGCCGTCGAGATTGGTGCGGACCAGGGCGGGGTCGATGCCGCGGAGCATGTCGTTGCCGCCCAGCACCACGATCACGGCATCCGCCGGCTCGGCCAGCGCCCAGTCGATGCGGGCGAGGCCGCCGGCGGTAGTGTCGCCGGAGACGCCGGCGTTGATCACCGCCACGTCGGCGGCGCCGTTGGCGGCGAGCCAGGCCTGAAGCTGGGGGACGAAGCCGTCGGGCTCGGGCAGGCCATAGCCCTGCACCAGCGAATCGCCGAGGGCGAGGATGCGAAGGTCGGCCGCGGTTGAGGCCGGGGCCGTGGTACCGGGCGTGCTGGTGGCGTCTGTGGGGGTGGTGCAGGCGGCGAGCACCGCCAGCAGAAGCGCGAGGTTGCGCATCGCAGCCAGCGCCCCATATGCCGGACGGAGCAGCCGCAAGTGCAAGGTCCGGTCCATATGCCTTCTCCCGTCATCTCTCTGCAGGACGTCGCACTCACCCTCAAGGGCAATGCGGGGCCGGTCAATATCCTGACGGGGATCTCGCTCGAGGTGCGCAAGGGCGAGACGCTGGGGCTGGTCGGGCCCTCGGGGTCGGGCAAGTCGTCGCTCCTGATGCTGATGGGCGGGCTGGAACGCGCCACCGGCGGAAGGGTGACGGTGCTGGGGCAGGAGCTTGGCGTGATGAACGAGGACGCGCTGGCGCGGTTCCGGCGCGACCACATGGGCGTGGTGTTCCAGTCGTTCCACCTGATCCCGACGATGACGGCCATCGAGAACGTGGCGACGCCGCTGGAGCTGGCGGGCGACCGGCAGGCCTTCGAGAAAGCGGCGGCGGAGCTGGAGGCGGTGGGGCTGGGGCCGCGGATGGACCACTATCCGGGCCAGCTTTCGGGAGGCGAGCAGCAGCGGGTGGCGCTGGCACGGGCGGTGGTGACGGCGCCGGAGATCCTGCTGGCGGACGAGCCGACCGGCAACCTCGACGGGGCGACGGGCGAGGCGATCGTGCGGCTGCTGTTCGGGCTGCGCGACCGGCACGGGGCGACCCTGGTGCTGGTCACGCACGCGCCGGAGTTGGCCGCGCGCTGCGACCGGGTGGTGCATCTGCGCGACGGCCGGGTCGATGTCCGGGCCGAGGCGGCGGAATGAGTCGGGCGGCCGAGGTGTCCGCGCGCGGACAAAATGCCAACTATTTGAAAAATAATTGTAATCCTGATCGCAGTAACCCGGGGTTAACCTCCGTTGAGCGGGGTTCGCGCGCATGAAACTGCCGGTGGTGCTGCGTATCGCGCTGCGCGAGCTGCGTGGCGGGGTCGCGGGGTTCCGCATTTTCATCGCCTGCCTGGCGCTGGGCGTTGCCGCCATTGCGGCGGTGGGGACGCTGCGGGCGGCCATCGGCGAGGGCATGACCCGCGAGGCGGCGGCGATGATGGGCGGCGATGTCGAGATCCAGTTCACCTACCGCTTCGCCGCGCCGGACGAGCGAGCCTGGATGGAGGCCGAGGCCACCGAGATCTCGGAGATCGTCGACTTCCGCTCGATGGCGGTGCGGGGCGACGAGCGCGCGCTGGTGCAGGTGAAGGCGGTGGACGGGGCCTATCCGCTCTACGGTGCGGTGGGTCTGGCCGGGGGCGGCACGCTGGCGGCAGCACTGGCGGGGGCGGACGGGCTGCCGGGGCTGGTGGCGCAGCCGATCCTGATCGACCGGCTGGGGCTGGAGGTCGGCGACGTGGTGACGCTGGGGAGCCGGGACTTCCGGCTGATGGACAGCCTGACCGTGGAGCCCGACGGGTCGTTCAGCACCTTCGCCTTCGGGCCGCGGGTGATCGTGCGGCTGGCGGACCTGGAGGGGAGCGGGCTGCTGGCCGAAGGGTCGCTGTTCGACAGTTCCTATCGGCTGCGGCTGGCCCCGGAGGCCGACCTGACCGCGCTGCGCGACGAGGCGCGGGGGCTCTTCGCCGACCAGGGGTTGCAGTGGCGCGACCGGCGGCAGGGGCCGCCGGGGGTCAATCGCTATCTCGACCAAATGGCCTCGTTCCTGGTGCTGATCGGGCTGGCAGGGCTGGCGGTGGGCGGCGTGGGCGTAGCGGCGGCGGTGCGCGCGCATCTCGACGGCAAGGTCGAGACGATCGCCACGCTGAAGACGCTGGGGGCGACGGGTGGCACGGTCTTTGCGATCTATCTGGTGCAGATCGGGCTTCTGTCGCTGGTCGGGATCGCGCTGGGGCTGACGCTGGGGGCGGGGCTCTTGCTGGCGGCGGCGCCGGTGATCGCGGCGACGCTGCCGCTGCCGGTGGATTTCGGGCTCTATCCGCGACCCCTGGCCGAGGCGGCGCTCTACGGGGCGCTGACAGCACTGCTGTTCAGCGTCTGGCCGCTGGCGCGCGCGCGCGACGTCCATGCGGCGGAGCTGTTCCGCGACCTGACGGCGGGGCGGCGGGCCTGGCCGCGGCCGGTCTATGTGGCGGCGACGGTGCTGATCGCGGCGGCGCTGGTGGGGACGGCGACGGCTCTGTCGGCTTCGCCGGCGCTGGCGATCCGCACGGCGGGCGGGGTTGCCGCGGCACTGGCGGTGCTGCTGGTGGCGGCGGAGGGTCTGCGGCGGCTGGCGCGCAGGCTCGGGCGCGGGCCGGTGACGCGCGGCCGGCCGGCGCTGCGCTGGGCGCTGGCGGCGGTGGGCGGGCCCTCGGGCGAGACGGCCTCGGTGGTGCTGTCGCTGGGACTGGGGCTGTCGGTTCTGGCCGCCATCGGCCAGATCGACTGGAACCTGCGCACGCTGATCACCCGTGACCTGCCGGAGCGGGCGCCGGCCTATTTCTTCGTCGATATCCAGAACGACCAGCTTGCCGGCTTCATCGAGGGCAGCGAGGCCGAGCCCGGCGTGACCGCCATCGAGACGGCACCGATGCTGCGCGGGATCATCACCCGGATCAACGACCGCCCGGCGCGCGAGGTGGCGGGCGGGCACTGGGCGCTGAGCGGCGATCGCGGGGTGACCTATGCCGCGGCGGCGCCGCCCGGCACGGTGATCACCGAGGGTGAGTGGTGGCCAGAGGACTACGCCGGGCCGCCGTTGATGAGCTTCTCGGAAGAAGAGGGCCGCGAGATGGGGCTGAAGCTCGGCGACCGGGTGACGGTGAACATCCTCGGGCGCGACCTGACCGCGACGATCGCGAGCTTTCGCGAGGTGCGTTTCCAGTCGATGGGGATCAGCTTCCTGATGCTGGTGAACCCTGCCGCGCTGGCCGGGGCGCCGCATACCCATATCGCCACGGTCTATGCCGAACCGGAAGCCGAGGCGCCATTGCTGCGCCGGCTGGCCGGGGAATATCCGAACATCACGGCGGTGCGGGTGCGCGAGGCGATCGACCAGGTGGCGGCCAGCATCGACACGCTGACGGCGGCGGTGCGCTGGGGGGCCTCGGGCACGCTGGTGACCGGGCTGCTGGTGCTGATCGGGGCTGCGGCGGCGGGCGAGCGGCGGCGGGTCTTCGAGGCGGCGGTGCTGAAGACGCTGGGCGCCGGGACGCGGGCGCATCCTGCGCAGCTTCGCGCTGCGCGCCGGGCTGATGGGCATGGCGGCGGGGGCGGTCGCCATCGCGGCCGGCGGGATCGCCGGCTGGTGGGTGACGAGCGGCGTGATGGGAGCCGAGTTCCGTTTCGAGCCGGTCTCCGCGGCCGGAATCGTCGTCGGCGGGGCGCTGGCCAGCCTGCTGGCGGGGCTCGCCTTTGCGCTCAGGCCGCTGGCGGCGCGGCCTGCCCAGGTGCTGCGCTCGCGGGAATGACGCCCGATCCGGTCGATTTTACGCGCGGGCGGGCCGGTTCCAGTTGAAAACGCGGGGGATGTACCCGATATTCCCGTGGGAACCGCGAGTGGGCTCGCGGGGAAGAATCGCCTCACGGAGGAACACTGATGGCCGAATTCCAGACTATCCGTCGCGCTGGCGCCGGGGTCCGCACCGCGCAGATCGACGAAGGTCTGCGCGCCCATATGAACAAGGTCTATGCCACGATGTCCGTGGGCATGGTCATAACCGCGCTGGCAGCGTGGGCGGTGGCCGGGCTCGCGGTGTCGGAGGTGCCCACGGAGTACATGATCCGCGAGGGCACCTACCTCACCGCCTTCGGCACGGCGATCTACGCCTCGCCGCTGAAGTGGGTGATCATGTTCGCGCCGCTCCTGTTCGTCTTCGGGCTGAGCGCCGGTGTGAACCGGATGTCCGACGGGGCGGCGCAGGTCGCGTTCTATGCCTTCGCCGCGGTGATGGGCCTGTCGCTGAGCTCGATCTTCCTGGTGTTCACCGGCATGTCGATCGTGCAGGTCTTCCTGATCACGGCGATCGCCTTCGCGGGGCTGAGCATCTGGGGCTACACCACCAAGCGCGACATCTCCGCCTGGGGGTCGTTCCTGATCATGGGCGTGATCGGCCTGATCGTGGCGTCGATCGTCAACATCTGGTTGCAGTCGCCGGCGATGATGTTCGCGGTGTCGGTGCTGGGCGTGCTGATCTTCGCCGGGCTGACCGCCTATGACACGCAGAAGATCAAGACCACCTACCTGCAGATGGTCGGGACCGAAGGCGAGGCGTTCCTCGGCAAGGCCGCCATCCTCGGCGCGCTGAGCCTCTATCTCGACTTCATCAACATGTTCATGTTCCTGCTGCAGCTCTTCGGCAACCGCGAGTGAGCTGACGCCGCGAGCAGAGTGATGGAAGGGCCGGTGGAGACACCGGCCCTTTTCGTTTGCGCGGGGCCCGGGGGGAGCAGCGGTGATCGGCATTGACTGCCGCGCCGAGGGGCGTAAGCAGCGGGGGCCGAGGGGTCGGGGGTCCGGCTGATGTCCGAGAAGAACCGCACGTTCGTCGTCATTGGCCTGGGTGCGTTCGGCGGCACGGTGGCGAGCGAGCTTGCCCGCTTCGGCAACCATGTGCTGGGGATCGACTTGCGCGAGCGGCTGGTGGCGCAGTTCGCCGACACGCTCTCGCAGGCGGTGATCGTCGATTCGACCGACGAGGGGGCGCTGCGCGAGCTGGGGATCGGCCAGTACGACGTCGCACTGGTGGCGATCGGCACCGACATCGAGGCGAGCATCCTCACCACGATGAACGTGCGGATGCTGGGGGTGGGCTCGGTCTGGGTGAAGGCCTCGACGCGGACGCATCACCGGATCCTGACCAAGATCGGCGTGGACCGGGTGATCCAGCCCGAGCACGAGATGGGCCAGCACATCGCCCAGATGCTGCACAACCCGGCGGTGCGCGACTACGTGAGCCTCGGCAACGGGTTCCACGTGGTCAACATCGTGGTGCCCGAGCGGCTGGCGGGCAAGACGCTGGCCGCGCTGAAGCTGGCGGATCGCTTCAGCCTGCGGCCGATGGGGCTGATGCGGGGGTCGGAGTTCTTCAGCTGCGCCGACGAGACGCAGACGCTGGCGCTGGACGACAAGCTGCTCCTCCTCGGCCGGCGCCCGGATCTGAGGCGGTTCGGCGACACGCTCTGAGCAGGATCGGGGGTATGTGGTCCGTTGACAGGCGGAAGCTGCGGCGGCGGGTCGCCCAGATGCCGCCGCCGGCGGTGCTCGCCGTGCTCTACGCGGTCCTCGTGCTGGTGGGCGCGATCCTGCTCAAGTTGCCCTTCAGCACGCCGGAGCCGATCACCTGGTCGGACGCGATCTTCACCTCGGCCTCGGCGGTCACCGTGACCGGGCTGGTGGTGATCGACACCGGCAGCGCCCTGACCCTCTTCGGGCAGGCGGTTGTGGCGGGGCTGATCCAGCTCGGCGGGCTGGGGCTGATGACCTTCGCGGTCTTCATCCTGTCGGCGCTGGGCCTGCCGGTGGGGATCGGCGCGCGCGCCTATCTGCGCGACGACCTGAACCAGACATCGCTCGACGAGCTGTTCGCGCTGGTCAAGGTGATCATCCTGGTCGTCGCCGGGTTCGAACTGGCGGGGGTCGTTGCGCTGGCCTTCGTGTTCGTGCCCGACCATGGCTGGTCGATGGGGCTGTGGCACGCGGTGTTCCACTCCATCTCCGCGTTCAACAACGCCGGCTTCTCGACCTTTTCCGACAGCCTGGTGGGCTACGCGCTCGACCCGGTGATCAACGTCGCGATCCCGATGCTGTTCATGGTCGGGGGCATCGGCTACGTGGTGCTCTCCGACGTCTTCCGGCTGCGCAGGTGGCGGCGGTTCTCGGTGCACACCAAGCTGATGCTGGTCGGCACGGCCGTGCTGGTGTTCTGGTCGGTGGCGCTCTTCGCGGTGCTGGAATGGTCGAACCCCGGCACGCTGGGCCAATACGACAGCGCGGCGGCCAAGCTGACGGTGAGCTGGTTCCAGGGCGTGACCACGCGCACGGCGGGGTTCAACACCACCGACATCGGGGCGATCGAGCCCTCGACCTCGATGATGTTCATCTCGCTGATGGTGATCGGCGGCGGGCCCACCTCGACGGCTGGCGGCATCAAGGTGACGACGTTCATCGTGATGCTGCTGGCCACAGTGGCGTTCTTCCGCCGCTCCACCGAGCTCAACGCCTTCGGCCGCAGCCTGCCGCTCGACCAGGTGCTGAAGGTCATGGCGCTGGTGGCGATCAGCCTGATCGTTGTCTTCGTGGGCGTCTTCCTGCTGACGCTCGGCCATGACGTGCCGTTCCTCGACATCTCCTTCGAGGTCGCCAGCGCCTTCGGCACCGTGGGCCTGTCGCGCGGCATGACAGGCGAGCTCGACGGGTTCGGGCGGATCGTGATCGTCGCGATCATGTTCCTCGGGCGGGTCGGGCCGCTGACCCTGGGCTTCTTCCTGGCCACGCAGACGCGCCCGCGGGTCCGCTATCCGCGCGCGCAGGTCTACCTGGGCTGACGGGGATTCGCGGCCGGAGGGCGGAAACCGGAGCAGAAACACGTGCAAAAGGTTTACCTTCTGCCTTCCAGCCCTTAATAAGGGCACATGGCCGAGAGAATTCGCGATAGCACAAGGGTGTCGGAAGACACTCCTCCGCGGCGGCTTGCCGCCCTTTCACAGGC
The DNA here is from genome assembly GCA_963695425.1 of uncultured Alphaproteobacteria bacterium. Lineage (GTDB taxonomy): Bacteria > Pseudomonadota > Alphaproteobacteria > Rhodobacterales > Rhodobacteraceae > Amaricoccus. Next base: position 53,768 of record CAVOGP010000041.1, on the reverse strand, counting down.
GCGAAGCCACAGATTCATTCGGATGACACTGCGCGCCCGGCGCGCCCTTCTTCTGTTTTCCGTCTCGGCCGATTTCTTGCAGACCGAAAGGATATGACATGAAGAGTTTCGCAATGATCGCAGCCGCCGGAATCGCCGGGGGCCTGCTGTCGACCGCCGCCTATGCGCAGGACGCCTCCGCCCAGGAATGCGGTGACATCTCGATCGCCCAGATGGGCTGGGCCTCGGCCGAAGTCATCACCGAGGTGTCGAAGTTCCTGCTCGAGCAGGGCTACGGCTGCAGCGTCTCGCTGGTCAATTCCGACACGATCCCCGCCATCGCCTCGGTCGCCGAGAACGGCGAGCCGGACGTGGTCACCGACCTGTGGCTGAACTCGGCCGGCGAGGCCTATACCGAGCTGGAGGACGCCGGCACCATGGTGCGGCTGGCCAACGTGCTCGAGCCGGGCGGCGTCGAGGGCTGGTGGATCCCCACCTATCTTGCCGAGGCGCATCCCGAGCTGACCACCATCGAGGGGATCATGGCCAATCCCGAGCTGGTCGGCGGCCGGTTCAACAACTGCCCCGACGGCTGGGGCTGCCGGGTGGTCAACGACAACCTGGTGCGCGCGCTCGATCTGGAAGGCTCGGGGATCGAGGTCTTCAACCACGGCTCGGGCGAGACGCTGGCCTCGTCGATGGGTGCGGCGGTGACCGACGAGGAGCCGTGGTTCGGCTACTACTGGGGCCCGACCGTGCCGCTCGGCAAGTACGACATGACCCGCATCGAGATCGGCGAATATGACGAGGCGGCCTTCACGCCGCTGCAGAACCCGGACGCGCCCGACCCGCAGGTCTCGGACTTCCCGGCCGCGCCGATCCTGACCTCGGTCACGGCGGACTTCGTCGACAGCAATCCCGCGCAGGCCGAGTTCTTCCGCAACATGGCCTTCGACACCGGCCTGATGAGCCAGCTCCTCGCCTGGCAGGACGAGAACACCGCCTCGGCCGAGGAGGTCGCGGTGCACTTCCTGACCACGCAGCCGGACGTCTGGAGCGAATGGCTGTCGGAAGACGCGCGTGCGAAGCTCTCGGAGCTTCTCGACTGAACGGACTGACCTGTCCGCTCATTGGGGCGGCACCCGCGCGGTGCCGCCCCCCTTCCGTTTCATGATGATGGGGACGGGGTCGCCGCGGGCGGTCCCGCAGGTCGTGCATGGCTGCATACGACAGGGTCTTCGACGCGCTGGGACTGCGCGCCTGGTGTGACGGGGCCGACACCGGCGGGCCGGTCTCCATGGCCGACCTGCTGGCGCGCACGCGGGGAGGTGCCGCGAGCGGGGACGGGGCCTGGAGCCTGCCCTTCCCGTCGCTCGACGAACTGCACCGGGCCTGCGCGGCGGTCCCGCAGTCGCGCGACCTGACGGTGGGGCTGGAGCGCGGCTTTCTCGGCATCCGCGACGCGCTGCGCGTGGTGGTCGACCCGCTGACCCAGCCCTTGAGCTGGATGCTGCGCGAGGCGCTGTGGGTGATGACCGCGACGCCCTGGTGGGTGATGCTGCCGCTGCTGTTGGCGGTCAGCTGGTTGGTCAGCCGGTCGTGGCAGGTCGTGGGTTTCGTCGCCGTGGCGCTGGGCCTGCTCGCCTTCGTCGACCACTACGACGCGGCGATGCAGACGCTGGCGATCATCTTCGTCTGCGCCTTCATCTGCGTGCTCTTCGGCGTGCCGATCGGCATCGCCATGTCGCGCAGCGACCGGCTGCAGCGGGCGGTGACGCCGGTGCTCGACATGCTGCAGACGCTGCCACCCTTCGTCTACCTGATCCCGCTGATCTTCCTGTTCTCGGTGACCGAGCCCAAGCTCTACGGCATCGCCATCATCCTCTACGCCATCGTGCCGGTGGTGCGGCTGACCGACCTCGGCATCCGGCTGGTGGACCGCGACGTGGTCGAGGCGGCCGACGCCTTCGGCATGACCCCGCGACAGAAGCTCTTCCGCGTGCAGATCCCGCTGGCGCTGCCGAACATCATGGCCGGCGTCAACCAGACGATCATGATGAGCCTCGCCATGGTGGTGATCGCCTCGCTGGTCTCGGCCCCTGGGCTCGGCGTGCTGGTGCTGCGTGGCATCCGCAACCTCGAGCTCGGCACCGGCCTGGTGGCGGGCGTGGGCATCGTGCTGCTCGCGATCATGCTCGACCGCGTGACCAAGGCCGCCCTCGCCCGCATCGACGCCAGCCGGAGGGACCGGTGATGGAGGACCGCATGATCGAAGGCCTCACCGAGACCGAGGCGCCGGCCGTCAAGGTCTCGATCCGGCATCTCTACAAGATCTTCGGCACCGATCCGCAGGCGGCCCTCGCGCGGGTGCAGGACGGCATGGGCAAGCCCGAGCTGCTCGAGACCACCCACCACGTGCTCGGCCTCCGCGACATCAACGTCGACATCCGCGACGGCCGGATCACGGTGATCATGGGCCTGTCCGGCTCGGGCAAGTCGACGCTGATCCGCCACCTGAACCGGCTGATCGACCCCACGTCCGGCGAGGTGCTGGTCGACGGCGAGAACATCCTCGGCTGGAACGAGTCGCGCCTGCGCCGGCTGCGCCGCGACACCATGTCCATGGTCTTTCAGAAGTTCGCGCTGCTGCCGCACCGCACGGTGCTGGAGAACGCAGGGCTGGCGCTGGCGATCGAGGGGATCCCCAAGGCGGAGTACCGCCCGCGGGCCGAGCAGTGGCTGGAGCGGGTGGGGCTGGGGGGCTACGGCGGGCACTATCCGCACCAGCTCTCGGGCGGCATGCAGCAGCGCGTGGGCCTGGCGCGGGCGCTGACCTCGGACGCCGGCATCATGCTGATGGACGAGGCCTTCTCCGCGCTCGATCCGCTGATCCGCACCGACATGCAGGACCTGCTGGTCGAGCTGCAGTCCGAGCTGCACAAGACCATCGTCTTCATCACCCACGACCTCGACGAGGCGCTGAAGCTCGCCGACCACCTGGTGATCCTCAAGGACGGCGAGGTGATCCAGCAGGGCGAGCCGCAGGAGATCCTGCTCGACCCCGCCGATCCCTACATCGAGGCCTTCGTCGGCGACATCAACCGCGCGCGGGTGCTGCGCGTGCGCTCGGTTATGCGGCGCGGCGCGGTGGAGGGCGAGGTCTCGGGCGAGATCGACCACGACGCCAACCTCGAGAGCGTGATCGCCATGTCCGAGGGCAACCTCGACCGCCGCTACCGCGTCATGGCGCGCGGCCGCCCGGTCGGCGTGCTCGAGATGCCGGCGCTGGTGCGCGCGCTGGTTCCCCGGCGCAGCGGGTGAGCGGCCGGAGGCGCTTCACCGAAAATTATTGAACATTAATCTATTTAGAATTCAATGGTTTGCACGGACTTGCACGCGTGCAAGCCGTCGATTGCGCATCCGGGACCGGTCCGGGCCTACTCCGGCACCACCGCGGCCGCGTACAGGGTGGCGATTTCGGCAGCGGCGGCGGCGGCGGCCTTGGCCTCCATTGCGCGGTAGGCGGCCAGCACCTCGCGGCCGAGGTCGGTCAGCTCCGCGCCGCCGCGCGACCTGCCGCCGCGGGTGGCGGTGACCAGCGGCGCGCGGAAGCCGGCGTTCAGCGTCTCGACCAGCAGCCAGGCGCGCTTGTAGCTCATCTTCATGCCCCGGCCGGCGGCGGCGATGGAGCCGGTCTCGGCGATGCCCTGCAGGAGGTCCGCCTTGCCCGGGCCGATCATGAAGCCCCGCGCCAGCACCAGCCGGATGCGCAGGCCCGGCGGGGCCGGCGGCCGCTTCGCGCTCATCCAGCCAGCCAGCGCGGGTAGTCAGAGACGAGGAGGTGCAGGGGCGGGTCGTCCTCCTCGATCTCGGCGAAGCGGCCGATGGGCTCGTCGAAGATGTTGTCGGTGAGGTCGTTGTTGACCGTGGAGACCTCGCCGATCAGCACGTCGCCGCCCTCGCCCCAGAAGGCGTGCCAGCTGCCGGGCATCAGGGTGACGCTCTCGCCGGGATCGAGGCGCAGCACCTCGCCGGGGGGCTGGCGGCGCAGCACGCCGTCGGTCGCCACCGTCACCTCGGCGGCGTAGTCGATATGGCCCTCGGGGTCGGATTCATAGAGCCGCAGCGCCAGCGTGGCGCCGCCGCGGTTGATGATGTCCTCGGCCTTCACGATGTGGCGGTGCATCGGCGAGATCTGGTCGCGGCGCGAGATCATGATCTTCTCGGCATAGCACATGCCGCCGCCGCGGCGCAGGTCGGCCTCCGAGCCGTTGCGGACCGTGAAAAGGAACAGCCCCAGTTCGCCGAAGCGGCCCTGGCCGTAGTCGGTGATGTCCCAGCCGAGCCGGGCGTCCACGATGCCGGCGATGCTGTCGCGGCGGGCGCGCATCTCGTCGGGCGACCAGTAGGCGAAGGGCGGCAGGACGAACCCGAAGGACCGGATAAACTCGTCCGCCGCCGCCATGATTTGGTTGATCTCGGAACGCTTCATGCCCGCCTCCCCGCTGGCCAGGCCTTCGGACTAGCACAGGCGCGGAGGCCATGGCCACTGCCATGCGCGCGTGGCTGTCCCCTTGCACAAGCCCCGCAGCCCTAGCGCGATCGCGGCGCCCTACGCCCGGACAAGTCCATACCGTCGCTCGCTGACCGTACCTCTCGTCTGTTTGCCCGCCTCTCTGGCGCCTGGGGCGACGCCTCGTCCTCGGCGCCAGGTGCTGCTGACCCCCGACCCGGTTCGCATGCTTGACAAGGCGGCGGCCGACCTCCTCTCCCGGCTGCACGCCGCCTTTCGCGCCGCCGAGACGGCGCTGGAGACCGGCGAGGCCGCGCGGGCGCAAACGGCAGTCGAGGCCTTTTCCGCCGCCCACCGGAGCCTGACGGCGCTGACCGGGGCGATCGACACCGCCCGGCTGCCGACGCGCTGGTCGCTGCGCGGACGCTTCCATGCCCGGCGCATCGTGCCCGACGCCGACCGCTACGACCGCCGCTGGGCGGCGCTCTTTGCAGCCTCGCTCCTGTTCGGCTCGGCGCTGGATATCGCCATGTCGCGCGGCACGCCGCCGCCGGCCGGGCTGCTCCCGCGGCTGCGCCTGATGATTGCCCTGACCGACCCCGAGGCCGCCGCGTCGCCGGACGCGCTCGCCGCCCCGCGCCCGGAACCCGCAGCAGGCGACTGGCTTGCGGCGCAGCGCCACCTCGAGGACGCGATCGCCGCCCTAGCGGCCTTCCGGGCCCTCGGCGAGCCGGCGCCCTGACCGCCCGGCCCGCTGCGACCTGGCCGATTGGCGGTCGGGATGCCGCTCCACCGTGCGGAGTGGTGGGCGGCGAATCCGCCCGTCCCGGGGGCGAAATTGCTTGACTGGCCGAGGCCCAGCGCCTTGGATCGATGCCAGACCGGGAGAATTGCGGCTGTTGACCAAGGCGTTGCATGTTGTGCCGGAGCTCGGCGTGCCTGCCAGGGGCAGGGCGGATCGGTCGCTTGCCTAGGATCGTCGTCGCATATGTACACGCCGTCGAGGCCGTGGGCCGCGTAGTCGGCCGGCTGGCGATGTACATGATCTTCGTCATGGCCGGCGTGCTGCTCTGGTCGGCGGTGATGCGCACCGGCTTCAACCGCCCGCCGCTCTGGTCGGTGGAGTTCTCGCAGTTCCTGCTGGCGGCCTACTTCCTGCTCGGCGGCGCGTATTCGCTGCAGCTCGACAGCCACGTGCGCATGGATTTGCTCTACAGCCGCTGGTCGCCACGGGGCCGCGCCTTCGCCGACACCATCACCGCGGTCTGCCTGATCACCTATCTGGTGGTGCTGCTGATCGGCGGAATCTCCTCTACCGACTACGCTCTGGAATACGGCCAGCGCGCGGCCACAGCGTGGCGGCCGTACATGGCGCCGATCAAGATCATCATGACGATCGGCATCTTCCTGATGCTCTTGCAGGCCGTCGCCATCTTCTTCCGCGACCTCGCCCGCGTGCGGGGGCTGGAGATCCGATGAGCCCGGAGCTGATCGCGCTGACCATGTTCGCCAGCATGATGCTGGGGCTGCTGACCGGCCAGCGGGTGTTCGGCGCCATCGGCTTCGTCGGCGCGGTGGCGGCGCTGATCCTCTGGGGCCAGGGCGGGCAGGAGATGCCGTTCAACCAGGCCATCGCGCTGATGAACTGGTATCCGCTGCTGACGCTGCCGCTGTTCATCTACATGGGCTACATGCTGAGCGAGAGCGGCATCGCCTCCGACCTCTACGAGACCTTCCACGTCTGGTTCGGCCCGGTGCAGGGCGGGCTGGCGCTGGGCACGCTCGGGCTGCTGATCGTCATCTCGGCGATGAACGGGCTGTCGGTGGCGGGCATGGCGATCGGGGCCACGATCGCGCTGCCCGAGCTGCTGCGCCGCGGCTACGACAAGGTGATGGTCACCGGGGTGATCCAGGCCGGCTCGTCGCTCGGCATCCTCGATCCCGCCGAGCGTGGTCATGGTGCTCTATGGCATGATCGCCCGCCAGCCGGTCGGCCAGCTCTGGCTGGCCGGGGTGTTTCCCGGCCTGCTGCTCGCCGGCATGTTCATGGCCTACATCTACATCCGCTGCCGGCTGAACCCCGCGCTCGGCCCAGCGCTGCCGCCGGAGGAGCGCAACATCAGCCGCGGCGAGAAGCTGCGGCTGCTGCGCCACGGGCTGATCCCACTGGTGATCTTCTTTTCCATGTCGGGCCTGTTCCTGATGGGGATCACCAACCTGACGGAGTTGAGCGCCGTGGGGGCGCTGGCCGCGACGGTGGCGGCGCTGGCGCGCGGACGGCTGACCCGGCAGGTGATGCAGGACACCATCCGCAACACGCTGGCAATCAGCACGATGTTCCTGTGGATCATCATGGCGGCGCTCTGCTTCGGGGCGGTGTTCGACGGGCTGGGGGCGGGGCGGGCGCTGGCGCGCACCTTTATCGAGACCTGGGAGCTCGGCCCCTGGGAGGTGCTCATCATGATGCAGATCTCCTACATCATCATGGGCATGTTCCTCGACGACACGGCCATGCTGGTGATCGTGGCGCCGCTCTACGTGCCGCTGGTGATCGCACTCGGGTTCAACCCGATCTGGTACGGCATCCTCTACACCATCACCTGCCAGATCGCCTACATCACGCCGCCCTTCGGCTACAATCTGTTCCTGATGCGCGCGATGGCCCCGCCCGAGATCGGGCTGACGGACATCTACCGCTCGGCGATACCGTTCGTGGCGATCATGCTTATCGGCCTCGCCATCGTCGCCGCCTTTCCGCCGATCGCGCTCTGGCTGCCGGGCCAGATCAGCGTCCGCTAGTGACAACAACCAGGGAGAACCCATCCGATGACCAACAGACGCGCATTCCTGAAGCGGGCCGGCCTCGCCGGCGCCGGAGCGGTCGGGGCCTCGACGCTCGCGGCACCCTATGTCAAGGCGCAGGGGCCGATCACCTGGCGCCTGCAGACCTATGCCGGCGCGGCGCTGGCGGAGGACGTGATCAAGCCCTCGATCGACGCCTTCAACGCCGCGGCGAACGGCGAGATGGTGATCGAGCTCTTCACCTCCGACCAGCTGGTGCCGCAGGGCGAGCTGTTCCGCGCGGTGCAGAACGGCACGCTGGACGCGGCCCAGTCGGACGACGACATGCATGGGCTCGCCAGTCGACGTGGCCGTCTTCGGCGCCTACTTCCCCTTCGCCACGCACTTCAGCCTCGACGTGCCGACGCTGTTCCACAGCTACGGGCTGAAGGAGATCTGGGAGGAGGCCTACGCCGATACCGGGGTGACCTGGCTCGGCGCCGGCGCCTGGGATCCCTGCAACCTCGGCACCACCGAGCCGGTGCGCAGCCTCGCCGACCTGCAGGGCAAGCGGGTCTTCACCTTCCCGACCGCAGGGCGCTTCCTGACCGAGTTCGGGGTGGTGCCGGTCACCCTGCCCTGGGAGGACGTCGAGGTCGCCATGCAGACCGGCGAACTCGACGGCATCTGGTGGTGCGGCTCGACCGAGTTCCATTCGGTGGGCTGGTCGAACGTGGCGCGCTACTATCTCACCAACAACATCAACGGCGGCTGGATCGGCAGCTACTTCGCCAACTCCGAGCGCTGGAACGAGCTGCCCGAGCACCTCAAGGCGCTGTACCGGCTGAGCATGGACAACTCCAACTACTACCGGCAGCACTGGTACTGGTGGGGCGAGGCGCATTACCGCACCAGCGGCAGCATGGAGCTGACCACCATCCCGGCTGCGGAATGGGCGACCGTCGAGGCGGCCGCGGAGGTGTTCTGGGAGGGGATCGCCGCCGAGAGCGAGCGCAAGGCCCGGGTCGTCCAGATCCTCAAGGACTACGCCGCGGTCATGGCGAAGGCCGGCCCGCCCTACCGCGGAAGCTGACCGCCGCCTCTGGCGCTGCTTCCGGTGGGGGGCAGCGCCTACTCCGCGGCGCGCAGATCCTGCGCCCCGGTGTCGCCCGCCTCGGCCGGCCGCTCGAAGCGCGAGGGACCGGGATAATAGGCCTCGAGGAACTCCGTCAGCGCCTCGACGTAGTCCGGCGCCTCACCGTCGGGCGGCAGGTAATCGTTGAAGCAGGCCGCGGCGCGACCCGTGGGGTTGCCCCGGTCCGCCAGAAGGCGGGAATAGTGGGCCTTTGCCGAGGCGTCGCGAACCCTGACGTACCAGCCCCGATCCTGGCTCAGCAGCGTCTTGCCGGTGATGTAGCCGACGTAGGGGTGCAGGAAGCTGCAGCAGAGCAGGTCGTCGGGCTGCCGGAAGCGGTTGCGCCGGAACCGGTCGTATTCCGCGGCAAAGCGGCGCTCGCATTCCAGCGCCACCGAGCGGCGCTGCGGGTGGAACATGTGGGTGAACCGCCGGTCGAGCCAGACGCCCCAGTCCCGCAGGATCAGGTCGCGCGCGTTCTTCGCGGCCCATTCGGTCGCCGTCTCGTGCGGCGCGGGGGGGCCGTTGCCGATCTGGTTGGCGCTGAGAAAGCCAAAGGCGAGGCCCGCCTCGGTGAAGGCGGCGGTGGGCTCCACCGGGCGCAGCAGCATCACGTCGTCGTTGAAGTAGATGTAGTGCTCGCTGAGCCCCGGGATCCGGTGCAGCGCACTGCCGATGACGTGCGAATTGAAGGTCGGCAGGTACCTGTCCGCGAGGATCCGGTGGTGCGGAACGATCGTGACCTTGGGGTGATCGGCGAGCCAGTGCGGGACCTGGCCGTTCGTCACGATGTAGATGTGGTTGAACCAGGGCGCGTAGCGCTCCACCGAGCGCAGTGAGTAGCGCAGCTCGTCGTGGCAGGTGAAGCGGGCCTTCGACATGGTGGTGCGGTTCGCCACGGCCTCGGGAGGAAGGTGCCGGGCGAGCACTGCGCCGAAGGCGGGATCGTCGAGATCGACCCAGGTGTAGACGATGTCGATGGGAAAACTCGGCTGGATAAGACCTTCTTCGATCACCCGCAGTTTGCGCGCAATGCGGGGCGCCACGGTCTCGTCGCGCTGGGGCGTACTTCCCCAGACGAATTTTCGCAGGCGGCGAATTCGCCAGGCTGCGGCGTGCCTGGCACGCGCCAAGATCTTCATGTTCAGTCCGACCACACCCCAAATGTGACGCTTTAATAAGATCGACAATACGCGGCACTTCAATCAATTCGTGAGAACTAGGTTGACGTTCGGCGCGGCGGCGGGGTCGGAGACCGCGGGGCGTTAGTGCCAGAACGGCTTCGCCTCCGCGAAGTCGTCCCATTTGGCAAACAGCCGGGGGCGGTCGGTGCCGCTGCGCACCGCCAGCGACCCCAGCACCCAGCCCACCGCCCGCTGCGCCTGCGGCGAGGCGGGGGCCTCGGGGCCGGTGAGGCAGGCCTTGGCCATGGCGGCATCGTTGAGGCTGCCGAAGCCGTCCTGCAGCGCCTTCAGCACCCCCACATAGCGGGAGACCGCCTTGCCGGAGTAGAGCGGCGTCAGCATCTCGGCGGCGTAGCGCAGCTTCTTCAGCTCCTTGCGCAGCGCGTGCAGGCGCTCGTCATCGAGCCGGCGGATGCGGCGGCCGCGCTTCTCCGCCTTGGCCAGACGCGCGTCGAGCATCCCGGCCGCGATCTCGCCGATCGGGGTCGCAAGCCGCGCGCTCTGGCCATAGTCGGACGGGACCAGCCAGCCACGTCCCTCGATCAGCCGCCCGAGGTCGAAGAGAAATCCCACCGCTTCGGGGGCCGCCAGCTCCCGGCGCACCCGGGTCCGCACCGCGCGGCGCCGGGCCTCGAGCGCCGCGGCCAGGGCCGCGTGCGCCTCCTCGTCGAGCCCGAGTTCGGCGGCCTCCGCCACGACCTCGCCGGTCAGCACGTCGAGGTCGCGCAAGCCGCCCACCACCTGCCCCAGCCGCCGCGCCTCCTCCGACAACGGCTGCAGCGCCTCTGCCCCGAGGCTTTCGCGGAAGACGAGGAAGGCCGCGCGGAGCCGGCGCAGGCCGACGCGGAGCTGGTGCGGGCCCTCGGGCTCGTCGGAGCCTGCCACCAGTGCCATGTTGGCGGCGATCTGCGCGAAGCAGTCGCGGAATATGTCGCGGGCTACCGTCTCGACAGTGGCCTCCGGCCCGAAGCGGGGATCTCTGGCGTTGCGCGCGGCGGGCGCGGGTTCAGCCTCGCCGCGGGCGAGCCGGTAGCCGCGCGCGGCCTTGTTGACCGCCGAGAACTGCACCGGCCCGGCAGGGAATAGCACCCGGGCCAGCTCGTAGAGCCCGCCGACCTCGCCGGACTTCAGCTCCAGCTCGACCTCGTGGATCGGCGTGCGGTCACTTCCCGCAACGATTTCTCCCGTGTCGAGCGCCAGCTCCACCTCGCCGCCGCCCGCCACGCGCAGCCGCTCGGTGAGGCGCCGTATCCGCGTCTCGAAGACCGGCGACAGCGGGGCCGTGCCCGCCACCTCGGCGATGGCGGCCTTGAGCCCCTCGGGGTCCGGCCCCTCCAGCACCAGCCGCCCGCCCGGCGCCGGCACCTCGACCTCGGCATTGGAAAAGAGCCCGAATCCGCCGTGGCCGTGCTTGATCGTCTGCACCCAGCGCCGCCCCGCCTTGCGCAGCCGAAGTGCGATGCCGGCGGCGGCGAGCGCATGGCCGGGGGTGTCGTAGTAGACGGAAACCAGCGCCTGGCTTCGCCGGGGCGCGATCCGCCGCCGCTCCAGCTCGGGATGCCGCCGCAGCGCCGGCCAGCCCGGCGGCGTCCACGGTGATCTTCAGCTCGGTCTCCACCGGCGTTCTCCCTTGGCACTTCACGCTGCCGTGTTGCTGCGGGCGCGAAATTTGTGTTACGCTGATGACAAGTCTGAGGAAACCCGCGTTGTGTGACCGGCTTCGCTTCCGTGCCAGCATATCCCGCCGACCCGGCGCGCCGACTACCCTTTTCCCGACAATCCCGCAAGGCCCGGCCCGCCGCAAGGCGCGGAACCGTTCGCTGGACGGAGTGTTAACCAATGTGGCGGATGATCGGAACCATGCCCCGCTCGGGGCAACCGCAATGAGGTGACCATGGTTCGACGCGTGGAAGGGCTTTCGGAGGTCAGGGCAGCGGGGAGGCGGCCATGAACCCCGCCACCCTCGCCATCGCTTCGGACTTCGTGAAGACCGGGATCGAGCGGGCGGGGGTGCCACTGACCGCCACGCTCGAAGCCTATCTCGCCATCACCTTCGCCCGCTTCATCGGCCGGGCGGTCGGGGTCGACCTGCTGACGGTGCGCGTGAGCCGCGCGCTGGACGACGGGGCGCCGCGCGACGCCATCCGCGCGCTGGCCGACGAATGCCTCATCGCCTGCGCCTTCTTCGAGGACCGGCTGCGGCGCGGCGGCTCGATCCGCCACTATGTCGGCCTCGGGCAGGCCACCTATGACGCCGCCGACATGACCGAGCAGGCCTGCGGCTTCGTGCACATGCGCGACGTAATCGCCAGCGCCGCCGAGGGCAAGCCCGCCGAGGCGCCGGTGCTGATCGACCGCGCCCGCGCCGGCAGCACCACCGCCCGCGACGAGCTGGAACGCCAGAACGTCGTCATCGGCCCCTGGGGCGGGCAGGGACGCGGCCTCATCTGGCACTGAGGTCGAGCCACTCGGCGAAGCCGAGATCCGTGGCCCACCCCGCGCCGGCGCCGGTGATGGCGCAGGCCGCCCGCACCACCCCCGAGTGCGTGACCCAGAGCACCGGCGGCTCGCGTTGCTCCACCGCCTCCAGCGCCGCCCGTACCCGTGCCGCCAGCATCGCCACGCTCTCGCCGCCATGCGGCCGCGCATGGTCGAAATCCGCCGCCCAGGCGTCGAGTTCCACCCGGTCGATCTCCGCCCAGGGCCGCGCCTCCCAGCGGCCGAAGTCCATCTCCATCAGCCGGGGATCGGTGTCGAGCGGCAGCGCACGCGCCCCCGCAATGCGCTCGGCCAGCCGCAGGCACCGGACCAGCGGGCTCGATCGCACCGCCGCGACCGGCGGCAGCGCCGCCACCACCGCCGCGGCCGCCGCCTCGAAGTCGGGCCCGGTCCCGAGGTCGGTGCGCCCGTAGCAGGTCCCCTCCGCCACCGCCGGGCGGCTGTGGCGCAGCAGGATCACAGGCACGCCAGCACGCCCAGATAGAGCCCGGCCTCGCCCGTCTGCTGCACCGCGCCGAGCGTGTCGCCGGTATAGCCGCCAAGCCGCCGCCCGACCCAGCCGCGCAACAGCGCATGCGCCAGGACCAGACCTGCCAGCCCGCCGGCCACCGCGGGCGAGGTCAGCACCGGCACCAACGCCAGCAGCGCCACCACGCCGCACCCCAGGGCAAGGGCCAGCCCCCCCGGGCCGACGCCCCCGGCCACCGGTGACGCCGCGCCCTCGGCGCGGGCATAGCGGCCGGTGGCGAGCACCAGCACCATCGACGTCCGGCTCGCCACGTGCCCGGCGACGAGCACCAGCGGCACCGCCGCCGCGGGCAATGCCGCCAGCGCCAGCACCTTGGCGCCCAGCACGAAGCCCAGTCCCAGCACGCCATAGGTCCCGATCCGGCTGTCGCGCATGATCGCCAGCGCCCGCTCGGGCGTCGCCCCACCCAGCCCGTCACAGGTATCCGCCAACCCGTCCTCGTGGAGCGCTCCGGTGACCAGCACGCTGGCCGCGGTCGTCAGCAGCGCCGCCAGCAGCGGCGGAAACACCGCCGCTGCCGCGCCCCAGACCAGCGCCGCGATCCCGCCCACCAGCGCCCCCGCCGCCGGATACCAGCGCGGGCTCGCCGCCATGCGCGCAGGCGCGTACACCCCCGCCGGCACCGGCAGCCGGGTGAGGAACTGGATCGCCACCAGCGCCAGCGCCGCCTCCTCGGCCATCCGCGCCCTCATGCCGGCCCGCTGACGCCCGCCGAGGCGAAGCTCGCCATGTCCCGCAGCATCGCCGCCGCCGCCCGCACCAGCGGCCAGGCGAGCAGCGCCCCCGTCCCCTCGCCCAGCCGCATGTCGAGCGCCAGCAGCGGCTCGGCGCCCATCTCTGCCAGCAGTCCCCGGTGCCCCGCCTCGGCCGAGACATGCGCGAAGACCATGGCAGCCCGGGCGCCGGGCTCGATCCCCTCGGCGGCCAGCGCCGCCGCCGTCGCGATGAACCCGTCGACGATGACGATGCGCCCGGCCCCGGCGGCCCCCAGCATGGCCCCCGCCATCATCGCGATCTCGAAGCCGCCATACTCCGCCAGCGCCGCCTCGGCCCCCAGCCGCGCGGGTGTGCGCGCCGCCGCCGCCGCCAGCACCGCGCGCTTGGCCGCGAGGCCCGCGTCGTCGAGCCCGGTGCCGCGGCCGACCAGGTCGGCCAGCCCCAGCCCGGTCAGCTTGTGGCCGAGCACCGCCGCCGAGGCGGTGTTGCCGATCCCCATCTCGCCGAAGGCCGCCGCCTCGCCGTCCCCCGCCGCCCCGATCTCGCGCCCCGCCGCCAGCGCCCGCGCGCAGTCGGCCGCCGACATCGCCGGCCCGGCGAGAAAGCTCCGCGTCCCCGCCCCGATCCGCCGCGACACCAGCCGCGGATCGTCCAGCGGCTCGCCCGCCACCCCGGCATCGACCACCTGCACCGGCACGCCGAGGGTCGCGGCAAAGACGTTCGCCGCCGCCCCGCCGGCGAGGAAGTTCTGCACCATCTGCCGGGTCACTGCCTGCGGATAGGCCGACACCCCGTCCGCCGCGATCCCGTGGTCGGCCGCGAAGATCGTCAGCGCGCAGCGCGTCGCCACCGGATCGAGCCGCCCCTGCAACCGCGCGATCTGTGCCGCCAGCGCCTCGATCCGCCCGAGCGCGCCGACGGGCTTGGTCTTGCCGTCGATGGCGGCGGCGAGGCGCGCCTCGAATTCGCCTGGATCGTCCATGCAGATGCTCCGGATTCGCGGGCTATCTAGACCTGCGCCAGCGGGGATGGCGAGCCCTCAGTCGCCGGGCGGCGGCGCCGGTGGCGGGCGGCGGCTGAGCTGCACGGCGAGGATGCCGGCCATGACGATGGCGACGCCGATCACGTCGCGCGACGTCACCCGCTCGCCGAGGATCAGCGCAGCCGTGGCCACCCCGAAGAACGGGTTGAGGAAGTGGAAGGTGGCGGCGCGCGTGGCGCCGATCCGGCGGACCAGCACGAACCAGATCATCGTCGCGGTGATGCCGGGGAAGAACACCGTGTAGAGGAAGGCCAGCACGAAGGAGATGTCCCAGGCGATGGTCCAGACCTCGGTGAGTGCTGCCACCGGCAGCAGCAGCACCGCCCCCACCAGCATCTGCAACCCGACGATGACCCAAAGATCACCCCCCGCCGAGGCGCCGCGCAGCATCAGCGTCGCCACCGCCAGCGCCGTCGCCCCGACAACGCAGAGCGCCATGCCGGCGAGATCGCCGCCCGCGCCCAGCCGCGAGGACATGATGACCAGCACCCCCGCGAACCCCGCGACCAGCCCCGCGCCCGCCACCCACGTCAACCGCTCGCCCAGCCCGACCCAGGCCAGCGTCGCGACGATCAGCGGCAGGGTGCTGGCGATCACCGCGGCGAGGCTCGCCTCGACGGTCTGCATGGCGAAGAAGTTGAGGCCGAGATAGAGCGCGTTCTGGCAGAGGCCGAACACGCCCACCGCGATCCATTGCGCACGGGCCTGCGGCAGCCGCTGCCCCAGCGCCCAGCCGATCGCCAGCGCGATCAGTCCCGAGGCGAAGAAGCGCAGCGACAGCGACATGAACGGCGGGGCATGGGCGACGATGATCCGCGCCGAGGTGAAGGCCGAGCTCCACATCGCCACGAAGGCGATCCCGAGCCCCAGCGCCCGCCAGTCCATGCCCGCCCCCGAAAAAGCGACAGGCCGCGCCCTGCGCGACCCGTCCGTCACATCTCCGCCGATGCGTCCCCGCGGGGCGTCAGGCGTTGATGACTTCCTTGAGCTGCTTGGCGATCGTCACCTTGGCGACGCGGTCGGCCGGCTTCAGCATCTGCTCGCCGGTCGATGGGTTGCGCACGGTGCGCTCGGGACGCGTGCGGCAGGCGAACTTGCCGAGGCCGGGCAGCGTCACCGCGCCGCCGTTCGCGACCTCCTTGGTGACGATGTCGGTCAGCGCTTCCAGCGCGCGGTTGGCGGTCGCCTTGTCGACGCTCGCCACATCGGCGATAGCGGCGACAAGCTGCGTCTTCGTCATGGGTTTCTGGGTCATGGCGTCTCCCTGCCCTGCGGATTCTTGGGGAACCGGCGCTGAATGCGCCGGCGTCCGGGCACTTAATCCGGGCAAAGCCCGAATGACAATCACGGATTGCCCGGGAAACCGCGGTTTATTGGTGTTTTCCCACAACCTCTACGCGAGTGTCGCGAAAAGGACACCATCGCCGCGCGGCTTTACAGGAAGGCCGTCTCGTCGAAGCTGCGCAGCTTGCGCGAGTGCAGCTTCTCCAGCGGCATCTCGCGCAGGCTCTCCAGCGCGCGGATCCCGATGCGCAGGTGCTGGGCGACCTGGCGCTTGTAGAAGGCCGTGGCCATGCCCGGCAGCTTCAGCTCGCCGTGCAGCGGCTTGTCGCTGACGCAGAGGAGCGTGCCGTAGGGTACCCGGAACCGGAACCCGTTCGCCGCGATCGTCGGCGCTCTCCATGTCGAGCGCCACCGCCCGCGCCTGGCTGAGGCGCTGCACCGGCCCGGACTGGTCGCGCAGCTCCCAGTTGCGGTTGTCGATGGTCGCCACCGTGCCGGTGCGCATGATCCGCTTCAGCTCGAAGCCGGTCAGCCCGGTCACGTCCTCCACCGCCTGCTCCAGCGCCACCTGCACCTCGGCCAGTGCGGGAATCGGAACCCACACCGGCAGGTCGTCGTCGAGCACATGGTCCTCGCGCATATAGGCATGCGCCAGCACGTAGTCGCCCAGCGACTGCGAATTCCGCAGCCCCGCGCAATGCCCGACCATCAGCCAGACATGCGGCCGCAGCACCGCCACATGGTCGGTGATCGTCTTGGCATTGGATGGCCCGACGCCGATATTGACCATCGTGATGCCCGAATGGTCGCCCCGCACCAGGTGATAGGTCGGCATCTGCGGCTGGCGCACGCAGGGCCGCCGCCCGCGTCTCGCCCCGCCGTGTCACCACGTTGCCAGGCTCGACGAACGCCTCGTAGCCCGAGTCCGGGTCCTCGAGTGCGGCCACGGCATAGTCCACGAACTCGTCCATGTAGAACTGGTAGTTGGTGAACAGCACATGGTTCTGGAACCAGGTCGGGCTGGTCGCCGTGTAATGCGCCAGCCGCGCCAGCGAATAGTCGATGCGCTGGGCGGTGAACGGCGCCAGCGGCCGCGCGCCCCCCGGCGGCACCACCGCCCGGCCGTTGACGATATGGTCGTCGGTGGTGGTCAGATCCGGCACGTCGAAGATGTCGCGCAGCGGCCGATGCAGCGCGTCCTCGATCGACCCCTCGACATGGGCACCTTCCTTCATCGCGAAGTGCAGCGGGATCGCCGTGTCCGAGGTGCCGATCCGCACCGGCATCCCGTGGTTCTGGATCAGGAGCGCGATCTGCTGGGTCAGGTACCCCTCGAAGAGATCGGGCCGGGTGATCGTCGTCTCGTAGACGCCAGGCTCGGTCACATGGCCGAACGAGAGCCGGCTGTCCACCTTGGCGAAGCTCGAGGTGGTGACGCCCACCTGCGGGTAGAACGCGCGGTACCGCCCCGCAGGCTCCTGCCCCCCCATCACCTCGGCGAAATGCTCGCGCAGGAACCCGGTCGCCCCCGCGTAGCGGCGCTTGAGCTCGGCCACCGCCTCGGCGGCGTCGGTGAATAGGCCGTCGGCCTGCGGATCGGGCGTGAGCACCGGCAGTTCGGCGAGGGGGATCATCCGGTGCATGGCGTGCCTCTCAGAGGAAGAGGTCGGTCTTGGCGAACAGCGTCACGTCGATCAACCCCTTGTCGGATATCCTGAGCTCGGGGATCACCACCAGCGCCAGGAGCGAATGCTGCATGTAGGCGTTGTTCAAGAGGCAGCCGCAGTCCCGCATCGCCGCGACGATCCCGTCGGCGGCCGCCGCCACCTCCGCCGCCGGCGCGTCCGACATCAGCCCCGCGATCGGCAGCCGCACCAGTGCCAACTCGCGCCCCTCGCGCCAGACCGTGACCCCGCCACCCACGTCGCGTAGCCGGTTCGCCGCCGCCGCCATGTCGGCCTTGGAGGTGCCCACCACGATCATGTGGTGGCTGTCATGCGCCACCGTCGAGGCCACCGCGCAGGGAACGTCATACCCAAAGCCCGAGACGAAGGCGTTGACCACGCCCCCTGTGCCGCGATGCCGCTCGACCAGCGCGATCTGGCACACCCCGCCCTCGCCCACCGCCAGCCCCTCGACCACCGGCAGATCGACCTCCAGCGCCTTGGTCGGCGCCTGGTTCTCCACCACGCCGATCACCCGCGCGCGCACCCGGTTGGCCCCCGAGGGTGCGGCGATGTCGAAGTCCTCGCCCGCCAGCGCGCGCGCCATCTTCACCGTCTGCCGCGTCGCCTGTGGCCAGGCGAACTCCGGCGGCCCGAGCAGGCAGACGCCGTCCTCGGCCACCACCACGCCCCGCGCGATCACCGTCTCGATCGGCAGCGTCACGAGGTCCGAGGTCAGGATGCAGTCCGCCCGCCGCCCCGGTGCGATGCTCCCCAGCTCGCGCTCCAGCCCGAAATGCGTGGCAGTGTTGATCGTCGCCATCTGCAGCGCGATCAGCGGGTCGAGCCCGCAGGCGATGGCGTGGCGCACCACCCGGTTCATGTGGCCCTCGCCCACCAGCGTGCCCGAATGGCAGTCGTCGGTGCAGAGGATGAACCCGCGCGGGTCCAGCCCGCGCTCGGTCACCGCCGTCACCTGCGCCGCCACGTCGTACCACGCGCTGCCGAGCCGCAGCATCGCGCGCATCCCCTGGCGGACGCGCATGATCGCATCCTCCTCGCGGGTGCCCTCGTGGTCGTCCGCCGGGCCGCCGGCGGCATAGGCGTGGAAATCCGTCAGGTCGGGGCTCGCGTAGTGCCCGCCCACCACCTTGCCCGCTACCTGCGTCGCCGCGATCTCGGCCAGCATCTTGGCGTCGCCCTGCACAACGGCCGGATAGTTCATCATCTCGCCGAGCCCGATGATCCCCGGCCAGCCCATCGCCTCGCCGACATCCTCCGGCGTGATCTCGGCGCCCGGCGTCTCCAGCCCCGGCGCGGACGGCGCGCAGGAGGGCATCTGCACCCAGACGTTCACCGGCTGCACCTGCGCCTCGTCGTGCATCAGCCGCACGCCGGGCAGGCCGAGCACGTTCGCCACCTCGTGCGGATCGACGAACATCGTCGTGGTCCCGTGCGGCACCACCGCGCGCACGAACTGGCTGACGGTGAGCATCCCGCTCTCGACATGCATGTGCCCGTCGCACAATCCGGGGATCAGGTAGCGCCCGCCGGCATCGATCACCCGCGTCTCCGGCCCGATCATCGCGCGCGCATCCGGCCCGCAATAGGCGAAACGCCCTGCCTTGATCGCGATGTCGCTGCCCGGCAGCACCTCGCGCGAATGCACGTTCACCCAGGCGCAGTTGCGGATCACCGTGTCGGCGGGCGCGCGGCGGGCGGCGACCGCGATCAGCTCGGCGGCGACGTCGGGCCAGGCGGGAAAGGGTGTCGGGCTCATCGCCACCTCATAGCGGCTCGGCCTGCGGGGTGCGAGCACTTCCTGCCGTCACCACCACGAGCGCCGTCCCGCCTCCGGGGCCGGCCGCGCCGTAGCCATGCGGCGCGCCGGAATCGAAGTAGAGCGCGTCGCCCTCCGCCAGCTCGACCCGCTCCGCCTCCACCGTCACCGCGACCCCGCCCCGCAGGACATAGACGAACTCCGCCCCCTCGTGCCGGTGCGGCGCCGATTGCGGGGCGCCGGCGGGGAACTCGGCGAGATAGGCGTCCATCAGCCGCTCGGTGGCCGGAAAGTCGAGGCTCTCGAAGAAGTAGGAGGGCTCAGCCTCGCCGGGCCGGTCGGGCAGGCGCAGGCGGTCCTGCCGGCGCACGACGGCCAGGGCGCGCCGCGCCTGCGGGTCGACGAAGAAATGCTCGAGCCCCACCCCGAATACCATGGCGATGCGCAGGAGCGTCGGCAGCGTGGGGAACACCTGCCCGCGCTCGATCTTCGACAGCATTCCCGGCGACAGGCCGGTGTGCTCGCCGAGCTGGACGAGGCCCAGCTTCTTGTCCTGGCGCAGGCCCCGCACTTTCGGCCCGATCCGGTAGTGCTCCAGCCCGTCGGCGAGGGTTTCCGAGACCATGAGTACCGTCCGCTTTTCACCTGAGGCAACGACTGACCGCCGATTTTATCATGGAGAAAAGTTCTGTCACATCACGAAAATGTGCCTATCATGCAATCCTGTTTTCATTATATGACAAATCACCGCCGCCGGGCGATACTCGCGTGGCGGCCGTATGTAACAGAGACCAACGGAAGGAACCCATAATGACCAGGTCCAGGAAGCTGATCGCCGCGGCGGTCGCCGCCTTCGGAATAACCGCCGGTGCCGCGCAGGCGCAGCAGGCCGATATCGTCGATACCGCCGTCGGGGCGGGGAACTTCACCACCCTCGTCGCGGCGGTACAGGCGGCTGGGCTCGTCGATGCGCTGAAGGGCGATGGCCCCTTCACCGTCTTCGCGCCGACCGACGAAGCCTTCGCGGCGCTTCCGGCGGGCACCCTGAATTCCCTGCTGATGGCCGAGAACCGCGACAAGCTGGTCGAGATCCTCACCTATCACGTGGTGCCGGCCAAGGTGATGTCGGGCGACATCGCTGGCAAGACCGCCACCGCCACGACGTTGTCGGGCGGCGAGCTGGCGATCGACGCCACCAGCGGCGTGACGGTCAACGGCGCGAACGTGACGACCGCCGACATCGAGGCGTCGAACGGCGTGATCCACGTTGTCGACGCGGTCATCCTGCCGCCCGCCAACTGATACCGAACCCCGGCCGCGCGGACCCGCCGCGCGGCCTCTTGGGCTTCGACCTCGTCGCTGCACTCTGGCAGGTCGGGCCGCGGGCAGCCAAGTTCTGCCCGCAGACCACGCCGGCCCGGCACCGCTAGGCCGGCTGCGCCGGGCTCCGGACCTCCCGCCGGGGCCCGGCGAAAACATCGGCGAGGATTGCCTCCAGTGCCTCGGCGTCCGTCTCGCAAAAGGCTGCCGGCGTGTCGCTGTCCACGTCGAGTACCGCGATCAGCGCGCCAGAGGAACTGAAAACCGGCACGACGATCTCCGAGCGGGTGCTCGACGCGCAGGCGATATGGCCCGGGAAGGCATCGACATCCGGCACCACCTGCGTGCGGCCCTCGCGCGCCGCGGTACCGCAGACCCCGCGCCCGAAAGGAATGACGAGGCATCCGTGCCCGCCCTGATAGGGGCCGATCTTCAGCACCCCAGGCGCCGTCACCCGGTAGAACCCCACCCAGTCGAACCCCTCGAACGCCAGCCGCAGTTCGCAGGCGAGCGTCGCCATCAGCGCCACCGCGTCGTCCTCCCCCGCGCAGAGGGCGCGGATGCGCGCGGCCACTTCAGTGTAGTCTCGTGGCATGACCGGCCTCCCCGATGGCTCGACCGCTACCCCGCCGGTCCGAAGCGCGCAAGCACATGACGCGCCTTTACCCGGCCCGGACACGGTCGCCGTCCCGCCGGCGCGCGCGAACACGCGCGCCCTCTCAGGGGACTCGCGCGCACCACGCGCTCATGATCGCGCCAACGGGCGCGCCTTCGGGACGGTACTTCCGGCCCGAGCGCCGGCCGAGCGGGAGCCCCCTGCGGCTCGCCGAGGCCGGCGCTTCCCCCAACATCGCTCTCACCCGCCGCTGTCCCCGCGCCGCCGCCGCCCCCGGCGCGGCGCGCGGGCCCTCGTCTCTCGCCCGGGGCCGGTGAAGGTCGCACCGGGTCCAAGACGCGAACGCCCGGGCCGAGACCCGGGCGTCGCATGGGGACGTGCCTCTACCCCGATCAGAGGCTTCAGAGGTCGTAGGCACGCTCGCCGTGCGAGGTGAGATCGAGACCCTCGCGCTCGGCCTCTTCGGGAACCCGCAGGCCGATGACCACGTCCACGAGCTTGTAGAGGATCGCCGAGACTACGGCGCACCAGGCGACGGAGATGGCCACGGCAACGAACTGGATCCAGACCTGCCCGCCCATGCTGTAGTCGTCGAGGCCGACACCGCCGAGGCTGGTGCTGACGAAGACGCCGGTCAGGATCGAGCCGACGATCCCGGCGACGCCGTGGATGCCGAAGACGTCCAGGCTGTCGTCATAGCCCAGCGCGTTCTTCACCGTGGTGACGAAGAAGTAGGAGACCACGGCACCGATGGCACCGAGGACGATGGCACCGATCGGCCCGACGAAGCCGGCAGCCGGCGTCACCGCGACGAGGCCCGCCACTACGCCGGAGACGAGGCCCAGGAGCGACGGCTTGCCCTTGCCCGACCACTCCGCGAACATCCAGGCGAGGCCCGCGGCCGCGGTGGCGACGAAGGTGTTCATCATCGCCAGCGCCGCCGTCCCGTTCGCCGCCAGCGCCGAGCCGGCGTTGAAGCCGAACCAGCCGACCCAGAGCAGCGCACCGCCGACCAGCGTGAACGGCAGCGAGTGCGGCGGCATGGCATCGCGCCCGAAACCCACCCGCGGGCCGATGATGAGCGCGCCCACCAGCGCCGCGATGCCCGAGTTGATGTGCACCACCGTGCCACCCGCGAAGTCCAGCGCGCCCATGTCGAGCAGGTAGCCGTTGCCCGACCAGACCATGTGCGCGATCGGGAAGTACACCAAGGTCACCCAGAGCACCGAGAAGACCAGCAGCGCCGAGATCTTGATCCGCTCGGCGAAGGCGCCGACGATCAGCGCCGTGGTGATGCAGGCGAAGGTCATCTGGAAGCAGATGAACACGAACTCCGGGATGGTCCCCGAGAGGCTGTCCGGTGTTACGCCCTTGAGGAACGCGCCCGCGAGGTTGCCAATGAACGGCCCGTCGCCCGAAAAGGCCAGGCTATAGCCGTAGACCACCCAGACGACCATCACGACGCAGGTGATCGCCAGCACCTGGGTCAGGACCGACAGCATGTTCTTGGCGCGCACCAGCCCGCCATAGAAGAGCGCCAGGCCCGGCACGATCATCAGGAGGACGAGCAGGGTGGCGACGATCATCCAGGCCGTGTCGCCGGTGTCGAGGACAGGAACCGCCTCGGCGACCTCCTCGACCACCTCCTCGACGGTGGCAGCCGCCTCCTGCGCGAGTGCCGAGCAGGTGAGTGCGGCGAGCGCCAGCACCCCGAACCCGGAGAGCCTTGCTAGTTTCGTCATGTTGTCTGTTGCCCCAATGTTCATCACTCAGCCCTCACAGCGCTTCATCGCCGGTTTCGCCGGTGCGCACGCGCAGCGCCTGTTCGACGTCGAGCACGAAGATCTTGCCGTCGCCGATCTTGCCGGTCTTGGCGGTGACGGCCAGGGCCTCGACTACCCGAGCAGCTACGCTGTCCGGGACCACGATCTCCAGCCTGATCTTCGGCACGAAGTTCACCACATACTCGGCGCCGCGATATATTTCGGTATGGCCGGATTGCCGTCCGTAGCCCTTGACCTCGGACACCATCAGCCCCTGGACGCCGACGGCGGTCAGCGCCTCGCGAACCTCCTCCAGCTTGAAGGGCTTGATGACCGCTATTATCAACTTCATCAGCTTCCTCACTTCTTCGTTCGGTAACGCGGAACGCGTCAGCTGGTTCAAAGCAAGATTCGTGCCAGTAGGCAGGATTTCACTTATATATCTGTAATGTCTTAGTATTCAGACGTAGCAGGCGGTCGGCAGCCCGCATGGCCAACGGGTCGCGAAGGCTCGTGGTGGCTCCGTTTTAACCTATTGGAAGCACATGCCCAGAATTTGGGCACTTCCCGCCACGCCCAAGAGGGTGTGCGCGCGTTGCCTTGACTTGCCCCCCTGTGCTATTCTGGCGCCCGGAGGTAAGGCCATGCGCCGACATCCCTCTTTCCCGTGAGCACCCCGCCGGCCCGGCGCGATCCGCTTATGCGCTGGCAGCGGCGGCTGCTGCCGCTGATGAGCCTCATGCTCGTGGCGAGCGGCATCTTCTTCGGCGTCGTCAGCGTGCTCGAGGTGCGCAGCCTCTACGACCGCCTGCGCCACGAGGCGATGGACCTCTCTCCGGTCTTCGAAGTCTACGAAGCCGGCGTGGCGCCAGCCGGGCAGAGCGAGGACTACGTGCGCTTCAAGGCGCTGGCCCTGCTGGAGGCCGATGCGCTCAAGCGACGCTATCATCAGGCCAACGCCACTATGCTGGCGCGGGTCTGGACGCGGCAGTTCGGCTTTATCACCGGCATGCTGCTGGCGCTGGTCGGTGCCGCCTTCATCCTCGGGCAACTCGGCAATCAGCCAACCAAGCTCGGCGGCGAGGGCCAGGGCTGGAAGGGCTCGCTCGAGACCGCGTCACCCGGCATCGTGCTCGCGGTGCTCGGGACGCTGCTGATGGCGCTGGCGATCTGGATCCCGTTCGAGGTCAATACCCGGGACGTCAGCATCTACGTCGGATCCGGCACCGGCGCGCCGGCCACCGCGGCTTCCGCCCCCGATACGACGCTGCCGGAAACCGCGGCTGAAGCCGACCCCTGCGCCGGCGAGGGCGCCAGCGCCGAAGCCTGCCGGCAGCAGGAGACCGATCTCTTCGGCGCCGGCGTCGGGGAGACAAACCAATGACCGTTCACCAAAGTATCGGGGCAGTGATGCTGGCACTACTCGCGGGTCTTGCGGCCCCGGCGCGTGCTCAGGCGCCCTACGACGCCGCGCTCGAGGCCTGGCGCGTTGGCGACTACCGCACTGCGCGCGAAACCATGCTCGACGTGCGCCGCAGCCCCTACGGCCGCCGCCCGCCGGTCGACTACGTGCTCGGCACTTCGGGTTGCCGCCTGCCCGAGTGGCGGCAATGGGGTGGCAACGTGCTCGATTGGATGCTCTACGCCTATGCGCTGACCCACGACAGCCGGCTGACCGTCGCCAGCGAGCGCGACAAGTGCCGGCTTCCGGCGGGATCGTCGCAGGGCGCTGCGGGCTTTGCCTCGATCACTGCGATCGTCGAGGAGCGCGCCGCCGGCATGACCGGCTTCGGCAAGACATTCT
The DNA here is from genome assembly GCA_963695425.1 of uncultured Alphaproteobacteria bacterium. Classification (GTDB taxonomy): domain Bacteria; phylum Pseudomonadota; class Alphaproteobacteria; order Rhodobacterales; family Rhodobacteraceae; genus Amaricoccus. The sequence continues at coordinate 29,158 of CAVOGP010000041.1, read as the reverse complement.
ACTGGGCGAACCAGGACCAGCAGCCGGTCGCGTCCTTCCCGATCCGCCGTATGCGCGACATCGACCGCGCCGAATTCCTCGCCCGGCTGGTGCCGCTCGGGCAACCCAAGGCAGCCCTGGCGATCGCCGCCGCGCTGGCACCGGGCAGCAGTGCCTCGGTCGAAGGCCGGGTGATGATCGTGTCCCGCTCGGGGCACACGCCCGCAGACCTGCGCAACATCGGCCAGACGCTCGACCGCTACCTGGGCTTTCTCGAGACCGTCTATGGCGTCACCCTGCCCGACAGCTACATCACCGTGTATCTGGTCGAGAACTTCACCGAAGTGCAGGAAACCGCCGACAGCCTGCACGGGCTCGGCGTAAGCCCCGCAACCGTCGGCTACGCCTTCGTTGACGACCTCAGCGTCGTCGGTGCCGTCACCGGCACCGCGGTCGGCACCGTACTGCACGAACTCTTCCACCTCGTGGTGCGCGCCGGCTTCGGCGACATTCCGCAATGGCTCGACGAGGGAATGGCAGCGCTCTACGAGGTCTCGGGTCGCACTGGCGACCGCTACTTCGGCCTCGACAATTGGCGCAACCAGGTGCTCGACGAACTCTGGTACCTCCGCCCCACCGTCGACGAGCTGATCCGCAGCGAATGGTTCCTGTTCGACGACCCGCTACAAGCCCAGGCGGTGGAAGAAGGCACGGACTACATCGAGTCCTATCAGGACGCCGAGGCGGGCCAGCGGCAGGCGGCGATGATGGCGATGGCGCGCTATTTCCTGCTCTATCTCGAACAGCGCGGCGAGCTTGTCCCGGTCTATGCCGCGGTGCGCGACCAGGGATTTGCCAAAGCCGACGGCAACGCGCGCGACCATGTCGTCGCACTGGTCGAGGCAACCCTCGGGCGCGGCACCGCCACACTCGACGCCGAGTTCGTGGACTGGTTCCGCTCCGGCGGACCGCAGCGCCCGGTCGACCTGAACCTGCCGCGCGACAGCGGCGGCGCCATCCACATCGCCACGGCCGACGTCAACATCCGCACCGGCCCCTCCACGGACTACGAACGCCTCGGCACCCTGGCCCAGGGCACCCGCGTCGCCGTCTTCACCGAGAAGGCCAACTGGGGCGAGGTCCACCTCTCCGACGGCACCATCGGCTTCGTCTCGATGGATTACCTGCGCCCGGAGTGAGAGGATTCCGGCCTTGCCGTGCTCAACGATGCATGTGCGGGCTCGGAGGAAGCAGTCCGACTCAACCCGACGGAGACAACCCGACGGAGATCGTATGAGCAAAGCCCGGCCCGTCCACCCCGACACGGGTACGGGAAAGCGTAGTTGACGATTTCGCGCCTGGGTACCTGCGCGTCGCGCCCGGGAGGGTGGCGCGGCGGCCGATTTCGGCTTACATTGTCGACATAACAAGAACGGGCAGGTGGCAAGGGCATGGCCCAGCGGAGCGGGAAACGGACAAAGGCCCGGCAGGGCCGGCTGGAGCGTATGCTCCGCGGCTTCTTCGGGGGCATCTTCCGGCTGGTCTGGTGGATCGGGTTCCGGGCGGCCATCGTCGCGGCAATCGTGCTTGCCGCGAGCACCGCCTACTATGTCCAGCGGCTTCCCAGCTACGAAGAGCTGCTTGACGGCCGCGACCGCGGCTCGGTCACTTTCCTCGACCGCTCGGGCGAGGTCTTCGCCTGGCGCGGCGAGCAGCAGGGCGTGACCACCGCCGAGGCGGTGTCGCCGCATCTGGTGCACGCGATCCTCGCCACCGAGGACCGGCGCTTCTACCGCCACTTCGGCATCGACCTGCGCGGCACCGCCCGGGCGCTGGTGGTCAATCTGCAGGCGGGCGAGACCGTGCAGGGCGGCTCGTCGATCACCCAGCAGGTGGCAAAGCTCCTCTTCTTCGACAACACCCGCACGCTCGAGCGCAAGATCAAGGAAATCCCCGCCTCGCTGGCGCTGGAGTGGAAATTCTCCAAGAACGAGATCCTGTCGATCTACCTCAACCGCGCCTATCTCGGCGCCGGGGCCACCGGCTTCGAGGCGGCCTCGCAACGCTACTTCGGCATGTCGGCGGCGGAGGTAGGCCCGGCCGAGGCGGCGATGCTCGCGGGCCTGCTGCGCGCGCCGTCGCGCTTCGCGCCCACCGGCAGCCTCGCGCGCGCCCAGGCCCGCGCCGCGACCATCGTGGGCGTGATGCGGGACGAGGGATACCTCAACCCGCAGCAGGCCGCAGCCGCCCTGGCCCGGCCCGCGGTCCTGTCACAGGCGGCCGCGGCGCGGGCGGGCGTCGAGTTCGCCGACTGGGTCATGTCTTCGGGCCCGGATTTCCTGACCCGCAACACTACCGAGGACGTGGCGGTGCTCACCACCTTCGATGCGCGCATCCAGCGCGCCGCCGAGGAGGCGCTGGAGCATGTCTTCGCCACGCGGGTTCGCGAGGGGTCCAATGCCCAGGCGGCGGTGGTGGTGATGTCGCCCGACGGGGCGGTGCGGGCGATGATCGGCGGCCGCGACCTCGGCGGCACCGAGGGCCAGTTCAACCGCGCCACCCAAGCGAAACGGCAGACGGGATCGTCGTTCAAGACCTTCGTCTTCGCCGCCGCATTGCAGGCGGGTGCGCGGCCCTATGACCAGGTGCTCGACGCGCCGCTGACGCTCAACATTCCCGGCTCGGGCGCCTGGACGCCGCAGAACTATACCCGCGACTATCTCGGCCAGATCACCCTGGCCACGGCGCTTGCCCAGTCGATCAACACCGCCACGGTGCGGGTGTCCGAAGCGACGGGGCGCGCACGGGTGCAGGCGGTAGCCCACGACCTCGGGGTGACCTCGCCGCTGGCGGACGGGCCGGCACTGGCGCTGGGCGCCTCGGAGGCGACGCTGCTGGAGATGACCGGCGCCTATGCTGGCATCCTCAACGGCGGGGTGCGCGTCCAGCCCTGGGGAATGCGCGAGTTGCAGCTCAAGGCCGACGGCTCGCGGCTGATGGCCGGCGGCGGCACCGCGCCGCTGCGCGTGCTCGACGAGCGCGCGGCGGGCGAGCTGGTCTGGATGCTGGCCCAGGTGGTCGAGCGAGGCACCGGCACCCGCGCGAAGCTCCCCGACCGTCCGGCGGGCGGCAAGACCGGCACCACCCAGGCGGCCCGCGACGCCTGGTTCATCGGCTTCACCGCCGACTACGTCGCCGGCGTCTGGATGGGCTACGACGACAACACGCCGCTGAGCGGCACCACCGGTGGGGGCCTGCCCGCCGAGATCTGGCGCGAGACCATGCTGCGCGTCCACGAGGGTCTGCCGCCCCGCGCCCTGCCCGCCCGGGTGCCCGAGCCCACCGCCGTCGTGGCCCGGCAATCCGGCGGCAGCGCCCGGCCGACAGGCCCCGGGGCCGTGGTAAACGACGTCGGCAACGCTGTGCAGACCGTGTTCCAGAACGTCGTGCGCGGCATCTTCGGCCGCAACTGATCCCTGCCGGGGTTCCGGTTAGGTCGGCGCCCTACGCCCGGCGCCGGGGAAAGCGCCGGCCTCCCCCGCTCGGCCGGCGCTCGGCAAGGCGCTGACGCGCCTTCTCCAAAAGGAACAAGGAAGAGTATCGGGCGGGCCGTTGCCAGCACACTTTTTCTTCCCCGAGCCGTTGCACGGGGACCCAGTACCGGCCGATAGAAATCTGCCAGTATGAAATCCTTCGGGACGGGCCGTTCGGCCGGCCTTGTTTCCCGGCGCCCGGTCCTGCAAGCATCGCCGCACAACGGGAGAGACGCCCTTGAGCCCGCAGGACCGCCTCGACCTCTCGCCGAAGGTTTCCGACGAGATCGCCAAGACCACCTGCTACATGTGCGCCTGCCGCTGCGGGATCGACGTGCATCTCATGGATGGCCGCGTCCGCTACATCGAGGGCAACCGCGACCACCCGGTCAACCGCGGCGTGCTCTGCGCCAAGGGCTCGGCGGGGATCATGCAGCACCTGTCGCCCGCCCGTCTGCGCGCGCCGCTGCGGCGGACCGGGCCGCGCGGTTCCGGCCAGTTCGAGGAGATCTCCTGGGAGCAGGCGCTTGCCCTCGCCGCTGCCTGGCTGGCGCCGGTGCGCGACAAGGCCCCCGAGAAGCTCGCCTTCTTCACCGGCCGCGACCAGAGCCAGTCCTTCACCGGCTGGTGGGCGCAGCAGTTCGGCACGCCGAACTATGCCGCCCATGGCGGCTTCTGCTCGGTCAACATGGCCGCTGCCGGCATCTACACCATGGGCGGGTCGTTCTGGGAGTTCGGCGCGCCCGACTGGGAGCTGACCCGGTACCTCATGATTTTCGGCGTCGCCGAGGACCACGATTCGAACCCGATCAAGATCGGCCTCGGCAAGCTGAAGTCCCGCGGCGCGAAGGTGGTCTCGGTCAACCCGGTGCGCACCGGATACAGCGCCGTGGCCGACGAATGGCTCGGCATCACGCCGGGCACTGACGGGCTCTTCATCCTGTCGCTGGTGCATGTGCTGATGGCCGCGGGCAAGGTCGATCTCGACTATCTCCTGCGCTACACCAACGCCGCCCATCTGGTGGACCAGGACCCGCGCTCGCCAAGTTTCGGCCTTTTCCTGCGCGATGCCGAGGGCCGCGAGGTCGTCTGGGACCGCACCCGCCACCGCGCCGTCGCCTGGGACGCCGACGATGCGAAACCCGCGCTGCACGGCACCGTCAATATTGGCCCGACCCACGCCAAGCCGGTGTTCCAGCTGATGGCAGAGGCCTACCTCGATCCGGCCTATGCGCCGGAGGCGGTCGCCGACCGCTGCGGCGTCCCGGCCGCCACCATCCGCCGCATCGCGGCCGAACTCGCCGCGCGTCGCCTTCGAGCAGACCATCACCCTCGACCGCCCCTGGACCGACTTCCGCGGCCGGCGACACGCGCAGATGACCGGCCGCCCGGTCGCCTTCCACGCCATGCGCGGCATCTCGGCGCATGCCAACGGCTTCCAGACCTGCCGCGCCCTGCACCTCCTGCAGCTCATCCTCGGCAGCGTCGAGACCCCCGGCGGCTTCCGCTTCAAGCCGCCGTACCCCAAGCCGGTCTCGGCGCATCCGAAGCCCCACCACAAGGTCACCCCGGGCCTGCCGCTGGACGGCCCGCACCTCGGCTACCCCCGCGGCCCCGAGGACCTCGCCATCGACGCCGACGGCCGGCCCAAGCGCATCGACAAGGCCTTCTCCTGGGAGGCGCCGCTCTCGGCGCACGGGCTGATGCACATGGTCATCGCCAACGCCGCGGCGGGCGATCCCTACCCGATCGAGGTGCTGTTCCTCTACATGGCCAACATGGCCTGGAACTCGTCGATGGACCCCGGCGGGGTCATGGAGATGCTGACCCGCACCGACGAGAGCGGCGGCTACGTCATCCCGAAGATCATCTACGCCGACGCCTATTCCTCCGAGATGGTCGCCTTCGCCGACCTGATCCTGCCCGACACCACCTACCTCGAGCGCCACGACTGCATCAGCCTGCTCGACCGCCCGATCTCCGAGCCCGACGCCGCCGGCGACGCCATCCGCTGGCCGGTGGTAGAGCCCGACCGGCCCGGCCACCACGGGGTGCGCGGGTTCCAGTCGGTCATGCTCGACCTCGGCGCCCGGCTGAAGCTGCCCGGCATGGCCGACGCCGAGGGCGAGGCGATCTATCGCGACTACGCCGACTACATGGTGCGCCACGAGCGCCGCCCCGGCGTCGGCCCGCTCGCCGGCTGGCGCGGCGATGGCGAGAGCCACGGCCGCGGCGCGCCCAACCCAGGCCAGATCGACCGCTACATCGCCAACGGCGGCTTCTGGACCGGCCACATCCCGCCGGAGGCCGCCTACTTCAAGCCGTGGAACGTCGCCTACCAGGGCTGGGCGGTGGAGATCGGCCTTTTCGACGCTCCCCAGCCCTACCTCTTCCTGCTCTATTCCGAACCCCTTGCCCGCTTCCGCGCCGCCGCCCTCGGCAAGGGCGACCGCCAGCCCCCCGCGCACCTGCGCGACCAGCTCCTGCGCGCCATGGCGCCGCTGCCCACCTGGACCCCGCCCGACGCCGCCGCCCCCGTCGACACGCGGGCATTCCCGCTCCACGCCATCACCCAGCGCCCCATGGCGATGTACCACGCCTGGGGCTCGCAAAACGCCTGGCTGCGGCAGATCCATGGGGAAAACCCGCTCTACGTCCCCGGCGAGCTCTGGAACGAACTGGGCTTCTCCGAAGGCGACTGGGCGCATGTCACCTCGCCACACGGCCGCATCACCGTGCCGGTGGCGCGCATGGACGCGCTGAACCCGCACACCGTCTGGACCTGGAACGCCGTCGGCAAGCGCCCGGGCGCCTGGGCCCTCGACCCGGAGGCGCCAGAGGCGACCCGCGGCTTTCTCCTCAACCACCTGATCTCCGAACTCCTGCCCACGAAGGGCGATGGCCACCGCTGGTCGAACTCGGACCCCGTCACCGGCCAGGCCGCCTGGTACGACCTGCGCGTCCGCCTCGAGCGCGCCCCCGCCCAGACCCGAAGCACCCCGACCTTCCCGCCCCAGGCCTCGCCGGTTGGCCAAGGGCCGGAGCTGGTCGCCTTTCCCCTGGTGCCCGACGGCGGGCAGGAGTGACGCACATGGACATCCACCGCAACGGCTCCCGGCCCTCGGTCAGCGCACCGGCCAGCTACTTCACCGGCCGGGTCCGGCAGGATCTGGTGATCGAGGCCCCGGACCCGGCCCGCTGCGCGCGATCGTCGTGACCTTCGAGCCGGGCGCCCGCACCCACTGGCACACCCACCCCCTCGGCCAGACGCTGCACGTCCTCTCCGGCCTCGGCCTTGTCCAGGCCTGGGGTGGCGAGATCGCCGAGATCTCGCCCCGGCGACACGATCTGGATCCCGCCCGGCGAGAAGCACTGGCACGGCGCGGCGCCGACGGTCGCCATGACCCATCTCGCGATGCAGGAAGCGCTCAACGGAAGTGCGGTCGACTGGCTGGAACCCGTCACCGACGCCCAGTACGCGCCCTGATCCCGCCCGCTCAGGCGAGCGGGATCAGCGGCCGCCCCGCCAGCGCGCCGGTGAAGGCCCAGTAGACGACGCCGGCATAGAGGAGCGCCGCCACCCAGACCGCCGCCACGCCGGCCCGCGCGGGCAGCAGCGCCGCCGCCACGAGCCCCGCGACCGGCAGGAAATGCATCGGATGGGTGGCGAAGAAATGCGCTACCCTGAGGTCGCCCACCTCGCGCGACCAGCCCATCAGCGGCACATGCGCGCCGGTAACCGGCGTGCCGACGAAATGCCCGCCGGAATTGGCGAGCGTCAGCGCCACCGGCAGGGTGAGCGCGAAGGTGAGCACCAGCCCGAGCGCGATCGACAGATGCAGCGCCGGCGCCAGGCCAGAGGCGCGGTTGCGCCAGATGGCGATGCCGTAGACCAGCGTGGGCGTGGTCAGGGCGATCGCCAGCAGCCCCATCAGCGAATAGAGTCGCGCCATCAGCGGCGTGCCCACGTTGAAGTGCGAGCCCACCCCGTGCATGGCCGCGCCCCCGATCCAGGCCAGCTCCGCCAGGATCGCGAGGACCACCACCCCGGCATAGATCCGGTACCACCGCCGCGCCACCATCCCCGCCGGCAGCCAGCGCGCGAAGAAGGCCAGCGTCAGCAGGTAGACCGTCAGGGCCGACTGGAACTTCACCGGCTTCACCCAGACGCTCTCACCCTGGTAGAGCCGTGGATCAATCTGCATCGCTGCCAACGTGACGGCGAGTGACAGTCCGATCAGCAGTCCCGCCGCCGCGAAGACTGGCTCCGCGCCGAACAGGCTTCGCGCGGCTGGCAGCGGATGCGAAAGCGTCGCCGTAGTCATCTCAGGCCTCCGTGGAGCGGGTTTGCGCGAACCCGCGGGCGTACCGCAGGCCGAGGAACAGCAGCAGGCCCACCGGCCCGAACAGGAAGGTGAGCACCAGGCAGGGCAGCACCAGGACATGCGGGATGCTCTCGCGCCGGGCGGTCCGCACCTCCCAGCCGCCGATGAAGAGGTCGAAGGCGAGATAGTGCACCCAGCCCGCCAGCGCGATCTGCGGGTTGTCGAACAGCAGCATGACGTTCGGCAGGCTGTCGAACCCGCCCTCCGCACTCCACCAGAACGCCAGGATCAGCGCGGCATAGCCGACCGACAGCACCACCGGCAGCACGAAACCGGCGATGGGCAGCGCGATGCGCGGCGCCAGCGGCGACAGGGCGAGCAGGATCCATCCGGCCATGGCCAGCGGATTGGCGACCTGAAAAAGCACTTCGGGACTCATGCCGGCCTCCAATGGATGCGTGCAGGCAGGATACCGCCTAACTAGACACTGTCAAGATAAAACTTGACACTGTCCAGATGGCGCGATACCCTACCGCCATGGACGACGAGAAACCCCGCTACCACCACGGCGACCTGCGCGCGGCGCTGCTGGAGGCGGGTGAGGCGGAGCTGGCGGCCACGGGCATCGCGGCCTTCTCGCTGCGCCGGGTCGCCAGGCGCGTCGGCGTCAGCCACTCCGCGCCCGCGCATCACTTCGGCGACGCCGAGGGCCTGCTCGACGCGCTCGCAACCGAGGGCTTCCGCCGCTTCCTCGCCGCCATGGAGGCGCGCGAGGCGCGGGCGCCACGCGACGACCCGCGCGCGCGGGTGATCGGCTCGGGCCTCGGCTACGTCGATTTCGCCGAGGCCTCGCCGGCCCTCTTCCGGCTGATGTTCGCCACCGAGCCCAAGCCGGACAAGAGCCCCGAGCTCGTCGAGGCCGGTGCTGCCGCGTTCCGCCACCTCGCCGACGGCATCGCCCGCCTGCGCGGCGCCTCGCCGTTCGAGGACACGGCGGTGATGGTCGACGTAATGGCCGCCTGGAGCATGGTGCACGGCTTCGCCGAGCTGATGATCTTCCGCCGCCTGCCGCCCTCGGCCGCCGCCCGTGACGAGGTGCTGACCGATCTGATGGGGCGCAGCCTGCGATAAGCGATCGGCCCGGCGCCGTCAGATCGTCCGATAGAACTCGACCTCAAGCGCATCATCAGCGGAGGCCGCGATCAGTCCCTCCTCGGCGGCCAGCCTCAGGACATCGCCGAACAGCGGCGCCTGCGCATGCCGCTCGAACGCCTCCTCGCCGGTATAGGTCTCGTGGAACATGAACCGGTCGGGATCGACCGGGGAGCGATGCGCCCGGTAGAGCAAGGCGCCCGGCGCGCTTGCCGCCGCGTGGTCTCGCAGGAGACGCTCGAAGGCGTCGCCCTTGCCCGGCGCCGCCCGGATGCGGGCGAGCGCGGCCAGCCTGCCGCCGCTGGCGTCGGCGCCGATATCGAGCCGACCCACCGTGAGCTCGCCGATCTCCACGCGCCGCAGCCGGGCTCGGCCCACGGTGAGGCGGCCGATCGCCAGCGCACCCACTGCAACCGCACCCAGCGCCACGGCGCCCAACGCCATCGCGCCGAAGGACGCTGCCCCGGCCGCGCTCGCACCGGTCGCGACGGCGCCCCGGCTCGATTTCGTCAGCGCTCCCCGCTCCATGCTTGTCCTCGATCGGCTGCTGTCACCGGAGACGATGCCACAGCAGAGCGGGCGTGCAAACGCACCTCGGGGTGCCGCACATCGGGCGACGAGCATCTTGCGAGATTTCGGCGAAATTCCGTCCGACGACCCGATGAACTATCGCCCCTACTGCGCGCTGGCGATCTCCCATCTTTTCGCCGGCGCCTTCGCCGAGGCGGTCCGGAACGCCGCCGTGACCATCCACGCCAACCCGGGCTTCAGCGTCGCGCACGCCTAACTCGTGGCGAGCCTCGTCAACCTCGGCGCCCTCGAAGCCGCCCGCACGGCCGCGCGCTGTCTGCTCGAGGTCGCCCCGACCTTCACGGTCGCCGGCCTAGCGCCCATGGACGTGTACCAGCCCTCTCTGACCGAACGCCTCGCCGGCGCTCTCAGGGCGGCCGGATTGCCCCCCGGCGCGGCATGGCCCGACCGGCCGGCGCGCGCGGTCGCCGCGCGCGGGCTTGCACTCCGCGCCCTTGCGGGCTCTATCTGGGCGCGCCCCACCCCCGAGCCGAGAAGCGCCCGACCATGAACCTAGACCTCCTGAAGGCCCTCTGCGAGACCCCCGGCATCCCCGGCCACGAGGACCGGGTGCGCGACCTGATCACCCGCGAGATCGACGGGATATTCGACGAGGTTACCACCGACCCGATGGGCTCGCTGCTCGGCCGCCGCGACGCCAGGAAGCGCAAGGGCAAGGGCGCACCACAGAAGATCATGCTCCTCTGCCACATGGACGAGATCGGCTTCATGGTCTCCCACGTCTCGGAGAAGGGCTTCATCAACGTCCTGCCCTCCGGCGGCTTCGACCCGCGCAACCTCTTCTCGCGCCGGGTGCTGGTCTGCACGGCGAAGGGCGACCTCAAGGGGGTGATGAACGCTGCCGGCCCCGGCGTGCACATCTCCTCGGCCGAGGACCGCAAGAAGGTCCCCGAGCCGCACGAATTCCTGATCGACCTCGGCCTCGGGGCCGCCGCCCGCGACGTGGTGCGGGTCGGCGACATGGTGGTGATGGACGAGCCCTTCCTCGAGATCGGCGACAAGGTGGTCTCCAAGGCGCTCGACAACCGCATCGCCTGCTGGCTCGGCATCGAGGCGATCCGCGGCCTCGGCAAGGCGAAGACCGCCGCCGAGATCCACGTCGCCTTCACCTCCCAGGAGGAGGTCGGCCTGCGCGGCGCCCGCACCGCCGCCTACGCGGTGCGCCCCGACATCGGCATCGGCGTCGACACCACGCTGGCCTGCGACACCCCCGGCGTTCCCGAGCACGACCGCACCTTCGAGCAGGGCAAGGGCTTCGGGCTGCACATCCGCGATACGTCCTTCATCGCCGACCGCGGCCTCATCGAGGACTTCGAGACGCTGGCGAAGGCCAAGAACATCCCCTTCCAGCGCACCATGCTGCGCGCCGGCGGCCAGGACGGCGCCGCCGCCCAGCAGGCCGCCGCCGGGGCGCGCGCCATCGGCATCGTGGTCGGCTGCCGCTACATCCACACCGTCACCGAGATGGCCGACAAGACCGACCTCGCCGCTGCCCGCGACATCCTCACCGCCTACCTGGCGGCCTCCTGATCCCCTAACGCGTGATCCGCCGCGCCCGCGGGCGATGCCGGGCACCCGCACCCCACTCCCGCGTCCCGCCACACGGGGCGCGTACCCATAAATCGCCATCTGTATACTTTGCGCCAAGAGCGGTCGTTTGGGCGACGCCTGCTGGACAATCGAGATGCGGACGGAGCGGACCTTTGGAAGGTGGCCAGGTTTATTGCGGCCTGAAGTCACCAAATGCTTGACGAGGGCCTGACCGCCGGCAAGCGTCAACGTATGAAATGGCTTGATCACGATAATCTAGTCCGCTCAGGCGTCCAGCTCGCGTCAGACGGTCGTTGGGAAGATGCCGTTCCGATCGAGAGCACCGATCCCCACGCGCTGCGTCGCTGGCTCGCGGAAAGTGGGCCCAACGTCGCGATAGAAAGCGTCTATTCTGATGCGTCCGGCAGCCTACAAGGTTTTTTCGGTTTTCGGCGTATTTTCGAGGATGCGGAAGAGCGGGCATCCTTCTGGGTAGGCGTCGTCAAGGCTACTGAGGCCTATCAATCGCTGGCTCCAGGACAGCAACTTGCGGCCTGGCTCGGTCTATTGGGTGTGCCGTCTATGCTAAAGGCGACACCCTCTGGGACGCAGCTCGGAGTGTTCAACCAATGGCTATCGGCAGGACCAGTCACATTGCGTGGAACAAGGTTGAACGAAGTTGATATCGCCTCCGGTCCGGACTGGCTTCGAATTGGAGCGACGGCTCCGATTTGCCGGGAGCATTACTGGATGACGCCGGAGCGGGTTTGGGTTGCGGAAGCACTGAGCGTCCGTGAAGAGGGCCGCTATCAGGTCGATCCGTCTGTCTTTCCGGTTTGATGTTACAAGAGCTGGCCCGACAGAACGTTGGGCGCGAAAGGCATCTGAAAAAAAGTCCGCAACACGCGGAACGTGTTCGAATTGAACTCAGGAACAGATGTCCGCTCTGGGTTCGATCCTGCCGTCCAAGGTGCTTTCCACCAACGTCGGCATTGGGCCGAGAGCGGACCCGTCTACTGGTCCACGCCCTACGGCATCGGAACCTCGTTGACGAACTTCGGCACGTGGTAGCCGCGCTGCACCGCGGGCCGCTCGGCAATCCGCAGGTACCAGTCCCGCACCGCCGGATAGGCGCCGAGATCGACCTGCTGCCATTCGAAGCGGGAAATCCAGGGCCAGATCGCCATGTCGGCGATGCTGTATTCGCCGCGGCCGCTGCCGGCCACGTAGTCCCGGTCGCGCAGCCGCCGGTCCAGCGTGTCGTAGAGCCGGTGCGCCTCCTTGCTGAAGCGCTCCTCGCCATAGGGATCGCGCCCGGGATTGTGCTTCACGAAGTGATGCACCTGGCCGAGCATCGGGCCGATGCCGCCCATCTGCCACATCAGCCATTCGATCATCCGCCAGCGCTCGAGCCCCTTCAGGGCGAAGCGATCGTACTTCTCCGCGAGGTACATCAAGATGGCGCCGCTCTCCATGAGCGCGAAGTCCGCGTCGCGATCCACGATGGCGGGGATGCGATTGTTGGGGGAGATGCGGGTGAACTCGGGCGAGAACTGCGCCTTGGCGCCGAGGTCGACGCCGTGGGCCTCGTAGGGCACCGCAAGCTCCTCGAGCAGCATCGAGATCTTGCGCCCGTTCGGCGTGGTCCAGGTGTAGAGGTCGATCATCCGGCCCTCCGGCCACTTTCGGGTCCCAGGCCGACAAGATTAGGGCTTTGCCCGGCCAACTCCAACGGAAACTCCGCCCGCAGATCAACCGGCTCCTGCTGATCAGCACCTTGCCGATCGATCCCTCGAAGGCGAGGGGTCGCTGGGGTCCGGGTTGGCTTGCCTCCTACCGCCCCAACCCGATGTCCTTGGGCGGATACGCCCGGAACGTCGCCGCGTGCCCACGCAGCTCCGCCCCCATCGACGCGAGGAAGGCGTTCATCCGGTGGCCGACCGGGTACTCCTCCTTCGGGTCGATGTAGAGGTTGAAGAGCCACGGCGCCAAGCCGACGTCCGACACCGTCGTCATGTCGATGTTGAGCCACTGGGCGTGGTGCTCCACGACCTTCACGTGGATCTTGTACTCGTGCATCCGCATCGCCATCAGGTTGGCCTCGTTCCAGATGTAGACCTTCTCGCGGTTCGAGTTGCCGTCGTCGGCGAGCAGGAACGAGGTCTGGTCGATGCCGTCGATGTAGCGGTCGGTCGGCAGCCTGTCCCCGATGCCCGCGAAGCTGAGCGAGGTGTTGTAGAGATCCATCAGGTCGAAGAGCTCGTCGCTCTGCCGCCCCGGTGCGATCATGCCGCGCCAGTAGGCGATGCCCGGCACCCGCACGCCGCCTTCCCAGGTCGAGCCCTTGGCGCCGCGGAACGGCGTGTAGCCGCTGTCCGGCCAGCTATCGAGCTGCGGCCCGTTGTCCGAGGTCACGAAGATGAAGGTGTTGTCGAGCACGCCCGCCGCGTCGAGCGCCGCGACGATCTCGCCGATGTAGGCGTCCACCTCCACCACCGCGTCCTTGTAGGGATACTTGCTCCCGCTCGTGCCCTCGAACGCCGTCGCGGCGAAGTTGTCGGCATGCACCTTCATGAAGGCGTGCTCGAGGAAGAACGGTGCGCCATCCGCCGCCAGTTCGGCGATCTTCGCCACCGTGAACTCCTTCAGCATCCGGTCGGCCTCGCCCATCGCCTCGATGCTGTCGATGGCGAAGACCTCGCTGGTCTCGCCGCCGGCGAAGCCGTGCACCAGCGCGTCGCTCGACCCGGTCGCCCGCAGCATCGCCAGCCGCTCGGGGTTCAGCACGAGGTCCGGATAGCGGCGCTTGTCGACGCCCTGGCTGATCTCCTTCTGCGCCTCGTAGAAGCCGTAGAACTCGTCGAAGCCCACGTCATGCGGCCGCATCCCCTCCGCCGCGCCGACGTGCCACTTGCCCGAGAGCACGGTGGCATAGCCCGCCTCGCCGAGCAGCGCGGGCAGCGAGATCTCGTCCGCCCACGGATTGATCGTGATCGTGTCCCCGGCGAGGATCGGCCGCGTCAGCCCGGTGCGGACCGGCAGCCGCCCGGTCAGGATCGCCGAGCGGGTCGGCGTACAGGTCGCCTGCGAATAGGTCGAGGTGAGCTTCAGCCCCTCCGCCGCCAGCCGGTCCATGTTCGGCGTCGCCGCACCGATCGCCGCCCCGCCGCCAAATGCTCCGGGATCGCCCTAGCCCATGTCGTCGATCAGCAGCCAGACGATGTTCGGGCGCTGGCCGGTCGCCTCGAACATCCCGTCGAGCTTCGCCTGCGCGGCCGAGACCTGCTCGGGATGCACCAGCGCCGGCTCCAGGCTGTCACTGATGCGCGTAGCCTGCGTCAGCACCGATTGCGCCTGCACCGCGGCTGCTCCCAGCATGAGTGCTGCGGAAAGTCCGAACGCGAACCTGCCCATGTGATACCTATCCTAAAATGTCAGCCCCAGCGTCACCCAGAAGACGTTGCTCTCGAAGCGACGCTTCGCGTCGAACTCCGGCACGTACTTCGCCTTCAGCGACAGCGGCATGTCCCCGATCTTGGTGTTCCACGTCACGAGCGGCCCGAGGCCGAAGACCCGCGCCTGCAGGCTCCGCGCGCCATTAATTTTATTTTCGACAAGGAAATTGTCGAAAGCAAGGTCACCATGTTCATGACCGACGTATCATTTGACCGGTTCATCGAGGTTTTGCTCAGCACCAACAAGCTCGCATCCAAACTGGTCAATGAAAAAACCATGCTCATTTATCCGGATACTCCGGCCAAAGCCAAAGAATACCAGGATCTACAGATCAGAACCTTCTATCTTGACAATATGGAGGCTGAAAAGGCGGTCCAAATACTTTCCAAAGTCCTCAAAATCAAAGATATCATCGCCAACAAAGAAAATAACTCTGTGGTAATTCGCGGATCAAAAGGTGAGGTTGAAATTGCTTCCAGAATCATCAAGGCCAGCGATGGATTACCTGCTGAAGTCCTGCTCAATGTGGAGATCCTTGAAGTAAAGCGAGACAAGGAACAGCAGCTCGGCCTGACGGTGGATCCGACGTCAGTGACCCTCGGATTAGGGGGGGCATCCGAGATGATGGGGGACAATCCGGACTTCGATACTTCTGCTAGAGGAATCTAAACCACATCTAGAGGAATCTTGACTGTATATAGAGGAGCCTAGACCACATGTAGAGGAGTGTAGACCACCTCTAGAGTAGTCTAGACTATGTCTAGGGTAGTCTAGACTACATCTAGAAGAGTCTATTTTATATCTAGAGGAGTCTAGACAACATCTAGAGGAGTATAGTCCACATCTAGAGGAGTCTATACCACATCTAGAGGAATCTAGACTGTATATAGAGGAGCCTAGACCACATGTAGAGGAGTGTAGACCACCTCTAGAGTAGTCTAGACTATGTCTAAAGTAGTCTAGACTACATCTAGATTAGTCTATTTTACATCTAGAGGAGTCTAGACAACATTTAGAGGAGTATAGACCACATCTAGAGGAATCTAAACCACATCTAGAGGAATCTAGACTGTATATAGAGGAGCCTAGACCACATGTAGAGGAGTGTAGACCACCTCTAGAGTAGTCTAGACTATGTCTAGGGTAGTCTAGACTACATCTAGAAGAGTCTATTTTACATCTAGAGGAGTCTAGACAACATCTAGAGGAGTATAGTCCACATCTAGAGGAGTCTATACCACATCTAGAGGAATCTTGACTGTATATAGAGGAGCCTAGACCACATGTAGAGGAGTGTAGACCACCTCTAGAGTAGTCTAGACTATGTCTAGAGTAGTCTAGACTACATCTAGATCAGTCTATTTTACATCTAGAGGAGTCTAGACAACATTTAGAGGAGTATAGACCACATCTAGAGGAGTCTATACCACATCTAGAGGAATCTAGACTGTATATAGAGGAGCCTAGACCACATGTAGAGGAGTGTAGACCACCTCTAGAGTAGTCTAGACTATGTCTAGGGTAGTCTAGACTACATCTAGAAGAGTCTATTTTATATCTAGAGGAGTCTAGACAACATCTAGAGGAGTATAGTCCACATCTAGAGGAGTCTATACCACATCTAGAGGAATCTAGACTGTATATAGAGGAGCCTAGACCACATGTAGAGGAGTGTAGACCACCTCTAGAGTAGTCTAGACTATGTCTAGGGTAGTCTAGACTACATCTAGATGAGTCTATTTTACATCTAGAGGAGTCTAGACAACATCTAGAGGAGTATAGACCACATCTAGAGGAATCTAAACCACATCTAGAGGAATCTTGACTGTATATAGAGGAGCCTAGACCACATGTAGAGGAGTGTAGACCACCTCTAGAGTAGTCTAGACTATGTCTAGATAGTCTAGACTATGTCTAGAGTAGTCTAGACTACATCTAGATCAGTCTATTTTACATCTAGAGGAGTCTAGACAACATTTAGAGGAGTATAGACCACATCTAGAGGAGTCTATACCACATCTAGAGGAATCTAGACTGTATATAGAGGAGCCTAGACCACATGTAGAGGAGTGTAGACCACCTCTAGAGTAGTCTAGACTATGTCTAGGGTAGTCTAGACTACATCTAGAAGAGTCTATTTTATATCTAGAGGAGTCTAGACAACATCTAGAGGAGTATAGTCCACATCTAGAGGAGTCTATACCACATCTAGAGGAATCTAGACTGTATATAGAGGAGCCTAGACCACATGTAGAGGAGTGTAGACCACCTCTAGAGTAGTCTAGACTATGTCTAAAGTAGTCTAGACTACATCTAGATTAGTCTATTTTACATCTAGAGGAGTCTAGACAACATCTAGAGGAGTATAGACCACATCTAGAGGAATCTAAACCACATCTAGAGGAATCTTGACTGTATATAGAGGAGCCTAGACCACATGTAGAGGAGTGTAGACCACCTCTAGAGTAGTCTAGACTATGTCTAGAGTAGTCTAGACTACATCTAGATCAGTCTATTTTACATCTAGAGGAGTCTAGACAACATTTAGAGGAGTATAGACCACATCTAGAGGAGTCTATACCACATCTAGAGGAATCTAGACTGTATATAGAGGAGCCTAGACCACATGTAGAGGAGTGTAGACCACCTCTAGAGTAGTCTAGACTATGTCTAGAGTAGTCTAGACTACATCTAGATCAGTCTATTTTACATCTAGAGGAGTCTAGACAACATCTAGAGGAGTATAGTCCACATCTAGAGGAGTCTATACCACATCTAGAGGAATCTAGACTGTATATAGAGGAGCCTAGACCACATGTAGAGGAGTGTAGACCACCTCTAGAGTAGTCTAGACTATGTCTAGAGTAGTCTAGACTACATCTAGATCAGTCTATTTTACATCTAGAGGAGTCTAGACAACATTTAGAGGAGTATAGACCACATCTAGAGGAGTCTATACCACATCTAGAGGAATCTAGACTGTATATAGAGGAGCCTAGACCACATGTAGAGGAGTGTAGACCACCTCTAGAGTAGTCTAGACTATGTCTAGAGTAGTCTAGACTACATCTAGATTAGTCTATTTTACATCTAGAGGAGTCTAGACAACATCTAGAGGAGTATAGACCACATCTAGAGGAATCTAAACCACATCTAGAGGAATCTTGACTGTATATAGAGGAGCCTAGACCACATGTAGAGGAGTGTAGACCACCTCTAGAGTAGTCTAGACTATGTCTAGAGTAGTCTAGACTACATCTAGATCAGTCTATTTTACATCTAGAGGAGTCTAGACAACATTTAGAGGAGTATAGACCACATCTAGAGGAGTCTATACCACATCTAGAGGAATCTAGACTGTATATAGAGGAGCCTAGACCACATGTAGAGGAGTGTAGACCACCTCTAGAGTAGTCTAGACTATGTCTAGGGTAGTCTAGACTACATCTAGAAGAGTCTATTTTATATCTAGAGGAGTCTAGACAACATCTAGAGGAGTATAGTCCACATCTAGAGGAGTCTATACCACATCTAGAGGAATCTAGACTGTATATAGAGGAGCCTAGACCACCATCTAGAGTAGTCTAGACTATGTCTAAAGTAGTCTAGACTACATCTAGATTAGTCTATTTTACATCTAGAGGAGTCTAGACAACATCTAGAGGAGTATAGACCACATCTAGAGGAATCTAAACCACATCTAGAGGAATCTTGACTGTATATAGAGGAGCCTAGACCACATGTAGAGGAGTGTAGACCACCTCTAGAGTAGTCTAGACTATGTCTAGAGTAGTCTAGACTACATCTAGATTAGTCTATTTTACATCTAGAGGAGTCTAGACAACATCTAGAGGAGTATAGACCACATCTAGAGGAATCTAAACCACATCTAGAGGAATCTAGACTGTATATAGAGGAGCCTAGACCACATGTAGAGGAGTGTAGACCACCTCTAGAGTAGTCTAGACTATGTCTAGGGTAGTCTAGACTACATCTAGAAGAGTCTATTTTATATCTAGAGGAGTCTAGACAACATCTAGAGGAGTATAGTCCACATCTAGAGGAGTCTATACCACATCTAGAGGAATCTAGACTGTATATAGAGGAGCCTAGACCACATGTAGAGGAGTGTAGACCACCTCTAGAGTAGTCTAGACTATGTCTAAAGTAGTCTAGACTACATCTAGATTAGTCTATTTTACATCTAGAGGAGTCTAGACAACATCTAGAGGAGTATAGACCACATCTAGAGGAATCTAAACCACATCTAGAGGAATCTTGACTGTATATAGAGGAGCCTAGACCACATGTAGAGGAGTGTAGACTACCTCTAGAGTAGTCTAGACTATGTCTAAAGTAGTCTAGACTACATCTAGATTAGTCTATTTTACATCTAGAGGAGTCTAGACAACATCTAGAGGAGTATAGACCACATCTAGAGGAATCTAAACCACATCTAGAGGAATCTTGACTGTATATAGAGGAGCCTAGACCACATGTAGAGGAGTGTAGACCACCTCTAGAGTAGTCTAGACTATGTCTAGAGTAGTCTAGACTACATCTAGATCAGTCTATTTTACATCTAGAGGAGTCTAGACAACATTTAGAGGAGTATAGACCACATCTAGAGGAGTCTATACCACATCTAGAGGAATCTAGACTGTATATAGAGGAGCCTAGACCACATGTAGAGGAGTGTAGACCACCTCTAGAGTAGTCTAGACTATGTCTAGGGTAGTCTAGACTACATCTAGAAGAGTCTATTTTATATCTAGAGGAGTCTAGACAACATCTAGAGGAGTATAGTCCACATCTAGAGGAGTCTATACCACATCTAGAGGAATCTAGACTGTATATAGAGGAGCCTAGACCACATGTAGAGGAGTGTAGACCACCTCTAGAGTAGTCTAGACTATGTCTAAGAGTAGTCTAGACTACATCTAGATTGAGTCTATTTTATATCTAGAGGAGTCTAGACAACATCTAGAGGAGTATAGACCACATCTAGAGGAGTCTATACCACATCTAGAGGAATCTAGACTGTATATAGAGGAGCCTAGACCACATGTAGAGGAGTGTAGACCACCTCTAGAGTAGTCTAGACTATGTCTAAAGTAGTCTAGACTACATCTAGATTAGTCTATTTTACATCTAGAGGAGTCTAGACAACATCTAGAGGAGTATAGACCACATCTAGAGGAATCTAACCACATCTAGAGGAATCTTGACTGTATATAGAGGAGCCTAGACCACATGTAGAGGAGTGTAGACCACCTCTAGAGTAGTCTAGACTATGTCTAGAGTAGTCTAGACTACATCTAGATCAGTCTATTTTACATCTAGAGGAGTCTAGACAACATTTAGAGGAGTATAGACCACATCTAGAGGAGTCTATACCACATCTAGAGGAATCTAGACTGTATATAGAGGAGCCTAGACCACATGTAGAGGAGTGTAGACCACCTCTAGAGTAGTCTAGACTATGTCTAGGGTAGTCTAGACTACATCTAGAAGAGTCTATTTTATATCTAGAGGAGTCTAGACAACATCTAGAGGAGTATAGTCCACATCTAGAGGAGTCTATACCACATCTAGAGGAATCTAGACTGTATATAGAGGAGCCTAGACCACATGTAGAGGAGTGTAGACCACCTCTAGAGTAGTCTAGACTATGTCTAAAGTAGTCTAGACTACATCTAGATTAGTCTATTTTACATCTAGAGGAGTCTAGACAACATCTAGAGGAGTATAGACCACATCTAGAGGAATCTAAACCACATCTAGAGGAATCTTGACTGTATATAGAGGAGCCTAGACCACATGTAGAGGAGTGTAGACCACCTCTAGAGTAGTCTAGACTATGTCTAAAGTAGTCTAGACTACATCTAGATTAGTCTATTTTACATCTAGAGGAGTCTAGACAACATCTAGAGGAGTATAGACCACATCTAGAGGAATCTAAACCACATCTAGAGGAAATCTTGACTGTATATAGAGGAGCCTAGACCACATGTAGAGGAGTGTAGACCACCTCTAGAGTAGTCTAGACTATGTCTAGAGTAGTCTAGACTACATCTAGATCAGTCTATTTTACATCTAGAGGAGTCTAGACAACATTTAGAGGAGTATAGACCACATCTAGAGGAGTCTATACCACATCTAGAGGAATCTAGACTGTATATAGAGGAGCCTAGACCACATGTAGAGGAGTGTAGACCACCTCTAGAGTAGTCTAGACTATGTCTAGGGTAGTCTAGACTACATCTAGAAGAGTCTATTTTATATCTAGAGGAGTCTAGACAACATCTAGAGGAGTATAGTCCACATCTAGAGGAGTCTATACCACATCTAGAGGAATCTAGACTGTATATAGAGGAGCCTAGACCACATGTAGAGGAGTGTAGACCACCTCTAGAGTAGTCTAGACTATGTCTAAAGTAGTCTAGACTACATCTAGATTAGTCTATTTTACATCTAGAGGAGTCTAGACAACATCTAGAGGAGTATAGACCACATCTAGAGGAGTCTATACCACATCTAGAGGAATCTAGACTGTATATAGAGGAGCCTAGACCACATGTAGAGGAGTGTAGACCACCTCTAGAGTAGTCTAGACTATGTCTAAAGTAGTCTAGACTCCTCTAGATGTAGTCTAGACAACATCTAGAGGAGTATAGACCACATCTAGAGGAGTCTATACCACATCTAGAGGAATCTAGACTGTATATAGAGGAGCCTAGACCACATGTAGAGGAGTGTAGACCACCTCTAGAGTAGTCTAGACTATGTCTAGGGTAGTCTAGACTACATCTAGATGAGTCTATTTTACATCTAGAGGAGTCTAGACAACATCTAGAGGAGTATAGACCACATCTAGAGGAGTCTATACCACATCTAGAGGAATCTAGACTGTATATAGAGGAGCCTAGACCACATGTAGAGGAGTGTAGACCACCTCTAGAGTAGTCTAGACTATGTCTAGAGTAGTCTAGACTACATCTAGATCAGTCTATTTTACATCTAGAGGAGTCTAGACAACATTTAGAGGAGTATAGACCACATCTAGAGGAGTCTATACCACATCTAGAGGAATCTAGACTGTATATAGAGGAGCCTAGACCACATGTAGAGGAGTGTAGACCACCTCTAGAGTAGTCTAGACTATGTCTAGGGTAGTCTAGACTACATCTAGAAGAGTCTATTTTATATCTAGAGGAGTCTAGACAACATCTAGAGGAGTATAGTCCACATCTAGAGGAGTCTATACCACATCTAGAGGAATCTAGACTGTATATAGAGGAGCCTAGACCACATGTAGAGGAGTGTAGACCACCTCTAGAGTAGTCTAGACTATGTCTAAAGTAGTCTAGACTACATCTAGATTAGTCTATTTTACATCTAGAGGAGTCTAGACAACATTTAGAGGAGTATAGACCACATCTAGAGGAGTCTATACCACATCTAGAGGAATCTAGACTGTATATAGAGGAGCCTAGACCACATGTAGAGGAGTGTAGACCACCTCTAGAGTAGTCTAGACTATGTCTAGGGTAGTCTAGACTACATCTAGAAGAGTCTATTTTACATCTAGAGGAGTCTAGACAACATCTAGAGGAGTATAGACCACATCTAGAGGAATCTAAACCACATCTAGAGGAATCTTGACTGTATATAGAGGAGCCTAGACCACATGTAGAGGAGTGTAGACCACCTCTAGAGTAGTCTAGACTATGTCTAGAGTAGTCTAGACTACATCTAGAAGAGTCTATTTTATATCTAGAGGAGTCTAGACAACATCTAGAGGAGTATAGACCACATCTAGAGGAGTCTATACCACATCTAGAGGAATCTAGACTGTATATAGAGGAGCCTAGACCACATGTAGAGGAGTGTAGACCACCTCTAGAGTAGTCTAGACTATGTCTAGGGTAGTCTAGACTACATCTAGAAGAGTCTATTTTATATCTAGAGGAGTCTAGACAACATCTAGAGGAGTATAGTCCACATCTAGAGGAGTCTATACCACATCTAGAGGAATCTAGACTGTATATAGAGGAGCCTAGTAGAGGAGTGTAGACCACCTTTATTGTATACCTAGCAGATGTTCCACGTTCTGATAAAGCTGACATAAGCTGTGGGCCAAAGAGTACCCCCTCCCAAAGAGCAAATCTCTTCCAATTTCAAACCACATTGGAATGTGCCTTAGAAGTCGCTTTCTACTTTTAATTTGAAGGGGGGTTTCAATTGGCACATTCCAATGTGGTTCAATATTTGAGCTAGTATGGATGTGCAATATATTTTCTATTCTAACTGTCTCACAGATAGGAGTATTTTTTGTATTTTTATCCCACTCGACCAGAAAACACTCACAACACATTCTCAAAACCGCGCCACCTTTCATTTTTCGTTCTAGCCAGAACAATCTTGCTATTACTATTACTTGAGCCTGTAGTGTTACACCTGTCACATTCTGTTTACTATTGACACATCATGGATGTACCTAATGACTTCCCTGAAGGGAAAGACTCAAGGTTGATGAGGTCCTCGTCCTGCCTTTTGCTGGGATTTTGCCCAGAAGCTAGGTGTGTTGGCTGTGTGCATTCTCTCGACAGATTTCTTTCTTCTGGCAGAAAGAAGAAAGCCAAGTTCACATGCACCAAGAAGGATGCTTGCGAAAAGCGCTGGGAAGATGAGAATGTGAATCACCAGATGCCGTCGGTTCACTATGCTCACCTGATGGCATTGTCGGAGATAGAACGGAAAGGTGCCCTCAGCATAATGAATGGGAATCGTATTCCCATCCCCCATGCCTCAGGGGAGATCCAGCTCAACACATGCTACGATACGAAGTAAACCCCTCAGAGCCTACTAAGGATGATTACAACTTACGCGATTGTTATAATTGTGAGACTTACTATTCAATTAACCTAAGCTCATCCCACTCGCGTCACCTCTACAAGATACTCTACAAGATACGTCAGTGTCTGACATCCGATAATCGCTGACGTGACCCCAATAATATCCATCACTGGGTGTCGTGTACCCTGGGCCAGAAGACTACATGGCTGTAGCCAGTCCGTCCAACCATCCGTCACATTTGACCACTGTCCAGATTACGATTTCCGCTTATTACTCCCCTTGAGGAATGAGATTGTAGATGAGACATCTCTCATCTAAATTAAATTCTTCACATCCTGTGGAGCTGTCAACTAAATGACAGGATTGGTCATGATCAGCTGGTGTTCGTTAGGTCAAGTGTGCCGTGCATGCATGAGGGTTGAAGTTCGTGTGTACAGTATTCAGGATTCTGGAGTCTTGTGAGTTGGAAATGTGAATGGAAAGAGATGGGCGTCATTCAATTTTTCATCCACTTGAAGTACACAAATGAATAAATTATCTCAGCCCTTCTGGAATTGCTGTTTTGGTAATCATTAGTTGGTTTGCACGGCTGTGCTCATGTGTGTGATACATGTAAATGATGTGTAAAAATAAGTGTGCTGTCTCCTTTTGCGAGTGGAAACCTCTTCTTGTTGAGTTGTTGGTGGTGGAACTGTAGGCATTCATCAGAACAGTAAGGTTGAAAAAGGGATTGGATCATTGTTGAAAGAAAAAGTTTCATCACACATCCACTGTAGAATCAATAATTGTGCAACTGAGTTGAGTACGGGAAGAATCTGTAAGTGATCACCATGCTTATTCACTGCCAAACCAGGTGATTGGCATTGTTGTTCTGTCTGAGATGACTTGATGTCACTTTCATGTTCATGACACCATAAAGCTGGGTGTTAAGCTGGGTCATGAATCAGTACTCCAACCAACCGCAGTCCATAACAAAATCCAATAATCAACTTGAATGCTACATGTCTGGTGACACGTTCCTAGCCAGACATTGACATTTCCTCTGTCTTCTGTCATCGTGAGCGCCAAGTCATGACAGTGTTGATGGACAGTAAAAGGTCAGTTACTGACCCATGTGTAGCTTGTTCATGGATGCAAATGACCTCCTTGTAGATGGTAATTCTTGCCAGTTGCCTCATAGTTCGATGTCTAGTGATCACTCTTCCTCGGTATTTATTTCTGCCTCCAAAAAGGTGCACCGTGGCACAGAGATCAAAGGAACAGAGTTTTTCAATCATCGCGTTCCAATGCAAAAACCATGAAAAGTTGAGTAGGCAACTCTGTCACCTGACTTTGCTGCTCAGAATTTTTGTAGACATTAGGCCAGACTTCTACTCCGAAATAAGGAAGGTATTCCTCAATCAAACCTGTAGGATGAAGAGATACACGTCCCGTTCGAATTTTAGTCTTTGACGTAGGAGTCGTAGGAGTGCACATAGGAGTGCCCGTAGATTCTCGAGATTGGCGCTACTGATGACAAGGACTTGGATTCGGCAAAGGAATGGTTATAGGTGGAGAGTCCATGGTGTTTTGTTCAGGTATGGAACCATCATCAGCAAGAGAAAAATCATCATTGTTGGCAGAATCCGGAGTCGAAAACTCAAATGATGCATCATCGGTGGCTTGCCTGGACAGAACTGCTCCATCCTTGCCAGCATGGATGGTAGTCTCTCCCTCTGGAGCTGTTACGGTCTGCTAAAGAGGTGTGTGGTGATATTGTTGTAGGACAGTCGCATGATGCTAGGACTCACGCATCATCCGCGAAAATCATGGCTAACTCCAATGTCGCGGATCCCCATGAGCGAGTCGAGATATCGAGAGTCACAATTCGTTGGACCAGGATTCTCTGCAGACCCTTGCGTATTCTCTTGAAAGCTCATGTAGAACATCAACACAATGGTTGTGGTTGTCTTGGATGCCGTTTGGAGATTCGATGATTTCATGCCATTGAAAAGTGCTAGTGCTCAAGTCAATGCTGCACTCGGCAAGAGGTACAGGATGCCGATTTATAGCAGAAGCAAAGACTGACACCCTTTCCAAGAAGAGCAATAAGAGTGGAGATTCTAGTGGCGCTACTGCAGGGACTAGTAGTGCTTCTGCGATGGGAGCTAGAGGAATATCAGGCAGCTCTTCCACGTCAACGCCGGTGTAGTAACTCCCACTAACACCGTCACTGCTTTCCACGCCGAATCACAATTCGGTGCCTCTCTAACTGCTTATTCACCAATGCTTGCAACATGTTACCTTGTGCTGCATTATGGGATTATGTGCCAAACTTGCCTGGGGACAGTTGACACTATGCTATGCTCCCAATGCGTAGTGGTGGCAGGCCTTGTACGACCCAGATAATCATCATCGCAGGAGTATGTTGTCCGAAGTCACCATTGTCGTGGTGACAGAAGTACACTGGCCAAAGTCACCATTGCCAAGTTGCTGTTCCTCCCCTGGTGACAGGGATGTCATGTCTCCCCTAGTTACAGGGATCTCTCCCCTAGTTAGAAGAGGTTACAGGAATCTCCTGACTGTGACTGAAAACTGCAAAAGACCCCCCCCTTTGCCAGTGTGGTTGTCCACACTGGAGAAGGCCATAGAAGGACAGGAGAGGAAGGTAGCTGGTTCAAAGCCTACTAAGGATGATTACAACTTACGCAATTGTTATAATTGTGAGACTTACTATTCAATTAACCTAAGCTCATCCCACTCACGTCACCTCTACAAGATACTCTACAAGATACGTCAGTGTCTGACATCCGATAATCGCCAACGTGACCCCGATAATATCCGTCACTGGGTGTCATGTACCCTGGGCCAGAAGACTATGTGGCTGTAGCCAGTCTGTCCAACCATCCATCACATTTGACCACTGTCCAGATTACGATTTCTGCTTATTACAGGGAAACGTGGTAGAGGACCTTAAAGACCTAAATTCAATTGATTTTAGTCTATTATTGAACTAGGTTAGTTTCAAGCTAACGAATGTTCTCTTTTCAATGGCCAAAATAATCGCAATCCCATGAGTTGTTTCTGTCTGAGGGGATTCTTCGACATTCCAAGATCCATTTTCTATAGCCCTTTGTTGCGAATGCTGGGATGTGTGTGTCAAATCTGACGAAAAGCGACACGCCAGGCCATCTGTCTGATTTCTGGTTTTCTACCAAATTCTACAGGATTTCTACGTGTCCATTTGGAATTCTTATTGTGGAGTTGACACGAATGCGAAGACCGTTGAGACAAATGAGAAGAAATCGTATGCATGGAAATGCAGGTATGTTCCATATTCAGCTGTATATATACATTTAAATTACTTAGAGGGAGACGTGCCGAATTGACATTTTTGCTATCCGATAGAGTGCAGGAGGACCGAAAAGTGCAGGAGGAGGAGTGCACAAATTTGGACCAGATTGATTGTCCGATATCTCGTCGGCCATGGTTTTCCACCCAAAAAGATCGCTTTCGTTGCAAACGTCTCTGCGTTGAAGGGGTCTGTACAAGAGTACATGACCATGGCACCTCTAGCAGGCCTCCTGTGGCTGCAGAGGACACCTGCAAAATCGCGAAAACACCTGCAAAGTGCGTAGTCCTCTCTGCCATGTTTGCTTCGAATTTCGAGCATAGGAGGCTACTTTTTGGTCCACAATGGTGAGTTGTATTGTTGTTGCTGGTGTTGGTCGAAAAAAGCTTCTAACCACTCTTCCCCTTGCACAATGGGCAAGAGTAATTTTGCACATTTAGTGGAATGTCACATTTCGTGGTGCACATCAGGTGGAAAAGTGCACAAGATGTGCACTTTTTCAGGAAATGACCGGCATGCCGACAGTTTGGATTTTGGCGACAATAAACCAATCCAATGCAAGGGCAATTTTTGGTGGTGCTTTTTGAATGGATTGCTGTGGAGTTGTTCTCTCTCCAATGAGAACTCATTTGCTTGGCTTCCCTTTGCACTCTTTCGGCTCAAAAACAACAATCTCTGGGATAGCGACGCTGCTTCCCGCATCACAGAACCGAGCACGGCCGGCTCTTCATGGGGCCTATGCTGTAGTTCAAGCCAAGCTCCAGTTGGGAAATCCTATACCTTTCTAGTCAACTAGAAGTATGATGATAACTATTACAACTAATCTATAGATATGACCATGGTGGTTAAACAATCTACTATTGAATTTAGGTCCTTTATGGTACCCGTGGTTCAACAATCAATCTATTGAATTTTCGGTCCTTTACCGCGTTTCCCAGCATGATGGGTGGTGCCGATGTTGTGGATATTATGGATGACACAGATGATTATGGCAAGCCGACTGCTTTGATTGATCCTTCTCCACAACCTACTTCAACAACAACACAGAAAACAAACCCTCCTACATGGGAGTGTCTGGATCTCAATGGAAACAGTCTCAATTTGATTCTCGGCCAGATTGCGAGCATGTCCGAGAATACCAAACCCCATCACATCCATTCCCGTGGTTGCTCCGTGACGGACCATGAGTTTACCAGCATTCTGATTGATCCATGCCATGGACACACATGCCTCATGCATCATGGTGTTGGCAGTTTCTTCTATCAATATTCACTTTTCAATACATGCATTTCAGTACTTATTCTTGGCGTGTCGCCATTGATGCACATTCACAGCAATCTGCATCCCAAGGGGCTTGGTCAACACAACAACATCACCCACACGTGCACCATCTGATGGAACGAATTCCCTTGAGATACAATGGCAGTGGCTACACGTCCAATCACCGGCCATGGATTGAGTACTGTTTGACCTCCCGTCACCACTGTTCCGGCATCTGTACAGGCATCGTGGAATCCATGCACCATTTCTGTTGTACAAATGCTGCATTGTTCCTCGGGCATGTCACGACAGGCAGCCAGCAGCATGAGCACAAAATCACATTCCGCCACGCCTTCAGCAAACAAATCTAACAAGACATTGGCAGCACCAATCCATCCCTGCAAATACAGTGAATCAACCAGAGGAAAGAAAAAGTCCGTCGTGGAGATACAGTACTGCCCCTGACGCATTTGATGGACTGAACAGTCCAAAGCAATTTGTCCATTGGCCGTACCCAGATTGTGACCGTCCCCCAAGCTCAGATCGGCAAGCATCGATTGCAGATTGGCTTGGGGGATCTTACAGGCTCATCCTTTCAGATCAGACCAATCCGTGAGAGACCAACCCGCGGGGAGACTGATCAAAGTGGGGTCAAATTGAACCATCTCTGTTTTCTTCGGATGGTAAACTGCGATAGTGCACTGCGGCGATGTTGCTTCCTTCTTGTTGCTCATTGTAGGCTCCCAGTGTTGCGTAGTACTTATCTTTGAGGCAGTTTTGTGTTTCTCTGCTCTTTAGCAACTATCTACTTTGCTGTCGTTATTACAAGATTTGTCCGCGAGGGCCACAACGTGTTCGTCTTATTTTCCGGTGCGCGGGGGGTTACTTACTTTCTTATTCTTGCGAAGATTAAAAGTAGTTAATATCTATATTGCAAGCACCTACATTGGCGTAGAACGGCACGATGTAGTGTAACAAGCAACTTCGCGATCGCAACATAGAGGTACGGTATTCACTCTCTGTATACTCTGTGCCGAATCTGAGGGTAATTTTATTAATTTGTTTTGCCACGTCAGCATGTAGAAATGAATTCATCATTTGTACCAACATCTGCTAGGTAGAGTAGTCTAGACTATGTCTAG
>CAVOGP010000040.1:0-129313 GCA_963695425.1 uncultured Alphaproteobacteria bacterium | reverse complement strand
GAACTTCCAGCGCAAGCCCGCCGGCGCCACGCCCACCGACGCGACCGCGCTCGGCGAGCTGATGCGCGACTTCTCCATCGAGGTCATGCCGCGCACCGCCGCCCGCATCGAGGATTTCCGCGCGATCCTGCCCGCGGGCACGCGCGTCTACGTCGCCCATATCGACGGCACCGACTTCGCCGAGATGCTGGCGACCGCCGCCCGCCTCGCCGCCGAAGGCTTTCGCGTCATGCCACACTTCCCCGCCCGCGGCATCGCGAGCGCTTCCGAGCTGGAGCGCCGCATCGCCGCCTATGCCGAGGCCGGCGTGCGCGAAGCGCTGGTGATCGCCGGCGGCATCGACAGGCCGCGCGGCCCCTATCCCGAATTCGATGGCGCTCCTCGCCACCGGCCTCTTCGACCGCTACGGCTTCACCGACCTGCACGTCGCCGGCCACCCCGAGGGTAACCGCGACATCGACCCCGCCGGCGGCGAGGACCGGGTGATGGCCGCCCTCGCCTGGAAGGACGCCTTCCGCCGCGACACCGATGCCCGCATGGCCATCGCCACCCAGTTCGCCTTCGAGGCCCGGCCCGTCATCGACTGGGCCACCCGCCTGCGCGCCGCCGGCATCACCCTGCCGGTTCACGTGGGCGTCGCCGGCCCCGCGAAGCTTCAGACCCTCATCAAGTACGCCATGGCCTGTGGCGTCGGCCCCAGCTTGCGCGTGCTGCAGCGCCGCGCGGCGGACCTCAGCCGCCTGATGCTGCCGGTCGATCCCTCCGAGGTCCTCTCGGCGCTCGCGAGCCACAAGGCGGCACACCCCGACTTCCTGGTCGAGCGCGTGCACTTCTTTCCGCTCGGCGGCATCCCTGCAACCACCGACTTCACCGCCGGCCTGCGCCCGCGGACCGAACGCGTGCGGGCGTGACCGCCGGCAGCTTCGGCCGTCTCGGCTTGCTCTTCGACCTCGACGGCACGCTGGTCGACAGCGACCACCTGCATTTCGCCGCCTATGCCGAGCTCCTCGGCGAGCGTGGGCGGCCGCTGAGCCTCGCCGACTACCGCACCCACATCATGGGCAATGCGAACGAAGCGATCATGAACCACTTCTTCCCCGGCGAGGCGGCGGACCATGTGGCCATCACCGACCGCAAGGAGGCGATGTTCCGCGCCAGCCTCTCGGCGAAGGTCGAGCCCGTCGCCGGCATCCGCCCCCTGCTCGACCGGGCCGAAGCCGTCGGCGCCGGCGTCGCGGTCGTCACCAACGCCCCGCGCGAGAATGCCGAGGCGATGCTCGCCGCCGCAGGGCTCGCCGCCCGCTTCCCGGTGCTCGTGATCGGCAACGAATGCCGCCACCCCAAGCCCGACCCCGCGCCCTATCGGGCGGCGATGACCGCGCTGGGGATCACGCCCTCGCAGGCCATTGCCTTCGAGGACAGTCGCTCCGGCCTCAGGGCGGCACGCGCCTCGGGGGCGCGGGTCTTCGGGCTGACCACCGGGCTCACACCAGCCGAACTGTTGCAGGCGGGCGCGCATCAGACTATCGCCGACTTCACCGACCCCGCCCTCTGGGCACATCTCGAAAGCCGGAGGGCCCGCGCCTCATGACCCGCACGATCGTCGAATCCAGGTCCCGGACCGTCATCATCGGCTTTGACCAGCCGTTCTGCGTGATCGGCGAGCGGATCAACCCCACCGGGCGCAAGAAGCTGGCAGCGGAACTGGAGCTTGGCGACTTCACCACCGTCGAGGCGGACGCGCTGGAGCAGGTCGCCTGCGGCGCCATGGTGCTCGACGTCAACTCGGGTGCCGTCTTCACCAACAAGATGGCCGAAGACCCCCGCTACGCCGACAACAACTTCGTCGAGCCGACGCTCATGCCCCAGATGGTCGCCCGCATCCAGGCGATCGTCGACGTGCCGCTCTGCATCGACAGCTCGGTCCCCGGCGCTCTGCAGGCAGGCCTGGAGGCCGCTCAAGGCCGCCCCCTCCTCAACTCCGTCACCGGCGAGGAGGAGCGGCTGGAGCGGGTTCTGCCGCTGGTCAAGAAATACAACGTCCCGGTGGTCGCGATCTCCAACGACGACACCGGCATCTCCGAAGACCCCGACGTGCGCTTCGCCGTGGCCAAGAAGATCGTCGAGCGCGCCGCCGACTTCGGCATTCCTGCCCACGACATCGTCGTGGACCCGCTCGTCATGCCCATCGGCGCCATGGCGACCGCCGGCCTGCAGGTCTTCGCGCTCGTCCGCCGCCTCCGCACGGAGCTCGGCGTCAACACCACCTGCGGCGCCTCCAACATCTCCTTCGGCCTGCCCAACCGGCACGGGATGAACGCGGCCTTCCTGCCCATGGCGATCGCCTCCGGCATGACCAGCGCCATCATGAACCCGGTCCGCCCGCAGGAGATGGAGGCGATCCGCGCCGCCAACATGCTGATGAACAACGATCCCTGGGGCTCCGAGTGGATCCGCGCCAACAAGGCCCCCACCGCCGAGGGCGAGGACGAGCCCGGTGCCCGCGGCCGGCGCGAGGGACGCCGCCGCCGCACCTGAGCCCGCTATCGGTCGCATTGCGCGAATCGGGCTTTGCATGCTCGCGAAGCGACGACGAGGTGCCCGAACTCGACAGCGTCACCCAGTACGAGGGCGAGCTTACCCTGCTCGAACTGGTCGATGCGCTTTCGACCGGCGCGGACTGGCACAGCATACCCGGGGTGATCCACCGGCTCGGCGGCCCGCCCGCCTGCGCCGAGGCGCGCCACCTCCTGCGCGATCTCGACGACCTGCCCTGGCCCAAGCGCGACTTCGAGCCCGAGGACGTGCTCGGACACCGGGTCATGCCGCTCTTGGCCAGCCGCGGCTGTGCGCGCACCTGTTCCTTCTGCTCGATCCACACCTTCTACCGCACCGCCCCCGGCAAGGTGGTGCGCACCCGTGCGCCCGCCGAGGTGGTTGCCGAGATGCGCTGGCTGCTCGATGCCCGCAACATCTCGATCTTCCTCTTCCAGGACGACGACTTCCCGCTCTTCGGACGTGCCTGGAAGCGCTGGACGCGGGAGTTCATCGCCGAGATGTACAAGGCCGGCCTGCCGGGCCGCGCGATCTGGAAGATCAACTGCCGCGCTGATGCCGTCGACGAGGAGCTGCTGGCCGAGATGAAGGCGGCCGGCCTCTATCTCGTCTACATGGGGCTCGAATCCGGCGACGGCCAGGGGCCCGACACGCTCGACAAGGGCATCAGCGTCGAGCAGAATCTCGCCGCCGTGGCGACGCTGAAGCGCCTCGGCCTCGTCTTCGCCTTCGGCTTCATGATGCTCGACCCCTCGTCGAGCTTCCAGAGCATCCGCAACAACATCGGCTTCCTGCGCACCATCACCGGCGACGGATCGGTCGCCGCGGTGTTCTGCCGGATGCTTCCCTATGACGGCACCCCGATCAAGGATCGCCTTGCCGCCGAGGGACGGCTGCGCGGCGATGTCTGCAACCCCGACTACGACTTCCTCGACCCGCGGCTTGACGCCTTCCATGGTCAGCTTGACCGGATGATGAAGCTCTCGGGCTCGATCCATGGCCATCAGGCCCTGTCACCGATGCTGAACTGGGCCTGGAACGAGGTCGCCGTGCTCGAGGGCCTGTTCCCGCGGCTCGCCGGAATGCCCGACTACCGCCGCGCCCTCGCCGCGATCACCGCGACGAGCAATGCCGATGTGCTCGACGCCGTCGAGGAACTTGCCGCCGCTCACGAAGTGGGACGGCCGGGGCGCGATCTCTCCCGCGCGCTGGCCCGGTCCTCCGAACAGCTGGGCGCGCGCATGCTCGACACGCGCAACCGCTTCGTCGGCGCGCATCAGGCGGAGCTTCTCGCCTCGCTTGCGGCCCGCTCCGCTCTTGCCCCCGCCCTCGCCGTCGCCTGACGGGGCGCCGGTCACTACCGCCTGGAAGGCCCCGCGCCGCGGCGCTCGACGCGGCGCGCCGTGGCATCGGGGGACGCGCCGTTAACTCTCTATTATCCACGATTATCGTTGTTTTTCATATACTTGCAAAATCTCCGCACTGGTTATACCCCCTCGACGTCTCATCGGGTGCTGGCCATGCCCCGGACGCCGCGCTAGAGGATCGCCGGACAAGCGGGAGACGCGTGGCATGGCCGGGGACGCCTGGGATTTCTGGATCGACCGCGGCGGCACCTTCACCGACATCGTCGCCCGGGACCCCCACGGCGCGCTGCACCGCGCCAAGCTCCTCTCCGAGAACCCCGGCCAGTATGCCGACGCCGCCCTCCACGGCATCCGCAGCTTCCTCGCCCTGGGCGCAGACACCCCCATCCCCGCCCGCCACATCGCCAGCGTCAAGATGGGAACCACCGTCGCCACCAACGCGTTACTCGAACGAAAGGGCGAGCCGGTGCTGCTGGTCACGACCCAGGGTCTCGGCGAGCAGCTCCGCCTCGCCTACCAGAACCGACCCCGCCTCTTCGACCGCCAGATCATCCTGCCCGAGATGCTCTACTCCCGCAGCGTCGAGGCCCGCGAGCGCGTCCGCGCCGACGGCACCGTCGAGACTCCGCTCGACCGCGACCACCTCGCCGCGGCCCTGGCCGAGGCCCGCGCCGAGGGGCTGGCGAGCTGCGCCATCGTCTTCGTCCACGGCTACCGCCACCGCACGCACGAGGCGGCGGCGGCAGAGCTGGCGCGCGCCGCCGGCTTCGCGCAGGTCTCGGTAAGCCACGAGGTCTCGCCCTTGATGAAGATGGTCAGCCGCGGCGACACCACCGTGGTGGACGCCTACCTCACCCCGATCCTGCGCCGCTACATCGACCGGGTGGCGGCGGCCTTCGAGGGCGACATGGCCGGCAAGCTGATGTTCATGCAGTCCTCGGGCGGCCTGACCGACGCGCGTGGCTTCCAGGGCAAGGACGCCATCCTCTCTGGCCCGGCCGGCGGCGTGGTGGGCGCAGTGCGCACCAGCCAGATCGCCGGGCAGCGGCGGATCATCGGCTTCGACATGGGCGGCACCTCCACCGATGTCTGTCACTTCGCGGGCAGCTTCGAGCGGGTGCTCCACACCGAGATCGCCGGCGTCCGCATCACAGCACCCATGATGATGATCCACACCGTCGCGGCCGGCGGCGGCTCGATCCTCGCCTTCGACGGCGCGCGGATGCGTGTCGGCCCCGCGAGCGCCGGCGCCGACCCCGGCCCCGCCTGCTACGGCCGCGGCGGCCCCTTGGCTGTGACCGATGCGAACCTCTTGACCGGGCGCCTTCGCCCCGAGTTCTTCCCGGCGATCTTTGGCCCCGGCGGCGACCGGCCGCTCGACGCCGAGGCCACCCGCACCGCCTTCGCGCGTCTGGCCGACGAGATCGGGATGGCCCCCGAGGAAGCCGCCGAGGGGTTCCTGCGCATCGCCACCGAGAACATGGCCAACGCCATCAAGACCATCAGCGTCCAGCGCGGCCACGACGTCACCGGCTACTGCCTGACTGTCTTCGGCGGGGCCGGCGCCCAGCACGCCTGCGCCATCGCCGACACGCTGGGGATGACCACCTGCCTGATCCACCCCATGGCCTCGCTGCTCTCGGCCTACGGCATGGGGCTGGCCGACATCCGCGCCACCCGCACCCAGGCGCTGGAGGCCGAGCTGGCCACCGCGAGCCGGCTGGAGGCCGCCGCGCTGCTCGACGGGCTCGGCGTCGCCGCGCTGGGCGAGGTGGAGGCCCAGGGCGTTCCGGAGCGGCAGATCACCCTGATCCAGACCCTGCACCTGAAGGTGAGGGGCACCGACACCGCCCTGCCGATCGTCTTCGCCGGCGAGACCGAATTGCGCGCGGCCTTCCGCCAGGCCCACCGCCGCCGATTCGGCTTCGACCCCGGCGACGACGCGGCGCTGGTGATCGAAGCGGTCCAGGTCGAGGCCATCGGCGCCGCCGCCGACCTAACCGAGACCGCCGCCCGCGAAACCAGCCGCGACGAGGCCGACAACCCCACCGCCCTCACCGCCCCCGTCTACCTCAACGGCTGGCGCGACGCCCGATTCGTGCGCCGCGAGGTGCTGGTGCCCGGCGACACCCTCACCGGCCCCGCCGTGCTGGTCGAGCCCCATACCTCGATCCTGATCGAGCCCGGCTGGCGGGCGCGCGTGACCGCCCACGACCACGTGGAACTCACCCGCATCACCCCCCGCCCGCAGCGCGTGGCCGTGGGCACCGAGGCCGATCCAGTGATGCTGGAGGTCTTCAACAACCTCTACATGTCGATCGCCGAGCAGATGGGCGCGGTGCTGGAGAACACCGCCGCCAGCGTCACCATCAAGGAGCGCCTCGACTTCTCCTGCGCGGTCTTCGACGACGAGGGCGACCTGATCGCCAACGCCCCGCACATGCCGGTGCACCTCGGCTCGATGGGGGCGAGCGTCAAGGCGATCATCGCCCAGAACCCAGACATGGCGTCCGGCGACGTCTACGCGCTCAACGCCCCCTACAACGGCGGCACTCACCTGCCGGACATCACCGTGGTCACCCCGGTCTGGGACGAGGCCGGTACCCGCGTCCTCTTCTACTCCGCCGCCCGCGGCCACCACACCGACGTCGGCGGGCTGACGCCGGGCTCCATGCCCCCCGACAGTCGCTCGATCCACGACGAGGGCGCCTATATCGACAACTGGAAGCTGGTCGACCGCGGCCGCTTCCGCGAGGCGGAGACCCGCGCGCTGCTGCTGGAGGGCCCCTACCCGGTTCGCGCCCCCGACATCAACATCGCCGACCTCAAGGCCCAGGTCGCCGCCTGCGAGAAGGGCGCACAGGAACTGGCTGCAATGGTTGCGCATTTCGGCCTCAAGGTGGTGACCGCCTACATGGCCCACGTCCAGGACAACGCCGAGGAAAGCGTCCGCCGCGCCATCGAGGCGCTCACCGACGGCGAGTGCGTCTATCCTATGGACCCCGACTTCGACGGCCGCCCGCGCGAGATCCGGGTGCGCATCACCGTCGACCGGGCAGCGCGCGCCGCCACCATCGACTTCAGCGGAACCACGGCCGAGCTCGCCACCAACTACAATGCGCCGGAGCCCGTGACGCGCGCGGCGGTGCTCTACGTCTTCCGCTGCCTCGTCGACGACATGATCCCGATGAACGAGGGGGTGATGAAGCCCCTGAACGTCATCCTGCCCCCGCGCACCATGCTCTCGCCGACCTATCCGGCGGCTGTGATCGCCGGCAACGTCGAGACCAGCCAGGCGGTGACCTCCGCGCTGTTTCTGGCGCTCGGCGTGCAGGCGGCGGCGCAATCGACGATGAACAACACCACCTGGGGCAACGCGAAGTACCAGTACTACGAGACGATCTGCGGCGGCACAGGCGCCGGCGTGCTCTCCGACGGCACCGGCTACTCTGGCACCTCCGGCGTGCATTCGCACATGACCAACTCGCGACTGACCGACCCGGAGGTGCTGGAATGGCGCTTTCCCGTGGTGCTCGACGAGTTCGCCATCCGCGCCGGCTCGGGCGGCGCCGGGCGCTGGCCGGGCGGTGACGGGGTGACGCGGCGGATCCGGTTTCTGGAGCCGATGACGCTGGCAATCCTCAGCGGCCACCGGGTGGTGCCGCCGCCGGGGCTGGCGGGCGGATCGCCCGGCGACTGCGGGCGAACTCGCGTCGTGCGGGCTGACGGGACCGTCGAGACGCTGGCCTCGGCCGACCGGACCGAACTCGCGGCCGGCGATGTCTACTGGCTGGAGACACCGGGAGGGGGTGGCTATGGTAGAGAGTGAAAAGCCTGCGATCACAATCGCATACTGCACAAGGTGCAACTGGCTTCTGAGGGCTGGCTGGATGGCCCAGGAATTGCTCTCCACCTTCGCGGACGAACTCGGCTCGGTCGCCCTGCTGCCCGGCACCGGCGGCATCTTCGAGATCCGGGTGAACGGCGAGCTGGTCTGGGAGCGCAAGCGCGATGGCGGCTTCCCCGACGTGCGCACCCTCAAGCAGATTGTCCGGGACCGCATCGACCCTGCCCGCGACCTCGGACACCTCGACCGCGACAGATCCTGACTCGAATATGGGCCGGCGCGCGGCGCTGGGAAAAGAAGGTTCTATTTCAAAGGTTAATGGCGAAACGCGGCGTATGAAACGCATATGAAATGCGTATGAAATCCATATGGCACCTGATTTAGTCAGGATTGAGTGTTAACGCCGGCCCGTGCCGCCGTGTCGCGGTTGGGTGTTGCCCGGAGGCGCGACAGCAGTGCCGGCCGGCGCTCGGGCCGGCAAGAGCCGTCCAGGGGCGCCAGTTGGCGCCATGTCGAGCGCGCGGTGCACGCGAGTTTCTTGAGTGGGCGCGCGCGTGTTCGCGCGCGCCGGCGGGGCGCTCGCCGCCCCCGCACCCCTGGCACTGCCCTCCAGGTTTCTGGCCGGAAGAAGCAGAGCGGGAACTGGGTCGGGCGCCGACTGACGGCACTCGGCGGCACGTGGCGGCGGGCATAGGGGTAGCGTGACACGGCCGATCGACGGCTCGCAGCCTCGAAGGTACCGGACGCTCATCGAATGTCGAAGAAATCGCTGCCCGCACGCCCCCGAAGCTCGGCGGCGAGGTCGGCGCCCAGTGCGGCCGCATCGGCGGCGGGGCCAGTCCGTTCGCCTGCGATGCACTCGCTGCCATCGGGGCGCAGGATCTCGCCCCGCATCCGCAGGCGGTCGCCGTCAAGCTCCGCGAGCCCGGCGATCGGGGTCTGGCAGGACCCGTCGAGCCCGCGCAGGAACGCCCGCTCGGCGGCGAGGCGCAGCCCCGTGGGGCCATCGTGAATCGCGGCCAGCAGTGCTGCGACCGCCGCATCGCCCAGCCGCTGCTCGATGCCGATGGCGCCCTGGGCGAGGGCGGGCAACATGGTGTCGGGCGGGATCGGCGCGCGGGCGACCGCCTCCAGCCCCAGCCGGTGCAGCCCCGCCACGGCGAGGAAGGTCGCCACCGCCACGCCTTCCTCCAGCTTGCGCAGCCGCGTCTGCACGTTGCCGCGGAACTCCACCACCGCAAGATCCGGGCGGCGGTGGCTGAGCTGCGCGCGGCGCCGCAGGCTCGAGGTGCCGACGACGCTGCCGGCGGGCAGCGTCGCCAGCGTGGCCTCGCCGAGGGTCACGAAGGCGTCGCGCACGTCCTCACGCGGCAGCAGGCAGGTGATGCCGAGCCCGTCGGGCTGGTCGGTCGGCATGTCCTTCATCGAATGCACCGCGACATCGATCGCGCCGGCCGCCAGCGCCTCCTCGATCTCGCGGGTGAACAGCCCCTTGCCGCCGATCTCGGAGAGCGGGCGGTCCTGCACCCGGTCGCCGGTCGTCCTGATGGCGACGATCTCGACGGCCGCCTCCGGCAGGCCGTGCGCGGCCATCAGCCGGTCGCGGGTCTCCCGCGCCTGGGCCAGCGCCAGCGGGCTGCCGCGGGTGCCGATCCTGAGCGGCTGGTCGGGGGTCGGGTGATCGGCCATCGGCGGTTACGGTCCTTTCCTTTCCGGGCCTGATCTGTAAGGTCGCGCCCGCATCGGCGCAACGCGGATCGGGGGACATGACGGCCGAAACGAAACCCTTGTTGCGGGCACTCGCCGGCGAGCGCCAGGCCGTGCCGCCGATCTGGATGATGCGCCAGGCCGGCCGCTACCTGCCCGAGTACCGCGCCACGCGGGCGAAGGCCGGCAGTTTTCTCGACCTCTGCTACACGCCCGAGCTGGCCGCCGAGGTGACGCTGCAGCCCATCCGCCGCTACGGATTCGATGCGGCGATCATCTTCGCCGACATCCTGCTGGTGCCGCAGGCGCTGGGCCTCGACCTCACCTTCGTGGAAGGCGAGGGTCCGCGGCTCTCGACCGTGACCTCCGCTGCCGACCTCGCCCGGCTGAAGCCCGCCGAGGCGATCCACGACACCGTCGCCCCGGTCTACGAGACCGTCGCCCGCGTTGCCGCCGAGCTGCCGCCGCAGACCGCGCTGATCGGCTTCGCCGGGGCGCCCTGGACGGTGGCCACCTACATGATCGCCGGGCGCGGCACGCCGGACCAGGGACCGGCACGGCGGCTGATGTACGCAGGACCCCGCCACCTTCGACGCGCTGATCGAGCGGATCACCGAGGCGACGATCCTCTACCTCATGCGCCAGATCGAGGCGGGCGCCGAGGTGGTGAAGCTGTTCGATTCCTGGGCCGGTGCCCTGCCCGGCCGCCACTTCTTCCGCTACTGCGTCGCCCCCGCCGCCAGGATCGCCAGCGCGATCCGGGCGGCGCATCCCGAGGTGCCGGTCATCGGCTTCCCCCGCGGCGCCGGCGCGGGCTATGCGGCCTTCGCGGCGGAGGCGGGGGTCTCGGCACTGGCGCTCGATGCGTCGGTCGATCCCGCCTGGGCGGCGCGCGCGCTGCAGCCGCGGCTCTGCGTGCAGGGCAACCTCGACCCGATGCTGCTGGTGGTGGGCGGTGACGTCCTGGAGGCGGAGACCCGGGCGACCGTGGCGGCCTTCGCCGGGGGCCCGCATGTGTTCAATCTCGGCCATGGAATCACGCCGGACGCCGATCCCGCGAACGTCGAGCAGATGCTCAGGGCGATCCGCGGCTGAGGCGCCGGGAAGCGGGTCTGT
The DNA here is from genome assembly GCA_963695425.1 of uncultured Alphaproteobacteria bacterium. Lineage (GTDB taxonomy): Bacteria > Pseudomonadota > Alphaproteobacteria > Rhodobacterales > Rhodobacteraceae > Amaricoccus. The sequence goes on along the minus strand of CAVOGP010000040.1, from coordinate 118,720 downwards.
GCGTGGTGTCGGGGTCGCGGCCGAGCAGGCGGGTGACGCTCTCGGCGACCGCCATGCAGAACGCGCGCTCGGCCTCGCTCAGGCCCTGGGTGCGTGCGGCGCGCCATGCCTCCTGGTCGGCGATCGCGCCATGGGCGGCGACGAGCCGCTCCGCCGCGTCCTCGACGGCCGTCTCGTAGCGATTGCGGAACCCGAAAAGACGCAACATGTCCGCTCCCTCCCACGCCCTCAGAATGGCATCGAGGACTCCAGCGTACAACGCTTGTGCGACAAGGGAGTTAACCCGCGGACCATCCCCGGGCGCGTCCCGGAGACGCCGCACGAGCGGGCGTCGCCGAGGGGCAGCGCGGCGGCTGACGGCGAATGCCAAAGGGGCGACCGATCAGAACAGCGGATCCCAGTGCGGTTCGGCGAAGTGGCGGGCAACGCGGTCGGCCACGGCCTCCCAGAAGTTGCGCTCGGCCTCGGCCTCGCGGGATACCTGCGCGGCCATGCGCGCATGGGCGACAGCCGCCGGGCCATGCGCATCGAGCAGGCAATCGGCCCGTTCGCGGATCTCCCGTCCGTATGCGATTCGATCCGCCAGCCCCTGCCGCATGTCCCCGTTCCCCACCATGCGCAGGAAGTATGCCGGCACGGACGATTCGAGACAATCTCAAGCTAATTAACTGGTTAACCGGCTCACCTGCTGCGGCGGCCGTGGAATCACGATTGTGAACGCCCGGCGCGCCCGTCCTGCCGTATCGTCGGGACAGGTGGCGCCAGGAGCGCTTCCGTCTGGGACAGGGAAACGACATGCAGCAGCGCAAGCAGGCGCGCGATTTCGATCCGCGCATCCTCGAGATCTATGACGGTTATGTCCACGGCAAGATGTCCAAGCGGCAGTTCCTCGACCATGCCGCGAAATACACCGTCGGCGGGGTGACGGCGGCGGCGGTTCTGGAGAGCCTGCAGCCGAACTACGCGCTGGCCCAGCAGGTGCCGGCGGACGACCCGGCGATCGAGACCGAGACGGCGGAATACACCTCGCCGCAGGGCAACGGCACGGTGCGCGGGCTGATGGCCTGGCCAGCGGGCGCCGAGGGGCCGCTGCCGGCGGTGCTGGTGGTGCACGAGAATCGCGGGCTGAACCCCTATATCGAGGACGTGGTGCGGCGGCTGGGCAAGGCCGGTTATCTGGCGATGGGGCCGGACGGGCTGACCTCGCTCGGCGGCTATCCCGGCGACGACGAGCGCGGCCGCGAGATGCAGTCGGGCCTCGATCCTGCCAAGCTGATGGCGGATTTCTTCGCCGGTTTCGAGTACCTCGTCGGCCACGAGCGCAGCACCGGAAGGGTGGGCGCGGTCGGGTTCTGCTACGGCGGCGGGGTGTGCAACGCGCTGGCGGTGGCCTATCCCAACATGGCGGCCTCGGTGCCCTACTACGGGCGGCAGGCCGACGCGGCGGACGTGCCGGGGATCCAGGCGCCGTTGCAGTTCCACTACGCCGGGCTCGACGAGCGAGTCAACGCGGGCTGGCCGGCCAAGGAGTCGGCACTGCAGGCGAACGGCAAGGTCTTTGAGGCGTATTTCTATGAGGGCGCGAACCACGGGTTTCACAACGACTCCACGCCGCGCTACGACCCGGCGGCGGCGGAGCTGGCGTGGTCGCGGACGCTGGACTTCTTCGGCCGGCACCTCACCTCGGCGGCGTAGGCGCGCACCGCGCTAACGCCCCGGTAACCTTGGGAGACTAGACCTCGGACCCTACGGCGGTCTGAGGAGAATCCCAGGATGTTGCCCCGCTTGGCCCTCGGGCTGTGCCTTGCGCTTGCCTTCGCCGCGGGAACCGCGCCCGCGGCGCTGCGCGCCGAGGAGACCGATCCGGCGGCAGCACTCTGCGAGCGGGCCATCGTGGCCGGGGCGCGCCGCGGCGGGGTGCCGCCGGAGGTGCTGCACGCCATCGCCCTGACCGAGACCGGACGCAATGCGGGCGGGCGTGTCCGCCCCTACCCCTGGGCGATCAACCGCGAGGGCAAGGGGCACTGGTTCAGGAGCCGCGAGGAGGCGCTGGCCTTCGCGCAGGAGAGCGTGGCGGCGGGGCGGCCGTCGTTCGACGTGGGCTGCGTGCAGATCAACTTCCGCTGGCATGGGCGGGCGTTTCCCAGCCTCGAGGACATGTTCGACCCCGAATGGACCGCCACCTACGCGGCCCAGTTCCTGCGCACCCTCTACGAGGAGCGCGGCAGCTGGTCCGAGGCGGCGGGGGCCTATCACTCCCTGACGCCGGATCTGGCGCAGATCTACCGCGCGCGTTTCGACCGGCTGCTTGCCGGGCTCGATCCCGCGGCGCTGGCCGAGGCGGCGGCGGCGGCGGCCACCGCGCCCGGCGTCGGGCCGGGGCGCATGGGCCGGCGCGCATTGAGCCGTCAGGCGATGGTCGAGGCGATCCGCCAGGCGCGGCTGGAGCCTGCACCCGCGCCGGTGATGGGCTCGGTGGCGGCCGGGCCGCTGATCGGGGCGCCGGGTGGCAGCCTCTTGGTGCAGCAGGGCCAGGCGCTGCTGACCGAGGGCTCGCCGCTGCTGACCGGCCCCGCCGGCAGCCTCTACTGAGCGCCCGCACATGCCAGCCCGCATGAGCCTCGCCTCGCTCTTTCAGCCGACCGTGCTGCTGGCGATAGCCCTTATGGCGATCATCGTGATGATGGTCCTGCCAATGCCGGCCTGGGTGCTCGACCTGGGCCTCTCGGCCTCGTTCTCGCTGGCGATCCTGATCTTTACCATCACGCTTTTCATCAACCGGCCTCTGGACTTCTCGGCCTTTCCTACAGTGCTGCTGGCGAGCCTGATCCTGCGGCTGTCGCTGAACGTGTCCTCGACCAAGCTCATCATCGGCCAAGGTCATACCGGCACCAGTGCCGCCGGGCACGTGATCGAGGGCTTCGCCAACTTCATCATGGGAGGATCGGTGCTGATCGGCCTCGTGGTCTTCGGCGTGCTCCTGATCGTCAACTTCATCGTCATCACCAAGGGTGCGGGCCGCATGGCCGAGGTGGGCGCGCGCTTCGCGCTCGACGGGATGCCCGGCAAGCAGCTCGCCATCGACAGCGACATGGCCGCCGGCGCCATCACCCACGAGGAGGCGCGCGAGCGCCGCAGGCTGGAGCAGGAGGAGACCACCTTCTTCGGCTCGCTCGACGGCGTGTCGAAGTTCGTGAAGGGCGACGCGATCGCGGGCCTTCTGATCACGCTTCTCACGCTGATCATGGGTCTTGTCATCGGCATCACCGTGCACGGGATGCCGATCGGCGACGCCTTCCGCACCTATTCGATCCTGACCGTCGGCGACGGCCTGGTCAGCCAGATCCCGGCGGTTGTCATCTCCATCGCCTCTGCCATGCTGCTCTCCAAGGGCGGCGTCGTGGGCTCGACCGACCGCGCGCTGATCCGCCAGCTCGGCGGCTACCCCCTGGCGCTGGCGACCGTGGCCGTCCTGATGGCCTTCTTCGCCTTCATCCCCGGCCTGCCCTTCGTGCCCTTCATGATCGGGTCGGCGGCGCTGGGGACCGCCGCGTGGCTGGCGCAGGCGACCCAGCAGAAGGCGGCGGTCAGCGCGGCCGCGATACCCGCCGGCGCGGAAGGCGACCGGCCGCGGGCGAAGTCGCTGGGCGATCTGCTCGACGTGGACGAGATTCACATGGAGTTTTCGCCGGATCTCGTGCCGGTGGTGATGGATCGCTGCCACCGGGCTCGATGCGCGCATCGTCAACATGCGCAACCACATCGCCGGCGAGTTCGGGCTGATCCTGCCGGAGATCCGGCTGACCGACAATCCGGGCCTGCCGCCGGGCACCTATGCGATCCGCATCCAGGGGGTGGAGGCCGCGCGCAGCCAGGTCGAGACCGACAAGGTGCTGGTGCTGCTGCCCGAGGAGGACGCGCCGGCGCCCGCGGGCCGCACGGTGGCCGAACCGGTCTACGGCGCGCCCGCCCGCTGGATCGCCCGAGGCGGACCAGGAGGAGGCATCCCTGATGGGCCTCGCCGTCGTGACACCGACCGAGGTGGTGGCCACGCACCTCCTGGAGATCGTGAAGTCCCACTTCGGGCGGCTCTTCAACCGCCGCGCCCTGCGCAAGCTCCTCGACGAGTTCGTCTCGCTGTCGGACCCGCGCCGCGCCGAGGCCAACCGGCGCATGCTCGACGAGTTCGTGCCCGACAAGTTCCCTATCGACACGCTGCAGGCAGTGCTGCGCCTGCTTCTCGAAGAGCGGGTCTCGATCCGCAACCTGCCGCTGATCTTCGAGGCGATCGGCGAGGTCTACACCGCCCAGGCCGGGGCCGAGGTGATCTGCGAACACGTGAGGCACCGGCTCGGCTTCCAGCTCGTCTCCGAGATCCAGGAGGCGGACGGGGCGCTGCCGCTGATCCAGCTCAACCCGTCCTGGGAGGAGATGTTCCAGAAATACCAGCTGCCCGACGGCTCGGGCGTGGTCGACGTCGCCCTGCCCCCGGCGGAGTTCAACCGGCTGGCAAGCTCGGTCGCCGACCGCATCGCCCATGCCGGCGCGCAGGGCCGCTATCCGGCACTGGTCACCTCGACCAAGCGGCGGCGCTTCCTGCATACGGTGCTGAACGCGAAGGGCATCCGCAACCCGGTCCTGAGCTTCGAGGAAGTGGGCGTGACCGCGCGGCCGGCGGTGCTGGGCATGGCCTGATCATGCTCGACGGCCTTGCCGCCATTCTGGATGCGACCCAGGCGGGGCTCGTGGCCTTCATGCTGGTCTTTACCCGCGTGGGGGCAGTCATGGCGCTCCTGCCCGGCTTCGGCGAGCGGCTGATCCCGGCGCGGGTAAGGCTGGGGCTGGCGCTTGCCTTCAGCATCGTCACCTGGTCGATGCTCGCGGGCGCGCTGACCGCACCGGACCGGCCGTTCTACCTGATGATGCTGATCGAGGCGGGGATCGGCCTCCTGGTCGGCCTCGCCTTCCGGCTCATGGTGATCGCCCTGCAGCTCGCGGGCTCGATCGCCGCCCAGTCCACCGCGCTGGCGCAGATCTTCGGGGCCGGTGCGACGCCCGACCCGATGCCGGCGATCGGCAACATCCTGATGCTGGCGGGGGTCACGCTGGCCGTCGCTTCCGGCCTGCACGTCAAGGCGGCGGTTGCGATGGCGCGGTCCTACGAGATCCTGCCCATGGGCCTGCCGGTGCCGGCGGCCGACATCGCCGCCTGGGGGACCGCCCGCGTGGCGCAGGCCTTTGCGCTCGGCTTCTCCATGGCGGCACCCTTCGTGATCGCGGCCTTCGCCTACAACCTGGCACTCGGCGCCATCAACCGCGCCATGCCGCAGCTGATGGTGGCCTTCGTCGGCGCCCCGGCGATCACCGCGGGGGGCCTGTTCATCCTCATGCTGGCGGCCCCGACCATCCTGACCTTCTGGAGCGGCCGGCTCGACCTCGTGCTCGCCGACCCGCTGGCGATGCCGCGATGAGCAAGGAAGACACCGGCGGCGAGAAGTCGTTCGATCCGACCCCGCAGCGGTTTGCAGAGGCGCGCAAACGTGGCGACATCGCGAAGTCGAACGACGTCACGGTCGCGGCGACCTACCTCGGCCTCTTGGCGGCAGCACTCGCCGGCGGGGCCTGGGCAATGGACCGGGCGGCGGCGACGCTGATGATCTTCGTCGCCCAGCCCGACCGGCTGGAGGGCCTGGTGCTGGGGCCGGGCGGGGGGCGGCTGCTGGGCCTGATTCTCGGCGAGGCACTGATCGCGCTGGCGCCGATCTTCCTCGTCCCGGTGGGCGCCGTGCTGGTCAGCCTCTTCGCCCAACAGGCGATCGTCTTCGCCGGCGAGAAGCTGATGCCCAAGGGGTCCCGGCTTTCGATCATCGACAACGCCCGGCAGAAGTTCGGGCCGACCGGGCTGGTGGAATTCGCCAAGACCGTGGTCAAGCTCGGCGCCGTGGCGACGGCCCTGTTCCTCTATCTGTCACAGGACCTCAACCGGATGATCGGCGCGGCACAGGCCGAGGCCAAGGTGCTGGGCGCGCTGATGATGGAGAGCTTCGTGGTGCTGCTCGCCATCACCGCGATGATCGCCGTTGCGATCGGCGGGATCGACCTCGTGTGGCAGCGCTTCGACCACGCCCGCAAGCTGAAGATGTCCTTCCAGGAGCTGAAGGAGGAGGCCCGCCAGTCCGAGGGCGACCCGCACATGAAGGCGCAGCGCCGCAGCCGCGCCGAGGCGATCGCCACCAACCGGATGCTGCTCGACGTGCCCAAGGCGGATGTGGTGATCGTCAACCCCACCCACTACGCCGTGGCGCTGAAGTGGTCGCGCAACCGCGGCACCGCACCGGTCTGCGTGGCCAAGGGCGAGGGCGAGGTGGCGCTGAGCATCCGCACCGTCGCCGGCAAGGCCGAGGTGCCGATCCACTCCGACCCGCCCACCGCCCGCGCCCTGCACGCCACGGTGGAGGTCGGCCGCGAGATCAGGCCCGAGCACTACCGCGCCGTTGCCGCCGCCATCCGCTTCTCCGACCGCATGCGCCAGGCCGCCAAGGCCCGGGGGCGCGGGTGAGCCCGGAGGCGCTGGCGGGGCTGGTGGCGCTGGCCGCGGCGCGGCGCGAGCGTGACCTCGCCCGGCTGGAGGCGCTGCTCATGGAGGACCGCGGGCTGGCCGACGAGATCACTCGGCTCGCGGCGCTGCCCGCACAGGACCTCGCCGAGGGCGGCGCCACGATCGCGCCCCTTCAGCAGCAGGCGCTGCGCTTCGCCTGGATGGAGCAGCAGATCACCCGCGCCCGCCAGCGGCGCGCGGTCCTTGCCGTGGAGATCGCCGACGCGCGGACCGCCGCGGGCACCAGCGTGGGAAAGCACGAGGCGCTGGACCGTCTTCGCGCCGTGGCCGGGCGCAACGCGCTCCAGCTCCGCAACGCCCGCGCCGAGCGCGAGGCGCCGCCGGTGGGGGGGAGGAGCGTCGACGGTTGACCACCCCGCCTGAGCGCGGATCGCTCGGCAGCCCGGTCAGGTCTCCTGCCGGGCGATCTCGGTGATCAGGACCTCGCCGACCGGCGATTCGGGCATCACCTCGCGGGCAGCCTGCAGAAGGGCGAGGCGCAGGTCGTCCATCTTCTGGCCGCTGGTGAAGCTGCCGTCGAAGCCGCCGGAATTGGCGTGGCGGAAGAGGGCCTTGAGGAACCCGTCGCGCAGCCGCGGCTGCACCGCCTCGACCACATGCGCGCCCTCGAGATCGGTCTCCAGCGACAGCGAGACGACCACCATGGCCACCACTTTCTCGCCGGCGAAGATCGGTACCACGAAGGGCCGCTCCAGCGGCACGTAGGTGATTTCCTCCTCGGGCAGTGCATGCTCGGCCGGAGGGTTGCGGAACGGGTCGGCGGCGACGTGCTCCTCGCAGGCGGGCTCCCCGTCCCCGCCGCAGGCCTCCGAGACCGCGGCCTCCGGTGGGGGCTTGAGCATCAGGCCGGCGCCAAGGCCGGCGCCGAGGCCGAGGAGCGCGATCAGAACGGGCAGGAGACGCTTCATGCGGCGGCCTCGTCAGTAGGGCAGGATGCGGTCGGTAACCTGCTGGCCCCAGCGCGGCTGCTGCGCGGCGGTGATCTGGCCGCGTCCGCCATAGGCGATGCGGGCACCGGCCACCCGGTCATACTCGATCTCGTTGTGGCGCGAGATGTCCTCGGGCCGCACCACGCCGGCGACCTGCAGGTCGCGCAGCTCGTTGTTCACCCGCACCTCCTGGTCGCCCTGGATCACCAGATGCCCGTTGGGCAGCACCTGGACCACGGTGGCCGCCACCCGCAGCATCAGCTTCTCGTTGCGCCTGACCGAGCCCTGGCCCGAGAAGTCGGACTCGGATTCGACGTTCAGCCTCGGCTCGAATGCGCTGGTGATGCCGGAGGGCAGTACGTTCTGGATGCCGAAGAAGGCGCCGCCCTGCAGGCTCTCGCTGCCCTCGCGGTTGCGGCTGGAACTGTTGCGCATCTCGGCCTCTTCGTCGATCTCGATGACGACGGTCAGAAGGTCGCCGAGATTGCGCGCGCGGCGGTCGCCAAGCAGGCCCGAGGGGCCGGTGTTCCAGAGCGAACCCTGCTGGTAGGCATGGCTCGCCGGCTGCGGCGGCGGAACCGCCAGCGCCATGCGCTCGGGCGTCAGCAAGGATGGCGCCCCGGAATCGACCAGCCCGATCGAGGTCATGGGGGGCGGCTGGCCGATGGGATTGTCGCCGCCGCAGCCCGCCAGAGCCAGGGCGAGGGAAAGCCAGATGGGTGCCGTCCTGGTCATCATTGTCCTACCTTTATGCTTCCGTCGGCAGCCACCGACCCGGTGACGATCTGGCGCGAGGCCATGTTCATGACGCGCAGCATCTCGCCCTCGCCGGCCCGCTCGAGCGCGCGGCCCTCGGTGACGATGTTGAGCGCGCCCTGGGCGAAGTGCATGCGCACGATCTGGTTGCGCTCGACCAGTGCGGGTGCGCCGATCTGCCCCGACAGGATCGGCCGGCCGGGATAGAGCGTCACCCGCGCCTCGCGGCCGATCACCGCGGCGATCTCGGCCACGGCACCCGGGACGGTCTCTTCGGCCAGCGTCACGTCGTCCGGGCCGATCACGCTCTGGCTGCGGATCGCGCGGAGCGGCGTGACCGACTGCGCCAGCACGGCGCCGGCGGCGAGGCAGGCCACGAAGACGGTGAAGATCGCGGTCGCGCGCAGCATGTGATCAGCGGATCTGTGTCGTGGCGGCGAGCATCTGGTCGGCCGCGGTGATCACCTTGGCGTTCAGCTCGTAGCCGCGCTGCGCCTCGATCAGCCCGGTGATCTCGCGCACGGCGTCGACGGAGGAATTCTCCAGATACCCCTGGCGGAACGTCCCGCGCCCGTCCTCGCCGGGATCACCCACATTGGCCTGCCCCGAAGCCTCGGTCTCGCGGTAGAGGTTCGAGCCGATCGCCTCCAGACCCTTCTCGTTGGAGAAGGTGACGAGGCTGAACTGCCCGAGCAGTTGCGCCTCCACCTGGGTGTCGAAATAGGCGTAGACCTCGCCGTCGGCGTTGATGGTGATCTCGCGCGCGTCCTCGGGGATGGTGATGTCGGGCACCACGGTGAAGCCGTCGGAGGTGACCAGCAGGCCCTCGCCATTGCGTTTCAAGGCACCGTCGCGGGTATAGGCAGGCTCGCCGTTCGGCAGGGTGATCTCCAGATACCCCTGCCCCTCGATGGCGAGATCGAGCGCACCCCCCGTCTCCGCCACCGAGCCCTGCGCCACCTGCATCGAGACCGCCGCGGCACGCACGCCGAGGCCGAGCTGCACGCCCGCCGGCAGCACCGCGCCATCGGCGGAGTTGATGGTGCCCGGGCGCTGGATCTGCTGGTAGTGCAGGTCGGAGAACTCGGCCCGCCGGGCGTTGTAGGCCGTCGTCGACATGTTCGCGAGGTTGTGGGAGATAACCTCGACGCGCATGTTCTGCGCCGCCATACCGGTGGCCGCGATGTTCAGGGCTCGCATGTCATACTCCTGAGGAAACTCACGGTCAGCTGGTCTGGCCGAGCACGCGCACCACCTGACGGATGCGCTCGTCTTCCTGGTCCATCAGCTTCTGACCGTACTCGTACGCGCGCTGGACCTCGATCATCCGCGCCATCTCGGCGACGGCACTCACGTTCGACTGTTCGAGAAAGCCCTGCACCACCCGCGGGTCCTCGACCGGGACAGGGTCGGCATCGGCACGGAACAGCACACCCGCCTCGCGGAAGAGCTTGGTCGGATCCTCCACCCGCACCAGCCCGAGCTGCGCCAGCGGCAGGCCGTCGGCGGAAAGCGTGCCGTCGGCGGAGAGGCTGATCTTCTTGGCGTCGAAGGGAATGAGGATGGCCCCGCCGCCCTCGTCGAGCAGCATGTGGCCGTCGGCGTTGACCACCTGTCCCTCGGCGTCGCGCATGAAGGCGCCCGCGCGGGTCAGCCGCTCGCCTTCAGGGGTCTGCACGGTGAAATACCCGTCGCCCTCGATGGCGAAGTCGAGCGTGCCGCCGGTCTCGACCAGCGTGCCCTGCAATTCGTCGGTGAAGCGCGCCCGCGCCGCAGTCATCGCCACGGCACCCCCCTCTACGGGCAGCGCCTCGACCATCTCGGCGAAGATCAGGCCTTCACGGCGGTAGCCGGTGGTGGAGATGTTGGCGATGTTGTTGGCGACCGACTGGAGTTCGCGGGCGAGACCCGACTGGCGCGTCAACGCCACATAACCTGCAAGGTCCATCGCTCTCGCCCTTCTGGCACCGATCCGCGCGGAAAGCCGCGCTCAAGGGGGAACTTCGCCGCGGTTGGTAAAGATTCGGTCAAGGAATGCGCGCTTGTGGAGGGCTTGCCGTCTACGCGCCCCGCGACTATGCCCGTTGAACTGCTGGGAATAACAACAGCCGCCGGAGGGAATCATGCTCGCAGCCGTCTCGAAGCCGCTTGTCCGCCTGGTCGACCGCTACCTGCCCGACCCCTACATCTTCGTTCTGATCCTGACCCTCGTGGTCTTCGCAGCCGCGATGCTCGTCGAGGGCCAGTCGCCGCTCGCCGTGGTGAAGATGTGGGGCGACGGGTTCTGGGGGCTGCTGTCCTTCGCGATGCAGATGCTCCTGGTGCTGGTCGCGGGCTACATGCTGGCGAGCACGCCCTTCGTGAAGGGCATCCTGACGCGGCTCGCCGGGCTGGCGCAGAGCCCCGGCGGGGCGATCCTGCTGGTCACGCTGGTGTCGCTGACCGCGAGCTGGATCAACTGGGGATTCGGGCTGGTGGTCGGCGCGCTCTTCGCCAAGGAACTGGCCCGGCAGGTCCGCGTGGACTACCGGCTGCTGGTGGCCAGCGCCTATTCGGGCTTCATCGTCTGGCACGGCGGGCCGGCCGGCTCGATCCCGCTGTCGGTCGCCACCCCCGGCCACCCCTTCGAGGCCACCACCGGCATCATCGGCACCGGGCAGACGATCTTCTCCTTCTTCAACCTCGCCATCGTGCTGGCGCTGTTCATCGCAGTGCCGCTGGTCAACCGGATGATGCTGCCAAGCGCCGCCGACAGCGTCTACGTCGATCCCGCCAAGCTCGCCGAGACGGAGGTTGACGACGACGCCATCACCCGGCCGTCGGACCACCTGGAGACCAGCCGGCTCCTGTCCGGGCTGATCGGCCTCGCCGGGGCCGCGTGGCTTTTCCAGTATTTCATCGGTGGCGGCGGGCTGACGCTGAACGTGGTGAACTTCCTTTTCCTCACGCTCGCGATCATCCTGCACGGCACCCCACGGCGGCTGCTGCGCTCGCTGCACGAGGCGATAAAGGGCGGTGCGGGCATCGTCATCCAGTTCCCCTTCTACGCCGGGATCATGGCGATCATGGTGGGCTCGGGGCTGGCGGTGACCATCTCCGAGCTCTTTGTCTCCTTCGCCTCGGCGCAGTCGCTGCCGTTCTGGACCTTCATCAGTGCCGGCATCGTCAACTTCTTCGTCCCCTCCGGCGGCGGCCAGTGGGCGGTGCAGGCCCCCGCGATCCTGCCCGCGGCCGAGGCGCTCGGCGTCGACCTCGCGCGCGTCTCGATGGCGGTCGCCTGGGGCGACGCCTGGACCAACATGATCCAGCCGTTCTGGGCGCTGCCGGTGCTGGCGATCGCGGGGCTGAACGCCAAGGACATCATGGGCTTCTGCGTGATCCAGCTGGTGCTGTCGGGGATCATCATCGGGGTCGGGCTGACCTGGCTGTAGGGGGCTGCCCGCCGGCGAGGATCGCCAACGGGTCCGATTCGCGCCGCGACATGTCCCTTGAGGTTGTCCCGCGCTCAGAAACCACTGCAAACATGCGGTCTGATGGTGTATAGTATCGGCAATTGAGCCCTGTCGCTTGGCGACAGTCCAATAAGCCATCGCGCACCCCGTTGAGGTCACTCGGGAAAATCCCGGATCGCTGAGGGAGGCAGACCATGCCGGTGACGATAGACAACTCCAACATTTTCGCGGGGGATGGGGGCGACGACGGCGACCTCGTCCTGCGCACCGGTGCCGGGGCGGACCGGATACGGCTGGATGCCAGCGGCGCAGCCGGGTGGTTCGGCGGCAACGGCGCCCACGGCGACCTCGTGCTCTTCAACTCCGGGGGGAACAACACCTCCACCGGTCAGGCCACGGCGTGGCTGCAAGGCAGCGAAGGCAACCTGTTTCTCGGCGGCAACGGCACCGACGGCGACGTCGTGCTGCGCAGCGGCGGCGGCGGCAACCGCATCCGGCTGGATGCCGGCGGCGCGGCCGGATGGTTCGGCGGCAACGGCGCCAACGGCGACCTCGTGGTGTTTGCGTCCGGGGGCAACAACACCTCCACCGACCAGGCCACGGCGTGGCTGCAAGGCAGCGCCGGCAACCTCTTTCTCGGCGGCAACGGCACCGACGGCGACGTCGTCCTGCGCAACGGGGCCGGAGACGACCGCATCCGGCTGGATGCGGACCTCGCGGTGATGTGGATCGGCGGCAACGGCAACGACGGTGACATCGCCGTCTTCGCCGCCGACGGCGACAATGCCACGCTTGCGGATGCGACCATCCGGCTCGACGGCGCGTCCGGCAATATCACCGTGGCCGGCGACATCACGCTCCAGAACGCCGACTGCGCCGAGGATTTCCGCGTCGCCTCCGCCGCCGATGCCGAGCCGGGCACGGTCATGGTCATCAACGACGACCTGCAGCTTGCCGTCTCTGACCAGCCCTACGACCGCCGCGTGGCCGGCATCGTGGCGGGTGCGGGCAACACGCGCCCCGGGATCGTGCTCGGGCGGACGAACGATGCGCACCCGACCATGCCCATCGCGCTGGTGGGCCGGGCCTGCTGCAAGGTAGATGCGGACCACGGCACTGTCGCGATCGGCGATCTGCTGACGACCTCGCCCACCGCCGGACATGCGATGAAGGCGGCCGACCCGGCGCGCGCATTCGGTGCGGTGATCGGCAAGGCCCTGGCCCCGCTCGACGGCGGTCGCGGCCTGATCCCGGTGCTCGTGGCGCTGCAATAGGGGGCGGCGATGGTCAGCACCCGCTCCGTCGCAAGCTCCTGTCTTGGTTTGAATGGCGAGTTCACCGTCAGAGGGGATGTCTTCGGTTACGGCTGGGGATCGCTGGAAGACCGCAGCCTCTCGCTGCGCGACCATCTTTCGCGCATCAGCGGTCCCTCGATCGACATCACCGTCATTCTCGTCGGCCACGAACCGGGCCTTGCGGGGTGGTTCGGCCAGGACGATGTTTTCCAGATCCAGTCGGCCATCGACTGGGCGCGCGAACTCTATGCCCAGGCCGGGCTGGGGATCCGCCGGATCTACTGGAACTATATCCCGACCGCCGATGCCAATGGATACGACATCATCGAATCGAGCGCGGACGCCACCGATCTGACCAACGACTGGTCGGGAGCTCCTGCGGATAGTCTGGACGTCTTTTATGTCACTCTCATCACCGACAGCAATCCGTCCAACGGCACGCCTGGGGGATGGAGCAATACCGACGGCCCCTGCGACAAGGATGTCGACGACGAGAGAACCGGCTCGGTGATCGAGGTCAAGCCGCAGAACTTCCTGTCAACGCTTGAAGATCGAAATCAATGGGCGGGGATTCTGCTGGCGCACGAAATGGGACACTATCTCGGCCTTGCCGGGGGAACTGTCGGTATAACCAACCTTATGGGCTCGAATGACGGCGGGGCGGTAGACACCATCAACCTGACGAGTACCGGCATCACCAATTCCCAGGCCGAAACCATGCTGGAGCATTGTTCGGTCAAACCCGCATGCGCGTGAGGAATTCATGATGGCCAAGGCCCATTCTGATCTGCTGCGGCGCCTGATTTCGGCCGAGTTCATCGTGGCACACCCCGATCCTGCGACGGTGACGGGGGCCGACCTGGATGCGCTGAAAGCCATCCTGCGCGGCGATGTCCAGCCTGATTTCCCCGTCGACCGCAAGCGGGCGCTGGACCTCCTGTCACGCTCCGATACCTCGCCCGACGCCGCCGCGATCCTCGTCGAAGCTCTGGCCGACGAGGGTGAACAGGTTGCGTTGCGCATGTCCGCAGCACTGCTGTTGCGGCGCATGCCGCCGGAGGCCGCCGAGGCGCCGCTCATCGCGGCGCTGAGGGCCGATGACGCGCGCCTGCGCGGCGCCGTGCTCGCCAGTCTTGGGCTGGTGGGCGGCGCCGCGGCGAAAAAGGCGCTCGCGCCAATGCCCGAGACGCCGGAGCTGGCCTCCGCGCGGCTTCTGATCGCCCTGCGCGGCGGCACGCATGACGGCGGGCTGTCGAAGGTGCTGGGCACCGGGATTGTGAAAGTCACGGCGGATCCGCTGCCGGCCGAGGACGCGCGCCGCATCCTCGATGCGCTTGGCGGCCACGCGGCCGGCGTCGCGCTCACACTAAAGGGCGGCGTCGGCTTCGCCTGCCGGAACACGCGCACCGCCGTACTCCTGGCCCGGGACGCCGATTTCAGCCGCGCCGGGATCGTCGCCACCGTGGTGCGTGACGGGGATGAACCCGGCGACCTGTCGCTTCGCTACCTCGTGCTACTCGCGCCGGGGGAGGACGGCTCCGAGATCGCCCTGGTAACGCCGTCGGGTCGCGCAGACTACGCCGGACACGGCAAGGCGTCGCGCACGGGCATGACCTTCCGCCTGCGCGACACGGGCGCGGCGCCGATCCCCCTGATTGCAGAGGCGACGGTCGCCGACGGGACCATCCGCCTCACGCTCGAGCTTCCCGAGTTCCGGGACCGGGCCGCCCGCCGCGCCCGCGTGCCCCAATCCATCCTGACGGAGAACCAGGCCCGGGCCAGGTAGGGACAAACTTGCCGGAAAGAACAAGTTCGGGCCTGTGCGGCGCGGATCGGACAGCCAGGGCCTTTTGTCGGTCGATGACCCGAAGGGCGCGCAAGGGCAACTTCGAGGACCGGCCGATAGCCAGGTCGCGGCATGGGACGACGCCCGGACCAACGTGATCCAGCCGTTCTGGGCGCTGCCGGTGCTGGACATCATCGGCTTCTACGTGGTGCAGCTCGTCCCGTCGGGGATCATCATCGGCATCGGGCTGACGTTTATGTAGCTGGCATGCCCGAAATTGAAGATAGTCCGGCGGTCTGGCGTTTCGGTGGAAGAGGATTACCGCAAGTCGATGTCCTAGGGGTCCGGCGTGCGGACGCCTCTGTTCCTGTTAGAAGCGCACCCGCGTCTGGCCCGAGAAGCCTGTCGAGACACAAGTCCCGGCGGATGCATCGCCGGAACTCAATCGACAAGCCATACTGCACTGCCCGGGATGGAGATCTGCCGCATGGCCAAGTTCGTATTCGGAATGAACCTGTCGCTCGACGGCTACGTCGACCATCAGGAGTTCGCGCCGGATCCCGTGCTCTTCCGTCACTGGATCGAGCAGGTGCGCGGCCTGACCGGCAGCCTCTACGGCCGCCGCATCTACGAGATCATGCGATACTGGGACGAGAACCACCCCGAGTGGACCCCGGACGAACGCGACTTCGCGACAGCCTGGCGGAACCAGCCCAAGTGGGTCGTGTCGCGATCGCTGACCTCGGTCGGCCCCAACGCCACGCTCGTCTCGGACGAGATCGAGGCCGCGATCCGCGGGCTGAAGGCGCGGCTCGACGGCGAGATCGACGTTGCCGGCCCGGTCCTGGCGCAGAGCCTGACCGATCTCGGCCTGATCGACGAGTTCCGGCTCTACTACCACCCGGTCGTTCTCGGCCGCGGCAGCCCGTTCTTCGCCGGTCCCCCGCCGCCGCTGGGCCTCGTCGCCAGCGACCGGATCGGCGACAGCGCGATCAGGCTGACCTACGTTCCTGCCTGATCCAGCCGCAGGATCTTCTCCATCGCCTTCCCCCGGGCGAGTTCGTCGATCAGTTTGTCGAGGTAGCGCAACCTCCCGCATCAGCGGTTCCTCGATGTCTTCCACGCGGACTCCGCAGACCACGCCCTTGATCAGCGACCGGGAGGGGTTCAGGCGCGGCGCCTGGGCGAAGAAGTCCTCGAAGCTGGTCCTCTTCGCCAGCTCGGCATCCAGCGTCTGCTGGCTGTGCCCGGTCAGCCAGCGGATGATCTCGTCGACCTCCGCCTTCGTGCGCCCCTTCTTTTCCGCCTTGGCGATATAGTGGGGATAAGCGCTCGCGACGCTGATCGAGTAGATGCGATGCCCTGCCATGCGCCCTCCCGGACCCTTGGGGAAGATCGTCCGGTCTGGCATGGCCGATGTCAAGGAGCCCGCCGTTGAGGGCCGGTTTCGCGCGACACCGAGTGGTTCGTTACCCAACATCTGGACGGAGCCGGCGTTGCGGCTGCCCCCGCTCCCCCATATCTGGTGGCCGGTGATCGCGCAAAGGGCTGAAATCCTAACGAAAGCTAACGCATGTTTAACGTCCAAACATTTGTCATTGTTATCAATATGTTACGGATTTGCGCGAGCGTGCGACACCCGCGCTCGGGCCGCCTGCCGTCAGCGGCCGATCACCATGGGAATGATCTGGTCCTGGTAGAGCCGTACCAGCGTCTGCCCCGAGAAGCTCATCGTGACCCAGAACACCGCCATGATCGCGCCGAGCTTCGGCACGAAGGTGAGCGTCATCTCCTGCACCGAGGTCAGCGCCTGCACCAGGCCGATCGCCAGGCCCACCACCAGCGCCACCGCGAGGATCGGCGTGGAGACGATCAACGCCGTCCACAACCCCTGGCGGAGTATGTCGAGCACATCGGTCTCTGACATGGGATCAGACCGGCATCCGGAGGATTTCCTGGTAGGCCTCGACCACCCGGTCGCGGACCGCCACCGCCGTCTGCACCGCAAGCTCGGTCGCGGCCAGCGCCTCGACCACTGCCTGCGGGTCGGCACGGCCCGCAAGCCCGGCCCGCACCGTCTCCTCGCCCGCCCGCATCTCTTCGGTAAAATCCACGGCCGCGGCGCGGAAGGCAGCCCCTGCCCCCTCGCCCTCGCCTTCGCGCGGCAGCGGCCGGGCGGCGAGCTGCACCTGGGAATAGAGCTGCGATGCGAGTGTTGCCTTGATGTCCATACCACTGGGTCCTCGGTACTACGGGGTCTCGTACGCTATCGGCGAAGCAGGTCCATGAGCGAGCCGGCCATCTGGCGGGCCTGTTCGAACATGCGCAGGTTCGCCTCGTAGGAACGGTTCGCCTCGCGGGCATCCGCGATCTCGACCATCAGGTTGACATTTGAGCCGTCGAAATAGCCGTCCGGCCCGGCGAGCGGATGGGTGGGGTCGTAGACGCGGTCGAGCTCGGTCTGGTCGAGCCGCACCGGGCCGGTGACCACCGCCCGCGTCTCGCCGCCGCGCTGGAAAGTCTCCTCGAACGACACCGTCTTGCGCCGGTAGCCCGGCGTATCGGCATTGGCGATGTTCTCCGAGGTCAGCCGCACCCGCGCCGCCTGCGCCCGCAGACCGCTCGCCGCCGCCGCCATGGTCCTGGCCATCTCGTTCATCCTGGGGGTCTCCTTACCGGCCGCGGCCGATCGAGGCGCGCAGGATGTCCATCGACTTGCGATAGACGCCCATCGCCAGCTCGTGGCTCTGGCGCACCTCGGCCGCGCGCATCATCTGGTCCTCGAGGCTGACGCTGTTGCCATTGGGGGTCTCCGCACCAAGCACCGTCGCCTCGCGGGGGTCGAAGCCATTCGGATCGGCACCAAACGCGATATGCCCCGGCCGCGTCATGCGCGCGCTGAAGGCGTCCTGGCCGTCGAGGGTCGTGGCGAAATCGGCAATGTCGCGGGCGCGGTATCCCGGCGTGTCGGCGTGGGCGATGTTCTCGGAGATCACCCGCTGGCGGGCGGTGGCATGGGCCATGAGGCCGCTCGCCAGCCGCAGGATGCTCAGGTTCATGTCCATGGCCGGATTCTCCCGCCGCTTCGTCGAAACCCGGGCTTAACCCTTGATGGTTGACAAAAGGTAAGTTGCACCGGCCCCGAGGACTGATCCGCATGCTCACCGACTTCACGGCCCTCACCGCGGAGCTTTCCCGCATCTCCAACCATCGCCGCGTAGGCCGGGTGGCCGCGGTCGGCACCGCCTCGCTGGAGATCGCCGGACTGACACATCAGGCGCGGATCGGCGACCAGGTGGCGATCGGGCTCGCCGGGGGCACCGAGCTCGGCGGCGAGATCGTCGGCATCTCCGAGCGCCACGCCCGCGCCATGACCTACGCGCCGCTCGACGGCGCAGCCGTGGGCCGGCCCGCGGCGCTGCTGGGGCCGGCGGGGACGCATCCCGACGCCTCGTGGGTCGGCCGCATCGTGGACGCCTTCGGCCAGCCCCTGGACGGGCGCCCGCTGACCGAAGGCGCGGCAAGTGCCGCGCTGCGCCGCTCGCCGCCGGCGCCGGCCGTGCGCAAGACGCTGGGCGGGCGGCTCGGCACCGGCCTCGCGGTCTTCGACACGATGCTGCCGCTGGCGCGCGGGCAGCGGATCGGCGTCTTCGCGGGGTCGGGCATCGGAAAATCGATGCTGCTGGCCGACCTGGCGCGGGGGATCGAGGCGGATGTCGTCGTCTACGCGCTGATCGGCGAGCGGGGGCGCGAGCTGCGCGATTTCGTCGACAACGTGCTGGGGCCCGAGGGCATGGCGCGGGCGGTGGTGATCGCCGCCACCTCCGACCAGGCCCCGCTGATCAAGCGCCGCGCCGCCTGGATGGCGATGGCCACGGCCGAGGTATTCCGCGACCAGGGCCGCCACGTGCTCCTGCTCCTCGACAGCCTCACGCGCTTCGCCGAAGCGCATCGCGAGATCGCGCTCACCGCGGGCGAGGCGCCGTCCCTGCGCGGCTTCCCCCCTCCACCGCCAACCTGATCGCCGGTCTCTGCGAGCGGGCGGGGCCGGGCGCGGCGGGCAAGGGTGACATCACCGGCATCTTCAGCGTGCTGGTGGCGGGCTCCGACATGGAGGAGCCGGTGGCCGACATCACCCGCGGCGTGCTCGACGGCCATGTGGTGCTGGACCGCGGCATCGCAGAGCGCGGCCGCTTCCCGGCGATCGACGTGCGCCGCTCGGTGTCGCGCTCACTGCCCGGGATCGCAACCGACGAGGAAAACGCCCAGCTCGCCAAGGCGCGTCGCGTGCTGACCGCCTACGAGAACGCCGCCCTGATGATCCAGACCGGCCTCTACGTTCCCGGCAGCGACCCCGCGATCGACGAGGCGATCAAGCTCTGGCCGAAGCTCGACGCCTTCTTCACCGTGAAATCCCCCGACGGCGTGGCCGCGAGCTTCCGCGGGTTGGAAATGGCCCTCAAGGCGTGACGCATCGGTGCGCGGCGCGTCAGGCTGATGCGCGTCAGCAGGTCGTCGAGAGACTTCTTGGCGTCGCCGTAGAGCATCCGGGCGTTCTCCTTGTAGAACAGCGGGTTCTCGATACCGGAGTAGCCCGTGCCCTGCCCGCGCTTCATCACCACCACCAGCTTCGCCTTCCAGACCTCCAGCACCGGCATGCCGGCGATCGGCGAGCCCGGGTCGTCCTGGGCGGCGGGGTTGACGATGTCGTTGGAGCCGATGACGAAGACGACATCCGTCGAGGGGAAGTCCTCGTTGATCTCGTCCATCTCCAGCACGATATCGTAGGGGACCTTGGCCTCGGCGAGCAGCACGTTCATGTGGCCCGGCAGCCGTCCCGCCACCGGGTGGATGCCGAAGCGGACGGTCTTGCCCTTGCCGCGCAGCCGGCGGACCAGCTCGGACACCGACTGCTGCGCCTGTGCCACCGCCATGCCATAGCCGGGCACGATGATGACGCTGTCGGCGTCCTCCAGTGCCTCGGCGACGGTGGCGGCGTCGGTGGCGATCATCTCGCCCTCGATGGCGGCGGAGGACTGCGCCTCGCCGCCCCAGCCGCCGAGGATGACGCTGACGAAGTTGCGGTTCATCGCGCGGCACATGATGTAGCTCAGGATCGCGCCCGAGGAGCCCACCAGCGCGCCGGTGACGATCAGCAGGTCGTTGCCCAGCGTGAAGCCGATCGCCGCCGCCGCCCAGCCCGAGTAGCTGTTGAGCATCGAGATCACCACCGGCATGTCGGCGCCGCCGATCGCCATGATCAGGTGCCATCCGATGAAGCCCGCGATCAGCGCCACGAGGATCATCGTCCAGATCCCGGCGCCGTAGAAATAGAGGATCCCGAGCAGGAGCGAGACTGCCACCGCGCCGATGTTGATCGCGTGGCGGCTGGGCAGCACCAGCGGCTTGGCGGGGATCCTGCCCGCCAGCTTGCCGTAGGCCACGATCGAGCCGGTGAAGGTGATGGCGCCGATGAAGATGCCGAGAAAGATCTCCACCCGCATGATCGAGAGCTCGACCGGCGCCTTGTGGGCGAGCGTCGCGGCGAAGCCGCGCAGCTGGTCGGCGGTGCCCGCCGCCACCGCCGCGGCCGCCCTGCCCGCCTCGATGTCGGCGTTGAGCCCGATGAAGACCGCGGCCAGCCCGACCAAGCTGTGGAAGCCCGCCACCAGCTCCGGCATCTGCGTCATCTGCACCCGCGACGCGACGAAGGCGCCGGCGACGCCGCCGATGACGATCATCGGGACTGCCCAGCCCCACCCGCCCGCGCCCGGCCCGAACAGGGTCGCGAGCACCGCCAGGCCCATGCCGACGATGCCGTACCAGATGGCGCGCTTGGCCTTCTCCTGGTTGGAGAGCCCGCCGAGCGCGAGGATGAAGAGGACCGCCGCCGTGACGTAGGCGGCCGTGACCAGACCGTTGCTCATTTCCCGCCCTCAGCTCCGCTGGAACATCGCCAGCATCCGCCGGGTGACCAGGAACCCGCCGAATATGTTGACCGAGGCGATCAGGATCGAGATCGCCGCGAGGATCACCACGATGGCGCTGCCCGAGCCGACCTGCAGCAGCGCGCCCACGATGATGATCGAGGAGATGGCGTTGGTGATCGCCATCAGCGGCGTGTGCAGTGCGTGGGCGACGTTCCAGATCACGTGGTAGCCGACGAAGACGGCGAGCACGAAGACGATGAAATGCTGCATGAAGCTGACCGGGGCGACGGCGCCGATCAAGAGCGTCAGCGCGCCACCCGCCAGCAGCAGGATCGAGGTCTGGTTGCCCGCCCGGCGCAGTTCGGCCAGCTCGCGCGCGGCCTTGGCCTCGCGAGTCTCCTCGGGCACCTTGGGCTTGGGCTTCGCCGCGGCGATCGCCTGAATCTTCGGCGGCGGCGGCGGAAAGGTGATCTCGCCGGCATGCGTCACTAGCGCGCCGCGGATCACGTCGTCCTCCATGTTGACCACCGGCGCGCCGTCCTTGCCGGGCGTCAGGTCGTCGAGCATGTGGCGGACGTTGTTGCCGTAGAGCGTCGAGGACTGCGCTGCCATGCGGCTGGGGAAATCGGTGTAGCCGACGATGGTCACACCATTGTCGGTGACGATCTTCTGGTCGGGCACCGTCAGGTCGCAGTTGCCGCCGCGCTCGGCGGCGAGATCGATGATCACCGATCCCGGCTTCATCGCCGCCACCATGTCCTCGGTCCAGAGCTTCGGCGCCGGGCGGCCGGGGATCAGCGCGGTGGTGATGACGATGTCGACCTCGGGCGCCAGCTCGCGGAACTTCGCGAGCTGCTTCTCGCGGAACTCGGGGCTGGAGGGTGCTGCATAGCCGCCGGTGGCGGCCGAGTCCTGGGTCGCCTCGAACTCGAGGAAGACGAATTCGGCGCCCATGCTCTCGATCTGCTCGGCCACCTCGGGGCGCACGTCGAAGGCGTAGGTGATGGCGCCGAGCGACACGGCCGCCCCGATTGCCGCCAGCCCCGCGACGCCGGCGCCGACCACCAGAACCTTGGCCGGCGGCACCTTGCCTGCCGCCGTCACCTGCCCGGTGAAGAAGCGGCCGAAGTTGGCGCCGGCTTCGATCACCGCGCGGTAGCCGGCGATGTTGGCCATCGACGAGAGCGCGTCCATCTTCTGCGCACGGCTGATGCGGGGCACCATGTCCATGGCGAGGACGGTGACGCCCCGCGCCCGCAGCGCCTCTAGCAGCTCCGCACTCTGCGCAGGGTAGATGAAGGAGATCAGCGTCTGGCCTTCGCGGGTCAGCTCCACCTCGGATGGCTCCGGTGGGCGGACCTTGACCACCACGTCCGCCCTGCCCCAGAGCGCGCTGGCGTCGGTTACTACCTCGACGCCCGCGGCCGCATAGGCGGCGTCGGAGAAGCCAGCCGCCGCCCCCGCGCCCGCCTCGACGATCGAGCTGTAGCCAAGCTTGCCGAGCAGGCCCGCCGACGCGGGGGTCAGGGCGACCCGACGTTCTCCGTCGAGGATCTCCCGCGGCGCTCCGATGATCATGCGAACTGCCCCCTAGTGCTTCTTCTTCGGCGGGATGAGGTCGGTGATGGTGCCCTCGAACATCTCGGCCGCAAAGTTCACCGTCTCCGACAGGGTCGGATGCGGGTGGATCGTCTGACCGATGTCGGTGGCATCGCAGCCCATCTCGATGGCGAGTGCCACCTCCGCGATGAGATCGCCGGCATTCGGCCCGACGATGCCCGCCCCGATCACCCGGTCGGTTTCCTCGTCGAAGAGAAGCTTGGTGACGCCTTCGTCACGCCCGAGGCTGAGCGAGCGGCCCGAGGCGGCCCAGGGGAAGACGCCCTTGCCGTACTTCACGCCCTGCGCCTTGGCTTCGTTCTCGGTCAGCCCGACCCATGCGACCTCGGGATCGGTATAGGCGACCGAGGGGATCACGCTGGCGTCGAAGGCGCGCTTGTGGCCAGCCGCCACCTCGGCCGCGACCTTGCCCTCGTGAACGGCCTTGTGGGCGAGCATCGGCTGGCCGACCACATCGCCGATGGCGAAGATATGCGCGACGTTGGTGCGCTGCTGCTTGTCGACGGGCACGAAGCCGCGCTCGTCCACGGTTACGCCGGCGGCGTCGAGGCCCAGGAGCTTGCCGTTCGGCCTGCGGCCCACCGAGACCAGCACCTTGTCGAAGGCGTCCTCGATCGCGCCCTTTGGTCCCTCAATCGCCACCTTCAGCCCGGCCTTCGTCGCGGTGACCGCCGTAACCTTGGCCCCGAGGTGGATCGCCTCGTAGCGGCCCTCGATGCGCTTGTGCAGTGGCTTGACGATGTCCTTGTCGGCACCGGGGATGATCTGGTCCATCAGCTCGACGATGGTGACCTTGGAACCGAGCGCGTCATAGACGCACGCCATCTCCAGCCCGATAATCCCGCCGCCGATGACCAGCAGCCGCTTGGGGATGCCGTCGAGCTCCAGCGCACCGGTGGAATCGATCACGCGGGCGTCGTCGTGCGGAATGAAGGGCAGATGCACCGGCTCGGATCCGGCGGCGATGACGCATTGGTCGAAGCTGATGGCCTGGCTGCCGTCCTTGCCCTCGACCTTCAGCAGGTTCGGGCCGGCGAAGGTTCCCTTGCCCACGACCACCTGCACCTTGCGCGCCTTGGCGAGGCCCGACAGCCCGCCCGTCAGCTTTTTGACCACGCTCTCCTTCCAGCCGCGCAGCCCGTCCACATCGACCTTGGGCCGGGCGAAGGTCAGCCCGTGCGCGCCCATCTCCTCGGTCTCGGAAATGACCTTGGCCGCGTGCAGAAGCGCCTTGGAGGGAATGCAGCCGACGTTGAGGCAGACGCCGCCCAAGTAGGGGTCGCGCTCGACCAGCACCACCTTCAGCCCCAGATCCGCCGCGCGGAACGCGGCGGTGTAGCCGCCGGGGCCCGAACCGAGCACCAGCAGCTCGGCATGCGTGTCGCCCCCTCCGGCCGCGGATTTCGGAGCCGGGGCGGGCGCAGGCGCGGCCGGCTTCTCGACCGCCGCGGCGGCGCCCTCTGCCTCAAGCGTCAGGATCACCGACCCCTCCGCCACCCGGTCACCGACCTTCACCGTCACCTCGGCCACCTTGCCGGCGGAGGGCGAAGGCACCTCCATGGTCGCCTTGTCCGATTCGAGCTCGATCAGCGCGTCCTCGGTCTTCACCGTGTCGCCCGCCTTCACGAAGACGGTGATGACCGGCACGTCCGCATAGTCGCCGATGTCGGGAACCTTGACCTCGATCACACCCATTCGCCGGCCCTCAGAGCAGCAGCCGGCGCACGTCGCCGAGCAGGAACTTCAGCGTGGCGCAGAAGCGCGCGGCCAGCGCGCCATCGACGGCGCGGTGGTCGTAGCTGAGCGACATGGGCAGCATGTTGCGCGGCACGAACTCCTTGCCGTCCCAGACCGGCGCGATCTTCGAGCGGGTGACGCCGAGGATCGCCACCTCGGGCGCGTTGACGATCGGCGTGAAGCCGGTGCCGCCGATCCCGCCCAGCGAGGAGATGGTGAAGGTGGCGCCCTGCATGTCGCCGGACTTCAGCTCGCCCTTGCGGGCCTTGGCCGACAGCTCGCCCAGTTCCTTGGAGATCTCGGTGATCCCCTTGCCGTCGGCGCCCTTGATCACCGGCACCACCAGCCCCTGCGGCGTGTCGGCGGCAAAGCCGATGTTCCAGTAGTCCTTGCGGATCAGCTTGTCGCCGTCGGGGTGGATCGAGCTGTTCAGCTCCCAGTGCGTCTTGAGCGCCGAGATGCTGGCCCTGATGAGGAACGACAGCAGCGTCACCCGGTAGCCGTCGGCCTTCGCGGCGTTGTCCAGCTCCTTGCGGTACTCGTCGATCTCGGTGATGTCCGCCTCTTCCTGGTGCGTCACATGCGGGATATTCAGCCAGGAGCGGTGCAGCGCCGGGCCGGACAGCTTCTTGATGCGCGCCATCTCGATGATCTCGATGGCGCCGAACTTGCTAAAATCCACCACGGGGATCGGCGGGATGCCCATGCCCCCCTGCGCGGGTGCCGCGGCGGGGGCGGTCTTCTTCAGCGCCGCCGTGACGTCCTCGCGCAGAATGCGGCCCTTGCGGCCCGTGGCGGTGACCTTTGCCAGATCAACGCCAAGCTGACGCGCGAAGGTGCGCACGGAGGGCGAGGCATGGGTAGCGCCGGAGGAAGCCGTCGGGGCCGGCGCCGCAGGCGCTGCCACCGCGGGAGCGGCAGGCGCGGCGGCGGGTGCTGCCGGTGCCGGGGTCGCGCCGTTGGCCTTCTTCTCCTCCTTCGCCGGAGCCTCGGCCCCGCCGGCTTCCAGGGTCAGGATGACGGCGCCCTCGCCGACGCGGTCGCCCTCCTTGACCTTAAGCTCGGCGACCTTGCCGGCGGAGGGCGAAGGCACCTCCATGGTGGCCTTGTCGGACTCGAGCTCGATCAGCGCGTCCTCGGCCTTCACCATGTCGCCCGGCTTCACGAAGACCGTGATGACCGGCACGTCCGCGAAGTCGCCGATGTCGGGGACCTTTACCTCGATCGTGGGCATGTCGTTCCTCCTGCTCCCCTGCTCACGCCGTGCGCGGATTGGGTTTGTTCGCGTCGATCCCGTACTTGGCATAGGCCGCCTTCACATCGGCGGCCGTCACCGCGCCCTCCTGGAAGAGTGCGTAGACGGCGGTGGCGGCGATGTGCTCGGCGTCCACCTCGAAATGCCGCCGCAGGTTCACCCGGCTGTCGGAGCGTCCGAAGCCGTCGGTTCCCAGCACATGGAAGGCCCGCGGCACGAAGGCGCGGATCTGCTCGGCGTAGTTCTTCATGTAGTCCGTGGCGGCGATGACCGGCCCTTTGCCCTGCGCCAGCGTTGTGGTGACGTAGGGCACCTTGGGATCGGCGCCGGGGTTCATCCGGTTCTCGCGCGCCACGTCCTGTGCTTCGCGGGCAAGCTCGTTGAGACTGGTGGCCGACCAGATGTCGGATGTGATGCCGAAATCGGCCTTGAGCATCTCGGCGGCCCTGAGCGCCTGCTGGAATATCGCGCCGCAGGACATCAGGTTCACGTGCTTCTTGCCCGGCCGCGCCACCTTGGCGAAGCGGTAGAGGCCGCGCACGATCCCGTCAGCGCTGCCTTCGGGCATCGCCGGGTGGTGATAGTTCTCGTTCTCGACGGTCAGGTAGTAGTAGACGTCCTCCTGCTCGACGAACATGCGGCGCAACCCGTCCTGCACGATCACCGCGATCTCGTAGCCGAAGCTCGGATCATAACTAAGGCAGTTCGGGACAGTGCCGGCGAGGATGTGGCTGTGGCCGTCCTGGTGCTGGAGCCCCTCGCCGTTCAGCGTGGTGCGCCCCGCAGTGCCTCCCACCAGGAAGCCCCGCGCGCGGCTGTCGCCGGCGGCCCAGGCCAGGTCGCCGATCCGCTGGAAGCCGAACATCGAGTAATAGATGTAGAAGGGGATCATCGGCACCCCGTGCACCGAATAGGCGGTGGCGGCGGCGATCCAGTCGGCCATGCCACCGGCCTCGTTGATGCCCTCCTGCAGAACCTGGCCGTCCTTCGATTCCTTGTAGTAGCTGAGCTGATCGGCATCCTGCGGGGTGTAGAGCTGGCCCTTGGGGTTATAGATGCCGAGCTGGCGGAACATGCCCTCCATGCCGAAGGTGCGACTCTCGTCGGGCACGATCGGCACCACCTGCCGGCCGATCTTCTTGTCCCGGCAGAGCGCGTTCAGCACCCGCACGAAGGCCATGGTGGTCGAAACCTCGCGGTCGCCCGTGTCCTTCAGGAGGGCGTCGAACGCCTCCAGCCCGGGGATCTCCAGCTTCGGCGAGGCACTCTCGCGCCTGGGGAAGGCCCCGCCCAGCGCCTCGCGGCGGGCAAGCATATAGTCCTTCGGCTCGTTGCCCAGCACGACGTAGGGCGCCTTGGAGACCTCTCCCTCGGGCACGGGAATGTCGAAACGGCCGCGGAAGGCTTGCAGCTGGTCCTCGGCCATCTTCTTTCTGCTGATGGGTGATGTTCTGGCCCTCGCCGGCATCGCCCATGCCGTAGCCCTTGACGGTCTTGACCAGAATCACCGTGGGCTGGCCCTCAGTCTTCACCGCACGGTCGTAGGCGGCGTAGACCTTGTGAGGGTCGTGCCCACCACGGCGCAGCGCCCAGATGTCGGCGTCCGACCAGTCGGCGACCATCGCGGCGGTCTCGGGATACTTTCCGAAGAAATGCTCGCGGATATAGGCGCCGTCCTTCGACTTGAAGGTCTGGTAGTCGCCATCGACCGTCTCGTCCATCAGCTGGCGCAGCTTGCCGCTCTCGTCCTTCTCGATGAGCGCGTCCCAGCCGGACCCCCAGATCACCTTGATCACGTTCCAGCCCGCACCCCGGAACACGCCCTCCAGCTCCTGGATGATCTTGCCGTTGCCGCGCACTGGCCCGTCGAGCCGCTGTAGGTTGCAGTTGATCACGAAGATCAGGTTGTCGAGGCCCTCGCGCGCCGCAAGGCTGATGGCGCCGAGGCTCTCGGGCTCGTCCATCTCGCCGTCGCCGAGGAAGGCCCAGACCTTGCGGTCGGCCATGTCGATCAAACCGCGGTTGTGCAGGTACTTCATGAACCGCGCCTGGTAGATCGCCATCAGCGGTCCCAGTCCCATGGAGACGGTCGGGAACTGCCAGTAGTCGGGCATCAGCCAGGGATGCGGATAGGATGACAGCCCCTTGCCGCCGGTCTCCGAGCGGAAGTTGTCGAGCTGCTCGGCCGTCAGCCGCCCTTCCATGAACGAGCGCGCGTAAATGCCGGGGATGGCGTGGCCCTGGAAGAACACCAGATCGCCGCCATGCTCCGGGCTGCGCGCCCGCCAGAAATGATTGAGCCCCATGTCGTAGAGCACCGCCGAGGAGGCGAAGCTCGCGATATGCCCGCCGTACTCGCTTGAGACCTTGTTGCGGCGGACCACCGTCGCCATGGCGTTCCAGCGGTTGATGGTGCGGACGCGCCACTCCATCGACAGGTCGCCCGGAAACTCCGGCTGCTGGTCGGGGGGAATGGTGTTGACGTAGGTGGTGGTGGCGCCGAACGGCAGGGCGGCGCCATTCTCCCGCGCCGCCGCGACCGCCTTGTCCAGCAGGAAATGCGCGCGGTCGGGTCCGTCACGGTCGATGACGTCCTCGACCGCATCGAGCCACTCGCGCGTCTCGATCGGATCGATGTCCTGGTTGCGGTCGGTCATGGCGGGTCTCACTCCCTCGATATCGGATCGGCGCGACGCTCCGGTCAGAGGCCGGTTGCGCACGAGGGGAGTTTGCCGCCGCGGTCGGTTCCCTGTGGCATGACCCCCATCGCGTGCCGTCGCGCCGGCGCTTTACTCTTTCCGTGCGCCCTTAGTCAAAGACCTGACAGAGGACGCGGCCGGAGTAAAGCGCGGGCCGTCAGGTCAGACCGGCGCCGCCGGCGCACATACCCATGGTAGTTTGGTGATTCTCGCCTGACTGCCGGCGCGATCATCCGGATCGGCCCCGTCATGTCACCCGGAACCCCTGCCAGATTCTTTAATGCATGTGGCATGCAAACATAGGCGGTTTTTCGCCAGCCCCTGCTCCTGGGTACCGGCGGCCGCCCGTCCCCACCGCCACGCGCCAAATAACACTCTGTTAATTCGGGAAAATATTTTCCCGCGATGCGGCCCTCCTCTCCGCGGGCAACGCCTGTAGGCGCTACAACCATGGCGGTGCGGCCCGATGCTGGATTTTGGGCTGTTGCAGGGGAAGGGATGAATGAAGTTAATGGCCCCGTGATCCGCGACACGGAGATCACGGGGCCTCGGCGACCTACCCCACCCCTCATACACAGGGTCTTCGAGGTTTCGTTAGCGGCGGGTGCTCATATTTTGAGCACCCGCCCACCCAAGCCGCCGGGCGTCGCCCACCCGCGGCAGCCAGCACTCCAGATCGACCTTCACGCTGCACACTACGCACGGTTGAACCCTAAGGGCGGTCGAGAGCGCGCGTTTCTTTATCCCAGAAGCATCATGCCGGAATCAATGGTCTTTCGGCAGTTCCGACCGGCAACGTCGAAACCCGCATCGCCGGCGCGCCAGGCGTGCAGGCCTGTTTAGCCAGAGAGACGCCGCGTAAACTGCTAATACTATTAGCATATCAAAGGAGCCCGCCTTCGGGCTGCCGCCGCAGCGATCATCGCTCCGCAAAGACCGGCCCATACCACTCTTTCAGGCACATCTGGCGGCGGATCAATCTCGCGCCGCACCGCCGGCGACCGACCGCGAATTCAGTCGGCGCGCAGACTGCACGCAATACGTGTCCTGTCACGCACCCCACTCGTCGTTCGCCGCTCGCCGTCTGTCCAGCACCAGCCTGGCATTGACCATGTCGTTGCCGTCCGCGCGGACAGCGGCGGCCTCCGGGGCGAGCCCGTAGTCGAGCCAGCGCCGCAGCAGCCGTTGGTACAGAGCCTCCTTCGGCACCGCGAGGAAGACGGTGTGGTCGAAGAGGTGTCCGAGCCCGTCCCATGGCGGCAGGTCGAGCAGCAGGTAGTTGCCTTCTGTCACGATGATCCTGTGGCGAGGACCGACAACCGCGGCCCCGGCGCGGGCAAGATCGAGGTCGCGGTCGAACACTGGAACCGCAACTTCGCCGGTACCGTTGCGGATGCGGATCAGCGCCTCGCGATAGCCCGCCACGTCGAACGTCTCCGGCGCCCCCTTGCGTGCCAGGTGGCCGCGCGCCGCCAGCACCGCGTTATCGAGGTGAAACCCGTCCATCGCCACCAGCGCCACCTCCCCCGGCGCCCGATGCTCCAGGGCTGCCACCAGCGCTGCGGCGAGGGTCGACTTGCCGGCACCGGGCGGCCCTGCCAGTGCGACGACGAACCGTGTGAGGCCATTGGCGCGTGCGGCCAGCCGGTCCGCCAGCGCCTCGACTTCTCCGCGCTCTGGGCTGCTCACCGCGCCCGCTGCCCCAGCGCCGCCTCGAACTCGCGCCACTCGCCCTTGCTCATCCCGCTGTCCTCCTGCGTGACCGTCTCGCCGGCGAGCCGCCGCCGCAGCACCGCCATGCCCTTGCCCGAGATCTGCACCGCGTTCAGCCGGTAGTCCTCGAAGGCGCCCCAGGCCGCCGGCACCCAGTCGCGCACAACTTCGCAGAGCGCCTCGGCATAGGCGCGGATCTCGTACTGGGCATGGGCATCGGCGCGCAGCCGCAGGAAGTGAAAGAGGTTGTGCAGATCGACCTTCCAGTACCACTGGGTGTAGATTGAGGCCGGCAGCGTCATCCGCGCCAGTTCCCGCGCCAGGCCCAACTGCCCCTCGCTCGACAGCATCGCCTCGTAGTGGTCATAGGCCCGCGCCGCATCCTCGGTCAGCAGCCGCAGCACGCGCGCGCCTTCCTCCGCCGGCAGCACCGCCCCGCGCCCCTGGTTGTTCACCGCCGATTGCGCCGCCAGATGTTCCGGCGCCGGCGTGTAGAACTCCCGGTCCAGGATGGAGTATCGCGCCGAATACTCGTTCACGTTGGCGGTGCGATGCCGGATCCACTGCCGGGCCACGAAGACCGGCAGCTTCACGTGCAGCTTGATCTCGCACATCTCGAAGGGCGTCGAGTGCCAGTGCCGCATCAGGTAGCGGATCAGCCCCGCATCATCGCGCGCCGTCTTCGTCCCCGCCCCGTAGCTCACCCGTGCCGCCTGCACGATGGCCGCGTCGTCGCCCATGTAGTCCACCACCCGGATGAACCCGTGGTCGAGCACCGGTATCTCCCGGTGCAGCCAGGTCTCGATCCCCGGCGCGGTGGCCCGGGCGGTCACCTTGGCGTCGGCGCGGACTGCGGCGATCTCGGCCTTCTGGTCCTCGGTGAGCGGCATGGTCAATTCTCCGACAGGTGACTCGCGTCGAAACACCATATATGGCATTCGCGTGCTTTCCACCCCCCAGATACGGCTCACACGCCGCCGGCCGCACAGGCGGCCGGCTACCCGCGGGCCACCGCGCCAGCGGAGGAGGTCCGCCTCAGCGCAGCGGCTCGAACGTCACCTCCACACTCACTTCGTCGCTGTCGAACGCGGCTTCCTCGAGTTCCTCGAAGATTTCCTCAAGGCCGCGGCCCGACTGGCTGGCGACGCTCATGCGCAAGACACCGGGACGATCGAGGCCGGTCTCCGCCGCCTTGGAAAGCGCGTCGAGAAGCATCGCGCGCGCGCCGCCCGGGGGCGCCGGGGCGAGCAGCACCCCGAGACTGTCCAGCATCAGCCGCGAGAAGGCCGCCGGATCCATTCCGGCCTGCTGCGCCTGCATGGCGGCAACGGCGCCGAGGAAACCCTGGTTGCGCAATTCGACCGACACGGCCTCGGCCGGGATCATCGTGGGATCGTCCGGGATGCCCACCCCGTCGTGCCAGCGCATGCGCGTCTCCACGCCGAGCGAGAACTGGCCATCGAGCAGGACCTCCGCCTTCATGACGCGGCGGTCGGCGGCTCCATCGGGCGGCAGCAGGCTCGCTGAGACCGACAGCGCCGGGTTGCCCGCAAGCGACGGCAGCGGCACCATCGCCTCGTTCGCCGCCTTGACCAGTGCGGCATAGTCGATCTCTTCCAGCACGATGGAGAAGCGGCCCGGCGCGCCGGTGGCGCCGAGACCCGCAAGGTCGAGATCGCTGACCCGAAATCCGCCCGACGCCGAGCGGTGGCGTCTGGCCGGTGGGGTCGGTCAGCGTCACGCCATGCAGCGTGAAGCCCTCGGCACCCTGGGCCTCGACGCGCTGATAGCTCAGCGTCTCGCCTAGCCCTTCCTGCTGCATCAGCAGCTCCAGCGCATCGATGGCACTGGCGAAGGTCTGGCCCTCGAACGGGCTCTGCATCAGGCCGCTGAACCCGCTCGCGCCGCCGGGAACGGCACTCGCGCCCGCGTCGCCGGAGACCATCAGCGTGGCGGCGCCACCATCGCCGCCGCCGAAAGTTCCGACCCAGACGGCATAGTCGCCGGCCGGCGCAGGCTGCACCACCACCGCGGGGTCGAACCCGTTGGTGTCGTCGTTGCAGTACGTGGCGCCGTCGGGCGCCAGCACCACCAGCGTCGTGTCCACCGACGAGGTGGCACGCAGATGCACGACGTCGCGGGCGGCTTCGATCCGGATCATTGCATCGGGACCCACCGCGTTGATCTGCCCCCAGCAGTCGGGGCCGTGATCCGACGCGCTGGCGCCCGAGGCCAGCAATACCGGAACCTCCAGCTCGCCGCCCGGGGCAAGGACATAGAGCCCGCCACCCGGCACCACCGCGTCGGCGCGCGTGGCTCCGCCGCCGCCGGCACCGGCTGTGGCCCGCAGGGTCGCAGCGGTACCCGCCGCGCCGAAGGACCCGACCCAGACCTGGTAGTCGCCTGCCGATGCGGACGGGATCGAAACCTGCGGATCGAGGCCGTCGCTGTCGTCGTTGCACTGCGTCGAGCCGTCTGGCCCGCGCACCACGAGGGTCGTATCCTCCGACGATGTGGCGCGCAGCTCCAGCGGGCCGCCGCTGGCTTCGAGCCGGATCAGCGCGTCGGGACCCGCCGCGCTGATGTCTCCCCAGCAGTCGGAGCCCATTCCCGATGCATCGACGCCGGTTCCCAGCACCACCGGGATCTCCAGCTCGCCCCCTGCGGCAAGCACATGCAGCCCGCCTGCCGGAACTGCCTCGGTGCTCGAACCACCGCCGGTGCCGCTGCTGACCTGAAGCGTGGCCCCGCCCGAGCCGCCGAAGGACCCGACCCGGACCGAGTAGTCGCCCGCCGGAGCGGGGCTTACCACAACCTGCGGATCGAGCCCGAACGTGTCGTCGTTGCAATGCACGGTGCCGTCGGGCGCCTGCACGATCAGGGTCGTGTCGTCCTGTGGCGACGTGACGCGCAGCTCCAGCTGGTCACGGGCGGTGTCCAGCCTGATCACCGCATCGGGACCCGCGCTGCTGATGTCTCCCACGCAGTCGGGGCCGAACGTCGATCCGTCGGCGCCCATGCCCAGCTGCACGGGGATCTCCAGCGAGCCGCCCGCGGCAAGCGCATGCGATCCCGCCATGGCGTCTGTCCCGGCGCCGGTGGCGGTCGCGGTGGCGGTCAGCGTGGCGGAGGCGCCCTGCACGTCTTCGTAGGTCCCGACCCAGACCGCATAGTTGCCCGCCGGAGCCGGCGCGATCGCCACGGCGGGATCAAGCCCATCGGTATCGTCGTTGCAGAACCGGCGGCCGTCGGGGCCGATCACCACCAGCGTGGTATCAACGGCGGAGGTACCGCGCAGTTCCAGCCGGCTGCGCGCGGCGTCGAGCTGAATGACCGCGTCCGGGCGCGAGGGCTCGATGCGGCCGCTGCATTCCTCGGCAAACTCGGTCGCCGAGGCCGTCGGCGCCAGCATCAAGGGCACCTCGACCGACCCGGCCCCGGTCAGGAGGTGCAGCCCCGCCGCCGGGGTGCCGCCGGCCTGCAGGCCGTCCGCGAAACCGGCTTCGCTGGCGGTGGCATGCAGACTGGTGGTGATACCCTGAACGCCGCTTTCATAGAGACCGACCCAGACCGCATAGTCGCCGGCCGGCGCGGGCTGGAACACCACCGCCGGGTCGACACCATTGGTGTCGTCGTCGCAGCGCCGGCCGCCGTCGGGACCCAGCACCAGGAGCGTGGTGTCGTCGGACGAGGAAGAGCGCAACTCGAGGCGGCCGCGCGGCGCGTCGAGCCGGATCACGGCGTCAGGACGCGCCGGATCGATCTGTCCGTAGCATTCGGAGGCGACCTGGGCAGCGGGCGTGGTCGGCGCCAGCGTCAGCGGCACCTCGATGCTGCCGCCGCTGGGCACGACATGCAGCCCGGCCACCGGCGTAGCACCGGCATCGAGACCGGCACTGGCGCTGCCCGCCGAAACCAGCAGCGAGGCGGCAACACCTTGCACGTCGTCGAAGGTCCCGACCCAGACTGCATAGTCGCCTGCAGCGGCAGGCTGCAGCACAACCGCCGGATCGAGGTCGTAGGTGTCGTCGTTGCAATGCTGGGTGCCATCGGGGGCGACCACCACCAGCGTCGTGTCGCTCGACGAGGAGACGCGCCATTCGACCCGCTCGCGCGGTGCCTCCAGCCGGATCACCGCATCAGGGCGCGTGGGATCGATCCGCCCCGCGCAGCCGTTGGTGAAGTCCGATGCGGCCGCCGAGGGCGCCAGCGTCAGCGCGATTTCGACCGCCGAAGGCAGCACGTGCAGTCCGGCAGCCGGCACCCCGGCGAGCCCGAGCGGCTGCATCGGCGGCGGCGGGGCGGCAAAGTCGAACTCGGACACCAGGACCCGCACCCCGGTCGCGACACCGGCCGTGGTCAGCGCCGGCCAGACGGCATGCTGCCCGGCCTGGGGAGAATCGATTCGCACATGTGCGATTCCAGCGCCGTCCATCGGTGCGCAGCGGTAGATGCCGTCCGGGGCCACCAGCAGCAGGCCGGCGATCGCCGTGCCGGCGCCGTCAGGCTGGACATTGAAGCTCAGCTGCGTGCCGGGGTTCGAGAAATCGACGACGAGCGCAGGACTCTCGGCGACCCACCCGGGGCATCCGCGAACTGCGTTTGCTGCCGGCAGCGAGCCGGTGACTGCGACCGCGACCTCGGCCGGATCGGGGGAAAAGCCGCCCTCGAGCGGCAGGCGCTCCTGCTCCTGCGCCAGCGCCAGCCCTGCAAAGCCGATCGACGCCAAACCCGCCACCAGAACCAGTGGCCATGACATGCCTGGCTTCATCTTTCCCTCCAAACACCGCAGAATGTTCCGCGCGCGAGCCTAGCGCAGTTCGAATCTTGCCGATACGGGGTTCGTGCGTTCGTTGCACGCGTGGTTAAGCCCAACCGCGCCCTCGCCTGGCCCGGCCCGAGCCTGCAGTTGCCGGCCCGGCGGCCTGTGCTAGGCTGCTGCAAGGCGCCGGCGCACGCGGGAATCGCGCCGGCTGCATCCGGCGCAGGGGACAAGGGGAGACGCCAAATGAAGATCAGATACCTTCACACCATGGTGCGGGTCAGCGACATCGAGACCTCCAAGCACTTCTACTGCGACCTGCTTGGACTTGAGGAGCGGCGCCGGATCGAAAACGAGGCGGGGCGTTACACGCTGGTCTTCCTCTGCCCTCCCGGCCAGACGGATGCGGATGTCGAGCTGACGTACAACTGGGACGAGACCGTGGACCCGCAGGGTGCGCGTAACTTCGGCCACCTCGCCTATTCGGTCGAGGACATCTACGCGCTCTGTGCCAGGCTGATGGCGGATGGAGTGACCATCAACCGGCCCCCGCGGGACGGACGCATGGCCTTCGTGAGGTCGCCCGACGGGATCTCAGTCGAGTTGCTGCAGGCGGGCGAGGCAAAAGCCCCGGAGGAACCATGGGCAAGCATGCCCAACACCGGCAGCTGGTGAGAACCGCCGCCCCTGCCCTCGCTCTCGCTCTAGCCGCCGCCCTCGCCCTTGCTGCCGGCCCGGCCGCGGCGCAGTCCTGCCGCTTGGCACTGTCGCTGGCGCTCGATGTGTCCTCCTCGGTGGACGCGCGGGAATATGCGCTGCAGAACGAGGGGCTCGCCCGGGCGCTGACCGCGCCGGACGTGGCGGCCGCATTCCTGGCCATACCGGGACAGGCGGTGGCGCTGCACGTCTTCGAGTGGAGCGGCCGTGCGCAGCAGGCCCTGCGCCTCGACTGGGTGGAAATCCGCTCTCCGGACGACCTCGACGCCGTGGCGGCGCGGCTGCGCGCCATGCCCCGGAGCACCGCCGCCTTCCCCACCGCGCTCGGC
The DNA here is from genome assembly GCA_963695425.1 of uncultured Alphaproteobacteria bacterium. Taxonomy (GTDB): domain Bacteria; phylum Pseudomonadota; class Alphaproteobacteria; order Rhodobacterales; family Rhodobacteraceae; genus Amaricoccus. The sequence goes on along the minus strand of CAVOGP010000040.1, from coordinate 83,121 downwards.
TATGCCATGGACTATGGCGCACGCGCGCTTGCCGAGCGGCGCGACTGTGCCGCACACACGCTCGACATCTCGGGCGACGGCGTGAACAACGACGGCCCACCGCCCGAGGCGGCGCGGCGCGCCTCGGCCTTCGATGGCATCACGGTCAACGGCCTCGTCGTCGGCGCCACCCATTTGACGCTGCGCACCTATTTTGAGCGCTTCGTCATCCAGGGCTCGGGCGCCTTCGTCGAAGTGGCCGAGGACTATTCCGATTTCGAGCGCACCATGCAGCGCAAGCTCCTGCGCGAGCTCGGCGTCTGGGTCATCGGGCAGCGAACGGACCCCTAGGAAGGCATCCGAGCCTGCTTCCCGCCCCTTGATTCGCGGTTCAGGCCGGGGCCAAGGCTCGCGGGATGCGACCGCACCTGTCCGGCCCGGCATTGACGCCGGCGCGCCGCCACCGCCGGCCGGCGCCAGCGGCCGGTCCGGTTTCATGCGCCTGGCTCGAGGACGGCGTATACCTTGGTGACACGGCCGATCAATTCCCAGGTTCCGCGAAAGCCCGGCGCGACCACGAAGGCCTCCCCGGCGCCAAACTCGGCTGCCTTGCCCGCCGTGTCGGTCAGGCGCACCCGGCCCTCCAGGATCACGCACAGCTCGGTCTCGGTGTAGACGACGCGCCGTACACCCGCGTCGGATTGCCACTGGCCGGCATGGAAGCGGCCTCCCGCGCCGGAGAAGGCGTTCCAGAACCGCGCAGCCGCCGCGCCCCCTGCCAGTTTCTCGTCGGGGACCACGTCGTCGAGTGCTGCGCCGGCACGGTTTACGGGATGCACATGGACGGGACTGTCGGAAGCGGGATTGTCGGACATGGCGCTACCCCCTTTCGCCGGCCGGTCCCGCGTACTATATTCGATCTGCCCCGCAAGGGGCTATGGTGATAAACGCGCGTGTAATAAACGGATCGGACCCGGGGGCGGTACCCGGCGGCTCCACCAGACACCCTTCGTTGGGGGACGATCGGGGCCGAAACAGGATCGACGGACGTCCAAAGGCGTTAGCTTTCACTCGGCGGGATGCCACCGTTATCGGCTCGAAACGCATAGTTGCCAACGACAACTACGCTCCGGTTCGCGTTGCCGCGTAAGCGGTAACAAGACCGAAACCTGAAGTCCTGGGCCTTAGCCGGTTCAGGCGGGGTTCGCAGGCACCTGGCAACAGAAGCCTGCACTTCCTTTGCTGGCCATTAAGCGCCTGATTTCCTTGCATCGGGTATTTCCACTTTTTCATTGTTTTACATTGGCGTTCTCGGAACGCCCCTTCCGCTGGATCTCCAGAAGAACCGCCTGCCCCGCGCCTTTTGCGATCCGCGTGGCGGCGATAGCGCTCATCCATCTCCGCCGACATGCCAACCATGTCGCTGACCTGAAGCACCGAGTATACCGACTGCCGCAGGTGGATAACCGCATTTGCGCGCAGTCCGCGCCACGCCGCGCCTTGCAGCTCGGGGTGCTCCTTCCTTGCCTTGTCGAAGACCTTCCAGAGCTGGTTGCGATCATGGCGGCGCATTGCGACCACGCTTTTGGAAGTCGCGGATCGCATGCTCGCGTTGCCGAGCTCAAGCGCTGGCGGTCTTCATCGTCGACGACATGATCAGTACCGGCGGCACCATGAGGCGCGCCGCCGCAGCCTGTCGCGCGCGGCGCGCAGGCGGTGTTCGCGGTTGCGACCCACGGGCTCTTCGGACCCGGTAGCGACGCCATGCTGGCGGATCCGGCCATCGATCGTATCGTCGTCTCCGAGAGCGTTCCTACGGCCTCAGCCACGGCCGGGCAGTCCGAGCGCATCGAGATCTTCTCGGTCGCGCTGCTCATCGGCGAGACGATCCACCGCCTGCACACCGGCAGCCCGCTCCGCGACGCAACGAGCGTTGAAGCTTACCACGATCTCGACCAGGTCGCGCCGCGCCGTTGGCTCGCGGCTCCTCCGGGGCCTGGAGAAGCCCCTGCCGCTCCCGCACGGATGCCCTTGGCGCGCGGTTCACTTCCGAGGCAGACTGCAAGCCGCCGCATCGCGACGACGCGAACTCGCAGCAGGGCCATGAAACCGATCGTCACCCTCACGCTCAACCCTTGCATCGACGGCGCCAGCGAGACCGACGTCGTGCGCCCGACCCACAAGATCCGCACCAGCAACGAGCGCTACTATGCGGGCGGCGGCGGCATCAACGTCGCCCGGGTGATCGCCGAGCTCGGCGGGCCAGTGCTGCCGGTATATCTAAACGGCGGAGCCATCGGCCCGCTTCTCGACAGGCTGCTCGGCGACGCTGGCCTTGCGGTCCGGCCGGTGCCGATCGCCAACTCCATCCGGATCAGCCACGCGGTCTACGAGCGCTCGACGGGGCTCGAGTACCGGTTCGTCGCCGAGGGCCCGGGCCGTCACCGCTGCCGAGTTCGCGCGCTGCCGGGAGGTGCTGGCGGGGCTCGACTTCGACTGGCTCGTGGCGAGCGGCAGTCTTCCGCGGGGCCTCGCCCCCGCGTGCTATGCTGAACTCGCCCGGCTCGCGTCTGACCGGGGTGCCCGCTTCGTGCTCGACACCTCCGGGCCGGCGCTCGGCGCAGCGATCGCGGCCGGCGACGTCTTCCTCGCCAAGCCCAGTCTCGGCGAGATGGAGGCGCTGGCCGGGCGGCCGCTGGAGACGCCGGAGGCCCAGGACGCGGCGGTACTCGACCTGCTGGATCGCGTCGGGATGCTCGCCGTGACCATGGGCCACCGGGGCGCATTGCTCGCCCATGCCGGCCGGATCTTCCGGCTGCTGCCGCCGCCGGTGCCGGCGCGCAGCGCCACCGGCGCCGGCGACAGCTTCCTCGGGGCTATGGTGCTGGCGCTGGCCGAGGGCCGCGGTCCCATGGCCGCGCTCCGCCGTGGCGTCGCCGCCGGCACCGCCGCCGTGCTGACACCCGGCACGGAACTCTGTCGCCGCGAAGACGTGCTCCGGCTGGAAGCGGCGCTTGCCGAGTGAGGCGAAAGTGCCGCTAAGCCGGCTGCAGGTGCGGAGGGTCAGTGGTACCCTTTGTCCCGGATGATGGCGACCCGCAGGAACGCCACGATCACGGCTAGCGCGGGCGTCGGCGCGCGGCCGATGCCGATGACCTCCTCGTCGTCGCGCGCGCCGGATGGCCGAAGGGTGCAGGTCCACCGGCCGTCGCGCTCTTGCGCGGTGGCCTCCAAGGCGATCGACCAATTCGGCAACGCTCTGCTCACCAGATGCACAGCCATGTCCGCCAAGTCCACAACTCCCGCCCGAAGGTCGGAGCTCGCATGCGGCAACGCTGTGCGCAGCGCCGTCAAGGCTGTAATCGCGAGGTCGACGTCAACTCCGGCCGCGCTTTCGATCGTGTCCGCCATGGCCTCCAAGTGATCGTGGTTCATTTGATCTCCCTTCCTCACGCTCCGAGATGGCGCCGGACCGTTCAACAGCATGCCGCAACGCCGGCGGCCACGATTTGATGGAGGTCAATGCGGCCCGTGATGCCGGTGGCCATGTGTTCGTCGAACTCACTTCCGCGCCCAAGGAGGTTCCGATCACTGGAAATTCCCGAAGCGCGAACTGGTTCGAGGATCTGTCGCGGGGCTGCGTAGGCCAGGTCGCCGCCTTCCGGAAGACGGATGATAGGCAGCCCGGTCTCAGGCGGCCTCGGCGATCGCCTCGATCTGGTCGAAGTCGGTGATGCGGACGCGGGTCGAGGCCTCGAGCCGGATCACGCCCAGCAGGCGGAGCTCGTTAAGCTTTCGGCTCACCGTCTCGATGGTGAGGCCGAGATAGTCGGCGATGTCGGCGCGGGTCATCGGCAGCTCGAAGCAGGTGCCGGCAGCAGCCGAGCGCCCAGCGCGCGCGAGCAGGAACGCGGCGAGCTTTTCGGTGGCGCTCATTCGCCCGAGCAGCATCATCTGCGTCCGCGTGGCGGCCAGCTCGTCGCGCAGCGCGCGCAGCACGCGCTGCCGCAGCACGCCATCGCGCGCCATCGCGTCGTCAAGCCCGGCGAGGGGGTGGCGGCGCACCACGATGGCGGTCACCGCCTCGGCACTGTAGCCGTAGCTCTCCTCTCCCGAGAGTCCGAGCAGCTCGCCGGTGCTCGCGAACCTGAGGATTTGCCGGCGCCCGTCCTGGATCAGCCGGCAGCAGCGGACCGTGCCGCTGACGATCTCAAAGAAGTGGCGGGCGGGGTCCTCGTCGAAGAACAGGGTCTGGCTGCGCGGCAGGCGCAGCTCCTTGGCGGACCCGGCCTGGGCCGCCGGCCCTCGCCACGGCACCGCGACATGGCCCGGCGCCAGAGGACGATCGGCTACCGAATGGAAAATCCAGGCTTCTCCCTGCATGGCGCCATCGCGCCGCTTTCCCGACAGGAGCGATATTCGGCGAAACCCGGTGCTGCGACAGTCGTGGATAGTCCCTATGCGCCAGCGTCCGGACTAGGGGATTTCCCCTACTGCAGCACCGAAGCGCCGAGGATCGCTTCGATCAGTGCCGCCTCGCGCACGGGTTTCGTCAGGAACGCGCTGGCGCCGAGCTCGATGGCACGTTCCGCGTCCCGCGGCTCCCGGCTCGCGGTGAGCACGACCACCGGAAGCCGACGCTCGCGGTGCGCGAAGGTCGCGAGCAGGTCGAGCCCGCCCATGCCCGGCATGTTGAGATCGAGCAGGATGCAGCCCTCGGCACCGTCGCCGCGCGCGAGATAGTCCTCGGCCGAGGCGTAGGTCTCGACCTCGAATCCTGAGACCGCAAGCAGTGCCTCGAGCAACTCGCGCACCGCCGCGTCATCGTCGATGATGTGAACCAAGCGCCCGTCGCCTGCCATCTGCCGCCTCGCGCTCCAGGCGCACAGGCGCCGCAGCGAACGTCGACACTGCACGCGGACGGCGTGGCGCGATAGTGCGGGAAGTCCCCTACGCCACCGTCAGCCCTCAGGGTCGAGGCCGGCGCGCACCGCCATGCGCACGAGATGGGACAGGCTGCCGGCCCCCGTCTTCTGCATGACCCGGCGCCGGTGGATTTCCACGGTGCGCGGGCTCATGCCGAGCCGGTGCGCGATCAGCTTGTTGGGCAGCCCGATCACCATCTGCGTGAGTACCTCGCGCTCGCGCGGGGTGAGCTCCGCGAAGCGCTGCCGCTGGGCGGGGTCAGCCGCAGTTGCGATTGGGGGCCTGCGCCTGATCGCCCCGCGGATGCTCTCCAGCAGGCGCGTGCCCGCGAAGGGCTTTTCCACGAAGTCGGCCGCCCCGGCCCGGATTGCGCGCACGGCCATCGGCACGTCCGCGTGACCGGTGAGGACGACGACGGGGACGCCCTTGCGCTCAGGGCCCAGCAGCTCGAGTAAGGTCAGCCCGTCCATGCCCGGCATGCGCACGTCGAGGAGCACGCAGGCGGCGCCGAGCGGATCGAAGTGGCGCAGGAACTCCTCGGCTGAGGCGCAGGCCGTCGTCTCGAACCCCTCCGAGGAGAGCAGGGCCTCGAGCGAGTCCCGCACCGCCGAGTCGTCGTCGACGACGTAGATGGCCCCCTCCGGCGCGGTCATGCTTCCGCACTCTCGTTACGGGCGACCGGAAGCGTGAACAGGAAGCGCGTTCCGCCGCTTTGCGGGCGGTCGACCCAGATCCGGCCGCCATGCGCCTCGACGATCGAGCGGCTGACTGACAGGCCGATTCCCATGCCGCCCTTCTTGGTCGTGACGAACGGGTTGAAGATGTCAGCCGCGATGTCGGCAGGGATGCCGGGGCCCGCGTCGCAGACCGAGATCAGCACGTGGCCCTCTGCGTTGCGTCCCGTCTCGATCACGAGGAGCGCCCTGTCCGAGGCATTCTGCGCCGTCTCGAGCATGGCGTCGATCCCGTTGCGGATGAGGTTCACGATCACCTGCTGGACCTGGATGCGGTCGGCCGTCACCTCGGGCAGGTCGGCCGCCAGGTCAAAGTTGGTGTGGACGTGCTGGTCCGCCGCGCCGATCAGCGCGAGCCGGGAGGCTTCGCGCACGACGTCGTTGACGTCGATCGGCTCCATTTCGTGGGTTCCGCGCGCGACGAAGCTGCGAAGCCGGCGGATCATCTCGCTGGCGCGGTGGGCTTGCGCGACGGATTTCTCGATGAAGCCCGCCGCACGCTCCAGCTGGGCGCCCAACTCGACCAGCCGCTTCGCCGCCTCGCCGAAGTTGGCGATCGCGGTCAGGGGCTGGTTCAGCTCGTGCACCAGCGCCGAGACGATCTCGCTCATGGCGCGGAGCCGCGCGACCTGGAGCAGCTCCGGCCTGCAGCCTGGCTACGCCGATCGCTGCGCCGCCCGCGTCTCGGTCAGATGTCGCGGATGAAGCCGGTGAAGATGTGGCTTCCGCCGCGCCTGACCTCGCCGACCGCGAGCTCCATGGGGAAGGTCCGCCCGCTCTTGTGCCGGGCGACCACCGTCCGTCCGATGCCGATGATCCGCTTCTCGCCGGTGGTCAGATAGCGCCCGAGGTAGCGGTCGTGCTGCTCGCGGTAGGGTGCGGGCATCAGCACGTTGACGTTCCGCCCGATCACCTCCTCGGCGTGGTAGCCGAACAGCCGCTCGGCGGCCGGGCTGAAGCTGCGCACCTTGCCGTCCCGCTCGATGGTGACGATCGCGACGGGGGCGGTGTCGATCACCGAGCGCAGAAGTGCCGCGTCGAGCTGATGTCCGGGGTCGCCCGCAGCGTCATCCTTGGCGTGCTCGATCGTCACCGGCACCAAATCCTCACCACCGAATGGTCGAGCACGGAGAGCGCCGCGGGACTCGGCATCCAGATACGCGTGTGCGCCGGACCGACGGCGAGGAACCGGACGTCTTTGCTTCCGCGCAATGCAGCCATCAGCGCCTCTCCCGTCGGAGATGGACACGACATCAGGATTCCGATCGCTCCCAGCAAGAGGGTAAGTCTACCCCAACCCCGGCGTCGGGTCCACACGCCCGGCCGCGGCCGCGGCGCAGGCTCGCGATGCGGTTGGGGCATTTGGCAGGGCGAACTGGCGGGCACGATGGGCCTGCGGTCAATATCATGAAAACCGTTTAATAACATATATTTATCCTGGGTCGCACTGTGCGACCGGCAGCGGGTCGCGCCAGTCGGCGCCGCCCGCGACTTGATGGAGGTCAATGCGCCGGCTGCTTAGGGGGGGTCAGATGCCGGTGTACCCGGCGCGAAGGAGGGATCCGATGCCTGGAGATATCCGACGCGTGATCTGGTTCGAGGATCTGTCGCGGGGCGACGTGAGCCTCGTCGGCGGCAAGAACGCCTCGCTCGGCGAGATGGTGCGCGCGCTCGGGTCCGAGGGCATCCGCGTCCCGCCCGGCTTCGCGACGACCGCCGACGCATTTCGCGATTACCTTGCGGCCAACCGGCTGAACCAGTTGATCGCCGCGACGCTCGCGCGGCTCGACGCCGGGAAGCTGGCGCTGCACGAGGCGGGATTGACGATCCGCGCGGCGATCGTTGGGGGCGATTGGCCGGAGGACACCGTAACTGACATCCTCGTGGCCTATCGCAAGCTCGAGAGGCTCATCGGCGCGGAAAACCCGGCCGTAGCTGTCCGCTCCAGTGCGACCGCCGAGGACCTGCCCGATGCGAGCTTCGCCGGCCAGCAGGAGACATTCCTGAACGTTCGCGGCGACGTGGCGCTGCTCGACGCATGTAGGCGCTGCTACGCCTCGCTCTTCACCGATCGTGCCATCACCTACAGGCGGCTCAAGGGGTTCGATCACGGAAAGGTAGCCCTGTCGGTCGGCGTGCAGATGATGGTGCGCGCCGACCTGGGCAGCGCCGGGGTGATGTTTTCGATCGACACCGAGACCGGCTTCGACAAGGTTGTGCTGGTCAACGCCGCCTGGGGGCTCGGCGAGAACGTGGTCCAGGGAGCGGTGAACCCCGACGAGTACGTGGTCTTCAAGCCCCTGCTCTCCGAGCCGGGCCTGCGGCCGATCGTCGAGAAGCAACTCGGCGCCAAGGAACGCAAGATGGTCTACGCCGGTGCCGGCGGCGCCACGCGCAACGTGCCGACGTCGAGGGCCGAGCGCGCCGGGTTCGTGCTGTCGGACGACGATATCCTCGGGCTTGCCCGCCAGGCGGTCGCCATAGAGCGGCACTACGGCCAGCCGATGGATATGGAATGGGCGAAGGACGGCGAGACCGGCGAGATCTTCATCGTGCAGGCGCGGCCAGAAACGGTGCAGTCCCGCGTCGCGGCGGGGCCATTGAAATCCTACCGGATCCGCTCGGCCGGCAAGAAACTCCTGGCGGGGCTCAGCGTCGGCGAGGCGGTGGTGGCCGGGCGCGTCTGCCTGATCGAGAGCGCCAGGGAGATCGACCGCTTCGTCGATGGTTCAGTACTGGTGACATCGATTACCGACCCGGACTGGGTGCCGATCATGAAGCGGGCCGCCGCCATCGTCACTGACCACGGCGGACGGACGAGCCACGCGGCCATCGTCAGCCGCGAGCTCGGCCTGCCGGCGATCGTGGGAACCGGGACCGCCACGCACGTCCTGCACGACGAGCAGGACGTGACGGTGTCCTGCGCCGAGGGAGACGAGGGCTTCGTCTATGCGGGGACCGCGGACTTCGAGGTTGAGGAAGTGGACCTCGGGACCGTGCCGGACACCGCCACCCGCGTGATGCTGAACCTCGCCAATCCGGCCGCGGCGTTTCGCTGGTGGCGGCTGCCGGTCGACGGGGTGGGGCTCGCGCGGATGGAGTTCGTGATCTCGAATGCCGTCCGGGTACACCCGATGGCGCTGGTGCGCTTCGACGAACTGAAGGATGCGGCGGCCCGCGCCGAGATCGAGGCGCTCACTGCCGGCCATGCCGATCGCACCGAGTATTTCGTGGACACGCTGGCGCGCGGCCTGTCGCGGATCGCGGCCTTCCGCCATCCCAAGCCGGTGATCGTGCGGATGAGCGATTTCAAGACCAACGAATACGCGGAGCTCCTCGGCGGCCGGCAGTTCGAGCCCGTGGAGGAGAACCCGATGATCGGGTTCCGCGGCGCATCGCGCTACTACGCCGAGGCCTACCGCGCCGGCTTTGGGCTCGAATGCCGGGCGATCCGGCGGCTTCGCGACACGATCGGGTTCCGGAACGTCATCGTCATGATCCCCTTCTGCCGGACACCGGAGGAGGCCGACCGGGTGCTGGCGGTGATGGCCGAGAACGGGCTGGTTCTGGGCCGGGACGGGCTCGAGGTCTACGTGATGTGCGAGATCCCGTCGAACGTGATCCTGGCGGACGAGTTCGCGCGCCGCTTCGACGGGTTCTCCATCGGCTCCAACGACCTGACCCAGCTGACGCTGGGGGTCGACCGGGATTCGGGCGAGCTCGCCGCGCTCTTCGACGAGCGCGACCCGGCGGTGCAGTGGATGATCCGAACGGTCATCGAGCGGGCCCATGCCGCGGGACGGAAGGTCGGCTTCTGCGGGCAGGCCCCGAGCAACGACCCCGGCTTCGCGCGCCTGCTGGTCGAGGCGGGCATCGACTCGATCTCGGTCACCCCGGACAGCTTCCTCGCGGTCAAGCGGCACGTTGCCGAGGCGGAGGGGCTATCAAGTGCGGCGCTGCGCAAGCCCGCGGCTGCCCCTGTGGAGTGAGGGAAACCATGGCGTGGAAAACCATCCGGAAGCCGCTCGCGACGGCCCCGAGAGCCGAGCCTTTCACCTGGGAGGCTGCGCGCGCGACGCTCGACGGGCTTCCGGGCGGCGGGCTCAACATCGCCCATGAGGCGGTCGATCGGCATGTTGCTGCGGGCTTCGGCGAGCAGCTTGCGATCCGTTGGCTCGGGCGGGAGGGGAGCTGCGGGAGCTGAGCTACGGGAAAAACGTGCTGTTCGCCCACGGTCTCACCAGGGGCGACCGGATCTTCGCGTTGCTGGGTCGGGTGCCCGAGCTCTACGTCGCGGCGCTCGGTACGCTGAAGGCGGGCATGACGTTCACGCCGCTTTTCGCCGCCTTCGGACCCGAGCCGATCCGGGCGCGCATGGAGATAGGCGAGGCAACGGCGCTCGCCACAACCGCCGCGGCCTATCGGCGGAAGATCGCGGCCTGACGCGCCGAAGTCCCGTCGCTGAAGCTGGTACTCGTCGTGGACGCCGACGTATCGCTCGCTCCCGCGATGGCCTCGGCGTCGGAGTGCTTCGAGACCGCGGCGACCGGGCCCGAGGACGTGGCTCTGATCCACTTCACCTCTGGCACAACCGGGCGCCCGAAGGGGGCCGTGCACGTGCACGGCGCCGTCCGACTTCGATGTGAACAGCCTCCCCGCTATAACCCTCGAAAACAACGAGAAATTCCTGCTACGCGACTGAGCGGAGAACGGATTTGCGGGAGGCGTTGGCGGAGGGGATGGGCCGCCGGCGGGTCGCCCACTCGGTCCCCGCCCGAAGGCTACCTCCGATGCCCTCGGTCCTGTGGCGCCGCCAGAGTTCCGCCCCGGTCCGGCAGCCGGCGGTTTATTCCGCCTGAAAGAAAGACGTGCATTCGGTGGAAACTCGCTTCCTGGTCGCCCGGCGTGGCGTGCTTCCGGAGGGCGGCAAGCCGCGTCATTCGTCCTCCGACGGCATGGCTCCGAGCAGCCGCGGAAGATCGCCGAAACGGCCAATCAGCCCGAAGATCAGCACCGAAAGCGCCACGAAGAAGACCGAGACCGCCGCCATCGTCGGCGTGTAGCCGTAGCGCAGCGCGTTGAAGATCTTGATCGGCAGAGTCTCCATGGTGAAGCCGACCGTCATGTAGGCGACGATGTACTCGTTGAGGGAAAGCACGAAGGCGAAGGCATAGCCAGAGACCAGGTACGGCAGGATGAGCGGAAGAACGACGGTCCGCAGCACCATGCGATCGTCCGCGCCCATGGTGGAGGCGGCCTCGACCAGTGCGCGGTCGATGGAGGAGAAGCCCAGCGACAACGTAACCAGCGGCAGGGTGACGAAGAAGATGCCGTGGCTGATCGTCGCCGTCCAGGTCTGGCCGTAGAAGCCGGCAGCTACCCAGAAGGAGAGGAAGCCGAGCGCCGTGATGACCGGCGGCAGCAGGAAAGGCGCCACCCCCAGCAGCTGGAAGATGTTCGCCCAGGGCGCCACGCGCCGCCAAAGGAACCACGCGAGCGGAAAGGCGATGGCGACGGCGAGGGCCGCGGAAGTGGCTGCCAGTACCAGCGAGGCGAGGAGCGCCGAGCGCCAGCCGGGATCGGCGAAGATCTGGCGGTACCAGGCGAGCGAGAAGCCTTGCGGCGGGAAAGCGCAGGTCCTGCAGCTCGTTCACGGAAACGCCCGCCACCACCACCAGCGGCGCCGCCAGGAAAACCGCGACCGCGGCCAGATAGAGCCGCGCAGGCAGCCGGCTGTTCATGACGCGCCCTCCCTGCGGCCGACGAGCAGGGTCAATCCCCACCATGGCCAGCGAAATCAGCACGAGGAAGATCGCCATCGCCGCCGCGAACGGCATGTTGGACTGGTAGATCGCCTGGTCGGTGATGTGCACCGAGAGCGTCCAGTGCTGCGGCCGGCCGAGGATCTGCGGCAGCAGGTAGGCGCCGAGCGCAAAGACGAACACCATGATCAGCGCGGCGACGATGGTGTTGCGCAGCACCGGCACCATGACGTTGAAGAAGGCGAGAACCGGCGAGGCGCCGAGGGTGCGCGCCGCCTCCATCAGCGCCGGGTCGAGGCGCGCGAAGGCCGGGTAGAGCACGAGCACCGTGTAGGGGAGCGCCTGGTAGACCATGCCGGTCAGCACCGCCCAGTAGCCCGGCAGCAGCGCCTGCGGCTCGGACATCAGGCCGAGCCAGACAAGCAGGTTGGTGATGCCCGCGGTGCGCGAGAACAGCGTCGACCAGGCAAAGCCGATGATCACCTCCGACAGCGACAGAACCGCCAGCAGCGCGACCAACCAGACGACCTGCACCCGGCGCGAGGCGCGGGTCAGCAGCAGGGTCAGGGGAAAGGCGATCGCCACGCAGACCACCGCGACCATCAGCGCGAGCCCGATGGAGAAGCCGAGCACGCCGCCGAAGAAGGGGGTGAGGAACCGGGAATAGTTGTCGGCGACGAAATCCGCCGAATAGAAGCCGGCCGGGTCGCGGCGGAAGAAGGAGACCGCCACCATCGTGGCGAAGGGGATGACGAAGAAGACCAGCAGCATGAAGGCCGGAAAGACGAGCGGCGCGTAGTCCCCGAGCCTCTGCGGCGGCTCGCGTCTCATCGCTTCAGCACCACGCAGGCGTCGGCCGGGAGCTCCACCCCGACCGGGTCGCCGGCCCTGAGGCCGGTGCGGTCCCGCGGCGGCGTCACCGCCACGATGGGGGTGTCGCCCACCGCGACGAAGGTCTCGACGGTGCCGCCGAGGTCGCGCACGAAGGTGACGGTGCCGGCGAGCGTACCGTCTCCCGGCGCGGTGAGGCGCACGTCCTCCGGCCGGATCGAGATCATTCCCCCGCCTTCCGGGGGGACTGGCCCCGGGATCACCCGGCCGAGCACGATGGCGCGGCCGGCGCCGTCCTGCTCGACGGGGAGAAGGTTGGTCATGCCGATGAAGCCGGCGACGAAGGTGTCCGCCGGCTTGCGGTAGATCTCGACCGGGGGTGCCGCCTGCCGGATGCGGCCCTCGCCCATCACCACCACCAGATCGGCCATGGTCATCGCCTCGCGCTGGTCGTGGGTCACCACGATAGTGGTGATGCCGAGCTGTTGCTGGAGCTGGCGCAATTCCACCTGCATGGCCTCGCGCAGCTTGGCGTCGAGCGCCGACAGCGGCTCGTCGAGCAGGAACAGCCGCGGCGACAGCGCCAGGGCGCGCGCGATCGCCACGCGTTGCTTCTGCCCGCCGGAGAGCCTTGCGACCGGCCGCGCGCCGAAGCCAGGCAAGTGGATGAGCGCCAGGAGCTCCTCGACCCGCTTCGTCTGCTCGGCCCTGGGGGCGCCGCGTATGCGCAACGGATAGGCAATGTTCTCGCCGACATCGAGGTGCGGGAACAGCGCCAGCGACTGGAACACCATCCCGAGGTTGCGCTTGTGCGTCGGCACGCGGGTGATGTCAGTCCCGTCGAGCACGATTGAGCCTTCGCTTGGCTCCTCCAGCCCGGCGATCATGCGCAGGAGCGTGGTCTTGCCGCAGCCCGACGGCCCCAGCAGGCACACGAAGGTGCCGTGCGGCACGACGAGATTGACTTCATCGACGGCGGTGAAGTCGCCGAACCGCTTTGTCAGGTTCCTAAACTCTAGTCCCGACATGATCCATCCCACGCCCGCATGAGGCCATCTCGCCGCGTTAGCAGCTTTATCGTTCAATAACAGTCACTTGCTACGTGTAACAACGTGTTACGCTGCCGCAGGCCGGCACAATCACCCCGCGATCATCTCTGTCCATTGCTGGTTCAGCCAGTCACCACGGCTCATGTAGAGGTCGTAGCGCGGGATGATCGGAGGTATGTTGGAGGAGACGGCGGCGAATTCCTCGTCAGTGAGGTCCAAGAGATCGCGCCGCACCGTAGGCGAGGTGCCGACGCGGCGCGACATTAGCGACTGGATCTCCGGCTGGCTCATGAAGTCGATGAATACCTGCGCTTCCTCCAGCTTTTCCGAAGCGCGCGAAACCGCCCACGAGCCCGAATCGAGAATGCCGCCCTCCCGCGGGAAGGTGGAGCGCACCGGGTGCCCTTCCGCCGCCGCCAGACCGGTGACGTCGTGATAGTACTGCCCCATCGGGATCTCGCCCGACTTCAGCGCCTGTTCGAACTGCGCCTCGTCGCGGTACCAGAGCCGCACGTTGGGCCGCACCTCGGCCAGCTTCTCGAAGGCCGCCAGCTGTCCTTCCTCGGTGTCGAGCGCCTGCGTGCCTCCCATGAAGGTCGTGGCGGTCACCTCCAACAGGAAGGAGTTGGAGACCAGCGCCAGCAGACCGAGCCGGTCGCGGTTCGCCGGATCCCACAGCGCCTCCCAGGAGGTTGGCGCTTCCGGAAAGACGTCGGTGTTGGTCACCAGCGTGATGTACCATGCCACCGCCCCGATGGCGGCCACGCGACCGTCGGGATAGCGGTTGATGAACCGTTCCTCGAGGTTTGCGGTGCTGGGCATCCGATCGAGGTCGAGCGGCGCCCAGAGTTCGGTGGCCTGGCCTCTGAGCAGCGGCGCGACCGCCATCATGGAGACATCCGCGGGTGCCTGTCCCGCGCGCGCGGCTTGCTCGAGTTGCACCAGCCACGCCTCGCCGGTCGGTTCGGCGACGAACTCGACGGCAATCCCGGTTGCCTCCGTGAAGGCGGGGAAAATGTGCTGGTCGAAGGAATCCTTGAAAAAGCCCCCATAGACGCCGATCCGAATCGAGCGGTCCTGTGCCCGCAGGATCGACGGCGTGGCGAGCGCGGCGGTCCCCGCAAGCCCCGCGCCGAGCAAGGTGCGGCGGCTGAGAATCGGTCTGCAAATCCTTGTCATCTCGTATCTCCTCATTTTCGGCTGTCCTCGCAGCCTGCTCGCGCAGGTCTCGTCGTCTTGGTCATGTCCCGCCGCCTACCGACGGCCGAACACCGAAAGGTTCAGCAACTCGAACAGCACCATAGCGCCGGTTCCTGTCAGAAGAACTGGAATTCGTCTAACGGATGCCAACCCTGCGGTTGCGTCGATCTGAGTGTTGATCCTGCACGCCATTTCCGCAAACTGCCCGAGCAGCGAAGCGGAGGCGGCCGGCTGATGCAACCGAAGATCGTCCCGGTCCTCGCCGTGACCCAGCCGGAACTCCCCAGTCTGGTGGCGAGCTACCGCATCACAGCCTATCCGGTCGTCGTCCGTGCCACACGCCAGCAACTAGGCGGCGGCTTCGGCGACCAGTCGCGCCACCCCCATACCTGGACCGTGCTCCTGCAGGTCGACGGTCAGTGGGCGCGGGTCGAGAGCACCCGCGGAGCGGAGCGGGAATGGGGCAGCCTCGACCGCCTGGAGCGCTGGCTGCGCGGCCACGGCTTCCGCTACTTCTGGCTGCAGAACGAACTCGACCCCGTCGAGGAGCTCGAGCCCGAAGGCCACGTGCGCCCGGGCCTCAAGTAGCAGCCGTGGGTCCGAGCCCCCCCCGCGCCCCTAGTACCACTTGCCAGAGGAGAAGTCGGGCGGCGGGGCGAGATGGACCTGCGGCGCGGGCGGCACGCTGGCGAACTCGGCCTTGATGCCGGCGTTCCAGAGTTTCGCCCGCTCGAGGAGCTGCCGCTCCGCGCTTTGCATCCGTCCCCGGGTCATCAGGATGCCGAGGTCGGCGCCGTGATAGCAATACTCGCCGGCCCCGTAGACGCGCAGATAGAATGCCTCGCTCTCGTCGCCGATCGAGGTGACGTTGTGCGCGGGCCTGAGGAAGCTCACGCTTCCGTCCGGCGCCATCTTCCAGATGCCCGAGCGCGGCGCCTTGGTGATCAGCTCGACCTTGTCCTCGGTCTGCTTCAGCACGAGCTGGGTCCAGTTGTCGTAGTCGGCCCACCGTGCCTGCACCGCCTCGAGGTCGAGCTCCCAATCGACGTCGAGATACTCGAGCAGGTGGAACAGGAACAGCGGGCAACCGCCGTAAGTGGTGGTAATGAGGTTGGTGGGCGGCGAGGCGCCGCTGATCCGCGGGTTGAGCTCGCCGAGGTAGACCTCGTTCGTGTCGGTATCGAGCAGGAAGTCGAGGCAGAAGACGCCCTTGTAGCCTTCCCCGTATAGCCGGTCGCCGAACTTGCGCGCCATCTCGCGCACTCTGTCCGGCACCCCGGTTCGGCAGGATGTCCGGCGCCATGTCGTTGCCGCACCAGCCGCCCTTGTAGGGGGTGATTTCCTCGAACCCGGTGATGTCGGTCATCACCGGCCCGACCAGCGTCCCGTGCCGGGTCGCGCAACCCTCGATGGTGCCGGGCAGGTGGTTGATGCGCTTCATCACCTTCAGCTCCTCGCCACGCATCTTAGGCGCGTAGCGGTCCCAGTCCGCCTCGGACTTCACGAAGAAGGTGGTGCGCCCGGAGTCGCCGTAGGGCGTCTGCACGACCAGGTCCGAACCGAGGCCGGCGCCCATAGCCAGCCCAGTCAATTCGGCATAGCTCGCCGCCCGGCCCATGGTGTTCGGAGCCGAGGCCACGCCCGCCTCGTTGCCGAGCCGCGTGGTCTCGATCTTGGAATCCAGGCGGTTGCGCAGAGCGTAAGAAGGCAGGGCGATATCGATGCCCACCTCGTCGCAGAGCTGCTCGGTCTCGTCGTCGAACATCACGAACAGTGCTTTGCCGCGCGGGCGCCGCTTCACCTCGGCGCGGAAGTCGGGGTGGTCGACGAGGTAGTTGGCCACGTCCTCCATCGACTTGAACTCGGGCGCCTCGGCCGTGCGCGGCACGAAGCAGCGGGGATGCGCACCCTCGAAGATGTCGAAGTAGTTGACGAACTCGAGCGAGCCAACCCACTGGTCGAGCCCGAGCAGGCTGAAGGGCGTGGGCGTGATCACATATATCGGAGTCTCGTTGCGCCGGAGATAGCGGTAGATCTCGCTCAGGTTCCTGAGCCTGGGCCTCTCGCTCATGCTGTCTCGCTCCCTGTCGTTGCCCGCGCCCCCCGCGCGGCAGGTTCTCAGGCCGGATTCGCCGCCGGCTTCTCTATGTCCGAATGGCCGGTGCGGAGCTCTTGCAGCACGATGGCTTCCGACTCGCCCGGATGCACCGTGCGCGCCCAGAGGTAGAAGCCGAGGCCGAGCGCCGCCCAGCCGCCTGCGATCGCCCACTCGTAGGGCCAGACCAGCGCCGCCGGACTACCCGGCATGTAGAGAAGGATAATGCCACCAGCCAGGATCAGCGCACCCCAGCCGACCGCGTTGCCGTTCGACACGCGGAACGGACGGGGCATCTCTGGCTCGCGCTTGCGCAGTACGAGGAAGGACGCCGCAACCGCCGCGTAGGCGACGACGATCCCGAGCCCCCCGGCATCGACGAGCCAGACCAGCGCCCTCCGCCCGAAGAGCGGCGCGATTACCGAGAGCGCGCCGACCATCAGGATGGCGTTGACCGGGGTGTTGTACCTCGGATGCAGCTTGCCCAGGAACGCCGGCAACATCTTGGCGTGCGCCATGGCATAGATCGCCCGGCTGCCGCCGATCAGGAAGGCGTTCCAGCTGGTGATGATGCCGCCGATGCCGGCCAGCACCAGGAGCTTGCCGGCCCACCCGCCGCCGAAGACCGCGCTCATCGCGTCGGCGGTCGGCAGGCTCGAGGCTGCCGATTCCTCCGCCGACAGCGCCAGCGCCACCGCCAGCACCACGCCAATGTACCAGGCGACGGCCATCACCACCGAGAGGATCAGGATCCTGCCGATCTGGTTCGGCGGCAGATCGATCTCCTCCGCCGCCTGCGGGATGACGTCGAAGCCGACGAACATGAACGGCGTCATGATGAGCACCGCCAGCATCCCCTTGAGCCCGCTGACGAAGAGCGGCTCCATGTTGGCGGTCTCGCCGTTGAAGAGCGCGCCGGTGATCAGCATGATCCCGACCACGAGAATCAGCAGCGTGACGACCTTCTGCAGCAACGCGCTCGACTTGATGCCGAGGATGTTGACCCAGGTCATCACGATGGCGCCGACGACACCGACCGCGGCCCAGCTGAAATAGACGTCCCAGCCGGCGACGGTCCAGAGGTAGCCGACCTTGTAGTTGGGGAAGAGGTGCTCGACCACCGTCGGCAGCGCCACCGCCTCGAAGGCGACCACCGAGACGTAGCCGAGGATGATCGCCCACGTGCAGAGGAACGAGCCGCCCATGCCGAAGGCGCGGTGGCTGTAGACGTGCTCGCCGCCAGTCAGCGGCATCGCGGACGCGAGCTCGGCGTAGGTGAGCCCGATCAGCACCACCGCCACGCCACCGATCGCAAAGGCGAGTATGGCTCCGAGCGCGCCCGCCGAGTTGACCCAGCCGCCGGCCAGCACCACCCAGCCCCAGCCGATCATCGCGCCGAAGGCCAGCGCCAGCACCTCCTTGTTGTTGAGGACCCGAACGAAATTCCCCTGCGACATGTGCCGTCCCCCGCCTTTGCCTGCACTTGCGAGCCGTTTGCTCCGCCGTTGCCCGGATACTCGCCCCACCCGCCAAACCCACCGGATTCCGTCGAGGTTGCCGCATCCGGTTGGCGATTGGAAGGGTTCTCTGCGACTGGTACGAGTGCCCGTCCGTCGGTCTGTGCAGGACACCGTTCCGTCCGCGCCCGCATCGCGCTAAACTGCTCGGCGATGGTCGGTGGCCTTTCCCGGAGCGCGAAATCACCATGATTCATGATGCAGTGCGTTCGATGCGAGGCAGGGCCGAACTATGGTTGCCTGCCAAGGGCATTGACAATCGCTATGATCGCATCAGATCGTCCACATGATGATCCATGATGACAGACAACTGGCGGTGACGTTCCACTCGGTGGCGGAGGCGCAGCCGGGCCGCAAGTGGCAGGCGATCTTCCGTCACGGCTGGCCGGCCTGGTCGGGCTGGTTCGGCCATTGGTGGGCGCCGGCGGGAACCCGGCGGGCCGAGCGCGCGCTCAGACGGTACATGCCGGAACTGGTACCGCTCTGGGAGGAGTTGGTCGAGCTCGCCGGCGGAGATGAGCGCGCGGGGCACTTCCTGACCTTCTGGTCGCCGCCGCGCTATCTGGTTCACTGCTCGCAGGCGGTGGTGGTGGATGGCGACGGGCCGGCGCTGGTGCGCAACTACGACCTCGACCCGAGCTACAATGAAGGACGGCTGCTGCTCAGCGGATGGCTCGGGCACGAGGTCGTCGGCATGGTCGAGGGGCTGGTTGGCCTTTCGGACGGGATGAACGACCGCGGGCTGGCGGCGTCGCTGGCGTTCGGCGGGCGGGTGGCGATCGGGCGCGGCTTCGGGGTGCCGCTGATCGTGCGCTACCTTCTGCAGGTCTGCGCCGACGTGCCGGATGCCGTAGAGGCGCTGCGCCGGCTGCCGTGCCACATGGCCTACAATCTGACGCTGGTCGACCGCGAGGGGCGGCACGCCACGGTGATGCTGGCGCCCGACCGCCCGGCGATCGTTACCCCGGCGCCCTTCGCCACCAACCACCAGATCGGGGTCGAGTGGCCGCGGCACGGGCGGCTGTCGCAGACGCTGGAGCGGGCCGAGCTGCTGCGGGAGGTGCTGGAGGAGCCTGAGATCGAGGCGGACGCGCTGCTGCAGCGATTCCTGACCCCGCCGCTGCACCGACGGCGCTATTCCGAGGGGTTCGGGACCGTCTACACGGCGATGTACCGCCCCGGCACCGGGCGCATGCGGCTTGCGTGGCCCGGGCTGGTGCCGTGGGACCAGGGCTTCCGGGCGTTCACCGAGGAAAGCCGCCGCATAACCTATCCCGACGACGAGGCGCCGCGCGAAACACGTCCGCGGCGGGCCGCCGCCGCCCATCATCGTGACGATCGCCGGACAGGCCCGGCACACTGAAAGGACGAACCATGAGCCCCTTTGCCATAGCTGGCATCCAGATGTATCTGGGTATGAACAACAACGTCGAGCACATCCGCAACCGGCTCGACATCCTCATGCACCTCTATCCCTGGACCCAGATGGTGGTCCTGAGCGAACTGGCGGCGCACGGGCCGGCGCTGCATTCGGCGCAGCCGTCGGGCGGCGCGATCGAGCAGGACTTCCAGGAGATGGCGCGCCGGCACAAGATCTGGCTGGTGGCGGGCTCGCTTTTTGAGAAGCGCGACGGCGCGATCTACAACACCACCCCGGTCTTCGACCCCGAGGGCGAGGAGGTGGCGCGCTACAGCAAGATGTTCCCGTTCGCCCCTTACGAGCAGGGCACGACCCCGGGCAAGGAGGTCTGCGTGTTCGACGTGCCGGGCGTCGGGCGGTTCGGGATCGCCATCTGCTACGATCTCTGGTTCCCGGAGCTCGCGCGCACGCTGACCGCGATGGGCGCGGAGGTGATCCTGAACCCGGTGCTGGCCCACTTCATGGACCGCTATGCCGACCTCTCCATCGCCCAGGCGACGGGCGCGATGTTCCAGACCTACGTGTTCCACATCAACGGGCTCGGGGTCGGCGGCAACGGGCAGTCGGTGATCGTCGACCCGGCCGGCAGGATCCTGCACCGCGCCGAGGCACATGAGGCGTTCATGCCGATCGAGATCGATCTCGACGTCGTCCGCCGCCAGCGCGAGCGGGGCTTGCTCGGGCTCGGTCAGCCGCTGAAGAGCTTCCGCGACTGCCAGGTGGACTTCACCGTCTACGACCGCCAGCGGTTCGACCGCTCGTACCTCGACGGGCTCGGTCCGCTCGAGAAGCCGGGCAGGGCGGAATCCACGCAGACGACTGCTGTGCGACGAGCAGCGGAGTAGCGCGTGTAGTGCCCGAGCCTGGGGGGCAACCGGTTGAACCCCTCTGAACACTGCCGGAAACGCGTTTCGCGGGGAGCGAGGGCGTGGTAACAGGGATCCGGACGCTCCCCGCGCATTGAAAACGGGAGAATAAGCATGACAACGAATGCCGAACTGAAGGCGCGCCAGGCGGCGGCCGTGCCGAAGGGCGTGGCCAGCAAGGGTATCTACGCGGCGCGGGCGGAGAACGCAGAGCTCTGGGACGTGGAGGGCCGGCGCTACGTCGACTTCGCCGCCGGCATCGCGGTGACCAACACCGGGCACCGGCACCCGAAGGTGATGGCCGCGGTGGCGGAGCAGGCGCAGGCCTTCACCCACACCTGCGTGCACGTGAGCCCCTACGAGAGCTACGTGCGGCTGGCCGAGCGCCTCAACGCGCTGGCGCCCGGCGATTTCCCCAAGAAGACGTTGTTCCTGTCCACCGGCGCCGAGGCGGTCGAGAACGCCATCAAGATCGCGCGCTACGCCACCGGCCGCTCGGCGGTCGTCGCCTTCACCGGGGCGTTCCACGGACGTACGATGATGGCTATGGCGCTGACCGGCAAGGTCGTGCCCTACAAGAAGGGCTTCGGGCCATTCCCAGCCGAGGTCTATCACGCGACCTTCCCGCACGCCTACCACGGGCTGACGGTCGAGCGCGCGCTCGACGACCTCGACCGGCTGCTCGCCACCGACGTCGATCCGGGGCGTGTCGCCGCCTTCATCGTCGAGCCGGTGCAGGGCGAGGGCGGGTTCAACATCGCCCCTCCCGCCTTCATGCGCGCCCTGCGCGACATCGCCGACCGGCACGGAATCCTGCTGATCGCCGACGAGATACAGACCGGGATGGCCCGCACCGGCAGGATGTTCGGCATCGAGCACGCGGGGGTCGCGCCCGACCTCATCACCATCGCAAAGGGCCTCGGCGGGGGCTTCCCGATCTCGGCGGTCACCGGCCGCGCCGAGGTCATGGACGCCGCGCATCCGGGCGGCCTCGGCGGCACCTACGGCGGCAACCCGATCAGCGTGGCTGCAGCCAACGCGGTACTCGGGGTGATCGAGGAGGAAGAGCTGTGCGCGCGCGCGGTCGAGATCGGCCGCCGCATCGAGGCGCGGCTGAAGTCGATCGCGTCGCGGCAGGGCATGGAGCCGATGGGCGAGGTGCGCGGCCTCGGCGCAATGCAGGCGGTGGAGTTCGTCGCCGACCGGGCCACCCGAAAGCCGGACGCGGCGCTGACGTCCGCCATCGTCGCCGAGGCGGAGGCGCGCGGCCTGATCCTGCTCTCCTGCGGAACCCGGGCTAACGTGGTTCGGCTGCTGCCGCCCCTCACCATTCCGTTCGAGGTGCTTGAGGAGGGGCTCGACATCCTGGAGGCGTCGGTCGAGAGCGCGATCATGAAGACCTCCGTCGCCGCCTGAGCGCCGATGCGGCTCGCCCTCGCCCAATGGCGACCGGTGACGAGCGGGGCAGCCGAGGGGCTGGCCCGGCTCGACGCCGACGCCGCGAAGGCGGCGGCGGCCGGCGCGGACCTGCTCATGACGGCCGAAATGGCGCTGACCGGATATGCCATCGGGCCGGAGGCCGTCCGCGCCGCTGCCGATCCGGAGGGCGGGCCCCTCGCCGCGGCGGTCGGCGACATTGCCCGGCGCTGCGGCATCGCGCTGCTCGCCGGATTTCCGCGGCTCGGTCCGGACGACCGGGTGTTCAACACCGTAAACCTTGTCGACAGCCGGGGCGTGCTGCGGGCAAGCTACGCCAAGACGCATCTCTACGGAGCGGTCGACCGGGCGCAGTTCACCGCGGGCGCGGAGATCGCGGCGCCGGTCGAGATCGGAGGCTGGCGGTTCGGCCTCGCCATCTGCTACGACATCGAGTTTCCCGAGCTGGCCCGGGCACTGGCGCTTTCCGGAGCCGAAGCGATCCTGGCGCCGACCGCGAACATGGCGCCCTACGAGAGCGTCGCGACGCGGCTGGTGCCGGCGCGGGCCGAGGAGAACGCGGTGTACCTCGCCTACGCCAACTATGTGGGCCGCGAGGGTGCCTTCGACTACTTCGGGCAGTCCTGCGTCTGCGGGCCCGACGGGGCCGATATCGCCCGCGCTGGGCGGGGCGAGGAGATGATCTTCGCGGACCTCGACAAGGCGGTGCTGGCCAAAGCGCGGGCGCTGGCGACACATCTCGCCGACCGCCGGCCCGAGCTCTACGGTCCGTTGACGAAACCAGGAGGTGAGACATGAGCGCGACCGAGCGGGTGACGATGTTCGGGCCCGACTTTCCCTTCGCCTTCGACGACTGGATCAGCCATCCCGCCGGGCTCGGCAGCATCCCCGCCGGGCAGCACGGCGCCCGGGTGGCGATCATCGGCGCCGGCATCTCCGGGATCCTCTGCGGCTACGAGTTGATGCGGATGGGGCTGCAACCGGTCCTCTACGAGTCGGCCCACCTCGGCGGCCGGCTGCGCTCGCAACCGTTCGAGGGGGCGGAGCCGGACGTGATCGCCGAGCTGGGCGGCATGCGGTTCCCGGTCTCGTCCACCGGCTTCTATCACTACGTGGACAAGCTGGGGCTGGAGAGCTGCGCGTTCCCCAACCCGCTGACACCCGCCGCCGGCTCGACGGTCATCGACCTCTGGGGCGAGACCCACTACGCCGAGACCCTCGACGACCTTCCGCCGCTGTTTCACGAGGTGGCGAGGGCCTACGACAAGGCGCTCGAGGACGGCGCGCGGTTCTCCGACCTTAAGGCGGCGATCCGCGCCCGCGACCCGGCGCGAATCAAGGAAGTCTGGAACCCGATCGTACGCGACTGGGACGAGCGCACCTTCTACGACTTTGTGGCATCGTCCGAGGCGTTCCAGTCGCTCTCGTTCAAGCACCGCGAGGTGTTCGGTCAGGTCGGATTCGGCACGGGCGGCTGGGACTCCGACTTCCCGAACTCGATGCTGGAGATCCTGCGCGTGAACGTCACCGAGCAGGACGAGCACCAGCGGTTTATCGTCGGAGGCGTCGAGCAGGTGCCGCAGATGCTCTGGCGACGGGTGCCGGAGCGAATGGCGCACTGGCGGGCGGGCACGACGCTGGCCGCGCTCAACGGCGGGGCGCCGCGGCCGGGCGCGCGGCGGCTGTTCCGGGGCGACGACGGCAGGCTCGCGGTCACCGACCAGTGGGGCCGCACCGAGAGCTTCGAGGCGGTGATTGTCACCTGCCAGAGCTGGCTTCTCAGCACCTCGATCGACACCGAGGAGCGGCTGTTCAGCCAGGAGATGTGGATGGCGCTCGACCGCACGCGCTACATGCAGTCGTCCAAGACCTTCGTCATGGTCGACCGGCCGTTCTGGAAGGACCGCGACCCCGTGACCGGCCGCCGCGCCATGTCGATGACACTGACCGACCGCCTGACCCGTGGAACCTACCTCTTCGACCTCGGCGACGACCGGCCGGGGGTGATCTGCCTGACCTATTCGTGGATGTCGGACGCGCTGAAGATGCTGCCACAGCCGGTCGAACGCCGGGTCGAGCTGGCGCTGTCGGCGCTCGCCAAGATCTATCCCAACCTCGACATCCGATCCCACATCATCGGCGATCCGATCACCGTGAGCTGGGAGGCGGACCCGAACTTTCTCGGGGCCTTCAAGGGCGCGCTGCCGGGGCACTATCGCTACAACCACCGCATGTACGGGCATTTCGTGCAGGCGGACCTCGCTGTCGGAGCAGCGCGGTCTCTTCCTCTGCGGCGATGACGTGAGCTGGACACCGGCTTGGGTCGAGGGGGCGGTGCAGACGGCACTGAACGTGGTCTGGGGCGTGATGACCCACCTCGGCGGCCGCACCGACCCTAGGAACCCGGGGCCCGGCGACGTCTACGCGGAACTAGGCCCGGTTGCGCTGCCGGACTGATGGCCGACGACCGGCTGGAGCGCTTCGCGCGCAACCTCGACTGGAACCTGCTGCGCACCTACGTCGTGGTGGTTCAGGAGGGAAGCGTCACAGGCGCCGCCAATCGGCTGTTCCTGCAGCAGCCGGCCGTCAGCATGGCGCTGAAGCGGCTTGAGGCGGCCGTGGGCCATCGGCTGATCGATCGCCGGCCGGGGGTCTTCGAGATGACCGAAGCTGGGCGCAAGGTGTATCTGCAGGCCCGCGAAATCTTCGGCGCGGTGGTCCGGATGCCAGACCTGACCGTCGAGGCGGGTGTCGAGGTCGCCGGACACATCAGCGTCTACAGCATCAGCAATGCGCTGAACCCGGCCTGGGACGCCATGCTGGAGCAGTTCTTCCGCGAGTACCCGGGGGCCTCGATCGGCTTCACCGTGGAGACTACGGTGAACGTCATCCGCGCGGTGGAGCGCAAGGTCGCGAGCCTGGGCCTCTGCGACGGGGTGGTCCCCGATTCTCTCGCGCGAACGCTGTTCGCCCGCGAGCGCCACGGGCTGTTCTGCGGGCGCGGCCACCAGTTCTACGGCGTGCGCGACCTGCGGCTCGACGACCTCCGCGGCGAGCCCTACATCAGCTTCACCGCCGATGTCCTTGGCGGGCAACATATGGGCCCGGTCACGGCGGTGCGCGCCTTCGCGTCGTTCGGCCAGCGAGTGCGCGCGGCGTCGAGCAATGTAGAGGAGGTGCAGCGCATGATCCGTGCCGGCATCGGCATCGGAATGCTGCCGCTGCACCTGTCGCGAGAGCTGGTCGCCCGCGGCGACCTCTGGCAGCTGCCCCCTTACGAGGACCAGCCGGTGACCGAGATCTACCAGATCTTCAACCCCGGCTCGCCGCTGAACGCGGCCGAGGCGGCGTTCCAGGATCGCAGTCGCGCCGTGGCTGCCCACGACCACTTTTGACGCGATTGTCGCCTGAATCGACGCGCGCGTCTCCAGCGAGCATCAGAGCTCTGAAAAGGCTGGAAAAACCCGGGCTGGAATCCGGCTGGAATCCGGCTTGCCACTTTTTCACGGGCGGTTAACACGAGGCGGTGTCGGGCGGGTGAGCGTCAGGCGGCGAGCAGGCCCCTCGTCTCGATGCGGGGGGTCCGGCCGGCGAGCAGGTCGGCCACCAGCTCCCCGGAGCCGCAGGCCATCGACCAGCCGACGTGGCCGTGGCCTACGTTGAGGTGCAGGTTGCGGAAGCGCGTCGGGCCGAGGATCGGCACTGAGCTCGGGGTCATCGGCCGCAACCCGGTCCAGTAGACGGCGCGGTCAAGGTCCACCGCGTCGCCGTAGAGCGCGCGGGTCAGCTCCAGGATGGTGCGGAAGTCCTCCGGCCGATGGCCGTAGTCGAAGCCGCCGAAGACTGCCGAGGAGGCGGCGCGCAGCTGGTCGCCGAACGGCGACATTGCCACCAGCCGGTCCTCGTCGACGAGGCCCATGCGCGGGCCGTCTTGGGGCTTGCGGAGCGGCGCGGTGATCGAGAAGCCCTTCACCGGGTAGATCGGCAGCCGGATGCCGATGTCCTGCGCCAGCAGCACGCTTTCGGCGCCCGCCGCCAGCACGAAGGCGTCGGCGGCCACCTCGCCGCGGTCGGTCTGAACCTTCACCACCCGGTCGCCCTCGACGACCAGCCGGCGGATCGGCGCGTCGTAGTAGAGCGTCGTCCCCCTGTTGGCGGCGCACCAGTCCGCGAGGTTGTTCGCGAACTTGTGGCTGTTCCCGGTCTGGCAGTCCGGCGAGTAGATGCCGCCCGCGACCTCTGGCGACCGGGCCATCACCGGCTCGAGCTCGAGCATGCGGTCGCGCTCGACGCGCTCGAGCGCGAGCCCCTGGTCGCGCAGGATCTGCATGTGGCGGTCGGCGGCGGCGAGCCCCTCGCGGGAACGGAAGTAGTAGAGGATGCCGTTGCGACGGCCGTCGTAGTCGATGCCGGTCTCGGCAACCAGCGCGTTCAGGCAGTCCTTGGAGTGGACGATCAAACGCAGCTTCACCAGCGTGTTGCGGCGGGCTGCCGCATGGGTGCACTGGGTCAGGAACTGCAGCGACCAGAGCCACAGCCGGGGGTCGAGGCGCAGCTTGTACTTGATGCCGAGGTCGGAGCGGTAGAGCGACTTCACCGCCATCCTAAGCGCGTCCGGCGAGGCCCAGGCGTAGGCGTCCGACGGGCTCACCAGCCCGCCGTTGCCGAAGCTCGCCTCCTCGGCCGCCCTGGCGCGGCGCTCGACCAGCACCACCTCGTGGCCGTCGCGCGCCAGGTAGTAGGCGGTGGCGACGCCGACGACGCCCGCCCCGAGCACCGCCACCTTCACGACGCGCCCCCGGCGGCGATGGTCAGGTGCTTGACGCCGTAGTAGGCGGAAAGCCCCCAGGGACCGAGTTCGCGGCCGATGCCGCTGGCCTTGAAGCCACCCCAGGCGGTGTTCGGGAAGATCACCTGCGCCGAGTTGATCCAGACGTGGCCGGCGTCGATGCGCGCCGCCACCCGCTCGGCCCGCTCCGGGTCGGCCGTCACCACGGTGGCGACGAGGCCGTAGTCGCTGTCGTTCGCCAGCTCGATCGCCTCGGCCTCGGTCTTGAAGCTGCGCACGGCGAGCACCGGGCCGAAGATCTCCTCGCGCCAGAGAAAGCTCGCGGTAGGCACGTCGGCGAAGATGCTCGGCTGCACGAAGAAGCCGGGGCCGTTGGCCGCTTCGCCACCCGCGAGGCAGTCGAGGCGCTCGGCGCGGGCCTGGTCGAGAAAGCGCGCGACCTTCTCGTACTGCGGGCGCGTGGTGATCGGACCCATCTCGGCGCCGGTGGCGGGGGCACCGACAGCGAGCGTGCGGGCGCGCTCGGTGAGGCGGTCGAGCAGGGCCGGCGCACGGCACTTGCCTCGACGATCAGCCGCGACGTGGCCGAGCACATCTGGCCCGCGTTGTAGAAGATGCCGGCGGCGATGCAGTCGACGGCGTGGTCGATCTCGGCGTCGGCGAAGACCACGATCGGGGACTTGCCGCCGAGCTCGAGCGAGACCGGCAGGCATCGCGGGGCGGCGGCGGCCATGACCTTCGCGCCGACGAGGTTCGAGCCGGTGAAGGACAGCTTGCGCAGGCGGCGGTCGCGGGTGAGCGCCGCACCGGCCTCGGCGGCGCCGGTGAGCAGGTTGAGGACGCCGGCGGGGAGCCCGGCCTCCTCAGCGATGTCGCCGTAGGCGAGCTCGATCAGCGGGGTGAACTCCGAGGTCTTCAGCACCACCGTGCAGCCGGCGGCGAGCGCGGGGGCGATCTTCCAGGCGCTGGTGACCAGCGGGAAGTTCCATGGCACGATCATGCCCACGGGCCCCACCGGCTCGAAGCGGGTCCGCCCGGCGAAGGCGGGATCGGGCATCGGGACCGGCTCGCCCTGGCGTCCGTCGAGTGCCTCGGCCATGCCGGCGTAGTAGTCGAAGGTGGCGGCGGCGTCGCCGAGGTCGATCTCCGCCTCGCCGCGCGGCTTTCCGTTGTTGAGCATCTGCAGCTGCACGAGGGCGTCCTGGCGGGCGCGCAGGCCCGCGGCGATGCGGCGGAGGTACTCGGCGCGGGCTCCCCCGGAAAGGCGAGCCCAGGACGGGAAGGCGGCGGCGGCGGCGGCGACGGCGGCCTCCACGTCGGCGGCGTCGGCGCAGGCGACCTCGGCGAAGGGCGCGGCGGTCGAGGGGTCAACCACGGTGAGCCGCTCGGGGCCGGCGGCGGCGCGGAAACCGCCGTTGACGAAGAGGCTGGCCGGGCGCTCGGTGAGGGCGGCGATGTCCATCACCAGCCCCGCACCGCGGCGTCGTCGATCTCGATGACGGTGGGGACCCCGGCGGCCGCCGCCTCGCGCAGCGAATCGCGCAGGTGGTCCCAGCCCTGCGCCACCAGCGCGCGGCAGCCGAAGCCGCGGGCGATGGTCTGGAAGTCGGGGGTGTAGATGTCGACGCCGATCTGCGGGATGTCGCGGTCGGCCATGTACTGCTTGATCTCGCCGTAGCCGCGGTTGTTCCACAGGATGATCGGGACGGGCAGCCCGAGCTCGACGGCGGTGGCGAGCTCGCCGATGGTGAACTGGATGCCGCCGTCGCCGATCAGCGCCACCACCGGCGCATCGGGGCGGGCGAGCTTGGCGCCGAAGGCAGCGGGCAGGCCGTAGCCGAGGGTGCCGTAGCCGGTGGAGGAGTTGAACCAGGCGCGCGGGCCGGCAGGAGCGTAGGCGAGGTTTCCGCCGTAGACCGGCTGGGTCGAGTCGCCGGCGATCACCACGCCCGGCAGGGCCGCGGCGACGGTGTCGAGGAAGCGGCCGTGCAGGCGGTAGTCCTCGCGCAGCTCCGCGTCGGCCGCGGCGCGCAGGGCGGCGGTGCGGCGGCGGGCGGCGGCGGGATCGGCGGCGGGCGGCAGGGCGGCGGCCAGCGCCCGCATGGCAAGGCCGGCGTCCGAGCAGATCGCGACCTCGGGCAGCGCGTTGCGGGTCAGCTGCTCGGCCTCGATGTCGATGCGGACGAGCTTGCCCGCGAGCTGCGAGCGACCCTGCCGAACAGCAGCGTGTCGGTCTCGCCGAGCTCGGTGCCGATGGCGAGCACCGCGTCGGCGGCCTGCAGGGCCTCCAGGACCGGGCGGAGCGGCAGGGTGCTGCCGAGGTTCAGCGGGTGGTCCGGGGGGAGCACGCCCTTGGCGTTGATGGTGAGTGCCACCGGCGCGCCGAGCCGATCGACCAGCGCGCGGGCGGCCTCCGTGGCGCCGGCTGTGCCGCCGCCGAGCACCACGAAGGGCGCGCGTGCGTCGCGCGAGCAGCGCGGCGGCGCGGGCGATGGCGTCGGGGTCGGGGCCGGGGCGGCTCGTGGTGCGGCGCGCGGTTCGCAGGAGGTCGTCGGCAGGGGCGGTGATCACGTCGAGCGGCAGCTCGATGTGCACCGGACCGGGGCGGGCGCTGTCGAAGACGGCGAAGGCGCGGGCCATCACCGCCGGCAGGTCGTCGGGGCGCAGCAGCCGGTGGCTGAACACCGACACGCCGCGCACCAGGCTGCTCTGGTCGGGAAGCTCGTGCAGGCGGCCCTCGCCCATGCCGAGCTCGTTGGAGATGTTGACGCTGGAGATCACCAGCATCGGGATCGAGTCGGCAGTAGGCCTGGCCCATGGCCGTCACGATGTTGGTCATGCCGGGGCCGGAGATGATGAAGCAGGCGGCGGGGCGGCCGGAGGCGCGGGCGTAGCCGTCGGCCATGAAGCCCGCGCCCTGCTCGTGGCGCGGGGTGACGTGGCGGATGCGGGTGTTGGGCAGGCCGCGGTAGAGCTCGACCGTGTGCACGCCGGGGATGCCGAACACGGTGTCGATTCCGTAGGCCTCGAGGATCTCGACCAGCACCTCGCCGCAGGTCTTCATTGCCGTCTCCCTCAGCGCTCGGCGATCACCGCGATCTCGACGGCGAACTCGCTGCCCGCGAGGCGCGCCTCGACCGGGCGCGGACCGGCGGGTTCGCCTTGTCCACCCAGGCGTCGTAGGCCGACGTTCATCGCGTCGAAGTCGGCCATGTCGCGCGAGCCAGATCGTGCACCGAGGCGATCTTCGACTTGTCGGAGCCGGCACGGGCAAGAAGCGCGTCGATGCCGTCGAGGATCTCCCGGGTCTGCGTCCCGACGTCCTGCCGGCGGTCCTGTCTCGGCCACCGGCCGGCGGTGAAGACCAGGTTGCCGACGATGGCGGCCTGGCTCATGCGCGGGCCCTTGTCGATGCGTTGAATTGTCATGGTCGGCTCCTGTTCAGGTGCGGTACTGGACGCCCGGCATCACGCAGAGCATCTCGAATAGCAGGAAGGCCGCGGTGATCGCGGTGTTGCCCGACGGGTCGTAGGGCGGCGAGACCTCGACGCAGTCGCCGCCGACCAGGTTCAGGCCGCGGCAGCCGCGCACGATCTCCAGCCCCTGCACCGTGGTCAGCCCGCCGATCTCCGGCGTGCCGGTGCCCGGCGCGAAGCCGGGGTCGAGCGCGTCGATGTCGAAGCTGAGGTAGACCGGGCCGTCGCCCATCTGGGTGCGGACTTCCTCCATCAGCGGCGTCAGTGACTTGTGCCAGCACGCTTCGGCCGGGACCACGCGCACGCCCAGCGAGGCGGCCCAGTCGAAGTCCTCGGCGGTGTAGCCGCGGCCGCGCAGGCCGATCTGGGCCATGCGGGTCGGATCGATCAGCCCCTCCTCGATGGCGCGGCGGAACGGGGTGCCGTGGGCGATCGGCTCGCCGAACATGTGCTCGTTGACGTCGGCATGCGCGTCGACGTGGATGACGCCGAAGGCGCCGTGCACCTTCGCCATCGCGCGGAAGATCGGCAGCGGAATCGTATGGTCGCCGCCGAGCGTCAGCGGCCTCGCGCCCGCGGCGAGGATGCGGTCGTAGGCCTCCTCGATGATGCGCATGGACTCGAAGATGTTGAAGGTGTTGATCGCCACGTCGCCGATGTCGGCCACCTGCAGCGAGTCGAAGGGCGCCGCGCGGGTCGCCATGTTGTAGGGGCGCACCATGCAGGACTTCCTGGCGGATCTGGCG
The DNA here is from genome assembly GCA_963695425.1 of uncultured Alphaproteobacteria bacterium. Lineage (GTDB taxonomy): Bacteria > Pseudomonadota > Alphaproteobacteria > Rhodobacterales > Rhodobacteraceae > Amaricoccus. The sequence goes on along the minus strand of CAVOGP010000040.1, from coordinate 52,294 downwards.
CGGGCCCATGCGGGTGCCGGAGCGGTTGGAGGTGCCGATGTCGAAGGGCACGCCCACGAAGGCGACGTCGAGCCCCTCGGCGGTCGCGGCACTCGGCAGCCGCATCATGGTCCCGGGTCCGCCGAACCGGGGCATCTGGTTGCCGCCGAGCGGCTGGTTGAACTCGCTCATGCACTCTCCCTTTCGCGCCGCAGGATGCGCTTGCCGAGCGCGCTGAGCAGGTAGCCATAGGCCGCCTTCAGCGCCGCGGGCCGGGCCTCGGCATCGAACCCGGTCAGCGCGATCGCCTTGAGCCCATCGCTGGCCGCGACCAGCTCCATGGCGGTCGAGCACTCGCGGTAGCTCAGGCCGGCCTCCAGGTCGTCGGGCTCCATGCCGCGCCCGACCGAGGCGTCGAGCACCAGCACGAAGCCGTCGGTCAGCGCGGTCACCCGGTGCAGCGCCCGACGCATCGCCTCGCGGATCCCGATGAGGTCGATGTCCTCCATCGTCAGCGCCACGATTTCGCGCCTGCGGATCAGGTCGGATTCCGCGCGGGTCGCGGTGCGCAGTCCGACGATTGCCAGCGACTCGGGCTCGGCGGCGGCGGCCGGGCCGAGCTCGGAGTCGAGCCAGACGAGACCGAGCTCAGCGCGATCACCGAAGCCGGTGGTGATGCGCTCCCAGGTCTCGGCCCGTTCGGCACAGATCCAGAGCGGCAAGTCGCCCAGTTCGGCGCCGCCGCCCACGACTGTCGCCAGCCCGACGTCGCGGACCTCGGCGAGGAAGTCCGCCGTTTCCGTCCGCATCACCAGCGCCTCGGGCGCGTTGAGCCGCAGCCGGCCCGGCCGCGGCGCGATCCTCTCGCGGCCGATCAGATGCTTCTCGAGGTAGGGAGACAGGAACGCCTGCACCAGCGCGCCGTAGTCCATGTCGAAGCGGATCGGGTCCCCGACCGCGAAGCGCTTCGATCCAGTCAAATCCACGATCAGGTGGTCGCTCGAGGCGGCGGTGATCTCCACGTCAGTATCGTGGGCGGTGAGCCCCTCGGGGCGGATGTCGACCCGGCCGAGGTTGACGATGCCGCGGACCCGCTCGCCGCGGTCGACGAAGGTCTGGACATTGCCGAAGGCGTCCCGGCCGGTCTCGCCCTCGGGCAGCGAGTGCTTCGTCTTGATCTCGACCAGCTCGGCCTCGAGCGTAAACGCATCGCCGCGCAGCCACGGCAGGGTCGCGCCGGTAAGCGAGTTCTCGCCCCGAAGGATCGCCGCGCCGATGCGGAGCTGGTTGATGCGCGCCGGCATCCGCGCACTCTCCATCAGCGGCAGGTTGGCCGAGTTGCCCCCCGACACCGTGTCGAGCCGGATGCCGAAGCGCGCCTCCACCTCCTCCACCCGTGCGCAGAGCGCCTCGAGCTTCGGCAGCGTCGGCAGGACCCCGCTTGCGCACATGAAGTTGGCGCCGAGCCCGGCGAGCCGCACTCCGGGAGAGGCGAGGGCCAGCTCGCACAGCGGCATCAGCTCGTCGGCGGTGACGCCTTCGCGCCGGTCGCCCATCTCCAGCATGACGATGACGTCGTGCACCCGGCCCTGCTCCACCGCGGCGCGAGAGAGCGCCTGCAGCACCGCGGCTTCGGAATTCAGGCTGATGTCGCAAAGCCGCACCACGTCGGGGGCCTCGGTGACGGACGGAATGCGCAGCATCATGATCGGGCAGGCGATGCCGCCCCGGCGCAGACGCCGCACGTTGTCGATGCGCGACTCGCCGATGCCCACCGCGCCGCCGCGCCGCATCGCCCGGGCGACCAGCGGCAGGCCGCCGGTGGCCTTGGTGACCCCGAAGACGGACACGCCTTCCACCGCGACGCGGCCGACGATGGCGCGGGTGTTCTCGGCGATGGCCTCGAGGTCGATGGCGATGGTCGGCACGGGCATGGGTTCAACTGGTGTAGCGCGGTCCGGGAGTGTCGGACCGCCGTGAACGGGAGCGCGGGCGGGAAGTCAGCGAACGTCGGAAATGAACTTCTGGAAGACCTCGGTCTTCGGCGCGCCGAACATCTCCTTCGGCGGCCCCATTTCGGCGATCTTGCCCTTGTGCATGAACACGACCTCGGTCGAGACGTCTCGGGCGAAGCCCATCTCATGGGTGACCACGATCATGGTGCGGCCCTCGGCGGCAAGCGACTGCATCACGCGCAGCACCTCGCCGACCAGCTCGGGGTCGAGCGCCGAGGTGGGCTCGTCGAACAGCATCGCGTCGGGCTCCATCGCCAGCGCCCGGGCGATTGCCACCCGCTGCTGCTGGCCGCCGGAGAGCTGCGAGGGATACATGTTCATCCGCTCGCTGAGACCGACGCGGGCCAGCAGCGCCTCGGCGCGCTCCTTCACCACGGCCTTCGGCTGCTTCAGCACGTGGATCGGGCCTTCCATGACGTTCTCGATCACGGTGCGGTGGGACCAAAGGTTGAACTGCTGGAACACCATGCCGAGCCGCTGGCGGGCGCGCTCGACCTGGCGCATGTCGGCAGGCTGACCGTTCTTCACCACGATCTCCTCGCCGTGGACCCAGACCCGGCCTGACGTCGGCGGGTCGAGCATGTTGAGGCAACGCAGGAAGGTCGACTTGCCCGAGCCGCTAGAGCCGAGGATCGAGATCACGTCGTGATTGCGCGCCTCGAGCGTGATGCCCTTCAGCACTTCCACGGCGCCGAAGGACTTGTGGATGTCCTCGGCCTTGAGCACCAGTTGCTCGCTCATGCGGACGCCCTCCTCCCCAGCATCGCCCCGAAGAGCGACGCGCGTTTGCCGTGAATCTGCGGGCTCAGCCGAATCTCGAACCGGCGCCAGGCCCAGACGAAGACCGCCGTCAGGCAGAGATAGATCAGCGCCGTCCACAGATGCACCGAGAAGTCGAAGGTTCTCTGGTAGATGGCCCGGGTCTGGCCCATCAGGTCGAAGATCGTGACGACGCTCGCCAGCGCGCTCGCCTTCAGGAGCAGGATCACGTCGTTGCCGATCGCCGGCCAGGCGATGCGGTAGGCGTGCGGGAAGATCACCCTCCGGAGCTGCATCAGCCGGGTCATGCCCATCGCCTTGGCCGCCTCGATCTCGCCGTGCGGCACGCCGAGGATCCCGCCGCGCAGGATCTCCGTCTGATAGGCGGCTGAATTCAGCACGAAGGCGAGCAGCGCGCAGTTGAACGGCTCGCGGAAGAAGGTCCACAGGCCGATGTCCTGCAGGAACGGCCGGAACTGGCCCGAGCCGTAGTAGATCAGGAACATCTGCGCGAGCAGCGGCGTGCCGCGCATGAACGAGATGTAGAGCCGGAGCGGCGCCTGCGCGACGGGACCGGCGTTGACCCTGACCAGCGCAAGCGGCGGAGCTAACAGTGCGGCCAGCAGCGCCCCGAGCAGGGTCAGCGAAAGCGTGACGCCCACGCCGGAGAGGAGCTGCGGCCAGTAGGTGGTAATGATCTGGATCGGGTGCATGGCTCAGACCCTCCGGATGCCGCGGTTTGCGTGCCGCTCCATGCGGGCGAGCACTATCTCCGAGATCACGCTGAGCACCCAGTAGATGAGGCAGGCGGCGAGGAAGAAGGTGAAGGGCTGCTTGGTGGCGCGGACCGCCAGCTGCGTCATGCGCATCAGGTCGTCGAGCGCGATGACCGAGACGAGCGCGGTATCCTTCAGCAGGTTGATCCACAGATTGCCGAGCCCGGGCAGCGCGAAGCGCCAGACTTGCGGCAGCTTGATCCGGAAGAGAACTTGGCTCGGCCGCATGCCGACCGCCTTGCCGGCCTCGATCTGGCCTTTGTTCAGCGCCTGGAAGGCGCCGCGCAGCACCTCGCCGGCGTAGGCGCCGAAGACGAGGCCGAGCGCGATCACCCCGGCCACGAACGAGCTGAGCTCGAGGCGAGCCTCCGGGTTCCACCAGGTGACGATCGCGTTCAGGACCAGCCCGAGGCCATTGTAGACCACGAACAGCGTGAGCAGCTCGGGAAGCCCGCGCATGATCGTGGTGTAGGAGGTACCCACGCCACGTAGCCACATCTTGTCCGACAGCGAGGCGCCGGCGGCGGCGAAGCCGAGCAGCAGCCCCACGGGCAGGGATACGACCGCGAGCTGAATGGTGACCAAGAGGCCGCGGAGCAACTCGTCGCCCCAGCCGGCGTCGCCGAACGCGAACATTTCCAGCACGTCTCCCCCCTCCCCGGTTGCCCGGGGCGCGCGCCCGGTGGATGCGCGCCCCGCGATATCGCAGCGCTCAGTTCATGGTGTAGACGTCGATCGGGAAGTACTTGTCGTTGATTGCCTCGTAGGTGCCATCCTCGCGGATCGCTTGCAGGGCTTCGTTGAGCCGGGACACGAGCTCGGTATCCTCCTGGCGCACGGCGATGCCGACGCCCTCGCCGACGAACGCCGGGTCGGTGATCGGTTCGCCCACCATCTCGCAGCATTGCCCGTCGTCAGTCTTCAGAAAGTCGAGCAGCGGCAGCATGTCGCCGACCTGCAGGTCGATGCGCCCGCTGGCCATGTCGAGGTTGACCTCGTCCTGGGTCGGGTAGAGCCGGATGTCGGCGTCGGGATACTGCGCCTGCACGAAGTTGGCCTGGGTGGTGCCCGACTGGGCGCCGATGGCCATGCCCGACAGCGTGTCGTTAGTGAACTCGGTGAGCCCGGAATCCTTCGGCGCCACGTGGGTCATCGCCGCCTTGTAATAGGGATCGGTGAAAGCGACCTGCTGCTTGCGCTCCTCGGTGATGAACATCGATGCGATGATGAAGTCGTACCTGTTGGCGAGCAGGCCGGGGATGATGCCATCCCAGTCCTGGGCGACGATCTCGCATTCGACCCCCATTTTCTCGCAGAGCGCCAGCCCGATTTCCACGTCGAAGCCGATCACGTTGCCAGCGGAGTCGAAGTAGTTGAACGGCGGATAGGCGCCCTCGGTGCCGAGCCGGAGCTTCTCCTGCGCCTCGGCGCCGGCAGCCCCAAGGACGATCATTGCGGCGGCTGCCGCGAATGCGAAGCGACGAGTGCCCATTTCGCTCTCCCTGTGCGTTGTTGTCGCGTGTTAAAGACTTCGTCGCCGCGCATTTTGCATGCATTCGAGCATAAATGAAATCGATAATGATAATATCAGATATTCGTGGGGTTGATGGTGATCCAGGGTGCCGGGATCACCACGTGAGCACCACGAAGCCGTCAGCCAGCTCGGGCGTTGGAGGCGTGTACCATGCTCGCCTCGACCAGCGCCGCCGCCTCGGCGAAGGCCGCATCGACGTCGCCGAAGCTACACTCGATCATCGGCTGGCCCATGGGCAGCGTCTCGTCACCGGCCAGTGCGAAGTCGCGGCCTGTCCACTTGACCTCCTGGAAGCCGACGCCGCGGCCGGAGACGTTGCCGTCGGAAAGCGCGTTCGGCCCGTCGGGCCTCAGGCTGTCCAGGGGATCGCCGGGATTGGCGCCGCCAAGTTGATGTATGCCTGATCGGGGGTTTTCCCACCAAGCGACGAATGGGGCCTCAGGTCGGGCTTGCGGTCGGGGCCTGGGGACGGCAGGCTCCGGGGGGTGCGCGGATAGGGCCAGGGGAGCGCGGCGATGGCAGAGGACGAGGTTGGGGCCGCGGTCGATCTCGAGGCGGCGGAGGCGGCGGTCGACCTCCCGCCGCTTGGGGCGACCGAGCGCTACGATGCGCTAATGCAGGTGGTGCGCAACCGCGTCACCGTGCGCAAGTTCGACCCCGAGATTGCCGTGCCGGACGAGGATGTCGAGCGGGTGCTGGAGGCGGCGCGGCATGCGCCATCGGGCGCCAACGCCCAGCCGTGGCATTTCGTCGTGGTGCGCGACCCGGCGGTGAAGGCGGCGATCACCGAGTATTTCGTCGCCGAGCAGCGGGCGCGTGCCAAGATGAAGATGAAGTTCCCGACGCCCGACTACCGGGGGCTCGCCACGGCGCCCGGCTTCATCGTGGTCTGCTCGGACATGCGCTGGGTGCGCGCCTTCCCGGTGCTCTCCGACGACGACAGCGATCTCAACCGCATGTACCGCGAGAACGCCGAGCGCATCCTCCTGCAGTCGGTGGCCGCGGCGACCATGTCGGCGCATCTCGCCGCGGCCGCCCTCGGCTACTGCGTCTGGTGGGTGACCGCGATCGGCCAGGAGAACGCCCAGAAGGCGATGCGGCCGCTCCTCGGCATTCCCGACGAGCTGGCGGTGCTCGACATCATGCTGTTCGGCAGGCCGGCCCAGAGACCCTACAAGCGCTGGCGCAAGGAGCTCACGGACATCGTCAACTGGGACCGCTTCGACCCCGCGCATTCGATGACCGAGGCCGAGCTCGACGACTGGATCCGCACCCGTCGCCATCGCGTGATGTTCCGCGACGCCTCGAAGATCGACTAGTGTCCTGAAAAGGGAGGGTTTTCTGCGGCTGGAATCCGGCTGGAATCCGGCTGGAATCCGGCTTGCCACATTTTAGGATTCTAGAAAGCTTCGGCACGACGATTTGGGCGTGAAACACCCGTCAATGCCGGTCCGAGACCGCGACCCGCACGTCCAGTACCGCCTGGCGCCGCTCGCGTCCGGATGACCTCGATGGCCCGCGCGAGCGCCGCGGGCAGATCCCGCCCGTGCTCGACCCGCTGCGCGTGGGCGCCGCACGCCGCGGCGACGCCGAGGTAGTCTGGCGCGGGCTCGAGCGAGGTCAGCGGCATCTCGTTGGCCCGTGCCGCCGCGCCCCCGGGATAGGCGCCGATCACCGACCGCCGCACCGCGTTCCACATCCCGTTGTTCTTGACGATGGTCAGCACCGGCAGCTCCAGCGCCTCGGCGATCTGATGGCAGGCCACGGGATTGGCGAAGATGTAGGAGCCGTCGCCGATGCAGGCGATCATCAGCCGCTCGCGGTCGGCGAGCTGCGCGCCGAGCGCCGCCGGCAGCCCCCAGCCGAGCCCGCCGGAATGCGGGTTGGTGAAAAGCCGGTTCGGCCCCGCCAGGCGCATCGCGCCCGGGCAGCAGGCCGAGTTCGCTGAAGGCGACCGCGCGTCGTCCATGCACGTCCGAAAGGCAGTGGCTCAGCCATTCCGCGCTCATCGGGCTCGTCCGCCCCCGCCTGCGCGCTCCGCCGCCGCCCGCCGGCGCGGTCGCCGCCGCGCTGCGGCGATCCGCTCCGCCGTGCCGCCGCCCGCGGTCCCGGCTCCGGAGCGCCGCCGCCAGCGCCGCGAGCGCCGCCGCCGGGGTCGCGCGGTGATCGCCAGGTCGGCTGCGGTAGCCCCGCACCGGCATCCGCGCGAAGAGCGGATCGGGCCCGAGATGGACCACCCGCGCGCCCGGCCCGGGCCGCTGGCCTGCACTCGATCCATGGCACCTCGCTGTCGAGCACGACCACCACGTCGGCTTCCGCCGAGCGCCGGCCCGGCGCGTAGCCGAGAAGCGTCGGATGCGTCGCGAGGCCAGAACGTTGCGCACCGTGAACGGCTCGCAGACCGCCAGCCGCGTGCCGCTCGGCGAGTTCAGCCAGCACGCGCCCCGACAGCCGCCCGCCGGATCGCCGCGCTGGCAGAGGATCAGCGGCGCGCTCGCGCGTCGTCGAGCCAGCTGCGCCAGCAGCGTCAATGGCCTCCGGGTCCGGCGCGGCCGGGCTCGCCGGCGCCTGGACGACCGGGCTCGGCGAGCGCCTCCGGGCACTCGGCGCCGTCAGCGGCTCGCGCGGCAGGCTCAGGTAGACCGGACCCTCCGGCGCGGCCCGCGCGATCGCCGAGCGCCCGCGCGGACCAGCGGCTCGCCCTGCTCGGGGTAGCGCATCTCGTAGTGGAACTTGACCGACGTCCCGCACGATCGAGGCCTGGTCGTACATCTCCTGCCCGTACTGGATCGGCGTCACCCGCACTCCCTTGCGCCCCGCTCGGTGATCGGCGTGCGGCCCGACATGACGAGCATGGGCACGTTGTCGCTCGCCGCGTTGATGACCCCCATCGACGGCGTTCGCGAGACCCGACGTTCACGTGCACCATCACCGCCTGCGGCCGGCCGGTGACCAGCCAGTAGCCGTGCGCCATCGCCGACCGCCGGCGGTCTCGTGCGGGACCGTCACCGGCCTCGGGCAGCGAGCCGGCGGCAAGCTGCGCCAGCGCCTCGATCACCGGCGGGAAATCGGTTCCGGCGTTGGCGAAGAGATAGTCGATCCCCGCCGGCTTCGAGCCCGAGCAGGACGCTCCGCCCCGGTCGCGGGTCGGATCGGCGTCGTCGCTCCATCATCGCACTCCTCCCGCCGGCGATTGTCCTTGAGTTGTTGCCCGGCGCAAGTACCCTCGTACACGAATCTCAGTCCTGCGAGAATTCGTGACGAGCACCCGCTCAAGCGGGCGTACAAGGGAGGATACCATGAACAAGCCTTCATCGCAGTCGGCCGCGCGATGCGGCCTCGCCGCCGGCGGCCGGCCCAGGCCCAGAACGTCGGCATCGCCACCTCGAACCCGGGCTCGCTCTTCCACAACATCGGCACCGCCGTGGCGAATGCCGCGAACGAGGCGGGCCTCAACACCACCATCCAGCCCGCGACCAGCCCGAACCAGTTCATCCCGTTCGTCGACCTCCGGCGGCATCGAGTTCGGCGTCGCGAACCTGCAGGAGGTCGAACTACGCGATCGAGGGCCGGCGAGTGGTGGGAGGGCAACGCCAGATCCCGAACCTCCGGATCGTCGGCCTGATCATGCCGCTGATCGAGGCGATCTTCGTGCGCGCCGACAGCGACATCATGACGATCGCCGACCTCAAGGGCCAGCCGATGACCGACGGCTACACCGCGCAGAAACCATCCTGCCGCAGCTCGACGCGATCTACGCGACCGCCGGAATGACCCGCGACGACATCGATGCCGGTCTCGGTGGCCTCGGTGGTCGCGGGGGCCGACGCCTTCATGGCGGGCGACACGGTCGGCTTCATCTTCGCCCACGGCGCGGGCAAGGTGCGCGAGGCCGACGCCGCGGTGGGCGGCCTGCGGGCGCTGACCGATCGAGCACGACCGACGCGAACCTGGCGCTGGCCGCGCGAGCACTGGCCGATGGCGTTCTTCATCCGAGCTCACGGCCGGCTCCATGCCGGGCGTCGCTCGAGGACGCGGTCTACATCGCCTTTCCGCAGGTGGTCTTCACCCACGCCAACGCGCCCGAGGACGTGGTCTACGCGATGGCGAAGGCGCATCTACGAGAGCAAGGCGACGTATGGCGCGAGCACCTTCCCGCCGTTTGACGCCTTCAATCCCGACGACATGGCGGCGACATCGCGCTCGCCGAGTTCCACCCGGGCGCGCTGAGGTTCTTCGAGGAAGTCGGGCATCTGAACTGATCCGTGCACCCGTGACACCAGCGGGGAGAGCCGCGCGGCCTTCCCCGGCACCTCTGGCGTCCGATCGCGGACGCTGCTGCCGCGTTCCTGATCACGCTGACGGCCGTGCTCTGGGCCTGTCGCTGCCGCGCCAGCTCGGGCTGGACTTCTACCCGCAGCAGTTCCTGCGCGCTGGTCCTGGCCCTCGCCCTGCCGCTGGCCTTCCTCACCCTGCCCGCGCGGCGGGGCGCCGAACGCGACGCGTGTTCCCTGGATCGACGTCGCTGCTCGCCGCCGCCGCGTTCGCCGCCCTCGGCTGGATCGCGGTCGGCTACCCCGCGATCGTCCTCACGATCTTCATGCGGCCCGCTCGAGCTCTGGGTGCCCGGCCTGATCGTCGATCCTGCTCCTGCTCGAGGCCTTGCGCCGCGCCACCGGCTGGGCGCTGGTGATCATCATCGCCGTCTTCCTGCTCTACGCGCTCGTTCGGCGATCTTCGTGCCCGGTCGCCTGCAGGGCCGCCCGCAGAACTGGCAGCTGCTGGCGGGCTACATGGCCTTCGACGTCCAACGGCATCCTCGGCCTCCCGATCTCGGCGTCGCCTCGACGGTCGTCGTGGCCTTCATCCTGTTCGGCGGCCTGCTCGCCGCCACCGGCGGTTCCGAGTTCTTCACCGACGCAGCCCTGCTCGGCATGGGCCGCTTCCGGGGCGGCGCGATGAAGATCGCCGTGCTCGCCTCGGGCCTGTTCGGGTCGATCTCCGGCTCCGCCGTCGCCAACGTCGTCGGCACCGGCGTCGTGACCATCCCGATGATCAAGCGCGACGGCTACCCGGCGCACAAGGCCGCCGCCATCGAGGCGGTCGCCTCGACCGGCGGGCAGCTGATGCCGCCGGTCATGGGCGCCGCCGCCTTCCTGATGGCCGAGTTCCTGGCCGTGCCCTACTCCGACGATCGTGCTTGCCGCGCTGGTCCCGGCGCTGCTCTACTACGTCGCGCTCTTCATCCAGGCCGACCTCGAGGCGGCCAAGCTGGGCATCTCGCCGGGTGCCCGAGGCCGACATCCCGGCCCGGGGCCGCGTGTTGCGCGGAGGCTGCACTTCGTCGCTCGCCTTCGCGGTGCTGATCTACGCGCTGTTCTGGCTGCAGCTGGCAGCCCGAGCGGGCCGCGCTGCTGGGCGGCGTCTCGGTGGTCGCGACCGCGCTGGCTCTTCGGCTACCGCGGCGAGCGCCCGCGCTTCGGCGCCCTGGCGCGCTCGTTCGCCGCCACCGGCCACGCGGTCGTCGAGATCATCCTGATCTCCGCCGCCTCCGGGATCGTCATCGGCGTGCTCAACATCACCGGGCCTCAGCTTCAACCTGACCTATGCCCTGGTGCAGATCGGCGGCGGCAGCGTCGTGGTGCTGCTGGCGCTGTCGGCGCTCGTCTGCATCGTGCTCGGCATGGGCCTGCCGACGCTCGGCGTCTACGTCCTGCTCGCCGCGCTGGTGGCGCCGGCGCTGGTCGAGGTCGGTATCGAGCCGATCGCGGCGCATCTCTACGTGCTCTACTTCGGCATGATGTCGATGATCACGCCGCCGATCGCGCTGGCCGCCTTCGCCGCCGCGTCGATCGCCGGGGCCCCGGCGATGGCCACCGGGCTGGGCGGCGATGCGGTTCGGCTGGACGGCCTATCGTCATTCCGGTCCTCTTCGTCTTCTCGCCGACGCTGCTGCTGATCGGCGCGCCCTTCGACGTCGCGCTCGCCGTTGTCACGGCCGTCATGGGCGTCTGGCTCGTCTCCGCCGCGCTTGCCGGCTATTTCGCCGAGCGCCTCTCGCCGACGATGCGGGTGCTCTTCGCGGGGGCCGGACTGATGGCGCTTGTCCCTGCCACGGCCTTCGAGGGCGCGCTCGTCGACCGACGTGGCCGGGGTGGTCGGCGGCATCGCGCTGATCGGCTGGGAGCTGCGGCGCGCGCGCCCGGCGCGGACCGAGGCCTGAGCCGTGGTGCGTACCGGCCCCGAGCGCATCCTCGCCGTCCTCGAGCTCTTCACCGAGGACGGGCTGGAGTGGACCCCCGAGGCGATGATGGCCGCGCTCGGCTATTCGCGCCCGACGCTCTACCGCTACCTCAAGACGCTGCGCGAGGCCGGCTTCGTCGCCGCGCTGCCGGGCCGCGGCTTCACCCTCGGCCCGCGGGTGGTCGAGCTGGACTATCCTCATGCGCCGGTCGGACGCGCTGGTGCTGCGCCGGCCGGCCGCATCTTGGAGCGCCTCGCTGCCGACCGGCCGTGCACGGCGCTCTTGGTGCGCTGGTACGGCAACCGCATCCTCTGCGTCGACCTCGGTCTGCTCGACGCCGAACGCCGCTGTCGAGCTACCCGCGCGGCCGGCCGATGCCGCTTGGCGCGCGGGGCGATCTCGCGCTCGATCATGGCCTTCCTGCCCCGCCGCCGGCTGGCCGAGCTGATCGAGCGGAACCTCGAGGAGCTGCGGGCCATCGGGCTCGGCTGCACGCCCGCCGAGATCCTCGAGCGCTTCCGCGAGGTCCGCCGCGCCGGCTACGCCGTCGCCCATGGCGAGGTGACGCCGGGCGTCGTCGGCATCGCCGCGCCGGTGTTCGACGCGGCCCGGGCGCCGGTGGCGAGCCTCTGCACCACCATCCCGGCACCGACCCTCGCCCCCGGCGACATCGAGCGCATCACCGCCGAGGTTCGTGCCGCCGCCGCCGACGTCAGCGCCCGGCTGGACGACCGCCGCGGCGGGGTTTCCGAGCGGGACGAACGGGCACGGGCCCCGGAATCCCAAGCTTGGGAATCCCGACATCTCTTTGAAAAAAAACGGAATATTCTCCTAGATTTACCGGGCCTTAACGATGATTAACGGCCAAGGGACCATGGGCGCAGTCAAGAGCAGCGAGGCGACATGAAAAAGATCGACGTCTTCAACCACATCTGGCCGAGGCCGTTCTTCGACGCGCTGATCGACCACATCGGCACGATGTCCGACATCACCAAGCGCTCCGGCGACGTGCCGATGATGACCGACCTCGACATCCGCTTCCGGGTCATGGACGAGTTCGGCCCCGACTACTGCCAGGTGCTCTCGCTCGCCTCGCCGCCGCTGGAGAAGCTCGCCGGGCCGGAGAAGGCGCTCGAACTCGTCGCGCATCGGCTCGGACGCCATGGCCGAGCTCTGCGCGAGCCACCCCGACCGCTTCCCCGGCTTCATCGGCACCGCGCCGATGAACGACCCCGAGGCGGCCGTCACCGAATTCGCGCCGCGCCGTGCGAGGATCTCGGCGCCGTCGGCATGCAGATCTTCACCAACGTGAGCGGCAAGCCGCTCGACCTGCCCGAGTTCGACGCCTTCTTCGCCACGATGGCGGACCTCGGCAAGCCGGTGTGGCTCCACCCCGCCCGCGGCGAGAATTTCCCCGACTATCTCACCGAGAAGCGCTCCGAATACGAGATCTGGTGGACCTTCGGCTGGCCCTACGAGACCTCCGCCGCCATGGCGCGGATGGTGTTTTCCGGCGTCTTCGACCGCCACCCCGGCCTGCGCGTCATCACCCACCACGCCGGCGGCATGGTGCCGTTCTTCGAGGGCCGCGTCGGACCCGGCTGGGACCAGATGGGCAAGCGCACCTCCGACCGTGACCTCGCCGCGGTCCGCAAGGCGCTGAAGCGTCCGCATCTCGACGTATTTCCGCGACTTCTACGCCGACACCGCCAGCTTCGGCTCGCGCCGCGCCATCGAGCACGCGGTCGAGTTCTTCGGGGAGGACCACGTGCTCTTCGCCTCCGACGCGCCCTTCGACCCCGAGGGCGGCCCGATGTACATCCGCGAGACCATCGCGCATCACCGACGACATGTCGGAGCCGCTGCGCCGCAAGATCTACCAGGACAACGCCGTGCGCCTGCTGGGGCTGCCGTCATGATCGCCGGCCACCACATCGCCGGCGAATGGCTGACCGACGGCGCGCAGGCCGAGAGCCTCAACCCCGCCGACGGCTCGGTGCTCGGCCGTTTCGCCCTCGGCTCCGGCGCGCTCGCGGCCCAGGCGGTCGCCGCCGCCCGCGCCGCCTTCGACGGCGGCACCTGGCCGGCGTCGCCCCGCCTGCGCGCCCAGGTGCTGCTCGAGTTCGCCGACCGGCTCGAGGCGCGAGCTCGACGGCGATCGCCGACCTGGTCGTCGCCGAGAACGGCAAGCTCCGCGCCGAGGCGCTGGGCGAGACCCGCGCCGGCGTCTCGGAGGCGCGCTACTACGCGGGCCTCGCCCGCACGATGCTCGGCCGCACGCTGGAGCCTGCCCCCGGGGCCTTGTCGATGATGCACCCGCGAAGCCGCCGGGGTCGCCGCCATCATCGTGCCGTGGAACGCGCCGGTCACGCTGCTGATTCGCTCGCTCGCCCCGGCACTCGCCGCCGGCTGCACCTGCGTCATCAAGCCCGCGCACCAGACCCCGCTGGTGCACGCCGCGCATCATGCGCTGCCTCGCCGACTGCCCGTCGCTGCCGCCAGGGCGTCGTCAACTCGGTCAACGAGAACGGCACCGAGGTCGGCGAGGCGATCGTCGCCTCGCCGGACGTCGACGTGATCTCGTTCACCGGCTCCTCGGCCACCGGCAAGCGGATCATGGCCGCCGCCGCGCCGACCCTGAAGCGGCTCTCGCTCGAGCTCGGCGGCAAGGCGCCCGGCGGTGATCTTCGACGACGCCGACCTCGACCTCGCCGTCCGCGAGCTCACCCACGGCAGCCTGGTGATGGCCGGCCAGATCTGCGTCGCCGCCGCCCGCTTCCTGGTGCACGAGCCGATCCGCGCCGCCTTCGAGGAGAAGATCGCCGCCGCCTTCCGCGCGCGTCCGCGTCGGCCCCGGCCACGACCCGGCCAGCGAGATGGGCGCGCTGATCGACAAGGACGCCGAGGCCCGGCTGATGACGATCATCGAACGGGCCGCCGACGAGGGCGAGCTCATCCTTCGCGGTACGAACCCGGGCGGGGCGGGCGCCCCCGGCGCGTTCCTGACGCCGACGCTCTTCCGCATCGACGATACCGGCTCGCCGCTGGTCCAGGAGGAGCTGTTCGGCCCGATCGCCTCGGTCGAGACCTTCGCCGACGAGGCCGAGGCCGTCGCCAAGGCGAACGCCACCCGCTACGGCCTCGCCGCCAGCCTCTACACCCGCGACCTCAACCGCGCCGTCCGCGTCGCGCGCGCGATCCGCGCCGGCACCGTCTGGCTGAACTGCCATCGGCCGCCTGTTCGCCGAGGGCGAGACCGGCGGCTATCGGCCAGTCGGGCCTCGGCCGCCTGCACGGGCCGGAGGGGCTGAACGACTTCCTCGAGACCAAGCACGTCTACCTCGAGCAGGGCGTGGTCTGAATGCCGTTCAGCCACGACGTGCTGATCGTCGGCGGCGGGCCGGTCGGCCTCGGCCTCGCCATCGAGCTCGGCCAGCGCGGGCGTCGCCACCTGCGTCGTCGAGCGCCGCGCCGCGCCGTCGCCGATCCCGAAGGGCCAGAACCTCACCCAGCGCACGATGGAGCACTTCCATTTCTGGGGTGCCGAGGCGGCGCTGCGCGCGGCGCGGCCTACGCCGCGCGACTACGCCGCCGGCGGGATGACCTGTTACGGCACGCTGCTGTCGGACTATCACTACGACTGGCTGAAGCGGGCCTAGGTGCGGCCGTTCTACTTCACGCGACAACGAGCGGCTGCCGCAGTACGCCACCGAGACGCGTGCTGCGCGCCCGGGCCGCCGAGATCCCCGGCGTCGAGACCCGTCTACGGCTGGCCACCGGCGCCACCGTCGCCGAGGACCCCGAGGACGGTGTGCGCCTCGAGATCGAGAACCGCGACGGATCGGCGAGACCCTGCGCGGCCGCTATGTCGTCGGCTGCGACGGCAGCCGCTCGACGGTCCGCGAGGCGCGCCGGGCATCACCGAGACGCTCTCGCGACCACGACCGCCTGATGGTGCTCTGGTCTTCCGGTCGCGCGGAGCTGCACGAGCTGCTGGAGCGCTATCCGGGCAAGGCCTTCTACAACGTGCTCCACCCGGACCTCGAAGGCTACTGGCTGTTCTTCGGTCGGGTCGACTCGGCTGAGCTGGTTCTTCCACGCGCCCGTGCCCCGTCGGCACCACCGCCGGACAACTTCGACTTCCCGGGCTGCTGCACCGCGCCGTCGGCGCGGCCGTTCGCCGCTCGAGTTCGACCACGTCGGCTTCTGGGACCTGCGCGATCGCCCTCGCCGACAGCTACCGCACGGGCCGCGTCTTCATCGCCGGCGATGCGGCGCACAGCCACCCGCCCTACGGCGGCTACGGCATCAACACCGGGCTTCGAGGACGCCCGCAACCTCGGCTGGAAGCTCGCCGCCACCCTGCAGGGCTGGGGCGGCCCGGCGCTGCTGGACTGCTACGACGCCGAGCGCCGGCCGGTCTTCGCGTCGACGGCGCGCGACTTCATCGAGGCTGCATCGAGGCCGACCGGGCCTTCCTCGCCGCGCATGCTCCCGACCGCGACCGCGATGCGTTCGAGGCCGCCTGGAAAGCCCGGAGTGCCGGCGCGCGGGGCGAGGTGGACGCCTTCGAGCCGAACTACGAGGGCTCGCCGCTGATCGGGGGGCCAGGCGCCCCCTCGGCGAAGGGCCGCCACGCATGGGAGGCGCGTCCCGGCCATCATCTCGCACCCCAGGGGCTCTCGACTGGAGGCAACGTCTACGAGGCGCTTGGCAGGGGATTCACCTTGCTGGCCCTGGACGCCGATCCCGGTTCGGTGGCAGCGTTCAGCAACGCGGCGAGCAGCTTGGGCCTGCCACTAGAGATCGTGATCGACACCCGGTCGGACGGCCGCGAACGGTACGGCGCCCGCCTGACGCTCGTCCGGCCTGATCAGTTTGTCGCCTGGACCGCGGACACCGTCTCAAACGCGGCCGATGTTCTTCGCCGCTCGGTAGGGGCAGCTGTGGATCGGCAATCTGGTTAGATCCGATGCAAAGCTCAGCGACCGATGCACCGGCCTCCTGCTCTCTCAGCACCCCGATGATCTGCTCTTCGGTGAACCTGCTTCGCTTCATCTGCTGATCCCTCTCCTGTGGACCGGATTCCAGCTGACCGTGGAGGAGAAACAAGGGGTCACGTCACGGTCAACCTGAGGCCGCATCAGGCCGCGCGGATGCCACCCACGAAGGCGTGGAAGTCGCCGGGGCGGGCGTGCAGCATGACCGGGCCGCCCTCGGCCAGGACGGGCCGGCCCTGGGCGCGGGCGGTCACCGGCGTATCCAGCCCCTCGAGCCGGACGTAGAGATGCGCCTCCGCGCCGGCTGGCTCCAGCAGGTCGAGCGTGGCGGGCAGGGTGACGTGCGGTCCGTCGGGCGGCGCGAGCAGCAGGTCGTCGGGGCGGATGCCGAGGAGGTCGGCGGCGGCGGGCCAGGCGTCGGGCAGGCCGCCGCTGCGCTCGCGCAGGTAGGCGGCGGGCAGGATGTTCATCGGCGGGGTGCCGATGAAGCCGGCGACGAAGAGTCGTGGCCGGGCGGTCGTAGACCTCGGTCGGCGTGCCGATCTGCTCGATCTGGCCGGCGTTCAGCACCACCAGCCGATCGGCCAACGTCATGCGCCTCGATCTGGTCGTGGGTGACGTAGAGCGAGGTGGTGCCGAGCCGGCGCTGCAGGCGGCGGATCTCGACGCGCATCTGCACGCGGAGCTTGGCGTCGAGGTTCGAGAGCGGCTCGTCGAAGAGGAAGGCCGCCGGCTCGCGCACGATGCGCGCGGCCCATGGCGACGCGCTGGCGCTGGCCGCCGGAGAGCTGGCGGGGCTTGCGGTCGAGAAAGCCGCCGATCTCCAGCATCTCGCGCCGCCTCGCGCACCCGCCGGTCGATCTCGTCGCGCGGCGTGCCGCGGTTGCGCAGCCCGTAGGCGAGGTTGTTGTAGACCGTCATGTGCGGGTAGAGCGCGTAGTTCTGGAACACCATGGCGATGTCGCGCTCGGAGGGTTCCAGCTTGTTGACCACCCGCTCGCCGATCCTGATCGTCGCCCGAGGTGATGGTCTCCAGCCCCGCCACCATGCGCAGGAGCGTCGACTTTCCGCAGCCGGAGGGGCCGACCAGCACCACGAACTCGCCGTCGGCCACGTCGAGGTCGATCCCCTTCACGGCCTCGACGCCGCCGGGGTAGGTCTTGGAGACTGTCTTCAAGGGTGATCGTGGCCATCTACTTCTCCGTCTCGACCAGGCCCTTCACGAACAGGCGCTGCATGAAGAGGATGACGAGCACCGGCGGCAGGGCGGCGAGGATCACCGCCGCCATCACCAGGTTCCAGCGCGGGTCGGCATCGGCGGCGGTGGCCAGCCGCTGGATGCCCATGACGACGGTGTAGTAGCTCTGGTCGGTGGTGATCAGCAGCGGCCAGAGGTACTGGTTCCAGCCGTAGATGAACAGGATCACGAAGAGCGCCGCGATGTTGGTGATCGAGAGCGGCACGAGGATGTCGCGGAAGAACTTGAGCGGCCCCGCCCCGTCGACCCGCGCGGCCTCGATCAGCTCCTCGGGCACCGTCATGAAGAACTGCCGGAACAGGAAGGTGGCGGTCGCCGAGGCGATCAGCGGGATGGTCAGGCCGGCGTAGCTGTTCAGCATGCCCGAGGTCGGCCACCACCTGGAAGGTGGGGATGATGCGCACCTCGACCGGGAGCATCAGCGTCACGAAGATCAGCCAGAAGAAGAACATGCGGAACGGGAAGCGGAAGTAGACGATGGCAAAGGCCGAGAGGATCGAGATGGCGATCTTGCCCACCGCGATGCCGACCGCCATGATCAGGCTGTTGAGGATCATCGGCCCGAACGGCGGCGCGCCGGAGACGCTGAGGCCGGTCGCCGAGCATGGTCCGGTAGTTCTCGACCAGATGGGTGCCGAGGGTCAGCGGGATGACGCCGGAGAGAAAGTCGGTCGAGCCGCGGGTCGAGGCGATGAAGGCGACGTAGATCGGGAACACCACGATCGCCACGCCGAGGATCAGGATCGCATGGGCGAAGAAGTTGAGCCAGGGGCGGTTCTCGACCATCAGTACTGCACCCGCCGCTCGATCCAGCGGAACTGCACCACGGTCAGCGTGATGACGATCAGCATCAGGATCACCGACTGCGCCGCCGAGGAGCCGAGGTTCAGCCCGACGAAGCCGTCGGTGTAGACCTTGTAGACCAGGATGTTGGTGGCCTGCGCCGGCCCGCCCTGGGTGGTGGCGTGGATCACCCCGAAGGTGTCGAACATCGCGTAGGTGATGTTGACCACCAGCAGGAAGAAGGTGGTGGGCGACAGGAGCGGGAAGACGATGGTCCAGAACCGCTTGCTCGGGCTCGCCCCGTCGATGGCGGCGGCCTCGAGCAGCGACTGCGGGATCGACTGCAGCCCGGCGAGGAAGAACAGGAAGTTGTAGGATATCTGCTTCCAGGCGGCGGCGATCACCACCAGGATCATCGCGTCGGTGGCCGAGGCGCGGTTGTTCCAGTCGTAGCCGGCCATCCTGAGCAGATAGGGCAGGATGCCGATGGTCGGGTTGAAGATGAAGTACCAGAGCACCCCGGCGATGGCGGGCGCCACCGCATAGGGCCAGACCATCAGCGTGGTGTAGGGGCTGCGGCTGCGGATCATGCGGTTGACCATGACCGCGAAGAGCAGTGCGAACCCCATGGAGAGCAGCGTCACCGCCACCGAGAACACCAGCGTCACCTGCATCGAGGCGAGATAGAACGGGTCGGCCAGCAGGCGGCGGAAGTTGTCGAGGCCGACGAAGGTGGTGCGGAAGCCGAAGGCGTCCTGGCGCTGGACCGACTGGATAAGCGCCTGGGACGCCGGCCAGATGAAGAAGACGAGCGTGACGGCGATCTGCGGCGCCAGCAGCAGGTACGGCAACCAGACGTTCGGGAAGGTCGTCCGCTTGGTCTGCATGTCAGGAGAACCCGGAGGGACGGGGGGCCGCCCACGGCGCGATGCGCGGGCGGCCCCAGATTCAGCGGATCATCAGCGGCTCAGTTGATCGCCGCCTCGAAGTCGCGCAGCAGCTGGTTGCCGCGCTCGACCGAGGCGTCGAGCGCCTGCTGGCCTGTCTTGGCGCCGGCGAGGAGCTGCTCGAACTCCTCGGACATCACGTCGCGGATCTGTGGGAAGTTGCCGAAGCGCAGACCCTTGGAGTTCTCGGTCGGCGGGTTCAGCGTGATCTGCTCGATCGAGATGTCGCGGCCCGGGTTGGCCGCATAGAAGCCCTGTTCCTTGCCGAGGTCGAACGCGGCGTAGGTGATCGGCAGATAGCCGCTGAACTGATGCCAGTCGGCCTGGACCTCAGGCTGCGAGAGGTAGTCGAAGAACGCCGCCGTCGCGGCATATTCTTCGCTGCTCGTGACCCTGGAGCACCCAGAGTGAGGCCCCGCCGATGATCGAGTTCTGCGGCGCTCCGGCGACGTCGTCGTAATACGGCAGCATGCCGAAGCCGACGTCGAAGTCGGTGTTGCCGAGCACGCCGGCCAGCGAGGCGGAGGAGTTCATGTAGATGGCGCATTCGCCCGAGTAGAACTTGGGCGGGGCGTCGGCGCCGGGTCCGGGGCCTCCGTAGCGGAACAGGCCCGAATCCTGCCATTTCTTGAGGTTGTCCCAGTGCCGCGCCAGTTCGGGGGTGTTCAGGGTGAGTTCGGTGTCGAAGCCCCCGAAGCCGTTCTCGAGCGTGCCGAGCGGCAGGTTGTGCCAGGCCGAGAAGTTCTCGACATGCACCCAGGTGATCCAGGCGGTGGTGAAGCCGCAGGGTGCGGCGCCCGAGTCGACGATCTTCTGCGAGAACGCCTCCATGTCGGCCCAGGTCGCCGGCGGCTGCTCGGGGTCGAGCCCGGCGGCGGCGAAGATCTCCTTGTTGTAGTAGAGGATCGGCGTCGAGGAATTGAACGGGAAGGAGAGCATGTTGCCCTCCGGGTCGGTGTAGTAGCCGACCACCGCCGAGAGGAAGTCCTCCGGCTTGAACGGCTTGCCGTTGTCGGCCATCAGCTGGTGCACGGGATAGACCGCGCCCTTGGCCGCCATCATCGTGCCGGTGCCGACCTCGAAGATCTGGACGATGTGCGGCTGCTCGCCGGCGCGGAAGGCGGCGATGGCCGAGGTCATGGTCTCGGCGTAGGTGCCGCGGAACACCGGCGTCACCTTGTAGTCGCTCTGGCTGTCGTTGAAGCTCTGGGCGATCTCTTCGAGCTTGGTGCCGAGCTCGCCCCCCATGGCGTGCCACCAGGTGATCTCGGTCTGCGCGGAGGCAGGAAGCGCAGCGCAGGATACGGCGATCGCGCTGGCCAACAGTAGCGGCGTCTTCATGTTCGGTCTCCCATGCCGATGCGGGCGGACAATAACGAATGCTTGCCCCGTTGGGCACCGGTCGTCGGCGCCACCCTCACCATAGCAAGCGTTTGCGCGGCAAGTGAAGCTTTTGTGGCGATCCGTGCCATCGCGATCGGGACAGCCTCGAAACCGCCTATCGAGACGCGCCGGGAAATGTCCTAGGCTGGCCCTTCGGTTTGGGGCTCGGTTCGGGGGACGACTGGCCATGGTCCGATGGATTGCTCCACTTTTCCGCGTGTTGACCTTATAGTGAAAAGCGGCTTTCGACTTCGGTCACCCGATTGATCTGAGTGATCTGAGCCCTAGAAATTGGGCCTTTTTTTCGCGCCGATCACTCCTTCACGGCACCGGTCATTGCCGCGACATAGTGCTCGACGAAGAACGCGTAGAGGATCACCAGCGGCAGCGAGCCGACCAGCGCCCCGGCCATGATCGAGCCCCAGCGGAAGATGTCGCCGTCGGTGAAGTTCGTCACGATCGCCACCGGCACGGTCTTGTTGTCGGCGTTCGAGATGAAGGTGAGCGCGTAGATGAACTCGTTCCAGCACAGCGTGAAACAGAAGATGAACGCCGAGATCAGCCCGGGGATCGCCAGCGGCAGCACGATCTTGGTCAGGATCTGCCAGCGCGAGGCGCCGTCGATCAGCG
Source organism: uncultured Alphaproteobacteria bacterium (assembly GCA_963695425.1). Lineage (GTDB taxonomy): Bacteria > Pseudomonadota > Alphaproteobacteria > Rhodobacterales > Rhodobacteraceae > Amaricoccus. The sequence goes on along the minus strand of CAVOGP010000040.1, from coordinate 30,986 downwards.
CGCATTCCTCGAGCTCGAACGGGATGGTCTTGAAGTAGCCCATCAGGAGCCAGGTCGAGAACGGGATCAGGATGGTCGGGTAGGTCAGGATCAGCGCGAAGGGCGTATCGAACAGGCCGTACTTCACCACGATCGCGGCGAGCGGGATGAACAGGATCGACGGCGGCACCAGGTAGGCGAGGAAGATCGCGCCGCCGATCCAGTTGGCACCGCGATAGCGATGCGCACGATGGCGTAGGCGGCCAGCACGCTGGCGATCAGCGACAGGATCGTGGCGCCGATGGCGATGGACATGGTGTTCCACAGCCAGCGCGGATAGTCGGTCTCGAACAGCAGAACCTGGATGTGCTTCAGCGTCGGCGGCGAGGTCCAGAACGGGTTGGTGCTCTCGAGGTCGAGCAGCTCCTGGTCGGGTTTGATCGCGGTCAGCGCCATCCAGTAGAACGGGAAGAGCAGCACCACCATGATGATGCCGAGCGGCAGCTACAGCGTCACCAGCCGGTTCATCCGCGTCTCGAGATAGCCCATGCCCTCGCTGGCGGCCGATTCCTGCGGCGGATGTGCCGGAGACGACGTCAGTCATTGCCCTCTCCATGCTGCCACTTGCGGCGCTGCAAGCCGAACCAGGAGAACATGATCGCCGCAAGCAGGAACGGGATCATCGCCGTGGCGATCGCCGCGCCCTCGCCGAGGTTGCCGCCGAGGATCGCCCGCTGGTAGCTCAGCGTCGCCATCAGGTGCGTGGCGTTGAACGGCCCGCCGCGGGTCAGCACCCAGATGAGCTGGAAGTCGGTGAAGGTGAAGAGCACCGAGAACGTCATGACCACGGCGATGATCGGGGTCAGCAGCGGATAGGTGATGTAGCGGAACATCTGCCAGCGGGTGGCGCCGTCGATGGTCGCCGCCTCGTAGAGCGAGGGCGAGACGGTCTGCAGCCCGGCCAGCAGGGTGATCGCGATGAACGGCACGCCGCGCCAGATGTTGGCGAAGATCACCGACCGCCCGCGTTCCATGGTTGCTTCGCCGAGCAAGTCGATTGTAGGTCTCGCGATCAAGCCGATCTTCTGCAGCATCCAGGAGATGATCGAGAACTGGGTGTCGAAGATCCACCAGAAGGCGATGGCCGAGAGCACGGTCGGGACGATGAACGGGATCAGCACCACGGCGCGGATGATCGCCTTGAACGGCATGTGCCGGTTGAGCAGCAGCGCGAGATAGAGGCCGATGGCGAACTTTATGGCGCTGGCGACGATGGTGTAGAGCAGCGTGTTGAAGACGCGACAGCCAGAACACCGAGTCGTCGGCGAGCCACAGGTAGTTCTCCAGCCCGATGAACTCGCCGCCGCGACCGATGCGCGTGTCGGTGAAGCTCAGCCAGACGCCGAGGACGAGCGGATAGGCCAGGAACAGGATCAGGAAGGCCATCGCCGGCACCATGAACCAGAAGCCGAGCCAGTTCCGGTTGGTGCGCAGCTGCGCCCAGGCCGAGGTCTGGGGCATCCGGCGCGTGCGAGGCGGGGAAACGGCAGCGTCGGCCAAAGGTCACTCCTCGATCGGGTGCGGGGCCCGGGCGAGCCGGGCCCCGAAGTCGTCAGCGCGCCGTCAGCGGTAGAGCCGCCCGGCCTGGCGCGCGGCCATGGCCATCGCGCCCTCCGGCGTCTCGCGGCCGGAGCAGGCGTTGGCGAACATGTCGAGCACGATGAAGTCGGCCAGCGCCGCCGCCGCGTTCTCGCCGACCGAACCGAGATGACCCGCGGTCAGGGTGCGCTCGGCGGCGAACTTGGCCATGGTGATCTTGGGATCCTCGTCCCAGAACGGCAGGTCGGCGAAGGCGTTGAGCGTCTGGGTGAGATAGCCCACCGCCGCCGCGGACCAGGGTCCGTAGTTCTCGCCCTCCATCATGAACTGCATGAAGGCCCGCTGGGCGTTGGGATAGGGCGAGTAGTTCATGCCGAGCATCGGGTAGCAGATGTGGAACTCGGTCGGCTTCCCGACCGGCCCGACCGGCCAGACCGAGTGATTGATGTCCTCGGCGATCTCGGCCATCCGGGGTGCCGCGTCCTTCGCCGCCTGATCGGCGTCGGCCGGCGGGTTGGCGCCGTTGACCGCGGCGGCGTAGATCGAGACGCCGTTGTTGGTCAGGAACACTTCCTCGGCGAGGAACGCCCGGTTGTTGAAGCTGTCGTTCCAGGACGCGGTGCCGGGGATCCAGACATCGTAGAGCTGCTTGGCGTAGTCGAGCGCCGCCTTGGTCTCCGGAGAGTTGATGATGACCTGGTCGTTCGCGTCGACCAGGTTACCGCCGAAGGCCCAGAGGCACCAGTGCACCCAGGCGTTGCCGTCGCCGGAAGCGTGGCCGAGCGCCATCCCCGCGGGCTTGCCGATTCCGTTGAGCGCCTTGTTGAGCTCCAGGAAACCCTCGACGTCCTCGGGGATCCCGTCGCTGAAGCCCGCCTCGGTGACCGCCGACATGCGGTAGTTGATCACGTTGGCGTTGTAGGCGACAGGGATCGCGATCCACTTGTCGCCGGACATGCCGTAGATCTGGGCGGCATGCGACCAGCCGCCGTACTTCTCGCCGAGATAGTTGGCGAGCTCGGTGACGTCGATGCAGCGGTCCACGAACAGGTGCGGCAGCGAGTAGAGACCCCAGAACAAATCCGGGCCGGACCCGACGTTGGCCGCGACCGAGGCCTTGGGCTGCACGTCGTCGAGCGTCTCGGTCTGCACCTCGACGGGTACGCCAGTCGCCTCGGTGAAGGCGGCGACCAGCGCGATGAAGGCGTCCTCCTCGGCCTGGATGAAGCGCCGCCAGCGCATCAGCTGCAGCGTGGCACCCTCCTCGGGCGTGTACATCATGCTGTCCTGCGCCCAGGCCTTGGCCCAGCCGGTGAGGCCGCCCCCGGCGATCACCAGGCCGGAAGCGGCGGTGGTCTGCAGGAACTTGCGGCGGTCGAACCCGGTGTAGAGTTTCATTGCATTCCTCCCTTTCGGCGCTGGGACGCGCCGTTCTCGATGTCCGGGCTATTGACCCGGACGGTTGCGGCCCTCAGGCCCTCAGCACGGCGCCGGTGGCCGCGTCGAACAGATGCGCCTGGCTCAGGTCGGGCGCGAAATGCAGGGTCTCGCCGGGGCGCGGGGTCAGGCGCTCGCGGAAGACGGCGATGACGTCGTCGGTGCCGTGCTTGGCGAGGATCTGGACCTCGGAGCCGGTCGGCTCGGTAACCACGACCGTGGCCGGGAAGCCAGTTTCGCCGTTGGCGATGGTGAGGTGCTCGGGGCGAACGCCGAGACACGACCTCGCGCCCGTCGGCAATGCCGGGCACGTCGGGAGCGGCGATGCGCTCGTTCTGGTCGGTCACCACTACCGGGGGGCCGCCGTCGCGGGCGATGCGGCCGCGCAGGAAATTCATCGCCGGCGTGCCGATGAAGCCGGCGACGAACAGGTTGTCCGGGCGGTCGTAGAGGTCGAGCGGGGTGCCGATCTGCTCGATGTTGCCGTCGTGCATGACCACGATCCGGTCGGCCATGGTCATCGCCTCGATCTGGTCGTGGGTGACGTAGATCGGTGGTGCCGCCAGCGCGCTGGTGCAGCGCCTTGATCTCGGCGCGCATCTGCGACGCGCAGCTTGGCGTCGAGGTTGGAGAGCGGCTCGTCGAACAGGAAGACCTGCGGCTCGCGCACGATGGCGCGGCCCATGGCGACGCGCTGGCGCTGGCCGCCGGAGAGCTGGCGCGGGTTGCGGTCGAGCAGCGGCGTCGAGGCCGAGGATCTCGCGCGGCCTCGTCGACCCGCTGGCTCGATCTCGGCCTTGGGCGCGCTTGCGCAGCTTCAGCGAGAAGGCCATGTTGTCGTCGACCGTCATGTGCGGGTAGAGCGCGTAGTTCTGGAACACCATGGCGATGTCGCGGTCCTTGGGCGGGACGTTGTTGACCACCCGGTCGTCGATCCGGATCTCGCCGCCGGTGATGTCCTCGAGCCCGGCGATCATGCGCAGCAGCGTGGACTTGCCGCAGCCCGACGGCCCGACCAGCACCACGAACTCGCCGTCCTCGATGTCGATATCGACACCGTGAAGGACTTCGACGGTCCCGAAGCCTTGCGCACCTTGTCAATCGTGACCGAAGCCATTCGTCACGTACCTCCCCTGCGCGCCGGATCTTCGTCCGGTCTGCGATCGCAGACTATGGTGCGCGTGCGGCAGTTGGGTCAACTGTGAACTCGAACCGGCTCGGGATCGTTTCCCGGGTGCGTAAACGGCTTAATCCTGACTCTTTTAGGTGCCATATGGATTCCATACGCTTTCCATACGCGTTCCATACGCAGCTTCTTGCCGTTAAATTTTGGAATTGCTGACTTTCCACCTGTTCAGGCCCATCACCCGAACCACATAACGGAACCTTACCCCCGGACCTGCCGGCGCTCGCGCAGCCAGACGTAGAGCCCGCTCGACACCACCATCGCCGCCCCGAGCAGCACCCAGACATCGGGAACGTCGGCGAAGACGATCCACCCGGACAGCGCCATGAAGATGATCTGAATATATCCGAACGGGGCAATGGTGGTCGCCGGGGCATAGCGGTGCGCGATGGTCAGGACCTGGTGACCAAGCCACCCGAAGACCCCGACCAGTGCAAAGGCCAGCCATGACGCCGCGTCCTGCGGCCAGCTCCAGGCCACGAACGCGAAGGGCGCCATCCCGAGCATGGGGACCAGGGCCGCGTAGAACTGCTGGGTCGAGGTCGTTTCCCGCCCGGCGAACATCCGGGTCAAGATGGCGTAGAGCGAGGCGCAGAGCGCGGTGCCGAGCGACAGGAACACCGCCCAGTGCACCTGCCCCTCCCAGGGGCGGGTCACCACCAGCACACCGGAGAAGCCGAAGAGGATCGCAGCCAGGCGCCGCGGGCCGACGCGCTCGCCAAGCAGCGGGACCGACAGGAGGCAGATCGCAGAGTGGCGCGGTGAAGGCGATCGAAGACGTGGTGGCCAGAGGCAGATAACCGAGCGCGGCGAAGTTAAAAATCGTGCCCCCGAGCAGGAAAGACCCCCGCAGAATCAGCCGCATAGGCTTTTCGGCACCCAGCAGCGGCTCCCCCATGGGCAGCGCGAAGGCGACCACCAGCGTCAGGTGGACCAGGAAGCGGACGAACACCACCTCGGCAGTCGGGATGCCCGCAAGCACCAGCCACTTGGCGCAGGTGTCTATACCGGTGAAGGCGAGAAAGGCGGCGAGCGCCAGTCCGATGGCCAGCATGCGGCGATCTTCGACGGGCGTCAGGAAAATCCTCGTCCTCATGTCGCGCGCTCGCCCTCGCCTGCCGTGCCTCCCTCCCCCTCGTGCCATCTGTCTCGAGCGGGATGCGTGTCGGAGATAGACGCCGACACGGTCGTCGGGCTAGGTAAGACAACAAGCACAAGGGGGAAAGAGGCCAAAGTGCTTCTTGCCGATAAGGTTTGCATCGTCACCGGGTCGGCGTCCCCGCGTGGCATAGGGCGCGCCACCGCGCGGCTCTTTGCGGCGCACGGCGCCCGCGCGATCCTGCTCGACCTGAGCGGTGATGCCTCCTCCGCCGCGGCCGCCGAACTCGGCGACGCCCATCGCGGCCTGGCCTGCGACGTGACCGACCGCTCAGCCTGCACCACCGCCGTCGAGGCCGTCGTCGGGGAGTTCGGCCGGGTCGACGTCCTGGTCAACAACGCCGGAATCACCCAGCCGAAAAAGCTGCTCGCGATCGACCCCGACGACTACGACGCGGTGCTCGACGTCAGCCTCCGCGGCACCCTCCACATGAGCCAGGCGGTCATCCCGCAGATGCAGAAGCAGCGCACGGGCTCGATCGTCTGCATGTCATCGGTCTCCGCCCAGCGCGGCGGCGGCATCTTCGGCGGTCCCCACTACAGCGCCGCCAAGGCCGGCGTGCTTGGCCTCGCAAAGGCAATGGCGCGCGAGTTCGGCCCGGACGGCATCCGGGTGAACGCCATCGCCCCGGGCCTCATCCAGACCGACATCACGGCGGCAAACTGACCGACGAGATGCGCGCCAGATCCTCGAGGGCATTCCGCTGAACCGGCTCGGGGACCCGGAGGACGTGGCCCGCGCCTGCCTCTTTCTCGCCTCCGACCTCTCCTCCTACACCACCGGCGCCGTCATCGACGTCAACGGCGGCATGCTGATCCATTGATGCGCACAATCTCCGGAGGGCACGGATGACCACCCGCATGGGCCACAACGCGATCTTCCCGCACGCGCTTACCGCATCCGCCGCCACGCGCTGCGGATGGCGGAGGTTCAGGGGCAAGGCTACATCGCCCAGGCGCTCGGCATCGCCGACGTGCTGGCCGTGGCCTACTTCCACGCGCTGACCTATCGCCCCGATGACCCGGAGTGGGACGGGCGCGATCGCTTCCTGCTGTCGAACGGACACTACGCCATCGCCCTCTATGCCGCGCTGATCGAGGCGGGAATCCTGCCCGAGGCGGAGATCGAGACCTACGGCAGCGACGGCAGCCGGCTGCCGATGTCCGGCATGGCTGCCTACACCCCCGGAATGGAGATGTCCGGCGGCTCGCTCGGCCTCGGGCTCTCGATCGCCGTCGGCATGGCCCTCGGACTCAAGCGCAAGGCATCGCAGTCGCGCGTCTTCAACCTCTTCTCCGACGGCGAACTCGACGAGGGCTCGACCTGGGAGGCGATCATGTCGGCGGCGCACTGGCGCCTCGACAACCTCATCGGCATCGTCGACGTCAACAACCAGCAGGCCGACGGCCCCTCGACGCAAGTCACTGTGCGTTCGAGCCGCTCGTCGACAAGTCGTCGCCTTCGGCTGGTTCTTCCAACGGGTGGACGGCAACGACATCGACGCGGTGCGCGACGCCTTCGACGCGGCGAGGACGCAGCCGGACCCAAGCCCCGGATGATCGTCTGCGACACCAGCATGGGCCAGGGGCGTGCCGTTCCTGGAGGAACGCGAACGAAACCACTTCCTGCGGGTCGACGCGCACGAATGGCAGCTGGCGCTCGACGTGCTCGACGCCGGGCAGGACGGCATGAGCGGCGACACCCCCGCGCCGACCGGCGTACGAAGCCCCGGCTGACCACCTCGGCGATGATCGCGTCGATCGCCGCCGACGGGTCAGCCCACCAGGCCCGCCCCCTTCGGGCACGCGCTGGTGGAGGTCGCCGAGATCGCGCCCCGAGATCGTGGGCATGACCGCCGACCTCGGCAAGTACACCGACCTGCACGTCTTCGACGAGGCGTTCCCCGACCGCTACTACCAGATGGGGATGGCCGAGCAACTGCTCATGGGCGCCGCGGCCGGCATGGCGCACGAGGGGTTCGTGCCCTTCGCGACCACCTACGCGGTCTTCGCCTCGCGGCGCGCCTACGACTTCATCCACCAGACGATCGCCGAGGAAAACCTCGACGTGAAGATCGTCGCCGCCCTGCCGGGCCTGACGTCCGGATACGGGCCGAGCCACCAGGCGGCCGAGGACATCGCGCTCTTCCGGGCGATGCCGAACATCACCGTGATCGATCCCTGCGACGCGCTCGAGATCGAGCAGGCCGTCGCGGCCGCCGCGGCCCACCGCGGGCCCGTCTACATGCGCATCCTGCGCGGCCAGGTGCCGCTGGTGCTCGACGCCTACGACTACCGTTTCGAGATCGGCAAGGCGTAGCCTGCTGCGGGACGGCGGAGACGTGCTGGTGATCTCGTCGGGACTGCTGACCATGCGGTCGCTTGAGGCGGCGGGCAGGCTCGAGGCGGACAAGGTCTCGGTCGCCGTGTTGCACGTGCCGACCATCAAGCCGCTGGACACCGCGACCATCCTTCGCGAGGCATCCCGGAGCGGGCGCATGGTCGTCGTGGCCGAGAACCACACGATCATCGGCGGGCTCGGCGAGGCGGTCGCCGGCCTTCTCCTGCGCGAAGGCGTGCGGCCCGAGTTCCGCCAGATCGGTCTCCCGGACGAATTCATGGCCGCGGGGGCGCTGCCGACGCTGCACGACCGCTACGGCATCTCGGCCGTCGCCATTGCTGAGCGTCTCAAGAGCTGGCTGTAGGGCCACCCCATCCGCGGCGAGGACACGAAATGGCACGCAAGATCGGCTTCGTCGGCCTCGGATCGATGGGCCTCCCGATGGCGACGAACCTGGTGAGCGGGGGCTTCGAGGTCCGAGGCTTCGACCTTGCGCCCGAGGCATTGGCGCAGCTCTCTCGTTCCGGGGCACGCCTGCCACGTCGGCGGCGGATGCAGCCGCCGGCGCAGATTTCCTGGTCCTGATGGTGGTCAATGCCGCTCAGGCAGGCGCCGTGCTGTTCGACGCCGGCGCGGTCGCGTCGCTGCCGGAGGGTGGCATCGTCGTGCTCATGTCGACCTGTGCGCCGGGGGAGGTCGCGGGCCTCGCGACCCGGGCCGAGGCCACCGGACGCAGGTTCATCGACGCACCGGTCTCGGGCGGGGTGGCCGGAGCGAAGTCTAGAGGCCTCACGATCATGGCCGCCGCCCCGGAGGCGCTGTTCGAGGAGGCGCGGCCGGTCCTCGAAGCACTCGGGGCCCGCATCTTCCACGTGGGCTTGCAGCCGGGGCAGGGCGCGGCGATGAAGACCCTCAACCAGTTGCTCTGCGGCGTGCACCTGGCCGCGGCAGCGGAAGCGCTCGCCTTTGCGTCCAGGATGGGCGTCGATCCTGACGTCGTGCTGCGCATACTCGGCGGCTCCTCGGCCGCGAGTTGGATGCTCGCTGACCGAGGTCCGCGCATGCTCGAAGCGGAGCCGGCGGTGACGAGCGCCATCGACGTTTTCGTCAAAGACCTCGGCATCGTCCTGGAAGCCGGACGCGAAGCGCGCGTCCCCTTGCCGCTGGCGGCCGTCGCGCACCAGATGTTTCTCGCGACGTCCGGCGCCGGCAAGGGCGGAGCCGATGACAGCCAAGTGATCCGGACGTACCGCTCCATGGGAGGTTTTGGCTAGGGATTGTCAGGTTGATCGGAAAAAGCCGAAGGCAGCCTGCCATCGGCACGACAATCATGAGGCCGCGGTGGCCGACGCCCACGTCGCGTCGGCATCGGCCCGGAACTGGAGTAGGGTCTGTCGGCGGACCAGATGGCGCTGGAAGTTGAAGGTGTTGTGGACATCGGCATGGGTACTGATGTGAGCCCAGGAAACCGGATCGCTTCGAGTTAGAGTTTCCCGCGGAGGAGGCGCAGAAGGCGTTCGTGCTGAAGCAAGGCGCCGATGACGTGGCGGTGGCGGAAGTCTGCCGGAAGGTCGGCATCAGCCTGGCGACCTACTTCAACTGGAAGAAGAAGTATGACGGCCTGCTGCCGACGGAAATGCGCCGGCTGAAGCAGCTCGAGGACGAGAACGCCAAGCTGAAGCGGATCGTCGCGGACCTGACGCTGGACAAGGAGATGCTGCAGGAGGTGGTCCGCCGAAAGCTTTGAGGCCTGCCCGGAAGCGGGAGCTGGTGGACGAGGTCTGCAGTATGTGGGGCGTGTCGATCCGGCGGGCGTGCCGGGTGTTCCTGATGGACACGTCGAGCTACCACTACCGCTCTCGTCGCGCCGGGCAGTTCATCTCCCGCGATCTGGACCTTTGGGCCTACCTGCACGGCGTGGTTCTGGACTTCTCCCAGCCAGGAAAACCCACCGACAACGCCTTCATCGAGGCGTTCAACGGCCGCTTCCGGAGCGAGTGCCTGAACACCCACTGGTTCCTGACCCTTGCTGATGCCCGCGAAAAGGTGGAGGCTTGGCGCAGGTACTACAACGAGGATCGACCCCACGGCGCGATCGGGTATGAGGCCCCGATCGCCCTTATGAACCCCGACGGCGCAACCGGCCAGCCGTCGTGACGAAGCCCGGAAACCCCAGCTTCGGGTGATCCAGGGATAGGTCTCATACCAACGGCCCTAAAGATTGACCTTTACCCAGTTGCGGGAGGTTATGGAGGCGACGGTGGCGGGATCGTTGGCGAAGAAGTTCCAGGCCTCGCAGCAGGTGTCGACGATGTCGTCGTAGGTGTCGAAGAGGGTGATGGCGAGCTTGTTCTTGCGCAGGTAGTCCCAGACGTTCTCGATGGGGTTGAGTTCGGGGGCGTAGGGCGGGAGCGTGAGCAGCGAGATGTTGTCGGGTACCACGAGTTCGCCTGCGCCATGCCAGCCGGCGCCGTCGAGCACCAGCACGGCATGGGCGCCTGGCGCGACGGCGCGGGCGATCTCGGCGAGGTGCAGGCTCATCGCCTCGGTGTCGGCATAGGGCAGGACCAGTGCGGCGGTAGCGGCGCGCCCGGGGCAGACCGCGCCAAAGATGTAGGCCCATTGGTAGCGGGTGTCGCGCACCGCGCGGGGGCGGGTGCCGCGCCTGGCCCAGACCCGGGTCAGCGTGCCCTGCTGGCCGACGCGCGCCTCATCCTGGAACCAGATCTCGATGGGCTTGCCGTGGGCCGTCTCGGGTAGAACCCCGGCTACCGCCTCGGGGAAGCTTTTTTAAACGCCTCCTGGGCGGCCTCGTCGGCCTTCGGGTGCCGCGGCCGCGGCACCAGCCGGCGATAGCCGAGCCCGCGCAGCTGCTTGCCCACCGTGCGCTCGTGCATCACCACCCCGAACTCGGTCTCGAGCCAGTGCTTCAGGTCATGGCGCCGCCAGCGCACCACCCCGTCGCGCTTCGGATCCGGGCCCGTCTCCACCCGAGCCGCCAGCGCGGCCTTCTGCTCCGGCGTGAGCCGCGGCGGCGGGCCGGGCGAGCGGCGGTCCGTCAGCCCCGCCACGCCTTCGGCGTTGTAGCGGCGCACCCAGTCCCGCAGGGTCTGGCGGTCCATCCCGCAGGTCTCCGCCGCGGTCTTGCGGTCCATCCCCTCCAGCACCAGCGCGATCGCCAGCATCCGCCGAGCCGTCCGCGCAGACCGTGCCTTCCCCGATGCCGCCCGCAGCTCCGTCGCCGTCATCTCCTGCCGTGTGACCACAATCGCTCCCGACATCCCTGCCTCCTTCGCCATTGGAGACAGTGAGTCAGACTTCCTCCGATTTGGGAATCCCCAAAGAGTCAGAGGCCGGGGCCGCTGGTATCACCTCAACTCAACCCACGATTCCAGTGACCCCTGGATGAACGTTGGGGGCACGTCATGTGGGCGCGGGTGGCAACGCGTTGGCCAAGCAGCTCGTCGGACTATGCCTCCGCGCGATTGATAGTCCAGGGGACAAAGGTGATTCCAATTGGAATCCTGGCATTTCAGATTCCAAGGCTCGAGCGCCGCGCAATCATCTCAACCGGGGCAAGGTGCGTGGCGGCCGGCTTCTCGCCGGCCACCAGCCAAGCGAGCATCGCTTCGGCCGAATTGCGCCCGAAGCGCGCGACGTCGCAACGGACCGAGCTTAGTTGCGGCCAACTGAGCGCGCATTCCTCGATGTCGTCGAAGCCAACAAGCCGGAGGTCCTCTCCGACCTTGACGCCGGCCTCGGCGAAACCCGCAAGCATACCAAGCGCGACGAGATCGCTAAAGCAGAGGACTGCATCTAGCTCCGGATGAGACTGAGAAAGCTCGAGCGCGGTGTCGCGGCCAAAAGTCCGTGAGGGTCGTCCATGAAAGGCGATCGGCTCGAGCGCAGCCTCGGCCATCACGGCGAGATAGCCCGATAAGCGCTCAGTGGTTACCGGGCGATCCTCCAGACCACCGACAAAGGCGATGCGACGGGATCCAAGCTCGACCAAGTGTGACGTGGCCAAGCGTCCACCTTTTCCGTAGTCGAGCGAGAAAAATGGAAAGATTTCCGTGCGTTCATCGATCCTCCGCAGCACCTGCATCGCCGGGGTGCCGGCCCGTCGGATGCTTTCGAGCCCCGCCAGGTTGTCGACGTAGGCTGGCGAGATGAGCAAACCCGACACCCCGTGCTCGATCATGGAGGCGATCACCTGCGCCTGAATTTCCTCGCTCTCGTCTGTATTGGCGATAACCGTCGCGTAGCCGCGGTTGGCGAAGGTCATTTGGGCACTTGCCGCGAACTCGGTGAAAAAGGGGTTGCGCAGATCATTGATGACCAAGCCGATCAACTCGACGTCTGCTCCCCGCAAGTTAGCTGCGGTGCGGTTGTAGACATAGTTGAGCGCGTTCATTGACCGCTCCACAGCCTCGCGCGTGGACGGCCGAACGAGCGGGCTATTCTGGAGAACGTTTGAAACCGTGGACTTCGAGACCCCGGCATGCCTAGCAACATCGACGATCGTCGGTCGCTTGTTGATCTGGTTCATTGCAGCGTTACGCGGTTCAGGGCCAGCCCGTTGGACGCGGACATCTCGACGGCGACGACCTCGGATGGCCTACCCGAACCAATGCGCGTCACGAATCCGGGGACCGCGCCCTCGCCGAACCTATGCAAAATGTGCCAAGCAGAAATCAGAGTGTCGCCTGCATACCCGCGGCGATGCATCCCATCACCGACTGGTGACGTTTCCACCATCGCTTCGCCGACGGTCACCATGTATTTTGTTGGGAACGTCAACACCGCGATACCTCTCATTTGTTGCCAAAATCATAGATCCGGCCTGTCAGCCAATCTGGCCAATCGCGCTCAAAAAATGATCTGGCGCTTTCGTCTAACCGCCGATTGGGCCGAGTTCGAAACACGAACGGCATCGCCGTGCAGGGTCACCACGATCTGTTCGTTCCGATCAGTCTCGCGCTCCTTGCGAAAGCGATACTTCTCCAGCGGTCCGTCTGCCGCTAGCGGAAGAGACTCGCCGTCGGGGTCGCAGATGGCGCGGGCTCCGCGGCTGCCGCCGCCACGGTGAACGAAATAGTCCAGTGCCGCGAGAACCCCCTCGGATGCCAGTGCCATTTGTTGCCACTGCAGGGCACGTACGGCCTCGGCGGCGCGGCCGTAGGCAATGCCCTTGGCGCGAATCTCCGCATTGAGGGAGCGTGCTTGCTCGCGAGCCTCCCTGACGCTCTTGACCTGACAGATCATTCCGGCCCTGTCGCTCATTCGCGCCTGCACATTCGCCCGCACGGCCCTCACCGTCAGCGCGCTCGTGGGCCTCAAGACGGCGTTGATCCTCGCAACGCCATCCTCGGCCACTGCGAGAATATTGGCGTTCGACGCTGTCTTCGCCAAACCGCTGCCAGCAATGTGCTCGGCCGCCCGCGTTCCCAAGACCTGGCCGGCGTTGAGCGCTGCGCCGCCGGGGCGCGTTACACCGTGAGTTCCGGCGGCCTCTCCAACCGCATAGCATCCGCTGAGGCTGCTGCGCCCCCAGGTGTCGACCGCAATTCCGCCGTTCATGTGCTGATTGTTGACGGCGAACTCGAGCGGATCGGCAGCAATGTCGACCTTGTACCGTCGGTAGAGTTCGATGGCGAGGGGGTTCATGTGCCGGAGGCGATCGATCGGAATGGCCTGATTGGCCCCTGCAGTGCCAAGGTAGGTTCGCACGTCGTCGTCGAGCCGTTCCAGGCTGAATGGATCATCGCCGGGTACCGGCATCGGATTTCGATTGAAGTCCATGAACACTCGGCGTCCGGCCCCGTTCTCCCGGTAGATCGCGAGGTCTACGAGGCTCGAGCCGAAGTCCAGCATCCGCGTAGCATGAAAGGGCCATTGGTACCCCTTGCGGAATACATTCGAGGCGAGCTCCTGGGTCGTGCGATAATAGCCGACAAGGAAATGATGCTCCTTCCCGGTGGCATCGACCGAATAAACATGTGGGATGGCCTGGACATACGTTCCGGAAAGATTCCAGGGAAAGCCCTCGCGACGCGTACCGATGCCGAACTGACTTTCAGTCAGATTTACAACTTCGATCCCCGCGTCGAGCGCCAGGCCTAGCGATCCAAAGCAGCCGTAGGGATAAACGCTGTCGCGGTAGAGCTCGCCTGGCCCACCGGCTGCGAGAACAAGCATCGAGCATTGGAAGACCACCAATCCGAAGGGATTTGCCTCGCTGGCTTCCTTGGGACGAATTGTCAGCGCACCGCAGACCCGGCGTTCCAGTCCATCGCCTTCAGTCAAGATCTTTACGGCCGTTGTGTGATTGTAGAATGGAAGACCGAGCCGTATCGCTTCGTCCGCCAGCACCTTCACCATCAGCCGGGAAGTTCGCGGCCCGCAACTGGTCGCGCGGCCAACCTCGTCGTGATCGGTCTGGTATCTCAGCGTTCCCCCAAGCGGGTCCTGCGGCAAAGGCAGGCCTAGATACTGCAGAGACGCCATCGCACGAGATGAGCCGACGGCCTCGACATAGGCCGTGTCTTCGTCCATGGCACCGCCTGCGCGGATCGCCCTGGCCATAGCCTTGTAGTTGTCGCCCTGGTCCGCCGTATTTGCGGTATGCAGCGTCTGTTTGTCCGAACCGGAACAAGCGGATGTGCCGCCCCAGGCGCTCTGGCTGATAACTACGACGTTGTTGCCACGCCGCTGAAGTTCAACAGCGGCGCGAAGCCCCGCGGCGCCGCTTCCAACGATTACGCAGCCGTAGCGATGGATCGGGACCTGATATCCGGCAACTTCAGCCACCACGCCAGATGCCTTCTCAGGCATCAGCCGAGGCATCGCAACGTCAGTCAATGTATCAAGAATATCTTGCGGGACGTCGACTGTCACAGAAGTTTTCCATCTTTGCTAGAGGCCGTCCATAGCTGCAAATAAAGTGTCGCTCACACATGCCTCCATTTCGAACTCAGAGCTTTCGTAAGTCGGGAATCTTTATCAGCTCGGTCTCACATTCCGTTGTCGGCCTTGATCATGTCGGCGGCCTTCTCTCCGATCATGATTGCCGCGGCGTTAGTGTTTGAGGAGATGACGGTGGGCATGATCGAGGCGTCGGCGACCCGAAGCCCTTCGATCCCATTGAAGCGCAGCCGAATGTCGACGCACGGCCTCCGCGTCCGAACCCATGCGACAGGTGCCCGCCGGATGGTGTGAGGTCTTCGAGTGCTCGCAGATGAAGTCGAAGTATTCGTCGTCCGTCTTCACCTCCGGACCCGGCAGACGTTCGGCCAGGATGAACGGCTTCAGCGGCTTTTGCGCGAGGATTTGCTGTGTCAGTTTGAGCCCCCGGATCGACAGCTCGCGGTCACGTGGATCTTGCAGGTAGTTGGGGTCGATCAATGGGGCCGCGGCGGGATCAGGGCTCTGGAGCCGGACCGAGCCGCGCGAGCGCGGCCGGAGGTAGCAGGAATTGAGCGTGACTCCACCTTGGGGCATGGAAGTGACCCCAGCCTCGATCCCCGGTACCGAGCCCGAGGTGAAACTGGATATCGGGCGACCGTGCTTCGGGGTCCGCGTACCAGAAGCCACCGGTTTCAAAGAGGCTGGACGCGACGGGTCCGCGCTTGGTCAGGAGATATTGGAGGCCTGCGACCGCGGACCAGTGCAGCTTGGCGTAGCGATCATAGGTGTGCGGGCCGGAGACCTCGCAGATGCAAAAGAGGTCGAGGTGATCTTGCAGGTTCGAGCCGACGGCCGGCTGATCATAGATGACCGAAACCCCCAGACCGCGCAGATGGTCTGCCGGGCCGATGCCGGACAGTTGCAGCAGCCGGGGCGAGCCAATCGCGCCGGACGAGACTATCACCTCGGACGCGGCGGTAAGGTTGGTTGCCGTCCACCAGTTTCCACGCCAATCGCCCGCCCCTTTTCGGACGACGAGCCGGCGGACATTCGCGTGGGTGCGGACGGTCAGATTCTTTCGTCCGCCGATTTGGCGCCAGATAGGCCATCGCCGCCGACGAACGCCGCGCATTCCGCTGCGTGAGCTGGTAGTACGCCACACCATCCTGCCGCTCGCCGGCTATGTCCTCGTTGAAAGGAATGCCAAGCTCGGCGGCCGCCGCGAAATAGGCCTCACAGATCGGCAGCGGTGCACGCGGCTTCGAGACGCCAAGCGGACCACCCTTGCCGTGGTAGCGGTTGTCGTAGGTATCGTTGTCCTCGGCCTTCCGGAAATAGGGGAGCACATCCTCATAGCTCCAGCCAGCGCAACCCATTTGCCGCCACTCGTCGTAGTCGAGCGCGTTCCCTCGAGTGTAGATCTGCGCGTTGATAGCCGAGCCGCCACCGATGACCTTGGCCTGTGTGTATCGGAATACTCGGTCCTGCATGTGTTTTTGCGGTCACGCTGTTCCAGCCCCAGCTGCCGATACCTTTGGTCATCTTCGCGAAACCGGCGGGCAGGTGGTAGAACGGGTGCCAGTCCCGGCCACCCGCCTCAAGCAGAAGGACTTTGGCGTCGGGATTTTCTGACAACCGTGCGGCAAGTACGCTGCCCGCCGATCCGCCGCCGATGATAATGAAGTCGTAGCCCATGGCGTCCCTTCACGGCCTCGGTATCAATGTCCACCGGCGCCATTGCGGTGGGCTGCTGAAAGATCGTTTCGGGTCATATAGTCGGCCACGCGCAGCGCCTGGGCGGCGATCGTGAGCGCTGGGTTCACCGCTGCCGACGTCGGCAGGAAGCTTGCGTCGACAACGAACAGGTTGGGGTGGTCGTGGGCGCGGCAGAATGTGTCGACGACGCTCGTGGTCGGATCGGTTCCCATCCGCGCCGTGCCACACTGATGCGACGGTGTCCTGCGATCGAACGGCCGCGACAGCACGATCGGGAAGCCAGCACGGTGCAGCACCGTCTTCAGGCGGGCGACCAGCGCCTCATGCGCCTCCCAATTGGATCGGCGCCAGTCGAGTACAATTCGTTCGCCGGCCAAGGTCACCCGGCTCTCAGGGTCCGGGAGGTCCTCGCTCATCGCGTAGAAATCGACCGCGTGGCCGGCCAGCCAGTTCGCTACCGGCCCGGGAATCGATGCTGACGCGCTCAGAATTCGCCCGGAAACCTTCCCGAGCAACTGCACATTGCCGAGCGGAGAGCCGTCGACGCCGCCAGTCAGGTAGAAGTCGTTGACGAGGAAGGTCTTCTGATAGATCGCGCGGCTGCGCCGGATCGGGTGCACCGCCATGACCGCCGAGCAGTTGTGGTTCATGAAATTCCGGCCGACCTGGTCTGATCGGTTGGCAAGCCCCGAGCGCAGCAGCAGAACGGCGGAGTTCACTGCACCGGCTGAAAGCACCACGGTCCCCGCCGACAGCCGGCGCGCTTCGCCGCGCTTGCTGTACTCGACAGCGACGATCCTGCCGTCCGCGTCGGCGCGCAGCCGGGTCACCAGCGCCCCCGTCTCCAGCGTCACGTTCGGATGCTCGAGCGCCTTGGCTATTCCAACCGTCTCGCCGTCTCGCTTGGCGCCGGTCGTATCGGGAAAGGCGTCCCAGGGCGTCGCCGCCCGCCTCAACCATCCGTCGAGGTCGATTCCGAGCGGCAGCGACGAAGGCGTCACGCCAGCAGCCCTGAGCCGCGCCCGCACCGCGGCGATCGCTGGCTCGTCTGGCACCGGCGGAAACGGATAGCGTCCCGAATGTCTCGGCTCGGTCGGGTCCTGTCCGGCGTCGCCATGGACGCCATAGAGCTCCTCGGCCGCCTGATACCAGGGCTCGAGCTCGTCGTAGGAAATGGGCCAGCCGGGAGTCGTTCCGCCGAAATGCTCGATCGGCCGGAAGTCCTCGGCGCGGTAGCGGATCAGCACCGCGCCGTAGAGCTTCGAGTTGCCGCCGACATAGTAATAGTTGCCGGGGTTGAACGCCTCGCCCTCGGGCGTGGACCAGGTTTCATCGGGGCGGAAGTGGCCGCGCTCGAAGATCGCCCGGTCGTCGCGGGCCTCGGGGCAGTCGGAGAGCCTGCTCGCCCCGCTCGAGGATCACGATGCGACGCCCGGAGGCGGCGAGGGCTGCCGCCATCGTGCCGCCGCCGATCCCGGAGCCGATGATCACGATGTCCGGGCCGTCGCTCATCACGAGACATCCGCATCTCGGTCTTAGGGTCGAACGCGACTGCCTTCTCCATGTTGATCGCGAAGGGGAAGACCTGACCCGGGCGCACGTCGACATCCGCCCGAAACCGGCCGGTGACCTCCTTGCCGCCGAGATGGGTGACGACGAAGGTGTCAGAGCCTGCCGGTTCGGTGACCTCGACCGGCGCCTCAACCAAGTGGACTGCCTTGCTGTGACGGTCGGCGCCGTCCCGGTCGGTGATCGCCTCCGGGCGCAGGCCAAGGATGATGTCCCGCCCGGCGTGGCTCTCGAAGCCGCGGCCTTCGGCGAAAGGCAGGGTTGCCTCGGTGCCGCCGTGAAGCGTTGCCTTCGCGACCGGGCGGCCGTTCTCGACCGCGATCGTCGCCGGAAACAGGTTCATCGACGGCGAGCCCATGAAGCCTGCCACGAAGATGTTCGCCGGGTTGTCGTAGATCTCCTTGGGCGTGCCGAGCTGCTGCACGTGGCCGCCGAACATCACCGCGATGCGGGTGGACAGCGTCAGCGCCTCGATCTGGTCGTGGGTGACGTAGACGATGGTGGTCTTCAGCTTCTGGTGCAGCTTCTTGATCTCGGTCCGCATGTCGACGCGCAGCTTCGCGTCGAGGTTCGACAGCGGCTCGTCGAACAGAAACACGTCCGGGTCGCGCACCAGCGCCCGGCCCATGGCGACGCGCTGGCGCTGGCCGCCGGAGAGCTGGCCGGGCTTGCGGTCGAGCAGATGCTCGATCTGCAGGAGATCGGCGACCTGGTCCATCGCCTTGTCGCGCTCGGCCTTGGGCACGCCGTGCATCTCCAGCCCGAAGACGATGTTCTGGCCGACGGTCATGTTCGGGTAGAGCGCGTAGGACTGGAACACCATGGCGATGTTGCGGTCGGCCGGACGTACGCCGACCATCGACGCGGCCCTTGATCGCGATCTCGCCGGAGGTGATCGTCCTCCAGTCCTGCGATCATGTTGAGCAGCGTGGACTTGCCGCAGCCCGACGGGCCGACCAGCACCAGGAACTCGCCCTCGTCGATGGAGATGTCGGTCTCGTGGAGGATCTTGACCGAACCGTAGGACTTGGTGGCGTTCTTGATCTCGAGAAATCCCATGATCCTATCCTTTCACGGAGCCGGCCATCAGACCGCGAACGAAGTAGCGGCCGGCGACGACGTAGACGAGGAGGGTGGGCAGGGCGGCCATGATCGCCCCGGCGAAGTGGACGTTGTATTCCTTCACGCCGGTCGAGGACTGGACGAGGTTGTTGAGCGCGACCGTCATCGGCTGGCTGTCGAAGTCGGAGAACGAGGCGCCGAACAGGAAGTCGTTCCAGATGTTGGTGAACTGCCAGATGATGCAGACCACCGCGATCGGCCCCGAGGAGGGCAGCATGATCCGCCAGAAGATGGTGAAGAACCCGGCGCCGTCGATCTGCGCCGCCCGGACCAGCTCGGTCGGGAACGCTGGTAGTAGTTGCGGAAGTAGAGCGTCGAGAAGCCGATGCCGTAGACGAGGTGCACGAAGATCAGCCCCGGGACGGTGCCGGCGAGCCCGAGCAGCCCGAGCATCCGCGCCATCGGGATCAGCACCATCTGGAACGGGATGAAGCAGCCGAACAGCATCAGGCCGAACACCAGACGTCGCCGCGGAACCTCCACTTGGTCAGGACGTAGCCGTTGAGCGCGCCGAGCACGGTCGAGATCGCGACGGCCGGCACCACCATCATGAGCGAGTTCAGGAAGAACGGTCGGAGCCCGGTGGCTTCCACGCCGATCTGCGCCGTGGACCAGGCGCTGCCCCAGGGCGCGAGCGTCCATTGCCTCGGCAGCGACATCATGCCGCCCGCCTGGATCTCGCTCAGTGGTTTCAGCGAGTTCACGACCATCACGTAGAGCGGCAAGAGATAGTAGAGACAGAACAGCGTCAGGATCGTGTAGATCACGAAGCGGGCGCCGGCGCCGGTTCGGATGACCTGGGACGAGGCGGCAGTCGATGCGGGGGCTGCGGCGGTCGCCATCACTTCTTCTCCCTGAGTTCGGACCAGATGAAGGGCACCATGATCGCTGCGATCGTCATGAGCATGATCACCGCCGAGGCGGCACCGATCCCCATCTGGTTGCGGGTGAAGGTGTAGGAATACATGAAGGTCGCGGGCAGTTCGGTGGCCGTCCCCGGACCGCCGCCGGTCAGCGCGATGACGAGGTCGTAGGACTTGATCGCCATGTGGGCGAGCACCACGAAGGCCGACATGAAGGCGGGGCGGAGCTGCGGAATGACGATCCGGCGGTAGAGCGCGAAGGTGGAGGCGCCGTCGATCTGCGCCGCCTTCATCATCTCGTTGTCGATGCCGCGCAGCCCGGCGAGAAACATCGCCATCACGAAGCCGGTGGTCTGCCAGACCGCGGCGATCACGATCGTGTAGATCGCCATGTCGCTGTCCTTGATCCAGTCGAACGTGAAGCTCTCCCAGCCCCAGGAGCGCACCACCGCTTGCAATCCGATCCCTGGGTCGAGAAACCACTTCCAGGCGGTGCCGGTGACGATGAAGGAGAGCGCCATCGGGTAGAGGTAGATCGTGCGGATGAAGCCCTCGGCGCGGATCTTCTGGTCGAGCAGGATTGCCAGCATCAGCCCGAGCGCGCAGCGAGATCACGATGTAGAGCGAGCCGAAGATCAGCAGGTTGTTGACGGCGATGCCCCAGGCCCGCAGCGAGAACAGCCGCACGTAGTTCTGCAGCCCGACCCAGCCGAAGCTCGGCAGGATCCTGCTGTCGGTGAACGACAGGAACAGCGTGAACAGGATGAAGCCGTAGACGAAGATCAGCACGATCGCAAAGCTCGGGCTGAGCACCAGCTTCGGCAGCGCGTCGCGCAGCCATTCCCGGCCACCGAAGCGGGTCTGCACGGTGTTTGCCATTGGGCATTCCCCCTAGACGAAGAGGGAGGGCGGAGGCTCCGCCCTCCCCGTTGGGTCTACTGCGACAGTTCGACCGCGTTGACCATTTCGCCGACGGCGGTCTCGGAGTCGAACTCGCCGTTGAACTGGGCCGTGATCACGTCATACATCGCGTTCTTGACCGAGGCCGGATTGGCGTGCCCGTGCGCCATGGAACCGAACAGGTTGTCCGATGCGGATGCCGCCTTCAGCTCCTCGTAGGCCTTCTTGCCGCAGGCGTCGAACTCCTCGACCGACACGTCGGTGCGCGCCGGGACCGAGCCCTTGACCTTGTTGAAGGCGATCTGGAACTCCGGCGACATCACCGCCTTGGCAAGGGCCGTCTGCTCGGCCGACACCGCGTCTCCCTGGCTGAACATCGCGAACTGGTCGGTGTTGAAGGTCACCTGGTCCTCGGTTCCCGGGAAGCGGAAGCAGAGGAAATCCTCGTTCGGCACCTTGCCGGCGTTCAGGAACTCGCCCTTGGCCCAGTCGCCCATGAACTGGAACGCCGCCTCGCCGTTGATGACCATGGCAGTCGCCAGGTTCCAGTCGCGGCCGGAGAAGTTGTCGTCGACGAAGCCGCGGATCGCCGACATCCGGTCGAAGACCTCCTTCATGGTGTCGGACTCCGAGCGCCTCCGGGTCGAGGTCGATGAAGGCCTTCTGGTAGAACTCCGGTCCGCCGGTCGACATCACGACCGCGTCGAAGATGGTCGCGTCCTGCCAGGCCTGGCCGCCATGGGCGACGGCGATCTTGCCGGCCGCCTTGACCGTTTCCATCGCCGCGACGAGTTCGTCCCAGGTCGTCGGCTGGGCAATGCCGAGCTCGTCGAGCAGCGGCTTGTTGGCCCAGACCCAGTTGGTCGAGTGGACGTTGACCGGAGCCGCGATCCACTGGCCGTCGTACTTGGAGAACTTCTGCAGCGCCTCCGGCACCACGGCGTCCCAGCCTTCCTCTTCGGCGATCGGGTTCAGGTTGGCGAGCGCGCCTTCCTTGGCCCAGTCGAGGATGTCGAAGCCGAGCATCTGGACCGCCGTCGGCGGGTTGCCCGACGTGACCCGCGCCCGCAGCACGGTCATCGCCTGGGTGCCGCCGCCGCCGGCCACCGGCATGTCCTGCCAGCCGATGCCCTGGGCTTCGAGGTCCTCCTTCAGCACGTTCAGCGCCGCCGCCTCGCCGCCGGAGGTCCACCAGTGCAGCACCTCGACATCCGCGGCCGCCGCCAGGCTCGCCGACGTGGCGAGCGCGGCAAGCGCCGTCAGTGTTCTTCCGAAAATCACGCATAGGGTCTTCCTCCGTGTTGTGGTTGTCTCGTTTCCCTCCAACCGATCGCGGTCAGGGGGCCGTCACCCAGGGCGCCCGCGTGCGGCCGATCCGCATCTGCACGGGCTTCACCTCCAGGAACTCCTCGAGTCCGTAGCGGCCGAGCTCGCGACCCTGGCCGCTCTCCTTCACCCCGCCGAACGGCAGCTCGGCGAAGCCGTCCATCCAGGTGTTGGTCCAGACTGTGCCCGCCCGCGCCCGGCGGGCGAATTCCAGACAGGTGTGGACGTTCTCGCTCCAGACCCCCGCCGACAGGCCGTAGGCCGCGGCGTTGGCAAGGCCTATCGCCTCGTCGAGCGTGCGGAAGGTCAGGACCGCTAGAACCGGCCCGAATACCTCTTCCCGGGCGATCGCCATGTCCGGCGTGACGCCCGTGACCACGGTCGGGCTGGTAGAACTGGCCGCCGAGACCCGGCACCTCCAGCGGCGCGCCGCCGAGTCTGCACCTCCGCGCCGGCCGGCGACCGCGCCCTGCACATAACCGTCGATCTTCGCCTGGTGCTCGGGCGTGACGATGGCGCCGACCTGGGTCGCGTGGTCGAGCGGATCGCCGAAAGCGACCTTCCGCGACAGCGCCACCACCCGGGCGGTCACTTCCTCGGCGATGTCCTCGTGCACGATGATCCGCGAGCCGGAGTTGCAGCACTGGCCGACGTTGAAATAGACGCCGAAACACCATGGCATCGGCCGCGCTGTCGAGATCGGCGTCGGGAAAGATGACCTGCGGGTTCTTGCCGCCGAGTTCAAGCGACACCTTCTTCAGCGTCGGCGCCGCCGCGGCGACGATGGCCTTGCCCACGGCGGTCGAGTCCGGTGAAGGTCACCATGTCGACGCGGCTGTCGGTGGTCATCATCGTCCCCGACCGGCTGGCCGTAGCCGAGCACGATGTTGACCACGCCCGCGGGCAGCCCGGCCTCGATCAGCAACTCGCCGAGCATCACCGTGGTCGACGGCGTCATTTCCGAAGGCTTGACCACGCGGTGCAGCCGGCGGCCAGCGCGAAGGGCAGCTTCTGGCTGACGATCCAGAACGGGAAGTTCCACGGGCGGATGATCGACACGACGCCGATCGGCTCCTTCAGCACCACGCCAAGCATGTCGCGCCCGAGCGTGTTGTGGCTGTCGCCCGGGCAGCGTCCGCGCCAGCGACGCCGCATAGCGCCACAGGTCCGCGGCCCCGTCAATCTCCGCTCGGGCCTGGGCGATTGGCTTGCCGGTTTCGAGTGTCTCGATGCGGGCGATACGCTCGCGGTCTCGGCTCGATCAGATCGGCGACCTTGAGAAGCACTGTTGCGCGATCCTTGCCCGAGAGCTCCACGCGCCCATCGTCGAAGGCCGCGCGGGCCGCAGCGATGGCCGCCTCGGTCTCGGCCTCGCCGCCCTGGGCCGCGCGTGTGACGAGCACCTCATGAGAGGGGGAAATGCGCTCGAAGGTCGCCCCGTCGGCGCTGTCGCGACAGGTCACCGTCGATCAGATGGCGTGCCGCGAGGAGTTCCGCCCGCAGCAGGGCGGTGGTGCTCGCAGACGAGCGCTAAATTCTGAACGGTCATTGTCATC
The DNA here is from genome assembly GCA_963695425.1 of uncultured Alphaproteobacteria bacterium. GTDB lineage: Bacteria > Pseudomonadota > Alphaproteobacteria > Rhodobacterales > Rhodobacteraceae > Amaricoccus. The sequence goes on along the minus strand of CAVOGP010000040.1, from coordinate 7,328 downwards.
TCCCCGGAAACTCTGGTTTGCGCTTGTCGCGGAAGGCGGCGACGCCCTCGGCACGATCATCGCTCGCCGCGATCATCCCGCTGCCGAGCGCCTCGATCAGCGCAGCGCGATCCTCGCCGGCGCCCGCATGGATCATGTACTTGGCGATCTCGATCGCACGCGGTGACAGGGTCGACCGTCGCTCCGCGATCGCCCGGGCGGTGGCGCGTGGATCATCGGCGACCTCGGCGACGAAGCCGAGGCCAGCGCCCGCTCGGCCGAGATCCGTCGGCCGAAAAGCGCCATTTCCTTCACTACTGGCTCCGGCAGCAGGCGGGCCAGCCTCTGGGTGCCCGACCAGCCCGGCACGATGCCGACGCCAGCCTCAGGCAGCGCCAGGGTTGCCTTCGGCGTCATCACCCGGATGTCGCACAGGTGGCCGCAAGCTCCAGCCCGCCGCCGAACGCATGCCCGTTCAGCGCCGCGATGGTCGGTTTGGACGAGCCGCGCCAGCCGGTCGAAGATGCGGTGCCCTTCGCGCACCCAGTGCCGCGCAAAATCGACTGGGCGCCATCGGTCCCCAGGCGGTGATGTCCGCCCCGGTGCAGAACGCCTTGGCTCCCCGGTGCCGGTAAGGATCACCGCACGGACTTCGGATCGCCCTCTCGAGCGCCGCGCAATGGGCGTCGAGCTGCCTCGAGCATCGGCGACCGTCAGGCGAATTCAGCTTCGCCGGATTGTCGAGCCGCAGCTCGGCTACTGGCCCATTGACAGTGAGATGAAGCGCGCTCACGAAGCAGCCATGATCGTCTGCCCGGCCTTCACTTGCGCTTTGGGAGCCGCAAGTATCCGATTGTAGGGTTCGAGCGCGAGGCCCATGGGGCCGGACCCGAGCAAGCTCGCGGGCAAGGTTTTCAGTCTGGCAAGGCTCACACGCCCGAGCGAGGCATCCACGATGTCGCGCCGCGGGTCGATGCCGGGCATGATCTCGGTTGCGACCAGGCCCCTGTCGGTCAAGCCGGATCACGCAGCGCTCGGTGACGTAAAGAACATCCTGGCCCGTTCTCGCGCCCGCTTGCCGGAGAAGGTGACATGCTCGACCTTCGTCGACCATCTTCGGGAACTTGCCGGGCTTGGCAGACCCGGATCAGCGCATCCTCGGTCAGCTCGAGCTCTGCGCCCGCCTCGAACTGCCCTGCGAAGACGATCTTCCTCGCATGCGCCGTGATGTCGACGAAACCGCCGCAGCCGGCCGTCAGATAGGGCTTCTTGCCGAGCTTCGAGACATTGACGTTGCCGTCCAGGTCGACCTCGAGGAAGGACAGGAAGGACACATCGAAGCCGCCGCCCTGAAAGTAGATGAACTGGCTCGGCGACGGCATGAAGGCGTCGGCGTTCGACGCGCAGCCGAAGGCGAACCCCATCAGCGGCATGCCGCCGACCGCGCCCTGCTCGATGGCCCAGGTCACCGCCCGCGGATGGCCTTCCTCCAGCAGGATGCGCGGCACCATCGGCCGAATCCCGAAGCCGAGGTTGGCGGTCATGCCCGTCCTTCAGCTCCATCGCCGCCCGGCGGGCGACGACCTTCTCGACCCCATGCTCGGCGAGATTGAAGCTCGACCACGGGCGCATGATCTCGCCCGAGATCGCCGGGTCGTACGGCGTCTCGGTGGTCTGCAGCTGGTCGGGATCGACCACGATCAGATCGACCAGATGGCCCGGCACCCGCACGTCATGCGGGCGGAGCGACCCCGCTGCCGTCACCCGCTTGACCTGCGCGATCACCAGCCCGCCGTGGTTGCGCACCGCGATCGCCTGGTCGAGCCCGCCGAGATAGGCGCCCTCGTGCTCGTAGGTCAGGTTGCCACGCTCGTCGGCGGTCGTCGCCCGGATGATCGCCACGTTCGGCACGATGTTCGGGAAGATGCAGCCAGGTCTCGCCGCCGAACTCGACGCGGTTGACGATCGGCTTGGCCGAAGCGGCCGCGTTCATCGCGCAGCCTTCGCGGACCGGATCGGCGAAGGTGTCGAGTCCGACCTTGGTCAGCACGCCCGGCCGTCGCGCCGCGACGTCGCGGTGCATGTCGAACAGGATGCCCGATGGCACGTTGTAGGCAGCGACCCGATCCTCGGTCAGCATCCGCCAGATCTCGGGCATCGGCAACGACGACGGCCCGCTGGGATAGGAGCCGGCGATGATCGTCGAGAGCAGGCCGTCCTTGGCGATATGGTCGACGCCCTTGATCCCGTACATGTCGCCGGCGGCGATCGGGTGAAGGGTCGTGAGATTCCGCGGATGCCCCTCTGATCTCGAACCGCGCGCCAATCGCGGTGAGCACCCTGTCCGGGCAACCTAGCCCGGAGGAGGACGACACCGTGACCACGGCCCCGTCGGCGATTCGCGCCGCCGCCGTTTCGGCCGAGACGATCTTTGATGCCATTTCTCAGAAACCCTCGTAGTCGACGCGCACGGCGCGTCCTGTCGTCGCCGCTTCGCTGTCCGCCAACGCGACCGCGAGTGACCTCAGATCGTCGATCCCATCGGCCGAGGGGCGGCGATGCCCGGCTACCACGCCGGCGAAGAGCGTGAGCGACCGCGCATAGAGATCATGCGTGCCAAGCTCGATCTCTTCCCGCCGGCCTGTGTTCACCAGGAAGACGTCGCCCACCGGCTTCTGGGTCATGATTCCGCGACCAGAGATCGAGGCCTCGGTACCGTGGATCTCGACGCCCGAGTCCGGCGAAGGGGTGGGTGAAGCTCTCGTGGGTCTGGACCATCGACGCCCGACGGCATCGACCAGACCGACATGGCGCTGTCTTCGACGCCCGCGCCCATACCCGAAACGCCGGCCATTGCCGCGACCGGCGTCGGGTCTTCGGAGAGATTGAAGCGAACGGTATCGGCGTCGTGAACGGTGATGTCCGGGATCACGCCGCCGCCGGCGGAGGCATCGTTGATCCGCCAGCCCTGCAAGCGCGGCGACAAGTGTACCGCCTGAAATACGCGCACGCTCAGCGCCGTTCCGATGCGGCCATCAGCGCTAAGATTGCGGATGGCCTGATGCGACCCTGCGTTCCGCAGTTTGGTTGCAATGACGACATCCTGCGCCGCCGCCGCCCTCACCATCTCCGCCGCCTCGGCGGAAGACATCGCGAGCGGCTCCTCGCAGAGCACGTGCTTGCCGGCGGTGATCGCCGCCATGGCCTGCGGGTAGTGCTTCTCGTTCGTTGTGGAGATGTAGACGGCATCGATCTCGGTGCTGGCAAGCATCTCGAGGCGATCAGTGGTGCTGCCAGGAATTGCATGCCGATCCGCGTAGTCGGTGCCACGTGCCGCGTCCCCGCGCATGACGGAGGCGATTTCGAAGCCCTGGGACTTGGTGGCCCCGATTACGTACTCCGAAGCGATCGTGCTTGCTCCAATCAGGCCCCAATTCATCGTTTTCGCTACCCATATCGCTTTTCCATTGGGTGCCCGAGTTCACGTATAGGAACGTTCCAATTTTGTCAATTGCAGGGTTGATGGAGTCCCAGCAATGTCGAGGCCGAAGTGGTTTCGCACCCAGCGACCGCGGCTATCGGGGGTGGAGTGCGTGAGCCTGTCGCGTCATCCCTATGAGTCCGCGGAGCTTCCCACCAAATACGCGAATGCCGCGGGCTGACTTGCGACGGTTCGACAGACGGAACTGCCCGCGGAGTTGGCCTACCCCACCGCGCATCATCCTGATCCATGGCGCCGCCGGCGGTCGAAGGTCGTGGTCATGAGGATCCTCCAGAAACGAAAAACCCGCCTCGGAGGGGCGGGTGCGGTGGGTCGAATAGGTCGGATGGAACGGGCTACGGGCCGTTGCCGAAGATCTTCAGCTTGATGGCGACGCGTCGAGTGACCCTTCGCCAGCAGCCAGACCGCCTGGCAGTGGCCGCGCTCGACCACGTCCTTCGCCGCGCGAAACCGCTCCTCCAACTCCTCGACCGTCAACCGCTGTGCGCCGTCTGCCATGCCCCTGCCTCCAGACTTTGCACAGCAGCCTAACCGCTTCGATTCCCGTAAGGAATCCCTCTCAAGCGGAATCAATCAGCCGTATTCGGTATCAGAGGATGCCGAGGTGGATGTCGTGGCTGGCGGAGCCAGAGACGCGGTCGATCACCTCGACCACGTGATCGCCGCTCCGCATACCGTCCGCCTCGACGCGGGATACGCAAGGCGGATTTCGCATTTCGGATAATCGATTCGCTCAGCGGATAGCAGACGGCCTCCCGACGTGCATTTGTCCATGACGATGAAATCCCTTGGGAAGTCTAGCCTATGAAACAAAAAGCCTGCGCCGTCCTCGCCCTCGCCCTCGCCGGCGTCGCCATCCCGGGCGCCACCTCAGCCCAGGCCGTCGCCGAACGGGACATGCCCGCTCACTGCCGCGGCGAGGCTTCCGCGCAGTTCGGCGCGAACCCGCGCTACATCGAGTTCGGGCGACGTCGAGCGGGCCAAGCATGGCTTCCGCGTCGTGGGCAGCTACGAGGCCAGCGATGGCTCGCGCGCGGGCTTCCGCTGCCGTTTCAATGGTGCCGGCGAATTCAGGGGCGTGGTGGCACTTGACCACGGGGGCAACCGGCCGTCGCAGCGCCAGGTCTCGGCGTGCAACGACATGATGCTCGGCACCGGGAAGATCGTCGAAACCACGCCGCTGATGCCCGGTGCGTTCGAACTCATCTTGGATTTCCCCGACGGAAACTTCGTCTGCGACGTCGAGGCCAATGGCTCAATAACCTATTTCGAAAAGCTGAGATGACCGTCGGCGCCGTGCGCGCCGGCCACCCTCCGACACCTGGAGCGGGCGCCGATGACCCCCCGCCCGCTCCCGAACACGAAACGAAACGAAAAAAGGAACTGCAGAAATGAAATCCTTCATCCTCGCGCCTCTCGGCGCCGCCGCCCTTCTTGCTCTGGCCGCCTGTGACGATTCGATCGGGACTTCGACCTCCGCCACCCCCCCGACCTCCGCCAATCCGATGTTCCCCGATGTCGGCTTCTCGCCCGACGTCAGCAACGCAGCGGTCGACGCCTGCCGGAACGCTGTCGACGCGCAGACCGACGGCAACGTCGACATCGTGGGCAGCGAGTTCAGCCAGGCCGCTAGCGTCGTGTACCTGACCGTCGGTCCGCAGCGGGCGCCGTGGCGTTGCCTCGCCGGAAACGATGGCACCGTGGACGAAGTCATGTTCGTCGGAAGCGAGGGGGCCGCCTGAGGCATTCGCGTCAGGCACCCCAAGAAACAGAGGGCGCGGCGAGTTCCACAGGAGCGGGATCGCCCCGTCTTTGGAGAACGACATGGGATTGTTCAGCTTTTTCGGGGGCAAGGGGAAGGCCCTCGGTGCCGCGCAGGCGGCCGAGGCGCCGCCCGACAAGGACGCGCTCGAGAAGGAACTCGACGATCTGGGTCTCGACCGGAGTGGTGTCGAACTGGAAGTCGAGCCGCACAAGGGCAAGGTCGGGATCAAGGGCCACCCCAAGGATCAGGAAGACTCGGGAAAAGGTGATCCTCGCCGTCGGCAACGTCGCGGGCGTCGCCGAGGTGGAGGACGAGGCGACGGGTCCCAAGCCGCGTTTCCACACCGTCGAGAATGGCGAGTCCTTGTGGAAGATCGCCGAGGCTATCGTCCCTTACGGGGCATGTCATCTTTCCCGGGATCTCTCCTGCGTCGCGGAGGCGCGTCCGCTGTCCTTCCTGGGGTCGGACCTCGCTAGGTCGAACTCGACCACGCTGGACCCGTAGAAATGGAAAACGACACGATCCCCGCCTTTTTACTGCTTCAGCCAGTCGCCCCACCCACCAAAGGATCTTCGACATGACACGTCGTATCGCAGTTTTCGCGTCCGCCGCGCTGCTCGCACTTGGCTCCCTCGCCGCCACCGCGCAAGAAGACATGCGCACCGAGAAGGTCCGCTTCGCCGCGGGGACCACCGGCACCACCCTCTCCGACACGATCACCGGCCGCGAGTTCGTGGTCTACGAGATCGGCGCCGAGGCCGGCCAGCGTATGCTGATCCGGTTGAATTCAGACAACGCGTCCACCTATTTCAACGTCTACGAGCCCGGCCGCGGCCCGGGTGACGAGGCGCTCGCGGTCTCCGAGCAGACCGGGCCGATGGTGCCAGACCTGAACGTGTTCGACGGCCAGCTGCCTACCTCGGGCACCTTTTCCGTCTCGGTCTACCTCTACCGCAACGCGGCGCGCGAGGGACAGACATCCAACTACAGCCTCGACATCTCGATCACCGGCGAGACGGGCGCCATCGTTCAGGGAGATTTCGCGGATGGGCTGCAGGGCGGGCCGGACTTGTGGGAAGTGCGCCTCAGCGACCCCGCGGGCAGCCTCAACGTGCATGATGGCCCCTCCGCCGGCGCGCCCACCATCGGCCGCTTCCCCAACACCGCCATCCTGCGCAACCTGGGCTGCCGGATGGCCGAGGGCCGCCGCTGGTGCGAGGTCGAGGCGACCGCGCCTGGCGGGATCACGGGTTGGGTGGCGGGCGAGTTCCTCGTCGAGGCGAGCGGCCAGGGCGCCGCGTCGGCAACCGAGGGGAATCTCGACCGCCCCGTGGGCGGCGTGCGTCCCGAGGGCACGGCCTTCACCGCCACGGGGCTGACCGAATGCACCCTGTCGCGCGACGCCGCGACCGAGACCTGCGAGTTCGGCGTCATCCGAGAGGGCGGCGGCTCCGGCATGGTCGCGGTGTTCTGGCCCGGCTCCGGCATGCGAGTTATCCATTTCGAGAACGGCGCGCCGGTGCGCTACGACGAGTTCTCAGGCCGATGCCGGCAAGGAGCTGTCGTTCACGCGCGACGGCGACATGTCGACCGTCTTCGTCGGCGACGAGCGCTACGTGATCCCCGATGCCGTCCTGTATGGCGGCTGAGTGTGGAGCGCACCAGCCGCCGGGGTCTTCAACGTATCCGGAGATGCCCGAGGCCATGAGATGGCTGACAGCCCAGACAGCGGCCTTCGGTGCCGTGTTCGGCGTCGCCACGGCGCTTAGCTTCGCCGCGGGCCTTTTCGTGACGGCCTCCTTCTTCGTCGCGGATCGCGGCGTCGCGGAAGACTATCTCGGCTTCCATCTGGCCGTGAGCGGCGCCTTCGTGGCGCTCGGCCTGCTGCTCGCCTCGATCGCCGTGCAGGCGCTCGGACTGGCGAAGTGCGCCGCCGGCTTCGAGTCCGGGGCAACCGCGCCGCTGCGCATGCGCGTGTCCCGCCTGCTGCTGCTTCTGGCGGTGGCGGGGCTCGGACTGTGCGTCGTCCTTGCCGTCATCCTGTGGGGCATCCTCTCGCGGATTGGCGAGGGGTTCGCCGTG
>CAVOGP010000039.1:0-138562 GCA_963695425.1 uncultured Alphaproteobacteria bacterium | reverse complement strand
GGTCACGAGCCTGATGCTGCTCGTTCTCTCCCTGCCGCTGGCCGGCGGTGACACTACCGCTCCGGGCCATGCCGGATTCTCGCCGGACCAGGATCGGGAGGTCCTGGTCCTTCGCGGCGGCGCCCGGATCGAGGGGCGGGTGATCAAGGCCACCGCGGAGAAGCTCTTCCTCGATCTGGGCTACACCGTTCTGGAAGTTCCGCTCAAGGAGATCCTGAGCCGGGAGGTCCTGAACGAGGACGGGGGGAAGAAGGCCGCGGTCGCCGATCCCGACGCCGACTACATCGAGGGCTCCGGGGGCCGCGAGCGGCCGATCCAGGAGCTCAGCGCGAACCTCGGCTCGTCGGTGGTGATGGTCAATTGCCCATCGAAGTCGGGGTCGGGCTTCTTGGTAACCGCAAGGTGCACGTGGTCACAAACTGCCACGTCGTGGAGGGGGAGCGCAAGATCACTCTCACCGTGTTCGAAGAGCGCCCCGGGGGCGGATTCGAGCGCAAGAAGGTGCACGATGTCCGCATCGTCGCCCTCAATCCCTACTACGACCTGGCGGTGCTCCAGGTGGGCGAGAAGGAGCTCGGGACCATCCGCTTCACCCCGGCGCCTCTGGGTGACGAGGAGGCGCTGAAGGCGGGGGAGGGCGTGTTCGCCATCGGGAACCCCCAGGGGCTGGAGCGCTCCGTCACCGAGGGGATCATCTCGACCACCGCGCGCGCCTTCGAAGGTCTCCTCTACCTGCAGACCACGACCCAGATCAACCCCGGAAACAGCGGCGGGCCGCTCTTCAATCTCCGCGGCGAGGTCATCGGGGTCACCAACATGAAGCGCGGCATGGGCAGCGAGGGCCTGGGCTTCGCCATTCCCGGCCGGCGGGTCAAGGAGGTCCTGGACAACGTCGAGGCTTTCGCCTTCGACGCCGACAACCCCAATACCGGCCACCGCTATCTCGCTCCGCCTCCGGTGGTCGAGCCCGAGAAGTAGTCGCCAGGAGTCATCGACAACATGAAACCCTCAGTCATTCTCAGCCGTGCAGCGTTGCTCTGCATCCTGATCCTCCCCCTCGCGGCCCAGCCCGAGCGCCCGATCCCGGAGATCCTCCCCGGCGACGCCATGCTCTTCGTGGCCGCGAAGGACCTGACCGCGCTGCGGCCGTGGTTCGAAGGCAAGGCCGGCTTCTTCGCGGAGCCCTCGGTGCAGAAGATGCTGAAGGAGGCCGGCCTCGACGCCGAGACCCTCAAGCGGGAGTTCGTCGAGGAGGTGAAGATCCCCCTCGATGATTTTCTGGACGTGCTGAAGGGCCCCGCGGGGGCGAGCCTGTTCATGAAGAAGGACGGCCATGAAGACGTGCCGGACGTCATCATGGCTTTCGGGGTCGAGCGGGGCGAGCGCTCCGAAGCGCTGTGGCGCAAGCTGCGCACCCGCCTGGAGGACGATGCCGACATCGAGCGCATGACCGAGGAGGACATCCGCGGGGTTTCGGTGTGGATGGTGGAGCACAAGCGCTCCGCGGGTGAGGACGAAGAGACCCCGCCGAGTCGGGCCTGGCTCTGCCTGGAGGAGGGCGCCTTCCTCGCCTCCACCCGCCGCGACCTCATGGAGCGAAGCCTGCTGGCCCTCCAGGGGCGCGAGCTCCCCACCCCGGCCATGACCGCCCGCAAGGACTATGGCCGCGCGCTTCAACATCTCGGTTCAGCCCGGGACTTCCTGCTCTTCATCGACCTGCCGGCGATCCTGGCCGCGGAGGGCCGCGGGGAAGAGGACGCCGGGTTCATGAAGACCATGGGTCTCGACACCATCACCGGCCTGTGGGTGGGCTTCGGCAGCGCCGAGGATGCGCTCGAAGGCGTGATCTACGCCGACGCCCCCGGCCCGCGGCGGGGGCTCATGAAGCTCATGTCGCCGGAGTGTGGTGCCCTGAAGCCCGACCGCTTCGCACCGGCCGACGCCCGCCAGGCCGGGGTGCTCTGGATCGACCCCCGAACCCTCCTCGGCGAAATCCGAGCGATGGTCGTCGACATGCAGGGCAAAGAGGGCGCCGAGATGATGGACGCCATGATCGAGATGATGGAGCAGAACGCCGGCGTCCACCTTCAAGACGATCTTCTGGCCTTGATGGAGCCGCCCTTGTACTTCGTCGAGATGGCGTCCCCGGGAGGCACCGCCGAGGCTCTCGGGCCCAACCGCACCATCTTCTACATGCGGAGTCCGGACCCCAAGAAGCTCGCGGAGTCTCTCGGCACCCTGATGGAAGCGGCCAGCGATTTCGGGCTCGAGCTCTCCGACAAGGAGTACCTCGGCCACACCATCACCTACCTCGAGATCGAGCTGCCGGAGGAACTCGGAGCCGAGGGGGTGACGATGCCGACGCCGGCCTTCACCACCACCGGCTCCCACGCCTTCTTCACGCTAGCCGGCACCGAGCCCCTCGAGCGGGCGCTCCGCACCATCGGCAAGGAGGTCCAGCCGCTGAGCGCTACCGCGGACTATCAGCGGGCGATGAAGGGGCTTCCCCAGGGTAGCTGGATGGTCAGCTTCGCTCGCCTGAGCGACACCCTCGGCGAGGTTTCCAGCATGCTCTCGGGGCCGGGCCGCATGGCGGGGGAGGATGTTCCGTCCTCGGTGCTCAACTTCCTCTCGGACGCCGACGCCGACTTCTGGCGCCGCTACATCGACGTCTTGGGCATGTCGATGAGCTCGGACGCCTCCGGGATCACTGCGAGGATGCGGATCCTCGGCCCCGCCAAGACCAAGGAGCGGCAGCTGCGCTGACCCACCCGCCGCGGGCGGCCATCGCGCCGCGCTCGGATCGTCCCCATTCGCCAGCCATGCACCCGGTCATCTTCGAGATCTTCGAGGGCCTGCCCCGGGGCGGGCCCGGCAGTCGCGAATCGACGCACCGTGCGTTCCGCACCCTCGGTGCTCTTCCCACCGAGGCGCGCATCCTCGACATCGGCTGCGGGCCCGGCGTCCAGACCCTGCATCTCGCCGAGGTCAGCGATGGTCCGATCTCCGCGGTGGACATCCACCCGCCCTTCATCGCGAAGCTGCGCGAGACCGCTCAGGCCCGCGGTCTCGGGGACCGCGTCACCGCGAGCGTCGGCGACATGGCGGACCTGCCCTTCGAGGACGGGAGCTTCGATCTCCTGTGGATCGAGGGCGCGATCTTCGTCATCGGTTTCGAGAGGGGTCTGCGCGAGTGGCGACGACTGCTCACCCCGCGGGGCGGCCTGGCCTGTACCGAGGTCGCGTGGCTCCGCTCCGATCCACCGGATGAGCTCGCGGAGTTCTGGAACACCGAGTACCCCGCGATCACCTCCGTGGAGCAGAACCTCGCCACCGCCCGCGCCTCGGGCTACGACATTGTGGATCACTTCGTGCTTCCGCGCGCCGACTGGAGCGAGAATCTCTACGCCCACCTCGGCCCCCGCCTCGAGGAGCTTCGCCCCAAGTACGAGAACGAGCCCGAGGCCCTGGCCACCATCGAGACCTGCCGTCGCGAGATGGAGATCTTCGACCGCTTCCCGGACTGGTACGGCTACGTCTTCTTCGTCCTGCGCCGGAGCGACTGACGCCCTATCGCCCCCGGCTCGGACCTGGGGCAGGCGCCGGTGCTACAATCACGGCATGCCCGTAACCGTCGAGGAGCGAATCGGCCGCCTGCTACGGCATTGCCGCCGCGGGATGGATCGTGTGCGTGCGAACACGACGGAGGCCGCCGCGGCCCGCGCCTGGCTGGATCGATACCCGTCGCGGATGCCCGATGTCGATCGCCTCTGGTGCGAGTGCCTCGGTGGTAACGGGCCACTGGCACGGTGGTTCGAAGCCGGGATGAACCCCGACGACTGGTCTCTGCCGGTCCCCCTGCACACCGTTCTGACCTCCCACCCCTTCGCCTCGCTCCTCTCATGGCGGATCCTGCCGACGTCTCCCGCATCGTGAGGTACGCCGCGCGCCTCATGCCACGCTGCTGTCCTGTCCGGGCAAGCCTTCGCAGGATGCACGCTCCGCGGTGAGGGCGCTCCCTGAGGACAGCGGGGAGCGCACGATGGCGATCGGGCCCTCGGACTTCTAATATGGGGGACTCGTCGGTCTTCGGCGCCGGCGTTCGTATTCACCCGTATGACTTCGGAGAATCCCATGGCCATTCGCCTCTCGAGCCTCGTGCTGCTCCTCGCGTTCGTCGCCCCTGTGGTCGCCCAGGACCCTCCCGCACCCCCGAAGGAGCTGAAGAAGCTGGATCCGCTCCTCGGCCACTGGGATGGCAAGGGGGTGGTGCACATGGCCGCCGGGGACGAAGGGAACGCCTGGACCTCGCGCCACCACTACCGTCCCGTCTACGGCGGGCACTTCATCCGGGAAGATTCCCGCATCCAGTTCGGCGCTCCGTGGAACACGACCCTGGCGTTCATCGCGTTCTACGCCTGGGATGCCGAGCAGGGTTGCATCCGGACCTTCGGGGTGGGCAACAACGGCACCCTGGACTTCGGCGAGATGGACGTGACCGAAGACGGCAGCATGGTCTCCGGCAACACCATGGTGGAGATGGGCCAGCGCGTCGTGGAGCGCTGGGTCTTGAAGCCCGAGGGGGATACCCTGCACATGAAGGGTGAGCGCGCCTCCGGAACCGGGCCCCTCTACGTTCACGTGTCCGGCTCGATGACGCGCAGCAAGGACACCGCGGACGTCAAGGTCGACGACCTGGGGCCCTTCATGGTCGAGCCTTCGGAGGAGATGAAGCGCCTCGGCCGCATGGCCGGACGCTACCTCATCGATGGCAAGTACCGGATGGGGCCCGGGGCGGATTTCCAGGAGTTCCAGGGCACCGAGACCATCCGCCCCCTCTTCGGCGGCGTGGCCCTGACCTTCGAGCCCTCAGGGGAGGGCTACGAGGGCTGGGGAGTGATGGCCTGGAACGCCCGCGAGAAGCGCTACCGGGTGTTCTCGGTGAACAGCTGGGGAATGGCCGAGCGCAGCGAGGGATACTGGGACCAGGACGGCCGCTTCGTGGCCACCGCGAGTGGTTCCTTCATGGGTCAGCCGATGATCTCCCAGACCGTGATCGAGATGGACGCCGAGGGTCATGCCACGAAGGCCCACGCCCACGCGATGATGTCCGGCTCCGACCCCTTCCTCTCCTTCTCCGGAACCTACGCGCCGGTGGAGCGCTGAGCCGCGGCAGGAAGCTCAGTCCTTCTTGCTGACGTCGCGGCCTTCCTCGGTGGGTCAAACCTGCCGCAGCGCCTCCACCGGCTCGAGGTGGGCGGCGCGCCACGCGGGGAGGATCCCGCCGAGGGTGCCGATCAGGGCGGTGAGAGCGATGGCCGCGAGGATGGTGGTCATGTCGATGCGGAGGGTGAAGGCCTGCTCGGTGAAGGTCTGCCAGTTCGTGGTGCCGGTCTGGAGGCCCTCGATGGGGAGGGTGAGGAGGGTGCCCACCGCGCCGCCGAGAGCGGCGATCACGAGGCTCTCGGCGAGGAAGCCGAGGAAGATCGAGCGGGGGCGGAAGCCGATGGCGAGGAGGCCGCCGATCTCTCGGGTGCGCCCGGCGACCGAGGCCAGCAGGGTGTTGGTGCAGCCGCAGAGCGCACCGGCGCCCATGATCAGGCTCAAGAGTGCGGTCATCCCGATCAAGGTCGCACCCAGGAACCCGGACTGGGCAACGAAGTAATCGCGCTCGCTGGTGACCTCGACGCCGCCGAGGCGCTCGGTGATGCGGCCTATGATCCCGGTGGCGGCCCGGATGACCCGGCGACCCTCGCCGATGCCCTCCACGATCGCGGGGGTGCCGACATCGGCGGGATCCGCGACCCGGAAGATCGCGTTGGTGTAGGAGGGGCGGTTGAAGAGCTGCATCAGGAGCTCCACGTCGCCCCAGATCTCGGAGTCGAAGGCGCCGTCGCCCTCGAGGATCCCGACCACCGCGCACTCGTCGCGACCCAGACTGACGACGCCGCCGGGACGGCAGCCCTGGATGCGGCCCTGCAGCGCCCGCCCGACCACGATCTCCCGCGTTCCCGGCGTGAACTTGCGGCCCTCGCTGACGCGGACGTTGCGGATCCGGAAGCTCTCCGGCCCCACCCCGCGCAGCGCCACGTTGGTGGGCCCGCTCCCGACCTTGGGCAGGCTGATACCGGCGTACATCTCGCCGGCGACCAGCAGGGTGCCATCCTTGTCCACGGCGATGCCGGACATCGCCTTGATGCGGGACACGTCCTCGCGGGTCAGGCTGCTCTCGCCCTCGGAGGTCGCGCCGTCGCGGATCACCAGGACGTTGTCGGTGCGGCCGCTTCCGGCGACCGCGCGGCGAAAGCCCTGCTGCACCGCCATGAGGATGACCAGGACCGCCACGGTGAGGGCCACGGCGAGGATGGTGAGGATCGTCGCGGTCTTCCGGTAGAAGAGGCTGTGGACGTTGTAGCGCAGGGGAACTGCCATCACGCCGTCCTCCTGAGGGCCTCGGCGACCGGGAGCTTGCGGGCGGCCAGGGCCGGGAAGATACCGGAGACGAGGGCCAGGACCAGGGTGATGGCCAGCCCCTCGAGGTAGGTGCTGAGGGGGACCGCCGCGACGACGAACATCAACGTCTTGCCGTCGAGAGATCCCACCAGCAGCAGGGCGAGCACGCCGCCGATGAGACAGAGCAGGATCGATTCCACGAGGCTCATGGCGGCGACCGCGGTGGGCGTGAATCCCAGGGTCTTCAAGATCCCGATCTCGCGCACCCGCTCCTTGGCGTTCAGGTACATGGTGTTCGCGGTGACCATCAGGCAGGCCACCAGGGCGACGGTGGCCAGCACCCCGAAGTAGAGGGGGAGGTTGCCCCACATGGAGTTGAACTGGGAGCTGAAGGCGCGCTCGGTCAAGGTGCGGGTGCGGCTGTCGCTGCCCTGGAAGTGCGCGTCCACCGCCGCTGCGACCGAGGGGCCCCGCGCGGGATCCTCGAGAAGCATCGTGAAGGTCGAGATCAGCTCGCTCCGGCCTCCGGCGGCCTTGGACGACTCGTTCAGGTAGTCCCAGTGGAAGAAGAGCGTGCCCTCGTCGAAGGAGGCGACCTTGCTCCGGTAGATGCCCACGATCTCGAGCTCGATCCGCCCGCCCCAGACGTTGCCTTCGATCGGGACCTTGCCGCCGATCTTGAAGCCTTCGCGGGCGACGAGGTCCTCGCCCACGATGCAGCCGGTGCGGGTCGCCATCCAGCGTTCCCAGACCTCGCCCTGGAGCTCCATGTCCGAGCCGTAGACGGTGCGGAAGCTGGGAACGTCCACCCCGAAGCGACCCCAGTAGTGCTCGGGATCGTCGCTGAGGTAGACGCCGCCGTACCAGGTGAAGTGGGTGATGCGCTCGGCCGGGATCCCGGCGACGGTGACGATCTGGGACTCGATCTTCCGGGGCAGGTTCGCGAAGAGGCTGAGATCGCTGGACACCACGAGGCGCGCCGGGTTGGACGCTGCCGCCTGGGTCTCCATGCCGACCAGGAAGGTCCGCAGGAACCCGAAGAGCAGGACCGCCAGGAACACGCTGCCGACGGTGAGCAGGCTGCGGAGCCAGGTGCGCCGGGTGTGGGCGAAGATCAGGCCGAAGGGGATCTTCACGCCGAGACCTCCAGGACGCCCTTGGTCAGAGTCATCGTCCGGTGGGCGCGCCGCGCCGCCCCGGGATCGTGGGTCACCATGACGATGGTCTGCCCGTTCTCCCGGTTCAGGCGTCCGAGGAGATCCAGGATCGACTCCGCATTGGTCTCGTCGAGATCACCGGTAGGCTCGTCGGCGAGCAGCACCTTGGGGTCGGTGGCGATGGCCCGGGCGATGGCCACGCGCTGCTCCTGGCCGCCGGAGAGCTGGTTCGGGTAGTGGCGCACCCGGTCGGAGAGGCCGACGATGTCGAGAGCCAGGGTCGCCTGCTCCCGCCGCTGCTTGCGCGAGAGCGGCGCGAGCAGCAGGGGCAGCTCGACGTTCTGGATCGCGGTGAGGACCGGGATCAGGTTGTAGGTCTGGAAGATGAAGCCGATGTTGCGGGCCCGCCACGACGCGAGCTCGGCGTCGTCGAGATCACCCAGATCGTCGCCGTCGAAGACCACCCGGCCCGCGTCCGGCCGATCCAGGCCGCCGACGAGGTTCAGGATGGTGCTCTTGCCCGAGCCGGAGGGGCCCATCAGCGCCAGGAACTCACCGCGCGGGACGTCGAGATCCAGCCCGTTGAGCACGTGGAGCTCCTCGCTCCCGCGGCGGTAGATGCGATCGACTCCGGAGAGTCGGATCAGGGTTTCCTGGGTCATCGCTGCTCCTTCACCTTCACCGGCAGATTGTCCCGGAGTCCGCCCGGCGGGTCCAGGACGACGGTCTCGCCGCCCCGCAGGCCGGAGCTGATGGTAACCAGGCTCCCCTGGCGCGCGCCGATGCCGACCGGGCGGAAGCGGGCGCGATCCCCCTCGAGCTCGAACACGCCGTCCTGGCCGTCGCGCTGGGCGAGGGCGCGCGCCGGGGCCTGGACTTCGGGGAGGGCCTCCTCCGCCGGCTTCTCGCGGAAGAAGGTCGTTCGCCCGCTCATCTCCGGCAGGATGCGGTCGTCGATCTCTTCGAAGGTGACTTTCACCTGCACCGTGCCCTTGGTCCGATCCGCGGTGGGCACCACCTGGCGCACCCGCCCGGGAAAGGCCACGCCCGGGTAGGCGTCGAGAGCGGTCTCGGTGGGGCCGCCCACGGAGATGAGGCGCACGTCGCGCTCGAAGACATCGACCTCCATCTCCAGGCTCGAGAACTCGGCCATGGTCAGGATCGCCCCCCGGGAGGTCGATCCCCCGGCCAGGGCCGGCACCACGATCTCTCCGACCTCGGCTTCCTTGAGCAGGATCACCCCGGCAAAGGGGGCGCGCACGGCGGTGTCTTCGAGATCATCGCGGGCCGCTTCCAGCCGGGCCTGGATCGCGGCCAGCGCGCCCACCGCCACCGCAACCCGGGCCTGCGCGCCCTCGACCTCGGCCTCGCCGGTCGCGATCTCCGCGCCCAGGGTCTCAATGCGGGCCACGGCCCGCT
The DNA here is from genome assembly GCA_963695425.1 of uncultured Alphaproteobacteria bacterium. GTDB lineage: Bacteria > Pseudomonadota > Alphaproteobacteria > Rhodobacterales > Rhodobacteraceae > Amaricoccus. Next base: position 129,533 of record CAVOGP010000039.1, on the reverse strand, counting down.
CGCGGCTGGCCTGGATGCGCTTCATCTCGTTCACCGCGCTCTCGTAGGCGTCGGCGGTGCCGGCGCCCTTCCCGCGGAGCTCGTCCTCGAGCTTCAGGATCCGCTGCTGCTCGGCGAGCTGGGCGTCCACCTCGCGCTGCGCCGCCTCGGCTTCCTTCCGATCGCTCTCCAGGCGGAGGATCTTCTTCCGGGCGATCTCGACCGCCACCTCCGCGGCGCGGACCTCAGCCTCGCCCTGGGCGTGCTGAGCCTCGAGCTGGGCGACGGCATGGACCCAGGTGTCGGGCTCGATCCGGGCCACGACCTGGTCGGCCTCGACCTTGTCCCCGACATCCGCCAGCAGCTCCACCAGCCGCCCGGCGTGCCGCGAAGCGAGCGCGGCCCTGACCCGGGCCACCACGTATCCCGACGCCGCCGTCAGCTCCAGCTCCGCCGTCGGCCGGGTCAGGACCACCACCCCGCACTCCACCTCCAGAGCCCGCATCTTCTCGATGAACGAGCTGATCTTCGGCCAGAACACGAACCCCGGCGCGGCGATGATCGCCAGGAAGATCAGGAGTCCCAGCCCGGGGATGCCTCGCCGCCTCCGCCGCCGCCGCCGCTGCTGCGGGGCCTCCTCCTCCCGCTGGATGCGGAGCCGGGAGAGATCGGGACTGTCCGGCGGGGCGCTTTCCATGCGCGCATGTTAGTCGCTGGCCTGGGGCGGGACTACCGGCGGCGTTCGATGGCCATGCGGTAGAGCAGCTCGTAGGCGTGGGCGCTGCGGTCCCAGGAGAAGTCCTGGCGCATGGCGCGGCGGCGCATCAGGTCGATGTGCTCGGGGCGGTCGTACCAGGTCGCGATCGCCCAGCCGATGGCGTCGAGGATGGCCTGGGGGGTGAGGTCGCGGAAGACGAAGCCGGTGCCGTCGCCCGTCGGCTCGTCGTAGCTCCAGACGGTGTCGGCGAGGCCGCCGGTGGCGCGGACGATGGGGAGGGTGCCGTAGCGCAGGCTGTACATCTGATTGAGGCCGCAGGGCTCGAAGCGCGAGGGCATGAGGAAGAAGTCGGTGCCGGCCTCGATCCGGTGGGCCAGAGGATCGTCGAAGCCGACGTGGCAGCGGAAGCGATCGCCCCGCTCGCGAGCCACGCGCTGGAAGAGGGCTTCGAGGCCGGCTTCGCCGCTCGCCCAGCAGCACGAGCTGGATCTCGAGGTCGAGGACGCGATCGAGGGCTGCGGCGAGGATGTCCAGCCCTTTTGCGACGTGAGCCGCGCGATCACGCCGAAGAGCGGCAGGTCGCTGCGGACCGGGAGGCCCATCTCTTCCTGCAGCGCAGCCTTGCAGATGGCCTTGCCCGAGAGATCCGCGACGTCGTAGCTGGCGGCGAGGAGGTCGTCGTCGGCGGGGTTCCACGCGGTGGTGTCGATTCCGTTGAGAAGCCCGTGCAGGTCGCCGGAGCGCTCGCGCAGGACGTAATCGAGACCGAAACCGTACTCGGGAGTCTGGATCTCCGCGCGTAGGTGGGGCTCACCGTCGAAAGCAGGGTGCTGTGTCGGATCGCGGCCTTCATCAGGTTCATCGCGCCGTCGTGCTCGAACTCGTCAGGGTGGAAGTGATCGAGCCCGGTCAGGGAGAAGTCCTCGACGCCGAAGACGCCCTGGTGGGCCAGATTGTGGATCGTGAACAGGCTCGCGGCGTGCAGAGGGTGGGGCCCTCGACGGTGTTCAGGTAGACCGGAACCAGCGCGGTCTGCCAGTCGTTGGCGTGGACCACGTCCGGCTGCAACCCCAGCGCCTGGCAGAGCCGCAGCGAGCCGCGGGAGAAGAAGACGAAGCGCTCCAGGTTGTCGCCGTAGGCCTCACCGCGCTCCCGTAGATCTCGGGGCGATCGAAGTAGTTGATGTGCTCGAGGAAGTAGACCGGGACCTCGCCGTCCCGAGAGCGTCCCAGGCGCACCGCGCCGCGCTCGGTCTCGCCTCCCATCGGAACCTCGAGCGCCCCGTCGAGGCGCTCGAGGAGGTCCCAGTCGACGCCCTGGTAGAGCGGCATGACCACCTTGACGTCGATGCCGCGGCGATGCAGGGCCTTGGGAAGCGCGCCGACCACGTCGGCCAGACCGCCGGTCTTGGCGAAGGGCGCACTCCGAGGCGACGAAGAGGACCTTCATGCGAGCCGGTGCTCCATGCCATCGGCTCCCGCGCCTCACGGCGTGTACACCCGATAGTCGATGTGGGGAAAGATGTTGTCCTCCTCCTCGATGTGGCGCGAGCCAGGCCGCGTCGACGTGGCCGGTGCAGAGATCCTCGTAGAGCCGGTTGAAGCGGCGGATGTGGTCGTTGATGCGCCGCTCGGCGTAGGGAACCGTCGTTCCCGTGGACATGATGAACGCCCAGTCGCTGCTCTGGGCCAGCATCAGCTCGCGCGCCGCCTGGTTGAGGGCGCGCCGCTCGCAGGTCGCTCGGCGCCGGGAATCGGCGGGCGAGCTCCGACCATCCGCTCCGCGGCGTTGTGCAGGTGGGGGTAGATCCAGGCGTTGGCTTCGTTGAGCCACTACTCGTTGTAGCCGCTCTCTCCCCACGACGAGGCGCCGGGCGTCGCCACCTGGTTGGTCGGATGGCGCTCGAGGTAGTCGCCCGGCGTGAGGGCGTCGATCGGTCCCCTGGTCGTAGTGCAGCTGGCGGAAGAGGTACCTCCAGGAAGATCGGCCCCTCGAACCACCAGTGGCCGAAGAGCTCGGCGTCGTAGGGGCTCAGGACCATCGGCGGGCGGTCCATGCCGCTCGGCCAGATGCTCGACGCTGCCGCTCGCAGTCGCTCCCGGAAGTGCGCGGCGTGGTCTCCGGCCGTGCTGCGGGCGCGTCTCGGGATCGTAGACCCACTTGTCGTGCAGCTGGTCGTGCGGTGATCGCGTGGTACTTGAAGCCGGTGGCCACGCCGGTGCCCTTCGGGATGGATGTACGGGCCGATGTAGTCCAGGGGCAGGTCGAAGCCGATGTCCCGGTAGAAGTCGCGGTAGTGCGGATCGCCCGGGTAGCCGTCCTCGGCGCTCCAGACCTGCTCGGAGGTCTCAGGGTCACGCGCGAAGGCGGCGACGCCCGAGGGGCAGTAGACCGGGGCGTGCACGCCGTAGACCGGCGAGCCGTCGGCGTGCAGCATGCGCGTGGGTGTCGACGACGAAGTACGCGGATCGCGGCCTCCTGCAGCAGGTCGTCCACGCCCGGGCACGTAGCCGCACTCGCCGAGCCAGATGCCCGGGGGGCGTCGGCCGAAGTGCTGCTCGTACTGGTCCGCGGCGACGTGGACCTGGGCGCGCATCGACTCCCGGATTGCGGTCCAGGAGCGGGAAGAAGGCGTGGGTGGCGGTCGAGGTGATCACCTCGAGGTGGCCCGCGTCCTGGAGCTGGCGGAATCTCGGGAGCAGCCGGCCTCCGGAGCTCCGCCACATCTGCCTTCAGGTGACGAAGGCGCACGTCGTACATGAGGGCCACGCGGTGGTGCCCGGGCTCGTCCACGGTGCGCTCGATCTCGTTCTGGGCAAGCTCCAGCATCTGGTCGAGGTGCGCTTCATAGCGCTCCCGGAGCAGCTCGTCGTCGAGCATGTCGATCAGGGGCGCCGAGAGCGAAAGCGTGCAGCGGAAACGGGACGCCGTCGGCGACCAGCGCCTCGAACATCGCCAGCAGGGGCAGGTAGGTCTCGGTGATCGCCTCGTGGAGCCAGCGCTGCTCCATCACCGTCGGGTCACCCGGATGACGCACGAACGGCAGGTGGGCGTGGAGGACGATGGCGAGGTAACCGCTGGTCATGAATAGCCTGGTTTCTTCACGAAGCCGGCCCGAAGCATGACGAGTTTTGCCACATGGGCGCGATTTCGGCAACCACGGCGCCCGACCGGGCTCAGAGCTGCAACCGGAGCTGAAGACCGCAATCCTCGGAGCGCCGAATTCCACTCGGCCGAGCGCACATGGTCCCCATATGCGCATCTGGCTTCGGCTGCGCGACTCCCGACGCGGGGACCGCGTCGGGTCGGCCCGGCGTAGACCGAGCGCCGCGACAGTCTGCGTCTCGAGGGTGATCTCGGTGCACCAGGACACGGGGGCAGGACGCACGTGGGGCGCTGGAGCGGAATTGGCGAATTGATCCTGGCACCGTCATCTGTGGCGCCGGCCACGATCAGCCGCGACGATCGCCGACCTCGTCATCCCGTCGCGGCGGCCGGCTCGCATGGCGTTCGCTCGCGCCGCCGAGTCGGCGCTCGCTGCCGCCGGGCCGCGCCGGGCGGCGACGCTCGCTGGCCCCGCCCAGGCGTCGCTCCGAGCCTCCCTGCTGGCGCCGCTCGCTGGCGCCGAGCCAGCGCTGCTCGCTGCCGTAGCCAAAGCGGCGCTCGCTGGCGCCGCGGCGGATGAGCTCCGAGGCCCCGCCCAGGCGCAGCTCGCTGGCGCCGCGGCGGATCATCTCCGAGGCGCCGCCCAGGCGAAGCTCGCTGGCTCCGCGCCAACGCCGCTCGCTCGCGCCCTGCCAGCGGAGATCGCTCGAGCCTCCGAGGCGGGGATCGCTCATCGATCCCTGCCACGCGACGGACTCCGCGCCACCGGCCACCTCCCAGGACTGGCTCACGCTCCATCGGCCGAGCAGGCGCCGCTCGGCCCAGCCGGCGACTCCCTTGATCTCGACGCTCCAGCGGCCGTAGCGAATGCGATGCCCTTCCGGTCCTTCGAAGTACTCAGGATCCCCGTGGACCTCCCAGATCGTGACCGGCCCGGTCACCGACCAGCGCTCGAAGGGGCCGCCGATCCAGCTCCAGCCCTCGGGGGACACGAACCATCGGCTCTCGCGGTGCTCGAGACCCTCGAGGGGCCAGGTCTCGAGCCAGCCCCAGGTCATCGCTTCGCCGGGCACCGCCGGCCCGGAGATGTCGTAGGCGAAGGTCTCGCCACCGACGAAGGCATCCATATGGGGGGCGGGGATCCACTCGACCTCCTCGGGGGCACCGAAGTCGCTCATCATCGCCAGGGCCGCGGGCCGGGAGTCGAAGTGTGGCGTCGCGGGGGTCGGGGCAGCCGCGGGGTGGCCGTTACCGCGGGCGCGGATCAGGGGTTCGGGGCGGCCATCGGGAGCGGCGACGACGGTCATCCACTCGGCGGCGCCCGCCTGGGACCCGAGTCGGGCGAAATCGACCCGGCGCGAGCGGGCGATCTTGCGGAAGCGCCCCGATCCGCTGCGAAGGCCGATCTCGGCGATGGCGGTGCTGCCGGGCCGGGCCACGCTGAGGAACCAGCCCCGCTGACCGCGGTCCACCTCCATCTCCGAGAAGCCGTGGCTGTTGGTCCCGTCGAAGATGCGTCCGGTCACGTCGTGGACCCGAAGGACGAGGTGGGCGTTCTCGCCCTCGGCTCCGAGCGCGCGGCGACCCTGCTCGAGGCCTTGATCGGTGATCTCGGCGTAGACGTAGAGCTCCCGGGGATCCACGGCCATGGCGGTGACCCGGTCGCGTCCGTAGCCCCACGGGATGTGGTGGGGGAGGCCCTCCTCGATGGCGCTCGCGCTGGCCGGCGCCGCGGCCGGGGAAATGGCCCTGCGGCAGGGGGATAGGGGGCCGCGGCCGGCGGGCCGAGGGGTGAGCGGGCGAACTCGGTGGGCGGGGGCATCGGCGGCGCCGGCGCGGTCACCGGCTGGCTGGCGCGAACGGGCGCGGGCTTCGCCTCGGCGGCGCGGAGCGCGGGCCTCGACCGCGGGGTCTTGCTGGTCGCCTTGCGGTCGAGGGCCGTGGGGGTGGCCTTGGGCCCGAAGGCCTTGGGCGTGGACTTCGGCGTGATGGCTTTCGTCTTGGGCTTGGGGGCGAAGGCCTTGGGTGCGGACTTGCGGCTGGCGGCCTCGAGTGCGGGTTTGCGCTTGCCGGTCTTGCGCGCGAGTCGCGAGGCCTTGGCCGCGGGCTCGGGACTGGCGGCGCTTCGGGCCGCTCGGCTCCGCGCGGCGCGGTCCGCCGCCAGGAGGCGATTCACGAGCTCGGCCTTCCGGTTCTGGGAGTACCCGGTCAGGCCTAGCTCGCGGGCGAGCCGGCGCAAGTCCTGGACTGACCGGCCCGCCAGCTCCTCGCGGGTCGGGTTGACATCCGCGCTTTCGCCGGATCCGTCGGCGCTACGGGCCCCCAGGAGCTCACGCAGTGACCGTCGATCGGGGGATGGTGGTGCGTTGGAAGGCGTCATGGTTGGAGCAGCCAGTTCGGTTCAGCCTGCGGCAGGGCAGGCCGCGGAGGAGAGCGGTGCGGACGCGGAGCGAAGAAGCGGCGGGGCTCGCCCATCTCGCGCCGCGCCATTCGCTCGAAGGCTCCTGGAGCGAGCCCGACCCATCAAGCTGCAACAATTCCCGAAGCGTTCAATAGCCGGCTCGATTCGGAGGCGGCGAATCCGCGGGGGGTGGGCCCGGTGGGGGGGCCGGCTCCGCGCTCCCCACTGCGATCAGGACCTTCAGGCTCCCGGACTCGGCGGCGCGCCCGAAGGCCACATCGCGGCCTCCAGGGGGTAGCGGGCCGAGATCAGCCCCTCGACCTGCACCGTTCCGGCGGCCAGCGCCTCCAAGGCCGGAGCGAAGCGGCCGCAGCGGGACCCTACCATCGTGATCTCGTCAACGACCAGCGGAGCCAGGTCGAGGGGAGCCGCGGCCTCGGAGGTCGTCTTGAGGACGAGGATGCCGCGGGGCCGGACGTGAGCCAGGGTGCGCTGCAGCACGCCGGGGTCGCCGGTGGCCTCCACCGCGAGATCGTAGCGCTCCGCCGGCGGGGCCCTCCGGCCTCGAGCAGGCCGGTGCGGTGGTGGACGTCCGGGGGAAGGAGGGCCGCGCGCTCCGGGTGGCGTCCGGCGAGGGTGACCTCCGCTCCGGCCAGGGCCAGGACCTGCGCGCAGAGGAGGCCGAGCCGGCCGTCGCCGGCGACCAGCGCTCGCATCCCCGAGGTCACGGGGCACTGATCGAGGATCTCGAAGGCTGCGGCGAGGGGCTCGGTGAAGGTGGCGGCATCGGTGCTCACCCCCTCCGGCACGGCGTGGAGGTTCCCCTCGGGGAGGGCCAGGCGGGCGGCGAAGGCGCCGGGACGGCCGAGGATGCCGAGGACGCTGCGCTCGGAGCAGTGCCGCCCCAGCCCGGACTCGCAGGCGCGGCAGCGGCCGCAGGCGGCGTTGATCTCGCCGACCACCAGCCGGCCGGCGAAGCGGCCCCCGAGGGCCCGCCCCACGAACTCGTGCCCCGGTGTGCCCGCAAACCCCATGTAGCCGCGGACCAGAGCGAGATCGGTGGCGCAGATCCCGACCTGCACGACCTCGACCAGGGTCTCTCCGGGCCCGGGCTCGGGTTCCGGGAGATCATCGCGGAAGCGGAGCACCCCGCTCTCGATGTAGAGTCCTCGCATCGCGGTGCTTCTCCAGCGAAAGCTCGATCGAGAGATATCTTAAGCGCGGCGGGGCGCGGCGGGTGTCCTGGACAGTGCCGGACGATTCCCTGCCGAAGATCGGAGAGGAGCGCGGCAGTTGTCCTTCACCTCGCCGGCCCGCTATCATCCGCGACTTCGGAAATGCCGCACCGTGCCTGACCAGACCCTCACCCAGAAGATCCTCGCGAAGCACTTTCGCCGGGAGGATCATCCCTACAACGTCTACGAGCGGCTGCTCGACGGGCTCATCGCTCCCGAGCACACCGTTCTGGACGTCGGGTGCGGGCGCACCGCGCCGGTGCTGTTGAAGTACAAGGGGCGCGTGGCGCGGCTCATCGGCCTCGACCTCATCGAGATTCGCCCGGAGACCCTCGATCCGGCCATCGAGTTCGTCACCGGCGACGCCGGAGACATGGGCGAGGTCGCCGGCGCCTCGGTGGATCTGGTGATCTCCCGCGCGGTCATGGAGCACGTCGAGGATCCCGCGGCGGTGTTTCGCGAGTTGCGGCGCGTCCTCAAGCCCGGCGGGGCCTTCGTGACCCTCATTCCCAATCTCGGCGACTACGTCTCGATCATCGGCAAGCTGGTTCCCAACCGCCTGCACCCCTGGATCGTGAACGTCACCGAGGGGAGGGCCATGGAGGACACCTTCCCCGCCTACTACCGGGCCAACTCCCGGGGGAGCATCAAGCGCCTCTGTCAGCAGAGTGGCCTGCTCCTGGAGCGACTCGACTACCTGGGCCAGTATCCGGCGGCGTTCATGTTCAACCCGGCCCTCTTCTACGTCGCCACCGGCTACGAGAAGCTGCTCCAGAAGATCGACCTCTTGAAGGTGCTTCGGGGCTGGCTGCTGGTGGTGGTGCGGAAGCCCGCCGAGGACTGAGCCCGGTGTGCGGCATCGTCGGACTGCATCTCACGGGGCGCGCGCTGCGCCGCGCGGATCTCGATGCGATGAACGAGACCATCGTCCATCGCGGCCCCGACGGCGAGGGCGCCCACGTGGACGGCTCCTTCGGCATCGGGATGCGCCGGCTCTCGATCATCGACCTCGAGGGAGGCTGGCAGCCGATCCCGAACGAGACCGAGACCCTCCAGGTCGTCCAGAACGGCGAGCTCTACAACTTCCCGCCGCTGCGCCGCGAGCTCGAGGCGCGGGGGCACCGCTTCCGGACCCAGAGCGACACCGAGGTCGCGGTGCACGCCTACGAGGAGTGGGGGGGATGGGAGTTCCCGAGCCACCTGCGCGGGATGTTCGCCATCGCGGTCTGGGACGCCGAGCGCCGCGAGCTCTGGGTGGCCCGCGACCGCCTGGGCATCAAGCCGCTCTACTACGCGCGCACCCCGGCCGGCTTCGCCTTCGCCTCGGAAGTGAAGGCCCTGCTGAAGAGTCCCGTCGTCCCGCCCCGGATCGAGCCGCGGACCCTCGCCCAGTACCTCGCCTACGGCAGCGCGGGTATCGAGGACTCCTTCGTGCAGGACGTCCACCAGCTCCCGCCGGGACACGTCCTGCGCTACGACGGCACTCACCTCGAGGTCCGCCCCTACTGGAGCTTCCGTTTTCCGGAGCCGCTGCGGATCTCCGAGGAGGAGGCCCGAGAGGCCCTCGAGCACCGCTTGCGCGAGACGGTGAAGCTCCACCTGCTCTCCGACGTGCCGGTGGGCGCGTTCCTCTCCGGGGGCATCGATTCCAGCGCGATGGTCGGGCTGATGGCCGAGGCCGGAGCCCAGGGCTTCAAGACGTTTTCGATCGGCTTCGACGAGGCCGCCTACAACGAGCTGCCCTACGCCCGGCAGGTGGCCGAGCGCTGGGGCTGCGAGCACCACGAGGAGGTGGTGCGGCCCGATGCGGTGGAGATCATCGACGAGCTGATCCATCACCTGGACGAGCCCTTCGCCGACGCCTCGGCGATCCCCACCTGGTACGTGGCCCGCCTCGCCGCCCGCCACGTCAAGGTCGCGATCTCCGGCGACGGCGGCGACGAGCTCTTCGCCGGCTACACGCGCTACGCGAAGTTCGCGCGGGCGGCGGGCCTCGATCGGATCCCGCGCTTCGCCCGCCGCCTCGGCGCCGCGCTGGGACGGGTCGTCCCGCAGGGCTTTCCCGGCAAGTACTTTCTCCAGTACGCCGCGCTGGATGCCCGCGAGCGCTACGCCTTCCAGCTCGATCTCTTCCCGCGCCCGCTCCGCCAGCAGCTGCTGCGGCCGGAGTGGAGGCCAGAGCGGCTCGGCATCGAGGATCCCTCGCGGGATCGCGTCCGCCTCATGGAGAGCTCCCACGCTCCGGATCCGATGTCGGAGTGCATGTACCTCGACACCCTGCGCTACCTGCCCCAGGACATCCTGGTCAAGGTCGATCGCACCACCATGGCCCACAGCCTCGAGGCCCGGCCGCCGCTCCTGGACCACGAGTTCGTCGAGTTCGCGGCCTCCCTGCCCATCGGCCTCAAGTACAGCGCCGAGGGCCGCACCAAGCACATCTTGAAGGAGGCGGTGCGCCCCCTCCTTCCCGAGGGTCTCCTGGATCGCCCCAAGGCCGGCTTTGCGGTTCCTCTGCAGGAGTGGTTCGCGGGTCCCCTGGAGTCCCTCTTCCGCGACACCGTCCTCGCCGATGGCCGCTGCCTCGCCTACCTCGATGCCCGCTGCATCACCGACCTCTTCGACGAGAGCCAGCGTCGCCGCCGCGACCACGGCCTGCGCCTCTGGGCGATTCTCGTCCTCGAGCTCTGGATGCGCGGGCTGTAGAGCGCGTTCTCAGCGGATCGCGCCGGACTGCAGGCGCAGCATGTCACCGGCGTTGATGCCCGAGTAGGAGACGTCGGTGAACTCGGCCTCTTTGAAGACGTCGAGGACAGTGATCGCGCAGGCGTGGGGGACCTCGGGCTCCACCGAGATGACCGCCTTGGCGTCGGGTATCAGGCGGCGCACCTCGAGCAGGTAGTCCCTCAGTCGGGTGAGGGCCTCGGGTGGATCGATGGGAACGCGCTTCTGCTCGGTAGGCTGCTGCGCGATCGGGAGGAAGCGACCGAAGGCCGGCACTCCCGGACGCCCGAGGATCACGCGGCGCTGCGCGACGTCGAGGTCGCGGTCGGCATCCACGACCCGGAGCGAGATCCGGACCGGCTCCTCCGTGGGGCCCTGGTTGGGGGCCAGGCCGGTGTCGGTTGGCAGGAAGGCGAGCATCTTGGCGCTCAGGGTCTTGAACTGCAGCGTGCACATGAAGAACACCAGGATGAGGAAGGTGACGTCGATCATCGGCGTCATGCTGAGCTTCACCTCCTCCTCGAGGGCGGACCCTCCCCGTGATCGCTTGAACATCATGGTCGATCTCCCGTCAGTCGCGGGGCGGCCAGGAACGGCTTCCCCGCCACTCGCCTTCAACGACCGCGCTGGCCGCGCGGTTCAAGAGCAGCCAGAACGCAGGGGTTCGCATCTCTTGGAGCGCTGACCGCTACCGACTTTCGGTGCAGGTGTCTCGCCAGCTGGAGCGCCGAGATCCTCTCGGCTGAGCGCACCTGGTCCCCAGGAGCGCATCTGCGTTCTGCTCTGGAGCTCTCGTTCCAGGGACTGCGGTCGGATTGGGGGAGCGAATGATCTCTCGTCGTGCGGGCCGCGAATCAACCACCGGCATGGCCCGTGACCGCGTGGCCCCCGACGCGGGGACCGCGTCGGGTCGGCCGAGAGGATCTCGGCGCTCCGAAACACGTACGGTGCCAGGATCGATTTTCCAGCCGGATGGCGAGGTGCGGGCGATTGGCGAATCGATCCTGGCACCGTATGGGTGAGTACTTCTACTTCTCGGGGGGAGGGGGGACGCGGCGCCAGGTGACGGTGACGGCGCGGAGCTGGGGCTGGCCGCGGTGGAGGGAGACGGTGCCGGTGACGAGGAGGAAGTTGCCGTCCTGCTCCTCCATGCCCAGGGCCTCGATCTCGGCGGGAGTGCCGACGATGAGGAGATCCTTGCGGTTCTGGTGCGAGAGATGCTGGAAGGACAGCTTCTTCTCGTGGCGCACCCGACCGGGGGTGGCGGCCACCGTGACCTGCTTGCCGGCCATCGCCTGGAGGCGGCTCCACGCGGCGTCGTCGCCGAGGAGGATCAAGGTGGGATCGGCCGCGGCCATCCCTTCGATGGTGCCGAGATCGCGATCGCGCTCGCTCCACCAGGCGAGGCGGAGCGGGTAGTCGGGATAGCCGAGCCGCTCGGGCTCGTCGGCCCAGATTCCGCGCTTCGCGGCACGAGCCTCGTTCTCGGCATCGCGGAACGCCGCGTCGTAGCGGCGGCTCCGGCCGTACTTGACGAAGTAGGGGCTCAGGCCCTGCCGCACGACCTCGACGTTGAAGTTGACGTAGCGGCCCTCGTGGCGCACCAGAACGTGGACCAGGTGCCGGCCGTAATAGCCTCGGCGGCGGCGCGGGTCGTCGTACTCCAGGCGGACGGTTCGCTTGTCGTGGAAGAACCACTCCGCGAAATCTCGGGCCGCTTCGCCCATGAAGGTCCCGTACTTGGGCGGTCGCGCGGCGAGGTGCCCGGCGTTGACGGTTCGCAGGTACTCCCCCCAGTCCCGCTGCGCGAGCTGCTTCTGGCCGGGGTCCTTGAAGGTCTCCTCGGTGTCGATGCCGATGAGGCGAAGCGTCCGATCCAGACCATCGACGCGGATCGTGTCGCCATCGACGACCGGCGGCAGCTGCCGGGACAGGCGAAACTGTCCGAGGCAGAGCGCGGCGCTCGAGGTCGGGAAGGGGACCACCGAGGGGCAGGGGCCGGTGGCCGGCACCGGAGACCACCCGGCCTCGGGTGCGACGGCCGCGCTCTGGGCCGAGGTCTGGGCGTGAGGCGTCGCGGCGAGGATCGGCAGGAGCACGAGGGTGAGGATCGTGGTGGTGCGGGTCATCATGGTGCCCCAGGTTAGCCGCGCACCAGGACGGCGTCAGCACGCGCGGGGCGGTATCATGCCCCGCGCGTCGCCAGGCTCGCGTCTTCCCGGGGCGGTAGAGATTCCGGCGCCGGGGAAAGGGAGCGGAGGCGGTGATGAAGACGACCATGGAGGAGCCGCCGGAGTTGCCGCGCGGGGACGGCGCCCCGCGGCCGCCGCTCCACGTCCTGCACGTGGTCCCCACGCTCGGAGCCGGGGGACTCGAGCTCGCCCTGAGCCGCCTGGTAGCGGGCCTCCAGCAGCGGGGGATGCGCCACTCGATCGTCTGCCTCAAGGGCGAGGCGGTGATCGCGGATCGCTTCGACGATCGGGTCGCGATCCACTGCGTCCATGCGGGCCGGAACGAGCTCCTCCTTCCTCGGCGGCTGCGGCGGATCCTGCGCGCCGCGCGGCCGGACGTGATCCACGCCCGCAACTGGAGCGCCTGGCCCGACGTCGCCCTGGCGCGTCTGGGACTCGGGAGAGGCCGGCGTCTTCCTTTGGTGTTCAGCTTCCACGGCACCGATCGGGCGATGGCCATTCCCTGGCGCCGCCGCGTGGCCTTCCGGAGCCTGGCCCGGATCACCGAACGCATGTTCACGGTCAGCACCGCTTCCCGCGATCTGCTGGCCCGGCAGGTGGGTCTCGATCCCCGCAGCGTGGGCATCATCCCCAACGGCGTGGACACCGAGCGCTTCGCGCCCCTGGCCGGCGGCTTTCGCAAGCGGGGCGTGCGCCTGATCGTCGGCAGCGTCGGCAACCTGACGCCGGTCAAGGCCCAGGGTCTGCTCGTCGGTGCGGCGGCGGTCCTGGCCGGGCGCGGTCTCGACATCGAGGTGCGGATCGCCGGCGAAGGTCCCGAGGAGTCGCGGCTGCGGGAGATGGCCACCGAGCTGGGCATCGGTGACCGCTTGAATCTGCCGGGCCGGATCGAGGACATTCCCGCCTTCCTCCGCGACCTCGACGTCTTCGTCCTCTGCAGCGACAGCGAGGCGCACCCCAACGCGCTGATCGAGGCCATGGCTTGCGGGCTGCCGGTCGTGGCCACCCGCGTCGGCGGAATCGGCGAGGTCCTGCGCGAAGGCGCGGTGGGGCGGCTCATCGACCGCGGCGACGGCGAGGCGCTGGCCGCGGCGATCGAGGAGATCGCGCGCGATCCGGAGCTCGCCCGGGATCTCGGGAAGCGCTCGCGGGAGCGGGCGGTGAGCGGCTACGGCATGGATCGCATGACTGGGGAGTACGCCGCACTCTACGAGTCCGCCGCCGGTCGCCGCGCTCCGGTGGCGAGGCCCACCGAGCGGCGCCCTCGGGTGCTCATGGTCGGCCCGGTGCCGCCGCCCCTGGGCGGGATGGCTTCGGTCCTGGACAACCTCCGGCGAAGCTCGCTGAGCACGCGCACGAGCCTCGAAGTCTTCGACGACGCGAAGCCCACCCGGGAGGGGCGCAGCCTCGCCGAGGCGGTGCTCGGCCAGGGGCGTCTCTTTCTGGAGTATCTCGCTGCGCTGTGGCAGCGGCGGCCCTGCATCATCCACCTCCACACCTGCAGCGGTCTGATCTTCTGGCGCGACGCGGCGCTGGCCCTGATCGCCCGGGCCTCGGGGCGGTCGCTCGTCTGGCACGTTCACGGCGGCCTCTTCGAGGAGTTCATCCGTCGTCAGGGCGTCCTCCGCCGACCGCTGCTCGGGGCGGCGCTGCGGCTCGGCGCGCGCGTGCTCGTGCTGAGCGCGAGCTGGAGGGAGCGCCTCGCGCCTCTCGTGCCGGGGGTGACCTGGGAGGTGGTGCCGAACGGGGTCCCGCTCCCGGCGGAGCCAGTGGATCCGGGCACCCCCGGACGCTGCATCTTCCTCTTCATGGGGCACCTCGGGCCGGAGAAGGGCTGCGACGACCTGGTCGATGCCGTCGCCGCGGCGCGCGCGCGCTCCTTCGGCGGGCGTCTCGACCTGGCCGGGAAAGAGCTCGAGCCCGGTCAGCGCCGCAAGCTCGAAGCGCGCGTCGTAGAGCGCGGATGTACCGACCTGATCCGGCTGGTCGGAGTGATCAGCGGAGAGGCCAAGCTCCAGGCCCTCGCCGAGACTCGCTGCCTCGTGCTGCCCAGCCACGCCGAGGCGCTCCCGATGGCGGTGCTGGAGGGGATGGCCTGGGGCTTCCCGATCATCGCCACCCGGGTCGGGGCCATTCCGGAGGTCGTCGGCGACGGCGAGGAGGGGCTCCTGATCGAGCCCGGAGACGTGCCGGCCCTCACCGAGTGCCTGCTCCGCATCGACGGCGATCCCGAGCTGCGTCGCCGACTCGGCGCCGCGGGACGAGCCCGGGTCACCGCCTCCTTCAGCCTCGAGGCGATGGCGGAGCGGGTGGCGGGAATCTACGCGGAGATCCTGGCCGCGCCGCGGCGAATGTGGACGAAGTGAATGCGGTACCGTGTGGCCGTTGTGGATCAATCACCGCCGCGGCACGCAGCGGAGCCCAGATGCGCACATGGGGACCATGTGCCCTCGGCCGAGAGAATCTCGGCGCTCCTTGGGGACCGCAGATCGTTGCTGAGGCAGGACATGCAGCCAACTGCGCAGGCAGGATCCAGGCTAGGGACCGCGACGGGTCGACCTGGCGCGGTCCTGGCGCCGCGGGTCAATACACCCCGGCGCCGAAGGGCTCGTCGGAGGCGGGCTTCTCGTCGTCTTCGTCTTCGAGAGCGAGTTCGGCGACCTTGCGCTCGTAGTCGTCTTCGTCCTCTTCCACGTCATCGTCTTCCGTGTCGCCCTGGTCAGCCTCGTCCTCGTCCTCTTCGTCGGTTTCCTCGTCCGAGGTCTCTTCCTCCTCGTCGTCCTCATCCGAATCCTCATCCGAGTCTTCGTCCGAGTCATCGTCAGAGTCATCGTCAGAGTCATCGTCAGAGTCGACTCCGGCATCCTCCTCGTCGTCGTCCTCCTCCAAGACGACTGCCTCGACCTCGTCTTCGGCGTCCTCCTCCCGCTTCGGGCGGCGGCGCCGCCCCGGCGGAGCCTCGGCGGTCTCTTGGCTCGCGGTTGCGGACTCCTCCTCCGCTTCCTCCTCAGCCGGCTCGAAGTCGCGACGATGCGTGGCGAAGCCGGGGAAGTCGCTGCCCGTGCAGCTTCTCCAGAAGTCGAGGGCGCCGCGCTGGAGCTCGCGATAGAGGCTCCGGGTGTCCAACTCGAGCACGAGGCCGTCCCGGATCACGAAGCGTCCGGCGACCATGACCGAGACCACGTGGCGGGTTTCGATCCCGTGAACCATGTGGCGGGCCACGGTCTCGGCATTGAGGGGCACCGCGGGACGGTAGTCGAGGATCGCGAGGTCGGCCTCGGCGCCGGCTTCGAAGGAGCCGAAGCTCAGGCCGAAGACGCGCGAAGCGAGACGGTGTCCGTTCCGGATCAGCTCGAGGATCTTCTCGGGGTCGATGCCCTCCTCCCCGGCGCCGAGGGCTCCGTCGTGCGCGGCACGGGCCGCGGCGAGGAGGTCGGGCTGGTGCTCGGCGGTGCCGAGGGCGCCGCCGGCGAAGATGCTCAGGGGCGCGTGCTCGCGGCGGTTGACCAGGTCGCTCTGGGGGGTGTGGACGAGCGTGACCTCGCGCTGGCGGAGGAGATCGAGATCCTCCTGGTCCAGGCCCGTGGCGTGCACCGCGATGGTGCCCGGGCTGAGCAGCGCGGCCCGCTCGAGGCGCTGCAGGCTGGTGGCGCCGTGGCGCTCCAGGGAGAGCTGCTTCTCATTGGCGATGCCGCCCAGATCGACCTGGACCGGGACCGCGAACTCGGCGGCGATGGCGCTGAGGGCGCTCAGGGTCGCGTCACTGACGTCGAGCGTGGAGCCCAGGGCGACGGTCATCTGGATCCGCTCGTTGCCCCCGTAGGCCGCGGCTTCGCGGCACTCTTCGAGGGCGGCTTCGGTCACCTCGGGGCCATGAGCTTCGGAGACGCGGTAGCCGAGGATCGTGCGGAGCCCGACGGTGGAGAGGACCTCCCGCAGCCGGGTCAGGGATCCGCGGACGAAGCCCGGAGAGGCGTGCCCGTCGACGACGCAGGTCACTCCAGAGCGGAGCGCCTCGACGGCGCCGGCGAAGGCGCTGCAGATGATCGACTCCTGGGTGTGGGACTCCTCGAGCCGGCGATGGCGCTCGGGACCGGCCAGGGTCTCGAGCTTCGGGCCGGTGAGGCCGGCGACGGGATCGAGCGTCAGGCGGGTGTGGGCATCCACGAGACCCGGGATCACCAGACGTCCGCGGCCGTCGACGATCTCCACCTCGTCGCTGGGAGCGATGTGGCGGGCCTTCTCGGCGATGCGCCCCTCGATGACCAGGAGGTCGGCGTGCTCCACCGCGGGCGGATCGAAGCTCACCAGCGTGGCGCCGCGGATCAGGAAGCCGCGCCGTGTCGGTCGGGGTGCGGGGGGGCGGGACCGCCCGCGGCGGCCTCCGCGGGAGCCGCCGCCCGAAGGGCCGCGGGATCCCGCACCGGGACTGCGCGCGCCCTCCGGTGGGCCTTCCTGGGGGCGTCGTCCTTCCGATGAATCCGAACGGTTGCGTCTTGATGGTCTGGGAATGGGTCTGACCTCGTTGTTTCGGCTCCCGGGTCGGGAGTGCGACGGGCGTCGGCCTGACTCGGCGGCGGCCGGATCAGAAGGTGAACGCTCCGACGGGAATGTCCAGGTTCGCGGGAACTCCGGGGAAGTTGCGCGTGATGAAATCCTCGTGCACCTCCCGCGTCTTCTTGGAGAGCACCGACTCGATGCCCTCGGTGCAGGCCGCACAAAGCGTGCTGACCCCGCTGAGCAGCTGGTCACCGATGAGGAGGGCGGACACGGTGTGCTCCGCCTGGAACTCCTCCCGGGCTCGGCCGCAGCGATGGCAGTGATCGGGATCGCCTCCGCTGAGCAGGATCGCGCCTTCCTCACGCAGGTACTCGGAGATCCGTTTCAGCGACTCCTCTGAGAACTCCTGAAGGAGAATGCGCGTGCACCCGGTGCAGATGGCGTACTCGAAGATCACCTCTCCGTTGCGGATCACCTTCTCGACGCCGTAGGGTGCTCCTGACTCGATCAGATTGCCGCCGCAGTCGATGCAGACCTCGAAGGGTCGCTCGGTCTGGGTCGAGAAGAGGATCGGTGGGATCCCCGGTGCCATCTCGCCACTCTCCGAATCCATGGGCAGGAGTATAGCAGCCGCTTCCGGCCGGCGAAGCGGCCGGCGCGCCGCTCCGGGAGCGCTACCTCTCCGGGGGCTCCGGGCCCATGAGCCGGTCCCGCTCCCGCGCGAAACGGGGGCGGACGATGAGCACCGGGCAGGGCGCCGCCCGCACCACCCGGTCTGCCGTGCTTCCCAGGAAGAAGCGGGCCAGGCGTCGCCGCCCGTGGCTGGCGATGACGATCAGGTCGGCGTTCATCAGCTCGGCGTACTCCCGGATGACCAGGTCCTCGTGGAGCCCCTCGCGCACCTCGGCGTGGACTTCGACCCCGCCGCCGCCGAGGCGCTCGACGTCGTGGAGGATCCTGGGCCGCAGCTCCTCGGAGAGGCGCTCCGCGAGACGGTGCTCCTCGTCGCGAATGCCGCCCGCGAAGTTGCCTTGGGAGAGCGCGTGGGGCGGCGGCGTGACGACCACGTGGATCACGTGGAGTGCGCAGTGGAAGGCCTGGGCCACGGTGATGGCCATGGCCAGCCCCTCGCGACTGGAGGGCGAGAAGTCGTAGGGGCAGAGGATGAGCTCGACCTTCAGGGGGAGCGCCATGACTTCATGGTGCTTCCAGGAGGCCGGGGACGTCAAGCCGAGTAGCATGGCGGCGTGGATACGGTGATCGTCCGTCCGCCCGACCGGGCCGCCCTGGGGGAGGTCCTCAGCCTGCGGGCGCCGCCCGCCAAGAGCGTGGCTCTGCGGGCGCTGGAGGTGGCCGCACTGGCCGGGGGAGGAGAGATCGTGCTCGCCGGACCGCGCCCTGACGACGTGCGGGTCTTTCTCGAAGGTCTGCGCCGTCTCGGAGTCCCCCTCGATGACGATGGCGGAGCGGTGATCGTGACCGGTCCCGCGATGCCCCGGGCGGCCCCGGTCGCGCTCGACGCCGCTGATGGTGGAGCGCCGGCGCGATTCCTCCTCGCCCTGGGGGCCCGCCTCGGGAGCATCCCGGTGACCGTGGACGGATCGAAACGTCTGCGCGAGAGGCCGATGGCAGCGCTGCTCGCGGCCCTGAGCACGCTGGGCGCCCGGGTCGAGGGCGGCCCCGGGCTCCCGGCGACGGTCACCGGCCCGCTCCGAGGCGGCGCGGTGCGGGTCCCGGCCGCGGCCTCGAGCCAGTTCGTCTCGGCGCTCCTCCTCGTCGCCCCGGGCCTCGAGGCGGGGCTCGATCTCGGGCTCGAGGGGCGTCCCGTCTCCGCTCCCTACGTGGCGCTGACCCGCTGGGTCATGAGGCGCTTCGGGGTTGTGGTGGGCGCGGACCTTCGGGTGCGGGCCACCGCCCGCTACCGGCACGCGCGCCTCGTCGTCGAGCCGGACTGGTCGGGCGCGGCGGTCCTGCTCGCCGCGGCCCCGCTGCTCGGGCGGGCGGTGCGGGTACCGGGCCTCGACCCGGCCTCGCCGCAGCCGGACCGGCGCATCGCGGCGCTGCTCGGTGAGCTGGGGCTCGCGGTGCGCGAGGAGCCCGGGGCGGTCCGGGTCGGAGGGGCCCTCGGCGGCGGAGCCGCGATCATCGACCTGACCGAGACCCCCGACCTCGCCCCGCCGCTCGCGGTTCTCGGGGCCCTCGCCCCGGGCGGCCTGCGCCTTCGGGGCTGCGCCCACCTGCGCATCAAGGAGAGCGACCGCCTGGAGACCCTGGGCGCGCTGATCCGCGCCGCGGGAGGCCAGGTGCAGCGTGCGGGCCGACGGCCTCGACCTCGCCGGCGGCCTCGCCCGGGCCGGAGCCGACGCGGCCCCCATGAGGGTCGCGGCGCAGGGGGACCACCGCATCGCCATGGCCGCCGCCCTCGTCGGCCTCCTCCGGCCAGTGGCCATCGAGGGGGCCTCCGCGGTGTCGAAGTCCTTCCCGGGCTTCTTCGAGCAGTGGCCCGGATCCAGCGCCCAGCCCGGTTGAACCCTCGGCGGCGGCCGGCGTCTGTAGACTCGTCATCCCTCGCTCCGAGGCCCGGCGTCCGGCCGTGCCTTCCTGCCCCCCATCCCGCGCTCGGAGTGGACCCATGTCCCGCAAGCTCCTCGCTCTCGCCCTCCTCGCCATCGGCACCGCCGCCCTCGCCCTGGGCGGCCGGGCCCTGCTCGACGACCCCGACCGCGCCGCCCTGCGCAAGGGCCAGGAGCTGCTCGCCTCGGGCAGCCTACGAGGATGCGGTGCAGGTGCTGGAAGCGATTCCCGGTGATCCGGAGGACTCCGCGGTGGCGCTCCAGGCCCGGCTGCTGGTCTGCCGCGCCCTCTGCCTGCGGGCCCGCTCGGAGCGCGCCCCGAAGGAGCAGGCGATCGCCGCCGCGGAGCGGGCGCGCGAGCTCTACGAGGCCCTTCCCGCGGAACACCCGGCCCGGGGCCGCGCCCGCTTCCTCCTCGCCGACGCCTGTGAGATCCTCGGCGCCCAGGACGAGGCCACCCGTGTCTACGCCGACCGCGCCGCGGAGGTGCTGTCCGAGCCGCACCGCGCCCGGGTCGCCGGCTACTACCTCGCCCTGGCGGAGCGGGCCGAGAAGGGGGAGAAGTCCGAGGATCCGACGAAGCCCGACCTCCCGCCCGATCATGCCGCCGCGGTGCGCTTCTACGAGGCCGCCCTGCAGGTCATGACCGGCGGCAAGCCCCTCGCCGCGGTGACCCTGCCGCTCTGCCGCAACCTGCTCGAGCTGGAGCAGGGGAAGGACGCGGCGACGCGTATCGAGCTCCTCTTGAAGGACACGAAGCACGCCTACCCGGTGCTCGCCGAGGGGCTCTTCCTGCGGGCGCGCGGCCTCATGCTGAGCGGAGATCCCTCCGGCGCCCGGGTCGAGCTCACGCGACTGCTCGCCCTTCCGGACGTCGAGGAGACCACCTTCGGCGCCCAGGGTCTCCTGCTGCTCGGTCAGAGCTACGCGCCGGGGACCACCGGCGCGGAGAACCTCCGGGCCGGCATCGCGGCCTGGCGTCGCTTCCTCGAGCGCTACCCCGACAATGCCAAGGCGCCCGCGGTCCGTCAGGCGATCGCCGCGGCGTGGTTCGACGGCGGTGAGCCCGGTCTCGCGCTGGAGGCATGGCGTGCCGTCGCCAGCGACGAGAAGGCCGAGAAGAATGCGCGGGCCCTGGCCCGCTTCCGCATGGGCGAGTGCGAGCGGCGGCGTCTGCGTTTCGACGAAGCCCGCACCGCGTTTCGCGCCTACCTCGCCAGCGACCCGGACGACCCGCGGGTGCCCGAGGCCCAGAAGATCCTCCCCGAGCTGCTTCTGGAGAAGGCCGCGCTCCTGCGCGCGGCGGAGCGCCCGGACGACGCGATCGCGACGCTCCAGCAGTACATCGAGGAGTATCCCCTGGCCGGCAAGGCCGCTTCGGTCGCGGTCGAGATCGGGTTGATCCTCCGCGGCGAGAAGCGCTACGCCGATGCCGTGCTCGCGCTGCGTCGGCGCGCGTGAACGTTATCGCGCCGCCGACTCCGAGCAGGCGGCGCGCGCCGGCCTGCTTCTCGGCACCATCGAGGAGGAGGATCTGAAGGATCTGGAGAAGGCCGCCCTGGCCTTCCGCGACGTCGTGAGCACCCTGGGAGGAACCCAGGCCGCGAACCAGGCGCGGGCGCGCCTCGCCGAGATGGAGGAGATCGAGATCTCCCTGGTGGTGCCGCACATGTACGCCCCGGGAGATTCCGCTCTCGCGAAGCTCGCGGTGCGCAACGTCCCCAAGCTCGACTTCCGCATCTACCGGATCGATGCCCGCGAGAGCTTCGAGCGTCTCGGCAGTCTCGCTGCCGCAGCGAACATCGAGGTCGCGCTGGTGAAGGCCGATCGCACCTTCAGCTACGCCGTCCCGGACTATCGCCGCTACCGCAAGGAGCGGGTCGAAGTTCCGATCGAGCTGAGCGCGGGCGAGGGCCTGCCCGCGGGGGCGTACCTCGTCGCCGCTGAGGCCGAGCAGCGCCGCGCGGTGGTGCTGGTGCTGGTCTCTCCCTTCCGGGTGGTGGTCAAGCAGTCGCCCACCGAGGTGTTCTGCTGGGCCACGGACCGAAAGAGCGGCGAGCCTCAAAAGGGCGTCGAGATCCTGGTGCGCGACGAGGGTTACGCGGTGAGCGCCACGACCGACGCCGACGGCGTCGCGCGCATCGTGCACGATCGCGAGCGCGGGAAGTGTCGCGTCCTCGGCACTCTCGGCGAGGCGGTCGCGCCGGGTCTCGCTCCCGAGGCTGCTGAGGGCGGCGCGACCGGCCTCGCCCCGCGGGTCTCCTTCCTTCTCGACCGGCCGATCTACCGCCCGGGTTCCGAGGTCGCCTTCCGCGCGGTGCTGCGCGCGGCGGAGCGGGGGAGCTTCGTCACCCCCGCCGAGCAGAAGGTCCCGGTGCGTCTCCGCGATCCGCAGGGGCGCGTGGTCGCCGAGATCGAGGCTGCGACCGATCGCTTCGGCACCACTCACGGAAAGCTGTCGATCCCGAGCGAGGGGCCTCTGGGCGACCACCGCCTGGAGATCGACTTCGCCGAGCAGACCTTTTCCGAGGCCGTCCCGGTGCAGGCCTACAAGAAGCCCGAATACCTGGTGGACGTCTCCACGAAGCAACGCGTGGTACGCCCCGGTGAGGAGATCGACGTCACCTTCGCGGTCTCGTACTTCTTTGGCGGTGCCGTGGCCCGCGCCCCCTTCGAATGGCGGGTGTGGCGCGCCCCGCACGCGATCGATCGCGAGCGCTATCTCTCGCACGCCTGGTACCTCCGGGCGATCGAGGGGGAGCGGAAGGTGGGGCCGGGGAGCGGGTTCAGCTTCGTGGCCCAGGGCGGCGGCACCACCGACGCGGAGGGCCGCGGCACCTTCCCCTTCCGCACCGTGCTCGATGCCACCGCGAGTCGCTATCTCGTGCAGGTGATGGTGCGCGACACCAGCGGCGAGTGGGTGGCCGGAAGCGGCCTCGCCTGGGCCGCCCCGGTGGGGCGCTTCGCGGTGGTGCTCCCCGACCGGCGCACCTACCGCACCGGAGATCAGGCCGAGATTCGCCTGGTCACCGCCGACCTCGGGCATCAGCCGGTCCAGACCACGGGCGAGATCACCGCGCTGCTCGAGCGGCGCGACGCCGCCGGCGTGGTCTCCTGGGATCCGGTGAGCAGCGCCGCGGTGGACACCGGCCTCGCCGGCGAAGCCACGCTGCGCATCGCCCTCCCCGAGCCGGGAACCTATCGCCTTCAGTTCAGCGGTGACGATGGCCGCGGTGGCGCGGTGGTCGTCCACTCCGAGGTGGTCGTCACCGGGAAGGAGCGGGACCTCGCCAAGGAGGCCCGGCTCCGCTTCGAGCACGCGGTCTATCGCGGTGGCGAGACCGCGCGCATGCACCTCTCCCTGCCGCGGGCCGGGAAGCCGGTGCTCCTGAGCTTCGAGGGCGAGCGCGTCCTCGGGTACCGCATCCTCGGCCGAGGCGACCTCCCAGGTTCACGAGATCGTGATCGACGAGGCCCTGGCTCCCAACGTGACGGTGGCGGTGGCCGCCCCCGACGGCGAGAAGCTGCTCACCGCCGAGGACCGCATCGTGGTCCTCCGCTACCTCGAGGTCGCGCTGGAGCCGTCGGCCACGGAGGCCGCGCCTCAGGACGCGGTGAAGATCCGCGTCCGGACCCGCGACCAGGCCGGCAAGCCCGTCGCGGCGAGCGTCGCGGTCCGGGCCTTCGACGGCGCGCTCTCCGATCTCGGAGGCAACCCCGGCGAGGATCCGCGCTACGTCTTCAACCGCGACGTCCGGCCCCACCTCGTGCGGACCGGCTCGAGCTTCGCGTTCCGCTTCGATGGCCAGACCGCGCTCCTCGACCCCGATCTCGTCGAGGTGCAGCGCGAGGTCGAGCGCTTGAAGGAGATGGCCAGGCTCCAGGTCGGCGCGGTGATCTTGGATCACTCGGAAGTCGACCAGGAGATCGAGGACGCTCCCGCCGAGAAGTTCAACGAGGCGTTCGGCATGGGAGGCGGCGCCGGCGGCGCCTATGGCGGACGCCGCGGCGGGAAGCGGAACCTGCGGGCGGCGGGGGGAGGCGGGCGCGTCGCCCCGAAGCCGATGAGCGCGGAGAAGAACAAGGCTGCCGAGCCGAGTCAGGACGCGCGCTGGAAGAGCGTGGACGAGCTCCGCAGCCAGGGCCGCGACCTCTTCCTCGGTGAGGCGCCGACCCTGGGCTACTTCTTCGCTGCGGGATCTGCCGATGGTCGAGCCCGAGCTGCGCGAGCGCTTCCTCGACGTCGCCGGATGGTGGCCGGCGGTGGTCACCGACTCCGCGGGGAAGGCCGAAGTGACGCTGGAGCTCCCCGACAATCTCACGACCTGGGAGCTCGGCGCCTCCGGGGCGAGCCGCGCCAACTCGGTGGGGCGGGCCAGTGCCCGGGTGCGCACCAGCAAGGAGGTCATCGCCCGTCTCGAGCGACCGCGCTTCCTCGGGTCGCGCGACGCGGTGACCCTTCCGGCCACGGTGCACTCCAACCTCGCGGAGAGCGCCTCCTTCCGCCTCGGCGTCCGCAGCCTCGATCCGGGGCGGCTCGAGGGCCGCGGCATGGACGAGCTGAGCTTCGCGCTCGCGGGCGGAGACAGCACGCGGCGCGACTTCGGCTTC
Organism: uncultured Alphaproteobacteria bacterium; assembly: GCA_963695425.1. Lineage (GTDB taxonomy): Bacteria > Pseudomonadota > Alphaproteobacteria > Rhodobacterales > Rhodobacteraceae > Amaricoccus. The sequence goes on along the minus strand of CAVOGP010000039.1, from coordinate 105,498 downwards.
GACGCCCGCGCCGCGGGCGTCGCCCGCCTGGAGGCCCGGGCGCTCTCCTCCGTCGCCTCCGACGCGCTGCAGGTCGGCCTTCCGATCACCGCCTTCGGCGAGCCCTTCGTCGCGGTGCACGAGGCCACCCTCACCGATCGTTGCGAGTTCACGGCGACCCTGCCCGGGCCGGTCGTTCCCGGCTCGGCACGCGCCAGGTGGTGATCTCCGGCGGGGTCATGGGCGAGGTCCTCGACGGTCTCGCCTTCCTCGCGGGCTACCCCTACGGCTGCCTCGAGCAGAACGTGAACCGCTGGCTCGCCGGCGATGATCCTGAGCCACGCGCTGCAGGAGGCGGGGATGCCGCCGCCCCTGGACATGGTGCGGCTTCGGAGCTTCGTCGAGCGCGGGGTCTCTCAGCTCGTGGCCTTCCAGTGCGACGACGGCAGCTTCGCCTACTGGCCCGGCGGGGCCTCCCATCCCTGGGCCACCGCGCTGGCGCTCGAGGGCCTGGCCGCGGCCGCGGAGGCGGGCTACCGCGTGGACGCCCGCCTCCTCCTCGGAGCGCGTCAAGGGGCGCGCCACCTGGTGGATGAGGGGCGTTGCACGCCGGCGGCCCGCGTCGCTCTCGGGCAGGCGCTGGTCGCTGCCGGCGAGCGGGACGCGGCGCTGCTCAATGCGCTGTTCCGCGAGCGCGCCGGGCTCGACGCCGCCGGGCTCGCGCGGCTGGTGATCATCGCCGCCGCGAGCGAGCGCCCGGTCCTGGCCCGCTCGCTCTTCGCCGCCCTCATGCAGCAGAGTCAGGCCGGGGGAGTGATGCCCTTCCGCGGCGGCCGCCGCGAGGCGTGGTGCAAGGACGATCTGCAGGCCACGGCGCTCGCGCTGCGCGCCTGCCAGGTCACCGGTGCCGATCTCGCCGACCACGACGCCGCTGGTCACCGCGGTGCGCAAGGGCATCCAGGCCCGCAAGGGAAGCACCCGCGGCGTGGCTCTGGGGCTGCGCGCGCTCGCTGGCGACATCAGCGGGGCGGGGGCGCTCCGGGTCGCCGGACGCATCGCGGTTCAGGTCGATGGCGAGGAGGTGGCCTCGGGCCGCCTCGAGCCGGGGCGCGTGCCGCTGGTCCTCGACGTGCCGGTCGCGAAGCTCGCGGGCGGCGATCACCGGGTGACGGTGATTCGCGAGGGCGGCGAGACCACCTCGTGCCGGCTGATCCTCCGCAGCGTCCGGGCCTGCGATGCCGTGGAGTCCGCGGGGAACCTCTTCGATCTGCAGCGCCGGGTGATCCCCTATCGGGATCCGGACTCCAAGAAGCCGGTCTTCGAGCCGGGGTACTCGATCATCGACGAGGAGAGTCGCCCCCGCCCGAAGGACCCGCCTTCGCTGCGGCAGACGGTGACCGGCTGGAAGGTCACCGTGGAGCTGGTGGTCGAGGCGCGTGAAGACGCCGACTACCTGGTCATCGAGGATCATCAGCTCGCCGGACTCGAGGTGATCGACAGCGGTGTCCGCGGAGACTTCGATCGCTTCGAGCGCCGCGACTCGAGCCTGGTGTTCTTCAAGAACTCCCTCGAGAAGGGCTCGCGCCTGGAGATCAGCTACCCCTGCTACGTCGTGCACGAGGGCAGCTTCCACGCCCTGCCGGCGCGGGCCGAGGAGATGTACGCGCCGGAGCGCTGGGGCCGCTCGGCCTCGATGGAGCTCGAGGTCGTTCCCGACGTGGCCCGGCTGGCGCGGGTCGCGCCGCCGGTCCCGACGCCGGACGAGCGGCACGCCGGAGGGCCAGGAGGCCTTCGCCGCCGAGCGCTACGCGGCGGCGGTGGCGGCGTGGAAGCCCTTGCTCGAGCTCGACCTGCGGCCCGAGGTTCACGACGATCTGCTCGCGAAGCTCGTGCTCAGCCATCTGCGTCTCGAGGAGTGGCGCGACGCGGTCACCGCCTGGGACGATCTCCGCCTCCGCAACCCGGCGAAGGCCGGATTGGCCCTTCCCGATCGCGAGCGCCTGGGGCGGGCCTTCGTCGCTCTGGGCGATCACCTCCGGGCCGCGCGAGCAGTTCCAGCAGGTCGTGCTCAGCGGCTTCGACCAGGAGCGCGAGGTCGTCGCGGCCTACCAGCAGCTCGGCCAGCGCCTGCGCGCGGTCCGGCACCTGGAGGAGGCGATCCTCCGCTACCCGCCGGTGGGGGCGGTGCCCACCGCCGAGCTGGAGGTCGCGGGACGCTACCTGCAGATCCCGGACACGACGCTCGGGGCGCGGGCGGCGCTGCTCCCGGAGCTGCGCCGGGTGTGGTGGCGTCCGGCGCTGGACGCCTACCTCCAGGTGATGGCCTGGCACCCGAAGACCGCTCTCGCCGAAGAGGCGGGTTACCAGCGCGTGGCGCTCTTCGGGGGGCTGGGTCTCCTGGAGCAGCTGGTGACCGAGTGCCAGCATCATCTCCAGCGTTTCCCGGCCAGCCAACGGGCCGACGCGGTGAGCTTCATGGAGGCCAGCGGGCTCTTCAACCTGCAGCGCCTGGACGACGCCGCGGCCCTGGCCCGGCGGGTCTGGTCGGAGAGCTGGTCTCGCCGCGACGACTCCGGGAGAATCCGCAAGCAGCGGAGTCCCTACCGCTTCGACGCGGGCTTCCTCGTCGGCAAGGTCCACCACGTCCGCGGGGAGTACGTCGAGGCCGTGGAGTGGTACGGCAAGGTCCGGGAGCAGGTCGCCGACGCGCGGCAGAGCTGGCTGTTCTTCACCATGGAAGAGCTGGACGTCGATCCGGTGATCCGCCTGCAGCCCGGCGACGCGCCCGCGGTGTCCTTCCGCAGCAAGAACCTCGACGAGGTCCGCTGCGCGCTGTACCCCGTGGATCTCTCGGTGCTGTTCGCGGTCAAGAAGCGCTTCGACCGGCTGAACAGCGCCGAGCTCGCCGGGATCCGGCCCGCTCGCGAGAAGACCGTGAAGGTCGAGGGCGAGCGCTACCAGCGCGCCGAGACCGAGGTCCGACTCGGAGATCTCGAGCCCGGCGCCTACCTCCTCGCGCTGCGATCGGGAGCGCACGCCGACACCGCGCTGGTGCTGGTGAGCGCGTGCCGGCTCACCATCCAGCGGAGCGAAGGCGCGGTGCGGGTCTACCTCACCGACGGGGCCGGGAAGCCGATCCCCGAGGCGCGGGTCAAGGTCGGGGGTGGCGGCCGCGTCCTCGGCTCGGGGATGACCGACGTCCGGGGGCTCTTCGAGATGGAGGATCCCGGCGCCCGCGGCCTGACCGTGGTCGCCGAGAAGGGCGGGCTGGTGGCCCTGGGCACCCACGACTGAGGGAGGCCGCGGCCCGGCCCCGCGGCGGCGTCCGCGGGGCCGGGCCCTGACTTCGCGGATGACCCAGCTTCGCCCGGAGAATCCAGCCCGGTGGCTGAACCGCCGAGGCGCCGAGACGCGGAGGCAGCGCAGAGGACCTGATAATGGGTTCGAAGCCGGCCCCCGCGGCCTGAAGGCACTGCTGCCAACTCTCTTCCAGCCTCGGCGCTTTTCTCGGCGCCTCCGCGGCTCTGCGGTTCAGCCACCGACGTGGGCCCTTCACCCCATCTGAGTCACCCACGGAGGCAGGGTCCGGGCTCGTGGTAGAGTGGGAATCGACTATCGACCCCGCACACCTGAATGGAGGGCGGTCCCATGACGGTACGTCCTGCCGTGCTGCTCTCGATCTCGCTGCTTCTTTCGGTTCCGACCGACGAGGGGCAGGCCCAGAAGCAGGCCCTCCCGGTCTCGGACGAGGTCGCCAAGGAGGCGGTCGCCAACTTCCAGCGCGAGTACAACTCGCGGGACTTCAAGGTCCGCCTCGCCGCCGTGGATCAGCTCACGCGGCTGAAGCACGCGAAGGTCGTCTCCTGCCTCTCCCGGGCCCTGAGCGACCCCAACGAGCGGGTCCGCGCCGAGGCCGCCCGGCGGCTGGGTCTCCAGGACAAGGCCGGCGCCACGCGCTACTTGCGCTCGGCGCTGCTGTCCCGGCGGAACGCCAAGACTCCCGAGGTGCTGATCGCGATCTTCGAGGCCTACCGGCAGCTCGAGGCGTCGCCGAGCATCCAGGATCTGAAGAGCTTCGACCGCTGGGAGAAGGAGATCCAGAAGGAGGCGATCATCACCCTGCGCTACCTGCGCAAGGTCGAGACCGTCGAGTTCCTGGCCGACTACCTCGACATGCCCCAGCCCGCGAACGTGGACTCGCCGACCAATCCGCCGGCCTCTTACTGGAGGGTGAAGGTCGAGCGCTGGACCTTCTGGATCGCCGATCTGCAGGAGACCCTCCACGAGCTCACCGGTGAGACCTTCGAGGAGAAGGACCAGGTGCGCGAGTGGCGCCGCCGGGGAGGGCGGGTCCTGGTCGCCAGCCCCGGCACGACCGGCCGCTGACCCGGCTCGGCCCGGTTGCTGAACTCGCCGCACGACCGCCGCGGGCGCTCGCGGGCAGCCTCCGGTGGTCCGGGTCCCCGCGATTCTCCGCGAGCCCCCGGCCGGCCCTCCAGACAAGGACTCCGTCACCGACCATGGCCGACAAGACCCAGAAGTACGAAGACAACGTCCCCGGCGCCTACTACGTGGACACCGAGTGCATCCTGTGCTCCCTCTGCGTCGATCTCGCTCCGAACAACTTCCGCGAAAGCGAGGACGGCGACCACGACGTGGTCTACAAGCAGCCGGAGAACGAGGACGAGGTCGAGCAGTGCGCCGAGGCCATGGCCCAGTGCCCGGTGGACGCCATCGGCGCCGACGGCGATACTTGAGCCTCGCCGCCGGCCCCGGATCGGGCGCCAGCCCCGGCCGGGCCCCTCATCCCGCGGGAACGGAGTCAGCAGTCGAGATGGAGATGGCCGAAGCGGAACAGCAGGACGGACTGATCGGGCAGCGCTTCGGCAAGGAGGGGCAGCTCGAGATCCTCCGCAAGCTCGGCGAGGGGGGGATGGGCTACGTCTACCTCGCCCAGGATCACAAGTACGACCGCCCGGTGGCCATGAAGTTCCTCCGGATGGACGGCTACGTGGATCGCGAGGTCGTGTCCCGCTTCAAGCGCGAGGGCCGCAAGTTCGGGATGCTGCGCCACCCGATGATCGTCCAGGTCTACTCCCTCGGCCGCGAGCAGGGGCTGATCTACATCGCCTCGGAGTTCATCGCCGGCATGAACCTCTACGAGCTCCTCTCCCGGGACGGGCCCTTCCCGGTGGAGCGCGCCCTGAAGGTGTGCCGAGACGTGGCCGACGGGCTCGCCGAGGCCCACCGCAACATGGTGATCCACCGCGATCTCAAGCCCGAGAACATCATGATCCGGGACCACGACCAGGCGGTGAAGATCCTCGACTTCGGGATCGCCAAGGATCTCGACGCCTCCATCGCCCTGACCCGGCACGGCGCCTACATCGGCACCCCCGCCTACTCCGCCCCCGAGCAGATCAAGGGCGACGCCGTCGATGGACGCACCGACATCTTTGCCCTCGGCGTGATCCTCTACGAGCTCCTCACCGGCCAGGTCGCCTTCAAGGGACGCCTGACCACCGACGTGCTCCGCGCCACCCTCCGCGAGAACCCCATCCCGGTCACCCGCCTGAACGAGAGCGTCACCAGCCCGGTGGCCCGCCTCATCGACCGCATGATCCAAAAGAGCCCCCGGCGCCGCCCGGCGAACATGGACGAGGTCATCACCGAGATCGACCGCATCCTCGCCGCCATCGAGGGCTACTCCCCCGAGGAGCAGGAAGGCGTCCGCCCGCTCCTCCGCCGCATCTTCCAGGGCGGCAGCGGGAATTAGCCCGGATCCTGCCTACGCAGCTGGCTCAGCTAGTTTGCTGCATGTCTTTGCACTGCAACTACGTGCGGTCCCGACGGAGCGCCGAGATTCTCTCGGCCGAGCGCTCATGGTCCCCATGAGCGTATCTGGGTCCCGCTGCGGGACGCCCAACGCGGGGACCGCGTCGGGTCGGCCCGGCGCGGACCGAGCGAAGCGACAGTCTGCGCCGCAACCCACGGACTCGGCGCTCCAGCTGGCGAGGCACTCGCAACGAGACTCCGTGGGGTGATGAGGCAGCGAGCGGGGCTCCTTGCGGGAGCCTCGCGCCCAAGGTGGAGATGTCTCTCACTCCCCCCAGGCGGGGGGGATGACGACGTCCTTGGCGCGCTCCGCGGGGGTGACACGCAGCGAGCGGATCCGCCCGCCGGACACCTCGCACTCGACGACCGTCTCTCTGGGGGCGTGGAGCTTGAAGGAGACGTCCCAGTCGGGGGGCCAGGCGGGGAGCAGGTGGATCGTGTCGCCCTCGGTCTGCAGCAGCATCGCCTGGAGGGTCTTCATCAGGACGCCGCCGTGGTCCTGGTCGGGGACCCAGTCGTAGTTCGGGCCCCAGAAGGCGGGGAAGCGGGAGCCCGGGTGCTGGCTCTGCGCGCGCGCTCACGAGGTTCGCGCGGGCCTCGCTCGGCGAGGCCGAGGTAGGCCATGAAGATGTCGTCCTGGCGCCAGCCGAAGTTGCCGCGGTCCCAGCGGTGCTCGAGGGCGCGCCGACCCGAGGTCGGCGTTCGGCCTTCTCGAAGGAGACGAGGCGGAAGGGGAAGACCGCGTAGAGCTCCGGGTTCTCGATGTTGCGCTTCTGCGCGAAGCGCTCGGCCGGAGCGAGCATCGCGCACGCCCGTCGACCTCGCGGGTCGGCAGGTCCGGGAGCTTCGCCCGCAAGCGAGCTCCAGAACGCGCGCTGCTCGGCGCTGGTCGAGCTCGTCCGGCAGGGCGAGCAGGCGCGCGGTCACCGCGTGCAGGCCGGCGACCTCGGGCATCGGGTTGGTGCAGTCCCACCAGGTCTCCAGCGCCTGGGAGGGGTGCATGACGAGCTTGCCCTCGTCGTCGGCGGCGTAGTGCTGGTCGAAGAAGGTCAGGATCTCGCGCGCGGTCGGGCAGCAGCGTCTCGCGCAGGAACGCCGCGTCGAGGGTGTGGTCGTAGTAGTCGAGCATCATCCAGACCAGCTCCGGGCCGGACGACCCATTCCCACTTGTGCCAGCCGCTCTCCTGGAGCTTGTCCTCGCCGCGCTCCTCGAAGGGCGTCCAGCCGTAGGTCTCGCTGAAGACGTCGCCCCAGAAGTAGATGCACTCCGGGATGAAGGCGCCGCCGTGGCCGAAGTAGCGCCGGGTGCGGTACGTGCGAGCGGCATCAGGACCTCGCCGGCGTACATGCGGAAGAGCGGCTGCATCAGCTCGAAGTCGCCGCTCGCGCACATGCTCAGGTAGGGCAGCCGCGTGTTCTGCCACCAGTAGCCGGGGCCCCAGCGGCGGTAGTCGGCGTCGCCGGGCTGCGCCGGCGCTCGGGCACGGTGAAGATCGAGCCGTTGAACTTGATCGGGTAGCGCCCGCGGCCGGCGCAGGCGTCGATGAAGCGCTGCAGGGCGTAGGCGCGGCTCACGGCGAAGGCGTCGTCGCGCCACCTCGACCGTCTTCCGGGCGAGGACCTCGCCGTCGAGGTAGAGCGCGAGGCGTGCCGGCCCCGGGATCGACGACGGCGGCGACGTGGACCCAGGTGTCCCGGCGGGAGGACGTCCTTGCCGTGAGGGTGCCCAGCGCGGTGATCAGGCGCAGGCTGCGCCCGGGCCAGGTGTCGAGGAGGAAGCCGTCATCGCCGCCCGGAGTGACCTTGTCGACGATGCGTCCCCCGCTCGGGGGCAGGTCGCCCGGCCGTATCCAGGCCTCGACGGTGAGGCCGTCCTTGAAGGTCCAGGAGCGACTGTCCGCCACCATCGCAGGTTCCGCGCCGCGGCGAGTCGTCAGGAGACCGCTCAGCCGCCGGCGCGTCCTCGTCCCGCGGGCTTCGGGCCAGGCCGGCGATCTCCTCGCCGCTCAGCGGCCGCGCGAAGATCGACACCCGGCCGATCTCGCCGACGAAGCGGTTCCCCCCGCCCTGATCGACGCCGATACGGAGCGCGTGGCCATTCTCGGAAACGAAGATCGCCGGGGCGCTTCCCGGCACCGCCCGTGCATCGATCCAGCTGCGCTTCCAGAACGCCGCCCACCACGCCGCGTGGGCGCCCGCGTCGCGTCGCGAAGGGGCGGCTCTCCACATCAGCGATGGTCTTCTCCAGACCTTCGAGCCACGCCTCGGGCGTCGCCGGGTGCTCGCTCTGCACGAAGACGTCGAAGCGCTGGGAGGTCCCCAGGGGAGTCCGCAGGTGGGTCGCGTCGATCCGCGTCGATCCGGGGCTCCGAATCACCGCCCCGAAGGTCCGATGCAGCAGGGGATCGATCCGCTCGAAGCCGCTCGTCCCCTGGATCTTCGCGGTCAGCGCGGGCCCCACCGACTTCCGGTTGTGGTGATACCAGCCGATCCCCTCGTCGAGATCAGTCAGCACGGTGTCCGGCTCGACGACGGTCGGGGCGTACCAGCCGTCGGGATGGGAGCGATGGAGCATCACGTCGCTCACCTCGATGCTCGGCAGCGTCTCCCGCTCCAGCCGCCAGAGCTCGATCGCCGCGGTGGCGGTCATCGGCTTCGGGCCCACCGCGCTGACGTGGATCACCGGCTCGTTCGCGTCGACCCACACCTCGAGGCGAACCGCTCCATCGCCTTCGCCGAAGCGGACCCTCATCGTCGCGTCTTCGAGCCGCAGCGCCTGCTGGAATGGCGCCCCCTCGACGCGCGGACACGGGTCCAGACTCACGCGAACCCTCCCGACCTTCAGCAGCCGCCCGTTGTCTCCCCACGCATCGGTCTTGCCGATGTAGAAAACGACATCTCCATCGCATTCGACCCACGCATTGAGCCCGATGTCCCCGTTGCCGAGCGGCATCGAGTCGCCGTAGCCACTGCCCGGCGTGTCCCAGACGACGTCGTAGGCCTGCTGCCCGGCTGCGGTTGCGACGAGGAGAAACGAGACGGCCAGGATCGCGATGCGCTTCATGTCGCGAGCATACCGGACGGCGCCTGCCTCGCAACGCGCGACTCGAGCATGATCGCGCTCGCTTCCCGCCCGCCGCCCCCGCGATGAGCCGCGGCGATCAGGGCGAGGCGGATCGCAATGATCTGATCTCCTCCGGGCTCTGTGTTCTCTGTGATCTCTGTGGTTCGTTTTCTTCTTCTTCTTCTTCTTCTGGGCAGCCGGACGCGGCTGTGGGCCCTACCGCTTCGAGAACGAGGCCTTGAGGTAGTCGCGGTTCATCTCGGCGATGAAGTTGCGGTTGATCTCCTTGGGGCAGACGGCCTCGCAGTCGTAGGTGTTGGTGCAGTTGCCGAAGCCTTCGTGGTCCATGGCCATGACCATCTTGCGGACGCGCTCGGAACGCTCGGGCTGGCCCTGGGGGAGGTGGGCGAGGTGGGCGACCTTGGCGGCGACGAAGAGCATGGCCGAGGCGTTCTTGCAGGCCGCGACGCAGGCGCCGCAGCCGATGCAGGCGGCGGCGTCCATGGCGAGGTCGGCGCTCGTCCTTGGGGACCGGGATGGCGTTGGCGTCGGGGGCGCCGCCGGTGTTCACCGAGACGAAGCCGCCGGCCTGGATGATGCGGTCGAAGGCGCTGCGGTCGACGACGAGATCGCGGACGATCGGGAAGGCCCTGGCCCGCCAGGGCTCGATGACGATCGTCGTCGCCGTCCTTGAAGTGGCGCATGTGGAGCTGGCAGGCGGTGGTGCCCGCCTTCGGGGCCGTGGGGGATGCCGTTGATCACGAGCGAGCAGGTGCCGCAGATGCCTTCGCGGCAGTCGTGAGTCGAAGGCGATGGGCTCTTCGCCCTTCTCGATGAGCGTCCTCGTTGACGCAGGTCGAGCATCTCCAGGAAGGACGTGTCCGGGCTGACCTCCTTCAGGCGCGTAGGTCTCGCATGCTGCCCTTGGCGAGCGGCGTTCTTCTGGCGCCAGACTTTGAGGGTGAGATTCATCACTTTGTAGCTCGCTGACCGCCAGGTGGACGTTTTCGAAGGCCAGGGGCTCCTTGTGCGCGCACGCGGGCTCCCGTGTCCGGGCCCGAGTACTCCCAGGCGGCGACGTGGGTGAAGTCCTCGTCGTCGCGCACGGCCTCGCCGTCGTCGGTCTGGTGCTCCTCGCGGAAGTGGCCGCCGCAGGACTCGTTGCGGTGCAGGGCGTCGTGGCACATCAGCTCGCCGAACTCGAGGAAGTCGGCGACGCGGCCGGCCTTCTCCAGCTCCATGGTTCAGTGATGCCCTCGTCGCCGGGGACGCATGACGTTCTTCCAGAACTCCTCGCGGAGCTCGGGGATGCGGGCGAGGGCTTCCTTCAGGCCGGCCTCGTTCCGGGCCATGCCGCACTTCTCCCAGAGGATCTGGCCGAGTTCGCGGTGGAAGGACTCCGCGGTGCGCTTGCCCTTGATCGCGAGCAGGCGTGGCGATGCGGTCCTTGACCTCGCCGGCGACCTTGTCGAACTCCGCATGCGTCGGTGTTGAGGCCGTCGGGCCGGTGCTCGGCGAGGTAAGTTGCCGATGGTGGTGGGGATGACGAAGTAGCCGTCGGCGAGGCCCTGCATGAGGGCGCTGGCGCCGAGGCGATTGGCGCCGTGATCGGAGAAATTGGCCTCGCCCAGCGACGTGGAGCCCGGGGATGTTGGTCATCAGGTTGTAGTCCACCCAGAGGCCGCCCATGGTGTAGTGCACGGCGGGGTAGATGCGCATCGGCGGCTGGTAGGGATTCTCGCCGGTGATCTTCTCGTACATCTGGAAGAGATTGCCGTAGCGCTCGCGGATGGTCTCTCTCGCCGAGGCGTTTGATGGCATCGGCGAAGTCGAGATAGACGCCGAGGCCGCCGGGGCCGATGCCGCGGCCGTCGTCGCAGGCTTCCTTGGCGGTGCGCGAGGAAATGTCGCGCGGCGCGAGGTTGCCGAAGCTCGGGTACTTGCGTTCGAGGTAGTAGTCGCGGTCGCTCCTCGGGGATGTCGCCCGCGGCGCGCTGCTCACCCGTCCTGGCTTCTTGGGCACCCAGATCCGGCCGTCGTTGCGGAGCGACTCGGACATGAGGGTGAGCTTCGACTGGTACTCGCCGCTGACGGGATGCAGGTGGGGTGGATCTGGGTGTAGCAGGGATTGGCGAAGAGCGCGCCGCGTTTGTCAGGCGCGCCAGGTGGCGGTGACGTTGCAGCCCATGGCGTTGGTGGAGAGGAAGAAGACGTTGCCGTAGCCGCCGGTGGCGAGGACGACGGCGTCGGCGCCGCATGGTGCGGACTCGCGCCGGTGACGAGGTCGCGGACGACGATGCCCTTGGCGTGGCCGTCGACGAGCACGAGATCGAGCATCTCGGTGCGCGGGATCATCTCGACGCTGCCCTGTGGCGATCTGCTGGCTGAGGGCCTGGTAGGCGCCGAGGAGGAGTTGCTGGCCGGTCTGGCCGCGGGCGTAGAAGGTGCGGGAGACCTGGGCGCCGCCGAAGGAGCGGTTGGCGAGCAGGCCGCCGTATTCGCGGGCGAAGGGCACGCCCTGGGCGACGCATTGGTCGATGATGTTCACGCTGACCTCGGCGAGGCGATAGACGTTGGCCTCGCGGGAGCGGAAGTCGCCGCCCTTGATCGTGTCGTAGAAGAGCCGGTAGACGCTGTCGCCGTCGTTCTGGTAGTTCTTCGCGGCGTTGATCCCGCCCTGGGCGGCGATGGTGTGGGCGCGGCGGGGGCTGTCCTGGTAGCAGAAGCATTTCACCTGGTAGCCGAGCTCGGCGAGGGTGGCGGCGGCGGAGGCCCCGGCGAGGCCGGTGCCGACGACGATGATCGTGGTACTTCCGCTTGTTGGCCGGGTTGATCAGCTTCGATCTCGCTCGAGGTGCCGGGTCCACTTCTCAGCGAGCGGTCCGTCGGGAATGCGGGAGTCGAGCTTCATCATCAGGAGACTCCTTCGGGCAGCGCGAGGATTCCGGCGAGCGCGGCCAGGGGGATGGTGGAGAAGCCCACCGCCAGGATCCAGCCCAGGACCGGGCCGAGGCGCGAGAGGAACGGCCGGCACTTGGGGTTGTTGAACCCGAGGGACTGGAAGAGGCTGGAGATGCCGTGGCTCAGGTGAAAGCCGAGCAGCACCATCGCGGCGACGTAGGAGAGGGCCACCACCGGGTTTTGGAAGCTCTTCACCACCATGGAGTAGACATCGGGGATGCCCTCCGCGGTGACCAGGGCGTGATTGTCGCTCTGGATTGCGCCGAGGGTGAAGTGCAGCAGGTGGTAGACGATGTACGCCAGGACCAGGCTGCCGGTGAGCATCATGCTGCGCGAGGCCGCGGTGGACTGGATGCTCTTGTTCGAGGCGTAGGGGACCGGGCGCGCGGCGCGGTTGAGGAACCACAGGCGGAACGCCGCGCTCAGGTGGATCGCGAGCAGGGTCAGGAGGCCGATGCGGGCTACCCACAGCGGGCCCGGCATCTGCTTCAGGGCCAGGGCGTAGGCGTTGGTCGCGTCGCGTCCGGCGTACATCGCGAGATTGCCCGCCAGGTGCCCGACCAGGAAGAGCACCATGAAGATCCCGGTGATCGCCATCACGACCTTGCAGCCGACGGTCGATCTCCAGAAGCGCAGGAACAGGTTCATCGGGGGAGAACTCCGGGGGTGGAGCCATCGGCGGCGAGTCGCTGCGCCCGAGCGAAGAGGCTCGGCACGGCCCTCGAGAGCCGCGCCGGACCGGGTGTCGGTGAGCGACGATCGACTCGAATGTGGCGGGAAGCTAACACCGTGCCCGCGCCCGCGCGAGCGCCGGAATTCAGGGGGCGTCGGCGTCGTTTCGGACCGCGCGGGTGCGGAACAGCTCCAGGACGCGCTCACCGGTTGCCGGGGCCAGTGGGATGCGCAAGCGCCGTCGCCCGAGGAGCGGAGGGGGAACCGCGCTGGTCGCCGGCTCGAAGATCATGAACTTGCCGACCACCTCGTGGGAGCTCACCTCGTCCCAAGCGCAAAAGAAGCCCCTCTCGACGTAGTGGATACCATCCTCGGTGAGGATGACCCGCACCGTCCCGGGCTGCTCGTGCGGGAACCACGAGGAGACCACGACCCACAGCAGGCCCAGGATCAGCGCCGATCCCGGCCCCGGTCCGAGCGCGGGAAAGGCCAGAGCTCCGGCGAGGATCACGATGGCGAGGCGGAAGAACTCGCGCAGGGCCAGCACGAGCCGCGAGCCCATCGCCGACATCCCGCGGTAGCTGCGGCGGATGGTCAGCTCGACCAGGATGCGGTCTTCGTCCATGGGGCTGCCCTCCAGCGGAGTCTTCGAGGGCCGTCACGCGGCGGGCACGGTGCCGGGCCGGCGCCGCAGCCCCTGGCGCACCGGGAACCGGCGTTGCGCGAGGTCGCCGGAGGACCTAGTACTGCGCGCCTTCCGGCATTCCACCAGGGCCGGTGGGAGGCGTGAGGTCGAGAGAGCGGTCTCCCCCGTCCCGGGTGCTCGCGAGCGCGATGCGGCGAGACCTCCGACGGCGGTCCTCGGGCCCAGCCTCCCGGACCTCGGAGCGGTAGATGAGCGATCCGGTTCTCGAGTTCTTCGACGCGATGCGCGATGCCGCGGTCGAGCGGCTGCGTTTCCGGCGCACGCGTGAGGGGAGCATCCGGATCGTGGCCGCGGCCCCGGATGGCGCCTGGGAGGAAGCGGGAGCCCGGCTGCCCGGGACCGAGCGCGCCTCCGCCTGGGTCACCGAGCGCATGCTCGAGGGGGGCCACGAGCGCCTCGATCTGGTGTTCCGCGAGGAGATCGGACTGCGCTTTCTCTGCGCGGTTCACAGCACCCATCTCGGTCCCGGGGCCGGGGGATTGCGCCGCACCGACCTCGTGGTCCCCGAGATCGAGGTCATCGGCAGTCTCCTCAACCTCGCCCGGGCCATGACCTACAAGAACGCCGCGGCTGGTACCGGGCGTGGCGGCAGCAAGCTCGGCGTGCACAATCCGGGTATCCCCGACTACGACCGCAACGCCTGGATCGACTGCCTCGCGGAGGAGATCGAGCTCTCGGGGACCATCACCGGCCCCGACACCGGCTACCCCGCGGACGTGTACCAGGAACTGGCCGAGCGCTGCGACGCGGTCACCGGAGTGAGCGGCGGCGGCACCGCCGAGGCTGCGGCCTACGGCGCGTATCTCGCGCTGCGCGGCACCGCCGCGGCCCTGGGCATCTCGCTCGCGGAAGCGACCCTGGCGGTGCAGGGGCTCGGGAGCCTGGGGCTCGATCTCGCGCGCCGTCTCATCGGGGACGGGGCTCGTCTCACCGTGACCGACCGGGACCACCGGCGCATCGACGCCCTGCTGGCCGGGCTGGAGGCTGAACCGCGGCGCCGGGTCTCGGTGGTGGCTCCCTACCAGATCCTGGACGTGAGTTGCGACGTGCTGGTGCCCTGCGCGACCGGGGGAGTGGTGTCGCGGGAGACCCTGCCCCGGCTGAAGGTCCGCGCGCTTTGCGGTGGCGCCAACAACCAGCTCGACGCCTCCTGCCTGGAGGAGGAGATCGCGCTGGCGCGGGCGCTCATGGAGCGGTCGATCCTCTTCGTCCCCGACTGGTTGGCATCCGCGGGCGGGGCGATCCAGGGCATCCTCGAATGGGAATCCGGAGCCGGCTTCGACCCCCGCCGGGCCTTGGCCCGCATCCGGCGCCTCTGTGGCTGGGGCGTCGACGAGATCCTGGAGCGCGCCAAGCGAACCGGCACTCCCCCCCTGGAGGTCGCGATCGAGCGCTATCTCGTCCCCGAGATCGCCTCACCGCATCGGGCTCCCCGCTAGCCCACTCCCTGCCTGCGCGGGTGGCTCCGCTGGATCTCGGCGCTCCTGGGCGCTCCGCGCGCAGGACTACGATCAGCGGACTCATCTCCGCAGGCGGGGCCCGGAATATTCATGAATCGGGGTTGGCCTCGTGGCCCGAACCCCTCGGGGCGGGTTCCTCCTCCTCGCGGGGCGCTCGTGGCAGCGCCGGCGGTTCTGGGAGTGGCAAGCGGGGCTCGCCCTCACTACAATACGGCGAGCGGGTCGGCGCGGCACGCGCGCCAACTCCGGGCTCCGGACCGAGAGAGCGATCAGGATGCGAGGCAAGATATTCTCACCCGAAGAGGCGTCACAGATGATCCCGCTCATCCGGCGGATCGTCGTGAACGTGCGGGCGCGACATCGCCTCGCCACCCGGAAGGAGGACGCGGCGCGCCTCCTGGATGAGGGCGCGACGGAGCAGCGGGAGGCTCTCCAGCAGACCGCGCGACGCCTGCGTCACGAGACCAAGGGCTACGTCGCCGAGCTCGAGCAGATCGGCTGCTTCCTCCGCGATCCCGAGGGCGGGGTCGTGGAGTGCTACGGCGACGTCGACGGGGAGATCGTCTACCTGACCTGGCATCCCGGCCACGACGACTTCCTCTACTGGCATCCGCTGGACCAGTCCTTCATCAACACCCAGCCCCTCCCCGGCCTCGACCTTCCCAAGGCTCGCGAGGCCGCGGAGTAGCAGGAACCCCAGAGCCCGCCGAACTCGGCGCGTCAGGGCACTTCGACGTCGGTGAAGAGAGCGGTGACGGTCTCGGTGCGGAAGTCGGTCAGGCAGCGGACCTGGATCTCGGCGATCGGGACCGCGGGAAGGGTCAGGGTGCGGCGCTGGCGGCCGTCGGGGTCGCGCCGGCTCTGGATGCCGGTGGGCCGCATCCGCTCGCCCTGGCCGTCGTAGACCAGGATCTCCTCCCAGGCCATCTGGGACCCCGCGGGCGGCGGGGTCTCGAGGGGGGGCGCGACGAAGGAGATCGTGATCGCCCGATTCTCGCCGATCTCGTTCACGGCTTCGAGGCGCAGGTCGATCCCGGGGGCGCTCTCTCCGGATCCCGGGGAGGGGGTCGGCACCGCATTGCTCGTGGTCTCCATCGGGGGATGGAGGAGCGAGGCCTCCGCCACCTCACTCGGCACCAGGATCCGCAGGGGGACCTCGACGGCGACGAGGCGTGAGGCTCCCTCGGAGGGCGGCTGGAGCGCGAGGGAGGTGTTGAACTGCCGATTGCTGCCGGCGCGCAGCACGTGCGGATTGGGGGTGGCGGCGTCGGGGAGGAGGTTTCCCCCGCGGTCGTCCTCGGCGCGCGTGGCGAGGATCGGTCCGAGGAGCCCGATGAAGGGCGCTCGATCCTCGATCTCGACCTGGATCTGGATGTGCGAAGACGTCTGCCGGGTGCCGTCGAAGCGGAGCTGGCGATTGATCGAGTAGTTGACGAGGGCGACGCGGAGCGGCCCGGCGTAGGCGACCGGCGGCTCCGGGACCCGGGTCGGGCTCGGGTTCACGAGGATGTCCCCACTCGCGTAGTCGCGGTAGCGCAGCAGATTCTCCTGCCGACAGAGCTGATCCAGGGCCTGCAGGAAGGGCAGGTCCTCGACCCGGAAGCTCACCAGCTCCTGATCCCCCGAGGTCGGGACGGCGCGGCGGATGTGGGAGCCCGCCGTCGCGCCGAGCGCGCGCAGAACGTCATCGAGGGGCAGGTCCTCGAGAGCCAGGGTGATCCTCGTGGCCGAGAAGTCCCCGGGAAGCAGGCGCCGGGCGTGGGCGATGCGCTCGAGGATCTCATCGACGCGGAGGCGCGCCTCGAGCGGCAGGGTCTCGCGCGCCCGCCGCAGCTCCTCGGCGATGGGCGGGCCGCGGCGCTCGATCTCGGAGCTGGCGGCCGCGCGCCGGGGGAAGTCCTCGGCGCCGAGGGCGCCCAGGAGCTGCTCGAGAGTCCAGCTCGCGAGCGGTCGGCCTTCCTCCTCCTGCGCCTTCAGGCGGTATACGGTGGCGAGGGTGAGGAGGAGGGCGGCGAGAATCGGGGCTTGGCGACGGGACACGAGGTGATGGTAACCGCCCTCCGCGCGGGCCGCGAAGGGTGGCCTGCGCACCGGTGCGCAGCGCCCTAAGCTCCTGGTGAGGAGGGGCTTGGGCACGCGAGGCTCCTCGGGCGGCTTGGACTCCGGCACCACTGCCCGTAGAGTGATCCTGCGATGGGGTCGACAGTCTGAGCCATCTGCCGGGACCTTGCCCAATGGCCGACCTGCGCATTCGGGGGATCGATGACGCTCCGGGTACTACTGAAGTCGAGGCCAGGGTGTGACGCCCACCCCGCAGCGCGCGGAGCGCAGGGGGGGATCGGGCGCGGCACCGGCCCGGTACGGCGCGCCGGGCGCGGGGAAGGGGGAACGCGGTGATCTCCTTCGTCCTCGAAGAGGAGGGAGAGACCCGACGCCTCGACCTGCCCGCGGCCCCGGTCCACATCGGTCGCTCGCCCGACGCTGAGGTCTCGCTCGCGAGCCAGCGCTCGTCGCGGCATCACGCGCGCATCGAGGCCAGTCGCGAGGGATTCGTGCTGGTGGACCTCGATTCCAGCAACGGCACCTTCTGCAACGGCGAGCGCGTGCGCCGGGTGCTCATCCACCGGGGAGACCGGATCGACATCGGTGACTCCCAGATCACCTTCCTCGGCGGCGAGCTCCCTCCGGTGGTCCCCGAAGGCGGGATCTCCCTCCCCGGCTTCAGCATCCTCGATGAACTCGGCGAGGGCGTGCTCAGCCGGGTCTACCTCGCGCGCCAGGAGGCGATGGATCGCAAGGTCGCGATCAAGATCCTGCGCCAGCGCTGGCTCGCCTCCCTCTCGGTGACGGCGCGCTTCCAGCGCCTCGCCCGGCGCCAGGCGCGCATCCATCATCCCGGTCTCGCGTCGGGTATCGACGTCGGCGAGCGTGACGGTGTTCCCTACTTCGTCCTCGAGTACATCGAGGGGGACAGTCTCGAAGGCCGCGTTCGAAGGTCGATGGCTCCGGCCCCGGCGGAGACGATCCGGATCCTCGACCGGCTGCTCGAGGTGCTAACTCACGTGCACGGTCAGGGACAGGTCATCGGTCACCTGCATCCCGGCGCGGTCATGATCGGCGACGCCGGCGAGATCTGGCTCGCCTCCCTCGGCTTCCCCTTCCCGAGCGTGCGCGGCTATCCCGCGGAGTTCGCGCGCGAGCTCGCCTATCTCGCGCCGGAGGCCCTCGGCGATCCTGACGGCGCCGGAGTCAGCGGTGATCTTCATCAGGTCGGGATGCTCGCCAGCTTCCTCATCACCGGCAAGCATCCTCACGAGGGCGGGACTCCGGAGGAGATCCTCGCCGGCGTCGCCGCTGGAGAGAAGCCCGAGCTGGAAGGCCGTCGCCGGGCTCCCCTGGCCCTGCGGAGCTGGGTGGAGAGCCTGCTCGACGACGATCTCGCGCAGCGTCCCGCAACTGCGGAGGAAGCCCGCCGTGGTCTCGCCGCCGTCGCGCGCGAGCTCGCCGAGGGAACGTTGGTGGGGGCGGCTGCGGCCGACGGCGAGGAGCGGCCGCCGCCTCCGCCTTCGATTCGGGACAGCACCCGCTTCAAGGTCCTGAACTGGGCGATATTCGGGGTGCTCCTGATCGGCTCGAACCTGGGGCTCTTCTTCTGGTGGGAGGGTCATCAGAGGGAGGTCCGCGCGGAGCAGGAGCGCGCCCATCACGAGGCCCGCGTCCGCCGCGCCGCGGAGCTCCGCGCGCAGCAGATGGAGCGCGTGGCGCCGCACCGGCCTGCGGCCACGGCCCTGCGCCGCGAGGCCGCCGCCGCGGCCTGGCCCTCGCTCGCGAGCAACGTCGAGACCTTGCGCGGCCGCGGCGAGCTGGACGACGCGCGGGCCCTGCTCCGGGATTTCGAGCAGCGCTACCGCGGGACGACCGAAGGCGAGCGGGCCCTGCAGCAGCTCCAGGCCATCCAGAAGGAGGTGATCGCCCGGGCTCGCGGCGCTCTCGAAGAGCTCGAGGATCGCATCGACGCCGGCGATCTGGACGGGGCGCGGCGGGCCCACGTCGAGGCCCAGCGGGTCGCGGCGGCGGTGGATCCCACCCAGCTCGAGCTTCTGACGACGCGTCTGGCGGAGCTGGGCGCCGCTGGGCGCCCCCCGCCGGCGAGCGGAGCTCCCGACTCCCCGCCAGGCGCTGGTTCCGGGACTTCCGGCAGCGGCGACTCGGGAGCCGGCGACGCCGGCAGCGATGGAGCGGGAGCCGACGCCGGCCGCGAGGCGGCGCCCGCGGGCCCGCCCCTGCTCCCTCTCGCGGAGGCGCGGCGGCTGGTCACCGAGGCCCTGAGCCGCCCTGGAGCCTCCGAGCTCCACGCGGCGCTGCTCGAGGGCCGCGACCGGATCGCCGAGCTTCCCCGCCTCGAAAACGAACTCCGGCTGCTGGCGGCGCTTCACGGCTCCATGGAGGAGCTGCGGGGTCGTTGGCGGCTTTCAGTGGGCGAGCAGATCGAGCTCGCCCTCGAGGAAGACAGCAAGGCCAGTGGTGTGCTCGTCGCCGTGGAAGGCGACTCCCTGGTCCTGGAGCAGGACGGTGCCCGGACCACCGTACTCCTGGATCGGATCGCGCTCACCGAACTCGTCGAGCGCCTCGCGGCGCTCCCGCCCTCGCTCGACCACTACCTCGGCCGCGCCCATCTGAGCCGGCTCGCCGACCGGGCGCAAGAGGAGTGGTTCGACCTGCAAGCCGCCGGCCTGATGGCCGGCGACGACGCGACGGCTCGAGCGATCATCGACGAGCGCCTCGCGGCGCTGCGCGCCGCGAACGCCCCTGGCGAAAGGTAGCCATCCATGCGTATCTGCTTTGCATTCGAAGGGCTCTTCCCTGGCGAAGACCGCGCGGCCCGCCACGTCGAGGCCCTGGCGCGCCGCTTCGCCCTCAAGGGCCATCAGGTGTCGGTGGTGACGACCTCCTTTCCCGGGGAGCGCGATCCTGATGACGTGGCGGTGCTGCGCCTGCCGCACGCGCCCAAGGTCTCGGCCGACAAGGACGAGAAGCTGCTCCAGAAGACCATCGCCCGCCATCTGAAGGGCGAGAAGGTGAATCTGGTCTTCGCCGAGAGTCTCACCCCGCTCTCGGCGGTGACCGTCAAGGCCGCCCGCGAGGGCCGCATCCCCACCATCGTGCGCGTGCTCTGCGATCGCGAAGGTATCGTCCACGCCTTCAGCGAGGGGCCGCGCACCGCGCAGAAGACGATCAAGAAGAAGATCACCGCGCTGCTGGAGCACGCCACGGTGGTCGCCGCCTCCAGTCCGCGCTGCGAGCGCCTCGTGAAGCCCTTCTTCGAGGGGGAGACGCGGGTCATCGAAAAGTGCGTGGATCTCAACGTCTTTCGCTCCGGCCGCACGACGCGCCGCGACCTCGATGCCTTTCTCGGGGAGCACGATGCGCGGGGACGGCGGATCCTGCTCTACGCCCGGGAGAAGCTTCGCGAGTCGACGCCGACCCGTATCCTGCCGCTGCTCGGCCCCCTCCGCGACTACGCCGCGGACATCCTGTTCATGGTCGTCGGCGAGCTCGAGGGCGAGGGTCTGGTCGAGGAGGCCGAGAGCCTCGGGGTGAGCGACCTGGTGCGCGCCCCGGGACCTCTGGAGGGTCGTGATTTCTTCGCCGCCTACGAAGCCGCTTCGCTGTTCCTGGTCCCCCCCGACAGCCAGGCGAGCGCTCGCGAGCTCCTGGAAGCGATGGCCATGCGCAATGCCGTGGTGTGCTTCCCCAAGACCGCGGAGGGCGCGGGCGAGGTGGTCATCCCCGGAGAGACCGCCCTGGTGCTGGACGCGGAGGCGCCCGAGGAGCAGGTGCGCCAGCTCGGCGAGCTTCTCCAGGATGACAAGCGCCTCGATGCACTGGCCGCCGGGGCCTTGGAGATGGCGCGCCGGCACGAGCTGCAGGCGGCGATCACCCAGGTCGAGAACCTGTGCCAGGAAGTTCTGAACATGCCCCCTGAGACCCTCAATCCGGGGAGGCGCCGAGCGCCGCCCCGGCCGAGGAACCCGAGGAGAAGGAGAGCGAGAGCATGGCCCCACCGGAGGATCGCGAGGAGGCGCCACGTCGCCGCCGCCGTCGTCGTGCCGAGCCTGAGGAGGACGAGATCACGCCGGTCGAGGGTCCGGCCCATCGCTTCGACCCCGACACCGACCGGAGCGCCGACGAATCCGAGGATGACGTCTCGGTCCGGGCCCGCGAGGTCGCCCGGGAAGGGCGTGAGGGACGCGACGCGCGCGAGGGACGGCGCGGCCGCGATCGGCGCCGGCGGCGCGGGCGCGGGCGCGACGACGACGGTGTCGAGGAGCTCGGGGCCACCACCGGGATCGATGTCCTGGACGTGCCGCGGCGGCGCGATCACGAGTCGCGGCGGCCTTCGGGGCTGGAGCCGGGGCTCACCCTCCGCGATCTGATGCCCTTCCTGCGCCCTCCCAAGACGCTCCTGGTCCTGGGGGCCACGACCGGCAACGGCCATGCCCGCGCCGCGGCGGCGATCCACGACGGCTTGAAGGGCACCGACCGCAATCTCTCGGTGCGCCAGGTCGACCTGCTCGACCTGGTGAGCAAGGTCTACCGTCCGCCCTTCGTGCGGGCCCGTCTCGAAGAGCTCTCCCGGCGTCACTCGCTCTACGGTGCGCCCTTCGAGACCGTCGATGGCGACCACGATCAGCTGCCCGATGATCTCGACGAGTTCCTCGAGAAGGTGTTCGACGAGAAGCTCGACAAGCTGGTCGTGGACAAGCGGCCCGACCAGATCGTCGTGACCCACTGGCTGCCGCTCCGCCATCTGGCGAAGCTGCGCGACGAGGAGAAGCTGCAGGCCGGCGTCATCGCGATGGTCTGCGATCCCGACGTCCACGACCTGTGGCTCAGCGACGTCGTCGATCATTACATGGTTCCGGGCGAGGGCGCCCGCGCCCGTCTGACCGGTCGCGACGTCGATGCCTCCTGCGTGACCGTCACCGGCTTCCCGGTGGCCGCGGCCTTCGCCGACCTGCCGTCACGGGACAAGGCGGTGCGCGATCTCGATCTCAAGTCGGGCAACCCGACGATCCTGCTCCGCCCCGGCGGCATCGGTGCGACGGAGCGCATCCTCGACGTGGTCCGGAGGCTCCTCGAGCTCGAGGTTCCCATGAACCTCCTCCTGCTGGCCGGCAAGAACGAGCGCCTTCGCGAGGAAGCCTCGAAGCTCGCCGCCGAGGGAGGCTCGGTGATCAAGGCCTTCGGCTTCGTGCCGAACGTCCCCGAGATGATGGCGGCGGCCGACCTCCTCATCACCCGGGCCAGCCCCCACACGCTGGCCGAGGCCGAGGCCGCGGGGCTCCCGGCGCTGCTGCTGCGCCCGGCTCCCGGAGTCGAGGATCGCCTCGCCGACAAGCTCGTGCGCCGCGGCGCGGCGCTCAAGGCCTACTGCGAGGACGACCTGCTGTTTCTGGTCCAGGAGCTCCTGCGCAACCGCCGCGCCTTGCGGAGCTTGGAGGAGGCCGCCAGCGCCGACCGCAAGCCGGACTCCCTGGCCCGCGTCGTCGATCGCGTGGTGCGGGTCACGAAGTAGAGATCTCAGGGCCGGCAGCTCCGGGCTGCCGGCTCTCGTTCAGCGCGCCCGGCCCGGATTCGTGACCGGTGCCTCAACTCCGAATTCCGTTCCGGGGCACTGGCCCGGATCCTGCCTACGCAGGTCACTCAGCCGGGTTTCGAGCCGAGGACAAGGAGCGCCGAGGAAAGGGAGCGCCGAGATCCTCTCGGCCGAGCGCTCATGGTCCCCATGAGCGCATCTGGGCCGCGCGGCGGGACGCCCAACGCGGGGCCCGCGTCGGGTCGGCCCGGCGCGGACCGAGCGCAGCGACAGTCTGCGCCTCAATCCACGAACTCGGCGCTCCAGCTGGCGAGGCACTCGCGGGGAGAGTCGGTGGGGGGCTCACGCGGAGTACTGACTCAGCCATCAAGCTCAGCTTCCGCTCCGGTTTGCGGCTCTGCCGTGCGTGGCACTATGATTCGTCGGGGGCTTCGGCGCCGTCGGCTTCCACGCGCTTCATGAGGGGGAAGAGCACCACGTCGCGGAGATTCTCCTGGTTGGTGAGGAGACAGACCAGGCGATCGATGCCCATGCCCCAGCCGCTGATCGGGGGCATGCCGTACTCCATGCGACTCCAGGTAGTCCTCGTCCATCTCCATCGCCTCGGCGTCGCCGCGGCGCGCAGCGCCGCCTGCTCCTCGAGACGCCGGCGCTGATCGAGGGGATCGACGAGTTCGGAGTAGGCGTTGACGATCTCCCAGCCGTCGACCACGCAGCTGGAAGCGGTCGGTGATCTCGGGGCGCGCGTCGTTGCGGCGCGCGAGCGGGAGAGAGCTCGATCGGGGCGCTCGGTCACGAAGATCGGACCGGACGAGGCGTCGGGCGACTGACCTTCTTGTAGAGCTGGTCGACGAGGCTTGCCGAAGCCCGAGCGTCGCGAGGTCCACGTCGGGGATGCTCGATGCCCCCTTCGGCCATCGCACGGCGCAGGGCGTCGGCGTCGCCGACCTCGGCGATGTCGATGCCGCAGTCGCGGAGCAGGAGCTCGCGCAGGGTCGACCCGCGGCCAGCTCCCGGAGAAGTCGACCTTGTGGCCGCGCCAGCTCGATCTCGAGAGTGCCCAGGGTCTCTCGGCAGGAGATGCTGGACCAGCTTCTCGGTGAAGCGCATGTTGTCCTCGTAGTTCCAGTATGCCGCGTAGTACTCGAGCATGGTGAAGTCCTGGAGGTGCGAGGGATCCATGCCCTCGTTGCGGAAGCAGCGGGCGAACTCGAAGACCCGGTCGTAGCCGCCGACGATCAGGCGCTTGAGGTAGGTCTCGGGAGCGATGCGCAGGAAGACCTCGACGTCGCAGCGCGTTGTGCTGCGTGACTGGAAGGGCCGCGCCGCGGCGCCCGACGGCCTTGTCTGAGAGGATCGGGGTCTCGACCTCCTCGAAGTCGTGGTCCTCGAGGAAGCCGCGGATGACGGCGATCACCCGGGAGCGGAAGCGGAAGCGCTCCCGCGTCTCCTGGTTCATGATCAGGTCGAGGTAGCGCTGGCGGTAGCGGGTCTCCTGGTCGGTGAGGCCGTGCCACTTCTCGGGCAGCGGGCGCAGGGCCTTGCCGAGGAAGATCACCTCCTCGGCGGCCACCGTGGGCTCCCCGGTGCGCGTGACCGTCGTCGTTCCGCGCACGCCGACGAAGTCACCGATGTCGAAGAGCTTCTTCCAGGCGCCCTTGTAGAAATCGGCGCCGACGTCATCGACCCGCACCCAGATCTGGCAGCGCCCGGACTGGTCCTGCAGGGTGGCGAAGCTCAGCTTGCCCATGACTCGCATCGCCATGATCCGGCCGCAGATCGCGACACCGGGGGTGTCCGGCGGGAGCTCCCGAGCCTCGGCGAGGGTGTGGGTGCGCTCGAAGCGGTCCGGGTAGGGATTGATCCCGGCCTCGCGCAGACGGTCCAGCTTGGCGATGCGGACCTGGCGTTGATCTCCGCCACTATCCTGGCTCATGGGCGCCTCCTCGAGGCCGGGCTCGGCCGTGGTGGGGGTCCGTTATAGCGGTCGCGGCAGGGAGGGAAAGGGCGGCCGCCTCAGCGCGGGCCGTAGCGGGCGATCACCCGCTCGACGAAGGCGCGGTGGGCGCTCAACCGGAAGGCGGCCTTGCAGACGTCTTCGATCACGCCGTCCGAGTCGATCAGGTAGCTGATGCGGCGAGTCCCGAGGAAGCCCTGGGCGCCGTAGCGGCGGATCGCCAGCTTCTCGGGATCCGCGAGGAGGGAGAAGGGAAGGCGATGTCGCCCGCGGAACGCCGCGTGGCGTTCCGACCCCTGGGGGCTCACCCCCAGGACCCGCACTCCGGCCCGGGCGAGCTCGTCGCCGCGGTCCCGGAACATACAGGCCTGCCGGGTGCACACCGGGGTGAAGTCCGCCGGGTAGAAGTAGAGGGCCACCGGGCCCAGGGCCAGCTCCCGGCTCAGGCGCCGCGGGCGCCCCTGGTCGTCGGCGAGCTCGAAGTCAGGGGCCACATCTCCGATGCTGAGCATGGGGGCAGTGTGCCACCGGGCCGCCGGAGGGGCCAGTCGCACCCCCTTTCCCGGCTTACGCCCCGAGGAGGCGGTTGCTACCATGGCCGGCTGCCGCGACAGGCATTCCCCGCACAGGAGACGTCGCCGTGAAAAGCCTGGCAATGATGCTGGCGTTGGTGCTCTTCGGGCTCGGTGCGATTTGGGCACCGGCTCAGGACGAGGTGGTTGCGAAGGCCCGTGAGGCTCGCGATGCCGGAAGGCTCCAGGAGGCCGCTGACCTCCTGGAGGAGGCCTACGCGAAGATCAAGAAGAACTGCGAGGCCCTGCAGATCCTCGCCGACTGCAATCTCAAGCTCGGCGACACCGGCCGGGCCATGGACTACGCCCAGAAGGCGCTCGATCTCGATGAGAAGGACCTGCAGTCCCTGCGCCTCGCGGCGATGGCGTTCTGCGCCCGCGCCGAGTCCAAGAAGGGAGATCCGGGAGCGACTTCGGGGAGCATCAACGGCCTCTACGAGGACGGCATCTCCTTCATGGATCGCTACCTGAAGCTCCGTCCGGACGACGCCGAGGTCCTGAGCTTGAAGGGGCAGACGCTTTACAACCTGAGCCGCTTCGAGGATTCCGCGCGGTGCCTCGCGAAGTCCGTCGAGGCCGATCCTGACAACGTGGACAACTACTACTTCCTGGCTCGCAGCCTCCGCGCCGCCGGTGAGGCCGAGGCCGCAGCGGAGGCCTTCGACCGGGCCATCGCCCGCTTCCCGCAACTGGCCTGGCTCTACCTCGAGAAGGGCCACGCCGTCGGGTCGGCCCAGACCGAGGAGGCGATGCTCGCCGCGGTCGAGGTCTACGGCGCGGCCCTCACCGCGAAGGAGCTCGATGCGACCACGCGGACCGAGGCCACCAACGCCATCTGGGGGATCCTCGGCACGCGCGAGAACTTCGCCAAAGCCGAGGCGCTGTGCAGCGCGTGGGCCGCGGCTCATCCCGACGATCCCTACGCGCACTGGTGGGAGGGTTTCTACCGGACCCGCCAGAAGCGGGACGAGGACGCGCTCGCGTCCTTCGAGAAGTCCTTCAAGACCTCCGGAGGCGAGCTCGGATCGGCCGCGGCCGAGGCCGGGTACTGCCAGTGGCGAATGGGCAAGCTGGAGGAGGCCGGTCAGTGGATGGCCAAGGCCCAGGGCGCGTCCATCAAGAACTGGAGCTACGAGACCGCGCAGGCGAAGAGCGGCGCGCCGGTGGCCCAGATCGTGGTCATGGCGAAGACCTACGCCGACCAGGGCGACCTCGCCAAGGCGGCGAAGTTCCTCGAGGACTACGGACTCAAGGCCGATCCTGACGAGTGGTGGGTGCTGAACTCCCTCGGCTTCTGGCTCCGGGACTACGGGGCGTCCCTCAGCGGATCCCGGTCCAAGGAGGTCTGCCGCAAGTCGGCGAGCTACTACGAGCGCGCCTGCACGGCGGTCACCGACGATCCCACCGCCGGCGCGAGTGAGCGGGCCCAGGTCCACAACGATTGCGGGGTGCTCTTCCACTGGCCGCAGTACCACATCGAGGACCTGGCCAAGGGGGTCGAGTACTACAAGAAGGCCCTGGAGTTCGATCCCAACTACCTCGACGCGCTGGAGAACCTGGGCCTCTGCATGAACCTCCTCAACCGCTACGAGGAGGCGATCCCCCTCTTCGAGAAGGTCCTGGCTCAGCAACCCCAGCGCATCGTCAGCCGCCGCGGCCTGGAGAAGGCCAAGCGGGAGCTCTGATCGACGCCCTCATCGACCCCGTGGTGGCGCATTCGCGACCACGGGTCGGCAGCCTGACGCGCATGCGCGCCGAGGTGGTCGCCGATCGCAGACCCGCTCGGCGGGCCGGCCCTTCAGCGAGCCGACGCGGCCTCTCGGAGCGCCGAGTTCTACTCGGCTGACCCGACGCGGTCCCCGCGTTGGGGGCCTCGCCGCTGGGCACGGAAGCGTGCCGAGTCGTCGTTTGATCCACGGCTCGCTTGTCGAGGCCCTCTTCGCCCCTGCATTCCCGACGTGGGCCCCTGAATCGAGCGAACCACTGCGGAACCCGGATCCGCGCATGGGGACCATGCGCGGTCGGCCGAGAGAATCTCGGCGCTCCGGCTGGCGGGGCCCTCGCCACTGAATTCGGTAGCCGCCGGCGCTCCTCGATGATGAAAGCTACCGCATCGGCTTCGAGGGCAGGGTTTCGAGGAGCTGGGCGCAGAGGTCGGCGATCATCTTGTCCACGACGTCAACCCGATTGGCGGCGGTCACCGAGGGGGAGCGGCTCAGCACCTGGAAGTCGCGGAAGGTGCGCTCCCAGAGCACGCCCTGGGGGCCGTAGAGGGTGATCGCGCCGCCGGCGAAGATCCGCCCCTTCGGGTAGAGGAGGGAGGTGTCCCACTGGGTGATGCCGAGGATCAGGATCGCGTCGGCCCCGGAGGCCTCGACCGCCACCTCCGGGGTCACCTCGCGTCCGCCGATCATGCGATCGACGTAGGAGTCGCGGGGCACCGCGTAGGCCTTGGAATCGATCAGGTACTTGCGGAGGGACTGGCGGAAGATCTGCTGCAGGCGCTCCGCATCGGGGGAGGCCACCTTGGGCGGGACGACCGCGACATCGACGACGTCGCCCCGCTCGAACTCGGGATTCAGGCGGGTCTCGTCGTTGGGACTGCGCTGGGTGGTCGCGCAGGCGCAGAGCACGAGCAGGGTGGCAAGCGCCAGGGTGATCGGTCCTCTCATCCTTCTCCTCCCGGGTCGTGGGGGTTCGCGTCGCCAGTCTGCACCTCGATCCCCGCCGCGGTGAGGGCCCGGTCGAAGCGCAAGCAGGACTCGCATTTGTGGCAGGGGCGCTCGGCGCCCAGGTAGCAGGGCCAGCATAGATGCAGGGGCGCGCCGGCCTCCCTTCCCGCCGCCGCGATCTCCGTCTTGGACATCGAGATCGTGGGAGAGATGACCTGCACGCGGTTTCGGGTCGAGTAGCGCAGCGCCTGGTTCTGGGCGTCCAGAAACTCCACGGAGTTGTCCGGGAAGGTCGCGGCCTCCTCGCGATTGAACCCGCAGACGATGTGCGGGATCTCGTTGGCCTCGGCCCAGGTCGCGGCCATGGCGATGAGCGCCCCGTTGCGGTTGGGCACCCACACCGCGTCGGCGCTGCGGGCCGCGGCACCCTGGGCGTCGTCGAGGTCCTCGGCGCGGAGCCGGGGGACCTCGCGCTCCCGGTCGATCAGGGCCCCGGTTGCCGCCTCGCGCAGGAAGGGCAGGAAAACGGTGCGGTGGGGGATGTCCAGCGCTCTGGCGATGGCGTAGGAGGCGGCCAGCTCCCGGCGGGCGGCCTTCTGGCCGTAGTCGGCAGTGAGAGCCAGCACCGGCTCGATCTCGGGCCGCAGCAGGTAGGCAGCCACCGTGGAATCCAGGCCGCCACTCAGAAGCAGGATTGCCGTCCCCTGGCTCATCATCGCCCTCGGCGCGCGCGCGGGAAGCGTTCCGCACGCGGACGCCCCAGGATAGACGGTTGACACCCCCTGGACCAGAGACCTACCATCGCCTGAGGGCGGTTGTCTCGTTGGCGCCACGCCGGCACGGCGGACGGCGGCGCGCACCTTCCCTCCCGGAACGCTGGGGCTCCCCTCGGATCCCGGACCGCCCCATCTCTCCGTTGCTCACCGCTCGGAAGGACGTCATGATCGTCGTTTCCATCATGAACCAGAAGGGAGGGGTGGGGAAGACCACGACCGCGGTCAATCTCGGCGTGGCCATCGCGGCCCACCAGCGCCGGGTTCTCCTCATCGACCTCGACCCCCAGGCGAACCTGGGCACCCACCTGGGCGTCGAAGCTCCCGCGGGCACTCCCACGATCTACGACGTGTTGGTGAAGGATGTGCCCCTCGCCGAGGTCATCCGGCCGACCGCCGAGGAGGGCGTGGACTGCGTGTCCTCCAACATCGATCTCTCGGCAGCCGAGCTGGAGCTGGTCTCCATGGTCGGCCGCGAGACCCTCCTCCGCGACGCGCTGGAGCGATTGGAGAGCGGTGGCCAGAGGAGCTACGACTACGTCCTGATCGATTGCCCGCCTTCGCTGGGGGTGCTCTCCATCAACGCCCTCGCGGCGGCGTCGCGCGTCCTGGTCCCCCTCCAGGCCGAGTTCTTCGCTCTCCAGGGGATGGCCAAGCTCATCGAGGTGATCGACCTCGTCCAGCGCCGCCTGAATCCCCGGGTCTTCCTCAGCGGCATCGTGGCCTGCAAGGTGGACCGTCGCCCGCGCCTCACCCAGGAGGTCCTGGACGAGGTCCGCAAGTACTTTGGCGACCAGCTCATGGAGACCATGATCCGCCCCAACGTGAAGCTCGCCGAGGCCCCCTCCTTCGGGATGAGCGTCCTGAGCTACGCGCCCGAGAGCAACGGAGCCGCGGATTACCGCCAGCTCGCCCGGGAGTTCCTCTCCCTGCCGCGTGAGATCGGAGAAGCGCTGGAGTCCGAGGTCACCGCCGCCGAGGACGCGGTTCAGCTCACCGAGCCTCCCGCGGGGCCCCCGACTCCCGAACCCGAGCCCGAAGCCACGCTGCGCCGCCGCACCGGGGAGTACCCCGACATCGCCGCTCTGATCGCGGAGGAGGCTCAGGCCGCCGAGGCCGCCGAGGCCGCCCAAGCCGCCCAAGCCGCCGAGGCAGCTCGCGACGAGGGGCGCTGAGCGAGACCGAAGGGGCGGTCCGGATTCATGAATGGCCCGGGCGAGTGGGCCGTCACAGAAGTTCGTGACATGAGTCGCACGTCCGTGCCTGGTGGAATCGGAATGAACCACAGAGATCACAGAGCGCACAGAGACCAGAGAAGAGGCACCCGAGCCGATCGTGGACCCTGTCCTTCTTCTTCAACTCTGTGGTCTCTGTGATCTCTGTGGTTCGATTCTCTTTTTCTCGATCTGGGGGGGCGGCTCGCCCAGGGCCCTGAGTCCGGGTGAGAGGCCGCAGATGAGGATTCCGCGCTGGCTCCCGCTCCTTGGGCTGATCGCCCTCGTCGCTCTGGTCCACCTGCGCGCTCTCGAGACCGGCTACACCTACGACGACGTCGAGGCGATCCTCGAGAACCCCGACCTGCGGTCGTGGTCGAAGGCGCCGGACCTCTTTGCGACCAACTACTGGGGGTCGCGGAACATCGGCCTCTACCGGCCGCTGGTGCAGCTCAGCTACCTCGTGGACGGGGCCGGTTTCGGATTCGATGCCCGGGTCTCGCACACGATTCAGCTCCTGCTGCACCTCGCCGTCGTCGCCCTGGTGTTCGTCTTTCTCGCGCGGCTGGGCGTCGCGCGGGGGGCGGCGTGGTGCGGGGCCGCGCTCTTCGGGGTGAGTCCCGCGCTGCTCGAAGGCAGCGTCTGGATCAGCGGCCGCACCGACGTATTGGCGGCCCTGTTCATGTCAGTCGCCCTCATCCTCGCCGCCGCGCGACCCGGCGATCGCGACGACGGAGACGCGGCCCGACCCTTCGACCGCAGGTCGATCCTCATCGCCCTCGCCTTTCTCCTCGGCCTCTTCTCCAAGGAGATGGCGGTCACCCTGCCGGCCCTGATCCTCCTGCTCCCGGGGCGTGGCCACTGGCGCCGCACCCCGATGCTGCTCGTCGCCTTCGCGATCTACGTCGCCTTCCGCGCGAGCGCGGTGGACGGCGTGCTCCCGACCTGGGCCGGCGAAGGTGAGGGCGTGGTCCTCCAGGATCACGACGCCCTGGATCGGGTCGCCATCGGCGCTCGCGCCTGCGCTCGACTCCTCGCGATGGTGCTGGCGCCGGTCGGTCTCGCCGCCGATCATCGGGCGCATCCCTGGGCGCTGCCGGAAACGGTGGCCGATGCGGGGGCCTTCGCGATCCTCATCGGCGCGGCCCTGCTCTGCTGGTGGGCGATCCGTCGGCGCCGACGCGATCCGGTGGGCGGGTTCCTCTGGAGCGCGCTCCCGATCTCGCTGCTGCCGATCAGCCAGCTCATCCCCATCGGCGCGGTGATGGCCGAGCGCTTCAACTACGTTCCGGCGATCTTCCTCCTCGGTGGCGTGGTCCATCTCGCCTCGCGGGTGCTCCGCGGCCGCCTCGCGCCGCTCGCCCCGATGCTCGCGCTCACCACCCTCGGCCTCGCGATCGCGCTCACCCTCCACCGCATTCCGGTCTACGACACCCGCGGCAGCTTCTGCACCGACGTGCTTCGCCGCTACCCCCACGACTACAAGGCCCTCAACAACCTCGGCGTCTACCACATGCTGGAGCGCAAGCCGCCGGATCCCGTCGCCGCCGAGGCCGCATTCCTCCATGCCCTGGAGATCCACCCCGCCTACCGCCGGGGCCGCCTGAACCTCGCCCGCGCGCGCCTGGAGCGCGAGCGCCACGGCGACCGCAGCGTAGACCTCGATCGCCTCTTCGCCGACCTCGAGCCCCTCCTGGACCGAGGGGACCCCGACGCGCTCTACCTCGGGGGCAAGCTCGCCCTCCGACGTGCCGAGCGCGAGCCCGCCGCTCGCGCAACGCACCTCGAGTCGGCCCTCGAGCGCTACCTCCTCGCCGCGGAGCGCTTCCGGTCGCGCGGCGCCGGGCAGGAAGCGCGCATCGCCGCAGCCCTCAAGGAGGCCGGCATCGCGGCCCGCGATCTCGGCGACGTCGAGCAGGCCGCCCAGCTCTGGCGCGACGCCCTCGCGCTGCAGCCCGCCTTCGATGACGCCCCCGCGATGCGCCGCTTCATCGAGCGGCACTCTCGCTGATCGAGGTCGGGTTGCCGGTCAGGGCCTGGTGATCTGGATGCTCATCGTGCCCAGGGCATCGCTCGAGCCGGCGAGGTAGGCGACGAGGGTGGCCTTTCCGGCCGGGGTCGTCGGGGGCACGGTGATGTTCAGGTCCACGCCGTGGTCGGTGCTGATGCGGGGGAGCGAGGCGATGACGCGGTCGTTGGCCTGGCGGTGGGTCTCGATGATCTGCCCGGAGGTGGCCTGGGCGCCGGCGGGGGAGAGGCCCGGCGGCAGGTCGCCGAGGGGTGCCTCGAGCGAGACCAGGAGCTCGCCCTGGCAGCCCTCCGGGACCTCGACGTGGAAGGCGAGGGTCGCGCCCGCGGCGACCTGGTCGGGGCCGCTCAGGGTCAGCGTCCGGGCCGGGAGGGGCAGCTCCATGGCGGGGTCGCCGAGGAGGTTGTAGATGAAGACGTGGTCGCGGACGAGGAGCTTGGGGTCGATGACCTTGGAGATGAAGGGGCGGGCCAGGAGGCCGAGGGGTCCGCCGGCGTTCTTCAGCATCTCGAGCTTGGCGCGCAGGAGCACCTCGCCGATCGGGGCGCGCTCGCGCAGCATGAGCTCGGCGAGGGCCTGGCCGAGCAAGGCGTCCGGGAAGGGGTGCGAGATGCGGGACGCGGCGATCACCGCGGGCGGGCCCTTCGGCTCGCGGAGGAGGAGCTCGGCGAGGCAGTCCGGATCGGGGCGATCGAATTCGCCGGTCCAGCACGCGATGAGGGCGGTGACCGGGGGGCGATGTCCGGCGTCGATGCTCGGCACGTGGTCGGCCTCGAGAATCGGGAACCAGTTCTGGCCGGCCTGGAGGTAGTCCAGCGCCCGCGAGCTCCCGTGGCCGACGTAGGTGAGGAAGAGCGAGCCCTCGTTGATGCTCTTGACCACGTGGTCGGCGAAGTCCGGCGCGGGCCAGTAGAACACCGAGCCGGGGTTCCCGTAGGTGAGCGACACCTGGTAGCCCGGGGGGATCTTCTGGCTGAGGATTCCGCGGAAGGTCCGTTCCAGGAGGGCGTCCACCGCGGGGTCGAAGCGCGCCGGGCCGGCCACGAAGCGGAGGTGGCGCCGCCACGGTCCGGGCTCGGGGCCGCTCTCGTAGGAGATGATGCGCTCGACCAGTTCCAGGAGGTCGTCGGAGGTGCGCACCGCGAGTCGCCCCACGGCGATGTCGGGGAGCCCGTCGCCATCGACGTCGCCGAAGGGGGAGTCGGTGGCGGTGGCGCCGTTGTAGTCGGTGGGCACCATCGCCGTCGGTATGGTCTCCTTGAGGGAGATCCAGTCGGCGTCGAAGTCGGAGTCACCCACGATGAGGAGGAAGCGCGGCTTGAGCTTCCAGTTGCGGGACGCGGCCCGCACGAAGCGGGTGATCGCCTCGGAGCGGGACTGGCCGTGGGTGAAGGTGTCGTGGAGAGTGCGGAGCTCGACGGCGTAGGGGACCAGGCCGCGCTTGCGGCGATGGGCCAGCAGGGGCTCGATGAAGGGACGGAAGCGGGTCGTCGTCACCACCAGGTAGTCCGCCCCTTCGCCGCTCAGGTGATCCTCGGTGGTCTGCATCGGGAAGATGCCGCTCGGGCGGTAATAGCCGGTGGGCCCGACGCAGCAGACCACGGTCTCCTTTTCACTTCCCGGCTGGACGACGCGGGACGGGATCACCGCGCGCCGCGACACGTCGTAGAGCAGGAAGCCCTGGCGGGTCTGGTTGCGGAACTGGATCTTCGGTCGATCGGAGGTCCCGGTGTTCGGGAGGTGGTAGACGATCTGCTCCGCGGGATCCCCGGGTCCAGCCAGCATCGTTCCGCACACCAGGGCGACCCGATCGATGAGCAGCCCGTTGGGCTTGCGGGTGGCGAGCTCGTTGCCGGGCTCGGCGAAGTACGGGGTCTCGGAGAGGTTGCGCACCACGATCAGGTTCTCGAACCCCAGCAGGCCTGAAGGAAGACGCCACTCGAGGCGCTTCTCGAGCGGCGTGCTCCACGAGATCGGGGCCAGATCGCGGCCGTTGACCGAGACGCCCAGCGTCTGCTCGACGCCGGCGACCACCGGGCCGAGGACGTCGAGGGTGAGGCTGCCGGTGGCCTCGAGCCGCGGCTCGGGACGGATCTCGATGCCGATCCGGGCGATGCTGGCCTCGGGATTGCCCCCGCCTTCGGGGTCCGGAGCGATCGTGGGCCAGCCGTACCAGTTGCTGCGGTGCTTCCCGGCGCGGATCACCGCGGGGCTCACGCTGGCGAGGGGTACGAAGACCCGATTCGATTCGAGCGAGATCTTCCGCCAGGCGGTGTCCTCGGCATCCGGATCGGGGCGGGTGTCGAGGCGGCCGAATCGGCGCGGGTCCCGGCACAGGCGCAGGACGTAGTTGTTCAGGCGGGCTCGCGGGTCCGGACTCGGCTCTCCGAAGAAGACGATCGAGTCCACCGGATCGAGACGGTCGTCGCGACCCCCCTGGATGAGGATCGGGACCTGATGCCCGTCCAGGAAGAGCCCCAGACGATCGGCCGGGATGCGACTGATGTCCACGAAGGGGGTGAGATCCTCCCCCGAGATCCGGTGCAGCCCCTCGTTCTCGACCGCGATCCGGAGGCTGGGAAGCCCCTGGGCGGAGACCGCGTTCCGCGGCGCAGAGGAGGAGCCCGAGGGCGGCGAATCGAGAGGCGGTCGCGTTCATGGTGGGCTCCGGCGGGCGGCGGGCGAGGCAGTATAGACGGGCCGCCGGGCCGGCGCCAGCGAAGCCGAGAGCGGTTGGATCTCCTGACGGGCCCGCGCTTTACAACTCGGACCAGATTGGTACCCTGCACGGAACCGGGAGGGGTGAGCGATGTGCCAGGAGCCCCCGCCAGCGGGTGCGAGCGCCGTTCCGCCGCATCCTGAGTCCCGGCGGAGCACCTCGCGAGCCATGAAGGTCCTCTTCATCTACCCGAGCATCGACTGCCCACCCGGGCGTCAACCACGGGGTCACCGCGCTGTCCGGCGTGCTCAAGAGCCGCGGGCACGCGACCGGAGCTGATCCACGTCTGCGACAACCTCTGGCCGCATCCCGAGCATCGAGGAGATCCTGGACCGGGTCCGCGAATCGCGGCCCGACCTCATCGGGCTTCTCGGTGATGAGCCAGCAGTACGAGTGGGCCTGCGCGGTGCGCCGAGCCCTCCGCGACCGGCGTCCGGCATGCCCCAGGTCGATCGGCGGCGTCCACTGCACGATGGTGCCGGACGAGGTGACCGCCGACCGGCCTCTTCGAGTGCGTCTTCGTCGGGGAGGGCGAGTACGCCTTCCTCGAGCTGGTCGACCGCATGCGCGGCGGGGGGGACCGCACCGGTGTCCCCAACTGCGCATCCCGGCCCGCTTCAGCCCCACCGGCGAACGTGATCCGCAACCCCGTCGGCCCGTTCCCCGACCTCGTCGCGCCTGCCCGAGCAGGACTACGAGCTCTTCGACCTCGACCACATCGTCGAGGTGACAAAACGGGCTGGATGGGGATGCTCACCTCCCGCGGCTGCCCCTACAAGTGCACCTACTGCTTCAACAAGGAGATCGTCGATCTCTACCTGGACGAGGGCGGGGCGAAGAGCATGCAAGGACTACCTGCGCGCACTACCCCGTCGAGCGCATCATCGAGGA
This sequence comes from uncultured Alphaproteobacteria bacterium, assembly GCA_963695425.1. Classification (GTDB taxonomy): domain Bacteria; phylum Pseudomonadota; class Alphaproteobacteria; order Rhodobacterales; family Rhodobacteraceae; genus Amaricoccus. The sequence continues at coordinate 70,394 of CAVOGP010000039.1, read as the reverse complement.
GATCGCGAGCTCAAGCGCGCCACCCGGCAATCACGCACCCTCATCTTCGACGACGACCTCTTCACCCTGAACCGCGACTACGTGCTCGACTTCACCGAGGCCTACCGGAAGGCGGGGATCGGCCTGCCCTACGTGGTCAACGCGCACGTCCAGTAGTTTCGACGACGAGATGGCCGCGGCAGCTCGCGGACGTCCGGTTGCATGATCGTGCAAGTACGGCCTCGAGAGCGGGCAGCCCACGCGATCCGCAAGGAGGTGCTCTGGCGGTACATGACCAACGAGCAGATCGAGGCGATGCCTTCGCACGCGCGCCCACCGCCACGACCTGCACACCTCGCGCCTTCGTGATGTTCGGGCTGCCCATCGAGACGCGCGAGGAGATCACGGAGACGCTGCGCCTCTGCGCGCGCGTCAAGATGGGCCGCTTCCGCTGGGCGATCTTCTTCCCCTTCCCGGGAACCGCCGGCTACACGATCGCGCAGAGACGCGACCTCATCGACTACGAGAAGATGGGCGGGCATGGGCAACTACTTCGACGGCTCCTGCCTGAAGTTCGGCGCGGAGCACGACCTGCTCCTCGAGAAGCTGGCCGCGCTGTGCCCCTGGTACGTCAACGCCCTGACCGACTGGGCCTGCGTCGCACCTACCGCGAACTGGTCCGGCGAGGTCGAGGCGATGGACCGCGAGACCTTCCGCAGCCGCCGCGCCGAACTGCCTGCGCACGCGACCGCGACGCTCTCGGAGGAGCTTCTGGCCTCGGGCCTGCCCGCACTACTCGATCCGCTACAGCCACGTGATGGGCGTGCGCAGCGACTTCGTCGCAGTGGGAGCGGCGGGACGCCGCGATGGCCACCCGCGCCGGCGGCGAGGCCGGCTACACCCTCGACTGAGGGAGCCCTGGGGAGCTTCGCCTCCGGCCGCCGCGAAATCCGACAGCGATCAGCGGGCCTGACGAGGTCCTCGCGAGGCTTTGATTCGCCGGGCTGAAGCTGCATCTCCCCTCCGGATTTGCCGATACATCAGGAAGCCGCCCTCGGGGAGTGCAAAGTTTTTCCTCAAACGGGGCCCGCCAGCGTGACGAGACCGATGCCGGAGGGACGATTCTTGAGATTCAAGCTTCAAACCGAATACGCCCTGCGCGCGATGCTCTACATGGCCGCCAAGCAGGGAGAGAATTGCACGACCGAGGAGATCGCCGGCTACTTCCGAATCAGTGCGGCGCACCTCGGCCGGGTCATCCGCCGGCTCCAATCTCACGGCTACGTCAAGGCCATTCGCGGGAGGAAGGGCGGGGTACGCCTGGATCGCGAGCCCGGCCTGGTGACGCTCGGCGAGGTCGTCGACGTCCTGGAGAGCGAGAGCACCGGCGACGGGGAAGGCAGCCAGATGCACGACCCCGAACGCCTGGAGGCGGTGCTGCGCCGCGCCGAGGGCCTCTTCCTGAACTACCTCAAACAGGTGGATTTCGGCGAGCTCGGGGCCGAAGGACTGCCGTCTCACGACAGGGAGATCGTGCGCCCGCTGGCTCCGGAGGCCGTGGGGGCGGCCGAGCCGGAAGAGAGGATGGTCCGCCCGTCGCCGCAGCCGGTGCTGGTGGGCTTCCCGGGCAGCTCGCCCGGGACCGGCAGGTAGCTCGGATCCGGACTGCGCCACCGCGGGCGCCCGGGTTTACCCGGGGGTAACGCTCGCGGCGGGACGCGGCGCGCGGCAATCCTCGGAGCGGGGATGCGGTGAGGCCCCCAGGTCCTTGACTGACTGGGACTTGCGGGCCTCGGCGAGCTCTTTCGAGGCCAGGTCTCGGCAGCGGAACGGTGCTTGCTCTCTGTCGTGTGGCGTCCCGCATCTGCGGGACCTCGGCCCGTCGCTCGGGGCGTCGGGCCGATCGCGGCAGGAATGGGGAGCCGACCCACGACGCGGGGGGTCGGCTCTCGTTTTCTGACGGCGCGCAGACTGTCGCCGGCCTCCGGGAGGCTCGTCAGGCGCTGCTGCGGATCGACGCGTGCAGACCTTCGCCTCCCTGCGGTCGGCTCGGTCCGCGCTGGGCCGAGCGCACGTGGTCCCCATGTGCGCATCTGCGTTCCGCAGCGGGACGTTCGCGCCGCGAACCACGGTCGGTTCGCAGGAGCGAAGGGTGACTCGTCGAGCGAGCCGCGGATCAACCACCGAGTCGACACGCATCCGCGCTCGGCGGACCCCCAACGCGGGGACCGCGTCGGGTCGGCCGAGTGGAACTCGGCGCTCCGAGGAACTCGGCGCTCCGAAGGACTCGGCGCTTGCATGGGCTGGTCCCTACCCCCCTTCGGCGGCTTCGCTCGCGGCGGCACGCGCTTGGGCGATGGGGATCGAGACGCCGATGATCTCGCCATCGAAGGCGATGCGATCCTCGACGATCCCCTGCACCGCGAAGCGGCTATGGCGGCGGTTCAGGACGATCTGCTTGCAGATGACGTAGATGCGCTGCCCGGGCTCGGCGACCGATCGGAAACGGACGTTGTCGATACCGCCGAAGCCGAAGAAGCGGTCCGCGAAGGAGAAGCGCTGCCGGTAGCAGAAGGAGGAGAGCTGGGCCGCGGACTCCACCATCAGCGCGCCAGGGAAGATGGGGCGCCCCGGAATGTGACCGCGGACCCAGAACGCCTCGGCATCGAGATCGTGATAGCCGACCGCGTCCAGGGTCTCCGGGTCGAAGTGGACGATCGCGTCCAGAAGCTCCATCTCGAAGCGGTGGGGGTTGAACTGCCGGATCGCTTCGGCGTCGTAGAGGACGCGGCCGAGGTCGATCCGGTCCAGGCTGATGAGGGGCTCGGACTTCATGGCGCTCCGGCGGAGGTATGAGGCTTCGGGGGGGCGGGCCCACCAGAGCCGACGCTCCGGAGCCCGAAGGGAGCCACCAGCTTAGGACCCGTGGGCGGAGGGTTCAATCCGGAGCCGCTCCGGCCTCTCCCCGGTCCGGATTCGTGAGCAGTCCGGGCCCCGCCTCCGTGGATCACTCCGCGGGAGGCTCACGATCCGTGGTCTGAAAGGGGCGCCGGGCCTTTGGCCGGCCCGGCGCAGGCCGAGCGCAGCGACAGTCTGCGCCTCATTCTCGCGAATCGTGTCGCCCACGGCTCTGCTCGACGAGCGATGGTGCTCTGGATACCTATTGCAGCGGGTTCGCGGATTCTGTGGCGAGCCGTGCGGGGCGCGGGACGCGCCCCCGCGTGGCGGCGAGACGCCGGCGCTCCATTGGAGCCGCAACCCGTTGTGCCCCAGGGACGAGAGCAGAGTGCCGCGGAGCCACCTGCGGAGGCTAAGGGACGACCTTCAAGATGATCGCGTTCGTGCTGGCGAGGGTCGTCGGGGTCTCGCGGATGAGGCCCTGGAGGGTGAGGGTTCGTGGCTGGGCGAGCCCGCCGGGGAGCGTGAGACTCCACGGCGCCGAAGTGGCGGTGATCCACGCATGGGGGAGCGTGCCGCTGCTGTCGGCCAGCACGAAGTGCCCCGCAGGAGCGTTCGAGGAGAAGGCTGGAGCGAAGCAGAGGACCTCCTGTCCCGAGCCGGTCCACGCGTCGTTGGGGCCCGGGATGCCGATCATCCCGAAGATGGCGAACTCCGCGGGGACCATGTTCCAGATCGGCTGCTCCAGGGAGAGCACGAAGGACTCTCCGACGTGGAGAAGGAAGCTGCGGCCCACGCCTCCGGCGGAGTCGTTCACGCGGAGCAGGTCCAGGGCGGTGCCGAGGGCGGCGATGCCGGCAGTGCCCTGCGCCTCGATCCCGAGCTGGCTGAAGAAGCCCTCGTAGTTCAGCTCCACGGTGAGGAGGAGATCGTCGCTCGTCGGAGTCGCCTGGTGGACCTCGATGGCGAGGACGTTGTCCCCGGGCACCAGAGCCGGGATGTGGGGGGAGAGCTCCAGCAGGCTGTAGGGGGCCCACCAGTACTCGACGTTGCCGGGGGCAAGGGTCGTGTAGCTCGGCGGGCCGGGGGGCATGTTCCTGCGGGCCGCCTCGGTTCCGTTCAACCACGCGACGAAACCGTCGTCGTACCCGATGGCCAGACGCAGCCTCTCGACCTCCGAAGCGGGACCTTCCAGCGTGAAGTGGCCCCGGAAGTAGGTGGTCGGATGGACGGCGCCGGGGGGACCGGAGGCGACCGGGCGGGTGATCGCCGCCTCGCCGAATCCCATGATCCCCCGTCCCACGCTCCATCCGGAGTCATCGAAGCCGGGATTGCGCCACGCGCTTCCCAGGTCGGTGCCGGAGTCTTCGATGCGCCACCCGGATTGTGGACCGAGGGCCGCGTGGTCCCAGATCAGGGCCTGCGCTCCGGACTTCTCGATGGTGAAGTGATCGAAGACGCGCGCCTCGTAGTCCAGAAAGCGGCAGTCGAGCTGCGGTCCGTTGACGTCGATCACCAGCGATCCGGCGCGGAGGTAGCTCGCGACCATGACCGGATGGCCCAGGGGGCCTGGGGTCACGTGCCCCGAGCTCCCGGCGACGACGTACACCGTACCTTGGTGCGGCGCGGGGCCGAGCGTGGGCTTGCGATAGGCGCCGGATCCGGAGATCCGCCCGAACCCCGGGTCGATCGCGTGGGCCGAACGGTCGAAGCTCCAGGAGGGTCCGTAGTGGCCGTCGAGGAGGATCGAGCGCTCGTAGAGATGGTTGTGCCCGCAGAGGACCAGGTCGACACCCGCCGCTTCGAGGATCGGCAGGGCGACGCTCCGCATGTCGATCATCCCCTGCTCGATGTCGGAGTCGTGGATTCCCTTGGAGTAGGGGGGGTGGTGCCAGAACGCGATGGTCCAGTCCTGGTTGGTCGCGGTCGCGTCGGCCTGGAGCCAGGTCATCATCGGGCCGTTCGCGCTGCGGTCGCTCTCGGTCGAATCCAGGCAGATGAAGTGAACGTTGGCCCAATCGAAGGAGTACCAGGCCTCGGTGCCGGAGGGGACGCCGCCGGCCTCGCCCGCAACCGGCAGGTGGAAGATGTCGAAATAGGGCCCGGTCTGCGTGTCGGCGTCGGCGCTGACGGCGTCGTGGTTGCCGTAGGCGGGCCACAGGACCCTGCGGCTCAGCATCTCGGGGTAGATGTCGAAGAGCGCGGTCTGGTACTGCAGGTCGGTCCCCGCGGGGATGGCATTGTCGCCGAGCATGAGCCACAGGTCGGCGCTTCGCGAGCCGGACAAGGCCTCGAAGGTGTTGCGCACCGCCCCGGCGTATTGGCTCGCGGTCCCGGAGTCGCCCAGCACCCAGATCCGCGTCGGCGGCGCGCTGCCGACCGGCGGGGCGGTCGTGAAGTCATCCGGGAAGGAGGCGTTGAGCCACGCGGTCCCGTCCCCGATCCGGTACTCGTAGCGCGTGGCCGGGGTGAGCCCGCTCAGGGTGACGGCGTGCTCAGTGGTCGCGCCGGAGGGGCCGACCTGGCTCCAGGTCGCGGTTCCCCACTCCCGCCACGCCACTGCGGAGGGGGAGGAGACGTCGGTGCGCCAGCAGATGGTGATGGCAGTTGGTGACCCGCTCTGCAGGTAGGGCCCGCGGAGGAGGGCCGGCGTCTGGCCCGGGCTCGTATCCGAGAGAATGAAGACAATGCCCAGAGCGATGACCAGGCACGCCTTCGAGGGCGTGCTCGGTCCGCTGCCTGCTCCTCCGGTGCGTCGGTTGCACATGGTGGACCCCGGTGAGGGCATGAGGCGCGCCCGCCGGCCTGGACGCAGCCGGCTTCGCCTGGTTGCCTCTCTGCGGCTCATGATAGCACGGCAGGCCAGGTGAGGTGAACAACTCGGGTCATGAAGACCTCGGCCGGGCGGCGGGCCCCTCCGTCCGCGATCTGCGCCGATGCTGCGTCCCCTCGGACGAGCGCGGGCCGGGCGGTGTTCCCGGGGCATGCTGCCCCGCACTCCGGGCGCTGGTGTGGTGACCCCGCAGAGACTCGAACCACAGAGATCACCGCCCCGTGGAGCCGCAAGCGCTCCGAGAAAGCCCGCGAGGCCAGGGTCACCTGGGTGGTTGCGGTCTCGCCTCGGAGTTGCCCTGCTCGAGCAGCCAGTAGCGGCCGGGGGCGAGGTCCTTGAAGGTGGCGGTGGCGCCGTCGGGCCAGCGCACCGTGACCTGCTTCACCGGGCCGGTGGCGCCGCCCAGACCCACGAGGAGGCGGGGATCGCCGGAGGAGAGGTAGCTGCCGGCCGCGCTGCGCTCGCGGTAGCGCACCACGGCCTTCGGAGTCCTCCACCGTGAGCCGCGTGCCGATCGGGTCGCGCATCAGCCCGGTCCCGCACAGCGCGAAGCCGATCCAGGCTCCGCCCGCGCTGTCGTTGCGCAGCAGCGTCGGCACGTCGTCCAGGTTGACCACGAAGAGGTCGGTGTCGCCGTCGTTGTCGAAGTCGCCGCAGACCAGGCCCCGGCTGACCTTCCGGGTCGCGAATCCATCGCCGACCCGGTCATGGACCTCCGCGAAGGAGATCCTCCCCTGGGCGCCGGGACCGAGGTTGCGGAAGACCTGGTTGAACTGGGCGTAGGAGGTGCCCAGGTCGGCCTGCTCCACCTGGGGGTAGACGTGGCCGCAGACGACCACGATGTCCTGCAGTCCGTCGCTGTCGAGATCGACGATCCGCGTTCCCCAGCTCAGCTGGCCGAAGGAAGCGCGGCCGAGCTTCATGGCGTAGCTGTCGTCGCTGAAGGTCGTCCCCCCGCCGGGAGTCGCCTGGTTCTTGTAGAGGGTGTTGTGGTCGTGCGAGAAGTTGGTGACGAAGTACTCGAAGCGACCGTCGTTGTCCACGTCCCCGAAGTCCACCCCCATCCCGGCCTGGGGCGCACCGTCGGCGCTCATGTCCACTCCGTAGTGCAGGGCCCGCTCCGCGAAGCGCCCCTTCCCGTCGTTGACGAAGAGGAAGTTGCCCACCGAGTCGTTGGCCACGTAGAGGTCCACGTCGCCGTCGTTGTCGAAGTCGCCGCTGACCGAGCCCAGGGCGAAGGCCGGAGCGACCGCGGCGAAGCCGAACTTCTCGCCGGCCTCGACCAGGGTGCCGCCGCGATTCTCCCAGAAGGTGTCGGCGGCGGGGGGCGTGCCGCGCGGGCCGCAGGAGACCAGGAGGCCCTTCCACTCGCAGGGATTGCCCTCGTTGGGCGGGCTCTCCGGATCGTAGATGACGTAGTTGCCCACGTAGAGGTCGAGATCGCCGTCGCCGTCGGCATCGAAGAAGGCGCTGGTCGTCGAGGGGCCGGGATCCTGCCCTCCCCACCGCGCGCTCACGTCCTCGAAGGTCCCGTCGCCCCGGTTGCGGAAGAACCTGTTGGGGCCGCCGCGGTAGATGGTGACGTAGAGGTCGGTGTGCCCGTCGCCGTCGAAGTCCACCGCCTGGGCCCCGTGGCACCACGCCTCGAAGACGAGCCCGGCGTCCTCGGTGACGTCGGCGAACTCGAGGCCCCCGAGATTGCGGTAGAGGGCGCAGCGCGCGGGGCCCTTCCTCTGGGTAGCGTCGAAGACGTCACCGTTGGCCACGAAGATGTCGAGCAGACCGTCGCCGTCATAGTCGAGAGCTGCCGCTCCGGCTCCGAGGTTCTCGGGGATCGCCAGCTTCTCCAGGGGGTCGCCGCACACGTTCTGGAGCGTGATGCCGGAGGAGGCGGAGACGTCGGTGAAGCGCAACCCACCCTCGGGGCTGCTCGCCGTGGCCCCGCCTGGCGCGGGGCGCGCCGCGGCGTTGGCGCCGCTTCCGGACGGCGTCTCCTCGTCGCCGGGACCGCAGGCGAAGAGCGCTCCGATCAGGGCGAGAGCCCAGATGACCGCAAGAGCGTCGAAGGCGGTACGTCGCGGCATCATTTCCCCACGTAGACCGCCTTGCCTCCGGTGATCCGGGCGAGGCCGTCCATCAGCGTCCGGAAGCTTCCGGTCTCGTTCATGCCGATGGTGTGGATCACCATCTTGGCGGAGCGGTTCCAGCGGCGAACCTCGTCGAGGATCTCCTCGATGTTGGTGATCTCCCCCTCGGTGGGGGTGCCGTCGCTCAGGAAGAAGCAGGTGTCCCAGCGGGGCTTGGGCCCGCCCCCGTGGCTGCGGGTCGTGCCCCCCTTGCCGCGGAGGCCCTTCAGGCCGAAGATCTGCCGCAGGACGGCGTAGGTATTGGTGCGGCCCATGACCATGCCGTCGGCGCCGCGACCGCTGCTGGACTTCATGCCTCTCGTGGAGGGCTTGCGGGCCTTCTGCTTCATGATCCATCGGATCGCGGCCTGCACGTTTCCGGAGGAAGCGCTCACCGGCTCCCGCTTCCAGGTGCGCACGTCGGTCTCGAAGGCGATGACGTTGAACTTCGTCTCGGGATCGAGGCCGCGGAGGCAGAAGGCGAGCTCCTCCCGAGCGATCTCGATCTTCCGGGTGCCCTCCCAGCGCCGCTGCTCCTTGCCCTCCTGCGATCGAACCCCGGCCTTGATCTGGATGGGATCCTCCATCGAGGTGGAGATGTCGATCGCGAAGATGATCTTGGTGCTGAAGGTCGTGATCCTGTGGTAGCGGGTCGGCTTGCGCGCGTAGCCCCGGCCGGGATCGTCGTCTTCGACCTCCTTCTCGGGAGGCACCTCCCAGGTGTCCTTGACGCGCGTCCACCAGTCCCGCCAGGTCTTGGCGTCCATTCCGAAGGTGCGCTGCGTCGTGCGGATCAGGGCGCGCCGGGCGTCCTCGCGGGGGCGGCCGTCAGCGCGATCGAGGTACTCGATGATCGGCTCGATGGCGCGCTTGGTGCGGATCGCGCCGAGGGCGTTGAGGGCCGCGACCTGGACCCGCCACGAGGCGTGATCCAGGAGCGCGACGAGGGTGTCGGCCGCGGCCTCGTCCTTCAGGAGCGAGAGCGCGTCGGCGGCGGCGATGCTGAGGACCTCGGCGCGGCCCCGGGCGAGCTCCTCCAGGGCTGGCGTCGCCTTTCTGGATCCGATCGATCCGAGCGCTTCCGCGGCGGCGGCCACGACGTCCACCGATCGATCCGAGGCCAGGACCTGGCAGAGGGCTTCGACCGGGGGCTCGCCGGCATGCTTCATCTTGCCCAGGGCCAGGGCCGCGCCTTCGCGCACGCTCTCCTTGCCGTGGGACAGGGCCCCGAGGATCGCCATCTGGGTCTCGGCGGGCTCCATCCGGGCCAGGACGTTCGAGGCCTCCTCACGCACCGAGTACTCGGGATCCTGGAGGGCGTAGCGGATCAGGAGCTCGACCGACTCCGGCGTCTGCACCTTGACCATGCGGGCCACCAGATCGCGGCGCGCATCGGTGTCGGACTGCTCGTAGTACTTGAGGAAGTCGGCGATGACCGGGTGGCTCTCCGGCTTGTCCTGGGCACGGACCCCCGACGCTGCCGGGGCGACGAGCCCCAGGATCAGCAGGAGCAATCCCGCCAAACCGTCGCGCTTACTGGGCATAGGCCTTCCTGACGTAGGCCTTCCAGGCGTCATCGAAGGCCGCAGTGGACATGTCGTAGACCTCGTCGATCGCCTTGCGGCCGTCGTTGGAGGCCTTGATGGAGCGGAAGAACTCCTGGAACTTCGCGCGATCCTTCTCGATGAGGAAGTCCATGAAGGACCAGCAGTGGGCGTGAGCCCGGTGATCCATCTTGTCCATGTTGAGGGGCAGGATTTCGGCGAGATCCATGGCTTCGTTGGAGGAGACCTCGCTGAACAGCATCCGCTCCCAGTTCCCCTTCTCCCAGGCGCTCCCCATCTGGGTCTCGCTGAAGCAGTAGGTGCGGCAGCTCCCGAACTGATCCCGCTCGATCCAGTGCGCCAGGCCCACGTCGAGCCAGCCGCTGAGCTCCTGGTGGACGGGGGCGACCGCGAAGGTCAGCAGGTGGACCGCGTTGTGGACCACGTTGGCGTGGAGCAGCTCGTCGGTGGCCAGCGCGGGCCTCGTGGGCCAGGTCACGTAACGCCCCGAATTGCTGCGCAGCTTGAAGCCGTTCTTGTGGCCGGTGCCCATCAGCTCCAGGGATACCCGGAAGTTCTGGTTGGCGTCCTTGACCAGGTAGAGGATCTGTTTCGATCCGGGGAGGGTCCCGGTGATGTTCTTGAAGCGCTCCGCGGTCTCCTCGGCCCGGGAAGCGAAGAGATGGGCGGCGCGCGCCGGAGTGAGGAAGACCATGCCGGAGCGCCACTTGCCGATCGACCAGTGGGTGATGAAGTTGTCGGTCTCGACGGTCTCGAAGCGGACCCCGGCGCGCTTCTCGATCGCCTCCTGACGCTCGAGCCAGGCCTTGCGGAGATCGAGCTCCTGGGCGAGCTCGACCTCGGCGACCGGGTCCTTGCAGCGGGGGCAGAGCTTCTTGCGGAGGCCGCGGCAGCAGGGGGCGCGGAGCACCGCGGTGCAGCGGTGGGGGATGTCGATTCCGCAGGCCCGGCGAGGGTCGCAGGCCTTCTCCTTGCACTCCACGAAGTTCGTGCCCTTGCACTTGTAGCACTTGTACTGGGCGACCAGCGGGGAGGCGGCGAGCAGGAGGAAAGCGAAGATCAGGGTCCGGGCTGGGGCGATGGGCATGCGGCAGGCTTCCTGTGACGTGAGGAGCTTCCCATTGTACGCATCGGGGAGCCCGCTTTCAGGATCGCGGCTCGCGGTGCGTCAGGGGCGGATCGCCTGCAGGACCTCGGCGATGACCGCGTCGGGGGTGATTCCCTCGGCCTCGCCCTCGAAATTCAGGATGAGGCGGTGCCGCAGGGCCGGCGCGGCGCAGCGCTTGACGTCGGCGAAGTCGGCCTGAGGTCGTCCCGAGCGCAGCGCCCGGATCTTGGCGAGCAGGACCAGGGCCTGCGCGCCGCGGGGGGAGGCGCCGTAACGCACGAAGCGGCGCACCAGCTCCGGTGCGTCGTCCTTGCGGTCGGGATGCGTGGCCAGCACCAGGGAGGCCGCGTAGTCGCGCACCTCGGGCGCGAGAATGACCTCGCGGGCGAGCTTGCGGAAGCGGAGCAGGGTCTCGCCATCGAGGCTGCGCCGGGTGCGCACCTCGGTCGTGCCGCAGGTGCGATCGATGACCTCGAGGAGCTCTTCTCGCGACGGGTAGGGGACGATCACCTTGATCACGAAGCGGTCGAGCTGGGCTTCGGGGAGCGGGTAGGTGCCCTCCATCTCGATGGGATTCTGGGTGGCGAGCACGAAGAAGGGCTGGGGCAGGGGATGGGTCTGGCCGCGACGGTGACCGCCCCCTCCTGCATCGCCTCCAGCAGCGCGCTCTGGGTCTTGGGGGTGGCGCGGTTGATCTCGTCGGCGAGCAGGATGTTGGTGAAGACCGGTCCCGGCTGGAACTTGAAGCGGCGCTGGCCGCCCTCCTCGGTGACCACGTTGGTGCCGGTCATGTCGGCGGGCATGAGATCCGGCGTGAACTGGATCCGGGAGAACTGGAGGTGCACTGCGTCGGCGAGGGTGCGCACCAGGAGGGTCTTGCCGAGGCCCGGCGCGCCCTCGAGGAGCACGTGGCCACCCGCCACGAGGGAGTCCACCACGGTTTCGATCACCGTCTCCTGGCCGACGATCACCCCGCCCAGGTCCTCGGCGAGGCGGTCCAAGGCCTCACGAAACTCCCGGGTCTCGGCTTCGAGGGCTTCGATCTCGGTGGTCATGGCTCGCTCCGGGGCTCCTCATCGATGATGAGGGCCTCGATCATCCTGCGGTTCAGGAGGACGTAGGGAAGACCGGCAATCGCCGCGGCGCAGGCTCGGGCGGGTGCGCCCGAGGCCACCGGCCGCGGGACTTCCAGAGCGATGAAGCGCGGCGCGGCGATGACGATCTCGGCGTTGAGCCGGCCGTGGAGGACGAGCCCTGCGGGAGCGCGGAGGTGGATCTCCGCGGGAAGGGGGCGCGTCGCTTCGTGGACCCGCCGGAGGTGGAGGTCCCCCGCCGTGTCCACGTACTCGTGGGCCATGACCAACGTCTCGAGAGTGAGATCGACGCGGCGGAGGTCGCGGGAATCCCCGCCGTCGAGGGGGGTGATCGTCGCTCCGAGGATCTCGACGAAACGCCCCTCGGCGGCGCCGAGTCCCTCGGCGAGGCGCGTCCCGAGGGGCCAGACCGTGCCGCGCACCAAGAGGCTCTCGGTGATCAGCAGGTGGTTGCGGGTCGCCACGTGAACGTTGCTCTCCGGGGACTCCATCTGCGGATCGTAGCTCGTCCGGGCCGGGCGGTCATCCTCGCGCGACCCCGCGGCGGAGCGCGCCCACGAGGTAGAGCGAGCCGGTCACCAGTACCAGGCCGTCACCCCCGGCCTCGGCTATCGCCCGTTCCAGGGCGAGGAAGGGCTCGTCCCGCGCTGCGGCGGCGGCAAAGCCGGCTGCCGCGAGCCGGACCGCGAGTTCATCGGGCTCGTGGCTGCGGGGCGAGGGCAGGCGGGCGCAGCTGAGCGAGAGGGCGCGCGAGCGCAGCGGCGCGAGCACCCGCTCGGGGTCCCGATCCCGGGTCATGCCGCACACCACGTGCAGCGGCCGGTCCGGCCAGAGCGCATCGATCATCTCGGCCAGCGCCGCGACGCTCTCCGCGGTGTGGGCGCCGTCGAGGATGATCGGCGGCGCCCCGGCGAGAAACTCGGCGCGCCCCGGGATGGCCAGGTCGCCGAGGGCGGAGCGTGCCGCGTCCTCCTCCAGCGCGCGTCCCTGGCTCGCGAGCACCTCCGCGGCCGCCGCGAGGGCCATGACCGCGTTCCACCCCTGCCGGGGCCCGCCGAGGCCGAGGCGGAAATCGCGGAAGCGGAAGGGCCCGGCCATCCCGCTGATCTCCAGTCCGGGCCTGCCGTCCGCGCGGCGGGTGAGGGCACAGGACTCGAGCTCCATCCCCGCGCCAGGGTAGGCGAAGCGCGGACCGCCGACCTCCAGCCACCGGTTCTGGATGACCTCGAAGCCCGGGTCCCCGGGAGCGAGGCCGCAGATCACGGGCCGCCCCTTCTTGATGATCCCCGCCTTCTCGCCGGCGATGGCCTCGATCGTCGAGCCCAGGATCCGGGTGTGGTCGAGGGCGACGCCGGTGATCACCGAGACCGTGGGATCGACGACGTTGGTGGCGTCCAGGCGCCCGCCGAGGCCGACCTCCAGGACGCTCGCGCCCACCCCGGCGCGCTCGGCGCAGAGGAACCCCATGACGGTCATCGCCTCGAAGAAGGAGGGCAGATCCGCCGGGCTCTCGCGGCGGATCCGCCGCACCTCCGGCTCGAGGAGGTCCACGAGGTCGGCGAAGGCGCCCGCGTCGATGCTCCGCCCATCGACCGCGAGGCGCTCGCGCACGTCCTCGACGTGGGGCGAGATGAAGCGGAAGGTGCGCAGCCCGTGGGCTCGCAAGAGGGCCTCGCAGATCCAGACCACCGAGCTCTTCCCCTTGGTGCCGGTGACGTGGATCACCGGTCGCGGACCGCGGTGGGGGGCGCCGAAGCGCTCGAGCAGGCGCTCCAGGCGGCCGAGGTCGAAGGTGGTTCGCGCCGGTGCCTGGAGCAGGATCTGCTCGTAGTCGGTGAAGGAGGAGAGGAAGGCCATGGCCTTTCGGAAACGCGCCTCCTCGGTGGCGCCCGGGGCCGCGCTCCCGGGAGGCGGGCCTCCCGGGGCCGGTTCCCGGACCCGGTCTCCGGGCTGCTCCCTCGCGCTTCGCTCGGGGCTTTCAGGTGTCGGGTTCACGGGTTTCTCCTCGCCGCGGAGGCACCTTCGGAATCGGCCCGCCAGTCCCGCCAGCGGCCGAGGTTCTGGGATTTTGCTAAACCGAAGGGCCGAGGCCACACGTTTGAATGGGGGGAGCCGAAGGCCGCCGACCCCGGCGCCGCGAGTCCCTCCCCGGAAACACGATGAAGAACCGAGCCCCACGCAGCCGCATCCCCGATCCCTCAGCCGTCAGCGGCCTCAGCGGCCAGGAGCGCGTCCGGATGATGCTGCTCTTCGTCCTGGCGGCGATCTTCACCGGCATCTTCCTCTTTGTATGGGGTGGCCAGAACCCCGCGAAGCCGTCGGAGCCCTTCGACAAGCCCAAGCCCCGGGACATCATCTTCGAGACGGAGGTGGTCCCCTGGAAGCCACCCGTCGATCAGCTCAACGAGCTGATCCACGAGGACAGCCAGCTTCAGCGGGTCAAGAACTACCCGCGGGCGCTGAACCTCCTGGCCATCGCTCTCCGAAACCACCTGAGCACCCACATCCTGCACGATCCCGCCCTGAAGGCCGTGGGAGGTTTCGAGCGCCTCGATCCCGAGAAGGTGGACGAGATCTCCCTCCCCGAGAATGCGCCGAAGTGGCGAGGCCGCCCGGTCGAGGTCGTCGGGACGGTGATCACCAGCGAGATCGTCGCGGATTCCGACGCCGAGCTGGGGCTCGATCCCGAGGTCTTCCGGATTCCCCTGCAGCGAGGCGTCCTCGACGTCGCGGGCCGCGAGGTCCTGTTCCTGATGATCGCCGAGGAGGGGCGGATCCTGCAGCCCGGCGAGCGGATCAAGATCCGGGGCGCTTTCTACCGCGTGAAGGAAGTGCCGCGGGACTGGGCCGCCGGGGAGACCGACCCCGCCGAGTACGCTGTCCTGCCGATGATCCTCGGCAAGGAGATGCTCCCCGCGGTCCCCCTGGATCTGCGCGACCATCTCCCGGAGGGCTTCGCCGACTCGCTGAAGAATCTGCCCGTCGAGCGAATCAAGACCCCGCCGCAGGAGGACGGCGACTTCTTCATCCTGCTCGGCTACATCCTCGGGCGGGGCGAGGCCGCGCTCGAGGGCGCGGAGCCGCTCCAACTCCGCGGACACGAGCCGCTCGAGCGGCCCGACGACTACGTGCTCGATCCGGTCCGGGTGTGGGGCCAGATCGTCTACCTCGCCTGGGAGTCCTTCGACATCGAGGGGATGCGCGAGGAGGACGCCCCGATCCAGGGTTTCTGGCACGCGATCGTCGCCGATCCGATGCCCAAGCTCCACGTCCCGATCTCGGTGATCATCCCGATGACGGATCTCCCGCCGGGCATCGTCAAGGGAGCCTGGGTGAACGTGAAGGGGCTCTACTTCCGGGTGCACGCTTTCCCGAACCAGAAGGGCGTGGACGTGCGGATGCCGATGATGATCGCCACGAGCCCGCCCGAGCTCTCGGTCGTGAAGGAGGACACGTCGGTCAATCGCTTCCTCTGGTACTTCGTGGCCGCGGGGCTCGTGCTGGTCGGTGGTCTGGTGATCATGCTGGTCCGCGACCGGCGTCGCGCGCGGCGGCTGGACACCGCGATCCGTGAGAAGCGTACGACGCGGCGCAAGCGCGAGGGGATGGACCTGAACGTCCTCATGCCTCCCTCCGGCGAGGCGGGGGACGAGGGCCGCGAGGAACCTTGAGCCACTGGTCGTTTCGCCCGCCGAGGAGTCTGGAGCCGGTCGCGGTCCGGGTCGAGCGCGGCCTGCTCCGGCGGGGCGGCGCGCTCACGGCGCTTCCGCGCGCCCGGCGCGGCGTCCTGATCCACGACGCCGCCCTGGCGCCCCACCTCGGCGCCCTGACTGCTCTGCTTCGCGAGCGGGTGGACGAGGTCGCGCCCCCGCTCGCGCTCGAGGCCGCGGAGGCGACGAAGGACGTCGAGCGGCTCCCGGAGCTCTGGCGCGCGCTGCAGGGGCGCGACCTCGACCGGCGCGACCTGGTGATCGCCGCCGGCGGCGGGGTCATCCTCGACGTCGCGGTCTTCCTCGCCGCGACCTGGCTGCGCGGGCTCGCGCTGGTGGTCGTTCCCACGACGCTCCTGGCCCAGGTCGATGCCGGCCTCGGGGGCAAGTGCGGCGTCAACCTCGGCGGTGCGAAGAACCAGGTGGGCGCCGTCTACCAGCCGGCGTGCATCCTCGTCGATCCCGACCTCCTCGCGACCCTGCCCGAAGACGCCTGGCGCTCGGGACTCGGTGAAGTCGCGAAGACCGCAGCCCTCGCCGGGGGCTTTCTCTGGAAGGACGTCGAGGATTTCGCCGCCGCGCCCTTGCCGGAGCATCCCGGAATCGACGCGATCGTGGAAGGCTGTCTGCGCTTCAAGGCCGGCGTGGTCACCGAGGACGAGACCGAGCGCGGCCGCCGCGCCATCTTGAACCTGGGGCACACCGTGGGCCACGTCCTCGAGAGCCTGGCCGCGGCGCAGGCCGCGGAGATCCCCCACGGCATCGCGGTCGCCGCGGGCCTGGTTGCGGAGACCGTCTACCTCGCTCGCAAGCCCGAGCTCGCGGCGCGCCTCGCGACCCTGCTCCAGGCCCTCGGGCTGCCCACCCAGCTCTCGCTGCAGGCGGACCCCGAGGCCGTCCGCACCCTCCTGCGCCGCGACAAGAAGCGCCACGGCGATCGCTGGCTCGTCCCCCTCCTTCGCGACTTCGGCGACGTCACCCTCGAAGAGCGCGACGCTCCGGCCATCCTCACCGCGATCGCCGCGGCGATCGCGTAGGTCTTGGAGCGCCGAGATCCTCTCGGCCGAGTGCGCAGGGTCCCCATGCGCGTCTGGGTTCCGCAGCGGCGCGTTCGCGCCAGGGCCCATGTCGGGCTCGCAGGAGCGAAGGGAGCTTCGAGAAGCGGACCGTGAATCAACCACCGACCTGGCACACATCCACGCTCCGCAGCGGGACGCCCAACGCGGGGACCGCGTCGGGTCGGCCGAGAGAATCTCGGCGCTCCGAATCGGCGCTCCGGACCGCTGCTCCCCACCGCGCTCCTTTCGCCCTTCCCCAATCGGCCCCCGCCAAAGCGCTGCGAAATGCGTCCGTGAGGTGTCGCTTCCTTCGTTGCGGAGGGCTCACTCCATGGACGGTGCTCAATCCATCCCGCCCGCGCGGCGCCACGCGTTGGCGGCGTTGCAGCATGCGGGGGCCGGGCTCACCGTGCTGCGGCGGCTCGAGGCGGCCTGCGGTCCGATCGAGACCTGGTGGGCGCGGCGCGGCGCGGCCGAGCTCGAGGCGAGCGACGTGGCGCCGCGGCAGCACCACCGACTCCTCGATCGCGAGGCGGATCGCTTCGCCGAGAGCGGGCTCTCCTGGCTGGATCGGGAGGGCTACCTCGTCGTCTCCGGCGGCGATATCGAGCCCCTGCGCGAGCTCCCGGACATCCCGCTGCTGCTCTACCTGCGCGGCTCCGTTCCGGAGCTGGATCCCCTGGCGGTGGGGATGGTGGGTGCTCGGCAGGCCAGCAGCTACGGCCTGCGCCTCGCTCGCCGTCTCGGGCGCGAGCTGGCGGCCAGCGGGGTCGCGGTGATCTCCGGCCTCGCTCGGGGGATCGACGGCGCGGCCCACCGAGGTGCGGTCGACGCCGGCGGGCCGACGGTGGCGGTTCTCGGTTGCGGCCCGGACCTGGACTACCCGCAGGAGCACGCCGAGCTGCGGCGCGAGGTCGAAGGCTCGGGCCTGGTGATCACCGAGCACCTCCCCGGGACTCCGCCGCTCAAGCACCACTTCCCGCGGCGCAATCGGCTGGTCGTCGTGCTCTCGCGGGCCCTGCTGGTCATCGAGGCTCGGATCCGGAGCGGCACGTTGACCTCGGTGCGCTGGGCCGCGGATCTCGGGCGCGAGGTGCTGGTGCTCCCGGGCCCGGTGGACAGTCCGCTCAGCGAGGGGCCGGTCCAACTCCTCCGGGAGGGAGCTACGCCCGTCGGGCGCGTCGAGCACGTCCTCGAGAGCCTCGGGCTGGACGAGCTCGGTGCCGCGGAGGGCGCGGCGGCGCCGAGCGACCGGGCCGCTCCGCGCACGGCGCCGAGCCCGCCGGAGGCGCGCCTCCTGGCCCTCCTCGAGGGCAGCCCCGTCGATCTCGACGAGCTGGTTCGGATCAGCGGCGAGGCTCCGGGCCGGGTGATGACCCTGCTCCTCGGCCTGGAGATGCAGGGCCAGATCGTGCGCAGCGAGGGAATGGCCTGGCGCCGCGCGTGAGATTCTGGACTACCAGAGCGGCGGGATGGAGATGAGCCACTCCATCAGCCAGTAGAACGCGGCGCAGCCGACGAAGAGGATGAGGGTGCCGGTGACGAAGTGCCGGAATCCGACCCGCATCGCGTTCTTGAGATCGTCCCGACCCGGTACCGCAGCCACCAGGTTCACCACCAGAAAGAGGGGCAGGAAGAAGAGGATCGAATCCAGGAGGCTCATGAGCGCGCCGCCTTCTGCTCGCGCTTCTTTCGCCGCTCGGCCGGCTCGGTCAGGTCCCAGACGTCGCACATGGCGAGGAGATTCAGGAGGCAGGCCGAGCCGGTGTAGAGGAGGCCCACGCCGTAGTAGGGATTGTCCCGGGTGATCTTCAGCCCCGAGGTGGCGAGCCAGGTGACGGCGGTCATGAGGCCGCCCGGGAGCTGAGCCAGCCCCCAGATCGGGTGCCGCTCGAAGGGGGACACGCTGAGGTAGCCGGAAATCACCAATCCGGCGACGAAGAGGGGCACCAGCGTGGCTGCGAAGAAGATGGCCCGGCGGCGGGCGCCGATCCACCAGTGGCCGAGGCCCGGAAACAGCCACGCCAGGAGCACCGCGATCCGCTGCCGCCGATCGCTGCAGTAGAGGAAGTACGCAATGGCGGCGACGACCAGGACTGGTCCGAGCTTGATCAACAACGCGCCGAGGTTCATGGTTGCGACTTCCGATGGGGCCGAGCCCCGATTTCGGTCCCACCCTGATATCAGAGTCACTCCGGGGCGACTACCCCCCAGGGGCGCGGGCCGGGGCGACCGGGCGCCGCTGCGGCGCGATCTCCGTCTTCCCGAGCGAGCGCGAGTTGGATCAATCTGCCCGATCTGATACGTTGCCCGCCGCCTGCGCCTCCGGACCTTTCCGGGGGCCCCACCGGGCCGGGGTCGGGTTCGAGCGCTTCCAGTGCCGCCTGGTCCGGGCGAGAGAGATGCACTACTCCACCGCGCGAGTCCGCTACGCGGACACCGACAAGGCCGGCGTGGCCTATCACGCCAACTACCTCCAGTGGTTCGAGGTCGGCCGGACCGAGATGATGCGGGATCTCGGGATCCGCTACCGCGACTTCGAGATCGACCGCGGGCTCCTGCTCACGGTCGTCGATCTGGGCATGAGCTTCCGCAATCCGGGGCGCTACGACGACCTGATCGTCATCGGAACCGGAGTCCGGGAGGTCCGGCGGGTGCGCTTCTGCCTCGAGCATCGCCTGACCCGGGGGGAGCCCGAAGGCGAGCTTCTCTGCACCGGCCACCTCTGGCTCGCCTGCGTCAACCTCGAGGGTCGTACCGTGGCCCTGCCCGAGGACCTGCGAGCGGCCATGGACGGCATGCTGGCATCGGGGAAGACCGCGGCCCCGCGGACCGTCTCATGAAGAGGCCGCGGTCCGCAACCACCTGGAGCACCTGGGAATGAGCCGCAGATCGATCAGCACGCACGCGTGGATCTTGGTCCTCGGGATCACCCTGCTCCTGGGTGCCTGCGAGACACCGGATACCCCGCCCGGCGGGACCCCCACCGAAGAGCCCACCGCCGGGGAGGCGCTGCCCGAGCCCGACCTCCCGGTGCCCGAGAACACCCGCGAGCGAACCCGGCGCCTGCTCGACGTCGAGAAGGCCACCGACGGCTGGTTCATCGCCAGCCAGCGCCAGGAGTACCAGGCGCGCGACAACTACGAGCGGCTGCTGCGCACCTACACCGCGGACCACTTCGACGCCATCGTCAGCGATCTCAAGCACGGCAACCAGCGCTACCGCCGGGCGATGTCGGCGGCCCTCGGTTTCTCGGGCCGCCCCGAAGCCGTGGAACCCCTCATCCAGGCGCTCCAGGACCAGTACTACGAGGTCGTTCTCCACGCGCTGCTCTCCCTCTATCACCTCGCGCGCGACGGCATCCCCTTCAATGCCGAAGCCGTGACGCCCTACCTGGGACATCCCCGGCCCGAGGTCCGCTCCAACGCCGCCCTGGCCCTCGCCCAGGTCGTGGGCCCGGACAGCCCCCCCTCCCTTCGCCTGGCCCTCATCTCCGCCTGCCAGGACAGCGATGCCGCGACCCGGGTGCACGCCGTCGCCGCCCTGGGCGCCCTCGGCGATCCCGAGGCCTTCCCCCACCTCGTCAACGCCCTCAACGACCCGGTGCAGCTGGTCCGCATCCGCGCGATCCTCGCCATGGGCCACTTGAAGGTCCCCGAGAGCGTCCCCTACCTCATCGAGGTCTTGGAGCGCCCGGACGAGAAGGAGGACGTCAAGAAGTCCGCCGCCAAGGCGCTGTCGATTCTCACCGGCCGCACCGACTGCCTCAGCACCGACCCCGAGGTCTGGATCGACGAGCTCGGCACCCAGGCCGAGAGGCAGTAGCCACCGACCCGGACCCCGAGCCGGTGGTGAGCTCGATCACGGCAGCGGGCGCGTTCCGGCGAGACGCCCGGAGGCTCGGGCTGCTCAGTAGAACAACAGGTCCGCGTAGCGGGCGGTGAGGTTGCCGACGGTGGCTCCGACGTAGGGCAGGACCAGGGCCTGGATGGCGAAGGGGGCTCCCTGCCAGACCGGAGCCGGCGGGGGGAGCTGGAAGGAGAGCGGGGCGTTGGCCGGCGAGGTGGTGAGCAGGATCAGGTTCGTCGGGTCGCCGAGGGTGAGGAAACCGAAGGGGGAGAGCAGGACCTCGGGTCCGTCCAGGAAGCCCATGGCGTAGATCGCGGTTCCGGAGGGGCCGAGGCAGTTGAAGGTGATGGTCGTCCCGAGTCTCGGCTCGCCGCTCACGGTCATCGTCCACGCGCCGAGCTCGTAGGCGCCCATGTCCGGAGCGTCGTTGCCGCTCAGGTCATGGTCGAGGCGCCGCGAGGCGTCCTCGCAGTCGGTGATCAGGGCGTTTCCGACGGCGACGTTCCCCGCGTTGAGGGCCGGGGAGCCCGAGAGCAGCGTGACATCACCCAGGATCGGGTCCGCGAAGAGCGGATCGGAGTTGATGTTGCCGTTGCTCCCCGCGGCCGCGACGTCGCCGTCGCAGTGCGCAAGCTCGGCCGGGGTGAAGCCCGAGAAGTTCGCCCCGCCATTGCCCCAGGAGATGGTGTTGACCGCGATGCCGGTATGTGCCGTCGCGCTCACGATGCCCTGGCCGCCGTTGCCGGCCACGGTGCCGTGGATGAAGCCCATGCTGCCGGCGCTCAGATCGACCCCATGGCTGGAGCAGCCGAAGACCACGCAGTCGAGGGCGTCGCCGGCGAGCGCCGAGAGCCACATTCCCTGGGATCCGCAGAAATCGACGCGCAGGGCCCGGAGCGAGACCAGCGGGCTCGCGCACTGGAATCCTGCGGTGCTGTAGGCCCCGGCGTAGCGCACCCGCAGACCGCGGACCAGGCCCGAAGACCCGGCCACGTAGTCGACCCGCCGCCAGTGGCTCGGTGCCGGAAGAGTGGCCGATCCGTTCCCGTTGGTGTCGCCGCCGAAGGTGTCGTCATGGATCGAGGTCATGACCACCGGGTCGAAGCCGGTCCCGAAGGCGCTCATGGTGCCGGCGACGGTGAGGGTGCCCTGGACCTGCCACTTGAGGATCGTGCCCGGGAGCAAGGACAGGGTCTGGCCGCCCGAGACCACGACATCGGTCGCGAGCACGATGACGCCGGAACCGTTCATTCCCGCGCGCGGTCCGATGGTCAGAAAAGTCCCGAAAGCGGTGCTGGTGACGGCGAGGTAGTCGTGGAGGTTCCCGCTGGCGGTGTTGTCGGTGAATCCCGGAACCGCCTCCAGGGCGAAGGAGCTGGCCGCGTAGTCCAGGCCGGATTGGAAGTCGCAGGCGGTGACGGTGGGCTTGGAGTTGTTGCGTCCGTAGAGCCCGGTGCAGCCGGCGCTCTTGAAGGTGCAGTGGTTGAGCGTGATGTCGGCCTGGTCGAGGTCGATGGCCCCCGCGCTGTAGGCTCCGGCGTAGCGGATCTCGGTGTAGTCCAGGGTGCTGGCGTCAGAGGCGACCCCGAACTGGACCCTCCGCCAGCTCGACGGCTGGGGCAGGGTCGCGGCGCCGTTCTTGTCAGTGTCGCCGCCAGCGCTGTCGTCCGCGAAGGCGGTCAGGATCACCGGCGCCGAGGCGCTTCCCTGGCTCAGCAGCGTGCCGTTGACGTAGAGGTGATTGAGCCCGCTCCACTTGATGATCGTGCCTGGGGCGATGGTCAGGGTCTGGCCGGCCCCGATCACGAGGTCGCCCTGGATGACGACGACGCCGTTGCCGTTCATCCCGCTCTGCGGACCGATGGCGAGGTTCCCGGAGAAGGTGCCGAGGGTGATCCGGATGAAGTCCCCGGTGCCGTTGCCGGAGGCGAAGTTCCCGCTGAACCCGGGGAGCGCGCCGGCCGAGAACGCGTAGACCGCATCCTGGGAGCAGTCGGCAAAGGTGCAGTCGGTCACGGTCGGGAAGGAGTTGTTGCCGCCGTAGAGCCCGTGGGCTCCGCTGTTGCTGACTGGTGCAGTGGGTGAGCGTGATGTCGGCTTGATCGAGCACGACCCCACCGGAGGAGTAGGCACCGGCGTAGCGGACTTCGGTATGGTCCAAGGTGCTGGCATCGGAGGCCGGGCCGAAGTGGACCCTGCGCCAGCTCGAGGGTTGGGGCAGGGTCGCGCCGCCGTTCTTGTTCGTGTCGCCGCCGGCGGTGTCGTCGGCGAAGCAGGTCAGGATCACGGGTGCCGCGGAGGTTCCCTGGCTCAGCAGGGTGCCATACACGTAGAGGTGCTGGAATCCGGGCCACTTCGATGATCGTCCCCGCGGCTACGGTCAGGGTCTGGCCGGCGGCGACCACGAGGTCGTTGTCGATGACGACCACCCCGTTGCCGTTCATGCCGCAATCGGGTCCGATGACCAGGTTGCCAGTGAAGGTGCCGAGCGTGATCCGGATGAAGTCCCCCGTGGTGTTGCCGTAGGCGAAGTTCCCGCTGAACCCCGGCAGGGCGCCGACCGCGAAGGTGGTCACCGCGTCCCCGACGCAGTTGGCGAAGGTGCAGCCGCTGACCGTGGGGAAGGAGTTGTTGGAGCCGTAGAGACCCGGGCTCCCGTTGTCGGTGATCGTGCAGTCGGTGAGGGTGATGTCGGCCTGGTCGCAGATCAACGCTCCGGCGGAGTAGGCCCCCGCGAAGCGGACCACCGCTCCGACGAGGACGCTTCCGTCCGCGTTCTGGGTGAAGTGGATGCGCCGCCACTGCGATGGCGCCGGAGCGCCGGTGCCCACCGGCAGACCGACAGTGCCATCGTTCCACGACGTGAACACCGCCGGATTGGCGACCGACCCGGTGACGTTCAGGGTCCCGTTCACGTAGACGTGCCCTCCCCAGAGCTTGATGACCGCCCCTCCCTGCACGGTCAGCGTCTGACCCGCGGGCACGACGAGGTCTCCCGTCACCTGGTACGTGTTTCCCCGAGCAGGGGCCCGCCGTTCCCATCGTAGGTGTTTCCCGAGATCTGGACCTGGCCCGGCGCCACGCCGGCGCTCAATCCCACGGCGAGGGTGAGCGCAACGAGGGCGCAAAACCTGCTTCGATTGGCGTCCATGGATGAGCCTCCGTGTGGGGAGGCCGAGCCTGGGGGCAGGGCCGAACTCTCCGCGGGCTGCCCCGCAGTACGCCTCCCCTCGAGCACCATCACGCGCAAATCGCGTTCCCGCGCGTGATCCCGGAGCACGGCCTCGCCACGCAAGGTGCCATCGCCCGCACCTCCCATCTCTGGGGAGAATTCCCCCCGCCCACGGGAAAAACGACCCGGTTTCGCGCCCTGCCCCGTCGGGCACCGCGTGCCACACCGGCACACGCTTCCTCTCGCTGGCGACAGTGAATCGATTTCCCGATCACGGAGTGCAACAGGCGTGATCGATCATTCGTGACGCTCCCTCACCGCCCTCGATGGGAACGCGCATTGCGAGTTCGGTCACCCGGAAGGAAACCCATACCCACCAAGGAGGGTCCAGCAATGTTCAGCCCGCGCAATTCCATCCTGTTCACCGTCCTCGCTCTCGCCCTGGCCGTTCCGGGTCAGGCCCTGGGGCAGGCGACCTCGACCGTCACGAGCTTCGTCGTTCCGGTCGTCGACCTCCCGGTCTCGAACCTCTGCACTGGAGAGGTCGTCTACATGACCGGTTCGTACCACCACGTGCTCATCACCGTCGTCAAGCCCCCCGGCATTCTGCTGATCAGCCACGTCAATCCTCAGAATCTTCAGGGAGCCACCGTGGAGGGCGACAGGTATGTGGCGGGGGGATCTGCAACCATCGTCGCGAACGTGTCACCGGGTGCCCAGACCCTCAGCTACCCCACTCAGCTGGTCTTGGCGGGGCCTGGACCGGGAACGTCACATTCTGCGTCAGCGGCTCCACATCACGATCAATGCCAACGGCGTGACCACGGTGAGTATCGACGAGGTGACAATCATCTGCCGCGGGTGTCCCTCCTGCCCTTGATGGAGTCGCACGCTGCCGGGGTCGATCTTCAGGCCTGATCCCAGCTCACCCTCAACGATCACTCGCACCCGCGACCCCGCGGCCATTCACCACCGCCGCGAGGTCCGGGTGCATGCTCGCACCGTCCGGCAGCGGGAACCCCTTCTCCGCCGCCACCCCAATCCACCGCGCGGCCTCCTCGACATCCCCGAGCACCGCGTGCACCTGCGCCCGCAGCAGCGCCTCGTAGCCGTACCACGGGCGCTCCACCTGCTCGAGCAGGGCGCGGGCCTGGTCCCGCTTCCCGAGCACCGCGTGGAGCCAGGCCTGCTGCAGACCGAGCTCCTGCGGCGGCTTCTCGAGGGAGTACTCCTCCGCGGCCAGTGCGGCCTCCTCGTCCTCCCCGAGGGCTCGCAGGCACAGCACCACGAGCCAGCCCGAGGCCCGGTTCTGCGCCGCCAGCCGCCGCGCCGCGCGGAGCGCGTTGCGGGCCTCGCCCTGCATCAGGCAGACGTCGATGCTCCAGGCGAGGGCCTCGTCGGAGTTCAGGCCGATCTCAAAGGCCCGCTCCATCGCCGTCTCGGCTTCATCCATCCGTCCCAGCCATGCGAGGTTCCGGGCCTGGAGCATGTGCAGGTCGCTGACGTCGGGCAGCGCCTCGATGAGCTTCGCGACCCGGACTTGCGCTTCTTCGATCCGTCCCGAGCAGAAGAGCGCGACCACAGAGCTTCCCCTGGCGCGTGAGCCTCGATCCTCGTCGAAGGACCAGGTCCGGCTCGGGCTCGATGCTCTGCTCGAAGGCGGTGATCGCCTCGTCGTAGTAGCCCGGCCCGCCAGAGCAGGTCGCCCTGCTCCTCACGCAGTTCGGCGTCGTCAGGCCCGCCATCGATCGAGCGGTCGTAGGCGGTCGCAGGCTTCCGCCGCCCGACCGAGCCGCGCCATGGCCGCCGCCCGGACCCGCCAGGTCGGGATGTGCTTCGGATCGAGCCGGAGCGCATCCTCGGTCGCCGCGATGCACTCTTCGAGGCGCCCCAGGTAAAGGAGGCAAACGCTGCGCCCGAAGTGCGTCGGCAGGCAACCCGGGTTGCGAGGGCACCGATCTGTCGTAGGCCTCGAGAGCCTCGGCCCAGCGGTTCATCCGCCGGAGCGCGCTGCCCCGCAGGCAGTCCACGTGATGGATCTGGCTCGGCCGCGGCGAGAAGTAGTAGGAGCGCCAGAGCTCTTTGGCGCGGTCGAGCTCGGCGAGGGCCTGCCCGGGATCGCGATCGAGCAGGAGGTGGCCGTGCTCGAGGTGGGCCCAGGGGAATCCCGGTTCGAGCTCGAGCGCGCGGGTGACGGCCTCGAGGGCTTCCTCGGTGCGGCCGAGGGCGCGGAGTGCCGACGCCTTGCTGCTCAGGGCACAGAGGTGCTCCGGATCCCGCCGCAGCTCCGCCTCGTGGTCTTCGAGGGCCTCGGCCCAGCGCCCGAGCTCGCCCAGGAGGACGCCGCGCCAGTCGTGGACTTGCGCGATCTCGGGATCGAGCTCGATCGCGCGATCGAAGTCCGCGAGCGCGCCCTCGACATCGCCCAGATGGAAGCGCGCCTTGCCCCGATCCCCGAAGGCGGGGGCCGAACGCGGGTCGAGCTCCAGGGCCCGCTCGGCGGCCTGCGAGCCCCTCCCGGAAACGCTGGAGCTCGTTCAGGGTCCCGGCGCGGTTCAGAAGCGCGTCGAGGCTTGCGGGATCCAGCTCGATGGCTTCATCGAACGCGACGAGGGCTTCCTCGCGGCGCCCGAGCTGGACCAGGGTGATGCCTCGGTTGTTGCGGGCCGCGACGTTGGAGGGATCGACCGCCTGGAGCGCGTCGTAGCGCGCGATGGCCTCCTCGAATCTCCCCAGGGCACGGAGCGCATCGCCCCAGCCCTGCAGGGCGAGGGTGTGCTTCGGGTCGAGGGCGACGATGCGCGCGCAGACCTCGATCTGCTCCCCGTTGCGCCCCTGGGCGTTCAAGGCCCTGAGCAGCTCGGTCAGGAGGGGCACGAAATCGGGATGGGCTTCGAGCCCCTCCCGCGCCGCCCGCTCCTTCCACGCGGCGTCATCGGGGTGGCAGCTCCCGGCGAGCAGGGCCCAGTGGTCGGCATCCCCCCGCGCGCGCACCTCGCGGATCAGCTCCTCGAAGAGCGCCTCGGCGCGTTCGGCGTTGCCGAGGCGCTGCCAGAGGCTCGCGATCTGGACCCGAGCGCCGAGGGTGTCGTCCCCCGAGCCGCGGAAGGCGCTCGCGTCCTCGAGCGCTCCCGCGTAGTCGCCGACCTGGCGCCGCGCCGCGGCGCGGGTCATGAGCGCGAGGTAGCGGTGGAGGCTTCCCTCCTCCGCACCCGCCAGCGCCTCATCGAGGCGCGCGAGGCCCGCTTCATGCTCCCCCGAGAGCACGAGGAAGCGGCCCTCGAAGAAGGCGTCGAGGGGACTTTGGACCGGAAGGGCCTCGGCACGCCGGCGCTCCTCCTCCGCCGCGCTGCGCTGCCCGCCGCTGAAGAGCACGTAGGCCCGCGCGAGGTGGACGCTGCGTGGCGACAGGCCGCGGGCGCGGGCGGCCTCGATGTCCTCGAGGCATTGTCTCGTCCGGCGTCCCACGGTCAGCGCGCGGCCGAGCCAGGCCTCGGGGCGCCGCGCGTCGATGGCGATCGCCCGATCGAAGAGCTGCAGCGCATCGGTCATGCCGAGTTCGCGGTAGAGCTCGGAGCGCCCCTCGCCGCTCCAGGCCAGCGCCTGCTCGGCGCGGGTCAGGAGCACGCGGTACTCGAGCGCGCGCCGCTCTGCCTCCGCGCGGGAGGCCCTCAGGTGCAGGGTCACTCCCGTCGCCCCCAGCACGAGCACCGCCAGCACGAGGCCCGACACCACCTTGTGCCGCCGGATGCGCCGCCAGCTGCGGCCCACCGGGCCGATGCGTCGCGCCCGGATCGCCTCGTCCTCGGCGAAGGCCCGCAGATCCGCCGCCATCTCGAAGGCCGTGGCGTAGCGCCGCCCCGGCTCCTTCTCCAGCGCCCTGACGACGATGGTCTCGAGATCGCGGGGAATGTGCGGATGCCACCGCCGCGGCGGGGGAGGGTCGCGGCTGAGGATCGAGGCGATCACCTGCCGGTCGTCCTCGGCCTGGTGCGGCGACCGCAAGGTCAGCAGCTCGTAGAGCGTCGCTCCGAGCGAGTAGATGTCGCTGCGATGATCGACCCGCTCGCCCCGAGCCTGCTCGGGGCTCATGTAGAGCGGCGTGCCGAGACGATCGCCGGAGGCGGTCACCGCGCTCTGGCTCCCGGAGATCCGAGCCAGCCCGAAGTCGATGATCTTCAGCGTCCCGTCGGCATCGAGGATCAGGTTC
Source organism: uncultured Alphaproteobacteria bacterium (assembly GCA_963695425.1). Lineage (GTDB taxonomy): Bacteria > Pseudomonadota > Alphaproteobacteria > Rhodobacterales > Rhodobacteraceae > Amaricoccus. The sequence continues at coordinate 42,792 of CAVOGP010000039.1, read as the reverse complement.
GAGGGCTTGACGTCGCGGTGGATCACCCCCTCGGCGTGCGCGGCCTCGAGTCCCTCGGCGACCCCGGCGAAGGCCCGGGCCACGCGGCGGTACCAGGCCACCGTTCCCGAGTCCGTCCCGAAGCTGCTGGTGCCGGGGCTCCGTTCCTCGGGTCCTACGCCCGCCTCCGGCACCAGCTCCGCTTCGCCCTCTTCCCCAGGCACCGGGCCCTTCGGCCCGCCCCCGAGCCGCCGCATGCCCTTCGAGCACCTGCGCGAGCGAGAGCCCGTCCACCAGCTCCATCGAGTAGAACCAGAGATCCTCCTCGCAGCCCGAGGTCGTAGACCGGGACGATGTTGGTGTGGTGCGAGCTTCCCCGCGGCCCGCGCCTCGCGCTGGAAGCGCTGCACCGCCTCGCTCGCTGCCGGTCGACCTTGGGGTAGAGCACCTTCAGCGCCACCCGCCGCCGCATCGAGCCCTGCTCGGCCTCGTAGACCACCCCCATGCCCGCCGCGGCCGATCTCCCGCAGGATCCGGTAGTCGCCGAGGCTCTCGCAGCGCGCCGCCCTTGAGCCGCGATTCCCGGAGCAGCCGATCGAGGACGTCGAGCGCGGTGAAGCGCTCCCAGAGCTCCTGCGCGAGCTCGGGATGCTCGGCGACCACCTCGGCGGGCTCCGGCGCCGCGCCCCGGTCCCGCGCCTCCCGCCAGGCTCCCACGATCTCGTCGATGCGCTCCTCGCGGGTCACCGCTCGTCCCCGTTGCCGCGGAGCTCTCGAAGCAGCCGCGAGAAGTTCGCCAGCGCCCGCGCGTACAGCTTCCGCGTCGCCTCCGCCGAGCGCCCCATGCGCGCTCCCGCCTCCGAGAGCGTCAGCCCCTCGTCCTGGATCAGCCCCAACACCTCGCGATGCTCCACCGAGAGCTTCCCCCACGCCAGCCGCGCCGCCTCGCCCAGCTCGTCGGCCATCGCCACCTGGCTCGGCGAGGTGAAGTGCGCCGGCTCCAGGTCGCCGTTCTCGTCATCCAGGGGCCGCTCCCGGTCCACATCCCGCTTGGCGGTCCCGAGGTAGTGCCGCATCGCCTCCCGCACCTTCAGATCGACGATGCGCCCGAGCCACCGCCCGAAGGCCCCGTCCGCCTTCCCGCGGAAGTCCTGCTCCGCGAGCTGTCGGACCGCGACCATGTAGGCATCCTGCAGCACGTCCGACACCGCGACCTTCCGCTGCAACGCATCCGGGAGCTGCGCCCCCACCCGCCGCTCCAGGTCCACGGCGTAGCGCTCGCAGAGCGCCTCGAAAGCCCCCTCGTCACCCTGCTCCAGGCGGCGGAGCAGCTCCTGGTCGCTGGGCGTCGCCGGTTCCCTGGTCAACGGCAGTCCTCGGATTGCGGGCTCGGTCTCCATCTCTAGGTGGCGATTCTATGCCGATCCGGACGGCGGGATGGGCCAGCCGCCTTTCCGCGTCCGGTCCCGCCAGGCAACGCCACCTAGAAGATGGAGGCCCGGGATCGCGCATCGAAGACCTCTTCGGTCCTCGATGGCTCCCCGGTCGAGAATGGAGGACTCGCATGCACCCCGCCAACTGGCTCGCCAGCGCCATCGCCATCCTGCTCGTCTTCGCCCTTCCCGCAGCCCATGACCCGGCCCCGGCCCCGGACCTCGCCGCCGCCACCGGCATCCCCGGCACCCTCGACCTCACCTTCGGCGGCACCGGCTACGTCACCGCCCTCACCTCGCCGGCCCACGCCCGCGCCGTGGCCACCCAGGCCGACGGCAGCGTCATCGCCGCCGGAGACCAGAACGGCCAGTGGGCTGTCGCCCGCTTCGACGCCTCCGGCACCCTCGATCCGACCTTCGGCACCGCCGGCGTGACCACCCTCTTCGGCGCCACGTCGAGCTCGGACTACGTCTCGATGTCGCCATCGACGCCAGCGGCAAGATCGTCCTCGTCGGTTGGCGGGTCACCAGTTCCACTGCCCCTCTGACCGTGGTCCGCTTGACCTCGAATGGGGCGCTCGATTCCTCCTTCGGCAGCGGCGGTGTCGTCGAGACTCCGATCGGCAAGGGCGCCTGGAGCACCGGCGTCGTGATCCAGCCCGACGGCAAGATCGTGGTCAGCGGCTGGGTGCAGCAGAAGCGGAGCATCGTCTTCGCGGTCGTCCGCTACGACACCGACGGCAGCCTCGACACCACCTTCGGCGACAGCGCCAGGAAGAACCTCCGCAAGGGCTACACCCTCCACATCGAGGGAGAGCCCGCACCGCGGCGCGATCACCCTCGATGGCAACGGCCGGATCGTCGTCGGCGGCGTCGACAGCTTCTCCAACGTGAACTACTGGCTGCTCACCCGCTACACCACCGACGGCGCCGTGGACACCACCTTCGGTAACGACGGTGTCGTTTCCACCACCTTCCCCGACACCGACTGGGTCCGGATCAACGGCACTCGGCGAGCACCAGGGCCGCCTCTACGCTTCCGGCCGTTGCTACAAGACCCTCGTGGGCGACTGGGACACCCTCATCGCCGCCTACGACGCGAGCGGCAACCTCGACACCGCCTTCGGCAGCACCGGCTACGTCGTCAGCGGCGAACCCGGAACCGACAACGGCAACGCCCTCGTCGTCCAGTCCGACGGCAAGCCCGTCGTGGCCGCGCAGTACGTCACCAGCCAGACCCCGGTGACCACCTCCGCCTACGCCCTCTTCCGCTTCAACACCAACGGCACCCGCGATACCTCCTTCGGCACCAATGGCCTGAGCCAGCTCGCCGACGGCACCGTCCCCGCCGGCGTCTTCGCCATCGGCCTCGATCCCTGGGGCGACATCTTCGCCGCCGGCACCGCTGGCAACTTCCAGTTCCGCATCGCGAAGTGGTTCCAGTAGACCCTAGGCAAGCAAGGCTCGGGCTCCTGGGGGGATCACAAACATGCTGTATCGGGATCTCGATCTCTTCGCACGGTCTGCTACACCGCCACAGCATTCTCGTACCCATACGCTGCCCCACCTCCGAAGCTGCACCTTCGCTCCCCCTTCACTGAAGGAGTTCGATCCATGAGAGTGGTACCCCCTATTGCGGGCCTCGCCATTTGCCTGGCCTTCTGCGCCCTGGTCGTTCCCGCGGCAGCCCAGATCGCAGACTTCAGCTTCGAGAGCTCGTTTCCCGGAAACCCGCCTGCAGCCCCCTGGACCGTCGTCGCCGGCAGCGCGTACATCGAGAACAGCGGCACGGCCTTCTTCCCCACTCACGGCGGCCAGTATCTCCGCTTGGCGCTGTCGGGGAACAGTGCCGGACCCGCGGGCATGGCTCCGTCCTCCCCGGGCTACGGTCCCCACACCAGCGGCGTCGCCCAGGTCAAGCAGATTTTCAGCGTGCCCAACCACCAGAACATCGGCCTCAGCGTGGACTGGGAGTTCATCAACGCCGAGTCCCCGACGACCACGAGCTACTTCGACTTCGCCTCGATCGACGTCATCGACCCCCTCGGTGCCCTCGTTGCCAACGTCCTCCTCGTTTGCGCTGGCAATCCTGCGGCCTCGCCCCCTTTCACCAACGTTCCGGGGGCCGGCGCTGGCGCCATCGCCTGGGTGCCGAACCAGACGGCTCTTCCCTACCAGTCAGCCTACAACCCGGCTCCCGCGGGCTTCAAGCGCGCCTTCGTTGACCTGACTGGACTCATGCTCCCCGGCACATCCTACAGCCTGGAGATTACGATAGCCAACTGGGGCGATAGCTCGCTCGGCCCCCAACTGCTCGTAGACAACGTCCGCCTCGTGGGCGGACAGGTCAACCAGGGCAATGGCAGCCTCCGGATCCTCGGCTCGAGTCACCTCGACGGGTCGGGTTCCTTTAGTGATTGGAGCGGAGATTACCTGGGGATCGGACCCTACGAATTCTACACCGAGCCCGGGGCGCGCATCGCATTCCGGGCCCGCAGCAGCGTTGCGAGCACTCCCTGGGCCCTCTTCACCGGCCCGTTGCAGTTCAACGGCATCTACCTGGCCGGAGTGGGGACCGTGAACCTCGACGTAAGCAGCCCCAGCTTCGCGACCGTGATCGACGGGATCGTGCCTGGCGGGGGCGATGACATCATCGGCACCATCTCTTTCAACACGAACTTCATCGAAGGGCAGGTCGCGGCGAGCACTCCGACCGGAACCGAGGTCGGCTACCAGGCCCTGATGCTGGTACCCAGCGCCCCGAATCCGATCGTCCTCACCGCAGCGACCGAGGTGGTCGTCGGGGGCACCTCTACGTATGGATCCAGCTTTCATCCCCGGACGCCCGTCGGCTACAGCAACCTCGGCCTCGGCGACGATTCCTACGGGACCGTCGACTTCGTGGCTGCCGGCTTCGGAGGTTTCAGCTTCTATGGCGTCACCTACACCCAGTGCTTTGTGGGCTCCAACGGCTACGTGACCTTCGCAAGCGGAGACTCCAGCCCGTCCGAGGGTGGGGCGGCCATGCTGTCCGGCCCCCCGCGCATCTCGCTGCTTTGGGACGACCTGAATCCCTCGACCACCAGCCCCTCCGGGAACGGCTCCGTCAACTGGTACACGACGAGCACCGCACTAACGATCTCCTGGAACCACGTCGGGGAGTCCGGCTTCCTCGGCGCCCGCAACAACTTCGCTGTCCAGTTCTACAGCAGCGGCAGCTTCACCCTCTACTACGGGAGCACCAGCCCGGAGGCCGGCCTGGTCGGCATCAGTCCCGGCGGCCTGACAGCTCCGGCCAACACCGAACACAGCAACGTGGACTGGAGCAACTACTCACCCGGCAGCCGCGGCACTATCGCATCGGGGACCGCGGGCTTCGAGCGCTTCCGCTACGCGGATCTGGCAGGGCTACTCCGAGACACGCTCGACATCGCCAACGTGCACCGCATTCATTTCGAGCCCGACGGAAGCGGCGGCTACACCTATTTCGTCGGTCTGAGGTGACCGCGTTTCGGTGCCCCAGTGGGAGGGGCCGGGCCTGCCCATGAACCTGATTGCCGCCATCGGCGGCTTCTATCTCCAGGGCGTTGCGCAGCAGCTCAGCACCCTCTACCTCTCCAACGGCCTGGACATCGTGTTCTGCCCGTGATGAGCCCGGCGCTCCCGGGAGAAACGACGTGAAAGCGGGAAATCTCTTCATCGCAGCAGCCACGATCAGCTTGCTGATCGCAGCCATCGCTTCTTCGATGCCGGGCTCGGACCAGGGTCAGCCCCGGGAAGGCGCATCCATGCTCGCCACGTCCCGGCCGCTTCCATGACCAAGCCATGGTGGCGTGGAGGTCGGCGCAGAAGGCCCCAGCCTCCCTTCCCGCGTCCGCTTTGGCCAAAAAACGCCATCTAGACAGTGGATGCCCGGGACCGACCATCGAGGACGAAGCCGGTCCCCAATGCCGCATTGGCGGATTGCGCGGGCGCGCGCACATGGTCCCGTTCCCGCGCACGATGACGGCCTCGTCGGCCATCGCGGGCACGTACGCGCCGCCCGCTGTGCAGGAGCCCAGCACGACCGCGACCTGCGGGAGCCCCGCCGCCGACATGCGCGCCTGGTTGAAGAAGATGCGCCCAAAGTGGTCGCGGTCTGGGAACACCTCCGCCTGGCGCGGCAGGTTGGCGCCGCCGCTGTCCACGAGGTACACGCACGGCAGGCGGCACGCGGCCGCGACCTCCTGCAGGCGCAGGTGCTTTTTTACGGTGATGGGGTAGTAGGTGCCGCCCTTGACGGTCGCGTCGTTGGCGGCGACCGCGACGAGGCGCCCGCGCACGCGCCCGATGCCCGTCACGATGCCGCCCGACGGCACCGAGTCCTCGCCTGCCGCGGCGCGGCGCGGCGGGTGGGCGGCGCGGCGGGTGGGCGGCGCGGCGGGTGGGCGGGGCGGCGGGGCGGCGGGCGGGGCGAGGCAGGGCGGGGCAGGGCGGGGCGGGGCGCGGGCGCGCGCGGGGCGCTGCTGCCGGCGACGCGCGAGGGGGAGCCCAGGCCGGCGGGCGACGGTGCTCGCTGCAGTCCCCCCCCTGCCCGCCGTCCGCCACGCGCGCACCGCACCGTACATGCCGTGCCCCGCGAGGGGGCTGAGCTCCAGGAAGGGCGAGCCCTCGTCCAGCAGCGCGTCCACGCGCTCGCGCGCCAGCAGCTTGCCGCGGCCGCGGTGGCGCGCGACCGCGGCGGCGCCGCCCCCCGCCGCGGCGCGCGCCACCTCGGCGCGCATGCCCTCCAGCAGCGCGCCCATCGCGGCCGCGCTCGCGGCGTACGCGTCGCCGCCGGCGTCGAGCGCGCGCGGGAGCACGGACCCGCCGCCGGGCGCGGCGCTCGTCGACGCAGAGCTGGCAGCGCGCGCGCGTTTTTGAGCGCTCGGCGCGCCGCCGCCCGCCACGCCGCCGCCGCCGGCGCCCGCGCGGCCGGCGGCGGCCCACGCCCAGCCGCCCGCGGCGCCCAAGCCGCGCCGCAGCGCCATATGTAGGGGACGGTGAAGGGCGGGCCTGTGCCTCGTCACCCTGGCGCCGATCGGGGGCGCTGCATGAGCGTGTGATTTACGTTGAGAGGTCCAATTCGATCCGCCGCCCAAAACGCACCGGTCCCGCGGCTTCCCGGCCCCCGCCATGCACGCCAGGATCTCGGCCGCGCCGGGCTCCGGGGCCGTCGCCCGCCGGGCGCGGCCCCCGCTGCATGTCGCAGCAGCACGGCCGCGGCGGTCCCCGCGGCTGCGCGTCGCGGCGGGCGTTGTGGTGCGTGCGGCGCGCGCCGCGCCGCGCCGCGCCGCGCCGTGCTCACTGCTGCGCTGCAACGCGCGCGGCGCGGCGCGCCGACGCCCCCCCGCCGCCGCCCCGCGCAGGAGCCGGGCAGCACCGTGCTCGTCGCGGGCTCCACCGGCGGCGTGGGCCAGCTCGTGACGGCAAAGCTGCTCGAGGTGCGGGGGCAGCGGGCGGGGGCGCTGCCAAGCCGGGTCTCGCAGGCTTAGCGGGGTGGGCTGCCGCGCGCGCTTTTGACTGCAAGCCTTCGCCAGCACCGCCGCCCCCCCCCCCCCGCCCCGCCCCGCCCGCCCGCAGCGCGGCTACAAGGTGCGCGCGCTCACGCGCAGCGCGCAGCGCGCGGCGCAGCTGTTTGGCGCCCACCCCAACCTGCAGGTGCGGCGGCAGGGCGCGCGCGCGGGGAGGCGGGGGCAGCGCGGCGCGCGGCCCGGGGCGCCTTGGCAGCGCCGCACGCTTCGCCGCGCGCCGCGAGCCGACACGCCCCCCGCCCCCGCCCCCCCCCTCCCCCGCCCCGCGCGCGCCGCAGCCCGTGGAGGGCGACTGCCGCGACGCCGCGTCGCTCGCGGCCGCGGCCGCGGGCGTCGACGCCGTCTGCTGCTGCACAGGCACGACGGCGTTCCCCTCCAAGCGGTGCGCGCGCGCGCGTGCGCGTGCGCGCCAGCCGCGACGAGCAGCCCCGTCCAAGCCGCCCGCCGCGCGCCCGCCCGCTCGGCCCGCGCACCCGCGCACGCCGCCACCGCCCGCGCCAGGTGGCAGGGCAACAACGGGCCGCGCGAGACCGACCTGGAGGGCACCGCCAACCTCATCGCGGCGGCCAAGGCGGCGGGCGGCGTGCGGCGCTTCGTGTTTGTGACCTCGGCGGGCGTGGAGCGCACCAACCAGTTCCCCTGGATCATCCTCAACGCGTTTGGTGCGCCGCCGCCGCTGGCGGGCGCCGCCGCTTGGGCGGCCGGCGCCCCGCGCGCGCGCGCGTGCGCGCGGGGGGGCGCGGCAGCGGTGGTTGGCGGCGGTTGCCACCGCCGCCGCCGCGGGCGCGCGCGCCCGCTCGCCGCCGCCGCGCCGCCCGCGACGCCCCCCCCCACCCCGCACCCCCCCCCCCCCACCCCGCCCCCCACCCCCGCCAGGCGTGCTGGGCTTCAAGCGCGAGGCGGAGCTCGCGCTGGAGGCGTCGGGGCTGCCCTTCACCCTCCTGCGGCCCTCGCGCCTCACGGACGGCCCCTACACCTCGTACGACCTCAACACGCTGCTGCAGGCGACCGCGGGCACCCGCAGGGACGCGGTGCTGTCGCCCGCGGACGACCTGCGCGGCGAGGCGTCGCGCATCACCGTGGCGGAGGCGGCGGTGCAGGCGCTCGGCTGCGGCGCGACCGAGGGGCGCGCGTACGCGGTCGAGAGCGCCGAGGGCGCGGGGCCGGGCTCCGACGCCGCCAAGTGGGCGGCGCTATTTGCCGCGGCCGACGCGAAGCGCGCGGGCGCGCCCGTCGCGGCGCGCTCGTAAGCGCGGCGGCGGCGCCCGCGGGGGCGCTCCGCTGCGGCCGCCGAGGCGCCCTTGACGGCCAAACGGTGAACGTGCCGCCCGCGCCAGCCAAACCGGGCCCGTGCCTCAGCTGGGCTGCCTCATGAGGCGCGCATATGTAGTTGTGTGAGGAGGCGCCCCCCATTGCACGCTGGGGCCACGAGTTGTGAAGTCTGCGCACCCCCCGCGCGCGCATCCACCTGTGTGGATTGGCGATGGATAGGTGCCTGTCGACGCGCCGCGCGCGCGCACACAATCACCACGCACGCGCACGTGCGTGTGCGCGCGCGCGCTTTGTAATCCAACGACGGTGTTTGTCCCCCCCTCTGCGCCGCGCGGCGGCCCCATGTTGCCCCCGGGGGGCTTGGAGCCAGCATGGGAGGTGCGACTCGGAACCCGCAGCCCACGCTGCCCCTGCGCGCGTGCGGTGTGTGCTGGTACCCCGCGGGCCGCCCCGCCCCGCGCGGAGCACAAACCCCCGGCCCCACGCCGTCGGGCAAGGCGGGGGCTGGCGCATGGGGCCCGTTGCGCCCGGTTGGTCCCCGGGGCTCACGCGAGGCGCGTTTTTTACGTTTAGTCAAACGTGGCGAGGTGCGGTCAACCGCGCGCGCGCGCGCGCGCCACCGCCGGGCCGCGCCACGCGGCGCCGCCGCCCCCCGGCGGTGGCGCATGATTTATGGGGCCGCGCCGCCGGCCGGCGGCGGGCGCCAGCCCCCGGGCGCGGGCGCGGGCGCGCGGCGCTGGGCGTGCTGTGCATGGGCGGCCGGCGTCGACGGCGGCCGCGCGCGCGCCACGGGCGCCGGCCCGGGCCTGCGGCCGACCGCCCGGCCGGCGCTCACTGCGGCATGGGGTGGGGGTTTCGGCCCCGCTCCGTTCTGGCACTGGGGGCGGTTGGGTGCGGCGCGGTCGGGTGCCGGGTGGCGGGGCGACACACACCCCGCGGTTTGCAGTTCACCCGCGCCCCGTCGTTCGTAGAGCCACTTGGGAAACCGGTTCGAGGGCCCAGGTGCCGCCCCAGCGCCGTCCACCCCGACAGACTGCCCCACAGTGCTCAGAGTCCCAGCCCCCCCAGGGCGCCCCTGGCTCCCCCAGGGCCCCCCACCCGCGGCTGACGGGGCGAATGAAGCGTGCTGGCGACCCCCTGGGCGGGGGAGGCGGGAAGCGCCCCAGGTGGGGAGGGTTTTGGGGGGGGTGAAGCAGGCACAACAGGGCCAGGGTGTGCACACCAGGCACGCCCCCCCGGCCCAGGGCCCGCCCCGGCGGCCCTGGGGGCGCCGGGTGGGAGCCTCCGCATGCACGGGGCCCGCCCTGGGGTGGTGGGGCGCTTGGCCGGGGCCGCGGGACCGCGCGGGCACGTACCCCTGCAAGATCACCTGCCACGGCCATTGCCGCCATCGCCCGAGCGGCCCAGCGCGCGGGGCGGGGCGAATCCGGCGGCCGAAAAGCCGCCACCAAACCTCCGGGGGGCGCTCGGGCTGCGTCTGCCGCGCCGCGCGCGCGCGGCAGCCCGCGCGCGCGCGCGCGCTGGCGGGCAGCCGCCCGGCGCCCGCCCAGGGCGGGGTGCGTTGTGTCGGGGGCCGCACGCGCGGCGCCGCCACCGCCGCCGCTCGCAGCGGCCCACGCGCGCCGTACGCGCCGCGGCGCGCGCGCGGGCGCCCGCGCCCGGCAGGCCCCGGCGGCCGCCGACGGCCCACGCCCCCGCCCCGCCGCCCCCCCGCCCCTCCCGCAGCGGCGCGCCCGCCGCCGCCGCCGGCGGGCAGCGGCTGACGACCAACGACGCGCTCACGTACCTGCGCGACGTGAAGAACAAGTTCGCGGCGCGCAAGGACGTGTACGACACGTTCCTGGAGATCATGAAGGAGTTCAAGGCGCAGCGGTGGGCGCCTGGGGCGGGGGAGGGCGGCGGCGGCCGGGGCGAGGGGGCCGGGGGCGGGGGGCCCGCGGGCGCGCGCGCGCGCGCGCGGGTCGCTGCGCCGCGGGGCGCGCCCGCCCGCTTCGAGCGGCATCCCCCACCCCCGCCGCCGCCGCAGCATCGACACGACGGGCGTGATTGCGCGCGTGAAGGGCCTGTTCAAGGGCCACAAGGAGCTCATCCTCGGGTTCAACACCTTCCTGCCCAAGGCGCGGCGCGGGGGGGGGGGGGCGGGGCGGCCGCACGCGCGCCCCGCGGCGGCGGCGCAGGGTGTTGGGCGCCGCAGCAGCGCGGCGGCTGCGGAAGGGGCGCGGGGTGCCAGCGGCGTGGCAGCCGGGCGGCGGCGGCGGACGATCGATGCCCCCCCGCCTGCCCCGCCCCCACACCCCCAGGGCTTTGAGATCCAAGTGCACGAGGTGGAGGACGACGAGCCCGCGCCCAAGGTGGAGTTCGACCAGGCCATCTCCTACGTCAACAAGATCAAGGTGGGGGAGTGGGGGGGCCGGGGGGGTGGGGGGGCAGCGGGGGGCGGTGTCGCTGCTGCGCGCGGGCGCTGCCGGCCGCAGCGGCGCGCCGCGGCGGGCCGGCGAAGTGCCGCGGGCAGGCGCGGCGCGCGGGCGCGGCGGCAGCCCGGCAGCCGACGCACCCCCCCCCCCGCGCAGCAACGCTTCTCCAGCGACGAGCGCGTGTACAAGGCGTTCCTGGAGATCCTGAACATGTACCGCAAGGGGCAGAAGACGATCAACGAGGTCTACGCAGAGGCGCGCCGCGCGCGTAACCGCGCGCGCGCGCGCGCGCGGGCGTGGCGGCCCGCGGCATGCTCCTCGGCGGCGCACGCTCCCCCTAACCCCCTTGACCCCCCCCCCCAGGTCGCGGTCCTCTTCCGCCACCACAAGGACCTGCTGAGCGAGTTCAAGTGCTTCCTGCCCGACAACGGGCCCCAGGTGAGCCGGGGGCGGGCTCGTGGTGAGCGAGCGTGGCTGGCGCCGGGGCGGCGGGGGGCGGCGGCAGGGGGGCGCCCCCTCGTCGACTCGCCCCCGCGTCCGCCCACGCGCCGGCCCCTTCCCGCCGCCCGCAGCCCCCGCAGCGCGCGCCCGGCCGCGGCTACGGCGGCCGCGGCGGCGGCCGCGGCGGCGGCGATGGGGCGCGGGTACCCCTACGGCGGCGGCTACGGCGGCGGCGGCGGCGGCGGCTACGGCGGCGCCGGCGGCTACAACAAGCGCAAGGGCGGGCGCAGCGAGGCCGAGGACTACGCGCGCCAGACCGCGCTGCACCGGGAGCTCGCGTTCTTCGAGAAGGCGCGCGGCGCGGGGGGTGTTGAGGGCGGCGGGGGGGGTGTTGGGGGCGCCGGCCGCCGCGCGCCGCCGCCAGCAGCGGCCGCTTCGCGGCGGCCCAAGCGCCGCCGCCCCCCCACCCCCCCACCCCCCGCCCCGCCAGGTCAAGGCGCGCCTGCGCAGCCGCGAGTCGTACCAGGACCTGCTCAAGACGCTCAACATGTACGCCTCCGACATCATCAACCGCGCAGAGCTGCTGTCGCTCGCGCAGGCGCGCGCAACCCGCCGCGCGCACGCGCGCGCCGGCGGCGGCCCTGCCGCGGCATCGCTCGCCGCGCGCCCGCGCGCCCCGCCGCCCGCGCCCCCACGCCGGCACCGACCCCTCCCGGCCCCCCGCCCCTTGCCCCCCCGCCCCCCGCCCCCCGCCCCCAGGACATCATCGGGCGCTTCCCCGACCTGCTGGAGGGCTTCACCCAGTTCCTGGGCCGCATAGAGACCGTGGACGGCTTCGAGCAGGCACGCGGCGCGCGCGCGCGCGCGCGCCCCCGCATGGATGCACATCGGGGCCCGCCGCCCCGCAGCCCGCGCGCGCGCGGCCAGTGCTCTCCCCCCACCCCCAACTCCACCCCAACTCCACCCCAACTCCACCCCAGCTCATCCCCCCCCCCCAGCTCACCCCCCCCCAGCTCAGCCCCCCCCCCCAGCTCACCCCCCCCCCCGCCCACAGGACCTGAAGGTCATCGCGGCGGGCGGCGGCCGCCTCAACCCGCGCGACGTCGCGCGCATCCGCGCGGGCGCGGGGCGCGACCGGTGGATGAACAAGCCCATCTCCGAGATCGCGGCCGACCTCGCGGCGGAGGACAAGAGCGACCGCTGCAGCGACAGGCGCGCGCTGCGCTGCGCTTGGGGGGCGGCCGGGGGCGGGGGCGGCCGGGGGGGGGATGGGGTTGCAAGGGCCCGCGGCGGCGGCGGCGGCGGGCGCGGCGGCGCACCCCTGGCGGCGGGCGTGTGCGGGCGGCTGGCGCGCAGGGGGTGTGAGAGCCCGGGCGCCTGGCCTCCCCCCCCCACCCCTCCCCCCGGCCCCCGCGCGCAGCTACGTGCACTACCCCAAGGGCCTGCCCAAGCTCGTGTGCAGCGGCCGCGACGACCTGTGCCGCGAGGTGCTGAACGACGCGTGGGTGTCCATCGTGAGCGGCAGCGAGGACTACAGCTTCAAGCTCATGCGCAAGAACCAGTACGAGGAGGCGCTGTTCCGCGCGGAGGACGACAGGCGCGCGGCGCTGGGCCGCGTGCTGCGCCGGGCCTCACCACATTGCGCCGCGCTGCCAAACCCCAGCCGCGCGCCCGCAGGCCGGCGGGGCGCAGGAGCAGGGCGCCCCATCGCCCCCGCGCGCCCGCCCCCGCCCCCGCCGCCCGCCCGCCCGCCCGCGGCACGCGCGCGCGCACGCGCATGCGCAAACACCACACGCCCATACACTCACACACACGCACCCCCCCTCCCCCCGCGCAGGTACGAGCTGGACATGGCGGTCGTGCAGAACGCGCACTGCCTCGCGCGCCTGCGGGCCGCGGCGGCGGCCATCGACGCGGCGGAGGACAAGGCGGCCTACCGCCTGCCCGACGGCCTGCTGGGCGCCGTCGACTTCCGGTGGGGGGCGCGGGGGGGCGGGGCGGCGGGCGGGGGGGGGGGGGGGCATGCGCCGCGCGGCGGCCAGCTGGCGCGCACGGCCGGCTCCCCCGGGGGGCCCTGGAGCGGGCTGCGCACGAGGCAGCGTGCAGCCGCACAGCACACACACACGCACGCACACGCCCCCCCCCCCCCCCGCCCGCCCGCCCGCCCCCGCCCCCCCCCCCCAGGGACATTGAGCGCATCTACGGCGAGGCCTCGGGCCCGCAGGTGTGCGACCTGCTGCGCAAGAACCCCTCGTCGCGGTGCCCGTCATCCTGCCGCGCCTGGAGCAGAAGGACGAGGAGTGGCGCGAGGTGCGGCGGCGGCGGCCCCGGGGGGCGGGGCGGCACGGGGGGAGGGGGGCGCCGCGCTTGGCCGCACCCCGCACCCCTCGCTGCGTGGGTTGACCTGTCGGGCATGCATCGCGCGGTGCGGCTCGCGCTGGGCCGGGCTGAACCCCAAAACACCCCCCAACACACACCCCCCCCCCCCCGCCGCCGCCGCCAGAGCCGCGCGGAGATGGACGACGCGTGGCGCCGGGTGTTTGACTCCAACTACGCCAAGAGCCTGGACCACCGCAGCTTCTACTTCAAGCAGGCCGACAAGAAGGCGCTGCTGACCAAGGCGATGCTGCAGGAGGTCAAGGACGCGGCCGACGCGCGCCGCGGCGAGGACGGGTCGCTGCGCGCGCTCGCGGCGGGCTGCCCGCTGGCGGACACGCTGCGGCCCGACCTCACCTACGACTACGGCGCACCGCCCGGGGGCGGGTGCGGCGGGCGCGGCGGGCGCCCGGGGGGTGTGGGGGAGGCGGGGGGCGGGGGGCGCCGCTGCCGGCGCGCGCGCGCGGCCGCAGGCCCTGCCGCGCGCGCGCGGCCGCAGGCCCTGCCGCGCGCGCGCGCCGAGCGCCGAGCGCCCGCGCCCCCAGGCCGCCCGCGCGCCTCATCCCCTGCCCCCCGCGCCCGCCCGCCCGCCCGCCCCCCCCCCCCAGCGCCGCCGCGGTGCACGACGACGTGTTCTTTGTCGTCGCATATGCCGTGGAGGACATGCTGGCGGGGCCCACGTGCGCGCGGCGCCGCGCCCCCGCGCGCCCCTCGCGCCCGCCTTGCGCAGCCCCGCGGGGCATTGGCCGCCTGGCGGCTGCCTGGCGCTTGGCGTGCTGCCGGCGTGCGCGCGCCCACGTGGCCCCCGCCCGCCGCCCCGCGCCCCGCCGGCCGCAGGCGCAAGGCGGTGCTGCGCTTCTGGACGCGCGTGGTGGAGCCGCTGTTCGGCCTGCCCGAGCGCACCTACACGCCGCTGCACACCAAGAGCGAGCCAGAGGCGCGGCGCGCGCGCGCGGGCGGGCGGCGCGACGCGCTGGGGGAGTCCCGGCAGCCCCGCGCCGGCCCCTCCCCGCTCCCCGCCTGCCCCCTCCCAACACGCACACGCGCACGCACGCATGCGCGCGCCCAGGTGCGCCACGGCGCGCCGTCCACCAGCAGCGACGACGACGACGAGGAGGAGGGGGAGGGGCGCCGCGCCGGCAAGGACGGCGACGGCACGTCGGGCGGCGGCGGCGGCGGCGGCGGCGGCGGCGGCGGCGGCTGAGACCACGCCCGCGGCGACGCCCGAGCCCGACGCAGGCGGCGGCGGCGGCGGCGGCGGCGACCCGGGGCTGGACGCGCTGCTGGAGGCGGCGGGCAGCGGCGGCAAGGAGGAGGGCGGAGGCGAGGGCAAGGGCGGCAGCGGCGGCGGCAAGGCCGGCGGCGGCGGCGGCGAGGCGGCGGCGACGGCGGCGCCGACGCCGACGCCGACGCCGAGACGGCGGCAGCGGCGGCGGCCCCGCGCCGAGCGGGGGCGGCGGCGGCGGCGGCGGCGGCGACGACGACGGCGACCGCGACCGCGCCTTTGACGGCTGCCGCCCGCTCGCGAGCCGCCTGAACGAGGCCGTCGGCCCGCGGAGGGCGGCGGCGGCGCCGCGCCGGCGGCGGCCGCGGTGCTGTACGGCAACGACGCGCTCTACTACTTCCTGCGCTTCCACCACCACCTGTTCGACCGCATGGCCGCGGCGCGGCGCTGCGCGCGCGACCGCGACGCGCCGACGAGCCTCTTCTCGCGCGCCGCGCCGGCGGCCGAGGCCAAGGACGCGGTGCGCGCCCGGGGGGGCGGCGCGCGGCGGCGGCGGCGGCGGCGTTGCGGCGCGGTGGCTGTGGTGCCTGCAGGGGCCGCGCGCGCCCGCCCCCCCCCCCGCATGCCCCCCCGCCCCCCCCGCCCCCCAGGCGAGCAGCGAGCGGGCGGCGGCCGAGGCGGCGCGGCTGCACTCTGAGTTCATGGCGATGGTGCGCCAGCTCATCGACGGCGCGCTGGACCCCTCCACCTTTGAGGACCAGGTGGGGGGCGGCGCGCCGCGCTGCGGGCGCGCCGCGCGCGCCGCCGCCCGCGCCCGCCCCCCGCGGCTCGCGCCCCCCGCCGCCGCGCCGCCCACGCCCCCCGCCCCGCCCCCGCCCCCAGGTGCGCGCGCTGCTGGGCACGGGCAGCTACGTGCTGTTCACGCTGGACAAGCTGGTGTACAAGCTGGTGAAGCACATGCAGCTCATGGTGGCGGACGAGCAGGCGTGCGCGCGTGCGCCCTTGCCCGCGTGCTGCCGCCGCCGCTGCCTGCCCGCCTGCGGCGCGCGCGCGCGGCCGCACTGGTGGGCGCAAGCGCCCCTCCCTGCGCACGCCCCGCCCGCCAGACGATGCGGCTGTGCGAGCTCCACCGCTACGAGGCCGCGCGCCGCGCGCCGCCCGCGGAGGGCGTGTACCGCGCCAACACGGCGCTGCTGGTGCCGGACGACGCCGCTACCGCTTCGGCCTCGTACCGCCGGCCCCGCCCCGCGGCCGCCGGGCGGCGCCGCCGCCGACGCCGCCGCCGCCGCGGCGCCGGAGGGCGGCGGCGGCGGCGGCGGGGGCGGGGGCGGCGGCGGCGGTCTCACGCTGAGCGTGCAGCTGATGGACCCCGACCGCATCGAGGGCCACCCCGGGGGGCTGGACCCCGCGTTTGCCGGGTTCATGGGCGCCCTGCTGGGCGCGGCCCCGCGGGCGAGGGCGGCGGCGGCGGCGGCGGCGCGCGGGCGGCGAGGCGGCGAGGGCGGCGGCGGCGGGGCGGCGGGGCGAGGCAAGCCCGCGCCGTGTTCCTGCCGCGCCACGCGCGGCGCGCGGGCGCGGCCGCGGCGCCGGGCGGCGGCGCCGCACGAGAGCGCGCTGGCGCGGCGCTGGCGGGCGCGGCGCTGTCCAACGGGCTGGAGGCCAAGATCAGCTGCGCCAACAGCAAGGTCTCCTACGTCCTCGACACCGAGGACGTGCTGTGGCGGCGCGGCGCGCGGCGGCAAGGCGGCGGCGGCGGCGGCGGCGGCGCGCCCTGCCCCGACGGCGCGCGCGCGGGCAAGTACCGGGCCTGGCTGGCGGCGCGCGAGGAGGCGCTGCGGCCGGGCTTTGGGCCGTACGCGGCGGGCGCGGCGGCGGACGCGCCGGCGGCGGCGGCGGCGGCGGCGGCAGCGGCGCCGGAGCCGGCGCCGGGGCCGGGGCCAGAGCCGATGGCGGAGTGAGGCCCGGCGCGCCCGCGCCTCTGCACAGCGCGGCCGCGCGCGCGGCATGGCCGCGCCGCCGGCCGCACAATTGTACCTTCCCCGGTTGCGGGCCTGTTTTTGCCGCTGCAAACAGCTGCCGAGCGCTGTAGCCGCACCTCAGCGCTTCCCCTCCCCCCCCCGCCTGGACCGGCAATACCATAAGCACCCCAAGCGGGAGCCAAAAGCACCCATAACCCCAGCGCCTCTGCAACCAGCGCCTCTGCAATTACATGGGCTCAGCTAGGTGGAAACTGCCATAGGGGGGCCACAAGGGGTGGCGGAAGGGGGGACGAGCGCGCGCCGCGGCGGCGCTGGGGCTGAAGACGGAGAGGGGGGGACGTGCTCGGGGCCGCTGCCTGTACAGTGCGCGCGCGCGCGCGCGCGCGCGCGGCGCGGCGCCGCGGGGGCCCTAATCAGGGCACGCCTAGCCGCAGCGTGACCGCGCGCCTGTGCGCGTCGAGGCCCTCCACCTCGGCCATCTTGGCGACGGCGGGGCCTAGCGCCTGCAGGCCCTCGTAGGTGAGGGACTGCACCGTCATCTTCTTCGTGAACGAGTCGAGGCTCACGCCGCTGTACATGCGCGCGTAGCTGCGGGCGGGGGGGGGGGGGAGGGGCCGGGGGGGGGGGGGGTCGGGGGGGGTGGCATGCGCGGCCCCTGCCAGGCGGCCTAGGGGAGCGCGCGCGCGCGCCGCGAGGTGCGGGCGCGCGCCCCGGGCCGCGCCGCGCGCGCCGCACCCGTAGGTGGGCAGCACGTGGTTGGTGCCCGACGCATAGTCGCCCACGCTCTCGGGCGTCCAGCGCCCCAGGAAGATGGACCCCGCGTTGTCCAGCCCCGGAAGCCACGCCTCGGCGCCGTCCACGTTGACGATGAGGTGCTCCGGCGCGTACGCGTTGCTGATGCGGCACGCCTCCTCGCGCCCGCTCACCTGGCGCGGCGCCGCGCGGGGGTGGGGGGGGGGGCGTGCGTGGGCGCCGCGCGGCGCCCGGCGTGCGCGGCCGTCGTGGGGGCTGCGCGGCGCCGCGGCCACGGTCGCGGGCGGCCGCGTGCGGGCGCGCGCGCGCGCCGCGCCTGCACGACGCAGCTGTGCGCCAGTGCCTTGCGCGCCGTCTCCGCGCGCGGCAGCGCGTCGCACTGGCGGGCCACCTCCATCTGCACCGCGCCCAGGTCCACCCCCGGCAGCGCGAGCAGCACGACCTGGCTGTCGGGGCCGTGCTCCGCCTGCGACAGCAGGTCGGCGGCCACGTGCGCGGGCGGCGCGCCTGTGGGGGCGGGGACGGCGGGCGTCAGCAGGCCGCCGCCGCCGCCGCGCACGCTCCGCGCACGCGCGGCCGCCGCGGCGTGGCCCGCGGCCCCGCAGGTGCACGTCCCCCTCCCCCAGCCCGCGGCGGGCGGCCGCGGCGGCCGCGGCGGCGCCGCGCACCCGCGTCTGCGATGACGAGCACCTCCGAGGGCCCCGCGGGCATGTCGATCGCGACCATGGCCTCGCTGTTGGCGAGCAGCATTTTCGCGCCCGTCACGTACTGGTTGCCGGGGCCAAACACCTTGTCCACCTTGGGGGTGCTGCCCGTGCCCCACGCCATCGCGGCGACGGCCTGCGCGCCCCCCGCCTTGAGGATGTGCGTGACGCCCGCCCTCTTCGCGCAGTACAGCACCTCGGGCGTCACGCTGCCGTCGGGGCGCGGCGGCGTCGCGAGCACCACGGTCGCGCACCCCGCGATCTGCGCGGGCACCGCCAGCATGAGCGCGCTGCTGGGCAGCACCGCGGTGCCGCCGGGCACGTAGATGCCCACCGCGCCGATGGGGCGCGTCACGCGGCGGCAGGTGACGCCCGGCATCGTCTCCACGCTCGCGTCGGCGGCCCGCTGCGCCGCGTGGAACGCGGTGATGTTGGCGTACGCCGTGTCAAAGGCGGCCGTCACCTCCTCCGGCAGCACCGGGTCGGGCAGGTCCTGGGGGGGGGGGGCGTGCGCGCGTGGAGCGCCGCGTGGCTTGGCGCGCGCCGCGCACTTCGCCGCCATTGCGCCCGCCTTAGGTGGTAGGACACACGCACGCCCCGCGGTCCCGGCGCGCCGCGGCGGCGGGCGCGGCGCCGCACCTCGATGCGCACGCACACGGCGTCGAGCTCGACGCGGTCAAACTGGGCGGTGAAGCGCTTGACCGCGGCGTCGCCCTCCTCGCGCACCGCCGCCACGATGGGCTCCACCTGCGGGGGCGGGCGGCGGGGGCGGGCGGGGGCGGGCGGCGCGCACGGCGCGCGTGGGCCTGCTGGCGGTGGCGATTGCCCGGTGGCGGTGCGGTGGCGGCGCCCGCCGCGGCGCGGCGGCGCGCGCGCCCCCGCGTGGCGGCGGCAGGCGGCGGTGGCGGCGAGCGGCGCGGCGGCGCGGCGGTGTGCAGCGCGCGCGCGACCGCACACGCCGCGCCGCGCCGCCGCCGCCGCCCGCTCGCGTGCCCCCCGCTCCCGCCAGGCGCTTGCAGCGGTGCCGGAGCGCCCATTGCGAGGGCTGCCGTCGCGCCAGGCGCCCCACCACGCCCGGGCGGCGCGCTCACCGTCTTCAGGATGGAGGTGAAGTCGATGCGCGGCCGCGCCAGCAGGCGGGAGATCTCCTGCGTGCTCAGGTTCTCTGCAGACACCGTCCTGAGCGCCTCCACGCCGCCCGCGACCGCGCACGAGGGCACGCGGCCGCTGCGCGCGCGCAGCGGCTCCCCGGGGATGCCCAGCATGGCTGGGGCGCGGGCAGCGCTGCGCCGGGACGCGGGCCTGACGCAGCGGCGCGCGCCGGCGGCAAGGGCCATGGGTGGCCGCCCCCTGGCCGGTCTGGGACGCCGTTCGAGGGCTGGAGGGGTGAGCGGTGGGAATTCAATGGCCTGGATGTGCGTGCGACGTGGAGGTCGCAAAATGAGCGCGGTCGGGGCGGTCAAACTTTCGTCACTCCGGTGTGGGCGGCCGGCGCTCGGGGCAATGCCAGAAGAGCCCCTTGGCGCCCTCCCATTCCCACGCCACCGCTCCCGCCCCCATCTCGTGCTGCCACCGCGGACGCCTGCCGCCCCCGCCTGCCGCCCCCCTCCCTCACGCCCCCCCCCGTCCTCCACCGCCGCTCGGAAAGGATGCTTGCCGCCTCCCGCAGCGGCGCCGCGCTTCGGCCGGTCGCGCGCCCCGCGCGCGGCGCGCGGCCCGCGGCGGTCGCCTCCCGCGCGCGCGCGGTGGCCGTGCGCAGCGAGATCAGGTGCGGCGCCGCGCCGCCGCCGCCGCCGCCGCCAGCGGTCGCCCGCCCGCGTGGCGCGCGCGCCCGCGCGTGTCCGCGCGCGCCCCGCACGCGCCGGCGCGCCAATGGGGCGCGCCCGCGGGCGGGCGGGTCGGCACCCCGCCGGCGGCCGCCGCCGTCCGCCGCGCGCCTCACACACGCGCGCGCGCCCACATTGCGCACCGCGCACCCCCGCCGCTGCCGCCGCCGCCGCGCCCAGCTACGTGATGGTCAAGCCCGACGGCGTGCAGCGCGGCCTGGTGGGCGAGATCGTCGGCCGCTTCGAGCGCAAGGGTTTCAAGCTGCGTGCGCTCAAGCTCTACCAGACGCCGCGCGAGGCGCGCGCGCCCGCGCGCCTGCGCCTGCGCCTGCGCGCGCCGCCGCCGCGCGCGCGCGTGCAGCCGCTTGACCGCGCCGCCCCCCCCCCAGGTGGCGGAGGAGCACTACAAGGACCTGGCCTCCAAGCCCTTCTACAAGGACCTCGTCAACTACATCCTCAGCGGCCCCGTCGTCGCGATGGCAAGCGCGCGCGGGGCGGGGCGGCGGGGGGGGGGGATGCTGGGGGGGCGGCTGGGGGGGTGGTGGGGGGCTGGGAGGGTCGCGGGGCGCAAGGGGCCGGGGGGGCGGGAGAGTGTAGGGGGTGGCACCCTGCTGAGAGCCCGGCGCCGCCCGCCCCGCGCCCCCAGGTGTGGGAGGGCGACGGCGTCGTCGCGTCGGCGCGCAAGCTCATCGGCGCGACCAACCCGCTTGCCTCCGAGCCGGGCACCATCCGCGGCGACTTCGCGATCCAGGTGGGGCAGGACAGGGGGGCTCCTGGCGCTGTGTGCGCCTTTGTTGCAGCTCTCTGTCCAGCACCGCCGGGGAAGCATGCTGCCGTCGCTTGGCGGGAGGGGACGCGCGCACGCCGCCGCCGCCCACACCAACACGACCCCCCCCCCCGCCCCCCGCCCCGCCCCCAGGTCGGGCGCAACGTGATCCACGGCAGCGACTCCCCCGAGAACGGGGAGCGCGAGGTGGCGCTGTGGTTCAGCGAGGGCACCGTGGCGTGGGACCAGACGATGCAGCCGTGGCTCAAGGAGTGAGTGCACGCGCACTGAAGCGCCGCCGGCCGCGCGAAATGCGCGCGCGCGCCGCGTGCGATTTTGACGCCCCGCCCGGCGCGAGAAGAAAGGCCGCAGCGGCACGCATTGTAACACGCACCTTGCAGCGGGCGGCGCTCTTGTGCGGGCGCGGTGCCGTGTGCGCGGTTGAGCGCGCGCTGGGGTCTGCCGGGCTGCCGGAAAAACTGCCACGTTGCGTGTCGCAGCTCACGCGGCCGCACGCACGCACGGGACCTTGGGCACGGCGCGCGGTCCCACCTTAAACCACTCACCTTGCGACGATCCCCGGCGCTCCAGACGAACCAAGGCCGCCCAGCCGCGAAAGAACGAACGTTTCGCAGCGGCCGCCCAGCGCCGGCGCGTGTGGGCACGAACGGCATCCCGGAGCCGCCTGAAGAATGCGTCGCTAGCCGTTTCACCGTCAGCAGCCGCGAGGGGGCGCAGCTATGGGCGCCCGCGGCGCGGCGGCGCGCCTCGCGCGGGCGCTGCTGCTCGCGTTGTGCACGTCGCTGCTGCCGCCCAGCGCGGCGGGCGCGCGCCTGCCGAGCAGCGCCGGCCGCTGCATGATGGGCCCGCCGTGCGCCTTCAAGCAGGGCGGGTGCAAGAACGCCACCATGCTCGACGTGCGCGAGCCGATGGCCCACGTCGTGGCGCGCGTCGTGGCGGCGGCCGAGGCGCAGGCGCGTGCGACGGCGGCGCAGCTCAGGAGCGACGAGGTGCGGCGCCCGGCGCGCGCGCGGCGGCAGCGGCGGCAGCAGCGGCGGCGGCGCCCTGCGCAGCGGCGGCCCGCCCCAACCGCCAGCGAGCACCCGCGCCCTGCGCCCCGCAGTACCCCTACGCATCGAGCGGCGACGGCTGGGGCGTCACCACCGGCCCGGGCAACTGGACGACCGGCTTTTGGCCCGGCGTGCTGTGGAACCTGCACACCCTCACAGGCAAGCCCGAGTGGCGCGCGGCGGCGGTGCGGTGGGGCGCGGGCCTCGCCGGCCGCCAGCGCGACTGGGCGCTGCAGCACGACATGGGCTTCGTGTACCTGCCCAGCTTTGGGAAGGCCTTTGCCGCGACGGGCTCCGAGGAGGCGCGCCGCCAGGTGCTGGCCGCCGCCGAGGCGACGGCGTGGGCGTTCAACCCGGCCACCAACAGCACGCGCACCTTTGAGGGCTGGGACCCCCCGGCGGCGACGCAGGGCTACAGGCGCGCCGCCGCCGCTGCGGCCGCTGCGCTGCCCGCGCCTGACGCCGCACGCAGCCCCCTCCCCCGCCCCGCGCCGTGTCGACGCCCCCCAACCCCCCCCCCCGCGCAGGCAGGTCGTCATCCTCGACCACATGATGAATATACAGATCCTGCTGGAGGGCGCCAAGATCGGCGGCCCCCACAGCTGGGTGGACAAGTCGCCGCAGGCGCGGCGGGCCAGGGCGGGGGCTGCGCCGCGGGCGTGTGCGCCTCGCGCGCTCGCCGCAGCGCGCAGCCGCGCAGCAGGCTCGCGGGGCGGCCCTGGCCGCCGCCCCTCCCCGCACCCACGCCCCCCCCTCTCCCCCCCCCCCCCCCGCATCCCCCCGCGCAGGACTGGGTCGACATGGCGGTCGCGCACGCGCGCACCGTCGCGCGCCACCACGTGCGCGCGGACGGCAGCACCTACCACGTTGTGGAGTACCACCCCACGCGCGGCACCATCAACAAGCGCTACACGTACCAGGGCTACGCCGACGAGTCCACGTGGTCGCGCGGCCAGGCGTGGGCGATGGCGGGGTTTGCGGTCATGTACCGCGACACGTCGCTGCCCGAGTTCCTGGGCGTCGCGCGCACCGTGGCAGACAAGTGGCTGGGTGCGCGGCGTGCGCGCGTGTGTGTGCGTGTGCGTGTGCGTGTGCATGTGCGTGTGTGCGTGTGCGTGCGGGCTCAGTCGCGCGCGGCGCCGCGCGCGCCGCCGCGCGCGGCGCGGCTGCGATGCGCGGCGCGGCGCCCACGTGCGCGGGCCGCCCGCCCCCCCACCTGCCCCTCTCCGCCCAGGCCTGCTGATGGCGCAGTCGGGGCCGGCCAAGGGCTCGTGGGTGCCCAACTGGGACTTCAGCGCGCCCCACCAGCCGCAGCTGGGCGGCCCCCTCGACAGCAGCGCCGCAGCGATCGCAGCGTTCGCCTTCCTCACGCTGGCAGAGGCGGCGCCCGGCACGGCCTTTGGCGCCCGCTACCTGTGCGCGGGCGCCAACACGCTGCGCGCGCTCGCGGGCGACGGGTACCTCGCGGCGCCCAGCACGCGCGGCGGCGCGCTGCTGCTGCACGCGACGGCGCACCAGCCCGAGCGGCGCGCGGTGGACGTGGGCATCGTGTGGGGCGACTACTACCTGCTCGAGGCGCTGGCTGTGTGCAGGCGCCTGCCCGGCTGCGCTGGCAGCCGCCGCCGGTAGCGGCGCGGCCGGCGGCGCGCGCGCGCATACCTAGCACCAACCGCGCTGGGTGGGGGATTCTTTGCTGCGTCGTATCCCTTCTCATTGGTCAGCAATCTTTGCGCCTTGGTGCTTGCGGTGCCTGGGGGCGCCGCGTGCAGGGCTGCGCCGCCCCGCCCCATTATTGCGGTGTGCGCCCAAACAACCGGCCCTCGCACCCGCTGCCCCCGGCCTGCTGAACACTTGGCGCGCCGTTTGCGCGCGGAACCGGGCGTGCAGACTTCCACTTCAACCCATTCTTCAATTGACGCGTCGCCGACGCAATCCTCCGGCAGCGAGGCTTGCCAGCAGCACTTGAGCCGGCCACCGTGCCGCCGTGCCCGTTGCCGCCGCCGCGACCGTGCGCGGCAGGTGGCGCCCTGTCCCGGCAAGGTGGCCTTGCTGGCATCCCTGTAACCAGCCCGACATTCCTTCTCCAGCACTGCCTCAAGGTGCACGCAGGCAAGTGCACGCAGGCGGAGGCTGCGGCCGCGGTGCGGGAGCTGCCTCGCAGCAGCAAGGGAGCCCGAACTGCAGTGCCCGCGCGCGGCGCCGCACGCGCACGCGCGCCCGCCAGCGACCTACGCGCGGTTGCTGATTCAGTACGGCTCCAGCGCGCGTGCACCAATTGTATCGTTTGTTACCTGGCGGCATCGGTCGCCGCAGCGGTTTCAGAGGCACCCGCCCATCCGCCCCGCGCCTGCCGCCCGCGGCCCCGGCCCCGCCGCGACGCCGATCACCGCCTGAAATAGACAGGCGCTGTCAATCAGCCTCATCTCAGCGGCTTCTGCTCACGCGAGGAGGCCTCCCCGCGCGGTGGGTTGCGGGCCTGCGCTCCCCGCACCGCGGCCGCCCCCCGTCGTTGCGGCAGCAATCGGTCGAGCGGCACGGGTCCGGTTACACGGATCGATCGCGGTTAAATGCGCACACTGTCCCAGGCGGCGGCGGCGCGCAGCGCACGCCGCGAAACAGCGCCTGCTGCCCCGACCCACGGCGTCCACCGCGCGCGCCCCCAGGCACCCCCAGATGCAGCAGTGAAGCGGGCATCCCACCACCGAGCCCTTCACGCCATGCGCGCCCGCGGCGCGCGGCCGTCGGCCGCGCGCCGGCCGGGCGGCGCGGCGCTGCTGCTGGCGGCGCTCGTCGCCGCCGCCGCCGCGGGCGCCGCGCACGCGGCGCGCGTGAAGCAGGCCTTCCCCGTCACGGGCGACGGCGTTTGCCGCATGGGCCCGCCGTGCGCGTTCAAGTGCAGCAGCGGGTGCATCAACGCGACGCTTGTGGACTACCAGGCGCGCGCAGCGGCGCGGCGACGCGCGGCGCGCATGATGCAAGGGCGGGTAGCCGCCGCCCGCCCCCGGCAGTCGTTGCGGCGCGCAGCGGCCTTGCACGACACCGCGCGCCCCGCGCCCGCCCCGCTCCCCAGGAGCCCATGAGCGAGATCATCCAGCGCGTGCTGAGGGTGGCCGAGGAGCAGGCGGCGGCGACCATCACCAAGCTGCAGCCCGGCCAGGTGGGTGCGAGGGGGGCGGGCGGGCATGGCACCGCACCGCGTGGCTGCGCGGCCCTCCATAGCTGGCTGCCAGGCCGGCAGCAGCAGCAGTGGCGGCAGGCGAGGCGACCCAACCACGCCGCGCCGCCGCGCGCGCGGCGCCCCGCAGTACCCCTACGCCTCGGACGACGGCGACGGCTGGACGACGACGCCCGCCAACACGTGGACGAGCGGCTTCTTCCCGGGCGTGCTGTGGAACCTGCACAACCTCACGGGCAAGGCCGAGTGGCGCGCGGCGGCGGAGCGGTGGACGGAGCGGATCGCGAACCAGCAGCGCGACTGGTCGCTGCAGCACGACTACGGTGGGTGCCCGCGGGCGGGAGGGGGCGCTTGCGGTGCATGGCGGCAGCCGCCGGGGGGATTTCGCAGCCGCCGCAGCGCACGCAGCGCGCTGGCGGTGGGCAGCGCGTGACTGGCAACGACCGCGCGCGCAGGCTTCGTGTACCTGCCCAGCTTTGGCGAGGCCTTTGCCGCGACGGGCTCCGAGGAAGCGCGCCGCCAGGTGCTGGCCGCCGCCGAGGCGACGGCGTGGGCGTTCAACCCGGCCACCAACAGCACGCGCACCTTTGAGGGCTGGGACCCGCCGGCGGCGACCGAGGACTACAGGTGGGCGCCCCGCCCCGCCCCTGCCACAGCCAGGGCCCAGCTGCGAGGGGGGCCCCGCGGCGGCCCGCCATCGGCCTGCAGCCGTGCGGGCGGGCGGCGGCGGCGCGCGCGCGCAGGCCGCCCACCCCCCCCCCCCCCGCCCCCCGCAGGCAGCCCGTGATCATGGACCACATCATGAACATCGAAGTGCTCACAGAGGGGGCGCGCCTCGGCGGCCCGCGCAGCTGGCTGGACACGAGCCCGGCCGCCTGGGTCGACATGGCGGTTGCGCACGCGCGCACCGTCGCGCGCCACCACATCCGCCCCGACGGCAGCACCTACCACATCGTCGAGTACAACCCTGTCCGCGGCACCATCAACAAGCGCTACACGTACCAGGGCTACGCCGACGAGTCCACGTGGTCGCGCGGCCAGGCGTGGGCGATGGCGGGGTTCGCCAAGATGTTCGCGGCCACACGCGCCCCCGAGTTCTGGGACGCCGCCAAGCTCGTGTCTGACCGCTACCTGTCGCTGCTCATGGCGCAGGAGGGCGCGGGCCGCGGCGGGTGGGTGCCCAAGTGGGACTTCAACGCGCCCTACGAGGCCGAGGTGGGGCGGGGGGGGGGCAGCGGCGATGCGCGCTGCGCAGCGCGGTCGCAGTTGATCTGGGAGCACCGCGGCCGCCCCCACCCACCCGCCGGCTTGCGCAACCCGACCCACCGCGCGCCCTGCCGCCGCCGCCGCCGCCACACGCGCCTCCCCGCGCAGTTCAACGGCCCCATGGACAGCAGCGCCGCGTCCGTCGCGGCGCTCGCGCTGCTCACGCTCGCCGAGGCGCGGCCCGACACCAACTGCGGGCGCCGGTACCTGTGCGCAGGCGTCAACATGCTGCGCGCGCTCGCGAGCGACCAGTACCTCGCGCAGCCCTCGGACGAGGGCGGCGCGCTGCTGCTGCACGCGACGGCCAACCGCCCGCAGGACGTCGCGCTCGACATGGGCATCGTGTGGGGCGACTACTACATGCTCGAGGCGCTGGAGGTGTGCAGGCGCCTGCCCGAGTGCATGGGCGCGCGCTGACCGCGCCGAGGGCGGGGGCGCGCCCCCCCGGGCGCGCCGCATGCCGAGCAGACAGGCTAGGCAGCAGCAGGGCTCCCCTCATACGTGGAGGACTGAAACTGGTTGTTTTGAGGTGGGCGGTGGCAGACCGCCCCCCTTCCACTTGTTCATTGCCATGGCCCGTCGCCTTATGGCCTGGCTGCCAATTGGTGCCTCTCTCAGAGCACACGCCCCGTTGTCGCCCTTGTAAGCGGGACCAAAGCGAGGGCTGCCTCTTGGCGGGGGGCAAGGGCCTCGGATGCCACTGGCAAAGGGCTCGCAAGGGGCTTCGCACCCGGCGGCGGCAACTCGGGAGCGCGGCGCCGGGCGCCGGTGACCGGGCGGCGCAACCCCACCCTGCTGATGCCTGGGCGCGTGTGAAAGTGTAACACGCTTTCACAACCACTGGAGGTGCTGTTGCGCCGCGCCTGGCGCCCAGCAGGCGTTCCCAGCGCCAGATCGCCGCCGGCCTGTTGACACTCCGCGGACCAGCCTCCATCGCAAGCCGCAGCGATGCAGGATCCCGCAGCGGCGATGGAGCCGCCAGCAGGCGCCGCCAGCGCGTGCGGCGGCGGCGGCGGCGGCAGCGAGTCCGCCACCGTTGGCACGGGCGCACTCGCCGCCGGCGGGCTGGGCTCGCCCCTCCCCCACACGGCGGCGTGCGTGTACCTCGACTATAACGCGACGACGCCCATCTACCCAGAGGCGCGCACGCCGAGCGCGTTCCGGCGGCCAGGGGTGGCGGCGCGCCTTGGTCGCAGCACTGCGCCCGGCAGCAGCTGGGGGGCGCCGCCCTCCAAAGAGCGCCCCGCACGCTGCCCGCGCAGGTCGCGGCCGCGATGGCGCCGTTTGTGTTCGAGTGCTTTGGCAACCCAAGCAGCGGCCACGCGTACGGGCGCCGCGCCGCCGCCGCGGTCGAGGGCGCGCGCGCGGCGGTCGCGGCGCTCATCGACGCGCCCTCGCCCGGCGACGTCGCCTTCACGGGCTGCGGCAGCGAGGCGGACAACTGGGCGATCGTCGGCGCCGTCATGGCGGCGCGACGCGCGCGCATGCAGGAGCAGCAGCAGGACGGCGGCGGGAGCGGCAGCGCGGCGCCGCCGCACGTGGTGACGACCGCGATCGAGCACCCCGCGGTGCTGGCGTGCTGCGAGTACCTCCAGCAGCAGGGGCTGGCAACCTACACCGCGGCGGCCGCCGACGCCGAGGGCCTCGTGTCGGCGGCCGCCGTCGAGGCGGCCATGCGGCCGGAGACGGTGCTGGTCACCGTGATGCACTCCAACAACGAGGCGCGCACCGCCGGGGGGGGTGACGGGGAGGTGCTCGCTGCGGCGGGGCGGCCCCGCGCGCGGGCGCGGCGGCGGCGAGGGCCGCGCCCCGCCCACCCCCACCCCCCGCCCGCAGGTGGGCTCCCTGCAGCCCGTCGCCGCCATCGCCGCCGCCGCGCGCGCGCTGGCGCGCTGTCCACTGCGACGCGGCGCAGTCGGTCGGCAAGGCGCGCCGCGCCGCATGCACGCGTGCCCAAGGCGCCCGGCTCGCCTCGGACGCAGCGTGCGCCACCTGCCCGCCCCCGCCCCCGCCCCTGCCCCCGCCCCCGCGCCCCCCCCCCCTCCCCAGCCGCGCGCGCGCACCCGCCGCCCGCGCATGCAGGTCCCCGTGGACGTGCAGGCGCTGGGCGTGGACCTGCTCACCCTGGTGGGCCACAAGCTCGGCGCCCCCAAGGGCATCGCGGCGCTGTACGTGAGGCGAGGGCTGCCCGCGGCCGGTGCCCTGCCACCCCCGCCGCCCGCGCCCAGCCGCGCGCGTCGCGGCGTGGACCCCCCTTGCACGCGCCCCCCAGACCGCCCACCCCCCCCCCCGCACGCGCGCAGGCGCGGCGTGCGCATAGACAGCCTGCTCCACGGCGGCGGCCAGGAGGGCGGGCGGCGCGCGGGCACCGAGTCCGTGCTGCTGATCGCCGCCCTTGGCGCGGCGTCGCGCGTCGCGCGCGCTGAGCTGTCCGCGGCGCCCGGCGCGCCCGCGCACCTGGCGGCCGTGCGCGACGCGCTAGCGGCGCGCCTGCTGGCCGGCCTCGGCCCCGCCGCGCGCGTCAACGGGCCGCGCGACGAGCGCGCGCGGCTGCCCAACACGCTCAGCATCAGCGTGCGCGGGCTGCGCGCGGGCGCCCTGCTGGCGGAGCTGGGCGAGCAGCTGGCGGCCTCCGCCGCGGCCGCGTGCCACAGCGGCGCTGCCGCGGTGTCGCCGGTGCTTGCGGCGATGGGCGTCGCGCCCGAGTGGGCCGCGGGCACGCTGCGGCTGTCGACGGGGCGCCACACGACGCGCGGCGATGTGGAGCGCGCGGCGGCGCTCATCCTGGCCGCCGCCGCGCGCCAGGGCGTGCCTCTGGTGCCGGGGGCGGCGGGCGTGTAAGCGCGGTCGCGGGTTCGCCCTCCGTGCGGGGGGCTGAAGCGCGGCGGCGGGTGGGTGCAGCGCGCGGCAAGTGGAAATTTTGCGCGGCCGAGCGCACGGGCAATCGCGGCGCGCGCAGCCCGCCGCCGGCTGCGTCGCACGCAGCCCCGGTAGCTCAACCAGTTGCGACGTAGCATTTGTTGTCCGGTTTCGATTTGCCGCTGCTTGCAGCCGCCCCGCCCCGCCGGCGTACCCGGGGTCAGCGGCGCAGCATGAGCGCGGGCTGCAGCAACTCGCCGGAGCCGGAGGCGGGCCCTACTAGGAGCCCTGGCCGCGCTCGGGACCCGCCGGCCAAGGCCAAGCCCGCAGGTGCGGCGCGCGGGGGGCGCGCGCTCGCGGGCCGCCGCGCGCTGCTGCCGCTGCGCCGCCGCCGCAGCGCGCCGCCAGGCTTGAGCCTGCCTTGAGCCCCGGCCCCGCGCCCCCTACGCAGGCTACTCCTACGCCGCGATCGGGCTGCTGAAGGACAGCCTCGTGCCGGGCGGGCGGCGGGAGCCGGGCAAGGCGCGCGGGCTGCAGCTGAGCCGGTTCTGAGGGGGAGCGCGGGCTGCGCGGCCGCCGGCCGGAGCGTGCGGCTGGGCAGCAGGCGCGCGTGTTCACCCTTCCCCCAACCACACCCACTTCCACCCACCCACCCGCCCCGCGCGCGCGCGCCCAGGCCGGCGACGCCGACGGCGGCGCCCCGCTGTCCCCGCGGCCGCCCGCGGCGCCCGCGCTCGCGGGCAGCCTAAAGGCCGCGGCGGGCGCGGCAAAGGGCGACGGACTGGCCGCCGCCACGCAGGCGCGGCGGCAGCGCGCGGGGGCAGGCCCCGCACGGGCAGAGGGACGCGGAGGGCACCACACCACGGGCACGCACACGCACACACACACGGCACACGTACGCACGCTCACACGGCACACGCACGCACGCACGCCCCCCCCACCCCCCCCCGTGCAGCGCACGGGGCCGTCCAGGGAGATCGCGCTGCTGCGCGCCGAGCTGGAGGTGCTGCGCCACCAGAACGGCGAGCTCGCGGCGCGGCTGCGCGCGAGCGAGGGCCGCGCCGCCGCGGCCGGCGGCGGCGGCAGCTGCGGCGGCGGCGCGGGGCCGAGCCCGCGCGGCGGCGGCGGCGGCGGCGGCGGCGGCGGCGGCGGCGCAGCGTATGGCATCATGACGGGCCCAGCGGCGCTCGGCGGCGGCCCGCGCGGCGGCGGCGGCGGCGACGGCGAGACCGACGCGCTGCGTGCAGCGCTTGAAAGGGCCGAGGCGGCGCGCGCGGCGGCGGCGGCGCAAGCGGGTGCGCGGCGCGCGCGCCCCAGCGTGCGCGCGGAGGCCCGTGCCCGCAGCGCCCGTCGCTTGCCGCGTGCCGCGCGCGCGGCCGCGCACATCGGGCCGCTCGCAACCCACGCCCGCGCGCTCGCAGACGCCACGCGCGCCGCGCTGGAGCCGCAGCTGCTGTCGCCCGTCGACATTGAGGCCGCCGCGCTGTCCTGCTGCTGGCTTGCGCACCACTGGGTGCGCGCGCGCTGCCGCAGCCGCCGCCTGCCGCCTGACCCCGGCTCGCCCTTTGGCGGGGGGGGGGGCTCGCTGCCGCGCTCGCACGCACCCGCTACGCGGCCCCACGCCGCGCGCGCCCCCCGCGCAGGAGCACGCGGCGCGGCTGGGACTGTTCCTGGAAGTCTCCCCCCGCCCTCGCGGCGCACTGGGGCGCGATGGCGCCGCCGCGCCGCTGCATGCTCGAGGCGGGGCGCGCGGCGGCGGCGGCGGCCGCGGGCGGCGGCGGCGGCGGCGGCTACCGCGGGCTCGCGGCGGGCGGCAGCGCGCGGGGGCCCGACGGCGGCGGCAGCGACTCGGACAGCGGCGGCTACGACGACGGCGGCGACGGCGGCGGCGCGCCGTGCACCAGCGGCCGCGGCGGCGGCGGCGGCGGCGACGCGGCGCACTTTGACGTCTGGTGGCAGCAGCGGCGGCGCGCGGCGGCCGCCGCCGCCGCCGCCCGCGCCGGCCCGCCGCCCGCGCGCGGCGGCGGCCGCGGCGCCGGCGGCGCGCCCGCGCGCGCGGGCCTGTGGCCGGGCGCCGGGTCGCCCGCCATGCCGCCGGGCGCGGGTGACGCGCTCGCGGTGGAGCTGGGGCTGCGCCACCTGGGCGACCTGGGCGTGGAGGCCGCGGTGCACGGCGCGCTGGCGGAGCGCGCGCGCGCGCGGCGCGCGGTCGTGCAGCTGCCGCAGGCGGTGCGGCGGGCGCGGCGCGGCGCGCGGGCGGGCGCGGGGGGCGTGCGGGGGGGCTGCGCCGCCGCCGCCCCACGCCGCCGCCTCTGCGCGGCTGCCGCCCCCCGAACGCGCTGCGTCTGACCCCCTCCCCGCCACGCCACGCCCCCGCCGCGCGCAGGGCGCCGCGCCGGGCGGCCTCACGCCGGTGGACTTGAGCGAGGAGGAGGGCGCTGCGCTGCGCTTCGCGGCCGCGCGCCTCGCGCACCTGTGGGGCCGCGCCGCGGCCGCGGGGCTGGAGGCGCCGCTCGCCGGTGAGCGCGCGGACTACTGGGCGTGGCGCTGCGCGCGCGGCGGCCTCAGCCTGCGCGACTACACCGACATTGGCCACGGCCTGCAGGCGCGGGGCGCGGCGGCGGGCGGGGGCGGGGTCTGCGGGGGCGGGGGCGGCGGGCGGCGCCGCAGCGCGGGGGGGGGGGGCTGCCGCGGCCGCGACTCAGGCGCGGGCCGGGGCCCACGCGCCGCGCACACGCGCACGCGCCGCCGCCGCAGGAGCTGCGCCTGCGCGGCGTCGAGCAGCAGCTGTGGGAGCAGCGCGCCGCGGCCGCGGCGGGCGCGGCCGACGCCGCTGCCGGCGCCGCGGCCGCGGCGCTCGCGGCGTCGGGCGGCGGCGGCGGCGGCGGCGGCGCGCCGCTGGCGGGGCTGCCGCCCGGCGCGCTGCACGCGCTGTCGAGCGTGCCCGTCGCGCCCAGCGGCCCCGCGGCCACGCTGCCCGCGGTGCTGCGCACCGCGTGAGCGCGGCGGCCCTTGGCGCGCGCGGCAGGCGACACCACCAGCCCATCAGTTGGCTCGCAGCCGTGGGGGGCGCGCAAACGCTACGCACCATCCCTTTTGCGCGCCGCCGTTTTCAAGGGCGGGCGCCGCATACAACGACCCCCCGAGCCTCGTGTGCTTTGCATCGCCTTCTTTCGTGCCTGGCCTGTTGGTTCGCCCGGGCGCCCCCGGGGGGGGGGCGCGCGCCCTTTGCGCCGGCGGCGGCGCCGCCGGCCCCCCTCTTGGGACCCAACACACGAAACGCACGCGCGCTAGTAAACCCTGCTGCAGGGTTGGGTATGTTTACAGCTCAGGGCAGGGCGTGGGGGGGGGGCGAGCGCTTGCGGCGCACGCAGTGGACTCCGGGCGTCACTTTTTCTGTTCCTGGTGGGCGCTGAAGGGGGGCCTTTTCAGCGAGGGGGCAATAAGGAGCCATGGGGCCACGAGGGGGCCACGGTGCTGTGCTGTGCTGTTCGGTACAAGTCAGCAGGGGGTCAAGGGTGAGTCAGTTTGCGGTTGCAGCGGCGCACGCGCGCCCGCTGCGCGTGCGCCTTGTAATGGGGGCGCAGGCGGCGGGCGGGGCGCCGGCGCAATGCCGCTTTGAACCATGGTTCAAAAGAACTGGGCGCGCAGTGCTGCTTCGAACGGCTGTCTAATGAGTCAGCGCTTGTCCAGCCTCCGGAAGGAGAGGATGAGCCAGGAGAGGCCGAAAAAGCCCGCGGCAAAGGTCCACACGACGCCGATGTTGCCCCTGGGTGGGGGGGGCAGCGCGGGGGCGCGCGGGCGCCTGTCAGCGCGGGCCGGCGAGGAGCTGTGCACCTGGCGTGCGCAACGCGGCAAACAAAGGCATGGGCCTGCTTGCGCGGCGCCGCGCGCGCGCGCCCTCACCACACGGGCTGCCCCTCGATGCCAAAGTACTGCAGCACAGTCACCGACCCCAGGAAGCGCGGGTTGGCCGCGCCAAACTGGTTCACCATCAGCGCGGTCCACGCGTAGCGCAGGGGGTTGGCGTAGGAGAACCAACGCCACCACGGCGGGATGTCCTCGAAGCGCAGGAGGAAGCCTGCGGCCGCGGCGCGCGCGTGAGGGCTTTGCGGGGCCCGCCGTTTGCGCCGGCGCGCGCGGGCGGGCGGGAGGGCGGGGGGCGGGCATGCAGGCCCGGGGGGGGGGGGGCGGGGGCGGACGGGCAGGGGGGCGGCGGGCGGCGGGCGCGCACCCGCAAAGTACAGGAGGGAGGAGACGTACACGGGCAGCGCCGCGTTGGCGACGTCCATGGTGGGGCTCGCGGCGGCGACGGTGTAGGCGATGCCTGCGCGCGGGGGGGGGGGGGGGGGGCGGCGGCGGCGGCGGCGGCGGCGGCGGCGGCGCGTGTGAGTGGTGGCGTACGGTTTGGGGGACACGAAAAGCCTACGGGCCAGGACCGTGCGCGCGCGGCCGCCGCAGGCTTCTGTGTGCGCGCGGGGTCGCGTGCGCGCACCCACGCCCGTGCAGATGGTCGCGAAGTACGCGGCAAAGAAGGCGAACAGCGACCCCTTCAGGCCCACCGCGTAGAACACGGCGACGCTGATGAGAAGAGCCCCAAACAGCGCGGCGCCGATCTCTGGGGCGTGGGGCCGTGGGCGGGGGAGGTGTGGGGCGTGGCGCGGTCAGGCGCCCGCGCCCGCGGCCCGTGCACCTCTATCTGCCCTTAGCAGCCCCACGTCTGCACCCCCCCCCCCCCCCGCGCCCCGCCCCCGCCCACCGTCGACCATCTTGGCCAGCAGGTAGGTGAGCACCGTGTACAGCCCGTCCGCGCGCTCGCGCACAAACAGGCGGCGCTCCAGCACGAGGGACGGCACAAAGGCAGCCGCGCCAAACGCGGGGATCACGCTCCTGCGGCGGCGGGCGCCCGGGTGGGGTGGGGTGGGGTAGGGGGGGGGTCGGCTGCAGGCCACGCCGCCGCGCGCGGCGCGGGCCCGCGACGAGGCAGCGCGCGCCCGCCTCCCACGCGCGCCCGCACCCGCACGCCCACGCGCACGTACGCACGCACGCACGCACGCACACGCACAGGCACGCACGCATCCCCCCCCCCGCCCCCGCCCCCCCCCCCCCCCGCACCACATGAACAGGATCGCGGCGACATTGAGGTGGTCCCCGGGGCCGGAGCGCGCGCCCGCGCCCCACCAGATGCTCGCGATGAGCGCGCCCGTGACGAGCTTGTCGGCGAGGCGGGGGCCCAGGAAGGCGCCGGTCGTGAAGTTGCGCGACGTGCGGTACTGCGCGCGGGGGGAGGGGGGCGTTTGCGCGGGCTTGTGCGGGGCAAGTGAGGGGGCGGGGGCAGCTGGGGGCGCGCGCGCGCATGCGGGCGCGGGCGCAGGCTCAGGGTTTGGGCGGCCGCGCGCCGCGCGCTCCCGCACACCTTGACGAGCGTGCGCAGCCCCCACCACCCGGGCGTCACCGTCGCGCGGCGCGCGCCCAGCTCGCCCGCCAGCGCCGCCGGCACCAGCGCGCCGCCGGCCGCGAGGCTCGCCGCCGCCAGGCGCGCCTCCTGCGGGGGCGGGCGGGCGGGGGCGGCTTAGGCGGGCGTCGGCGGGCGCCAGCCCCCAGGGCGCGCAGGTGGGGGGCGGGGGCGGGGGCGGCGGCGCGGGGACGCGAGGCGGCACGCCAGCGCGCGCGCCCGCGCCTGGCTCTCGTCGGACGCCGCCCACGCGTCGGCGAACGCGTCCGCGCGCCCGGAGCGCTCGGCGGCGGTGAAAAGGTCCACGAGCCACTCCTGGCGGGCGCGCGGGGAGGGCGTGGGGGTGGGGGGGGCGCGGGGGTGGGGTGGGGGGGTGGGGGGGTGGCCGTTGGCGCACGCCCGGCGCCCGCCGCAAGGCGGGGGGCCCCGTGCCCACGGGGGAAGGGGGCGTAGGGGGCGCCGCCGGGCAAAGGTGCCGCCGCCGCCGCACCGCGTCGTTGAGGTTGGGCGCGTAGGGGGGGAAGTCCTTGGCCGCGGGCAAGCCGCGCACGTAGCCGGTGGCCGCGGCGCCGTTGGGCCCTGAGTACACGACGCGGCCGCGCACCAGGATGAGCATGCTGCGCGGTGGGGCGCGGGGGGTTGGGGCGGGGGTTGGCGCGGAGGGGTGTCGAGCCCAGCAGCAGGGCCACCCCGCGGGCCGCGTCCGAGGCGTGCGCGGTCAAGAGTGGTGCGGCCGCGCGCAGCCTGCCTGCCCCCCCGGAGTCCCCCCCCCCCAAGCGCGCGCGCCGGGACACCCCCCCCCCCAGCACGGCCGCGCCTGTCGAAGAGGGAGAAGGTGTTGGCGGTGGGCGAGTGCACCGTCGCAACGATGGTCACGCCGCCCGCCGCGAGGCCCTTGACCAGGGCCACCACCTGGCGGGGGGGGGGGCGCGGGGGCGGGGGCGAGGCGGGGGCGGTTGGGGGCGGCAACGGTGTGTTGGGGCGCCGTGAGCAGCCGCGAGCGCACTGGAGCGCGCCCCCCACATCCCCCCCCCACACCTGGCGCCTCCCGCACCTCGTTGGCGGTGAACGAGTCCAGGCCGCTCGTGGGCTCGTCCAGCATGAGCACGCGCGGGTTGGTGATGAGCGCGATGCCGATGGCGGTGCGCTTGGACTGGCCGCCGCTGATGCCCTTGACGAGGCTGCTGCCTGCGCGGGGCCGCGGGCGTCGCGGCGTGGCGCGCGTGGCGGCGTGAGCACGCGGGCGCCGCACCACCGCCCCCGACGATGCGACCCCGCGCCCGCGCTGCCGCCACTCCCTCCCCCCCCACGTGCAGCCCGCCCGCGCCGCGCACCGATGCGCACGCTGCGGCACTGCGCCAGCGACAGCTTCTCCAGCAGCTCCTCCACCGCCGCGCGCTTGTCGCTGATCGGCTCGCTGACCGGGCGCTTCAGCTCCGCCGTGTACATCAGCATCTCCTCCACGCTGAGCATCGGCAGCAGCGTGTCGACCTGCTCCACGTAGCCGGTGTGGCGCCGCAGGAACGCGCGCGTGGGCGGGGCGCCCGCGAAGAGGACGTCGCCGGTCGCGCGACCCGTCGTCTTGCGCCCTGCCAGCACGTCCAGCAGCGTCGTCTTGCCGCTGCCGCTCGGGCCCTGCGCGCGGCGGGCGGGCGCGGCGGCGTCGCGGCGGCGGCGGCGGCGGCGGCGGCGGCGTTGGGGCGGCGTTGGGACGGCGTTGGTCGAGGGGCGATGGGGGGCGGAGGGCCGGGGCACGCCGCCCGCAGCACCGCACCCCGCACCATGAGGGCGGCCATCCGGTTGGGGCGGAAGCAGGCGGTCACGTCCGACAGGAGGGCGGCCTCCTCACCGCGGCGCCCGCCCGCCGCGGGCACGCGGAACGACAGGCCGTGCACCGTGACGCCCACGCCGCCCGCGGCGGCGCCCGCCGCGCCGCTCTTCACGGGGCTGCCCCCCGCCTGGCCGTACGGCGTGTCGTCGCCGCGAATGGCGCGCCCGGGCGCACGTGGCTGCGGGCGTCCCGCGGCGGGCGCGCCCCCGCCCCCGCCCCCGCCGCTGCGCCCCAGCGCGGCCTCGAGGCTGGCCACCTCCAGCGTGACGGATCCATCGGGAGTGCCGCTCCCCATGGTGCGCGGTGCCAGCGACTGGCCCCCCGGCGTGGTGCGAGCTTTGGGTGGCGCCCCCGGGGCCGCGCTCCCGCTTGGGCAGAGCGCCGGGCCTGGTGCGTGCGCGATTTGAGCGCCCGGGAAACGGATTCCGAAATATGGCGCCAATGAGCGGGGGGCGGCCGCGCGGCGGACTTGGGCGCGCGCGGCGCACGGCAGCCTCACGCGCGCGTGGCCGGCACCGCGCCCCGCGCCGCCCCGCGCAGCCCGCCGCGCGCAGCCCGCCGCGCGCAGCCCGCCGCCCTCCGCCCCGCACCCCCAAGTCCGCCAGCGACTGGGCAAATTTACCCCGCCCCGCGCGCGTGCATCGAAGTGTGCGTCAAGTGCTGCTGCAGTTCGCAGTGTACCGCGCAAGTGCTGCAGCAGAGACGCAACATGGGGTGACACGCGCACAAACGCGGGCGGGGGGCGAGGCAGAGGATGCAAGCGCGCGATGCGAGCGCCCCGCCAGCGAAACGCACCGGCAAAAACGCAGTGCAAGTGTTGGCTGGAAGAGGCGCCGCGCGCAGAGGCGTGCGTGCCGTGCAGCAAAGCATGTTGATAGAATGGGGGGGGGGGTTCCTCTTCTTGCCTGTCGCCACGTAGCCCTGCCGAGCGAGCGCCCGGCCCGCGCGCCGCCGCTTGGTGCAGCGGCGGGCGGGGCGGGCGGGTGG
The DNA here is from genome assembly GCA_963695425.1 of uncultured Alphaproteobacteria bacterium. Classification (GTDB taxonomy): domain Bacteria; phylum Pseudomonadota; class Alphaproteobacteria; order Rhodobacterales; family Rhodobacteraceae; genus Amaricoccus. The sequence goes on along the minus strand of CAVOGP010000039.1, from coordinate 5,429 downwards.
CGCGCGCGCGCGCTAGAGGGGCGCGCGCGCGCGCGCGATGCGCGGCGGGGGTTCGCAGGCCCGCGGCCCCTGGGCCGCGCGGGCGCGCCGCGGCGCCGCGCGCCCCGCACTGGCGGCGGGGGCGCGGCGCCGCGGCTGCGCGCGCGGCCAACGTGGAGGGGGGGAGCCGCGGGTCAAGCCGAGGGGCGGCGCGCGCCCGCACAAGGGCGCGCGCCACGTCTTCCAATCGCGTTGGGGCGCTGGGGCGGGCGGGGCGGCCTGTGCCTCGTCTAAGGGTCGTCAACTCGCCAAGCCCGCGAGCCGCCGCCCCACGCCCAAACGCGAATCGCCCTGAAGCCCATTCAAAATGCTCTGCTTGCGCCTGCACGACACGCGCCGCTGCGTGTCCTTGGGCACGGGCGGCCGCGCGGGCCGCCCGCGCCGCGCGCCGGCGGCGGCGCGCTCCCGCCGCCGGCGCGCGTGCGCAGCGTGTGCTGCTGCTGTTTACGAGTCCCAGGCGCTCTGGCCGTAGCCGCCGCCGCCACCGGCGTAGCCGCCGCCACCGCCGCCGTAGCCGCCGCCACCGCCGCCGTAGCCGCCACCGCCGTAGCCGCCACCACCGTAGCCGCCGCCACCGTAGCCGCCGCCGCCGCCGCCGTAGCCGCCACCACCACCACCCTGGCGGCCGTCTGCGGGTAGGGGGGAGGGGCAGCGTGAGCGCGCGGCACAGCCTGCTTGCATCCTGTCCGTCTGCAACGCAGCCTGGCGCGACTGCCCTGGCGCTGCCCCCTGGCATCACTGGCTGGCGGCTCGCACGCGCTGCCTTGGCTCGCGCTGGCCGCCGCTGGCGCTGGCGTCTGCATCATCTCGCTACCAGCACGGCGCGTCGCCACAGGGGCCGCCCGCGGCTGCCACGGGGCGCGCGCGCGCGCGCGCGGGCCACTCACAGCCGCCGCCGCCGCCGCCGCCGTCCTTGCGGAAGTCGCGCCCGCCGAAGCGCCCGCGCCCGCTGCGGCCCTTGCCGCCACCGAAGCCCGAGCGCGCGGCGATGTTGCCGAGCCAGCCGGGCACCTCCTGGCCCGTCTCGGTGAGCAGCTCGTTCAGGGGGCGCGCCAGCGCCGTGTCCTCGTCGGTGAAGAACGCCGTCGCGAGGCCCTTCTTGCCCGCGCGCCCCGTGCGCCCGATGCGGTGCACATAGTCGTCGATGTCCTGCGGGGGGCGGGGGGGGGGCGTGTGTGCGCGTGCGCGCGAGCTTGCGGCGGCGGCCTCGCTGACTGGCAGCCGGGCGCGGCGGGCCGCACGGCTGGGTGCAACCCCTCTAGCAGCCGCCCAGCCACGGGTTTCCCCACCCCCCCCCCCTAAGCGCCCCGCGCACCTTGGGCAGGTCGTAGTTGATCACGTGCGTGACGTGGGGGATGTCCAGGCCGCGCGCCGCCACGTCGGTCGCGACGAGGATGCGGCACTTGCCGCTGCGGAACGCGCGCAGCGCCATCTCGCGCTCGGCCTGCGTCTTGTCGCCGTGGATGGACGTCGCGGGCAGGTTGTGGCGCAGCAGGTAGTCCTCCAGCTGGTCCGCGCCGCGCTTGGTCTCCACAAACACGAGGGTCAGGCCCTGGGGGGGGGGGCGGGGGCGGGGGGGCGGGTGGGCGGGGGGCGGGGGGTGAGGGCGCCGCGGGCGACTGCCGCCCGCGCGGCGGGTGGGCTGTGGGTGCGGGGCAGCGCGCTGCGCGCCAGCACAGCACAGCGGGCGGCGGGCAGGGCGGCGCGCGCCTCGACAGTGTTGACGCAGTCGAGCACGGTCTCCTTCTTCTGGTCGTGCTGCATGTACTCCACGTGCTGCGCGATGAGCTCGGTGGAGGAGCCGACGCGCCCGACGGTGAGGAAGATGTAGTCGTGCAGGAAGTCGGCGGCCAGGCGCTGGATCTCCTTGGGGAAGGTCGCGGAGAAGAGCATCGTCTGGCGGTGCCCCGCGGGCGGCATGTCCTCGCCCTCCACGATGCGGCGGATCTGGGGCTCGAAGCCCATGTCCAGCATGCGGTCGGCCTCGTCGAGCGCGAGGTAGCGGATGGCGGACAGCGACACGCGCGCGCGCTCGATGAGGTCGGACAGGCGCCCGGGCGTCGCGACGAGGATGTCGCAGCCGCGCTCTATCTCGCGCAGCTGGTTGACGACGGGCGCGCCGCCGTACACGACGACGGGGCGGATGCCCGACTGGTAGCTGAACTTGGTCGCCTCCGTGTAGATCTGGCTCGTCAGCTCGCGCGTGGGCGCGAGCACGAGCGCCGCGGGGAAGGCCTGGGGGAGCGCGGGCGCGGGGGCGGGGGCGGGGGCGGGCGCGAAGGTGGGCCGGCTGCAGCGGCTGGGCTTTTGCTGCGGGCAGCCTGCGTGCCTGCGGCGCGCGCGGCGAGGCGCAGCGCGCGCGGCGAGGCGCAGCGCGCGCGGCAAGGTGCAGCGCGCGCGGCGCGCGTGCCTTGCGCTGGCGGCCCGTGGGCTGGTAGCCGGCCTTCATGAGGCCCGCGATGATGGGGAAGCAGAAGGCCGCGGTCTTGCCGGACCCCGTCTGCGCGCACGCCATCATGTCGCGGCCGCCGAGGCCGATGGGGATCGCGTACTTCTGCACCGGCGTGGGCTTCGTGTACTTGCAGCGCCGGATGTTGCCCATCAGCGCGTCGCCGAGGTCCAGGTCCTCAAAGGTGTCGATGTGCGCGGGCACGTCGCGGCCGCTCGTCTCCACGGGGATGTCCTCGTACGCGTCGAAGTTGATGCCCGTGTTCTCGGCGCCAAAGATCGCGTCCGACTCCGACTTGATGCGCGCGTCGGCCTCGAAGGGGTCGCCCTCGACGCTGGGGGGCGGGCGGGGGGAGGGGGGGTGAGCACGCGGGGGTGCGGGCCTGCACCGCGCATGGACTGCGCCGCCGCCGCGCGCTTCCGGCGCCCGCGCGCGGCGCGGCGCGCAGTGCGGCCGGCGGGCGCGGCGCAGCTGCCGCGGCGGCGCGGCGGGCGCGGCGGTGCTTCAACTGCACCAGGTGCACACTGCCGCGGCCACCGCCCCGCCCGCGGGGCGCGGGTGGGCGCATGCAACGCTGCAATTGCGCGCGCGCGGCGCTGCGCTGCGCCGCGCGCGCGCGCCCCCGCCCTCCCCCCGGCCCCGCCCCCCTGCCCCGCCCCGCCGCTGATCCGGGCGGCCCAGGGCCCCAGGCGCGCCCCGCTGCGCTCACCGGTCGCTGCCCCAGCCGCCGCGGGGCGCGCCGCGGGGGGCGCCCCCGCCCGCGAAGCCGCCGCCCCTCGGGGGCCCGCCGAAGCCGCCGCCACCGCCGTAGCCGCCGCGACCGCCGCCGCGGGGGGCGCCGCCGTAGCCGTAGCCGCCCCCGCCCATGGGCGGGCCGCCGGGGCCGCCCGGGTAGCCGCCGGGGCCGCCCGGGTAGGGCATGGCGCCGCCCATGGGCTGCATGGGCATGCCCCCGCCGGCCATGGGCGGCGGGGGGGGCCCGGAGCGGACGTGGGGCGGCACGTAGCGCGGGCGCTCCGTCGCGCCCTCGGCCTGCGCGGCCCAGTCGGCCATGGTTGAGGTCGGGTTGTGGGTGCTGTGGGATGCCGTCGGCGAGGCGCGTGTGCCTGCCGTTGGGTGTGAGGACGGGGGCGCCTGGGGGGCGGGGATTGGGGGCGCGCGAAGCATGGTGACCCCCCGGTGCCAGCGCCGCGGTGCGGCGCCGGTGGCGCGCCCCCCCGCGCGCGACGCGGCCAGCGCATGGCGTTCGTTTGATCGGCCGCCCCCTATAAGTGGCCTGGGCCTGGCTGGGCGCGGCCGCGACCCAGATCAACCCCGCGGTGGCCAAAAGTTTGGGTCCGCGGGGGAGGGGTCCCAAGAGACCGCTCCAGTCGGTCCTGCGGCGGCGGCGCGCGGCACGGCGTGCGGCGCGCGGAATTCGGCGCGCGGCGGGCGCCCGCTTGAACCGCGCGACAGCCCGCGGCGCGCGCGCCCATGGCGTCGCCCGCCCTGCACGAGGCGCTGGAGCTGGGCAGCCCGCGCGACGCGCAGCAGGCGCGGTCGGGGGCGCGGGGGCGCGGGCGCGGCGCGGGGGCGGCGGCGGGGAGTGCGCCGACGCCCGTGCGGAGCGCGCAGGCCGCCGGCGCGGCGCGCCGCGCGCCGAACGCGCGCCGCCCGCCCGCGGACCCCCTCCTAGGACGACGCCTGCGCGCCCGCGGCGACGCCCGGCTACGCGACGCCGGCGGCGGCGGGCGCGGCGGCGGCGGCGGCGGCGGCGCACAGCGGCGGCGCGCCCGCGCGCGCCGCCGAGCCGTTTGCGACGGCCGCGACGCTGCCCGAGTGCCTCGCGTTCCTGCGCCCCGCGCTGGAGGCCGCGGGCGTGCGCGCGCGCCTGCCCGACGGGCCCGCCGCGGCCGCCGACGCGCCCAGCGCGCTCGCGGCGGCACTGTGCGCGGCGTACGAGCTGCTGCGGCTGCTGACGGGCGCGCGCGACGCGCGCGAGCGGTGCGAGGACACGCTGGCGAGGCTGCGCGTCGAGGCGCGCACCGCAGACAGGGCCGCGCAGCGCGCGCAGGGCGCGAGCGAGAGCACGGGCCAGGAGGCGGCGGGCCTGAAGATCAAGGCGCGCGCCGCCCGGGCATGCACCTGCAGCGGCGGCGCTGCGCTCGCCCTACGCGCGGCGGCGCGCCCTCACCCGCCAGCCTCGCAGTCCCCACGCCCACACCAACGCCCCCGCCCTCCCCCTCCCCCGGCTGCAGCTGCGCCAGCTGGACGCGTGGTACCGCGGCGAGGTCGAGCGCTGGGCGAGCGAGCGAGACGCGCTCACGCGCCGCGCGGCGCAGCTCGAGGCGCGCCACGCGCAGTTTGCGCACGAGCTGCGGCGGCGCGACGCCGAGTCCGAGCGGCTGCAGGGCCGCCTGCGCGCGCTGCTGCTGGGCGGCGGCGGCGGCGGCGGCGGCGGCGAGGGCGCGCGAGGAGGCGCGCGCGGGCGGCGGCGGCGGCAGCGCGGGCGCGCGGGCGCGCGGCGCGCGCGGCAGCGCGACGGTGGCGGCAGCGGCGGCGCCGGCGGCGCAGAGGCGCCCAGCGGAAGCAGCCGGACGCCGCGGCCCGCCAGCAGCGGGCGCCCGCCGCCGGCGGCCTGCAGCAAGGCGGCGGCGGCGGCGGCGGCGGCGGCGGCGGAGGCGGCGGCGGAGGCGGCGCGCCGCAGCGCGCGGCGGCGGCCGCGTGGCACGACGTGAGCGCGAAGCTCGCGGCGCTGCGGCTGCGCGCTGCAGCGCGCCGCCGCGGCGGGCGGCCCGCCGCACGCGGCGCCGGGCGCCGCGCTCGCGATGCTCGCGGCGCAGGCGGCGACGCCGCACGAGCGGCTGCTGGTGGCCAAGCTCATGGAGGCGTCCGACATAATGAGCGAGCAGGAGGCGAGCCTCGGCGTGGCGGTGGCGGCGCTGGCGTCGGGCGGCGCACC
>CAVOGP010000038.1:0-12768 GCA_963695425.1 uncultured Alphaproteobacteria bacterium | reverse complement strand
TGTCCTGTTACTCGACTCGGTACCGTATTGCTCAGAACGCGAACGGTCCGAGCACCTCCATCGCCCAGCCTGTGACCAGCGGGCCGACGATGGCGCCCAGCCCGAAGGTGAAGACAAGTCCTCCGGAGGCCGCTGGCATGTCCTTTTCCGAAAGAAAGTCGTTGGTGTATGCCAGAAACAGGGCATAGAGCGGCGTCGTCACCCCACCGGCGAAAAAGGCGACGGCCATCAGGGGCCACAGACCACCTTCGGTTAGCCACCCCAGCATACAGGATGCCGCGCCGAGAGAGGCTGCCCCGAGGATCAGTTTCCGCCGATCCATCCGGTCCGAAAGCCAGCCTATGGGGAATTGCAGCACCAGCGCGCCGGCGAACAGCATCGCGACGAACAGTGCGATCTGCGTTGCCGTCAGCCCGATCTGCGTGCCGAAGACGGCGCCCATGCCCGACTGGGTCGCATAGACACTTCCGAGAAGGAAAATTCCTACGGTGCCGAGCGGCGAGCCTCCGAAGAGATCACGCAGGGGCATCGGGCGCGCGACTTCGACCGCCGGGACGGTGGCAACCGACAGAAGGATTGGGGAAAAAGAGATTGAGACGAGGATCGAGGCGCCGATAAAGAGCACCGAAGTCCCGGCATCGCCCAGCGTCAGCAGCCCCTGCGCGCCTATGATGCCCAGCGTCTGCGCGATCATGTAGGCCGACAGCACCTTACCGCGCGTCTCGTTGGTGGAGGCGGCGTTCAGCCAGCTCTCGGCGGCGACGTAGATGCCTGACATGCAGAAGCCCACGAGAAGCCGCAGCAACGTCCAGGTCCAGGGTTCGGCGAGCAGCGGAAAGGAGATCAACGCCGCTGACATCAAGCTGCCCAGCGCCGCGAAGACGCGCACATGCCCGACCCGCTGGATCAGCAGCGGGGTAAAACGGGCCCCCGACAGGAAGCCCATGAAATAGCCCGAGGTAACGATAGCCAGTTCCGCGGCCGAAAAGCCCTCTATCCCGCCACGCAGGCCGATAAGGGTGAAATGCATGCCGTTGCCCAGCATGATCAGCACGATACCGAGCAGAAGGGCCCAGACCCCGGACAGCACTTTGATCATAAAGCATCCCTTCGTGCTCGCGGGCCTTTCTGATACCCGCGTCGCATGGTCCGGCCGCCTCTACCCTCGCACCAGCGCCGCATGCGTGTCCGACCACGACATAGACCAGACCGCGGCGCAGTCTCCTGCCATTGGCGGATCGTCCAGATTGGGGAGAAGGATATCAAGGTTGGCCCATCCGGTTCCACGCATCCAGCCCGGCGATCTTGTAGCCTTCGGCGAGCGTCGGGTAGTTGAAGGTGTTCTCGACGAAGAAGTCGACCGTGCCGCCGAGGTTGATCACCGCCTGGCCGATGTGGATCAGCTCGGTGGCGCCCTCGCCGACGATGTGGGCGCCGAGCAGCCGGCGGGTGTCGAGGGCGAAGATCAGCTTCAGGAAGCCGGTGTTCGACCCCCATGATGTGGCCGCGCGAGGTCTCGCGGAAGCGGGCGATGCCGCATTCGTAGGCGATGCCGCTGTCGCGGACCTGCTCCTCGGTCAGGCCGACGGTCGAGATCTCGGGCACGGCGTAGATGCCGTAGGGAAAGGTCTCGGGGGCCGGGGGCAGCGGCACGCCGAAGGCGTGGCAGGCGGCGACGCGGCCCTGCTCCATCGAGGTCGAGGCGAGGCTGGGGAAGCCGATGACGTCGCCGGCGGCGTAGATGTGCGGCACGCTGGTCTGGAAGGTGCGCGGGTCGACCTTGAGCCGGCCGCGGTTGTCGGCCTCGATGCCCACGGCTTCGAGGTTCGAGGCTGGCGACGTTGCCGGAGCGGCCGGCGGCGTAGAGCAGGATCTCGGAGCGGACCCTGCGGCCGTCGGCCAGGGTCACGTTGACGCCGTGGCGGCGGTGGCGATGTCGGTGATGGCGGCGCCGAGGCGGATGGTCATGCCGCGGTCGCGCATCTGGTGGATGAAGTCGTCGACGATCTCGCGGTCGACGAAGTCGAGGATGCTGTCGCGCGGTCTCGATCAGCGTCACCGGCACGTCGAGCGCGGAGAAGATCGTCGCATACTCGACGCCGATCACCCCGCCGCCGATCACCGTCAGGGTGCGCGGCAGGTGCGCGAGCTCGAGCATCTCGTCGCTGTCGAAGACGCGTGTGCGGTCGAAGGGCACGTCGTCGGGCCGGTGCGGGCGGGTGCCGACGGCGATCAGCGCGTTCTCGAAGGTGGCGTGGCTGGTCTCGCCGGCGTCGGTGGTCAGCTCCAACTCGTGCGGGCCGACGAAGCGGGCGCGCGGCGAAGAGGCTGCGCACGGTGTTGCGCATGAACTGGTGCTGCAGGACCTCGACCTCGTGGTCGAGGGTCTTGTGCAGGCGCTCGCACCAGGTCGTGGGCCGAGATGTCCTGCTTGACCCGGTAGCCGCGGCCGTAGAAGCCACGCTCGCGCCAGCCGGACAGGTTGAGCACGGTCTCGCGCAGGGTCTTGGAGGGGATGGTCCCGGTGTGCACCGAGACGCCGCCGAGCCGGCGGCCGCGGTCGACCACCAGCACCGACTTGCCGAGCTTGGCCGACTGCACGGCGGCGCGCCGGCCGGCCGGCCCGCTGCCGATCACCAGCATGTCGATCGCCTGCATGCACCTCGCCCCCTGCTGGCCCGCCGGGGCAAGGAAACGGAAGTCTGCCGCGAAGCACAACAGCTTTGTTGCGGCGCGAAATGGATCAGCGGCGCCGGATGGCGTCGATCGCCCGGGCACGCGCCGGTGGCAGCGCCTCGCGGTAGAGGGCGGGTGCGACGCGGGCCTCCAGAAAGTGGCCCGTGAGGTCCAGCGCGGCGGCGATGTCGGTGGCGGGGGGCGGGTCGGACCAGCCGGTGCGCAGGAAGGCGGGCAGCGGCAACAGCCGGTCGGCCCAGGGGGCGCCGGCGCGCGGCTGACGGCGCGGCCGGTCTTCGGCGAGACCCAGGTAAGGTCATTGGTCGCACCGGTGGCGGCACAGGCGCGCGAGGTCGAGGCCGAAGCCCAGTTCGGCCAGCAGCGCCAGCTCCCAGGCGGCGTAGCGCGCGGGCCAGTCGGGAGCGGAGCCGAGTGCGCCGAGGAGGTCGAGGCTGCGGGCGTAAAGCGCGGGATGCGCCGCGCGCTCGGGCAGGGTCGTGGTGATCAGGGCGGCCATCGAGGCGAGGGTGGCCAGCGCCGCGCGGTCCGCCATGAGGACGGTGGTATACGCACGGATGGGATCGACGCGGAAATGGCCGATGTGGTCTTCGAGCCGCGCGGACCATTCCAGCGCGAGGTGCGCGCCGGGTTGCAGTACCGGGGTCATGCGGCGTGAGGCGCCGCCGCGGACCACGCCGGCGTGGCGGCCGTGCCCGGCGGTGAAGACCTCGATGATCGCGGCGCTTTCGCCGTGGCGGCGCACGGAGATCAGGATGCCCTCGTCGCGCCAGTCCATGGGGTGAGCCTAGTCCGCGAGGCCGGGCTGGTCGAGGAGCGTGCGGCCCTGCCGGTCCTCCAGCTCGATGATCCAGAGGTCGGGGTCGAAGCGGCGCTGGCGGGTCAGCGCCGCGTCCACCTCGGCCTCCGGTCCGTCGGCGAGGGGGGTCCAGACGCGGGCCCCGGTGGCGTCATAGCTGCGGGCGAAGGCGGCGGCGCTGCCGTTCAGGCGGTTGAGCTTGACGATGACGGCACCGGCGGTGGCGTCGCCGCGGGCGGTGACGAACGAGGGGATGTCGGCGAGGCGCAGGCGGGCGAGGTAGGCCTGGACCCAGAATTCGGCGGTCAGCCGCGGCGTCACGGCTCGCCGTCGCGGAAGTCGAGGCCGATGGCGCGGTAGCGCTCGGCCTCGTCCAGCCAGTTGGGCCGCACCTTCACCGTCAGGAACAGGTGCACCTCGCGGCCGAGGAAGGCCTTGATCTCCTCGCGGGCCGCCTGGCCCACGGCCTTGATGGTTTCGCCCTTGGGGCCGAGGGTGATGCCCTTGTGGCCGTCGCGGGCGACGTAGACCACCTGGTCGATCTTCACCGAGCCGTCCTTGCGCTCCTCCCAGCCCTCGGTCTCGACGGTCAGCTCGTAGGGCAGTTCCTGGTGCAGGCGCAGCGTCAGCTTCTCGCGGGTGATCTCGGCGGCGATCTGGCGCAGGGCGACGTCGGCGATCTGGTCCTCGGGGTAGAGCCAGGGTCCCTCGGGCACCTGGCCGGCCAGCCAGCGGCGGAGGTCCTCGACTTCATGGCCGCGCGTGGCGGAGATCATGAAGGTGGCGGCAAACGGGTAGGCCGCGTTCGCCTCGGCGCTGAGGGCTAGCAGGCGTTCGGCGGGCAGCCGGTCGATCTTGTTGATGGCAAGCGCCACCGTGCGCCCCGAGGGGATCTGGGTGGCCATGGCCTCGAGGATCGCGCGCACGCCCTCGGTCAGGCCGCGGTGGGCCTCGATCAGCAGGACCACCACGTCGGCGTCGCCTGCCCCGGCCCAGGCGGCGCTGACCATGGCTCGGTCGAGGCGGCGGCGGGGGCGGAAGAGGCCGGGGGTGTCGATGAAGACGAGCTGGGAGGCGCCCTCGATGGCGATGCCGCGCACGCGGGCGCGGGTGGTCTGCACCTTGTGGGTGACGATCGAGACCTTGGCGCCGACCATGCGGTTCATCAGCGTCGACTTTCCGGCGTTGGGCTCGCCGATCAGCGCCACGAGGCCGCAGCGGGTGGGGTTGGGTGTCTCGTTCATCGCGCCTCCATGCAGCGGCGGCGGCGGCTTGGCAAGAACGCGTTCAGTCCTCGGACCAGGCCTTGCCGACCCAGTCGGCCGGCAGGATGAAGTGCCGCAGGTAGCGCAGCGGCGGGGCGGGGCGGTCGGCGGCGAAGAGGCCGCGCAGGTATTCGGCGCGGGTGCGCCTGGGGTAGTGCTTGCCCCAATGGCCGGCGGCGGCGTGGGGCGGCTGCATGCTGCCCGGGAAGATCACCACCTTGGTGCCGTCCGGCAGCCGCGGCGGCAGGAAGAAGTTCAGCGGCAGCGGGCGGGTGCATTCGGCGCGGAAGTGCCGTACCCAGCCCTTGGGCCAGAAGCTGATGCCGCCCGGCGCCTCACGGGTGACGAAGCGCTGCTCGAACTGGTAGGTGTCGGCCACGGCCTGCGGGTCGGCGATGAACTTCCGTTGCAGGGGCAAGAGCTTGCCGACCGGGAAGCGGAAGATCGAGGTCTGGCCGAGCCGTTCGAGGGGCGTGCTCTGGTTGCGGGCAAGGATCACCTCGTCGGCGGTGCCGAAGGTGAAGAACGGGTCCATCGGCCCCACGACCACGAGGTCGAGGTCCATGAAGAGCACCGGGCCTTTCAGGTCGGCGAGGCTGGCACTCCAGAGCCGCGCCTTCGGCCAGATGCCCTGGGTGCCGGTGGGCATGGTGACGTTCAGCTCGGGTAGCGGCTCGGTGCGCACCTCCGGGCGGATGCCCTCGGCCTTGTCGGTGAAGCAGGTCAGGCTGAACGGCGGCGTGAGGTTGCGCGCCAGCATGGCGTAGAGCCGGTTGATGTAGGGGGGCCCATACTTCTTGCCCCAGTTGATGCAGATGACCTGCTTTTTCAAGGCGTCCCCGCGGCGGTCAGAAATCGACCGCGATGCCCCTGCGCTCCCAGTCGCCAAAGCGCACGGGCTCGAGGCCCTGCCGGCCGCCGGTCTCGGGGGGCAGGGAGAGGGGTTTGCCTGCGGCGCGGCGGGCCTCGGCCTCGGCCAGAGCCCGTGCGGCGGCGGCGGCGATGCGTGCCTCTTTCTCGCTGGGCGTGGCGTGCATATATTTCTCCCGGGAACCCGGTCAGCATAGGACCGGAGAAGGGGCCGCGGCAAGGGGCGGAAGAGGATGAACTACTTCAGGACGATGCTGCTGCTGTCGGCGCTTACCGCGCTGTTCATGGGCGTGGGCTACATGATCGGCGGCACGGGGGGAATGCTGATCGCGTTCCTTTTTGCGGTCGGCACCAACGCTTTCGCCTTCTGGAACTCCGACAAGGCGGTGCTGAGGATGCACAATGCCGAGCCGGTGACGCGGGCCAGCGCGCCAGAGCTCTACGAGATGGTGGGCGAGCTGTCGCAGAACGCCGGGCTGCCAATGCCCAGGGTCTTCCTGATCCGCAGCGACCAGCCGAACGCGTTTGCCACCGGGCGCAATCCCGAGAACGCGGCGGTGGCCGCGACCACGGGCCTCTTGCAACTCCTGAATCGCGAGGAGGTGGCCGGCGTCATGGCGCACGAGCTGGCGCATGTGAAGAACCGCGACACGCTGACCATGACCATCGCCGCGACCGTGGCCGGTGCGATCGCTATGCTGGCGCAGTTCGGCTTCCTGTTCGGGCGGGGCGGCGGCAATGACCGCAACCCGCTGGGGATCGTCGGCATCCTCTTGGCGGTGATCTTCGCGCCGATGGCCGCGGCACTGATCCAGATGACGATCAGCCGCACCCGCGAGTACTCCGCCGACAGGCTGGGCGCCGAGATCAGCGGCGACCCGCTGGGCCTTGCCAGCGCTTTGCGCAAGATCTCGGGCTATGCGCATCGCATCGAGATGCCGAGTGCCGAGCGCAACCCGGCCTCGGCGCCGCTGTTCATCATCAACCCGCTGAGCGGAGCGCGGATGGACAACCTATTCTCGACCCATCCCAGCACCGAGAACCGCATCCGTGCGCTGGAAGCGATGGCAGGCGAGCGGCCGGGCGTCTCCATGCGCCCGAGCCCGATCCCGACCGTCGGGAGAAGCGGCGGCAGGCGTTGAGCGCCTCAGGGCTGGACGATCGCCGCGCTGCGGTGGCGCTGCTGGGCGGCGTGCTGGGTGCGCGCGCGAGCCTCGGCGACCAGATCGCCGACGCCGGTGGGCCGGTGGCGCGGCTGGCGCCCGCCGAGCGGGCGCGGGCGCAGTCGCTGGCTGCGACGACCTTGCGGCATCTGGGGCGGATCGACGCCGTGCTGGCCGGGCTGGTGGACCGCGCACCGCCCTTGCCGGTGCGCAACCTCTTGCGGCTGATGGTGGCGGAGCTGAACCTCACTGGGGCGCCGGCCCATGCCGCGGTGGACAGCGGCGTGCGGTTGGTGCGCGAGCGGCCGAAGACGCGGGCGATGGCCGGGCTGGTCAATGCCGTGGGGCGGCGGGTGGCGGACGGGGGGGCGCTGTGGGAGGCGGCTCCCGAGGCCGGGTTGCCCGGCTGGATTGCCGGGCCGGTGCGCGGTGCCTGGGGCGGGGCGGCGGTTGCGGGCATCGAGGCCGCGCATCTGCGCGAGCCGGTGCCGGTCGACCTGACGCCGAAGGGCGATGCCGAGGGGCTTGCGGCGCGGCTTGGGGCCGAGCTGTTGCCGACCGGCAGCCTGCGGCTGTCGCGGCCGGGGCAGATCTCGCGGCTGCCGGGCTATGAGGCGGGGGCGTGGTGGGTGCAGGATGCCGCCGCTGCCATGCCGGTGCGGATGCTGGGGCCGGTGGCGGGGCGTGACGTGCTCGACCTCTGCGCCGCACCGGGGGGCAAGACCCTGCAGCTTGCCGCCGCGTGGGCGCGGGTGACGGCGCTGGATGCGTCTGCCGCGCGGCTGGGGCGGCTCGGCGAGAACCTCGCCCGCACCGGTCTTGCGGCCGAGGTGGTCGTGGCGGATGCGCTGGGCTGGGAGCCGGGACGGGTGTTCGACGCGATCCTGGTGGATGCGCCATGCTCGGCCACCGGCACGATCCGGCGCCACCCGGACCTGCCCTTCGTGCGTGGGCCGGCGGATTTGCCGGCGCTGACGACGTTGCAGGCGCGGCTCCTGGCGCGGGCCTGGGACTGGCTGGCGCCGGGCGGGCGGCTGGTGTTCTGCACCTGCTCGCTCTTGCCCGAGGAGGGCGAGGGGCAGCTCGCGCGGTTCCGCGACACGCATCCCGAGGCGGCGGTGGTCGCCCCTGAGATGGCCGGGGTGGAGGCGGGGTGGGTCGATTCCGATGGCGGGCTGCGGCTGAGGCCCGATTTCTGGGCGGAGCGAGGCGGGATGGATGGCTTCTATGCCATGGCCTTGACCAAGCAGGCTTTCGCGGCGTGACAAGCGGGCCGCGCGGCTATATGGCCAGCCGGGCAACCGTCGCGAGAGCCGCCTCCATCCCATGTCCCGATCCGGCCTGACCCTGCGTGCGCTTGGCGAACAGCTCGCGCGGCCGTCGCGCGCGATGCGCAACCGCCTGCTGGCGCGCCGCTCGCGGCTGGGGGCGCGGCCGGCGCTGGCCGAGGCGCTGCCCGAGCCGGTGCTGGTGGGCGATGCCGATCGCGGCCAGGCGATGCTGTCGGGGCACTGGCCGGTGCGCGGGCAGGGCGTGATGATCGCCCCCGGCTCGATCTGGGGCGCGCAGCTGCCCGATCCGCGGCTGGAGGCCGAGCGGCAGTCGTGCCTGTGGCTCGACGATCTGGCAGCACTCGGCAACAAGGCGGCACGCGGGCTGGCGCAGTCCTGGGTGCAGGACTGGATCCGCCGCTATGGCAGCGGCAGCGGGCCGGGCTGGACGGCCGAGGCCGCGGGGCGTCGTGCCAAGCGCTGGACCGCGCATTGCCTGCTCTTGACCGAGGGGCTGGACCGCACCGCCGCCGATCGCTTCTGGCGGGCGCTGGCGTCGCAGCAGCGCTATCTGGAGCGGACCTGGGAGGATGCACCCGACGGGCTGCCGCGGCTGCGCGCTCTGGCGGGGCTCGTCTGGTCGGGGCTGGCGCTTCCGCATTCCGGCCACCGCGAGGCGATCGGCGAGCTCGGTGCCGCCGCCGAGGGGCTGGTCGACATGGAGGGGGCGACGCCGAGCCGGTCACCGGAGGATCTCGGCCGAGATCCTGATGCTGCTGATCTGGACGGCGCGGGCGCTGGAGAACGCCGGCCAGTCGGCCGCCCCCAGCCACCTCGCGGCCATCGTGCGCGGCGTGCCGCTTCTGCGCCTGCTGCGCTACAGCGACGGGACGCTGGCGCGGTTCCAGGGCGGCGGGCCGGGCGAGCCGGCGCGGATCGACCAGGCGCTGGCGGAGCTGCGCACCGGCGTGCAGGACAAGTCGCGGCTGCCCATGGGCTATGCACGCCTCGCCGGGGGCCGGGCGGTGGTGTTGATGGACGCGGCAAGGCCGCCTTCGGGGCCCTGGGCCGCCGGTGCGCATGCCGGGACGCTGGCCTTCGAGATGAACCTCGGGCGAATACCGCTGGTGGTCAATGCTGGGTCGGGGCAGGCCTTCGGTGCCGAGTGGGCAATCGCGTCGCGGCAGACGGCGGCGCATTCCACCGTCGAGGTCGACGGGCGCTCGGCGGGGCGGATCGAGACCCGCGGCCTCGCCGCAAGCGCCTTTGGGGCGCGGCTCGTCGACGGGCCGGCGCTGGTCTCGCTGCGCCAGGCGCAGGACGCCAGCGGCCAGTGGCTGCTCGCCACCCACGACGGCTATGTCGAGAGCCATGGCCTGCTGCACGAGCGGCGGCTGTACCTCGACATCCGCGGCTCGGAGCTGCGCGGCGAGGACATCCTGAGCACGCCCGAGGCGCGGTCGCGCGCGCAGTTCGACCGGAGGGTGCGATCGGGCAGCCTGCCCTTTGCGGTGCGTTTTCACCTGCATCCGGCGGTTGGCGCCGAGCACGACGTGGAGAGCGAGCTCGTCGTGCTCAGCCTGCCCACCGGCGAGAGCTGGATGTTCCGCGCCGCCGGCGGCGTGCTGGGCATCGAGGACTTCGATCTACTTCGACCCGATGCGCGCCGAGCCGCGGCGCACGGCGCAGGTGGTTGTCCGCGGTGAGGTGGTCGAGTATCTGGGGCAGGTTATCTGGTCGCTGGCCCGCCTGTCCGGGGCGTCCGCCGCCGCACCCGACGCCTGATCCCTGCGCACCGGAGCGCCGCCCATGTCCGCCGATCTCGTGCCGCTGCGCCGCGCGCTCCTCTCCGTCTCCGACAAGACCGGCCTCACGGTTCTCGCCCGCGCGCTGGCGGAGCGGGGGGTGGAGCTCGTTTCCACTGGCGGCACTGCCGCAGCTCTGCGCGGGGCGGGGCTGGAGGTGCGCGACGTCTCCGCGCTGACCGGCTTTCCCGAGATGCTCGACGGCCGCGTCAAGACCCTGCACCCGGCCGTCCACGGCGGCCTGCTGGCACTGCGCGACGATCCTGCCCATCAGGAGGCGAGCCGCGCCCACGGGATCGCGTCGATCGACCTCCTGGTGGTCAACCTCTACCCGTTCGAGGCGACGGTCGCGGGGGGCGGCGGCTATGACGCCTGCGTCGAGAATATCGACATCGGCGGTCCTGCCATGCTGAGAGCGGGCGCGAAGAACCACCGATATGTCACTGTAATCACGGACACAGAAGACTATTCTGCCCTACTGGCCGAGATCGACGCCCACGAGGGCGCCACCAGCCTCGCCTTCCGCAAGGCGCAGGCGCTGATCGCCTACGGGCGGACGGCGGCCTATGACGCGGCCGTCTCGACCTGGCTCGCGGGCGCGCTGGGCGAGGCGGCGCCTCGGCGGCGGGTGATGGCGGGCCGTCTGCAACAGCCGCTGCGCTACGGCGAGAATCCGCACCAGGGGGCCGCCTTCTACCGGGACGGCAGCGCCCGGCCGGGTGTGGCCACGGCCCGCCAGCTCCAGGGCAAGGAGCTTTCCTACAACAACATCAATGACACCGACGCCGCATTTGAACTGGCGGCCGAGTTCGCGCCCGCGGACGGGCCCGCCTGCGTGATCGTCAAGCATGCCAACCCCTGCGGCGTCGCCCGCGACGCAACGGCGCTGGCGGCCTATCGCGCGGCCTTCGACTGCGACCGCGCTTCGGCCTTCGGCGGGATCGTGGCGCTCAACGTGGCGCTCGACGCCGAGACCGCCGAGGCGATCGCCGAAGTCTTCACCGAGGTTGTGATCGCGCCGTCGGTCACCGACGAGGCCGCCGCCATCTTCGCAGCGAAGAAGAACCTGCGGCTGCTGGCCGCCGGTGGCCTGCCCGATGCCGCCGCCCGCGGCCTCGCCTGGCGGCAGGTGGCGGGCGGGCTCCTGGTGCAGGACCGCGATGCGGGGCGGATCGGGGCGGAGCTCCAGACCGTCACCCGGCGGGCGCCTACGCCGGCGGAGCTGTCGGACCTCATGTTCGCCTGGACGGTGGCCAAGCACGTCAAGTCGAACGCGATCGTCTACGCCCGCGGCGGCGCCACGGTGGGCATTGGCGCGGGGCAGATGAGCCGGGTGGATTCGACCCGCATCGCCGCGCGCAAGGCCGCCGACATGGCCGAGGTGCTGGGGCTGGCTGAGCCGCCGACCCGCGGGTCGGTGGTGGCCTCGGACGCGTTCTTCCCATTCGCCGACGGGCTCATCGCCGCGGCCGAGGCGGGGGCGACGGCGGTGATCCAGCCGGGCGGGTCGGTGCGCGATCCCGAGGTGATCGCGGCGGCCGATGCCGCGGGGCTCGCCATGGTCTTCACCGGCATGCGTCATTTCCGGCATTGAGGCGAGATGCCCCGCAGCACCCTCGCCCGTGCGCTGGCCGTCGCCGCGATCATCGTGGTTCTCGACCGGGTCACCAAGATATGGGTGGTCGAGACGCTCGACCTGCGCAGCCGGCTGCATGTTCCGGTGCTGGAGCCTTGGCTCAACTTCCGCATGGCCTGGAACACCGGCATCAACTTCGGCCTCTTCGACGCGGGCGGGGCGGGGCGCTGGGCGCTGATCGCGCTGGCGCTGGCGATCACGGCAGGTCTGATCTTCTGGGTTCGGCGCGCGCAGGGATGGGCGGCGGCGGTCGGGGCCGGAGCGATCATCGGCGGAGCGTTGGGAAATGTCTGGGACCGGGTCCAGTACGGGGCGGTGGCGGATTTCCTGAACGTGACCTGCTGCGGGATCGACAACCCCTTTGCCTTCAACGTCGCCGATGCGGCGATTTTCGGGGGGGTGGCGGTGCTGCTCCTGTTCATGCGCGACGGCGCCGCGGCGCCGAATGGGCGCGACAGGCTGTGACACGGGGCGTGACGTGGTCCGCCGAGTGCGCTAGAAACGATCGATCCACGGGGACGGCGATGGCAGGACGGCAGATCACGGCGGCAGCGCTCCTGGTTGGCGGGCTGGCGCTCTGCGGCTGCAGCGAGGGTGGGCTTGCCGGATTTCTGCGCTCGTCCGGCGTGCGCAGCACGCCCGACGAGTTCCTGGTGCTGCCCACCCGTCCGCTGGAGATGCCTTCCGATCTCAACGCCCTGCCGCCGCCAATGCCTGGCGCGCCGAACCTGGTGGACTACCGGCCGAACGCCGAGGCGGTGGCCGGGCTGACCGGCCGGACGGGGCCGCCGGGCACGGCCGACGGCTCGGCGCTGGTGGCGCGGACCGGCGCGGGCAGCCCGGGGATTCGTACGCAGGTCGCGATCGACGATGCGGAATGGCGCAGCTCGAACCGCGGCCAGCTGCTGCCGCGCCTGTTCTCGCGTGACCGGGAGGCGCTGACCTACCGCGCCCAGACCCTCGACGCGCCGGTCGCCTTCGAGACGATGCGCGCCCGCGGCGTAGGCGTCCCCGCCCCGCCGCCCGCCCTGCTCGACCCGGCCACCGGGCCGTGAGCGGCGCGCCGAGGCGAGGATTTCAAATTCGGAGATTTCGCATCTTGCTGTTTTTAAACGATAATCGTAGTTAATTGTGCGTTAACGAGCGCTAACGCCGCGGCTCACCAGCCGTCGCGGGTAACGATGCGGAAGGTCTCGGCCGGGTGGGTCAGGCGGACCTGGGTGATGGCGTCGCCCCCCGTCCATGTGGTGCGCTCGATGAGGAAG
>CAVOGP010000037.1:0-15051 GCA_963695425.1 uncultured Alphaproteobacteria bacterium | reverse complement strand
GGACTTCCGCAACGTCGTGCTCATCATGACCTCGAACGCGGGCGCCTCGGAGCAGGCGAAGAACGCGCTCGGCTTCGGTCGCGACCGGCGCGAGGGCGAGGACACCGCCGCGATCGAGCGGATGTTCACGCCCGAGTTCCGCAACCGGCTCGATGCGGTCATCAGCTTCGGTGCGCTGCCGAAGCAAGTGATCCTGCAGGTGGTCGACAAGTTCGTGTTGCAGCTCGAGGCGCAGCTGATGGACCGCAACGTCCATATCGAGCTCACTCGCGAAGCGGCCGAATGGCTGGCCGAGAAGGGCTACGACGACAAGATGGGCGCCCGCCCGCTCGGCCGCGTCATCCAGGAGAACATCAAGAAGCCGCTGGCCGAGGAGCTGTTGTTCGGCCGCCTCACCAAGGGCGGGATCGTGCATGTCCTGGTGCGTGACGACGCGCTGGAGCTGAAGATCGAGCCGGTCGCCACGCCCCGGATCACGTCGAAGAAGCCGCCCCTGCTCACCGCTGAGTGAGCGAGGATCGCGGGGACCGCATGCCGGTCCCCGCGTACCTCGTCACGCGGTGCGCGTGCGCCTGCGGCTGTGCGCAACCAGTCCCAGCAGACCGAGTAGCAGCGGCCCGATCGCGGCCGGCAGCGGCACCTCGGAGTAGAAGCCGCGGATCTCGCCTCCCGGGTAGTCCTGCGAATGAATGTTCAGATAGGCCTTCCCGCCTGCCAGCGCCGCGGCGAGCGCCACCTCGGCCCCTGCCACGGTGCCACCACCGAAATTTGCGATGAACGTGGGATTGTAGGTCGCCGCGACGTCGGTGTCGAAGGTCGTGTCATAGCTGCCGCTGGTCACGCCCACCGGAAACCCGAAGAACGACGGCGTCATGGTCATGACACCCGCGGTGCCTGCGCCCGCGGTTGAAGTCGGCCCGTGGATATGCGCCACGGTGGTCGGCGACACCAGCCCGGTGAAGCTGAAGGTCACCCGCAGCGTGTGCGCCGCGAGATCGAGGTACACGGTGGATGTCCCGGTCCCGGTCGAGGCATTCGGCGGCGCCTCGCTCGCCCCGTCGAGCTTGGCATTATAGACGATCGCGGCCCCTGCCTGGGATGCAATCGCCAGCATGCCGGCGGCCACCATCGCGCCAATACGCAGTCTCATCGTACTTACCCCCATTCACGGAAAGTCCGGCTCCGATGTGTGACGGTTTCGGACCAGGCACGCTATCACGCTTTCGGCGCAGACGCGCTGTCTATTCGGCGCGTCGCCGCGCGTCCATCCAGGCGGTGAGCGCGGCCTGTTGCTCACCGTCCAGCCGCAGCCCGAGCTTGGAGCGTCGCCAGAGCACGTCCTCGGCGCTGGCGGCCCATTCGCGGTCCATCAGCCAGAGCACCTCGGCCTCGGTCAGATCCCATCCGAACCGGATGCCGAGATCGCCCGCCCGCCGGGCATCGCCCAGAACCTCCCGCGCCTCGGTCCCGTAGGAGCGGATCAGCCGCCGCGCCCAGCGGGCGCTGAGGAAAGGATAGGCCGCCATCAGCGCCCCCACCATCCGCTCCACCTCGTCGTGGCGGAAGTCGCCCCCCGGCAGGGCGACGCCCGCCGTCCAGGCCTCGCGCGCCGCCGGGAAGAACGGCGCGAGCTTGCTCATCGCCGCCTCGGCCAGCCGCCGGTAGGTGGTGATCTTGCCGCCGAAGACATTGAGAAGCGGCGCCTCACCCGCCGCCCCGTCGAGGCTCAGCACATAATCCCGCGTCGCTGCCGTCGCCGAGCGCGCCCCGTCGTCGTAGAGCGGCCGCACGCCGGAATAGGTCCAGACCACGTCGGCCGGCACGACCTCCGCGCGGAAGTACGCCGAAGCAGCCGAACAGAGGTAGGCGCACTCCTCCTCGGTGCAGGCCGCATCGCCGGGCGCCCCGGCATGGTCGCGGTCGGTGGTGCCGATCAGCGTGAAGTCGGTCTCGTAGGGAATTGCGAAGACGATCCGGCCGTCGCCGCCCTGAAAGATATAGGCGCGGTCGTGGTCGAAGAGCCGGCGCGTCACCACATGGCTGCCGCGTACCAGCCGCACCCGCTCGGTCGAGGCGATGCCTAGCACATTCGCGATGACATCGCCCACCCAGGGGCCGGTGGCGTTCACCAAGGCCCGCGCACTCACGACGCGCTCACCCCCCTCACCGGCCAGGCTGATCCGCCACAACCCGTCCTTGCGGGTCGCGCTGACGCACCCGGTGTGCGGCAGGATCACCGCGCCGCGCGCCTGCGCATCGCGGGCGTTCAGCACCACGAGGCGCGCGTCCTCTACCCAGCAGTCGGAATACTCGAACGCCTTCAGATAGCTGTCCTTCAGAGCCTCCCCCGCCGGGTCGCGGCGCAGGTCGAGCGTGCGGGTCGGCGGCAGGATCTTCCGACCTCCCAGATGGTCGTAGATGTAGAGGCCCAGCCGCAGCAGCCAAGCGGGCCGCAGGCCGGCGTGGTACGGCAGCACGAAGCGCAGCGGCCAGCTGATGTGCGGCATGGCGGTAAGCAGCGTCTCACGCTCGACAAGCGCCTCGCGCACCAGCCGGAACTCGTAGTACTCGAGGTACCGCAGCCCCCCGTGGAACAGCTTGGTCGAGGCCGACGACGTGGCCTGCGCCAGGTCGCCCAGCTCCGCCAGCCCGACCCGCAACCCCCTGCCCGCGGCATCGCGCGCGATGCCGCAGCCGTTGATTCCGCCTCCGATCACAAAAAGGTCGAAGTCCGCAGTCTCACCTTCTGGCACGCTTCGCCTTCCCCGGATACGCGGTAAAGCAGCGAAAGCATGTGCCCCGCCCCCGCCGGCTGGTCAATGCCGACTTCAGGCCGGCACCGCGGCGCGGGCCGCACCCTCGACGTAGCGAGCAACCTGTTCGCGGTAGCTGTGTCGGAAGGTGCCGCAGCGGCTGTCCCGATCCCCGACCAGCGCATGAGCCGCGCATCCCCCCATGCACCCCGGCAGCGCGATGCAGGTCGTGCAGTCGGGATCGGAAAACGGATCATAGAGCAGCCATTTCGCCAACCGGCTGTTGCGCGCATCGAGGTCGTGGATGGTGCCGATCAATTCGCCGGGATTGCCGACATCGTACCAGCACTTGAAGAGCTCGCCGCGGCTGCCCACCACCAATTCGTGTTCACGGACCGCCGTGCAGGGCGTCGCCGCGGGCCGCGGCAGGTTCGGGCGGCCGAAGCCCATCTCGGCGGCCATGCGTCGCAGCTCCAGTTCCTCGCGGGCGAAGGCGTGCTTTGAGAAGCAGCGCCCTCCGTAGCCCGCGGACGGCGCGGTGGCATCGCGGGCGAGCGGGACGATCTGGGCAGGGTAGACGTAGAGCCTGCCCGACAGGCCCTCGGCTTGGAGCACATCGAGCAGGGCCGCGAAGTGAGGCGCGTTCGCCATGTCGATGTTCACCCGCACCGAAACGCTTAGGCTCTCTACGGCGTTATGAAGGTTCTGCACGATCCGCGCGAAAGAGCCGCCGCCGCCGACCAGCGGCCGCTTGGTGTCGTGGATCTCTGCAGGCCCGTCGAGGGTGACCTGGGCATGGCGGACGTGCAGCTCGGCGAGGCGGACGCAGGTCTCGCGGTCGAGCATGTATCCGTTGGTGATGATGTCGGCATCGTAAGCAACGCCCGCGGCGGCACAGCGGTCGATGAACGCTTGCGACAGAGTGTAGAGCGGCTTCTTGCCGACCAAGGGCTCACCGCCGAACCAGGTCACGGCGAAGCTTCGGATCTCGGAGAGGCGCCGGTCGAGAAGGCGCAGCAGTGCCTCCTGAACCGGCCGGCCGAGAATCGACGGGTGCTTCATCTCGTAGCAGTAAGGGCAGTCGAAGTTGCAGCCGAGGCTGCTGACAATCGTCAGGCCGAGCCGGGTCCGATCGTGGCGCGATGCCGCGTAGCGGGCCCTCAGCACCTCGATCTCGTCGGTGTCGTCCTCGACGATCATGCCGCCGGCCGCGGCCTTGACAATCGTGTCTTGCATCGCGGGCGCGGCCGCGCCGGTCTCGACGAACGTCTCGACCGCGTGTAGCGCCTCCGGCGCAAGGCGCAACAGTCCGCCGGTCAGGCCGTTGAAGACATGGGCGTCTTCGCCGTTGCTGACCACCACGTTGTATCTGGACATGCGCATGCGCATCCCTCCCGGGCGCTCAAGCGGCTCTCATCCGCGCGGCACTGGCTGGCGGACGGTCCCGCGTTCAGGAATTCGTGCCGCAGATCTGCAGGACCGGGCAGCGCATGGTATTTACGTTGCAGCTCCCCAGGACCTTGCAACGCGCCTCGGTCGCTCCGTCGTCGTCGATGGTGAGCCCGCCTATGACGTGGACTTCCCGGATTACCGCTGTTACCTGGCGTACGAAATCAGCTCCTATGTCATGCGCGGCTGCCGCAATCGAAAGGTTGAGTCTTGCCCCGGCGTTCGGCGGAGCGATAATCCAGTCGGCATCGTGCTCAGGTGAACTCTTCGCTCTATATTCCTTGTCGGCCATGATTAATTACCTCCAACAAGTCAGGATTATGAATGAATTATACTCGGAAAACGCGTTCATGTAAACCTGTGCGACCAGCCACGGCGATGCCGACGGACTCCTGACAGCCTCCATTCAGGGGTAAGGCGTCCCTCGGCTGGGTCGCCTGCGTTGGCGTGCGGGCGACGAACCGGGCCTCCCAGCCAGCGAGCCCGGGGTGGCCCGCGCGCCAGTCGCGGCCACCATGTCGGAAGTCGAGACAGCCGAGCGCGAGGCCGGGCGACCTGACCGATGTCGAGCGGCCTGGCGAGATGCGCCATCCAGCTTGCCCCCCGGCAGCGGGTCTATGCCGGCCCGCTTTCCGCACTGGACGCGTCCCGCGGGGCCGCGTACCACGAACACCGCTCTCTTCCCCGGATCCCGGCTCCATGTCCAGCGACCGCGCGCGCCTCCTCGCCCTGCAGATGGTCTTCGCGTTGAACGCGCTTGGACTTTCCGTCTGGTTCCCGCGCATCCCCGACGTCAAGATGGCCCTCGACCTCGACGTGCTGACGCTGGCCTTCTGCCTCTTCGGCCTGCCGGCGGGCACCATGCTGGGCTTTCTCAGCGTAGGCCGGATCACCGCCCGCATCGGGGTGAAGGCGGCCTGCATCTGGGGCGGCTCGCTGTTTCTCGTCGCCTTCATCGGCCCGGGTCTGGCCTGGAATGCGCCCTCGCTCGGCCTCGCGCTCTTCATCTGCGGGCTGACCATCGCCACGATCGAGGTCGCCATGAACGCCAAGGCGAGCCAGACCGAGAAGGCGCTGGGCCGGCGGATCATGACCCGCTGCCACGCCTTCTGGAGTTTTGGGACCGTGGGTGGCGCGCTGATCGGCGGCGCCTTCGCCGAGGCGGGGGTCAGCTTCCTGACCCAGCAGCTGATCCTCCAGCCGGTGTTCGCGGCGCTGACCATCGTCTTCGCAAGCCGGCTCATGGCCGACGAGCCCAGCATTGACGCGCCGGCGCATCGCTACACCCTGCCTGCCGCTCCGCTGCTGCTGCTCTGCCTGGTGCCAATCGGGGCGCTCTTCATCGAGGGCGCGATGATGGAATGGTCGGCGCTCTTGCTGCGCGAATACGTCGGCGCGGGTCCCTTCGCCACCGCGGCCACCTTCTCGGTCTTCGCGCTCGCTATGGCCTTCGCCCGGCTGGCAGGCGACTGGCTGGCCGAGCGCTTCGATCCGCAGCCGGTCATCCTCACCTCGGCCCTGGCGATGGGGGTGGGGATCGCCGGCTTCGGGCTCTCGCCGAGCCTCTGGATCTCCGTGCCCTTTGCGGCCCTGGTGGGCGTGGGCTGCGCCAATATCTACCCGCTGACGATGTCGATCGTGGCGCGCCTGCCCGGCCAGCGGACCGAGGGCAACGTCGCTACGCTGGCGCTGATCGCCTTCACCGCCTTCTTGCTCAGCCCGCCGACGATCGGGATTCTGGCGAGCAACTTCGGCCTGCCGGTGGCGCTCGCCCTCTTGGCGCCGCTCGGGCTGCTGCCGCGGCTGATCCTGCGCCGCGCCGCACCCCCGAAGGCGGTGGTCGACTGACCCGAGCCAATGGCTTGCACGCCGCAAGCCAGATCAAGTGTCTGATTTATCTACGCTAATCTGATGGAGGCCGTGCTATCCACAAAACGCCCGCTCGATCAGGTCGTTGCCGCCGATGGTGATGTTCAGCCGGGTCTCGATGAAGTCCATGGTGGCGGGGGTGGTCGGGAACAGCACCCGCGCGCCGTCGGGCAGGTCCACGTCGTTCAGCGCGTCCACCCGCTGGCCGACGAAGCGCTGGTAGTCCGCCGCACCGCAGGCATCCGCACCTCCGACCGCCACCGCCTCGCCGCCGTCGCCGGTCTGGGTGCAGGCGCCGAGCGCCAGGGCGAGGATCAGGGCCGGGGTGGGGGTAACGCGGGGCATGGGCGAAGGCTCCTCTGGTCTGTTCGCGCGGCAGGCAATCATGCCCCGCCAGCCTTGGCAAGCGAAACACCCGCCGACCCGGTTCTCGGCAACGCTCCGCCCGCCATCTACCCTGCGCGCGAAATCCGCCACCACCGGCCGGCCATCGGCCCGTGCGAATGTTGCACTCATCGCTGGCGGGAGATCCGGGCTAGCGGATGCTGCTTGAGACTTTGGTGGGCCCGGAAGGATTCGAACCTTCGGCCAATTGATTAAGAGTTGCAACTGCTCTACCACTGAGCTACGGGCCCTCAAGTCTCCAGCCTTGGTGAGCCCGACAGGATTCGAACCTGTGACCCACTGATTAAAAGTCAGTTGCTCTACCGACTGAGCTACGGGCCCGGGAGCCCAAGGCTGTCGGGGCAGGTAAGCGTCTCGGCTGGCGCGGTCAAGCGCAAATCCGGACGGAACCCCAGCCTCCAGCCGGCCTGTGGCTGTGGTGAGCAGCTTGGCCTATATAGCGCGCATGAGCGGCGATTCTCAAACGAATGGTGACGCGGCGGGGCTGCGGTTCCGCAAGATGCACGGGCTCGGCAACGACTTCGTGGTCATCGATGCGCGCGGTGCGGCCGATCCGGTCACGCCGGCGCTGGCGCGGGCGCTCGGCGACCGGCACCGGGGCGTGGGGTTCGACCAGCTGGCGGTGATCCGCGACGCCGAGGGGGCGACCGCGCGGATCGACTTCTGGAACGCGGACGGATCGGCGGCGGAGGCCTGCGGGAATGCCACGCGCTGCGTGGCGCGGCTCCTGTTCGACGAGGGCCGCGGCGGGCCGCTGGCGATCCTGACCGCGCGCGGCCGGCTGGAGGCGCGCGACCTGGGCGACGGGCGGATCAGCGTCAACATGGGGGCGCCGGAGTTCGGCTGGCGCGAGATCCCGCTGGCGCGGGACGTGGACGTGGCGGCGCTTCCGATCGAGGGCGCGCCCTCGGCGGTGGGGATGGGCAATCCGCATTGCGTCTTCGTGGTGCCGGACGCCGAGGCGGTGGATGTGGCGCGGCTGGGGCCAGAGGTCGAGCGGCATCCGCTGTTCCCCGAAGGTGTGAACGTCGAGTTCGTGCAGGTAGTCGACCGCGCGACAATCCGCATGCGGGTCTGGGAGCGCGGCACCGGCATCACGCTGGCCTGCGGGTCGGGGGCCTGTGCCGCGGCGGTCGCGACGGCGCGGCTCGGGCTGACCGGGCGGCGGGTGGCGGTGCGGCTCGACGGCGGCGTGCTTGAAATCGACTGGCGCGAGGACGGGGTCTGGATGACCGGACCCACGGCCGGGGTCTTCGAGGGCCAGTTGTCGGCGCAGTTCCTGGCGGGGCTGGCATGAGACGTCAGGGCTCTGCGCCCCGAGGGAGGCCGGCCGCACGTGCAGCCGGCGGTGGCGGCGCGTCGGCATCATGCTCGTGTCAGCGCCGTGTTCGCGCCGCAGCCCAGTCGTCGGGGCTTGTGGTGACAAAGGAAGATCGGCTGGGGAGGCGCTTGATGAAGCGGCTGCTTCATCAAGGCGCCTCGACCATGGTGGGGATGCGATTCGGGACGGCGTCAAGGCCAAGCCGCGCAAGCGCGGTCGCTTCGCGAGCCTTGACGCCGTCCCGAATCGCGAAACAGGGAAGAAGGGCGTGAGCGGGGTGGATCTCGCCACCTTCGGCTGCCGGCTGAACGCCTACGAGAGCGAGGCGATGAAGGGGCTGGCCGAAGGCGCGGGCATCGGCGAGGCGGTGGTGGTCAATACCTGTGCGGTCACCGCCGAGGCGGTGCGGCAGGCGCGCCAGCAGATACGGCGGCTGCGGCGCGACAACCCGCAGGCGCGGCTGATCGTGACCGGCTGTGCGGCGCAGACCGAGCCGGCGGGGTTCGCGGCGATGCCGGAGGTGGACGTGGTGCTCGGCAATGGCGCCAAGCTTGATCCAGCCGCCTGGCGCGGGCTTGCGGCGGGCGCGGGCGGGCGGGTGCAGCTTGGCGACATCATGGCGGAGCGGCGGGCGCCGGCGCCGCTGATCGACGGGCTGGGGACGCGGGCGCGGGCCTATGTGCAGGTGCAGAACGGCTGCGACCATCGCTGCACCTTCTGCATCATTCCCTACGGCCGGGGCAATTCGCGCAGCGTGCCGCCGGCGACGGTGGTGGAGCAGATCGCGCGGCTGCGCGACCGCGGCTTCAACGAGGTGGTGCTGACCGGGGTGGACCTGACCAGCTGGGGCGCCGATCTCGACGGCGCGCCGCGGCTGGGGGCGCTGGTCGCGGCGATCCTGGCCGGGGTGCCGGACCTGCCGAGGCTGCGGATCTCGTCGATCGATTCCATCGAGGCGGACGCGGAGCTGGTCGAGGTGATCACCGGCGAGCCGCGGCTGATGCCCCACCTGCACCTGTCGCTGCAGCACGGCGACGACCTGATCCTGAAGCGGATGAAGCGGCGGCACCTGCGCGACGATGCCATCAGCTTTCTGCGAGGCTGTGCGCGCCGCCCGGCCCGAGGTGGTGTTCGGCGCCGACCTCATTGCGGGCTTTCCGACCGAGACCGAGGCGATGTTTCAGAACTCGCTGCGGCTGGTGGAGGACTGCGGGTTGACCTGGCTGCATGTCTTCCCGTTCAGCCCGCGCGCCGGCACGCCGGCGGCGCGGATGCCGCAGGTGGATGGCGCGCTGGTGCGCGCGCGGGCGGCGCGGCTGCGGGCCGCCGGGGCGGCGCGGGTGGCGGCGCATCTCTCAGCCATGCAGGGGCGGGAGGTGCGGCTCCTGATGGAGCGCGCCGATCTGGGGCGCACCGAGGGGTTTGCGCAGACGCGGCTCGACACGGTGGCTGCACCCGGCAGCATCGTGGCCGCGCGCATCACCGGGCAGGACGGCGAGCGTCTGCTGGCCGAGGCTGCTTGAGGCCGGGCAGGTATTTGCGCGGCGCGTGAACACCCTATATTCTGCCTGGTGGTTCCGTCGGCCCGATGCCGGCGCCCGAGGAGGACCGGATGCCCGCGCCGATCATCGCACCCATCGCCTGGACCGCCCTGCGCTTCGGCGCGGTGGCGGCCGTCGCGCTCTATGTCGGCCGCAGCCGCTCGCAGCCCAAGCACGCGGAGCATGAGCATGTGCTCGACGATCTGCCCGACGGCGTCGCGGCGGGTCCGCACCGCGCCGAGGCGGAGCGGGCCATGCACGGGCAGGGCAGGTTCCGCCGCACGATACGGCTCGGGGCCGCCGGCCCGGGAGTGGAGATCGACATGGCCGCCCTCGGCCGGCTGCGGTTCCGGCGGGTCTGAGGGGCGTGCGGCTCTTTCATTCACCGACCTCGCCCTTCGTGCGCAAGGTCACGGTGCTCCTGCACGAGGCCGGGCTGGCCGACCGGGTCGAGCTGGTGCCGGCGGGAGGCAATCCGCTGGCACCGGGCAGCCTGCCGCTCGCCTGGAACCCGCTGGGCAAGATCCCGACGCTGGAGCGCGACGACGGGCCCGCACTCTACGACAGCCGGGTGATCTGCCGCTATCTCGATGCGCTTGCAGGTGCCGGGCTCTATCCGGGGGCGCCGCGTCTCTGGGAGGTGCTGACGCTGGAGGCGACGGCGGACGGCATGATGGAGGCGGCGGTGCTGATGGCCTACGAAGCGCGGCTGCGACCCGAGGAGCTACGCGACGCCCCCTGGGTCGAGGCGCAATGGACCAAGGTCGCCCGCGCCCTTGACGCGATCGAGGCGCGCTGGATGGCGAACCTCGCGGGGCCGCTGGACATGGGGCAGATCGCGGTCGGTTGCGCTCTCGGCTATCTCGACTTCCGCCAGGCGGCGCGGGACTGGCGCGCGGGGCGGCCGGCGCTTGCTGGCTGGGAGGCGGGCTTTGCGGCGCGGCCTTCGAGTGCTGGCGACGCGGCCGCGGGAGGCCTGACTCGGTTTTCGGGGACTGCGATCACGAGGTCGCACTGTGCGACACGTGGTCAAGCCATTGTTTTTCATAAGGAACATGGTCCGGCGTTAACTTGCCGTCAACGAATATGAATCGCCGTACGGTCGCGTTTCGGCAAGGATTTTCCGCTAGTGTGCCGTCCGGCGCCGCAAGGGCGCCGATTTTCCGAGAACCGAACGACGATCGCCCGGGTGTCCGGGTGTGCCCGCGAGGCCGGAGCGATCCGGAGCGCGCACATGAAACGCATCGTCATCGCCTGCGACGGAACCTGGAAGCGTATCGACGCCGAACACCCGACCAATGTAGCGCTGCTGGCGCGGGCCGTCCTGCCGCTGGGGCCGGACGGGGTGGCGCAGGTGGTGTGCCATCTCGACGGGCTCGGCACCGGGCGGGGTACCGGGTCGGTGGCTCGGATGCTCGACCGCGCGCTGGGGGGCGCCTTCGGGCTGGGGCTGACGGCGGCGGTGGCGGCGGCGTATCGGTTTCTGGTCCTGACCCATGCGCCGGGGGATGTGATCATGCTCTTCGGCTTCTCGCGCGGGGCCTATATGGCGCGTTCGCTGGCTGGGTTGATCCGGACCGCGGGCATCCTGCCCCGCGAGCGGGCGGCCGCGGTCCCGGCGGCGCTGGCGCTCTACCGGGATCGGGCGCCGGAGGCTCTCCCCGAAGGGGCGGCGGCGCGCGCCTTTCGCGCACGGCATGGGGCGGCTGAGGCGGCGGTCGGCTATCTCGGGGTCTGGGATACGGTGGGGGCGCTGGGCCTGCCGGGGTATCTGCAGCTGGCGCAGGTCATCAACCGGGGCCTCGCGTTTCACGACACCTCGCTGTCTGACCGGGTGCTGGCGGCGCGTCATGCCGTGGCTTTGGACGAGAGGCGGCGGCGGTTTCCGCCGACCCTGTGGGACAATCTCGGCGCACTGAATGCCGGGGCGGCCGGGCGGGACAGGCCATACCGGCAGGAGTGGTTTCCGGGCAATCACGGGGCGGTGGGCGGCGGCGGGCCGGTGACGGCGCTGTCGCACGATGCGCTGGTCTGGGTGGCCGAGGGCGCCATGGCGGAGGGGCTGGCTCTCGACCCGGGCTCGGTGGGCGCATGGCGCGCAGGGGTGGACGCGCTCGGACCGCTCTCTGCGGGTGGGGCGCGGCCGCCGGGGCTGGCGGACCAGCTGCTTGCGCTCGGCCAGTGCGACCGGGCCGGGCCGGAGGCCGTGGCGGAGCTGTCCGCGGCGGCGCGGCGGCGCTGGCAGGCTGATCCGTCCTATCGGCCGGGGGCGCTGGCGCGGGTGGCCGGGGCGCTGGGTGGGCCTCAGAGCAACAGTGGGATGAGCAGGAACACCAGCGCCGTCAGCGCGCCGTTCAGCCCCATGGCGATGCCGGCGAATGTCCCCGCCTCCTCGCTGACCTGAAAGGCGCGGGCGGTGCCGAGGCCGTGGCTGGCGACGCCGACGGCGAAGCCGCGGGCGGCGTAGTCGGTGATGCCTATCGCGTTCATCAGCGGGGTGACGATGGCCGAGCCGAGGATTCCGGTCAGCACCGCGAAGACCGCCGCCAGTGCCGGAACCCCGCCGATCGACTCTGCCAGCGCCATGGCGATCGGCGCCGTGCTCGACTTCGGCGCCAGTGAGGCGAGCACCTCGGGCGGCGCCCGGAGCGCCCAGGCGATGCCGACCGCCGAGGCGATGGCGGTGAGGCAGCCGGCAACCAGTGCCGCGCACATCGGCAGCAGGCTGAGGCCGACCTGGGCGCGGTTGCGCCAGAGCGGGACGGCAAGGGCGACCGTTGCCGGGCCGAGCAGGAAGTGCACGAACTGCGCGCCCTCGAAATAGTCGGGATAGGGCGTGCCGGTCGCCACCAGCAGGGTGATCAGCATGGCGGCGGCGATGATCAGCGGGTGGGC
Organism: uncultured Alphaproteobacteria bacterium; assembly: GCA_963695425.1. GTDB lineage: Bacteria > Pseudomonadota > Alphaproteobacteria > Rhodobacterales > Rhodobacteraceae > Amaricoccus. The sequence goes on along the minus strand of CAVOGP010000037.1, from coordinate 2,818 downwards.
GACGGCCGGGCGCCCGAGCCGGGCCGCCACCGCGTCGCCGATCACGTAGGCGACCAGCGTGGCGCTCAGCCAGAGGAGCGGGGTCTCGGCGAGATAGACCCAGATCCGGTGCAGGTTGCCGTCCATCACGAGCGGCCCCGCGCCTGAAGCCGCGCCACGGCGCGGAAGGTCAGCACGGTGATGACCAGCGTCAGCAGCGTCGAGCCGGCGATGGCGAGCCCGATCACCAGCCACTGGTCGGCCAGCAGACCCGCCTGCTGCATCACCCCTACAGCCGCCGGCACGAAGAGCAGCGACAGGTTGCGCAGGATCGTGTCGGCGACCGCGTCGAGGTCCGGCCAGCTCCTACCGCGGATCAGCAGGATGGCGAGGAGCAGGCCCATCCCGAGCACCGGGCCGGGAAAGGTCAGGCCGATGCCGCGCACGACGGTCTCGCCGGCGAGCTGGCAGAGGAAGAGCAGGGTCAGGGCGCGCAGCACCTCGGGCTCCGGGGTTGGGGGCGCCGCACTCTGCCCTGCCGCGCGGGCGCGCGCAACGATGGCAACCTTGTGTGTGCACGCGGTTTGCCAAGCGCCGGTGGCGGGGCTAATGCTGGCGGCGCGCGGCTAAGAGGTGACGATGCGACCGGTTGTCCTGTGCATTCTCGATGGTTGGGGTCTCAGCCCGCAGCGCGAGGCGAATGCCGTGGCGCTGGGGCGGACGCCGAATTTCGACCGGATATGGGAGACCTGTCCGCATGCGACCCTGACCGCGCACGGGCCGGCGGTGGGCCTGCCCGAGGGGCAGATGGGCAATTCGGAGGTCGGCCACACCAATATCGGTGCGGGCCGGGTGGTGTGGATGGACCTGCCGCGCATCGACAACGCCATCGCCGACGGCAGTTTCGCCGCCAATGCGACGCTGGGGCGCTTCATTGCCGCCGTGAAGGCGAAGGGCGGCACGGCGCATCTGGCGGGGCTTGCCTCGCCCGGCGGCGTGCATTCGCACCAGCGGCACATGGTGGCGGCGGCGGAGGCGATCACGGCCGCCGGGGTGCCGGTGGCGGTGCATGCCTTCCTCGACGGGCGCGACGTGCCTCCCACCAGTGCCGCGGGGCAGATCGCCGAGCTGGAGGCCGCCCTTCCGGCGGGCGCGCGCATCGCTACGGTTTCCGGGCGCTTCTACGCCATGGACCGCGACCGGCGCTGGGAGCGGGTGGTGCTGGCGGTGGCGGCGATCCTGCGCGGCGAGGGGCTGCAGGCGGCGAGCGCCGCCGAGGCGGTGGCGGCGGCCTATGCGCGCGGCGAGACCGACGAGTTCGTGGTGCCTACGGTGATCGACGGCTATGCGGGCGCGCGGGACGGCGACGGGCTCTTCGCCGCCAATTTCCGGGCCGACCGGATGCGGCAAATCCTCGGCGCGCTGGTGGACCCGGGCTTCGACGGGTTCGAGGTCTCGGGGCGGCCGCACTGGGCGGCGGCGCTGGGCATGGCGGAGTATTCGAACGCGCTGAACACCTGGCTCGATGTGATGTTTCCGAACGTGGAGATCGTGAACACGCTGGGCGCCTGGGTGGCGGGGAGGGGCCTCAAGCAGTTCCGCCTCGCCGAGACCGAGAAGTACCCGCATGTCACCTTCTTCCTCAACGGCGGCGTGGAGCTGCCCGAGGGGGGCGAGGTGCGCTACATGGCGCCGAGCCCGAAGGTGCGCACCTACGACCTCGCGCCGGAGATGTCGGCGGCGGAGGTGACCGAGCGTCTGGTCGCGGCGATCCTCTCGGGCGAATACGACCTGATCGTGGTCAACTACGCCAATCCGGACATGGTGGGCCATACCGGGATCCTCGCCGCGGCGATCCGGGCGGTGGAGACGGTGGACGCGGCCCTGGGCGAGGCGCTGGCGGCGCTGGAGGCTGCGGGCGGGGCGATGATCGTCACTGCCGATCATGGCAACTGCGAGGTGATGGTCGACCCGGAGACCGGCGGGCCGCATACCGCGCATACGCTGAACCCGGTGCCGGTGATCCTCGTGGGCGGGCCGCCGGGCGCGCGGCTGCGCGAGGGCGGGCGGCTGGCGGATCTGGCGCCGAGCCTGCTCGCGCTCATGGGGGTGCCGCAGCCCGCCGAGATGACCGGGCAGAGCCTGATCGTCGCGTGAGACGCGCCCTGCTCGCCCTTGCCGTTCTGCTGACCGGCCCCGCGTCCGCGGGAGGTGCTGCCACGCCCGACGCGCTGGCGGCCGCAGAGGCGCGGCTGGCGGCGGCGGGGGAGGCGCTGGCGGCGGCGCGGGCAGCACCTGCGCAGGCGGATGCGGTCGATGGCGCGGTGGTCGCGGCGATCGGGAGCTACGAGGCGGCGCTGGCGGGGCTGCGCGGGGTGGTGATCGACGCCGCTGGGTGGGAGCGCGAACTGGCGCTGACCCTCGCCACCCGGCGGGAGGCGATCATGCGGCTGGCGGCGACACTGCAGGCAATGGGCCGGATGCCGCCACCGCCGCCTGCGCTGCATCCGCGGGGCCGCTCGCGGCGGCGCGGGCAAGTGCTGCCCTCGGACAGGCGACGCCGGCGCTGGCGGCCGAGGCGGAGGCGCTTTCGACGACCTTGCGGGGGCTGGAACTGGCGCGCGAGGTGCAGCGGGCGGGAATGTCGGACCTCGCTTCGGGTCTTGCGGCGCTGGAAGTGGCGCGCGACGACGTCGCGAGGCGCATCCCCGCCGCATCGCCGGGTGCTTCGCAGGATGCCACACTGGTGGCGGCGGTCCGGGACAGCGACACCCTGACCGCGCTAGCGGCGGCACTGGCGGGGCCGGGGACGGATGCGGCCGAGGGGCAGGCCGGCGGA
>CAVOGP010000036.1:0-218092 GCA_963695425.1 uncultured Alphaproteobacteria bacterium | reverse complement strand
GGGGCGCGCTGCGGGCATGGGCGACGGCGCTGCCCGCCACTCGGAAGTCCCTTGAACCGGCGGTAGCACTCCGACGCCGCCTCGACATCGGCGGGGGCGCCGCGTAACCGTCGCGCGGCACCACTATCCCGAGGCTTGAATGAAGCGACACGTCCTCGCCGTGACCTGCCCGACCGCGCGCGGGATCGTCGCGGCGATCTCCGGCTATCTCGCCGCGCAGGGCTGCAACATCGTCGACAGCTCGCAGTTTGACGACATGGAGAACAGCCACTTCTTCGCGGATCATCAACATCCACCACTCGTTCCTGCCGAGTTTCAAGGGCGCCAACCCCTACAGGCGGGCCCAGCACGGGGCGTGAAGCTGATCGGCGCCACCGCGCATTTCGTGACCGCCGACCTCGACGAGGGGCCGATCATCGAGCAGGACATCGTGCGCGTCACCCATGCCCAGAGTGCGGAGGACTACGTGAGCCTCGGCAGGGACGTGGAGGCGCAGGTGCTGGCCCGCGCGGTCCACGCCTTCATCCACCGCCGCACCTTCCTGAACGGCACCCGGACCGTGGTCTTCCCGGCCAGCCCCGGCAGCTACGCCTCCGAGCGCATGGGCTGAGGCCTTTTCCAGTCCACGCGCCGGAATTCCGGCCGGCACCTGGGTTTGTGCGGCTCGCACAAACGGGCATCATATTGATATTGAACGATAATGATTCCGGCGTTTATCCGGTGTTTACCCGGTGGAAACTTCCGGCATGATGTATCAAATGCCCTAGGCTGAGTTGAAGCGGGCCGGGGTGGATTATTCCGAGCTGACGCAGCGGTTCAGTGAAAAAGGCTTGCCGGAAACGGAGGGCTCAATCACGGTGAAGATCAACCGTGGGGGGTTTCCGGCGTGGTTCCTGATCGCGAGCTTAGAGGCTATTGGGGTGCCGTCTTTGCGGCTGGATTGATCGCCGGTGGCGTTCTAGCCGTCTTTGGGCTGATTTGGCTAGTCGGCCTAAACTACTGCCCAAACGCCCCATGCAACTATCGCGGCAACCAAGAGGGCGAGCCACGCCAAAACGAATATTGGATCCCGTTTGCTTCCGGGCCGAATACCACTTCCAACCTTGACCCAGACGACGACGAAGGGCGCGCCAAATATTACGAGCGCCAAGACCTTCGCGCCCAAGAGACGATGGCTAGAGCTACTAACGCTATAGTTATGCTCTCCATGATAAGCCTCGGGGTAAGCGCCTTGGGCGCCTCCCTTCTGGTATGGACTTTGTTGGAAACCCGGAAAACCGCTGACGCTGCTGTCAGAGCCGCCGACCATGCGGAAGGAACCTCGCACCGGGAGCTTCGGGCTTATCTCGCCGTCGAGCCGTCCGGTATCAATAGACTTCGGGGCCGCGGAATAGATGATGCTATCGGGCACATAACCATTCGAAACGTGGGCAGGCTGCCGGCTAGCAATGTTCAGGTCCTAGTCAGGCTGGAAATTTCCGACGAAAGCCCAGACCCGATGGAGCGTCGGACTTTTTTTGATGTTGAACAGTTCAGTAGGGACTACGAAGTTGAACGGGTTATCCAGCCCGACGCGACTATGCGCCAGGGGAGCGCCCGGCCATATATTCAGGCAAAGGACATCCGCAGTTCGGGCCTCCGCAACATCTACGTTTGGGGAATTGTCCGCTACCTTGATGGCTTTGACGGTCCGGTCTGGACGCGTTTCTGCCATCGCTACGCCATAGCCAGTTGGGCAGAGAGGGGCGAAAAGGCCGACGTCCTTATCCCAGCTGACCGCGCCCGCTACCATACTCACGGCAACAACGCGACCTAGAGCCGCTCGCCACCGCACGGGCGCGCCGCAGTTGCCAAGGCGCGCGCAGCTTCCGGGTCAGGGTGCAGCACGACGCCGCGCGGCGAGCGAATAGTCGTGGCGGGGGCTGGCGAGCACCTCTCGGGCGTCGCCCGCCTCGACCACGTCGCCCCTGTACATGATGATCCCGCGGTCGGAGATGTAACAGGCAGTCGAGAGGTCGTGGGTGATGTAGATGATCGACACCGCGAGGCTGTCGTGCAGCGCCAGCGTCAATGCAGAACCGGCAAGGTGGAGCCCCCGACATGCCCGAGACCTACGACGTCAGGATCGACGTCCACGCAGACCGCCCGCAGGGAGCGTACCGGCCGCTCTGGAACTGGTTCGGCTACGACGAGCCGAACTACACCTATACGGCCGACGGCAAGAAGCTGCTGCGCGAGCTGACCGAGCTCTGCCCGGAGCCGCCCTACATCCGCGCGCACAACCTCCTGACCAGCGGCGACGGCACGCCGGCGCTCAAGTGGGGATCGACCAACGCCTATACCGAGGATGAGGGCGGCAACCCGGTCTACGACTGGACGATCATGGACCGCATCTTCGACGCCTATGTCGAGGCGGGCAGCATTCCGATGGTGCAGATCGGGTTCACCCCGCAGGCGCTGTCGTCCCATGACGGACCCTACCAGCACAGCTGGCGCCCGAACGATCGGACCTCCTCGATCACCGCCGGCTGGGCGTCGCCGCCCAACGACCTGAAGAAGTGGGGCGATCTCGTCGAGGCATGGGCCCGGCATCTCGCGGACCGCTATGGCCATGCGAAGGTCACCACATGGCCCTGGGAGGTCTGGAACGAACCCGACGGCCTCTACTGGACGGGCTCGATCCCCGAGTTCTGCGAGATGTACGACGTCAGCGCGCGCGCGGTGAAGCGGGTGCTGCCGGATGCGCGCGTCGGCGGCCCGCACGTGTGCGGCGGCTCGGCGCGGGAGGCCGCACAGGTCTTCATGCGCGCGTTCCTCCAGCATGTCGTGGACAAGGCATCGCCCATCGACTTCCTCGCCTTCCACGCCAAGGGCAATCCGGTGGTCTACAACGATCACGTCCGCATGGGGGTGCACAAGCAGCTGCGCGACATCGACGTGCATCTGGGGATCATCAACGAGTTCCCCACCCTGCGGCACCTGCCGATCGTCATCGGCGAATCGGACCCCGAAGGCTGTGCCGCCTGCTCCGCGCGCTATCATCCGCAGAACGCCTATCGCAACGGCCCGCTCTACGGCGCCTATGTGGTGGAGAGCATGATGCGCACCTACGAGCTGGCCCGCCGCGCCGATCTGACCATCGAGGGCGCGGTCACCTGGGCGTTCATGTTCGACGGCCAGCCCTGGTTCGACGGGTTCCGCGACCTCGCGACCAACGGCGTCGACAAGGCCGTGCTCAACGCCTTCCGCATGCTCGGCAAGCTCAAGGGCGAGTGGGTCGAGACCTCCAGCGACCATGCCATCGACCTGCAGGCGGTGATGGACCACGGCATCCGCGATGAGCCCGACGTCAGCGCCGTGGCCACCCGCGACGGTGGCGGCGTCAGCGTCCTCGTCTGGAACTACCACGACGACGATGTCGAGGACGGCGCGGCCAATGTCACCCTGACGCTCCGCGGCCTTGCGCCGGGCAGCCACCGGATGACCCACTACCGCATGGACAGGGACCATTCCAACGCCCTTCGCGTCTGGCAGGAAATGGGCTCGCCGCAGGAGATCGCCGGCGCCGACTTCGACCGGCTCGAGGCGGCAGGGCAGCTGGCGGTGCTGGAGACCGGATCGGTGGATGCCGCCACCGGCAGCGCCGTGCTCGCCACGCAGCTGCCCCGGCAGGGCGTGTCCCTGATCCGCATCGACTATTGAGGCGTCTACCGGCCGCCGCGTCCCGTCGTCCGCCGGGGCGCGGCAGCCATCGCCGGCTGATACCCTCGGTCACGCCCTCGCCCCGCGCACTTCCGGATCGCATGAGTGGGGCGCCAGTGGCGCGCCGCGCGATCCGGTCGCCCGGAGCGCCAGCGCGCAGGGCGAGGGGCTCTCGGCATCAGCGACGGTGGGTAATCGGGGCGCGCTTGCCTGGCGGCGCGGTTTACCGCGCCTGCCGGGGGCAGGCAGGCGCGCCCCGATTTGTCAACGGACAAATCGGCGAAGTGAATGCGCAGACGCCGCGTTCCAACCCCGCCTCGAAGCGATCGCTCGAAGCCATTTGAGGTGATTCGGCTCCCCGCCCCGTCCATCTGGCCCCGACGACCGCTCGCATCTGACGCGCGAATGGCCGGGTCTCGGCACCAATGCGCAGAAACTGTGCAGATAACCGCTTTGCGCCCGCAAAAGACGCAATCGCTGTTGGCCCCGCCCGCCATCCGCGCCACGCTCGGCCTTGCAGGGTGCCTAGGGTTCCGCCCGTCAGGGGTCTGGTCCGAGAGGTGCCGCCCGCGGGGCGCTTACCCGCGGGTACACGGCGGGACAAAACCCCGGGAGAGCACTGCACCGGTCCGGCCGTGCGTCGCTCGCCTGCACGACCGGGGCAGTGTCCTTCATCGGCGAGGGGAGTGACCTATGAGCCGACTGACCACGATCATCACCGCAACCGTCCTGACCGCCGCGCTGGGCACGCCCACACTGGCGCAGGAGCGCACCGACTTCCGCGTCGCCTGGTCGATCTACGCCGGCTGGATGCCCTGGGGCTACATCGCCGACAGCGGCATCATGGACCGCTGGGCCGAGAAATACGGCATTTCGGTCGAGATCGTGCAGATCAACGACTATGTGGAATCGATCAACCAGTACACCGCCGGCGCCTTCGACGGGGTCTCGGCGACCAACATGGACACGCTGTCCATCCCCTCCGGCGGCGGCGTCGACACCACGGCGCTCATCATCGGCGACTATTCCGACGGCAACGACGCGATCATCGTCAAGGGCGGGATCGGCCTGGCCGACCTCGCCGGCAAGCCGGTGAACCTCGTGGAGCTGTCGGTCTCGCACTACCTCCTGGCCCGCGCGCTCGACAGCGTGGGCCTCGCCGAACGCGACCTCGGCGCGCGTGATCAACACCGCCGACGCCGACATGATCGCCGCCTTCACCACCCCGGACGTCGAGGTGGTGATCACCTGGAACCCGCTCGTCTCGGCGATCCTCGCCGAGCCGGACGCCACCGTGGTCTTCGACAGCGCCGACATCCCCGGCGAGATCATCGACCTGATGGTGGTCAACACCGACACGCTGGCGGCCAACCCCAACTTCGGCAAGGCGCTGGTCGGCGCCTGGTACGAGGCGATGGCGCTGATGTCCTCCGACACGCCCGAGGGCACCGCGGCGCTGACCGCCATGGCCGAGGCGGCCGGCACCGACCTCGAGGACTACCGCAGCCAGCTCGCCGCGACCCGGATGTTCTTCGACCCCGCCGAGGCCGCGGCCTTCGCCTCCGACCCCGCCCTGCAGGCGACCATGACCAGCGTGGCGCAGTTCCTCTTCGACAAGGGCATCCTCGGCGTCGGCGCCCCCTCGGCCGACTTCATCGGCGTGGCCTATCCCGACGGGACGGTGACCGGCGACGCGAACAACGTGAAGTTCCGCTTCGACGCGACCTTCATGCAGATGGCCGCCGATGGCGCACTCTGAGCCGATCGCGGCTCCCGCCGCGCCGCCGGGGGCCCCGGCGGTGCGGCCCCCGTCGCTGCGGCTGATCAACCGCCGTCCCGGCCGCAGCGTCGCCACGCTCCTGATGCTCATCCCCTTCCTGCTGGTGATCCTGATCTACAGCGCCGGCTCGGCGATCCGCCGCGCCGACAACCCGCAGGACCGGCTGCTGCCCGCACCCTCCCAGATCCTGGAAACCGCGGTCCGCACCATCACCGAGCCCGACCAGCGCTCGGGCACCATCCTGTTCTGGAGCGACACCGCCGCCAGCCTCCAGCGCCTTGCCCTCGGCGTCGGCATCGCCGCGGCGATCGGGCTCGGCTTCGGCCTCCTCATCGGGCTCCTGCCCTACGCCCGGGCCAGCCTCGCAGGCTTCGTCGCGATCGTCTCGATGATCCCGCCGCTGGCGCATCCTGCCGATCCTCTTCATCGTCTTCGGCCTCGGCGAGCTGTCCAAGGTCGCCCTCATCGTCATCGGCACCGCCCCCTTCCTCATCCGCGACATGTCCCAGCGCGTGCTGGAAATCCCGCGTCGAGCAGACCATCAAGGCCGCAGACCCTGGGCGCCTCCTCCGCCATCATCGCGCTGCGCGTCGCCCTGCCGCAGGTCATGCCGCGGCTGATCCAGGCCGTGCGCCTCTCCCTCGGCTCCGCCTGGCTCTTCCTGATCGCCGCCGAGGCCATCGCCGCCGAGCAGGGCCTCGGCTACCGCATCTTCCTGGTGCGCCGCTACCTCGCCATGGACGTGATCCTCACCTACGTCGCCTGGATCACGCTGCTCGCCTTCCTCATCGACTGGGCGCTGAAGGCGCCTGTCGCAGCGCCTCTACCCCTGGGCCGGGAGCGACGGCGCTGTGAGCTTCGTCACCGTCCGCGCGTCTTCCAGAGCTACGGCCCCCGCCCCATCCTCGAGCGCGTCTCGGTGGAGGTGAAGGAGGGCGAGTTCATCTCCATCGTCGGCGCCTCGGGCTGCGGCAAGTCCACCTTCCTGCGCCTCCTGCTCGCCCAGGAACAGCCGACCCGCGGCACGATCCGCATCGACGGCGCCCCCCCGGCCCGCGAGCCCGACCAGGCACGCGGCGTGGTCTTCCAGCACTACTCGCGTCTTCCCCCACATGTCGGTGCGCGACAACATCGTCGCCGCCGAGAGCTTCGGCGCCAGCCGGTCGGGCTTCTTCTTCGGCCTCCGCCAGCGCGAAGCCCGCGACCGCGCCACCGCCACGCTCGACCGCGTCGGCCTCGGCCACGTCGCCGACGCCTACCCGGCCGCCCTCTCGGGCGGCATGCGCCAGCGCCTCGCCATCGCCCAGGCGCTGGTCGCCAAGCCCCGCATCCTGCTGCTCGACGAGCCCTTCGGCGCGCTCGACCCCGGCACGCGGATCTCGATGCACGACTTCCTCGTCGAGCTGCGCGCCGAGACCAACATGACCGTCTTCATGGTCACCCACGACCTGCCCGAGGCCTTCAAGCTCGGCGACCGGGTGCTCGTCTTCGACAAGCCGCGCTGGGATCCGGACGCGCCCGAAGCCTACGGGGCTACCATCACCTATGACTTCCATGCCAAGGATGGTGGCAATCCGTTCCGGACGCTTCAGGAGATGACCCATGCTCTCGACGCCGCGTGACCGCAGCCGCTCCCACCACCCCGCCGACCTGCGCGCGACGGACAACCGCCACCACCACCCCGACCTGACCCGCCTGCTCGGCTGGCGGGCGATGCAGGCCGAGGCCGAGATCCCCGGCACCGAATGGGAGAAGGAACGCGCCTGGGCGCTGCGCATGGGCCTGACCGCGGCCGACAGCATCGAGGACCGCTCGATCCCCACCTTCGCCCGCGGCGAGCTGCCGCACTACGCCGGCATCAACACCTTCCTCAAGGCCCCCTACGCCGAGGACGTGACCGAAGTCGGCCAGTACGACGCCACCGTCCTCGGCGCCCCCTTCGACGGCGGCGCCACCTACCGCCCCGGCACCCGCTTCGGCCCGCAGGGGGTGCGCAAGATCTCCGCCCTCTACACCCCCTACAACTACGAGATGGGGATCGACCTGCGCGAGCAGATGTCGCTCTGCGACGCCGGCGACATCTTCACCATCCCCGGCAACATCGAGAAGACCTTCGACCAGATCAGCCGGGCCGTCTCCCACGTCTTCTCCTCCGGCTCCACCCCGATCATCGTCGGCGGCGACCACTCGATCGGCTTTCCCTGCGTGCGCGGCATCGCGCGAATGCACCTCCAAGAAGATCGGCATCGTGCATTTCGACCGCCACGCCGACATCCAGGAGAAGGACCTCGACGAGCGGATGCACACCACGCCGTGGTTCCACGCCACCAACCTGCCCAACGTACCGGCCAAGAACCTGGTGCAGGTCGGCATCGGCGGCTGGCAGGTCCCGCGCGAAGCGGTGAAGGTGGCGCGCGAGCGCCACACCAACATCATCACCATGTCCGACATGGAGCGGATGGGCGTCGACAAGACCGCCGAGATGGCGCTCGAGATGGCCTGGGACGGCGTCGACATGGTCTACATGTCCTTCGACATCGACAGCATCGACTGCGGCTTCGTCCCCGGCACCGGCTGGCCCGAGCCCGGCGGCTTCCTGCCGCGCGAGGCCCTCGCGCTGGCCTCCAAGGTCGCCGCCGAAGGCGTCTGCGGCATGGAACTGGTCGAGGTCTCGCCCCCCTACGACACCTCCGACATCACCGCGCTCCTCGGCGTCGCGCGTGATCGTCGACGTGCTCGGCTCGATGGTCGCCCACGGCAAACTCGGCGCCCACAAGGGCCTGATCGACAAGCCGGTGACGATCCCGGCGGGCGAGTTCACCGGCCGGCGATGGTCCACCTCCGCTCGCCGGCCGTGACGCAACCTGCGTTAACCTCGGATTAACCACGATTATCGTTCAAGGACAACAGGTTACAGATCTCCGCACTGGAAATCCTCCATGCACGACCATCCCCACGACCACGACCACGACCACGCCCGGCCCCGGCCACAACCACCCCCATCCCGACCCGCTGGCCAGCCACCTGCACGGCCCGGACGCGGCGGCCGAGCTGCAGGTCCTGACCTCGCAGTTCATCGACGGCTTCCGCGAGGCGCGCGACAAGAGCGCCTACCTCCGCATCGCCGGCGTCCCCTTCGAGATCGCTGGCGAGGGCGACGCGCCGTCGCTTAAGCTGGTGGACGTCGAGCTCAGGACCGAGTGGCAGGTCGGCACCGCCTCGCCCTCCTTCGGCTCGCGCGAGCTCTCCTACCTCCCCTTCCCCGGCGAGATGGTCACCGAGCGCACCAACATGGGGCTCGTCTACGTCTCGCTCGCCTCCCGCTACGTTTGGGACCTGCGCGACTTCCTGGCCCGCCGCACGGCTAGCGCCCCATAGCCTCCGCCGTCAGCCAGCCGCCACCGCCTCCCAGATCCCCACGAGATTGCGCGCCATCGCCAGGTACTCCGCCTCGATCTCGGCGGCGCCGAGACGCCCGCCGGGGCGGTACCAGGTGTTGACCCCGGTCAGCATCGCGATCAGCGCGAAGGTGGCGAGCCTGGCCTCTGTGATCCGGAAGGCCCCCGCATCGCGCCCCGCCTCCAGGATGCCGGTCAGGATCGCCTCGTAGGACCGCCGCAGCATCTCGACGCGCGCGAAATTGTCCGGCTCCAGGTTGCGCAGTTCCATGTAGGAGATGAAGACCTCCGCCCCCCGCTCCAGGTGGTAGCGGACATGGAAGCGCACGAAGGCCTCGAGCATCGCCAGCGGATCGCCGCCCGCCGGCTTCGCCCAGCGCGCCCAGGCTTCCAGCAGGTCCTCCATATGGGCGACCATGATGTCGGCGAGCAGCGACTGCTTGTCGGGCGTGTAGAGATAGAGCGCCCCGGCCTGCACCCCCACCTCGGCCGCGATCTGCCGCATCGAGACGGCGGCATATCCCCGCTCGGCAAAGAGCTCCAGTGCCGCACGACGCACCTCGGCCGCCGTCTTCTTCCCGCTCGATCCGCTGCGCCGCGCCATGCCCGCGCCTCCTGCGGCGGAGGCTAACTGAACGCTTGTTCAACATCCACCCCTGAACGGGCCCGTCGCGCCGGCAATGCCTGCCACGCAACGTGGTTAACGGCGTCACGTCCGCGTCACGCCAACTCGGGCAAATGCTACTGCAGACGCCCGATACACCGAAGCGGGGGTCAGCGCCGGGCCCTGCAGGCGGCGCTTTTCCAGCAACTTCGGACGGCATTCTCCTCCGGCGCAAGGCCGCAGGGGATGCAGTTCGTGAAACCGTTTGAAAGGATACTGAAATGAACCGTGCTTCCCTCTTCGCCGCGCTTGCCGCCGCCGCTTTCGCTGCCGCCAGCCCTGCGCTGGCAGGCGACAGCGACGACAACATCGTCATGATCGCCCGCGGTGAGCCGACCATGGTCGATCCCGCCGTCCATGCCCAGCTGATCGCGACCGCGGGCCTCACCGCCGCGGAGACGAGCGGGCTGACCCTGAACGATCTCGCCATCGCCGCCTTCAACGCCGGCGCCGACGGCGACGACCGCCAGGGAACCGCCGCCCGCGGCCAGGGCCCCGCCGCGGCCGGCGCCCAGCTCGCCGCCGCGGCCGGTCTGAGCCCGGAGGTGGCCCGGAGCCTCGGCTTCGAGCAGGTCGTGATGATCAAGTTCGATCGCGACGCGAGCTCCTCGGACCGCTAGGCGGCCGCGTTCCGATCACGCCTTGTCGAAGCGCACCTTCACGTAGGCGCCGGGCGCCGGTTCGATCACCCCGAGCCGTGCGCCCGGCACCCGCGCCGCGACCTTCCGGCCCGATCGGGCGGCGAGCCAGCCGTCCCAGTCGGGCCACCAGCTCCCCTGCGTTTCGGCGGCCCCCTTCTGCCAGTCCTCGATCGTCGGCTGCGTGAGGTCGGGGTTGGTCCAGAACTGGTACTTGCCCAGCACCGGCGAGTTGACCACCCCGGCGATATGCCCCGAGCCCGATAGCACGAAGCGCACCTCCGCCCCTGTCATCTCCTTCGCCCCGCGATAGACCGAGGCCGCCGGCGCGATGTGATCCTCGCGCGTCGCCACGTGATAGACCGGCCCCTTGATGTCGGAGAGCCGGATCGGCGTGCCGCGCACGCTCAGCTTGCCCCTGGCGAAGTCGTTCTTCACGTAGAAATGGCCCAGGTAATGGGTATGGACCCGCGCCGGCATCGCGGTGGAATCGGCGTTCCAGTACAGCAGGTCGAAGGGGAACGGATCCTTGCCCAGCATGTAGTTGTTGACGACATAGCCCCAGATCAGGTCGTTGGAGCGCAGCATGTTGAAGGCGTTGGCCATGCGGTCGGCGGGCATGAAGCCCTTCTCCATTTCCTCGCCGACCGCCTCCAGCATGTTCTCGTCCACGAAGACCTGCAGCTCGCCCGCGTCCTCGAAGTCGAGTTGGGCGGCGAAGAAGGTGGCCGACGCCACCCGCCGGTCGCGGGTCTTGCCCATGTAGGCCAGCAGCGTCCCCGCCAGCGTGCCGCCCACGCAATAGGCGCCGATATGCAGGCTCTTCTGCCCGGTCTCCTCCAGCGCCTTGCCGATGGCGGCCGAGGCACCCTCGAACATGTAGTCCTCCCAGGTCAGCTTCCCGTGCCGCTCGTCGGGGTTGACCCAGGAGATCATGAACACCGTGTAGCCCTGCTCGACCAGCCACTTGACCATCGATTTCTTGGGGTTGAGGTCGAGAACGTAGTACTTGTTGATCCAGGGCGGGATGAACAGGATCGGCTTGGCGTGCACCGTCTCGGTCAGCGGCGCATACTGGATAAGCTGCAGGATGTCGTTCTGCCAGATCACCGCGCCCTCGGAGACGGCGGTGTTGCGCCCGACCTCGAAGGCATCCATGTCGGTCTGCCGGATCAGCAGCTTGCCCTTGCCGCGGTCCAGGTCCTCCAGCATCATCTTGAGGCCCCGCACCAGGTTCTCGCCCTTCTGGTCGAGCGTCGCCTCCAGCACCTCGGGGTTCAGCGCGAAGAAGTTGGCCGGGTTCATCGCCTCGACGAATGTGCGGGTGAAGAAGGCCGCCTTCTTGCGCTCTTTGGGGTCCATCTCGCCCACCGAGCCCACCGTGTCCTGTATCCAGCCCGAGGTCAGCAGGTAGGACTGCTTGATGTAGTCGAAGACCGCGTTCTCCGACCAGTCTTTGTGGGCGAAGCGCTTGTCCGGCTTCAGCATGTGCGGCAGGTCGGGCGCCGGCGTGTCCTTGGCACCCAGCCACTTCAGCATCGACGACTGCCAGAGCGCGGTCTGCTGGGCCCAGAACTCGATGGTCTTGTCGGCCACCTGCTTGGGGTTGTCCCACATGGTGCGCGACAGCTCGGCAAAGACCGGCCAGGCGTTCATCGGGTCGGCATTCTTCTGCGTGCCCTCCCGCATCTGCGCCGCCAGAAACCGCTGCCATATCTGGCCAGATATGTCGAAGACCTCGGCCATGTTGTGAGCGATCTGGTGGCCCTGCCCGGCCAGCGTGTCCTCTTCACGATCGTCGCTCATGATCCCCTCCCGCCTTGCGCGGCTTGCCGCCCCGCCCCGCGGCCGATATTACAGCCCGGTCGGGGCTTTGCCCATCAGCGATATAGCCCGCGTCATGCGCATCTGCCACCCATCCCCCCGGCCAGCCCTCGCCCTCGCCGCGGCGCTGGTCACGGCGCTGGCCGGCTGCGACCAGCCCGACGAGGCGGCCATCGCCCCCTCCGACTATGTCCGCGCCGCACCGAACCCCACGCTCCTGCCTGACGCCGAGTTCACCGCGGCGCTCGCGACCGCCGGACCGGCGGCCGCCCGCATCGAGGCCGAGGCCGCCCTGCTCGCCGCCCGTGCCGAAGCGCTGCAGGCCCGTGCGGAAGGCCTACATGCGCCGGTAATCGACCCGGCCGACCGGGACCGTCTCGAAGCGGTCCAGGCGCCCTCCGGCGACTGAGCCCGCCGGTATCCGCACCTCCCTGCCGGCACCGGATGGAACCAATTCGCCCGGGCAGCATTGTCCTATCCAAGAACGTCGAAGTAGCGCCGGCGGCCTCAGCAGGGCCGAACGCAAAGTCTGGAGAGGAACTCGCATGAACAGCATCATTTATCTCGTCGGCCTCATCGTGGTCGTTCTCGCCGTCCTATCGCTCATCGGCCTGGCCTGAGGCGCGGGGAGACACATCGTGACACATCTCACTCCTGCCGGGGCCGAACGCGCCGGAACCGTCGCTCTGGCCGCGTCGGACGCCAGCTACGTCGACTGGCCGGCGATCTTCGCAGGCACCGCGCTGTCAGTCGCCCTGTCCTTCGTCCTCTTGACCTTCGGCTCTGCGATCGGCCTCAGCGTGTCGTCGTTCCAGCCGGGTGAGGGCGTCTCGCTGCGCTGGGTCGCCATCGCCTCGGGTATCTGGTTCCTCTGGGTGGCAATCACCAGCTTCGCCGCCGGCGGCTACCTCGCCGGCCGGATGCGCCGCCGCGTCGATAGCGCGAGTGTCCACGAGGTAGAGGTCCGCGATGGCGCGCACGGCGTAGTCGTCTGGGCCGTCGGTGCGCTCCTCGGCGCGGCCATGGCGGCCAGCGGCGTGAGCGGCGTGGTCGGCACCGCGGGTGCGGCCGCCGGAGGCGCCGCGCAGATCGCCACCGAAGCGGTCGGCGGCGACATCGACTACCTCGGCAGCCGGCTCGTCCAGGGTGAAGGCGGGGAAGACGCCACCGCGGCCCTCGCGCGCAACCTTGGCGACGGCGACATCTCGGCCGAGGACCGCGACTACCTCGTCGGGATCGTCGCCGAACGCACCGGCGCCGCGCCCGAAGAGGCCGAGGCCCGCGTCGACCAGACCCTCGCCGAGGCCCGCGCCTTCTACGCCACGGCGCTCCAGGCGGCCGAGCAGGGCCGCAGGGCGGCCGCCATCGCCGCCTTTCTCATCGCCGCCACGCTGATGGCCAGTGCCGCCGCCGCCTACTACGCCGCGGCAGCGGGCGGCGACCATCGCGACCGCGCCGTGCCCTTCGGCACCTTCGGCCGCGGCTGAACAAGGAAGACAGACATGCCCGCCCTCATCGCCTGGCTGCTCGGCGCCCCGCTCGTCGTCGTCCTGATCATCGCCCTTCTGGTCTGATCGGACGACGGCCCGCCGCGCCGCTTATTGCGCCGGGACCACCTCGATCGGCCGCGTGGCGATCACCTCGCGGTCGCGAAAGCTGTAGCGAAGCTCGTAGACCCCTGGCTCCGCCGGCATCTCAAGCTCCACCGGATTGCCGCGCTCGGTATAGGCATAGGTGATGTAGCTCCCGCCGACATGCGCGACCTGCACGTTGTCCCCCGGCGCATCCGGCCCCGCCCAGCCGACCTCGACCCGGCTGCCGGCCCGGGCGGTGGCGGGGGCGGTCAGGCCAACCTTGATCGCCGTCACCTCGATCGGCCGCGTCGCAATCACCTCGCGGTCGCGGAAGCTGTAGCGCAGCTCGTAAGGCCCGGCCTCGGCCGGCATCACCAACGTCACCGGATTACCGGACGCCGTGTAGGCATAGTCGATATACCCCCCACCGACATGCGCGATCTGCACGTTGTCGCCACCCGCATCCGGCCCGCTCCAGCCCACCTCGACCCGGCTTCCCGCCGGCGCGCTGTCGGGCGCCGTCAGCCCGACCTTGATCGCGGTGACCTCGATCGGCCGCGTCGCGATCACCTCCCGGTCCTGGAAGCTGTAGCGCAGCTCATAGACGCCCGGCTCCGCCGGCATCATCAGCCGCACCGGGTTCCCGGTGTGCGTGTAGGCGTAGTCGATGTAGCTCCCGCCGACATGCGCGACCTGCACGTTGTCCCCCGGCGCATCCGGCCCCGCCCAGCCGACCTCGACCTCGCTGCCGGCGGCGGCGGTATCGGGCGCCACCAGACCCAGCTCGACGGCCACCACCTCGATCGGCCGCGTGGCGATCACCTCGCGGTCGCGGAAGCTGTAGCGCAGCTCGTAGGTGCCCGGCTCCGCCGGCATCTGCAACACCGCGGGATTTCCGCGGGCGGTGTAGGCGTAGTTGATGTAGCTTCCGCCGACCTGCGCGACCTGCACGTTGTCGCCCGGCGCATCCGGCCCTGCCCAGCCGACCTCGACCTGGCTGCCCGCGCCGGCGCTGTCGGGGGCGGTCAGGCCCAGCTTGATCGCGGTCACCTCGATCGGACGGGTGGCGATGGTCTCGCTGTCATGCAGGCTGTAGCGCAACTCGTAGATCCCGGGTTGCGCCGGCATCAGCAGCTCCACCGGATTGCCGGTCTGCGTATAGGCGTAGTCGATATACGCCCCGCCGACATGCGCGACCTGCACGTTGTCGCCCCCCTCGTCCGGCCCGCTCCAGCCGACCTCGACCCGGCTTCCCGCCGGCGCGCTGTCCGGCGCCACCAGGCTCGCCTTGGGCGCGGGCACCTCGAAAACCACCGTCAGCGTGCGCTCCATGCCGCCCACCAGCGTCGCCTGCACCGCGACCATCTGCTCGAAGACCACATGATAGCCGGTGACCTCGTAGGCCCCGGCCTCCAGCTCCAGCGCCACCGGATTGCCCTCGGCCTCGAGCCCGACCCCGGGTGCCGCGATGTTCCAGACCACCGGATCCGTGACCTCCGGCCCATCCTCGCTGCCCAGCGTGGCGCGCAGGGTCAGGGCGGCCATCTCCGGCTCCGGCTCCGGTTGCGGCGCCATGGTCGCCACCACCGTCTTCAACGCGGTCGTCAGCTCCTCGGCGTTGTCGGCGGTCAGGAACAGCCCGCCGGTCGCCTCGGCGATGCACTGCATCTGCCCCAGCGCCTCCGCCTCGCCGGCGACGTCGAAGCCGACCACATGCGCGGTGAAATCCACCCCTGTCTCCGCCAGCACCCGCGCCGCGGCGCAGGGGTCCGGGTTGCAGGTCTCGATCCCGTCCGAGACGAGGATCACCGTGGCCGCCGCCTCGGTATGGCGCAGCGACTGCGCCGCCGCGACGACTGAATCGGCCATCGGCGTCATGCCCCGCGGGTTCAGCTCGTTGACCAGCCGCACGATCTCCGCCGCCGTTCCCGGTGCCGGCGCCACCAGCGTCTCGATATCCGCGCAATCCCCGCGCCGCCGGTGGCCGTAGGTGACGAGCCCCAGGTTCTGGTCCGCCGGGAACCCCGCCAGGATCTCGGCCACCACCTGCCGGGCGATGACGATCTTGTTAACCCCGTCGATCTGCCCCCACATCGAGCCCGAGGCGTCGAGCACCAGGATCGTGTTCGGCCGCTCCTGTGCGGAGGCGGCACCGCCGAAGGCCGCGAGGAATGTCAGAAGCAGGGCGGAAAGCAATGAAGCGGCGCGCATGAAGACCATCCAGGATCAGGGGCTCGCGCCATCCTAGCGCGCCGGCTGCCGGGTTGACTACTACTTCTGGTTGCCGAGCCGGACTATGGTCAGGACGCGTTCGCGCCTGGGCGGCCGGGAGCCGGGCTCCATCCGGACCGTGGTCGGAAATCGCCCGCTGCGCTCGGCGCCCGCGGCCCGGCGGGAGCCGCAATGTTTACCGGATTTGCACGATCCTTGCGTTGTCTTGGTCCCACTGAAGTTCCCACGGGGCCTCCGATGAACGAATTTGTAAGCTTCGATCAGATCAAGGGATCCGTGGCCTCTCTTGTCTCTTTGTGGTCCAAGATCGAAATTGCGCTCACGCAGAGCATTCAGAAGCTCGATTCCGGCAAGAGGCGGAAGCCCGTGCAGGGGATCGCGGCGTCGCTTGACGTCTGGTCGCGCCTGGTGGACATGCCCGGCGAAGATCGAGAGATTCAACGCGAGCAATGCCGCGTTCTGGTCGCGCATCTGACCAATGCGCTCACCGTCCGGAACCTCGTCTGCCACGGTCTGGTCGGGTACAGTTCAGGAGGTCGAGAAGGTGAACGACCAGCGCATTTATCCGTCCATCTGGGCGACGATCGGCGAGACCTTTCATGGCCCGAATTGCAGGCGATGTTCGCGTGGATGTCGAAGGCCCCTTGGCTGGTCGAGGCGCTCACGCGCGCTGCGATAGAGCCGGATGCCGGTCGTGCCGCCAAGATGCTCCCGAACCGGGAACACTTCCCGACCTAGCGGGCACAGGCACCCGCCGCCAATCTTTTATTCCCGACTATTTTACTATGCATACGGTTTTCATACGCCTTTCATACGCTTTCCATACGCCGAGAAATCCGGGTTAACACCACCGCCAAGATGCCCCTGTCCATCCCATCGGGGCGCGCGTATAACGCGACCCTGCCTTGATCCCCGAGCCCGCGAGCCATGTCCGAAGAGTTCTACCGCATAAAGCGCCTGCCCCCTTACGTCTTCGCCGAGGTCAACCGGCTGAAGGCCAAGTACCGCGCCGAGGGCATGGACATCATCGACTTCGGCATGGGCAATCCGGACATGGATACGCCCGCCCATATCGTTGAAAAGCTTGTGGAAACCGTCCGCCGGCCGCGCACGCACCGCTATTCGGCCTCCAAGGGAATCCCCGGCCTGCGCCGCGCCCAGGCCGGCTACTACGCCCGCCGGTTCGGGGTGAAGCTCGACCCCGAGACCGAGGTCATCGCCACCCTCGGCTCCAAGGAGGGCCTCGCCAACCTCGCCATGGCGATCACAGCACCTGGCGACGTCATGCTGGTCCCCAACCCCAGCTACCCGATCCACCCCTACGGCTTCATGATCGCCGGCGGCACCCTGCGCCACGTCCCCGCGCTACACGACGGTCGCTTTAATCCCGAGGAATATCTGAGGCTTCTGGAACGCGCCGTCATCCATTCGGTCCCCAAACCGGTGGCGCTGGTGGTGTCCTTCCCCTCGAACCCGACCGCCCAGGTCACCGACCTCGACTTCTACCGCGACCTCGTCGCCTTCGCCAAGAAGCACCACCTCTGGGTTCTCTCCGACCTCGCCTACGCCGAGATCTACTTCGACGGCAACCCGCCGCCGTCGATCCTGCAGGTCGAGGGTGCCAAGGACATCGCCGTCGAATTTACCTCGCTGTCAAAGACTTACGCCATGCCCGGCTGGCGCATGGGTTTCGCCGTCGGCAACCGCCGGCTGGTCGACGCCCTGACCCGCATCAAGTCCTACCTCGACTACGGCGCCTT
Organism: uncultured Alphaproteobacteria bacterium; assembly: GCA_963695425.1. Taxonomy (GTDB): domain Bacteria; phylum Pseudomonadota; class Alphaproteobacteria; order Rhodobacterales; family Rhodobacteraceae; genus Amaricoccus. The sequence goes on along the minus strand of CAVOGP010000036.1, from coordinate 200,520 downwards.
CACCCCCGTCCAGGTCGCCGCCGCCGCCGCCCTGAACGGCCCCGACGACTGCATCGCCGAGATCCGCGGCATCTACAAATCCCGCCGCGACGTGCTGGTGGACGCCATGGCCCGCGCCGGCTGGGACATCCCGCCGCCCCCCGCCACCATGTTCGCCTGGGCCCCGGTCCCCGCCCCCTTCGCGGCCATTGGCTCGATGGGCTTCTCCAAGATCCTGCTGCGCGAAGCCGCCGTGGCGGTCGCCCCCGGCATCGGCTTCGGCGAATACGGCGAGGGCTACGTCCGCCTCGGCCTCGTCGAGAACGAGCACCGCATCCGCCAAGCCGCCCGCGGCGTCCGCAAGATCATGTCCAATGCCGACGCCCTGCTCGCCAAGTACCACGCCGAGGAGGCCGCCGCCTGAGCCCCGCTCGGCGGTTCACGCAAAATTATTGAAGATGAATCCTCGTATTATCAGCAGGATACCAGGAATTGCACGCGTGCAAGGCACACTTGCACGGTTCCTTTCCGGATTGCAGGCCGCCGGGTGGTCGCCTAGGAGATCGGGGGCGCGCATCCCGGGGACCCGCTCATGACCCAACCGCTCAGGATCGGCCTCGCCGGCCTCGGCACCGTCGGCGCCGGGGTGGTGAAGATGCTCCAGTCCCACGGCGAGCTGATCGCCGCCCGCGCCGGCCGCCCGGTCGAGATCGCCGCGATCTCCGCCCGCTCGCGCCACCGCGACCGCGGCGTCGACCTCGCCCCCTACGACTGGGAGGACGACCCCGTGGCCCTGGCCCGCCGCGCCGACGTCGACCTGGTGGTCGAGGTCATCGGCGGCGAGGACGGCCCGGCCAAGGCGACCGCCATGGCGGCGCTGACAGGCGGCAAGCACCTCGTCACCGCTAACAAGGCCATGCTCGCCAGCCACGGCCAGGCGCTGGCCGAGGCGGCGGAGGCGGCAGGCGTCGGCCTCCGCTTCGAGGCGGCGGTGGCGGGCGGCATCCCCGTGGTCAAGGCGCTGACCGAAGGCCTGGCGGGCAACGCGATCACCCGGGTCATGGGGGTGATGAACGGCACCTGCAACTACATCCTGACCCGGATGGAGGCGACCGGCGCCCCCTACGCCGAGGTGCTGGCCGACGCCCAGCGCCACGGCTACGCCGAGGCGGACCCCGCCTTCGACGTCGGCGGCATCGACGCGGCGCAGAAGCTCGCCCTGCTGTCGGCGGCGGCCTTCGGGGCGCGGGTCGATTTCGGTGGCATCGCCATTGAGGGGATCGAACGCGTCAGCCTCGCCGATATCGAGCATGCCGCAGAGCTCGGCTACCGCATCAAGCTGCTCGGCGTGGCGAGCACGCTGCCAGAGGGGATCGAGGCGCGGATGCAGCCCTGCCTCGTGCCGCTGGCCTCGCCTCTTGGCCAGCTGGAGGGCGTGACCAATATGGTGGTGCTCGAGGGCGACTTCGTCGGCCGCATCGTGATGAGCGGACCTGGCGCCGGCGAGGGGCCGACCGCGTCGGCCGTTCTCGCCGACGTGGTGGACCTCGCACGCGGTCATGTCGTGCCGGCCTTCGGGCGGCCCGCGACCAGCCTCGCCGCGCCGCGATCCGCGAGCAACGAAAGCGAAGCGGCGTACTACCTGCGCTTCCTGCTCGCCGACGCACCAGGTGTGCTCGCACGGGTGGCGGCCGCCCTCGGCGACGCGGATATATCCATCAACCGCATGCGCCAGGTCGAGCACGCAGGCTCCGAGGCGCCGGTGCTGATCGTGACCCATCGCACCGGGCGCGCGGCCCTCGACCGGGCGCTGGCCACCATCGCCGCCCTCGACGTGTGCCGCGACACGCCGGTCGCGATTCGGATCGAGGATGTCTGACCTGGCAGGCATCCGGCCGTCCCTGGAACGGGACGTCGCCGCGATCCAGGCGATCTACGGCCACCACGTCCTCCACGGCCTCGCCTCATTCGAGGAGGTCCCGCCCGATGTGGCCGAGATGGCGCGGCGGCGCGAGGCGATCCTCGGCCGCGGGCTGCCGTTTCTGGTTGCCGAGGTGGCGGGCGAGGTGCTGGGATTCGCCTATGCCGGCCCCTACCGGGATCGTGCCGCCTATCGCAACACCCTGGAGGACAGCGTCTATGTCCGCGCCGATGCCTTCGGGCAGGGCATAGGCGGCCGCCTGCTGGCGGCTCTGGTCGATCAGACGACGGCGCTCGACTACCGGCAGATGCTTGCTGTGATCGGCGACAGCGGCAATGCGGGCTCTATCGGCGTCCACGCGCGCGCCGGATTCCGTGAGGTTGGCGTCATGCGCGCCGTCGGCTTCAAGCATGGCCGCTGGGTGGATGTAGTGATCATGCAGCGGGAGTTGGGGAAAGGCGATGCCACCAGCCCTGGCCGCCTCGGTCCGGGCTAGCCTCGGGCCGGGCGCTGTTTCAACGGGCGGCCGGCGGCGATGACCTTGAAGGCGCGATCCTCTGCCAGGCGCTCCTGTACGGCAAAGCGGGCGGCAATCTCGGCCTCGTAGGGGAGCTGGCGATTCGCCACCATCAGGAGCCGGCCGCCAGGCTTAAGGATACGCGCTGCGGCAGCGATGAACGCGCGTCCAAGGTCGGGGTCTGCGCCGCGGTCCTGGTGGAAGGGTGGGTTGGCGATCACCGCGTCATAGGGCGCCACCCCGGGGCCGAGGCGCGCGACGTCGGCCCAGTGGAAGGCGGCGCGGGGGTCGGTCACGTTCAGCCGCGCGGCATCGAGGGCGCGCGCCTCGGCCTCGTAGAGGTCGAGTGCTGCGACCTCCGGGCAGCGCGCGAGGGCCTCACCGGCGAGCCAGCCCCAGCCGGCGCCGAGATCGGCCACCCGGCCGCGCAACCTGCCGGCGAGCACGCTTGCCAGCATCCGGCTGCCGGGGTCGGCGTGTTCGGGAGAGAAGAGGCCGGGTGCCGTGACATAGCCCGCGGCGTTCCGCGACGGCGCAGCGGCGGCCTCCCACTGCGCCAGGGCCTCAGGCAGGACGGCCGGGCGATGCACCCAGACGACCCGCCCATGTGCCTTCACGAAGGTTCCGGCGAGCGGCATCAGGGCCCCGACCTGGCGCACCACGCTGTCTACCCCCTCGGTCTTGGCGCCGTTTATGGCCAGAAGCCCGCCTTCTGGCAGGAGTGCCAACGCGCGGGCCACGGCGCCGAGGTTTTCCGCCCGGCTGCGGGTCAGGTTCACCACCACCATCGCCGCCGGCCCCTCGGCCTGTGGCTCCACGGGCAGTCCCAGGGCCTCAAGCGAATCGTATGTCGGGCGGAAGCTTTGCTCGCAGGTGAGCCGCTCTGCAGGAACGGCCGCAAGGAAGGCCGAGGGACGCGCTCGCATTACGAGCACGAGCCCATCCTCGGGCAGGGTCAGCCCGCCCGTATCAAGGGCAAGGGCCAGGCGGTCGGGCCGGGACATGGCGGCGGGCAGTGCGCCCTATTCCTTTTCCATTGTGCACTGCAATGGATGCTGGTTCCGGCGGGCGTAGTCCATCACCTGCGTCACCTTGGTCTCGGCGATCTCGAAGGAGAAGACCCCGACCACCGCCAGCCCCTTGCGGTGCACGGTCAGCATGATGTCCACCGCCTGGGCATGGGTGATTCCGAAGAATCGCTCCAGCACGTGCACCACGAACTCCATCGGGGTGTAGTCGTCGTTCAGGAGCATGACCTTGTAGAGCGGCGGGCGCTCGGTCTTCGTGCGCGTCTTGGTGAGGACGCTCGTCCCGCTACCTGGAGTTCTCTGGTCCGACATCGATGTGAATGGCACTCGGAACATCTGAAGGAATGCGTTTCCGCGACCCCCCCAGTATATTGGAACCTCGCCGGGAGGAAAGAGGCGGCAGGCGCATTCACGCGGGTTTGGTTTCCAACCGCTGCCGCAAAAAAGAAAGCCCCGACGACACGTGGTCGCCGGGGCATACGGTACTCGCGCTTCGTCAGGTTGCTCAGGGAGGAGAACAACCCGCTTTGGCGTACCGGCTTAAATCAGAGGGTGAACGACTTCATCGACTCGGTCGCCGCAGTCACCCGGGCGCCGAGCGGCGCGGTGATGTCCTTGGCGGCGGCGACGTAGATCTCGTTCATCTTGGTCGCCTGGCTAACCCAGCCCTCGAACGCGACCTGCGCAAAGGCAGTCTGCTTCTCGAAGAGCTCGGTCACGGTCTTGGCGCCCGCCAGATCCTGAGCGGCGGCTACGCCGTCCTCGAAGGCCTTCTTGGAGTAGGCGCTGATCTCGGTGCCGATGCCCTCGGCAGCCTTGGCGGCGATCTCGGACGACTTGACGATGGCGTCCACATTCTCCTGGCCGAACGCGGTCAGGCCCTCGAAGCCCTTCGTCAGCTTCTCAATCTGCTCGGTCACGTTCTTCTGGGTGTCGGCAACCAGGGTCTCGACCTTGGCGGTCGCATCCTGCAGGACATTGCTTACGTCGATCTTGTCGGTCTTGGCGCGGGTGGTCATTGGGTGTCTCCATGTGTCCGATTCTTGATGCAAACGAGATAGGGATTATGCTGCACTGCGTCAAGAGATTTTGTTGCACTGCGGCAAAACTTTTCCAAGGCCGCCCTCGCCGCCGCGAGCTATCCATCCGACAAAACGGTTTGCGTCCCGCGATTGCCATGCTAGGTTAACGGAAAATAAAGCACACGCGGCATAGCGTTTGCGACAAGCAGAGGCATAGGCGCCACGGCGCCGGAGGCAGTGATGGTCCAGACCGTTTCACGCGGGGTGATTCTCGCTATCGGCTTGCTTTTTTTGGCCGGGGTGGCGCAAGCGCAGCAATATGCAGCCCTGGTGATGGATGCCCGGACTGGCCGGGTGATCCACGCCCAGAACGCCGATACGCGGGTGCATCCCGCTTCGCTCACCAAGATGATGACGCTCTATATCGTGTTCGACGAGATCCGCCGCGGGCGGCTGTCCCTCGACCAGAAGGTCACGATCTCGGCCCATGCCGCGAGCGAGCCGCCCTCCAAGCTCGGCCTGCGCGCCGGGCAGCAGATCGAGGTGCGCTACCTGATCCGCGCCGCGGCGATCAAGTCGGCGAACGACGCGGCGACTGCGCTCGGCGAAGCGGTGGCTGGATCGGAAGAGGCCTTTGCCCGGCGCATGACCGCCTACGCCCGAGCGATGGGTATGGACAAGTCCACCTTCCGCAACGCCAACGGCCTGACCGCGGACGGCCATATGTCATCGGTTCGCGACATGGCGATACTTGGTCGGCGGCTGATCTACGATTTCCCGCAGTATTACAATATCTTCAGCCGCAACGCGACTTCGGCCGGGGTGCGGACCGTGCAGAACACCAACCGCCGGCTCCTCGACGCCTATCCCGGCGCCGACGGGATCAAGACCGGCTATACCCGCGCCGCCGGCTTCAGCCTGGTTTCATCGGCCCAGCGCGGCGACAAACGGGTGATCGTAGCCATGGTGGGCGGGCGGACGAGCGCCTCACGCAACACGGAGGTGGCGCGGCTGATGGATCTCGGTTTCGACCAGATGCCCCGCCAGGCCCGCTTCGTGCCGCTGGAGCCGCTGCGCATCCAGACGGCCGATGCCGGCCAGCCGGCCCATACAGCCGTCGCTGCGGCCGTCGTTCCGCCGACCCGTGGCTCGACTGCCGGCGTAGCCACCGCGCTTGCTGCAGCTGCGGCCGAGCCCGCCCCCTCGCGCCTGGCGCTCGCAAGCAGCGGCCGGCCGATGCCCCGCGCGCTGGCCAACGGCGGAATTGCACGCAACAACGAGAGCATTGCGGCTGCCATCGCCGAGGTGAACGCGGAACTCGCCAACTCCGCAGCGGCCAGCCGCGGCGTACCGCTGATCGACGCGATCGTCGGCCGCCCGCTGCCGCGCCCGGGCAGCGTGACCGAACGTGCCTCTCGCCCGGCGGGTTCGCCGAGCGCAAGGGCCGGATCCGCCTCGACCTTCGCGGCGGCTCCTCCGCGCCCTGCCCGCGAGGCCTCGGCGCCGATCCAGGTCGCCGAAACGGGGACGGGCCGCACCGGCGGTGAGGACTGGGGCGTACAGCTCGGCGCCTTCCGCGCCCAGGGCGATGCCGAGCGCCAGTTGCTGACCACGGCGCTCAAGGACGTGCCCCAGCTCACCGGCGGCCTGCGCCGAGTGGAGGCGGCGCGGGTACAGGGTGTCACGATCTACCGCGCCCAGTTCGTCGGCCTGAGCCAGACCGAGGCGCAGGGCGCATGCGAGGCGCTCACCCGGCTGCAGACCGACTGCCTGCCGCTGGCGCCCGGCATCTGACGACAGGAAGCGCCTGACCGCCGCGTCTCAAGCAGCTGCCGAGACGCTCGGCAGGTCGAGTGCGCGCACCAAGTCGCGCACCTCCTGCCGCGCCGCGATATTCGACATGGTCAGTGCGGCGGGGTCGTCGGTGCGCAGGTCGAGCAACGTCAGCCCCGAGAGGAACAGCTCGCGAAAGATCACCCGCTCGGAGAACCCCGGAGCCAGCCGGAACCCGATGCGCCGGGCCAGATCGTCCAGCGCCGCCGCCACGCGCCGCTTGTTGCGGGCCTCGATGGTGGCGAGGCGGTTTCGCACCACCACCCAGTCGATCGGCCGCCGCCCCGTGCTGGCCCGGGCCTGCCGCGCCTTCCAGACCATCTCGGAATAAACCGAAGGCCCCAGCACCTTGCCGGTCGCCGGGTCGAGCCTGGCGAGCATGTCGAAATCGACCAGACTGTCGTTCATCGGGGTGATCGAGCGTGTCGGCCGCCGCATGGGCCAGCCGCGAATAGGTACTGTACGAGCCCGGACAGTCGATGACGATGTAGTCGCAATCGGCTCCCAGCGCCGCCAGCGCCGCCTCGAAGCGCGCGCGCTCCTCCGCCTCGGCCTCGGCGCGGCTGTCGACGCTGCTCGCCACCAGCCGCAGCCGCCGCGGCATCGGCAGGACGATGTCATGGCGGCGCATGTAGTCGGCGCGGTTGTCGAGGTAGCGGAAAAGGCTCGTCTGCCGCAGGTCGAGATCGAGCGCCCCCACTGCATGGCCGGCCCGCGCAAGCGCCGTGACCAGATGCATGGCGGTGGTCGACTTGCCCGACCCGCCCTTCTCGTTACCCAGGACGATGATCCGCGCCATTCCCGCCAGACCCTCCGAAAACCAGATGGCGCACCCTTTGCGGGACGCGCCACCAGATTTAGACCAGAAGATCGATTCCCGGAAGGCTCAGAATCCGAGGCCAGCGTACTTGTTCTTGAACTTGGTCACCCGGCCGCCGGTGTCGAGCAGGCGCGCGGTGCCGCCGGTCCAGGCGGGATGCGCCGAGGGGTCGATCTCCAGCGCCAGCGTGTCGCCTTCCTTGCCGTAGGTCGAGCGTGTGCGATAGGTCGTGCCGTCGGTGAGCTTGACCTCGATGAAGTGGTAGTTCGGGTGGATATCCTTTTTCATCTCGGCTCTCCTCAGGCCCCGGCGCCGGACTTGTCGGCAGGCTTGTCGCGATGGGTGGTCTTCTCGGCAATACGGGCGGATTTGCCCCGGCGCTCGCGGAGATAGTAGAGCTTGGCGCGACGGACCTTGCCGCGGCGCACCACGGTGATCGAATCGATGTTCGGCGAATGCAGCGGGAACACGCGTTCCACGCCCTCGCCGAAGCTTATCTTGCGCACGGTGAAGCTGGCGGCGATGCCGGTCCCGTTATTTCGGGCGATGCAGACGCCTTCGTAGGCCTGCACGCGGGTGCGCGAGCCTTCCGTCACCTTGAAGCCGACGCGCAGCGTGTCGCCGGCGCCGAAGTCGGGAATGTCCTTCGCCAGGGCCGCGATCTGCTCGGCCTCCAGCTGCGCGATGAGGTTCATCGGCTGTCGTCCTTCTCTTGCTCGCCTGTCGCGGCGATGGTGTTCGCGTCCGAGAGCTCTGCCTCTCCTGCCGGGTCCGCGCGCCCGGCCTTCGCCAGGTGGGCCCGCCAGAGGTCGGGACGACGTTGCCTAGTCAGCCTCTCCGCCTGGTCGCGCCGCCAGGCGGCGATCCGTCCGTGATGTCCCGAGAGGAGAACCTCGGGGATCGTCAGACCTTCCCAGTCGGTCGGGCGCGTGTACTGGGGGTGTTCCAGCAGTCCGTTCGAGAAGCTTTCCTCGAGCGTCGAGTCGGAATTTCCCAGGACGCGCGGTATAAGCCGAACCGCGGCATCTATCAAGACCATGGCGGCAAGCTCGCCGCCGGTCATGACATAGTCGCCGATCGAGACCTCCTCGACCTCGCGCGCCGCCAGCACCCGCTCGTCGATCCCCTCGAACCGGCCGCAGAAGAGCGTAACTCCCTCGGCCCCTGCCAGCCGACCCGCCAACGCCTGGTCGAACGGCCGGCCCCGCGGCGAGAGTGCTAGCACCGGCCAGCGGTCGCGCGGCCGGCTCGTGTTGGCTGCATCGATCGCCGCCGCGGCCACGTCAGCGCGCAGCACCATCCCAGCCCCGCCTCCCGCCGGCGTGTCGTCCACGCTGCGGTGCCGGTCAGTGGCGAAATCGCGCAGATGCAGCGTCTCCAGCTGCCAGACTCCGTCTTCGAGCGCCCGGCCCAGCAGCGAATGCCCCAGCGGACCGGGAAACATCTCGGGGAAGAGCGTGATGACCCGCGCGGTCCAGGGGATTTCAGTCATCCTTGGGGTCCGCGGCCGCGTCTTCCGGCGGGTCGGCGACGATGCGCCCGGACGCGAGGTCAACCGTCGGCACCACCGCCCTGGTGAAGGGCAGCAGCATTTCGCCTCCGCCGGGTGTTGCGACCTCCAGGATGTCGCCCGCCCCATGGTCGCTGACCGCCCGCACCCGGCCGAGCACCGCGCCGCCGGTATCGAGCACCGTTAGGCCGATCAGGTCGGCATGGTAGAACTCGTCGTCACCGAGCGCCGGCAGCCGCGCGCGCGGCGCGTGCAACCGGGTGCCCTTCAGCGCCTCGGCCTCCTCCCGGGTGGAGACGCCCGTCAACCGCGCGGCGAAGCCGCCGGCAACCGGCTTGAGCAGCGTCACGGCGAAGCTGCGCCCGTCCTCGGTGACCAGCGGGCCGTAGCCCGCGATTGCCGCCGGCTCGGCGCAGAACGACTTCAGCCGCACCGCGCCCTGCACGCCCCAGGCGCCGGCGATGGCGCCGAGGCAGACCAGTCCGGCCGGGTCAGCCATCGCCGGCGCCGCGCATCGCCGCCTCGATGACGGCGAAGTCCTCGGCGGTGACGGTGAAGAGGCCGCGTCGGAACGCCATGCCCCAGTGACTTCCCTTGTCGCGCACGAAACCGAGGCGCGGCAGCAGCGGCAGCACCGGGGCGCGGCCCACACGTTCGTAGGCGGCGCGCCGCACCTGTGCCTCGAAGTCGCCGATCCGCCGCGGTGACGGCGCGTCGTCGAGGATGCGGCCCAGCGCGACGAACGCCTGCACCGGCTCGCCCGATCCGAAGCCCTCGCGCGGGGCGTAGAAGGCGAAGCGGTCGCCGATCGCCGGGCGGGCGGCGGCCCGGCCGTCGCCGTGCGAGCAGGCAAAGAAGCCTTCACCTGCGCCCTCGGCGGCGTGGTCCGCCGAGATCACCGCAATCCAGTGACCAGCCATCGGCCGACCTGGCTACTCGGCCGCGGCCTCGGCGTCGGTCTCCGCCGAGGGCGCCTCGGCGGGGGCAGGCGCGGCCGCGGCGGCGGCCTCAATCGCCTTGTCCGCCTTGTCGGCGCGGGCCTTGGCCCGCTCCACCGCCGCCTTGCCCGGCTGGCCGGCCTTGGGGTTCGAGCGCTCGGACTTCGGCTTCACGCCGGCCGCCTCGAGGAAACGCGCCACGCGGTCGGTGGCCTGGGCGCCCTGGCCGAGCCAGTACTGCGCACGCTCCAGGTCGATCTTCACGCGGCCCTCGTTGTCCTTGGGCAGCAGCGGGTCGTAGGTGCCCAGCTTCTCGATGAAGCGGCCGTCGCGCGGGCTGCGCGAATCGGCGGCGACGATCGAATAGTGCGGGCGCTTTTTCGACCCGCCACGGGCGAGCCGGATCTTCATGGCCATGACGTCACTCCTTGTTCATGGATGGGGATGCGGGCCGCGGCCCGCCGTTCTCGAGATGACTCTCGTGGTGCCTGATCACTTCCAGGATGATGAAGCTCAGGAATTTCTTGGCGAACTCGGGATCAAGGTCCGCGTCCTCCGCCAACCGCTCCAGCCGCGCGATCTGATGGGCCTCACGCGCAGGATCCGACGGCGGCAGCCCGTGCTCGGCCTTGAGCAGGCCCACCGCCTGGGTGTGTTTGAACCGCTCGGCCAGCGCGAAGACCAGGATCGCGTCGAGCCGGTCGATCGAACTCGCGGTGCCCCCGCAGCAGCGCGGCGGCGCGGCGGGAGGCGTCGTTGCCGTCGTCGCTCATCGCGATCCCTCCCTGAGGTAGTGTCGGAAAACCAGCGTGCCGTCGATGCTCCCGGGCTCGCGCCGCGCGCCGAGCCGTTCGGCCAGCCGGATCGAGCGGGCGTTCTCCGGGGCGACGTAGCTGACGATCGTGTCCCAGCCGAGCGCGTCGCGGGCGAAGTCGCGCGCCGACCCGGCAGCCTCGCTTGCATAGCCGCGGCCCTCGGCCTCGGCGAGGAACAGAAAGCCGAGCTCGGGCTCGCGGTCGCCGGGCTCGAAGCCGATCAGCACGAAGCCCAGCAGCTCCCCGTCCGCGCGCCGCTCGACCGACCAGACCCCGTGCCCGCGCAGGGTCCAGCCGGCGACCAGCTGCGCGAAGTCCAGCCAGGCCGCCTCGCGGCTCATCGGCCCGCCCATGTGCATCCCGCGCTCGGTGGTGGCGATCGCGGCATAGGCGGCGAAGTCCCCGATCCGCGGCGCACGCAGCCGCAGGCGCGGCGTCTCCAGCTCCGGGATTCGCGCGGCCAGCCCGGCGGCGATCGCGGCGGCAGCGCCGGTCGAGGGCTGCTCCCAGGCCCGCGCGCTCACGCCCGCACCTCCGGATCCGGGTGGCGGAAGACGAGGTCCCCGGCGTCGAACACCTCCGCCTCCGGGTCCTCGATGCATCCCAGCGCGCGGGCGGTGGCGATCGATGCGACATTCTCCGGATCGACGTAGCTGACGGCCGTGGTCCAGCCGAGCCTGCCGAAGGCGAAGCGACGCACCTCACGGGCAGCTTCGCAGGCGTAGCCACGGCGCTGGAACGTGGGGAAGACGATCCAGCCGATCTCGCGCTCGGGGAAGTGCGGGGGCCGGCCCAGGGCGACCTGACCGACGAAGGCCGCGGTACCGGTCTCCTCGACGGCCCAGGGGCCGAACCCCAGGAGCTCCCAGGAGCCCACTTCCGCCGCGAAGACCTTCCAGGCTTGCCGCGCGACCATCGGCCCGCCGATATAGGCTGCCGCGTCAGAGGCGAAGAAGGCGGCGAACGGCGGGAAGTCCTCCATGCGGTGCGGGCGCAGGGTGAGCCGTTCGGTGGTGAGGACGGGCGCCGCCGTCATTTCTTGCGGCCCAGCCCGCTGAGCCCGGGCGGCAACGCAATACCCTGCGGCAACGCGCCGCCACCCGCCGGCCCACCGGGCAGTCCGGCCGGCATGCCGCCGCCCATGCCGAACATCGACGCGAGGCCGCCGCGCATCAGGCCCTTCTTGCCCATGCCGCCCATCTTCTTCATCACGTCGGCCATCTGCCGGTGCATCTTCAGGAGCCGGTTCAGCTCGGACACGTCGAGCCCGGCGCCGGCGGCGATGCGCTTGCGACGGCTGGCTTGCAGGATCGCGGGGTTCCGCCTCTCGGCCTTGGTCATCGAATCGATCAGCGCGATCTGCCGGCGCAGGGCGCGGTCGTCGAAGCCCGCCTCGTCCATCTGCTTCTGCATCTTGCCCATGCCGGGCATCATGCCCATCAGCCCCGACATGCCGCCCATCTTAAGCATCTGCTCGAGCTGGCCCTTCAGGTCGTTCATGTTGAACTGACCCTTCTGGAACCGCTTCATCATCCGCTCGGCGGCCTCGGCCTCCAGCGTCTCCTGCGCCTTCTCCACGAGCGCGACGATGTCGCCCATCCCGAGGATGCGGCCCGCCACCCGCTCGGGATGGAACTCCTCGAGCGCCTCCATCTTCTCGCCGGTGCCCACGAAGCGGATCGGCTTGCCGGTGATCGCGCGCATGCTCAGCGCCGCACCGCCGCGCCCGTCGCCGTCCATCCGCGTCAGGACCACGCCCGAGATGCCCACGCGCCCGTCGAACTGCTCGGCGACGTTCACCGCGTCCTGGCCGGTCAGTCCATCGACGACCAGCAGCGTCTCGTGCGGTTTCACGGCGTCGCGCACGGCCGTGATCTCGGCCATCAGCTCGTCGTCGACGTGCAGCCGGCCGGCGCTGTCGAGCAACACCACGTCGTAGCCGCCCAGCGTCGCCTGCTGCTTGGCCCGTTTTGCGATGGCCACGGCATCCTGCCCCGGCACGATCGGCAGCGTGTCGACGCCCACCTGGGTGCCGAGGATGGCGAGCTGCTGCATGGCGGCCGGGCGGCGGGTGTCGAGCGAGGCCATGAGCACCCGCCTGCCCTCGCGCTCGGCCAGCCGCCGCGCGAACTTCGCGGTGGTGGTGGTCTTTCCCGAGCCCTGCAGACCCACCATCAGCACCGGTGCCGGCGGGCTGTCGATGCGCAGCGGCCCGGCCGGCGCGTCGCCGGCGAGCACCCGCACCAGCTCGTCATGGACGATCTTGACCACCTGCTGGCCCGGCGTGATCGACCGTGTCACCGCCTGGCCGCGCGCCTTCTCGGTGACCGCCTTCACGAAGTCCCGTGCCACCGGCAGCGAGACGTCGGCTTCTAGGAGCGCCACCCGAACCTCGCGCAGCGCGGTGGCGATGTCGTCGTCGCTCAGCGCGCCCTGGCGGGTAAGCTTGCCGAAGACCCCTGACAGGCGGTCGGACAGGTTCTCGAACATCGCTCAGGCCTCTCGAAACGAAAATCGCGCCGGTGGGCGCAACGCGCTGACCGGCGGCGATCCTGACAGTCAGGACCGGAGGAGACATGCTTCCCCGGAAACCGGGCGGGTGATAGGCCCGCTCGCGCCCGGCGTCAAGTCTCTCGCGTGATCGCGGCCCCACAACGTCCAGCGGAACGATGCCCGAACAATTTTAGTCGGTTCACGAACTTTTAGCGAACACCCGGTTAGGTAAAGCGGTTGCCAGGTACCAGGAGGACCGCCGCCATGCAGCCGATGCCCGCGATCGATGCCTTCAGGCTTCTCGCAGCACCCAGCGCGGGCGAGCAGGCAATGCGGGCAAGCCGGCTCGAAGCCAGGGCGCGGCTCCGCTTCACGGTCGCCCAGGCATTGACCCAGGGTCGACTCTGCTTCCACTTCCAGCCGGTGGTGCGTGCCGAGGCGCCGCGCATGCCGGCCTTCTTCGAGATGCTGGCGCGAATCCACATGCCCGGTGGCCAGATCCTGCCGGCCGGCGCCTTCATGCCGGCGGTCGAGGAGGGGGAACTCGGCCGTGCTATCGACAGGCTGGCGCTGGCCAAGGCGCTGCGCAGGCTGGCCGAGACGCCGGGGCTGCGGCTGTCGGTGAACGTCTCGCCGCGCTCCATGGGTGACGCGGACTGGCTCGGCATCCTCGCCGCCGCCCACCGCGGGGGCAGCGGGGTCTGCGGGCGGCTGATCCTGGAGATCACCGAGGACGACGCGCTGCGCGACGACGCGCAGACGCTGGAGTTCATGGACCACGTCCGCCGCATGGGGCCGGCCTTCGCGCTCGACGACTTCGGCGCGGGCGCCACCGGATTCCGGCACTTCCGCGACTTCCGCTTCGACATCGTCAAGATCGACGGTGCCTTCGTGAACGGGGTGCACGCGAACCCCGACGCCCAGGTGCTGTTGCGCTGCCTCGCGACGCTGGCGCAGCATTTCGAGATGCTGACCGTCGCCGAGCGGGTCGAAACCCAGGCCGACGCCGACTGGCTGCGCGTGGCCGGCATCGACTGCCTGCAGGGCTACTTCACCGGACGCCCCGCCGGGGTGCCCGTGCTACCACCGCACGACGATGCCGTGGAGCGGAAGGTCGCTGGCTGACACCTGCCGAGCCTGAGCGGCCGGGGACATCGGTCACAGAACGTACCGGACACATGGGTTACACTTTCCGGCTTTTCGCGGCGGGAGGTGCGGATGCCGTGGAGAGAGAGTACGCTCATGGCAGAACGTCTGCGCTTCGTCGCCCGGAGGCCTGAAGGGCGAGCCGATGACGGCGCTGGGCCGGGAGGTCGGCATCTCGCGCAAGACCGGCCACAAGCTGTTCGCCCGCTGGAAGGCGCACCGGCCGGAGGCGCTGGCCGATCGGCCGCGGCGGCCCGGGCGGGAGGCGAAACGGCACGGTAGAGCCATTTCGCAAGCCATTTCGGGACGAGCGCCGAGTCCCGGCTCCCCAGCTACGCCCGGGCGGCCACCGCCTGAAACTTGATCCGACCACCGAACGGGAGCTTCGCCGCTTGGTATACGGTGCGCGCCGGACGCTGCCCCTCAGGGAACAGGGCGGCAAAAAGCGCGTTCACCTCTGCGACGTCCGCGAGGTCGATGAAGGCGAGATCGACGTAGACGATGTCGCTCCGCGAGAAGCCCGCGGCGTCCGCGATGCGGAACACGTGCGCGAAAGCACGCTCGGCCTCATCCCGGGCGGAGCCGGGCGCGTACTTGCCGTCGTCGCCAACCGATAGCTGGCCGCTAATCCAACACTGGTTGCCCACGACGACGGCGTTGCTGATGGGCGAGGGCGACGTCGGCACGCCCTCGACCTCGACAATGCAGCGCTTCGACAAGCTCGCCTCCTGACCTGAAAGCCCTGCTGCCGAACCCGCACAATTTACTGGGGATCGGCGGCGCTATACCCTATCACTCGAGCAGTCCTAGCTGTCCTTCACCAGCCGCGACAGCTGCGCCTGCATGGATGCGAGCTGCGTCTTCAGCTCCTCGATCTCCACGTCTTTGCGCGGCGGTTTCGGAGCGGCTCCGGGGGGCGCGCCCATGCCGGTGGCAAACGGCGCGAACATCCGCATGGCGTTCTCGAACCACTCCATGTTGGTGCGGGCCAGCGCCTCGAAGTTGGCAAGGGCGGGATTGGCCTCGAAGGCCTTGTGCACCTGCTCGCGCATGGCTTCCTGGTTGCGCGAGAAGGTCTCCATCGAGGCCTCGAGGTAGCCAGGCACGAAACCCTGCAGCGTGTCGCCATAGAGCCGGATCAGCTGGCGCAGGAAGTTCGCCGGCAGCATGGTCTGGCCCTTGGCCTCCTCCTCGAAGATGATCTGCGCCAGCACGCCGCGAGTGATGTCCTCGCCGGTCTTGGCGTCGTTGACCACGAAATCCTGCCCGGCGCGCACCATCTGCGACAGGTGCTCCAGCGTGACGTAGCTGGACTTGGCCGTGTTGTAGAGGCGACGGTTCGCGTATTTCTTGATGACGATCGGCTCGCCGCCGTTGTCCTTCTTTTCCGTCACGCGCATGTCTCCTGGTGAAATTCGCCTTCGCCGGGGATAAGACTACCGGGCGGGGCTCGCAGGCGCAAAGTCAATTTTGCGACTGCGAATGTCCTGGAAAGTCCGGGGAGGGAGCCTTGGACGCAACCGAGCTCGAGCACCTGGAAAAGGCCGTGCCGCGCCCGCGCGACGAGCGCGCACGGGCCGTGGCCTATCTCGACCTCTGGGAGAGGCATGTCGGCCTGACGGCCGTGCATGGCCTCGCGTCCCGGCCGCCAGCGGCCGGATCCGGGGCGTGACGCAGACGATCGCGCCGCACCGCATCGGGCAGCCGAGTCCGCTGATCTTTCACCTCGGCGCCGCCCTCGCGACCTATGGCCAGGCGCTGCTCGCCGCACCCCGCGCCGACAGCCCGAACTTTCCGTGGCGGCCGGAGCTGGCCGAGGCCGCGCGGCGGCTCGGCCCCGATCTCGACCAGCTCGAGGTCGCCCGCGAGATCGCCGCGCGCCTCCGGCAGACCATGGCCGGCCTGGAGATCTGGCAGTGTCACCCATACCGCCGCGCGCTCGCCGAGCCGCCGGCGGTCTGGCAGGAGGGCTGCACGCGCCTGCTCGACTACGGCCAGGCGCCAGAGGCGACGGACCCCGAGGGGCCGCCGGTGCTGGTGGTGCCGAGCCTGATCAACCGCGGCTATATCCTCGATCTCGTGCCCGGGCGCTCGGCGCTCCGCGCGATGGCGGCGACGGGCCTGCGGCCGCTGCTGCTCGACTGGGGCACGCCGGGCCGGGCGGAGGCGGGCTTCGGCCTGCACGACTACGGCGCCGAGCGGCTGGTGCCCGCGCTTCACCACGCGCGGGCGCTCGCCGGGCGGGACGTGGGCGTCGTCGGCTACTGCATGGGCGGCACGCTGGCCGTCGGGCTCGCCGCACTGGCGCCGGAGGGGATCGCGGCACTGGCCACCCTCGGCGCGCCCTGGGACTTCGCCTCGACGCGCGGCGTTGCCGGCAGCTTGCGCGCGATGATCCGTGCCGAGGGCCCGGCGCGGACCGAGCGGCTGCTGCTCGGCATGGGCGAGGCCTTCGGCGAGGTGCCGGTGTCGATCTTCCAGATGCTCTTCGCCATGGTCAACCCGATCCAGGCGGCGGTGAAGTTCCAGAAGCTCGCCCGCCTCGACCCCGGGGGTGAGGCCGCATTGCTCTTCGTGGCGCTGGAAGACTGGCTGGCCGACGGCGTCCCGATGCCCGCACCGGCGGCCCGCGACCTTTTGGTCCGCTGGCAGATCGAGAACACGCCCGCCCGCGGAACCTGGCGCTTTCTCGGCGCGCCCGTGGACCCTGCCCGCATCCGCGTGCCGACGCTGGTCTTCGCCGGCCACAGCGATTCGATCGCCCCCCCGGCACTGGCCGAGCCGCTCGCCGCCGCGATCCCCGGCGCCCGGCTCATGCGGCCGCGAACCGGGCATGTGGGCATGGTGGTGAGCGGGACCGCCGGGGGCTCGGTCCTGCGGCCGCTGGCGAGGTTCCTGCACGCCAACGGCCGGGGACGATCTGCCTACCGCGGTTGAGGGTGGCTGCAAGTTGTGCCAAGGGAGGCGTGACGTCGCGCGGTCGCGAGTCGCCCCAGGGGCGGAGACGTGGCAGTGACATGGGGGCGCGGGCCTTGCGGGGTCTGCAGCAGGAGGATCGGCATGACCAACATCGTTATCGCCTCGGCCGCACGCACGGCGGTGGGCAGCTTCAACGGCAGCTTCGCCGCAACCCCGGCGCATGAGCTCGGCGCCGGCGCGATCCGCGCGGTGCTGGAGCGCTCGGGCGTCGCGGCAGACGAGGTCTCGGAGACGATCCTCGGCCAGGTGCTGACCGCCGCCCAGGGCCAGAACCCGGCCCGCCAGGCGCATGTCGCCGCCGGCCTGCCGATCGGTGCGGCGGCCTGGGGCATCAACCAGGTCTGCGGCTCGGGCCTGCGCGCGGTGGCGCTCGGCGCCCAGCACATCGCGCTCGGCGACGCCGACATCATCGTGGCGGGCGGGCAGGAGAGCATGTCGATGTCGGCCCACGCCGCGTACCTGCGGGCCGGCCAGAAGATGGGCGATCTCAACTTGATCGACACCATGATCAAGGACGGGCTCTGGGACGCCTTCAACGGCTACCACATGGGCACCACCGCCGAGAACGTCGCCAGCCAGTGGCAGATCACCCGCGAGCAGCAGGACGAGTTCGCGCTCGCCAGCCAGAACAAGGCCGAGGCGGCGCAGAAGGCCGGCAGGTTCGACGACGAAATCGCCGCCTTCACCGTCAAGACCCGCAAGGGCGACATCGTGGTCGACAAGGACGAGTACATCCGCCACGGCGCCACCATCGACGCGATGACCAAGCTGCGCCCCGCCTTCTCCAAGGACGGCACGGTCACCGCCGGCAACGCCAGCGGCCTCAACGACGGCGCGGCGGTGGCGCTGCTGATGAGCGCCGCCGAGGCCGAGCGGCGCGGGATCGAGCCGCTGGCGCGAATCGTCTCCTACGCCACGGCCGGCGTCGATCCCTCGATCATGGGCAGCGGCCCGATCCCGGCCAGCCGCAAGGCGCTGGAGAAGGCCGGCTGGAAGGTCTCCGACCTCGACCTGGTCGAGGCCAACGAGGCCTTTGCCGCCCAGGCCTGCGCGGTGAACAAGGACATGGGCTGGGACCCGGCGATCGTGAACGTCAACGGCGGTGCCATCGCCATCGGCCATCCGATCGGCGCCTCGGGCGCGCGGGTTCTGAACACGCTGCTGCTACGAGATGAAGCGCCGGGATGCCAAGAAGGGCCTCGCGACGCTCTGCATCGGCGGCGGCATGGGTGTCGCCATGTGCGTCGCGCGCGACTGATCCAGGACAAGGGCGGCGCCAGGCCGCCCAACCAAAAGACGACGGCCAAGGGAAGGAGACCCAGATGGGACGTGTGGCTCTGGTCACGGGCGGTTCGCGCGGCATTGGCGCGGCGATCTCGGTGGCACTGAAGAACGCCGGGTACACGGTTGCCGCGAACTACGCCGGCAACGACGAGGCGGCGGCGGCGTTCACCGCCGAGACCGGCATCAAGACCTACAAGTGGTCGGTTGCCGACTACGAGGCCTGCGCGGCGGGCATCGCCGCGGTGGAGGCCGACCTCGGTCCGGTCGAGGTGCTGGTGAACAACGCCGGCATCACGCGCGACGCGCCGTTTCACAAGATGACGCCCGAGCAGTGGCGTGCGGTCATCGATACCAACCTCAGCGGTGTCTTCAACATGACCCATCCGATCTGGCCGGGCATGCGCGAGCGCAAGTTCGGGCGGATCGTGACCATCTCGTCGATCAACGGCCAGAAGGGCCAGTTCGCCCAGGCGAACTATTCGGCGTCCAAGGCGGGCGACATCGGCTTCTCCCGCGCGCTCGCCCAGGAGGGGGCGCGCAGCAACATCACCGTCAACGTGGTGGCGCCGGGCTACATCGCCACCGACATGGTGATGGCGGTGCCGGAGAAGGTGCGGGAATCGATCATCGCCCAGATTCCCGTCGGCCGCCTCGGCGAGCCCGAGGAAATCGCGCGCGCCGTGGTGTTCCTCGCCTCCGACGAAGCGGGCTTCATCACCGGCTCGACCATCTCGGCCAACGGCGGCCAGTTCTTCAGCTGACCGGGCCGCGAACGATGGCAGGGCGCGCGCGGAGCGATCCGCGGCGCCCGCGTGACAATTCCCAAGCTCGGGAATCCGGCTATATCGTTGATATTCATGCAGATTATTTCGCGCGTTTACCCGCTGAGAACCTCTGTTAGGGGATGCGGCTCTGCGGACACCGGATCTGGTGGACGGAGGGCAGCCAAGGGCAGCTTTCTACCAGATCCAGGGTAAGGAATCATATCAGACCTTGCAGACGCGCCCGACGCCGCGTCGCAGTGGCCATTCCCGCGCGCCGCGTGCATCACTTGTGCGCGATCCGCGCAGACGACGCTCGCAAAGCGCGCAAGGCTGTTTTCTGCCCGCCGATTGTGTGGTAAGTTAATCGCCAAGCGAGTCCGATATTTCCGGACCCGGTCTGGAATGTGTCGGCTACATTTTTAGTCAACCGCCGTCTGATTTGAAGTAGACGACGAGAAACCAGCCGCACCAATCGTAATGATTGGTGCGCCGTTTGTATTGGGTTCGTCAAGTGGAGTGATGAAATGTCCTTCGAAGCCATCAACGAACTGCTTTCCGATGTCCGAAACGCCGGGGAAGGCCTCGGCAAGCTCGCCGAGGACGAGCAGGCCTTCGCGCTCCTCGTGCAATCCTGGCGCGCCCAGGACCGCGAGACCTTCCAGGACCTGCTCGGCAAGTTCGGCCTCGATCCCTCCTGCAACCTGGTCTGCGACTGGATCTGCGTCACCGAATGCTCGCGGATCTGCTTCATCCTCTGCGACCCCGTGCTCGAGCAGCCGAAGATCTCGCTGACCGAGTTCGGAAAGTTCATCCGCGAGCTCGCGGCCAAGCCCGGGCTGCTCGAGCAGGCCGCGACCGCGGTGCTCGAGCAGGACGCCCAGACCTTCCGCAAGGTGATGGACGCGGTCGGGGGCAAGCCCTTCTGCCATCTCGTCTGCATCTGGATCTGCTACACCAAGTGCCGGCTGGTCTGCCGGAACCTCTGTGGCCCGCTCGCAGCACCTGGCCCGGTGTCCTGCGGCCGGCTGGTCACCGAGCTGCGCCAGTCGGTCGGGGCCATCGCCGCGCTCATGGACAACCGCGACGCGCTCGCGCGGGTCGAGGCCGGCATGCTGTCGGGCGACTACGACGCGGTCCGCGATGCGATCCAGATCCCCGCGCTGCAGGGTCGGTGCTTCCACATCTGCATCTTCCTGATGGTCTGGCGTTGCGTGCGCATCTGCCTCGTCGTCTGCCGCGCCTTCCCCATCGACCTTACGATCCCGCCGCTGCGCCTCTTCCGCGAGTTCGCGCTGGAGCTGCCGCGGATCGCCCAGCAGCCGGAGAACCTGCGCGCGCTGATCCTCGCGATGGGCAAGGAGGATGTGGGCGCCATCGGCGAGCAGATCGCAGCGCTCAAGCTCCAGCGCTACTGCATCTGGTTTTGCCTCTGGATCTGCCGGCTCTGGTTCCGCCGCTTCTGCTTCTGGCTCTGCCCGCCGGTCGCGTTCCGGCCGTGGTTCACCCATGTCGGGCATTTCCACATCTACGGCGACATCGACCCGACCACCGGGCGCACCAATACCGCGGCGCCCTCGGGGCACGGCGGTCCGAACTATGCCTTCTTCAACTGCCTCGAGTTGCGAGGCTACTGCCCGGCCGAAAGCCCGGCGGTGGGCGGCGGCGCCATGCGCTACCGCTTCCTGGTCGAGCAGGGCGGCAGCAGCACGCCGCTGACCGGCGGCCGCGTCTGCCCGGTTCAGGTCGGCAGCCGGCGCATCTTCTGGGACGTCGATGGCTCGGGCCTCGTCGAGACCTTCCAGAGCATTTGGGTGCGCGGGTCCTCGCCCTCGCCCGACCCGACGCCCACGCCTCCGGGCCCGGGACCCTGGGGCGCGCCACCGCCGCATTTCATCGTGCCCGACGCCGACGGCTGGATCGCCGTCGACCCGCAGGCGCTGGGCGGCGGCTACGCGAGCGCGCTGATCGGCTTCAACACCCATGCGGTGCTGGCGCCCGATCCGGCCAATCCCGGCGTGGCGGCCGGCGCGCAGATCCCGGCGGGCAACCTGCGCAACGGCCTCGACCTCCGGATCGTCTTCGAGGCGACACGGGTGGCCGGGCCGCCGTCACCGGCGGACTACTCGAACGCGCTCGACCGCATCCATGTGAACAACTGGCATGAGGCGATCCTGCTCGACCTCCTGCAGTTCCACACCGGCGGGGCCACGGCCTGCAGCCCGCTCTCGAACGACCTCGACATCGAGTACACGGTCGATCACGCCAACATGGCGGAATGGTCGATCGGCATCGTCACCGCGGCGCCGGTCGCCATCCCGCCGCTGCCCGCGGGGACCGTGACACGCGGCGTTGGCGGGCATACTGCCTTCGGCTCCCATCACGTCGACATCTCGACCTGGCCGACGTGCTCCTATGCGGTGCAACTCACCTACCGCCGGGCGCTCACCACCGGGCTCGCCGACGACGACGCGGACACGATCCAGAAGACCTTCTGCATCGGTCCGCGTCGCGGCTGAACCGCACGCGCCCCGCCGCACGCGGCGGGGCGCACGCGCCGCGTGCATCGACCCCCGCGGTCAATGGCTTGTGCCGCGCGGGACACGATTGCTGCCGGGGGTTGAGGCCGCGGTTCGGAGCGGCTAACAGGAGGTAAGCGCGCCGGGGCGACGCACCGGCTCCGAGCCTTCTGGAGGTTATCATGGCCGATGCCACCGCCCATGCCGATGCGGACCACGCGCCGCCGGGCTTCTTCACCCGCTGGTTCATGTCCACCAACCACAAGGACATCGGCATCCTCTACCTGGTGACGGCGGCGATCGTCGGCTGCGATCTCGGTGGCCTTCACCATGTACATGCGGCTGGAGCTGATGGAGCCCGGCGTCCAGTACATGCTGCTCGACGGCCAGCCCAACGGGCACCTGTGGAACGTGCTGATCACCGGCCACGGCGTGCTGATGATGTTCTTCGTGGTGATCCCCGCACTTTTCGGCGGCTTCGGCAACTACTTCATGCCGCTGATGATCGGCGCGCCGGACATGGCCTTCCCGCGCATGAACAACCTCAGCTACTGGCTCTATGTGGCGGGGTCCTCGCTCGCGATCCTGTCGGTGGTGGCGCCGGGGGGCAACGGGCAACTGGGTACCGGCGTCGGCTGGGTGCTCTATGCGCCGCTCTCGACCACCGAGACCGGCATGTCGATGGATCTGGCGATCTTTGCCGTGCATCTCTCGGGTGCCTCGTCGATTCTCGGCGCCATCAACATCATCACCACCTTCCTCAACATGCGCGCCCCTGGCATGACGCTGCACAAGGTGCCGCTGTTTCCCTGGTCGGTCGTGGTCACGGCCTTCATGATCCTGCTGGCGCTGCCGGTGCTGGCCGGCGCCATCACCATGCTGCTGACCGACCGCAACTTCGGCACGACCTTCTTCGACCCCGCCGGCGGCGGCGACCCGGTGCTCTACCAGCACATCCTGTGGTTCTTCGGCCACCCGGAGGTCTACATCATCATCGTGCCGGGCTTCGGCATCGTGAGCCACGTCATCTCGACCTTCTCGCGCAAGCCGATCTTCGGCTACCTGCCGATGGTCTACGCGATGATCGCCATTGCCGCGCTCGGCTTCGTGGTCTGGGCGCACCACATGTACACCGTGGGCATGTCGCTGACCCAGCAGAGCTACTTCATGCTGGCGACCATGGTCATCGCGGTGCCGACGGGCATCAAGATCTTCTCCTGGATCGCCACGATGTGGGGCGGCTCGGTCGAGTTCAAGACGCCGATGCTCTGGGCGATGGGCTTCCTGTTCCTCTTCACCATGGGAGGCGTCACCGGCATCGTGCTCAGCCAGGCGCCGCTCGACCGGGCCTATCACGACACCTACTACGTGGTGGCGCATTTCCACTACGTGATGAGCCTCGGCGCCATCTTCTGCATCTTCGCGGGCATCTACTACTGGTTCGCCAAGATGACCGGGCGGCAGTACCCCGAGTGGGCCGGCAAGCTGCACTTCTGGATGATGTTCATCGGCGCCAACCTCACCTTCTTCCCGCAGCACTTCCTTGGCCGCCAGGGCATGCCGCGGCGCTACATCGACTACCCCGATCAGTTCGCGCTGTGGAACTACGTCTCGTCCTGGGGCGCCTTCCTGTCGGGCGCGTCCTTCATCTTCTTCTTCGGCATCGTCTGGTACACGCTGCGCCACGGCGCGAAGGTGACCGACTACCAGTACTGGGGCCCGCAGCCCGACCCGACGCTGGAATGGACCCTGCCCAACCCGCCGCCGGAGCACACGTTCGAGACGCTGCCGACGCCGGAGATGTGGGATCACCGCGGCGGCACCGCGCATCACTGAGGAGCCCCGTCGTCATGTTCCGCCTGGTCCCCGCCGTGCTCGCGCTGGCCGTCGCCGCGACGCCGCTCCGGGCCGACGAGTTCACCGACGTGATCGAGGATGCGCTCAGAAGCCTACCGCGCCGGTGACATCTCCGTGGCGCTCGAGGAACTGGACTATGCGACGAAGCTCCTGAACGAGCTGAAGTCGGAGAGCCTGACGCTCTACCTGCCGGAGCCGCTGCCCGGCTGGACCCGCGAGGAGGCCGACGCCCAGGGCGCGGGGATAGGCATGGCGATGCTGGGCGGCGGCACGGCGGCGGCGGCCACCTACCGGCGCGGCACCGAGGAGATGACCATCACCCTGGTCGCCAACTCGCCGATGGTCAGCGGCATCGGGGCGATGATCACCGGCATGGGGGCGCTCACCGGGGGCCGGCCGCTGCGCATCCAGCGCACCCAGTTCGCCAATACCGACGGCCAGCTGCAGGGGGTGATCGATAACCGGGTGATGGTCAGCGTCGCCGGCAACGCGAGCATCGAGGACAAGACCGCCTACCTGGAGGCGATGGACTTCCGCGCTCTGGGAGAGTTCTGACGCGACCCCGGTCGCCCGCCTCTTTTGCCGGGTTCAGGCCGTCAGACCCTCCGGCACGGGCAGGCCGTGGATGCGGCAGGCGGCGGTCAGGGTGTTGGCGAGCAGGCAGGCGATGGTCATCGGACCGACCCCGCCCGGCACCGGGGTGATCGCCCCTGCCACCTCCGAAACCGGCCCGAAATCCACGTCCCCGACCAGCACCTCGCGGCCGTCCTCCCGCGCCAGGCGGTTGACGCCGACGTCGATCACCACAGCTCCAGGCCGCACCCAGTCCGCCTTGACCAGTCCGGGCCTGCCCGCGGCGGCCACCAGGATCTCGCCGCGCCGCGCCACCGCGGGCAGGTCGCGGGTGCGGGAATGCGCCATGGTCACCGTGCAGTCGTCGCGCAGCAGCAGCTGCGCCATCGGCCGGCCGACGCTGATCGAACGGCCGATCACCACCGCCTCGCGCCCGGCGAGGCTGCCTAGCCGGTTGCGCAGCAGCATCAGGCAGCCGAGCGGCGTGCAGGGCACCATGGCCGCCTGCCCGGAGGCCAGCCGGCCGGCGTTCTCCACGTGGAACCCGTCCACGTCCTTCGCCAGCGCCACCGCGTTGATCACGGGCACCGGGTCGATGTGACCCGGCAGCGGAAGCTGCACCAGGATGCCGTGGATGGCCGGATCGGCGTTCAGCCGGGCGACCAGCGCCAGCAGCTGCGCGGCGGTGGCGCCCGCCGGCAGGCGATGCTCCTCGGAGTGCATCCCGGCTTCCAGCGTCTGCCGGCCCTTGCTGCGCACATAGACCTGGCTGGCCGGATCCTCGCCCACCAGCACCACCGCCAGCCCGGGCACCAGCCCGTGCTCGGCGCGCAGCCGCGCGACCTCCGCGGCGATCCGCGCCCTGAGGCCGGCGGCGAAAGCCTTGCCGTCGATGATCTCCGCCGTCATGGCCCGTCCCTCCCTCAGAACAGCCCGGTGACGGCGCCGTCGGCGTTGATGCGGATCGTCTCGGCCGAGGGCACGCGCGGCAGGCCGGGCATGGTCATGATTTCGCCGCAGATCACCACCACGAAGCCGGCACCGGCCGCCAGCCGCACCTCGCGCACCGGCACGCCGAAGCCGGTGGGGGCGCCGCGCAGGTTGGGGTCGGTGGAGAAGGAATACTGGGTCTTGGCCATGCAGATCGGCAGGCTGCCGTGGCCCTCGGCCTCCCAGGTGCGCAGCTGGTCGCGGATGCGGGTGTCGGCCAGCACTTCGTCGGCATGGTAGATGCGCTTGGCGATGGTCTCGATCTTGTGGAAGAGGCTCATCTCGTCTGGGTAGAGCACGTCGAACTGCGCGGTCCCCGCCTCGGCGATCGCCGCCACCCGGCGCGCGAGATCGGCGATGCCCGCCGAGCCCTCGGCCCAGTGCCGGCAGACGATCGCCTCCGACCCGTGGCGCGCGACATAGGCGCGCACCGCCTCGATCTCCGCCTCGGTGTCGCCGGTGAAGTGGTTGATCGCCACCACCGCCGGCACGCCGAAGGACTTGATGTTGGCGATGTGCCGCCCGAGGTTGGCGCATCCCTTGGTGACGGCGGCGACATTCTCCGCGCCGAGCGCGTCGCGGGCCACCCCGCCGTTCATCTTCAGCGCGCGAACGGTGGCGACGATCACCACGGCGTCGGGCGCGATGCCCGCCTTGCGGCACTTGATGTCCATGAACTTCTCAGCCCCGAGATCGGCGCCGAATCCGGCCTCGGTCACGACGAAGTCGGCCAGCTTCAGCGCGGTCTTCGTCGCGACCACCGAGTTGCAGCCGTGGGCGATGTTGGCGAAGGGGCCGCCGTGGACGAAGGCGGGGCTGCCCTCCAGCGTCTGCACCAGGTTCGGCTGCATCGCCTGCGCGAGCAGCACGGTCATCGCGCCGTCGGCCTTCAGGTCGCGGGCGCGTACAGGGCGGCGGTCGCGGGTATAGGCGACGATGATGTCGCCGAGCCGGCGCTCGAGGTCGGCGAGGTCGGTGGCGAGACAGAGGATCGCCATGACCTCGGAGGCCACGGTGATGTCAAAGCCGCCCTCGCGCGGGAAGCCGTTGGAGACGCCGCCGAGCGAGCACACGATCTCACGCAGCGCCCGGTCGTTCATGTCCATCACCCGCCGCCAGACGATGCGGCGCGGGTCGATGTCGAGCGCGTTGCCCCAGTAGATGTGGTTGTCGATCATCGCGCTCAGCAGGTTGTGCGCCGAGGTGATCGCGTGGAAATCGCCGGTGAAATGGAGGTTGATCTCCTCCATCGGCACCACCTGCGCATAGCCGCCGCCGGCAGCACCCCCCTTCATGCCGAAGCAGGGGCCGAGCGAGGGCTCGCGCAGGCAGATCATCGCCCGCTTGCCGATGGCGTTCAGCCCGTCGCCGAGGCCGACCGTGGTCGTGGTCTTGCCCTCGCCCGCCGGGGTGGGGTTGATGGCGGTGACCAGGATCAGCTTGCCGTCCTTGCGGTCCGCCAGCGACTTGATGAAGCCCTCCGACACCTTGGCCTTGTCGTGGCCATAGGGCAGCAGCGCCTCGGCCGGGATGCCGAGCCCCTCCCCGATCGCCTGGATCGGACGGGTCACCGCGGCGCGGGCGATCTCGATGTCGGATGGCTGGGGCATGGACGGGGTCCCTCGGGCTCTGGCTGGCTGCGCCATCCGGCATACGCGAAACCATCCGCGGCGTGCAACGCGGCAATGGGCGGGCCGGGACTGGTAGCGGATCAGGCGAGGTCGAGGCGCCGCAGGCACTCGGCGACCTGTTCCGCGGGGTCGAGCGTCACATCGACGACGATCCCGTCCTCGTCGGGACCCAGCGGCTCCAGCGCCGCGAATTGCGAGTCGAGCAGCCCCGCCGGAAAGAAATGCCCCGCGCGTGCCGCCAGCCGCCCGGCCAGCACCGTGCGGTCCCCATGCAGGTGGACGAACCGCACCCGCCCGCCGCCGCTGCGCAGGACGTCGCGATAGGCGCGCCGCAGCGCCGAGCAGGCCAGCACCAGCGAGCGCCCTGCCCGCTCCTCGGCGGCGATGCGACCGGCAAGGATGCGCAGCCAGGGCCAGCGGTCGTCATCGGTCAGGGGAATGCCGGCGGCCATCTTGGCGACGCTGGCCTGCGGGTGGTCGCGGTCGCCCTCGGCGAAGGACCAGCCGAGGGCGGCGGCGAGCTCTTCGCCCACGGTAGTCTTGCCGCAGCCCGCGACGCCCATGACCACGACGTGCGGGCGCGCACGCCCGGTCATCGGCAGCCGTGCCCGCGTCTCAGGTCGCTGGCTCGGGCTCCAGCCCGTCGTCGCGCGCCGGGCGCGGGGCCTTGCCGGTCTTGGGGATCGCGGCGATCCCCGCACCACCGGTGTCCGGACCCGGCTCGTCATCGCTGGCGCCGCGGTTGAGCGGCTGGCCCGCGATCACCCGGGTGATCTCCTTGCCGGTCAGCGTCTCGTATTCCAGGAGGCCGTTCGCCAGCCGGTCGAGATCGTCGCGCTTCTCGGTCAGGATGCGCTTGGCCGTGGCATAGCCCTCGTCCACCAGCACCCGCACTTCGGAGTCGATCAACTCGTGCGTGTCCGGCCCCGCGTTCACGCCACCCGACTGCGGCCCGAGATAGGTGAACTGCTCGCCGGCGTAGTCGATGTTGCCGAGCTTCTCGGACATGCCGAACTTGGTGACCATGGCGCGCGCGATGCGGCTGACCTGCTGGATGTCGCTCGACGCCCCGCTGGTCACCTGGTCCGGTCCAAAGACCAGTTCCTCGGCGACCTTGCCGCCCATCGCCATGGCGATCATCGACTTGTACTTGGTCATCGTCACCGAAAGCTGGTCGCGCTCCGGCAGGCTCAGCACCAGGCCCAGCGCGCGGCCGCGCGGAATGATCGTCGCCTTGTGGATCGGATCATGCTGCGGCGTGTTCAGTCCCACGATCGCATGGCCCGCTTCGTGATAGGCGGTCAGCTTGCGCTCGTCGTCGGACATGACCATGGACCGCCGCTCGGCGCCCATCATCACCTTGTCCTTGGCATTCTCGAAGTCGTCCATCGTCACGAACCGCTTGCCGGTCCGCGCCGCCATCAGCGCCGCCTCGTTCACGAGGTTGGCCAGATCCGCGCCCGAGAACCCCGGGCAGCCGCGGGCGATGATGCGCAGGTCGACGTCCGCCGACAGTGGCACCCGCCGCGCATGCACCCCGAGGATCTTCTCGCGCCCCTTGATGTCCGGATTGGTCACCTGCACCTGCCGGTCGAACCGTCCGGGGCGCAAGAGCGCGGGGTCGAGCACGTCGGGCCGGTTGGTGGCGGCGATCAGGATCACGCCCTCGTTGGCCTCGAACCCGTCCATCTCCACCAGCAGCTGGTTCAGCGTCTGCTCGCGCTCGTCGTTGCCGCCGCCGTAGCCCGCGCCACGGTGCCGACCCACGGCGTCGATCTCGTCGATGAACACGATGCAGGGCGCGTTCTTCTTGGCCTGCTCGAACATGTCGCGCACCCGGCTCGCGCCGACGCCGACGAACATCTCGACGAAGTCCGAACCCGAGATCGAGAAGAACGGCACCCCCGCCTCACCTGCGATGGCGCGGGCGAGCGAGCGTCTTGCCGGTGCCCGGAGGGCCGACCAAGAGCGCGCCCTTGGGAATCTTGCCGCCCAGCCGCGAGAACTTCTGCGGGTCGCGCAGGAACTCGACGATCTCCTCCAGCTCCTCCTTGGCCTCGTCGATGCCGGCGACGTCGTTGAACGTCACCTTGCCCGACTTCTCGGTCAACAGCTTCGCCTTTGACTTGCCGAAGCCCATCGCCCCGCCGCGCCCGCCGCCCTGCATCCGGTTCATGAAGAAAATCCACACGCCGATCAGCAACAGGAACGGCAGCCACAGCCCCAGCGCCGAGATGATCCCCGACTGCTCCTGCGGCGCGGCCTGGATCTCGACGCCGTGCTGGCGCAGGTCGGGCAGCACGTCGGTGTTGCGCGGCTGGATCGTCTGGTAGGCGACGCCGTCGGCGGCGGTCACATAGACCCGCTCGCCGTCCAGCCGCACGGCGGCGACCTGCCCGCTCTCGACGCGGTTGAGGAAGTCCGAGTAGCTGATCTCGCGCCCCATCGAGGTGCGGCTGCCGTTCGAGAAGACGTTGAAAAGCGCGACCATCAACAGGAACAGGATGATCCAGAAGGCGATGTTCTTGGTATTGCCCAAGGGTGGTTCTCCTAAGACGCACCGCCAGCAGCCTGAGCAGCCGCGCGGACTTTCCCGTCTAACATAAGGTCCGGTGCCGCGGATTCAACGCATTATCGCGGCATCCATAACGGGGTTGCCGCGGAGACCCGCCTAAAGCCGCCCGCCGTCCCCCCGCGCGCGAAAGGCGCGGCCTCCAGCCGCTCGCCGCGCCACACTGCGGGCGTGGTCAAGAGCGTCTCGCGCGCGATCCCCGTCGCCCGCCAGTCCGGGCATTGCGCCAGCCCAGCGCGCCCCAGCGCGCCAATCACGAGCCCGCTCGCACCGGGAACCTCGGCCAGTTCCCAGCGCCCGTCCCAGACCGCCCCGGCGGGCACCGGTGGCGCGGCCCAGACCGGCTCGCGGCGCACCGCCACCCTGCCCCGCCACGCCCGGATCACGCAGCCGTGCAGCGTCACCCCTCGCCCCGGCCCGCCCGCCATCAGCGCCGCGTCGAGCGCCGCCAGCGACGCGAGCCGCGGCCGCCAGACCGCACCGCTCACCCAGCCCAGCGTGTCCGCCAGCAGACGCAGGCGCAGCTCCTCAGGGGCGGCGCGCAGCGCGTCCGTATCGATGAGCGCATCGCCCGCGACACCCGGCTCCACGACCGCGCGGGCCAGCACCGCCGTCGCTTCCTCCAGCGCCACCCGTGCCCGCGCCATGGCGGCGGAGGTCGCGGCCAGCCGCTCGGGCCCGAGCCCCAACGCCGCCAGCGGCTCCAGCGCGGCGCGCGCACGCACCCGGTCAAAGCGGGCGTCGGCGTTGCTCGGGTCCTCGGCCCAGCCGATGCCCTGCCCCGCCAGCCAGTCGCGCAGCACCGCCCGCCGAACTCCCAGCAGCGGCCGCAGCCAGAGCACGCCGCCCAGCCGC
This sequence comes from uncultured Alphaproteobacteria bacterium, assembly GCA_963695425.1. Lineage (GTDB taxonomy): Bacteria > Pseudomonadota > Alphaproteobacteria > Rhodobacterales > Rhodobacteraceae > Amaricoccus. The sequence continues at coordinate 170,477 of CAVOGP010000036.1, read as the reverse complement.
ACCGCCGGCGCCATGGCCGCCAGCCCGTCCACGCCCGAGCCACGCGCCAGCCGCATCAGAAACGTCTCCGCCTGATCGTCGAGCGTATGGCCGAGCGCCACAGCCCCGATGCCGCGCTCCGCCGCCCAGGCGGCGATCAGCCGCTGGCGCGCGGCGCGCGCGCTGCCCTGCAGGTTGCCACCGCTCGGCCCCTCCTCCCAGACCCGCACCGCATGGGGGATACCGCGCGCGGCACAGAGCCGCGCCACCGCCTCGGCCTCGTCGCCGCTCTCGCGGCGCAGGCCGTGATCGACCGTCACCGCTTCCAGCCGGCGCCCGCTGCCGGCGGCCCAGTCCGCCATCAGGCAGGCCAGCGCCACGGAATCCCCGCCGCCGGAAACCGCCACCCCGAGCGGGCCGGCAGGCAGACCAGCGAGGGCGGCGCCGAGCGTGGCGCGCAACCCGGCGTCCGGGGTCACGGGCAGCGGAACTCCTGGCGCCGGGCGGGCACCTCGGCGGCGACCTCGGTGCCGGGATAGCGGATCTCCACCTCGGTCAGCGTCAGGCAGGCCTGCGAGGCCTGGCCGAGCGCGTTCAGGCTGATCGCCAGCCGGTAGAGCGCGCGCCGCGCCACCGGGTCCTGCGGCGCGCCGCTGAAGGCGTCGAGATATGACCGCGCAGCCCCCCGCCAGTCGCCCAGCGCCTCCTGCGCCTCGCCGCGGCGGAACTGCGCCTCGCCCGACAGCGGCCCACCGGGATAAGTCGCGAGGAAGGTGCCGAACAGCTCGGCCGCCCGCGCGTGATCGCCCGCCTCGGCCGCGGCCACCGCCGCGTCGAAATCCGAGCGTTCGGTGACGGTAAGCTGTGCACCCGGCCCGGCGGTGCCTGGCTGTGCCGCGGCGCCCGGCCCCTGCCGCGGCCGCGGCCTGAGCGCCGTCAGCCCGCCGCCGAGCTGCGGTGCTGCGCCGGTCGAGACCGGCGGCGTGCCGCCCTCCAGCTCGGTCAGGCGGAACTCGATGTCGCCGACCTTGTTGCTGGCGTCCTCGACAATCCGGTTGAGGTCGTTGGTCAGCACCTCCACCCGGTCGGTGACGCGGCGCAGCTCCACCTCCAGCTGGTCGAGCCGGGTCAGCGCGTCGGCCGGGTTCCCGGGCAGCCCGCCGGCAGCGCCGCGCTGCACCAGCTGGTCGCGCAGGAGCTGCACCTGCGCGCTCAGAACAGAAAGCTCGGCCCGAAGATCCGCCACCGTCCGGCCCGACTGCGCCTGCGCCGGCCCCAGGCCGAGCAGGCCGGCCATGACGGCAATGCAGATGAAGCGAAGCATGCGCGTGCCCTCCAGGTACTCCGAAGTCTAGCGGATCACATCGCGAGCGTGCCAGTCACAACCGTGACGGCCCGCCGGTTCTGCGCGAAACAGCTCTCCTCCGGGCAGGTCGCCACCGGGCGCTCGCGGCCGAAGGTGATGATGGAAATGCGGCTGTCCGGGATGCCCTGGCTGACCATGTAGTTGCGCACGGCACTGGCGCGGCTGGAGCCGAGCGCCATGTTATACTCGCCGGTGCCGCGCTCGTCGGCATGGCCCTGGATCTCGATCGGCACGCCGGGGTTCTGCGACAGCCAACCGATCTGGGCGTTCAGAATCCCGACCGCATCGCCGCCGAGCGTGCTCTGGTCGACGGTGAACAGCACCCGGTCGCTGATGTTGGTTCCGGGCAGCGTGCCGCCGGTGACCGCGCCGGGATCCGGCACCCCGACGGACCCGCTGAACCCCTGGTCTGGCATGCCCGGCGTGGTGACGTTGCGCGCGCAGCCGCTCGCCAGAGCCATGAGCGCGACCAGCGCGCCGACCTTGAGTATCCGCATCTCGATCATCCTCCTGCCAACCTTCGCGACCCTATCCGAGCAGCCCCGACCACGACGGGTCCGAGGCAAACCCCGCCGTCGGCACCCGTCGCAGGTTCCGACCGGTGATGTCCACCGAATAAATCTGCGGACCGCCGGTCTCGCCCGGCGTCTCGCGGAAGAACATCAGCACCCGCCCGTTCGGCGACCAGGTCGGCCCCTCGTCGATATAGCTCGCCGTCAGCAGCCGCTCGTTCGAGCCATCCGTCCGCATCACCCCGATGTGGAACCGGCCGCCCACGATCTTGGTGAAGGCGATGAGATCCCCCCGCGGCGACCAGACCGGCGTGGCATAGCGCCCGTCGCCGAAGCTGATCCGCCGCGCCTCGCCACCGCCCGAGGACATCACGTAGAGCTGCTGGGTGCCAGCCCGGTCGCTCTCGAAGACGATCTGCCCGCCGTCCGGCGAGAAGCCGGGGGCGGTGTCGATCGACGAGGTTTGCGTCAGCTGGGTGCGCCGGCGCGAGCCCATCTCGCTCACGAAAATGTCCGAGCCGGTGCCGGTCGACATCGAGAACACCGCCCGGCTGCCATCCGGCGAGAAGCGCGGCGCGAAGGTCATGCCCTGCACGTCGTCGAGCACCTGCCGCCGCCCGCCGCCGGCCTCGATCATGAAAACCCGCGGCGCGCCCTGCTCGTAGCTGGTGTAGAGGATCTCGCGCGCCGATTGCGAGATGCGCGGGGTGAGCACCAGCGCGCTGCCATCGGTCAGGGTGATCGAGTTGGCGCCGTCGAAATCCATCACCGCGACCTGCTTGCGCCGCGCGTCCTTCGGTCCCGAAGCGGCGATATAGGCGACGCGGCTGTCGAAATATCCGCCCTCGCCGGTCAGCCGCGAATAGACCGCATCCGCGACCTTGTGGCCCATCCGCCGCCAGTTGGCCGCACTGCCCTCGAACTGCAGACCCTCGCCGAGCGGCTGCTGGGCGAAGACGTCCCAGAGCCGGAAGCGCACCGCAACCCGGTCGCCGCTCTGCCCGGCCGCCCCGGTGATCAGCGCCTGGGCGTTGATGGCCCGCCAGTCGGCGAACTGCACCGGCACATCGAAGTTCGAGATGCGCCCGATATGCGCCGCCCGCGGCACCTCGCGGAAGAGGCCGGTCCCCGTGAGGTCGTCGACCACCACCTGGGTGATGCGGTTGGCAGAATCCGCCGCGTCGGGCGTGTCGGGCACGAAGGCCGGCACCGCGAACGGCATCGGCTCGATCACCCCTTCGGTGATCTCGATGCGCAGCGGCGCCTGTGCGGCGGCGGCGAACGGGCGCAGCAGGACGGCGGCCGGAACGCCGAGAATGAGGTTGCGGCGGAGCGGGTTCACCATGAGACCATCCCTTCGGGATTGAAGACGACTTCGATGTTGCGCCACTGCGCGAACTTCTCGCGCGGCAGGTCGGAATAGGGCGAGCAGCGGATCAGCGCGCTCCGCGCCGCCCGGTAGGCAGCGTCGTAGCGCCCGTCGATGATCGAGGCAGGATCGATCATCCGCACGCTGCCGGAAATGACCGCACCGTCCGAGTCCAGCTCGGCGGCGACGGTGATCTTGAGCTCCTCGGCGTCGCGCAGCCCGGCCGGCACGTTCCAGCAGCGCTGGATCGCGAACCGCAGACCGTCCTTCTCGCTCGCGCTGATCGGCGGCCCCTCCGGCAGCGAACTGGACGTGGGCGCCGTCGGCTGGGTCACCGTGGGTTGCGTCGGCGGCGTCGCCCCCGCCGCCGCAGCTGCCGCCGCCGCGACCGCGTTCTGGATCGCCGCCTGCGACGTGGGCGGCGCGGGTTCGGGCGTCGGCGCCGCCGTCGTCGGTGGGGGTCGGGCGCGGGTTGGCCGGCCGCGGCATCGGCCGGCCCGAGGTCACCAGCGCCAGCTCCGCCGGCGGCGAGGCCTCGGCGACCGGCTCGGGAGCGGCCTCCTCGGGCGCGCGCGGCGTGGTCTCGGGCTCGACCACCTGCGGCTCCGGCTCGGGCGTGGGCGCCGCGGCGACCACCGTCTCCTCGGCCGGGCGCGCGGGCTCCTGCGGGGCGGGGACCGGGTCCGGCGCGATCCGCTCCACCGGGCGCGGCCGCGGCAGCGTCACCGCAGTCGGCGGCGCCAGCGTCACCACCCGCGGCACGACGCCCGAGAACTCCGGCGTCGGCGTGGCGAGCGGGGCGTCGGGATTGAACGAGGGCGCGAGGCTCGGCAGCTCCTCTGCCAGCTCCTCGGGCTCGGGCTCCGGCTCCGGCTCGGGCACCGGCGCCGCCGCGCTCGGCCCGCGCACCACCTCAGGCAAGGGCGGCGGGACGTCCGGCTGTTCGGGCAAAGCCTCTTGGGCGCGGGCGACCTCGGCGGCGGCCTGGGCCGCGGCCAGCTCGGCCTCGGTCACGAAGCTCACGGAGGTCACCCGCACCGCCTCGCTGTCGCGCGGCTTGAGCCACGGCAGGCCCCAGACCGCAAGCGCGATCAGCGCCGCGTGGCCCGCTCCCGAGATGAGAGGTCCGGCTCGCATACCACCGGGCGCCTAGCCGTCGGCCCCGTCGAACCGCGGCCCCCCCTGCTCCGTCACCAGGCCGATGTTGTGAAAGCCGCTGGCGTTCAGCGCCCCCATAACCTGCATGACGCCCTCATAGGGGATCGCCCCGTCGGCACGCAGGAACACCTGGTCGCTCGCCCTCTCGGCGGCGACGGCACGCAGCAGCGGGATCAACTCGGCCGGATCGATCACGGCGTTCTGCACCAGGATCTGCCCGTCCGCGGTCAGTGCGATGGTCAGCGGCTCCTCGCGCTCCGACGGCAGAGCCGTGGCCGCGGTGCGCGGCAGCTCGATCGGCACGCCCACGGTCAGCAAGGGCGCCGCCACCATGAAGATGATCAGCAGCACCAGCATCACGTCCACCATCGGTGTGACGTTGATCTCGGACATCCGCCGGCGCCCGCTCCGCCGGCCCTGCCGCCCCCGCGGTGCCGCAGCCTGGACACTCGCCCCCATCTCAGGCCGCCCGGTCGAGCTGGCGCGACAGGATCATCGAGAACTCGTCGGCAAAGCTCTCGTAGCCGCCGACGACCTGCTCGGTGCCCTGACTGAGCTGGTTGTAGAAGATCACCGCCGGAATGGCGGCCAACAGCCCCAGCCCGGTGGCGAGCAGCGCCTCGGCGATGCCGGGGGCCACCACCGCAAGATTGGTCGACTGCTGCAGCGCGATCTCCTCGAAGGCGTTCTTGATGCCCCAGACCGTGCCGAACAGCCCCACGAATGGCGCGATCGAGCCCACCGTGGCGAGAAACGTCAGCCCGCTTCCCAGCCGCTCGGCCTCGCGGCCGATCGCCACGTTCATCGCCCGCTCGATCCGCGCCTGGGTGCCGGCGATCAGCCCGCCCTCCTTGCGGTGCGAGCGCCGCCACTCCGTCATCCCGGCGGCAAAGATCCGTGCGGCAGCCCCCGGCGGCTCGGGCCCGACCCGGTCGAAGACCACGTCCAAGGGCTCGCCCGACCAGAACTCCTGGTCGAAGGCGCGCGCCTCGTCCTTCGCACGGCGCAGGTCGAGGAGCTTCTGGACGATGATCGCCCAGGACCAGAACGACGCGACGATCAGCACGATCATCACGACCTTGACCGTGAAGGTCGCCCGCAAAAAGAGCGCCAGCAGCGAAAAGTCGATCGGAGTGTCCATGGCCTGCCTGCCTGCTATCTCGTGCCCGGATTATTCTTGCGCGGAGATCGTGGTGGCCGCGTTCGTCCACCCCTGCCCGGAACCTGTGCCCGGTTGTGCGCGCCTTTTGGCGAAAAACGCCCCTTCTGTCTAGGGGCAGTCGGCCGCCGGCCCCAGTCCGCCCAGCGCCGCCCGCACCTCGGCGGGCATCCGCCGCGCCCGCCCGTCCTCGCCGAGACAGACCACCACCACCTCGGCGCGCACCAGCAGCTCCGCCCCCCGCCACACCTCCTGCACCAGCTCCGCCCGCGCCCCCGCCAGCCGCCCGGTCACCGTCGTGACCGTCAGCTCATCCTGGAACCGCGCCGGCGCGAGATAGTCCACCGCCACGCGGCGCACCGCGAAGACCACGCCGTCGCGCGCCCGCATCGCCGCCTGGTCGATCCCCATGGCGATCAGCGCCTCGGTGCGCGCGCGCTCGATGAACCGCAGGTAGTTGGCGTAGTAGACGATTCCGGCCAGATCGGTGTCCTCGTAGTAGACCCGCAGCCGGAACACATGCCCCGCCCCTTCACTCATCGGGATGCTGCAGCTCCAGCACCTGTGCGGCCGCATCGACCTCGCAGGTGTGCAGCGTGCTGCCGTGACGGACGAAGACGATGTCCGTCCCGGTGTCGGTGACCCCGGTCCACTCCGGCGCCATCGCCTCCAGCCCCAGCCCGGTATGCCCCGCCACCGCCGCGGCGCAAGCCGCCTCCTGCGCCGTCCGGTCGCCACCCGTAGCCGGCAGCTCGGTCACGACCTCGTCACCACCACCGCAGCCGGCAAGCCCCGCCGCCAGCACGATGAGCCCGATTGTGCGCATGCCGCCGTCCCCCACCCGGATTGATTCGCCACAAGCAACACCACCGCAACCCGTCCTGTCCAGCCGCCCGCTCACTCCCGGCGGAACAGCCCCAGCACCCCGGCCGCCGCGATGCCGCCAATGAGCCAGCCGAGAAAGCCGTGCACCCAGAGGTACACCTGCAACCAGAACCCCCAGCGCGTGCCCAAGTCCGGCCGGAACGCCTCCACCTGCCCGAGCTTCACGATCGGCACGAAGGCCTCAATGGAGTAGGCGAGCGGGACCAGCACCCGGGCGGGCGCCCCGGCCTGCGCGCGTGCCGCCGGCACCAGCAGCCCGGTCCGCGTTGAGCTGTGGACTACGGCCCATCCCAGCAGCACCACTAGGGCCGCCGGGATCAGCGCCATCGCCGGGCGATACCCGTAGCCCACCATGCGCAGGAGCTGGGTGAACCCCCAATAGAATGGCCGCCGCCACCCCGGCAACCGGCCCAGCTCCACCTCCCGCCGCAACCGCTCCTTCGCGATCAGCACCGTCTTCGCTTCGTCGCCGTGCCCCATCTCGCGTAGCACCTTGGCCAGCTGCTCGTAGGGCTGCGGCCAGAAGTCCGCGCCCCAGCGGGCAGGGTCCTGCCGCCCAAGCCAGTCGAGGCGGCGCGTGGCGTCCACCGGCCCGCCGGTAATCGCGCCATACTGGAAGCGGTTGACGGCGAGCAGCCCTGGCTCCGGCCACGAACTTTCCGCATCGTTGAGGTGCCCGATCTGGGCAGCGGTCAGGTCAATCACGCCATCGACCGTCGCCTCGTTCCGTAGGAACAGCGCCCCGTCCACCCGAACGCCGTCGAGGTTCAGCGCCCAACCCTTCAGTCCCTTCCCCGTCCGTCTCCGCCCGGAACTTCGCGCCGTCGGCAGCTCGAGGTTCCCCCCGAGCTTCGCGCCGGGAAGCCGCACCTCCCCGGTCGCCTCGAAGCCGTTGCGGAGGTAGACGCCGCCCGTGGCCTCCAGCCGGTCGGCGCTGAGACCGGGCAAGCTGCTCCCGGCGAGCAAGAGGTTGCGCAACTCGGCTGAGCGCAAGAGCGGAGCATCCGCGAAATGGCAGTCTACGAGCGCAACATCGCGCAGGCCGCGGCAGCCCTCGAGGTCCAGGCGATCCCGGATCCACGCGCCACCTAATCCGCATCCCCTTCTCGTGCAGGCGAAACTTCGGGTCCTCGTCATCTCCGAGCAACAGCAGCCGGATCAGCCCCGCCTGCACCCCACGCTCGTCACTGTCCGCCTCTGGCCGGCTGCCGTCGCCGAGCACGATCTCCTCGCCGGTGTCGAGCTCGGCGATCACCTGCTGCTCCGCTGCCGACAGCTTCCCGAGTTCGCTGACCTTGCGCACCACCATGCGACCTGTCCCACCGTTCCCGGTACAGCCTACGCCGGGGCCGGGCGCAGGCGTTAACGGAAATTATTGAAGATGAATCCCTGCGATATCATGATGATACCGGGACTTGCACGCGTGCAACGCGGCCCTTGCGCACTTAGTCCCCCTCGAACAGGTCTCCCACGACGCCCGGCGCCCGCGGCGGCGTCAGCCCCAGATGCGTCCAGGCCCGCGCCGCCAGCATCCGGCCCGCGTGGCGTGCGCTGGATCAGGCCCTGCTGCAGCAGGAACGGCTCGATCACCTCCTCGATCACGTCCCGCGCCTCCGCCAGCGCCGCCGCGATCGTCTCCACCCCCACCGGCCCGCCGCCGTAGTGCTCGGCGAGATGCGCGAGATACCGCCGGTCCGCCCCGTCGAGCCCCAGGTCGTCCACCCCCAGCCGGGTCAGCGCCCGGTCAGCCACTTCGCGCGTCACCCGCCCGTCGCCCTCGACGATGGCGAAGTCCACCACCCGCCGCAGCAGCCGCCCCGCGATCCGCGGCGTCCCGCGCGCCCGCCGGGCGATCTCGATGGCCCCGTCCGGGCTCGCCTCGGCATGCATCAGGCGCGCGGCGCGGGTGACGATCTGCACCAGCTCCTCCACCTCGTAGAACTCCAGCCGCGTCGGGATGCCGAACCGGTCGCGCAACGGTGTGGTCAGCAGCCCCAGCCGCGTGGTCGCCCCCACCAGCGTGAACGGCTGCAGCTCGATGCGCACCGTGCGCGCCGCCGGCCCCTCGCCGATGACGAGATCGAGCTGGAAGTCCTCCAGCGCCGGATAGAGAATCTCCTCCACCACCGGGTTCAAGCGGTGGATCTCGTCGATGAACAGCACGTCGCGCTTGTCGAGATTGGTCAGGATCGCCGCCAGATCGCCGGCCCGCGCCAGCACCGGCCCGCTGGTCATGCGGAAGTTCACGCCCAGCTCGCGCGCCATGATCTGCGCCAGCGTGGTCTTGCCCAGGCCGGGCGGCCCGTAGAACAGCGTGTGGTCCATCGCCTCGCCGCGCCGGCGCGCGCTCTCGATGAACACCGCCAGGTTGGCCCGCGCCGCCCGCTGGCCGACGAACTCCGCCAGGCTCTGCGGCCGCAGCGCGCGGTCGGCATCCCCCGTCAGGGCCTCGGCGCGCAGCGTCGGATCGGGCTCGCTCACCGCCTCACCCCGCCGGCGCCAGACGCCGCAGCGCCGCGCGGATCAGCGCCGAGGCATCGCCCGCGCCCTCCGCCCCGGCAATCGCCGCTGCGGCCTCGCCCTGCCCGTAGCCGAGGTTGACCAGCGCCGACAGCGCATCCGCCTGCGCTTGCGCATCCCCCGCGGGCTCCACCAGCACGGCGGGCACAACGGCCACGGGCGCCACCACGCCCGGCCCGGCCACGGCCGCCGCCGCCCCGGAGGCGCCCATCGCCATGACCGCCGGCGCCTTGGCCTTCAGCTCCAGCACCAGCCGCTGGGCGATCTTCGGCCCGATCCCCGGCGCCGCACGGATGGCGTTCACGTCCCCCAGCGACAGCGCCCGCCCGATCCCCTCGGCTCCGAGCGTCCCCAGTATCGCCAGCGCCCCGCGCGCGCCGACCCCCTGCACCGAGGTCAGCATCCGGTGCCATTCGCGCTCGGCCAGCGTGCGGAACCCGTAGAGCTGCAAGAGGTCCTCGCGCACCACCAGCTCGGTATAGAGCGCGACCGGCTCGCCCCGCCCCGGCATCGCCGCCAGCGTGCGCTCGGAACAATAGACGACGTAGCCCACGCCCCCCACGTCCACCAGCACATGGTCGGCCGCGCGGTAGTCCAGCCGCCCGCTGATCTTGCCGATCACGCCCGCGCTCCTTCCAGTGCGGCCTGCAGCCGGGTGCCGAAGGCGAGGTGATGGGCATGGCAGAGTGCGACGGCCAGCGCATCGGCCGCGTCCCCGCCGCTCAGATCAACGCCGGGAAGCTGCAGTCGCACCATATGCGCAACCTGGGTCTTGTCGGCGTGCCCCACGCCCACCACCACCTTCTTGACGGCATTGGGCGCATATTCCGCCACCGCGATCCGCGCCAGCGCCGGCACCACCAGCGCGATCCCTCGCGCCTGCCCGAGTTTCAGCGTCGCCACGGCGTCCTTGTTGACGAAGGTCTGCTCCACCGCCGCCGCCTCGGGGCGCAGCCGGTCGATCACCTCGGTGAGCTGGATGTGCAGGCTGCAGAGCCGCTCGGCGAGGGTGGCGCCCTCCGACACGCACACGCCGTTCGCGACATGGCGAACCCGGCCCGCCTCGGCATCGACCACGCCCCAGCCGGTCCGGCGCAGGCCCGGGTCGATTCCGATGACACGCATCTCACCTGCCGTGTTCGTTCTGCTCGCGCCACCCATACCACGGCCCGGCGCAACCCGCCAAGCGCGCATGCGATACCTTCCGGAAACGCATGACGGGCATGCGGAAATCGCAGCTTGTGGGGCATCGCCGGCGGGAGCATATCCTCACGCGACGGATCGGAATGTCCGGCCGTCCGCAAGTTCCTAGCACTCTCTGGATGTAAAAAATGTCTGTCTTCGTGTCTAAGCGCTCCGTTCCTCTTGGCGCCGTCAGCGCCCTCGGAGTGACCAGCTTCGTCGAGCGGGCCTACGCCTCGCTCCGCAGCTGGGCCCTTGCCCGCAGCACCGCCAAGGCGCTGGACAAGCTTTCCGACCGCGAGCTCGAGGATATCGGGCTCATGCGCGCCGACATCGCGGCCCTCGCCGACCGGCTCGCGCAGCGCTGAGCCGCGCTCCGCTGAGGCCGCGCCTAGCCTCAGCGGCCGCGCTGCAATACCAGCGCCGACCAGGCGCCCAGGCGGATCTGCCGGCGGCGCCTGAACCCGAACCCGCGATAGACCGCCTCGACGCCCGGCGCCTGCCGGGTCAGCAGCCCCGCCAGCACCAGCACCGAAGCCGGTGCCGCGTGCTGCGCCATCTGCGGCGCCAGCCGCCGCAGTGGGGTGGCGAGGATATTGGCGAGCACGAGGTCATACCGCGCTCGCGCATGTAGCAGCGGGTGCGCAAAGCCCGGCGCGGTGACGCAGACGACCCGCCCGCCCAGCCGGTTGGCGGCGATGTTCGCGCGCGCAGTCGAGACCGCCAGCGGGTCGATGTCCGAGGCGGTCACCCGCGCCGGCCAGACCCGCGCGACCGCCATGGCGAGCACCCCGGTGCCCGACCCCACATCCGCCGCGTTGCGGAACATCAGCCCTTCCCGCGCCAGCCCGTCGAGGGCGAGCAGACAGCCGCGGGTGGATTCGTGGTGCCCGGTGCCGAAGGCAAGGGCGGCCTCGATCTCCAGCCCCACCAGATTGGCGGGGATGCGCGCGCGGTCATGGCTGCCATAGACCACGAAGCGCCCCGCCTCCACCGGCGTCAGCCCCGCGCGCACCTGTGCCAGCCAGTCGCGGCTGCCCACCGGCGCCACCGCGAAATCCGGCGCGCCATGCAACGCCGCCAACAGCGCCAGCCCCGCATGGTCGGGGCGTCCCTCGAAATAGGCGCCAACCTCCCAGATGCCGGACCCATCGTCGCGGTCATGCACCCCGCTCGCCGAAGGCGGCAGCGGCAGCGCGTCGAGCGCGTCGGACAGGGCGGCCGCGGCGGCGGCGCCGCGGGTGGTGGTCGTTGCGTGAAAGAGCGTCATCGGCGGCCCCCGGGGAACCCGCTCGCGCTTACGGCCCGCACCCGGCCCGGTCAAGCACACGGCTGTGGCGCAGGCCGCGCGGCTCGCCTAATGTCGATGCAAACACTTGGGAGGTGACGCATGTCGGAGACGCTGGATTTGATACTTGGCGGCCATGCGGAGGTTCGCGACCCCGGCTTCGCCAAACTCTGCCTGAGCAACTCACATATGGAGAGGCTCTGGCGGGGCGGCCGCTGGGTCGAGGGGCCGGTATATTTCGGCGACGGGCGCTTCGTGCTGTTCTCGGACATCCCCAACGACCGGATGATGAAATACGACGAGACCAGCGGCGAGACCTCGGTCTTCCGCTCGCCCGCCCGCAACTCCAACGGCAATACCCGCGACCGCCAGGGCCGGCTCGTCACCTGCGAGCACGGCGGGCGGCGGGTGACGCGCACCGAGTACGACGGGCGGATCACCGTGCTGGCCGACGCCTACAAGGGCAAGCGCCTGAATTCGCCCAACGACGTGGTGGTCTCGTCGGACGGGGCAGTCTGGTTCACCGATCCGACCTACGGGATCGACGGGGAATACGAGGGCGATGCAGCACCCTCGGAAATCGGCGGAAGCCACGTCTATCGCATCGATCCCGCCAGCGGCGAGGTGGCCATCGTGGCGGACGACTTCGTGAAGCCGAACGGCATCGCCTTCTCGCCGGACGAGAGCCTGCTCTACATCGTCGATACCGGCGCCACCCACGTCGAGGACGGCCCGCGCCACATCCGCCGGTTCCGCGTCAAGGGCAGCGAAGCTGAAGGGCGGCGAGGTCTTCTCGGTCTGCGACCGCGGCCTCTACGACGGGTTCCGCCTCGACACGTCCGGCAGGCTCTGGGCAAGTGCGGCCGACGGGGTGCATTGCATCACGCCCGAGGGGGACCTCATCGGCAAGATCCTGGTGCCCGAGACGGTCAGCAACGTCGTCTTCGGCGGGCTCAAGCGCAACCGGCTTTACATGACCGGCACGACCTCGCTCTACGCGGCCTATCTCGGGGTGCAGGGCGTGTCCTACTTCGCGCCGGCCTGAGGTCGGCCGGGCAGCATGTCACGCACCTGTCTACACATTGTGTAGGCGTCCCATTTGGTCAATGTTTCCAGATACATGACCAGCGTAACACTGTGTTACGGGCCTCCGGGCGCCGTAGAGGCCGCCGGCCGGTTCAGTCGGCGGCAGGGGTCCGCAGGAAGTCGAAGTCCGTGCCTTCATCGGCCTGCAGCACATGCAGGTCGTAGAGCCGGGCATAGCCCCTGGCCGGCGCCTCGGCCCGCGGCGGCAGCAGGCTCAGCCGCTCGGCAAGCTCGGCCTCGTCGATCATAAGGTCCAGCCGCCGCGCCGGGACATCGAGCCGGATGCGGTCCCCGGTCCGCACCACCGCGATCGGCCCGCCGTCCGCGGCCTCCGGGGTTGCGTGCAGGATCACCGTGCCGAAGGCGGTGCCGCTCATCCGCGCGTCGGAGATGCGCACCATGTCCTTCACGCCCTGCTGCGCCAGCCGCCGCGGGATCGGGATATAGCCCGCCTCCGGCATCCCCGGCGCTCCCCGCGGCCCGGCGTTGCGCAGCACCAGCACGTCGCCCGCGCCGATCTCCGTCGCCTCGTCGTCGAGCCGCAGCGTCATGTCCTCGACCGAGTTCGAAGACCACCGCGCGCCCCTCGTGCTGCTGCAGCTCCGGCGAGGCGGCCGAATGCTTGATGACCGCGCCGCGCGGGGCGAGATTGCCGCCCAGCACCGCGATGGCGCCGACCGGCACCAGCGGATTGTCGCGGCGGCGGATGATGCTGTCCTCGTGCCGGGGCGGGACGGCGGCGATCACTTCGCCGATCGTGCTGCCCCCGACGGTCCGCGCCGTGAGGTCGAGCGCATCGTGCGATCTCCGCCAGCAGCCGCGGCACGCCACCGGCATCGTGGAACTCGGTCCATGTAGGCCACACCGGACGGCTTGAGGTTCACCAGCACCGGCACCCGGCGGCCGAGCGCATCCAGCTCGGCCAGGTCGAGCCGCCGCCCGAGCCGGCCGGCAATTGCGGCCAGGTGAACCACGCCGTTGGTCGAGCCGCCCAGCGCCTGCAGCACGGCGAGCCCGTTGCGCATCGCACCCGGCGTCAGCAGCTCGGCCATGCCCGGCCCGCCCTCCTCGGCCAGCACCACCGCCCGGCGTGCCGGTCAGCTCGGCCAGCCGCACCCGCTCGGCCGAGGTGGCGGGCGCGGAGCCGGCCATCGGCAGCGTCAGGCCCATGGCCTCGGCGAGGCAGGCCATGGTGCTCGCCGTGCCCATCACCGTGCAGGTGCCAACCGAGGCGACCAGCTGGTCGTTGATCTGCGACGTCTCCTCGGCGCTGATCTGCCCGGCGCGGAACTGCCCCCAGATACGCCGGCAGTCGGTGCAGGCGCCGAGCTGCTCGCCATTGTGACTGCCCGTGGACATCGGCCCGGTGGGCAGCACGATGGCCGGCACCTCGGCGCTGACCGCGGCCATGATCTGCGCCGGCACGGTCTTGTCGCAGCCGCCGATCAGGACCACCGCGTCCATCGGCTGGGCGCGGACCATCTCCTCGGTCTCCATCGCCATGAGATTGCGCAGGTACATCGACGTCGGCGAGGCGAAGCTCTCGTGGATCGAGATGGTCGGGAACACCATCGGCAGCCCGCCGGCCAGCATCACCCCGCGCTTGGCCGCCTCGATCGAGCTGCGGGCACGTTGCCGTGGCAGGGGTTGTAGTCCGAGTAGGTATTGGTGATCCCGACGATCGGCCGGTCGAGCGCGTCGTCGGAAAAGCCCATCGCCTTGATGAAGGCCTTGCGCAGGAACAGCGAGAAGTCAGGATCGCCGTAACTGGTCAGCCGCCTGCGGAGCCCTCGCACCACTCGCCCCTCCCCCGGATTTCCAGACCACGGCACGGCGCGATGTAGCGGCCCCGGCAAAATGTTGTCAACGAACGAACCCCGGCGCGTCAGTCCGGCAGGGCGAAAGCGACGATCTCGTCGCTGACCCGCGAGGTCAGGATCGAGTTGCCGCCGGCGGCGAAGACCACATACTGCCTGCCCTTGTACTCGTAGACCGCCGGCAGCGCGACCGCGGGCGCCTCGACCGAGCGCCGTCCAGAGCACGTCGCCGGTCGCTAGGTCGAGGGCGCGCACCCGGCTGTCCATCGACGCCCCGATGAAGACGAGCCCGCTGGCGGTGACGACCGGCCCGCCGATTGTGATCGAGCCCCAGGACTCGGGCATGTAGAAGCCCCAGTGCTGGACCTTGCCGAAAGGCCGGTCCCAGAGCCGCGCCCCGGTCTTGAGGTCATAGGCGGTGATCGAGCCGTAAGGCGGGTTCCAGCAGGGCATCCCGAGCGGGTTGAGGAAGGTGGTCGAGCTGGATGCCGTAGGGCGCCCCGGTCATCGGGAAGAACCCGCCGGTCTCCGCCCCGCGGCTCGCCGCCCCCTCGTACTCGGCGCGCGGGATCAGCCTGTAGATCTGCACCGCACTCGAATAGTTCACCACGAAGGTCTGGCTGGCGGGATCGACCGCGCCGCCGCCCCATTCCACGCCCGCCGATGGTGCCGGGATAGATCAGCGAGCCCTGCAGGCTCGCCGGCGTGAAGCGCCCTTCGTACTTCAGGCTCTCCAGCATGCGGGTGCAGTAGCCGAAGCTCGCGATATCGGCGAGCCGGAAGATGCCGGGCCATTCGTCCGGGACCACCGGCTCGGGCAGCGCCACGAAGGGCTGGGTCGGCGCGGCGGTCTCGCCGGGCGACGGTCGAGGCCGGCACCGGGCGCTCCTCGATCGGGTAGACCGGCTCGCCGGTCTCGCGGTTCAGCACGTAGAGAAAGCCCTGCTTGGAGGTCTGCACCAGTGCCGGGACGGTCACGCCGTCGCGGGTGATGTCGACGAGCGTCGGCGCGGCGTTGGTGTCGTAGTCCCAGATATCGTGGTGCACGAGCTGCCGGCTCCAGACCACCTCGCCGGTCTCGATGGCGAGCGCCGTCACCGAGGTCGCGTACTCGATGGGTGCGGTGCGAGCGCCGCCGAAGAAGTTGGGGCTGGGCGAGCTGACCGGCAGGTACAGAAGCCCCAGGTCCTCGTCCACCGACATCGAGGCCCAGACGTTGCCCGTCCCCGACACTGCCGCAACGGGCGCATCAAGGGTGTCGAAGGTCCAGCGCAGCGCCCCGGTGCGCGCGTCGAGCGCGAAGACCGTGCCCGGAGGCGCCTCGGCATCGGCCCAGTCCTTGCCCGCCCAGCCGACGAAGAGGAAGTCCCCCGACACCGTGGGCGGCTGCAGGATCGACAGCGGCCACTTGGCGTTCTCGTGGTTCCACTGGTCGATATCGACTACACCCGCGGTCCCGAAATCGGCGCAAGGCGCTGCCGGTGTCGGCATCCACCGAGTGCAGCTTGGCATCCATGGTGCCGATGTAGACGCGCTTCTGGCACGGCTGCGCCCGCGACCGGGGCCTCCGCCGCCCAGTAGGCGACGCCGCGGTTCTTCAGATCCGGCTGGGTCAGCGCCTCCAGCACCGCCTTGCTGTCGTAGGTCCATTTCACCGCCCCGGTATCGGGCTCGAGCGCGAAGATGCGGTAGAAGGGCGTCCCGAGATACAGCGTGTCGTTGACGAAGAGCGGCGTCGCCGACCAGACTGTCGGCGGGGTCCCGGCGTCCGGCTGCGGCCCGCTGCGCATGTGCATGCCCGAGCCGCGCGGATGCGGGTTCGGCCAGACGTCGCCGGTATGCGTGCGCCAGGCGACCTCCAGGTCGCCGACGTTCTGCGGCGTGATCTGTGTGAGCGGCGAGTACTTCTGCGCCTTCAGGTCGCCGTTGAAGTGCTGCCACGGCACATCCTGGGCGAAGGTGCCGCTCCCGAGGAGCGCAGAGGCGGCAAGCGTCGGCAGGAGGTTCCGGAAGCGGATCATGCTGTCCACCGCAATCGAGGGAAAGGCAGGTCGTCAGGCAAAGGCGGGACGGGTGAAGACCCGCATCAGCCAACCGACGAGGCAGAAGACCATCATCGCCACCAGGATCATGCTGTCGAGCATCCAGCCCGCCAGCGCGGTGCCGAGGATGGCGAGAAGTGCCGAGATCGCGACGAACCATGTCAGCACGCGGCCCCGTGACCGCCCGGCCAGCACCAACCCGAACACCAGTAGCACCGCCGTCGAGATCACCACCAGCGCCGCGCCCGGCGTTCCGTTGATGCTGGCTGTGGGTGCGAACAGGCTTACCGGCGCGACATAGTTGTAGATCGAGACGGCGAGGGCGATCACCGCCCCGAGCGTGATCATATAGCCGCCATCGTGCCGCATCGCGGACGCCCCCGTGCCGTCTGCCTGCAATATCCGCGGATTAGCACAGGCGCCCCGCACCTGTCACCCCGCCCGCCGCCGATTTGTGTTGCAGCGCCGCACCGCACCTGTGCTAGCAATCGCGGGAATGCCAGCCGCGTCGTAGAGGGACACCCGTTGCCGCGCACCAGCGACCCGCGACGCAAGTTCCGCCTCGCTCCGGGGATGGCGCTCATGCTGTTCGCGGGTGGCTGCGGCCTGGTGCAGACGCCGATCATCGATCCGGGCGGGCCGATGACGCTCGCCGGGCGCGACATCCTGTTCCGCGCCCTCGCCATCATGATGATCGTGGTGATCCCGGCCTTTGCGCTGACCGCCTGGGTCATCTGGCGCTACCGCGCCTCGCACCCGCGCTCGGCCTACGACCCGGACTGGCAGTCGCGCCGCATCGATGCCGTCACCTGGATCATCCCCGCCGCCATCGTGCTGGCCCTCGGCACGCAGGTCTGGACATACACCCACACGCTCGACCCCTACCGCCCGCTCGGCCCGGACCCGCTGGAGGTCGAGGTGGTGGCGCAGGACTGGAAGTGGCTCTTCCTCTACCCCGAGCAGGGCATCGCCGCCGTCAACGAGCTTGCCTTCCCCAGCGACCGGCCGATCCGGCTGCGCATCACCTCCGACACGGTGATGAACGCCTTCTTCATCCCCGCGCTGGGCAGCCAGATCTACGCCATGGCCGGCATGCAGACCCAGCTCAACCTCGCCGCCCACGCCCCGGGGCGCTTTGTCGGGCGCAACACCCAGTACAGCGGCGCCGGCTTTCCCGAGCAGCACTTTGACGCCCTGGCCATGACGGACGCCGACTTCGCCGCCTGGGTCGAACGGGCCCGCGCCTCGGCCGAGCAACTCGACGCGGCAAGCTACGCCGAACTGGCGCGCCCCAGCACAGCCCATCCGGTGACCTACTATTCGGCCTTCGCCCCGGACCTCTTCGCGACCATCATCGCGAGCTACACCGGGCACGGCGGGCACGGCCGATGACCCGATGCGGAGGCAGACCTTGTTCGGCCGGCTAGGCCCCGAGGCGCTGCCGCTCTACAGCGCCGTCGCCGCCAGCGGGGCGCTGGTCACCATCGGAGGCGGCCTCGCCGTCGTCGCACTCGTCACCTGGGCGAAGGCCTGGCGCTAGCTCTGGACCGAATGGCTGACCAGCGTCGATCACAAGCGCATCGGCATCATGTACGTCGTGCTGGCGCTGGTCATGCTGGTGCGCGGCTTCATCGACGCAGCGATGATGCGCGCTCCAGCAGGCGATTGCGCTCGACGGCGGCGGCTACCTCGCGCCGGAGCATTTCGACCAGATCTTCTCCTCGCACGGCACGATCATGATCTTCTTCATGGCGATGCCGTTCCTGACCGGGCTGATCAACTTCGTCATGCCGCTGCAGATCGGCGCCCGCGACGTCGCCTTCCCCTCGCTCAACGCGGCGAGCCTCTGGCTGACGGCGGCAGGGGCGGGGCTGGTGCTGGCCTCGCTGGTCATCGGGCGGTTCTCCACCGCCGGCTGGACCGGCTACCCGCCCTATTCCGGCGTCGCGCACACCCCCTACGTCGGGGTCGACTACTGGATCTGGGCGGTGCTGATCGTCGGGCGTGGGCTCGACGCTGACCGGCATCAACTTCATCGTCACCATTGCGAAGCGCCGTGCCCCGGGCATGACGCTGATGCGCATGCCGCTCTTTGCCTGGACCTCGCTCTGCGCGGGCATCCTGATGGTCTTCGCCTTCCCGGCGCGTCACCGTGGCAGCGGGGCTGCTGGCGCTCGACCGCACCTTCGGCATGCATTTCTTCACCAACGATGCCGGCGGCAACATGATGATGTACGCCAACCTCCTGTGGATCTGGGGCCACCCGGAGGTCTACATCCTGATCCTGCCGGCCTTCGGCGTCTATTCGAGCGTTGTGACCACATTCTCAGAGCGGCAGCTCTTCGGCTACACCTCGCTCGTCTATGCCACCTGCGCCATCGCGATCCTGTCGTTCACCGTCTGGCTGCACCACTTCTTCACCATGGGCTCCTCGGCCTCCGTCAACGCCTTCTTCGGCATCGCCACCATGGTCATCGCCGTGCCGACCGGGGTGAAGATCTTCGACTGGCTCTTCACCATGTACCGCGGGCGCATCCGCTTTTCCGTGCCGATGCTCTACACGCTCGCCTTCATCGTGACCTTCGTGATCGGCGGCGTGACCGGCGTGCTGCTGGCGCTGCCGCCAGCCGACTACCTGATGCACAACACGACCTTCCTGGTCGCGCATTTCCACAACATGGTGATCCCGGGCGCCCTGTTCGGCTATCTCGCCGGGCTCAACTTCTGGTTCCCCAAGGCCTTCGGCTTCCGCCTCGACGAGCGCTGGGGGCGGCGGTCGTTCTGGTGCTGGGTGATCGGCTTCTATCTCGCCTTCATGCCGCTCTATGTGCTGGGCTTCTACGGGCATGCCGCGGCGGCATGGAGCGCTACGAGCAGCCCCGAGTGGCAGCCCTGGCTGATCGTCGCCGCGCTCGGCGCGGTATTCATACTCTTCGCACTGGTCTTCCTGGCCACCCAGATCGTGGTCAGCATCCGCCGCCGCGACGCGCTGCGCGATCCGACCGGCGATCCCTGGGGCGGCTTCACCCTCGAATGGTCGACCACTTCGCCGCCGCCGCCCTGGAACTTCGCGACCGCTTCCGGACGTGCGCGAGCGCGACGCCTTCCTCGACATGAAGCGCCGCGGTGCCACCCGCCGGACTGGCGCCTTCGTGGACATCGCCGTGCCGCGCAACACCGCATTCGGGGTGCTGGTGGGCGGCTTCGCCTTCGTCTTCGGCTTCGCCATGGTCTGGCACATCTGGTGGCTGGCGATCCTCGGCCTGGTGCTGATCGCCGTCGCGATGATCGCAGCACGGCAGCGACGACGATATCGAGTTCCTGATCCCCGCCGCCGAGGTCGCGCGCGTCGACGCCCTGCCGGGGGCCGCGCCATGATGGTCTCCGAGCCCGGCGCGCCGGACCGCACCGCCGAGCGGGATTTCGGCTTCTGGCTGTTCCTGATGACCGACGCCGTGGTCTTCGCGCTGCTCTTCGCGACCTATGCCGTTCTCGTGCAAGGCACCGCCGGGGGTCCGGCCGGGCGCGATCTCTTCAGCTTGCCGCATACATTCGCCAGCACCCTCCTGCTCCTCGTCAGCAGCACGACCTTCGGCCTCGCCTCGCTCTCCGCACGGACGCAGGAGCGCGGGGCCGCGATCCTCTGGCTCCTCGTGACCGGTCTCCTCGGCGCCGGGTTCCTGGCCCTGACCATCCGCGAGTTCGGCGGCATGATCGCCGCCGGCGCCGGGCCGAGCCGCAGCGGCTTTCTCTCCGCCTTCTTCGTCCTCGTCGGCACCCACGCCCTGCACGTGGCGGCGGGCCTCGTCTGCCTGCTCGTCATGGTGGCGCAAGTACTGGTCAAGGGCCTGACCCTGCCCGTGCTCTCGCGCCTGCACCGCACCGGGCTCTTCTGGCACCTGCTCGACATCGTCTGGATCGGGGTCTTCTCCGTGGTCTACCTGATGGGAATGCTCTGATGCCCGGCGCGCGATCCTACCTGACCGGCCTCGCCCTGGCGCTGATCCTGACCGCGATCCCCTTCGCCCTGGTCTGGTTTCACACGTTCGGCGCCGCCGTCCTGGTCCCGGTGATCGCCGTCGCGGCGGTCCTGCAGATCCTCGTCCACCTGCGCTGCTTCCTGCGCCTCGACCTGACCGAGACCCCGCGCGAGAACCTGCTCGCCCTTGCCTTCGCCGGCCTGCTCATCGTGCTCATGGTCGGCGGCAGTCTCTGGATCATGTTCGACCTGCACGAACGCATGATGCCTTGAACCAAAGGCCCGAGCGCCCGACCCGTGCCAAAGGGTTTCCAGAACCCTAAAAAGTGGCAAGCCGGATTCCAGCCGGTTTCCAGCCGGATTCCAGCCTCGAAAAACGGCGCCTTTTCAGGAGCCGGCGCCGATCTCCGCGACAGCCTCGATCTCGAGCAGCGCCTCGTCCTCGACCAGCCCGGCGACCACCACCATGGTCATCACCGGGAAGTGCCGGCCCATGACCCGGCGATAGGCCTCGCCGACCTCGCGCTGGCGGGCGAGGTACTCGCGCTTGTCGGTGACGTACCAGGTCAGGCGCACGATCTGATGCACGTCGCCGCCGGCGGCGCGCACGATCGCGGCGATGTTCGCCAGCGCCTGCTCGGTCTGGCCGACGAAGTCGTGGCTCTCGAACACCTGGTCGCCGTTCCAGCCGATCTGGCCGCCGATGTAGAGCCGCCCGTCCCCGGCCAGCATGCCGTTGGCATAGCCCTTGGGCGCCTTCCATCCCTCCGGCTGGATTGTCGCGATCATGTCGTTTTCCCTTCGGTATCAATGTCTTGCGCGATCCTTGCGCGCAGCGCCTCTGGCCATGGCCGACGAGCGGCCGCTATCCATGTCGATCCAGACCAGCGTCTGGAAAACCTCCACGCGCAACTGGCCTGCGCAGCTCGCGCGCATCCGCAGCTCGCAGCTCGACCGGCCGAGGCGCAGCGGCACGAGCGTCCAGTCGAGCATCTCGCCGAGCCGCGACGGGGCGGTGAAGTCGGCGCGGATGGTCGCGGTCGGCACGCCGCCGCGCGCTGGCCCGTGCATCTCGGAGAAGGGGAGGTCGAGCCTCGTGGCGAACCACTCCTCGACCGTGGCGTTCACCATCTCGAAATAGCGCGGGAAGAACACGATCCCGGCCGGGTCGCAGTGCTGGAACCGCACCCGCTGGGCGATAGGTGAAGACCATGTCAGACCCCGAGGTAGCGGTCGGTCACCGCCGGCGTCAGCTCGGCGGTGGTGCCGGTCCAGACCGTGCGCCCTCGCTCGAGCACGAAGCAGCGGTCGGCGACGCCGGCCAGTTCCTTCAGCGTCTTGTCGATGACGAGGATCGCCTGGCCCGCCGCCTTAAGTGCATGGATTGCTGCCCAGATTTCCTGCCGCACGACCGGCGCCAGCCCTTCGGTCGCCTCGTCGAGGATCACCAGTTGCGGGTTGGTCATCAGCGCGCGCCCGATGGCCAGCATCTGCTGCTCCCCGCCGGAGAGAGTGCGCGCGGTTTGGTTGCGCCGCTCCTCCAGCCGCGGGAACAGCCTGGCCACGGCCTCCAGCGTCCAGGGTCCCGGGCCGCGCCGCGGCGATCAGGTTCTCCAGCAACGCGTCAGCGGAGCGAAGCAGCGCCGGCCCTCGGGCACCAGCCCGATCCCGAGCCGGGCGACCCGGTGGATGGGCAGGCCCCTGGTCGGCGTGCCGGCAAAGGTGACCCTTCCCTCGCGCGGGCGGATCAGCGAGCAGATGGTGCGCACGGTGGTGGTCTTGCCCATGCCGTTGCGGCCCATCAGCGCCACCACCTCGCCGCGGCCGACCGCAAGGTCGACCCCGAACAGCGCCTGGCTGGCCCCGTAAAAGGCGGTGACGCCCTCGACCTTCAGAAGCTCGCTCATGCCGCTTCGTCTCCGAGATAGGCGCTGCGCACCTCCGGATTGCTGCGGATCTCATCGACCGTACCGGTGGCGATGATGCGGCCATAGACCAGCACCGAGATCCGGTCGGCGAGCGCGAAGACCGCCTCCATGTCGTGCTCGACCAGCAGGATCGGCGCCTCGCGGCGCAGGGTGTCGAGAAAGCCGGTCAGCCGCTTGGAGCCCTCCGGCCCGAGGCCGGCCATGGGCTCGTCGAGCAGGAAGACCTTGGGCTTGAGCGCCAGCGCGATGGCGAATCTCGAGCTGCCGCCGTTCGCCGTGCGAGAGATCGGCGGCGCGCATGTGGGCTCGCTCCGCCAGCCCGGCGCTGGCCAGGTGCGTGCGCGCCGCTTCGATCAGCCCGGCATCGCGCGAGACCGGCCGGACGAAACGGAACACCCGGCCTTCGGCCGCCTGCACCGCCATCATGACGTTCTGCAGCGCCGACATGTCGGGGGCGACGGACGAGACCTGGAAGGTGCGGGCAAGCCCCAGCCGGGCGCGGGCAACCGCGCCGAGCCGGTCGATCGGCCGACCCTCGAAGCGGATCGTGCCGGAGTCCTGCCGTAGCTCGCCCGCGATCTGCTTGATGAGCGTCGACTTGCCGGCACCGTTCGGCCCGATCAGCGCATGGATTTCGCCGCGGCAGAGGTCGAGCGAGACCTCGTCGGTGGCGTCGAGCGCGCCGAACGACTTGGTCAGGCCCTCGATCTGCAAGGATGGGCTCAGTCATGCGAACGCCTCCCCGCGACCAGGCCGATGATCCCGCCGCGGGCGAAGAGCACGACGAGCAGCAAGCAGGATCCGAGCAGGAACTGCCAGTACTCGGTGACACCGCCCAGCAGCATGCTCGAGCAGGATGAAGAGCACCGCCCCGGCCACCGGACCGAAAAGCCGGCCGACACCGCCGAGGATGACGAACACATGATCTCGCCCGACAGGTGCCAGCTCAACATCGACGGGCTGACGAAGCGGTTGAGATCGGCAAAGAGCGCCCCGGCGAGGCCGGTGATCGCCGCCGAGATGACGAAGGCGATCAGCCGCACGTCGAAGGGGCGTATGCCGACCGCTGGTCAGCCGCGGCGCGTTCTGCCGCGCGCCATGTCAAGCGCCAGCCCGAAGCGCGAGCGCACGATCATCAGCGACAGCGCCGAGCACAGCCAGCAGCAGCCCGTAGACGATCAGGAAGAAGGTCCAGCGGGTCCATGGTCGTGCAGGCCGAACAGGCCGTTGCGAACGTAGATCGACAGCCCGTCCTCGCCGCCATAGGCCGGCCAGGAGATGGCGAAGTAGTAGATCATCTGCGCGAAGGCGAGCGTGATCATGATGAAATAGACGCCCGCGGTGCGCAGGCTGAGGCGCCGATCGCGAGGGCGGCCAGCCCCGCGCCGATGATCGCCACCAGCCAGATCACCGGCATGCTGGTGGTGCCCGCGATCACGAACGGCCAGCGCATCAGCGGCTCGTAGCTCTGGGCGTGGCTGGCGAGGATGCCGATGGCATAGCCGCCGATCCCGAAGAAGGCCGCGTGGCCGAAGCGAGATCAGGCCGCCATAGCCGAGCGCGATGTTCAGCCCGACGCCGGCCAGCGCCGAGGATCGCCGCCTTGGTGGCCA
Source organism: uncultured Alphaproteobacteria bacterium (assembly GCA_963695425.1). Lineage (GTDB taxonomy): Bacteria > Pseudomonadota > Alphaproteobacteria > Rhodobacterales > Rhodobacteraceae > Amaricoccus. The sequence goes on along the minus strand of CAVOGP010000036.1, from coordinate 146,594 downwards.
GCGTGATGATGAAGGGCTCGTCCGCGCCAACTGGGCGCCAGAGCGACCGCCAGCAGGCCCAGCGACGATGACCAGGTTGACGATGCGTCTCGCGGCTCATGACGCGGCGCCTCCGAACAGGCCCGTGGGCCGACAGATCAGCACCACGCGCCATCAGGATGTAGATCAGCATCGAGGCCAGCGCCGAGCCGATCGCCTTGGCGCCTGCGGGGTCCATGAACGTGCGCGAACATCATCGGCAGCAGGAACGCGGCCGAGCGTGTCGGTCAGCCCCACCAGCAGCGCGCCGACCAGCGCGCCCTTGATCGAGCCGATCCCGCCGATGACGATGACGACGAAGGCGAGGATCAGCACCGGCTCGCCCATGCCGACCTGCACCGACTGGATCGGCGCCGACCAGCGCGCCGGCCAGCCCGGCAAGCGCCGCGCCGAGCGCGAAGACGATCGTGTAGAGCCTGTGCGATGTCGACGCCGAGCGCCGCGATCATCTCGCGGTCGGCTTCGCCGGCGCGGATGCGGATGCCGAGCCGCGTCCGGCGATCAGCCAGAAAGAGCCCGACCGCGACCACGAGGCCGACGACGATGATCGCCAGCCGGTAGGGCGGATAGTGCGATGCCGCCGGGCAGGTCACCGGCGCCGGACAGCGCTGCCGGCACGTCGAGATAGAGCGGGAAGGACCCGAAGAGCCAGCGCGTGCCTTCGGAGAAGATCGAGGATCAGCGCGAAGGTCGCCAGCACCTGGTCGAGATGGTCGCGCTCGTAGAGCCGGCGGATCACCGACGATCTCGACGATCGCGCCGGCGGCGGCGGCTGCGGCCAGCGCGGCGGCCAGGCCCAGCAAGGAAGGAGCCGGTCGCCGCCGCCACGGCGGCGCAGGCGAAGGCGCCGACCATGTAGAGCGAGCCATGGGCGAGGTTGATCAGGCCCATGACGCCGAAGACCAGCGTCAGCCCGGCGGCCATCAGGAACAGCATGACGCCGAACTGCAGGCCGTTCAGGACCTGCTCGATGAGGAGAGTGGCGGTCATGCGGGCACCCGGGGGAGGTGTGCAATCCGCGTTGCACGCGTGCAATTCCGGATAACACGTTGATATAATTGAAATTCATGAAGAATAATTCTTCATGAACGGCCGGGGCGGGCCGGGTGGCCCGCCCCGTGAGCGTCACATCGCGCAGTCGACGGCGAAGGCGTCGCCGTGGTCCTCGAGGGCGACCCCGACAATCCTGTTGGTGAACACGCCGTCCTTCTCGATCACCTCGCGGGCATAGATGTCCTGGATCGGGTGATGATTGGTGTTGAACCGGAAGTCGCCCCGCACGGAGGTGAAGTCCGCCGCCTCGAGTGCCGCGCGAAAGCCGTCGGCGTCGCTGACCGGGGCCACGGCGAGCGCCGACAGGATCAGGTTGGCAGTGTCGAAGCCCTGGCTGGCATAGAGCGACGGGAGGCGGCCGTACTCGGCCTCGAAGGCCGCGACGAAGGCCACGTTGGCCGCGTTGTCGAGGTCGGGCGACCACTGGGCGGTGTTGTTCACGCCGAGGGCTGCGTCGCCGACCGCGCCGAGGATGTCCTGGTCGAACGAGAAGCCGGGGCCGATCATCGGGATGCCGATGTCGGAGTCGGCGATATTGCTTGATGAAGGCGATGCCCATGCCGCCGGGCAGGAAGAAGAAAACGCTGTCGGCACCCGAGGCCCGGATCTGCGCGATCTCGGCGGCGTAGTCGGTCTGGCCGAGCTGGGTGTAGAGCTCGCCTGCCAGCTCGCCCTCATAGAAGCGCTTGAAGCCGTTCAGCGCGTCCGTGCCGGCCGGGTAGTTCGGCGCGAGGATGAAGGTCGTTCTTGTAGCCCGAGTGCGTTCGCGTACGCCCCCGCCGCCTCGTGCAGGTTGTCGTTCTGCCAGGCGACGTTGAAGTAGTTCTCATGGCAGCCCGCACCGGCCAGCTGCGAGGGGCCGGCGTTGGGCGAGAGGTAGAACTTGCCCTGCTGCACCGCCGCCGGCACCACCGCCATGGCGAGGTTGGACCAGATGATGCCGGTCAGGATGTCCACCTTGTCGGACTGGATCATCTTGTCGGACGAGCTGCACCGCCACGTCGGGCTTCTGCTGGTCGTCCTCGATCACCACCTCGATTTCGGCGGCGGCGTCACCGGCCTGCTTCAGCGCCAGCATGAAGCCGTCGCGCACGTCGATGCCGAGGCCGGCACCACCGCCCGAAAGCGTCGTGATCATGCCGACCTTCACCGGCTCTGCGATCGCGGTCGCCCGCCAGGAGCGTCGCGGCCAGTCCGGCCGCCAGTCCGTTTCGTGAAAGCATGTTTCTTTCCTCCTCTGTCAGGTCCCGACCAGCGGCCGGGATGCGTGGTCATAAGTGTCAGGCTCAGAGCCGCCGCGCCAGTCCGGTGCGGGTCAGCGCCCGCTCATGCATCGGTGCGCTCGGCCAGCGCCCGCAGCGCGAAGCGCTGGATCTTGCCGGTCGCGGTCTTGGGCAGCGTGTCGGTGAAGACCACCGAGCGCGGATACTTGTAGGGCGCGATCATCGCCTTGACGTGATCCTGCAGCCGCTTTGCGCGTCTCCGGCCCGGCCGTGGCACCGGCGGCCAGCACCACATGCGCCTCGACGATCTGCCCGCGCTCCTCGTCGGGCGCGCCGATCACCGCGCATTCCGCCACGTCTCGATGGGCGAGCAGCGCCGCCTCCACCTCCGGACCGGCGATGTTGTAGCCGGCCGAGACGATCATGTCGTCGTTGCGGGCGGCGAAGTGGAAATAGCCGTCCTCGTCCTGCACGAAGGTGTCGCCGGTGATGTTCCAGCCGTCGCGCACATAAGCCCGCTGGCGCTTGTCGGCGAGATAGCGGCAGCCGGTCGGGCCGCGCACCGCCAGCCGCCCGACCTTGCCGCGCGGCACCTCGTTCATGTCCGTCGTCGACCACCTGCGCCTCGTAGCCGGTCACCGGCCGGCCGGTGCAGGCGGGGCGCGATCGTCGAAGCGGTTGGAGATGAAGATGTGCAGCATCTCGGTCGCGCCGATGCCGTCGAGCATCGGCTTGCCGGTCTTCGCCAGCCACTCCTCGTAGACCGGCGCCGGCAGCGTCTCGCCCGCCGAGACGGCGCAGCGCAGGGAGGACAGGTCGGCCCCCTCCTCCATCGCCGTCAGCATCACGCGATAGGCGGTCGGCGCGGTGAAGCAGATCGTCGCGCGGTAGGTCTCGATGATCTCGATCATGTTCGGCGGCGAGGCGGTCTCCAGCAGCGTCGCGGTCGCGCCGAAGCGCAGCGGAAAGACCGCCAGCCCGCCGAGCCCGAAGGTGAAGGCGAGCGGCGGCGAGCCGACGAAGACGTCGTCGGGCGTGACGCCGAGCACCTCCCTGCGCGTAGCCGTCGGCGATGATCAGCAGATCGCGGTGGAAATGCATCGTCGCCTTCGGCTCGCCGGTGGTGCCGGAGGTGAAGCCGAGCAGCGCGACGTCGTCGCGGCCGGTCGCGCACCGCCTCGAAGCGCACCGGCTTGCCGAGCGCCATCCGGTCGAGCTCGGCGTCGTGGTTGGCGGTGCCGTCGAAGCCGATCGACCTTCTTGAGGAAGCGGCTGTCCTTGGCGCAGGCCACGATCTCGTCCATCAGCCGCGTGTCGCAGAGCGCGAGGCCGATCTCGGCCTTGTCGACGATCTTCGCCAGTTCGCCCGCGCGCAGCATCGGCATGGTGTTGACCACCACAGCGCCGGCCTTGGTCGCCGCCAGCCAGCAGGCGACCATCGCCGGATTGTTGGCCGAGCGGATCAGCACGCGGTTGCCGGGCTGCACGCCATAGTCCTCGACCAGCGCATGAGCGATGCCGGTTGGTCCAGTCGGAGAGTTCCTTGTAGGTGCGCTGGCGGCCGTTGCCGATCAGCGCCGACCTTGTCGCCGAAGCCGCGCTCGACCATGCGGTCGGTCAGCTCGACCGCCGCGTTCAGGTATTCGGGATAGTCGAAGCCGTCGAGCAGCAGGTCCGGCCACTCGGCCGCCGGCGGCAGATTGTCGCGCGCGAAGGTGTCCGTATGTGCGGTGGGTCCGAGGGTCATCGCGTCGCCTCGCGTCACTCGTTGGCTTCGGGGGGCAGGAAGTCGACGTCATGCTCGGCCGAGGCTTGCATGATGGCGGGGATGTCGCTCATCCCGTGCAGCGTCTCGAAAAGCTCGCGCAGCCGGCCCGCCGGCGAGACCCAGAAGAGGGCGCGGCAGGGCTTGTCCGACTTGTTGAAGTAGCCGTGCGGCACGCCGCGCGGCATGCGCACGAGGTCGCCCGCGCGGGCGGTCTGCCACTCGCCGTCGAGCTTCAGCTCGAGCTGGCCCTCCTGCACGAGGATGAACTCGTCCTGGTGCGGGTGGATGTGGACCGGGACGAACTGGCCGGGCGCGCTGTTCGTCTCGAAGGCGAAGGTCGAGGCGCAGGTGGCCTTGGGAAAGTAGCGCTGGCCGAGGATCAGCCACTCCGTCCCATCGGTACCTTCGCCGTTCCGGGTGATGCCGCCGTCCAAGGGTCTTCGTCATCGTGTTTCTCCCTTTGCCGCGAGGGTCTGCCGCGCGATGACCACCTTCTGCACGTCCGAGGCGCCCTCGTAGATGCGCAGCGCCCGGATCTCGCGGTAGAGGCTCTCGACGACGTGGCCCTTGCGCACGCCGTCGCCGCCGTGGAGCTGCACCGCCGTGTCGATGACCGCCTGCGCCGTGTCGGTGGCGAAGAGCTTGGCCATCGCCGCCTCGCGGGTGACCCGCGCGGCGCCCGCGTCCTTGGTCCAGGCGGCGCGGTAGACGAGCAGCGCCGCCGCGTCGACGTCGAGCGCCATGTCGGCGAGGTGCCCCTGCACCATCTGCAGCTCGGCCAGCGGCGCGCCGAACAGTTCGCGCGTCGGCGCGCGCGGCTCAGGCTCTCGTCGAGCGCGCGGCGGGCGAAGCCGAGCGCGGCGGCGCCGACGGTGGAGCGGAAGACGTCGAGCACCGACATGGCGATGCGTGAAGCCCGTCGCCGGGCTTGCCGATCAGCGCCGACGCCGGGACGCGGCATGCCGTCGAAGCGCAGGCGGGCCAGCGGATGCGGCGCGATGACCTCGAGCCGCTCGGCGATCTCGAAGCCCGGGCGTGTCGGCGGGCACGACGAAGGCCGAAAGGCCCCGCGCGCCGGGCGCCTCGCCGGTGCGGGCGAAGACGGTGTAGAGATCGGCGATGCCGCCGTTGGAGATCCAGGTCTTCTCGCCGTTCAGCACGGTAGCCGTCGCCGTCGCGGGTCGGCGGCGATGGTCGCATGTTGGCGACGTCCGAGCCCGAGCGCGGCTCGGTCAGCGCGAAGGCGGCGATGGCCTCGCCCGCGCGCGTCTCGCGGCAGCCAGCGTCGCTGCTGCGCCGTCGTGCCGAACAGCGAGATCGCGCCGGTGCCGAGCCCCTGCATGGCGAAGGCGAAATCGGCGAGCCCGTCGTGGCGCGCCAGCGTCTCGCGGATCAGGCAGAGGCTGCGCACGTCGAGCGTTCGAGCGCGCCGTCGTCGGCGTCGACGGCCGTGCCGAGCCAGCCAGCCGTCGCGGCCGAGCATCGCCACCAGCGCGCGGCAGGCCGCGTCGATGTCGCGCGTGGTCGACCGTGCGCAGGTTCGTCGCGCAGCCCAGGCGTCGAGGCGTCCAGCGGCCAGCGCGCGGTGGCGCGTCGCTCGAAGAACGGCCAGTCGAGGAAGCTGTCGGTCGGCCATCAGTTGCCCTCGAACACCGGCTTGTCCTTGGCGACGAAGGCATCGATAGGCGCGCTCGGAAGTCCTGCGTCTGCATGCAGATCGCCTGCGCCTGCGCCTCGGCCTCGATCGCCTGGTCGAGGCCCATCGTCCATTCCTGGTTCAGCTGGGTCTTGGTCATCATGTGGGCGAAGGTCGGGCCCGCGGCGATGCGCCGGGCCAGCGCCAGCGCCTCGTCCTCCAGCGCCGTCGGCCGGCACCAGCGCGGTTGAAGAAGCCCCAGGCAGCGCCCTCCTCGGCGCTCATCGTGCGGCCGGTGTAGAGCAGCTCCGCCGCCCGGCCCTGGCCGATGATGCGCGGCAGCATCGGCGCAGGCGCCCATGTCGCAGCCGGCGAGGCCGACGCGGGTGAAGAGGAACGCGGTCTTGGCCTCCGGGCGTCGCGAGGCGCAGGTCGGAGGCCATGGCGATGATGGCGCCGGCGCCGACGCAGACCCCGTCGACCGCGGCGATCACCGGCTTGCCGCAGTGCGAGCATCGCCTTGACCAGGTCGCCGGTCATGCGGGTGAAGGTCAGCAGGTCCTTCATGTCGCATCGCCGACCAGCGGGCCGATGATGTCGTGCACGTCGCCGCCGGAGCAGAAGTTGCCGCCGTTCGGAGCCGAAGACGACCACGTCCACGTCCTCGGCATAGACCAGCGCGCGGAACCTGTCGCGCAGCTCGGCATAGCTGTCGAAGGTCAGCGGGTTCTTGCGGTCCGGGCCGGTCGAGCGAGACGAGCGCGATGCGGTCGTCGATCGCCAGGCGGAAATGCTGGGGGCCGGTCGCTCGCCGTCATCTCATCGCTTCCTTCTGCGCCAGCCGGTCGCGGATTGCCTGCAGTCCGGCGATGAGCTGGTTGGCCTCGGCGACCGAGACGCTGCCGAGCAGCTCGTTCACCCAGGCCTCGTGCGCGGCGGCGATCCTGGCGAAATCCTCCGCGCCCCGGCGGCGTCAGCCGCACCAGCGTCGCGCGGCGGTCGCCCTCCACCGGCAGCGCGGACCACCAGGCCCTCGATGGCCAGCCGGTCGACGATCCCGGTGACGTTGCCGTTCGAGACCATCAGCACGCCCGACAGCTCGCTCATCTTCAACCCGTCGCCCGACCGGTACAGCGCCGCCAGCACGTCGAAGCGCGGCAGCGTGGTGTCGCAGTCCTCGCGCAGCCGCTCGCGCAGCTCGGCCTCGATCAGTCGGGAGGCAGAGAGGATGCGCAGCCACAGCCGCAGCCGGGCCTTGGACGCGCTCAGGCGTCCGCCCGTCTCCTCGTCGGCCCTAACCACCGTGTTCATGTCTCGCCACCCGACACCGAGATCGCCTGCCCGGTCACCGATCCCGCTGCGTCGCTGCAGAGCCAGAGCACCGTCGCCGCGACCTCCGCCGGCTCGATGAAACGGCCCTGCGGGTTGGAGGCGAGTAGCACCGCCTCGGCCTCGGCGCGCGACCGCCCGGTCTTGGCCATGATGTTGTCGACCGACCGCTCCAACATCGGCGTGTCGGTGTAGCCGGGGCAGACGGCGTTGACGGTCACCCCGGTGCGCGCGGTCTCCTGCGCCAGCGCGCGGGTCAGGCCGATGACGCCGTGCTTGGCGGCGCAGTAGGCGGTGACGTATCGGTAGCCCTTCAGGCCGGCGGTGGAGGCGACGGCGATCAACCGCCCCCATCGCGCGGCGACCATCGGCGCGAGCCCGGCCTGCCAGGTGTGGAAGACGCCGGTGAGGTTCACCTCGAGCTGCCGCCCGGAACTCGTCCGCGCCGGTCTCCAGGAACGGCCGGGTCTCGGCTGAGCCTGCATTGGCGACGACGATCTCCGGCGCGCCCCACCCGACGGCGGCGGCGTCGAACATCGCGTACACCGCCCCTGCGTCGCGTCACGTCGCCGGTGACGGCGCGGATGTCGCTGCGCCCGCCTGCGACGTCGACCAGCGGCCCCTTGCGCCGCCCGGTGATCGTCACCCGCATGCCGGCGTCGGCCAGCGCCAGCGCGATCGCCGCGCCGACGCCGCTGCCGCCGCCGGTGACCAATGCGTGCCTGCCGCTGAACTCGCTCATCACACCTTACCCAGCATGGTCTCGGCGCGCTCGGCCAGCCGCCAGAGCTGGTCACGGCCGGGCAGGTAGGGATCCGGCCACTTCTCGGCCCGGTCGCCGAGCGTGCTCGCGGCGTGCAGCGTCCAGTAGGGATCGGCGAGATGCGGCCGCGCCAGGCAGACCAGATCGGCGCGCCCCGCCATCAGGATCGAGTTGACGTGGTCGGGCTCGTAGATGTTGCCGACCGCCATGGTCGCCATGCCGGTCTCGTTGCGGATGCGGTCCGAGAACGGGGTCTGGAACATGCGGCCGTAGACGGGCCTGGCCTGCGGTCGAGGTCTGCCCGGCGGAGACGTCGCAGATGTCGACGCCCGCCGCGTGCAGCATGCGCGCGATCTCGACCGCGTCTTCGGGGGTGATGCCGTCCTCGCCCACCCAGTCGTTGGCCGAGATGCGCACCGAGATCGGCTTGTCCTCCGGCCAGACCGCGCGCACCGCCCGGAACACCTCGAGCGGACAGCGCATGCGGTTCTCGAGGCTGCCGCCGTATTCGTCGGTGCGCGTGTTGGTCAGCGGCGTGATGAAGGACGACAACAGATAGCCGTGCGCCATGTGCAGCTCGAGCATGTCGAAGCCGCAGCGCTCGCCCATCTCGGCGGCGGCGACGAAGTGCGTCGCGGACCCGGTCCATGTCGGCGCGGTCCATCGCCTTGCGGGATCTGGTTCTGCGGCGACCAGGGCACGTCGGAGGCCGAGATGATCGGCCAGTTGCCGGTCTCGAGCGGCGCGGTCGTCCTCGTCCCAGCCGAGCTCGGTCGAACCCTTGCGGCCGGAGTGGCCGAGCTGCAGGCAGATCTTCGCCTCGGTCTCTGCGTGGACGAAATCGACGATGCGCTTCCAGGCCGCCTCGTGCTCGGGCTTGTAGATGCCCGGGCAGCCGGGCGTGATGCGGCCCTCGGGGGTCACGCAGGTCATCTCGGTGTAGACCAGCCCCGCGCCGCCCTTGGCGCGCTCGCCGAGATGCACGAGGTGCCAGTCGGTCGGGCAGCCGTCCACGGCCTTGTACTGCGCCATCGGCGAGACGACGATGCGGTTCTTCAGCTCCATCTCGCGCAGCCGGAACGGCGCGAACATCGGCCGGCGCACGGGGGCGTTCGACCGCCGCCCCGGCCCCGGTCTGGAACCAGCGCTCGGCGCCCTCCAGCCAGTCGGCGTCGCGCAGCCGCAGGTTCTCGTGGCTGATGCGCTGCGAGCGGGTGAGCAGCGAATAGTTGAACTGCACCGGATCGAGGCCGAAGTAGCGCTCGATCTCCTCGAACCACTCCATCGAGTTGCGCGCCGCCGACTGCAGCCGCAGCACGTCGAGCCGGCGGTCGTCCTGGTACTGCGCGAAGGCGGCCGCGAGCGTCGGGCTCGGAGTGCAGGTACCCGGCGAGCGCGATGGCGCTCTCGAGCGCCAGCTTGCGTGCCCGAGCCGATGGAGAAATGCGCGGTCGCCGCGGCATCGCCCATCAGCACGATGTTGCGATACGACCAGTTCTCGCAGAGCACACGGGGGAAGTTGAGCCAGGCCGAGCCGCGGATGTGGTGCGCGTTGGTCATCAGCGGGTGGCCGCCGAGATCTTCGGCGAAGAGCGCTTCGCAGGTGGCGATCGTCTCCTCCTGGTTCATCGCGCCGAAGCCGTAGGCGTTCCAGGTGTCCTCGGCGCATTCGACGATGAAGGTCGCGGTGTCGGCGTCGAACTGATAGGCGTGGGCCCAGAGCCAGCCCTTGTCGGTTTCCTTGAAGATGAAGGTGAAGGCGTCGTCGAACTTCTGGGTGGTGCCGAGCCAGACGAACTTGCAGCGGCGCACGTCGACGTCGGGCGGAAATGCTCCGCGTAGATCGTGCGGGTCCGCGAGTTCAGCCCGTCGCTCGCCACGACGATGTCGTAGTCGCGCGACATCGCCGCGATCTCCTCGTCGGAGACGTTGGTCTGGAAGCGCAGCTCGACGCCCAGCTCGCGCGCGCGGTCCTGCAGCAGCATCAGGAGCTTCTTGCGCCCGATGCCGCAGAAGCCGTGGCCGCCGGAGACCGTGCGCGTGCCCTTGAACTCGACCGCGACGTCGTCCCAGTAGGCGAAGTTGGCGCGGATCGCCGCGGCGCTGACCGGATCGTTGGCCGCGAGATTGTCCGAGCGTCTCGTCGGACAGCACCACGCCCCAGCCGAAGGTGTCGTCGGCCTTGTTGCGCTCGAAGACCACGACTTCGTGCGAGGGATCGCGCAGCTTCATCGAGATGGCGAAATAGAGACCAGCCGGCCCTCCGCCGAGACACGCGACCCGCATTCGCCGATCCTCCCTGCCAGCCCCTGCGGAGACTACCCCGCAACCGCCACGATACCGATTCGCGAATTTATTTCAAGCATAAACTTTTCTGGCTTGAACTTTTCCAGCCGAGGCGGTATCGAGATGATCGCCGAGATGCCGCGCACCCGAACCGTCAGGAGAGCCCGATGACCCCCGAAGCCGCCCGCGCCAGGCTTGCCGCCTTCGTCTGGGACGACCCGTTCCTCATCGACGAACAGCTGAGCGACGAGGAGCGGATGATCCGCGACAGTGCCCGCGACTACGCCCAGGACCGGCTCGCGAGCCGGGTCCTCGAGGCCAACCGCTCTGAGACCTTCGACCGCGAGATCATGACCGAGATGGGCGCGCTCGGCCTGCTCGGCCCGACCATCCCCGAGGAATTCGGCGGCGCCGACGTCAGCTACGTCGCCTACGGCCTGATCGCCCGCGAGGTGGAGCGGGTCGACTGCGGCTACCGCTCGGCGATGTCCGTGCAGTCCTCGCTGGTCATGCACCCGATCTACGCCTACGGCACCGAGGCCCAGCGCGCGAAGTACCTGCCCAGGCTCGCCACCGGCGAATGGGTCGGCTGCTTCGGCCTGACCGAGCCCGACCACGGCTCCGACCCGGGCGCGATGATCACCCGCGCGAAGAAGGTGGACGGCGGCTATCAGCCTGTCCGGCGCCAAGACCTGGATCACCAACTCGCCGATCGCCGATGTCTTCGTGGTCTGGGCCAAGTCCGACGCCCATGGCGGCAAGATCCAGGGCTTCATCCTCGACAAGGGGATGAAGGGCCTCGCCGCGCCGAAGATCGAGGGCAAGTTCTCGCTGCGCGCCTCGATCACCGGCATGATCCAGATGGACGAGGTCTTCGTCCCCGAGGAGAACCTGCTGCCCGATGTCGAGGGCCTCGCCGGTCCCTTCGGCTGCCTCAACCGCGCGCGCTTCGGCATCGCCTGGGGCTCGCTCGGTGCGGCCGAGTTCTGCTGGCACGCCGCCCGCAGCTACACCCTGGACCGCAAGCAGTTCGGCCGGCCGCTCGCGCCGACCCAGCTGATCCAGAAGAAGCTCGCCGACATGCAGACCGAGATCACGCTCGGCCTGCAGGGGGTGCTGCGCTTGGGGCGTCTCTTCGACGAGGGCCGCGCCCCGGCCGAGCTGATCTCGCTGATGAAGCGCAACAACTGCGGCAAGGCGCTCGACATCGCCCGCATCGCGCGCGACATGCACGGCGGCAACGGCGTCTCCGACGAGTACCACGTGATCCGCCACGTGATGAACCTCGAGGCGGTGAACACCTACGAGGGCACCCACGACATCCACGCGCTGATCCTCGGCCGCGCCCAGACCGGGCTGCAGGCGTTCTTCTGATGCAGGCCGGGGGGCCGGTTGGCGTCACCCGGCAGGGCGAGATCGCGGTCGTCACCATCGACAACCCGCCGGTCAACGCGCTCTCGGCGGCGGTGCGCGCCGGCATCCTGCGGGCGGTGGCCGCGACTGAGGCCGACCCTGGGGCGCGCGCCGTCGTCCTGATCTGCGCCGGCCGCACCTTCATCGCGGGCGCCGACATCACCGAGTTCGGCCGGCCGCCGGTCGAGCCGCACCTGCCCGACGTGATCCTCGCCATCGAGGCCACCACCCGCCCCTGGGTCGCGGCGATCCATGGCACGGCACTCGGCGGCGGGCTGGAGGTGGCGCTCGGCTGCCACTGGCGCATTGCCACCCCGGACGCCCGGCTCGGCCTGCCGGAGGTGACGCTGGGCCTCATCCCCGGCGCGGGCGGCACCGTGCGCCTGCCCCGCCTGATCGCCCCCGCCGAGGCGCTCGCCATGATCGCCGAAGGCAAGCCCGTCACAGCCGCCCGCGCCGCCGAGACCGGCCTCATCGACGCCATCGCCGATGGCGACCTCATCCCCGCAGCGCTCGCGCTTCGCCGCCGCAGCCGCCGAACGGCCGCTCCGCGCCGCCCTCTCCCGGCGCCCGGCGGGCCCGGTCGCAGGCGCGGCCTTCGAGGCTGAGGCCGCCCGCATCCTTGCCCGCGTCCGCGGCCAGCACGCGCCCGCCGAGGCAGTGGCGGCCCTGCGCGACGCGCTGAACCTGCCCGCCGAAGAAGCCCTCGCCATCGAGCGCCGCCGCTTCATCGCCCTGCGCGACGGCCCGCAGTCCCGCGCGCTGCGCCACGTCTTCGCCGCCGAGCGCACCGTCTCCAAGGTGCCGGGGCTGGCGGGCGTGACCCCCCTGCCCTCGGCCTCGGTCGGCGTCATCGGCGGCGGCACCATGGGCGCCGGCATCGCCACCGCGGCCCTCCTCGCGGGCCGCACCGTCACCCTGATCGAGCGCGACGACGTGGCGCTCGATCGCGGCCTCGATACCATCCGCGGCAACCTCGTGGGCAGCCTAAAGCGCGGCATCCTCGACGAGGTCCGCCACGCCGCCTGCCTCGCCCACCTCAACGGCGCCACCAGCTACGACGCGCTGGCGGAGGCGGACCTCGTCATCGAGGCGGTATTCGAGGACATGGCCGTCAAGCAGGCCGTCTTCGCCGAGTTCGACGGCGTCACCCGCCCGAACGCGATCCTCGCCACCAACACCTCCTACCTCGACGTGAACGCCATCGCCGCGGCGGTGCGCGACCCCAGCCGCGTGGTGGGCCTGCATTTCTTCGCCCCGGCGCATGTGATGAAGCTCGTCGAGGTGATCCGCACCGACCACCTGCGCGACGAGGTGCTGGCCACCACGCTCGCCTTCGCCCGCGACCTCGGCAAGATCGCCGTGCCTTGCGGGGTCTGCGACGGCTTCATCGGCAACCGCATCCTGACCCGCTACCGCCAGGCCATCGACCTGATGCTGCTCGAGGGCGCGATGCCCTGGGAGATCGACGCAGCGATGCAGGGCTTCGGCATGGCCATGGGCCCCTACGCGGTCCAGGACCTCTCCGGCCTCGACATCGCCTACGCGAACCGCAAGCGCCTGGGGCTCAGGGACCGCCCCGAATGGCACTATGTCCCCATCGCCGACCGCATCGTGGACGAGCTCGGCCGGCTCGGGCGCAAGACCGGCGCCGGCTGGTACGACTACCCCGCCGGCGCGGATCCCATGCCCTCGCCTGCCGTCGAGGCGCTGATCCTGGACGTGACCGGCCAAACCGCCGCTGAACGGCATACCCCAACCCCCGAGGCAATCGTCGCCCGCGCGCATGCCGCGATGGTGGCCGAAGCCGCGGCCATCCTTGAGGAAGGCATCGCCGCCCGGCCCTCGGACATCGACCTTGTCCTGATCCACGGCTACGGCTTCCCGCGCTGGCGCGGTGGCCCGCTGTTTCACGCCGACCGGATCGGCCTCTCCGAGCTGGTGGCGCGCATCGACGGCTACGCCGCCGCCGACCCCGTGACCTGGCGCGCCCCCGCGCTGCTGCGCCGGCTGGCGAACGACGGCCGCGACTTCGCCAGCTTGAGCCACTAGTGTAATCTAGTGGGACCGACAGGCGCGAGCACCAGGCGCGCGTCGACCCCGAGGGGGTTCCGGTCTTCTACCGGAGCCTTGACTGTGGGAGCATCACGCAGCTGGCTCTTCGCCTTCTCATCCTCACTGCCGTGCGGTCGCATCCCGTCCGCCACTTGCACGAAAGCCAGATCGAGGGCGACATCTGGGCCACTCCCGCAGAGGCGATGAACGGGCGGCGTGGGGGCCACCCCCGATTTCCCGTGCCACTCCGCGCGAGGCGCTGAAAGTCATCAAACAGGCCCGTCCGTTCGCCCGTGACGGATACCTGTTTCCGGGCGTCAAGAAGTGCGTGATTTCCGATATGACCATGAGCCAGCCCATGGCGCGACGGACGATGAAGAAGCGCCCGCACGGCTTCCGCTCCTCCTTCCGCGATTGGGTGGCCGAGGCGACGAATCCGCCGCATGAAGTTGCCGAGACGGCGCTGGGCCACACGGTCGGCGGCGCGGTTGAGCGGTCCTATCGACGGACGGATTTCAATTGAGCAGCGGCGGGCGCTGATGGAGCGGTGGGCTACGCAGATTACTCGGCATGCATCCAACGTGGCAATTCTCGGAGGAGTTGTGAATGCAGGCATATGAGCTGAAGCGATTGCCGGAATCCTGTTACGTGTCAGAGGCCATTTGTGGGTCGCAATCGGGCGATTATCAACGTTTTACTACGCAGATCGCGGCGGAGATTCTATGCGGGACCAAGAAAACTTCAACGAAGTCACAGTTGTAAACTTCATCAATACGTTTTCTGAGGCAGAGTTCGCTGCCATCGCCGACGTGGCCTATGGTCGCTGCTTCGACGGTCGGCCTGACGCGGATGGGTGGACAGGGGTCAAGGGCGAGGAGTGGGACGAGGGGCGCCTTGAGAGAGTGCTGCGCACTTCATGGACTTTCGGGGGTTTTGATTTTGCAGAGTCGTCGCTTCCCAAGAAGGGCTCCTTTGGAGCCCAGGTCGGATTAAAGTCGCTCCTGCGGGAGTTTCCGCGACCCGAGTTCTGTCTTCCTCAGAGTGTGGGCGGCGAACTATAAGGAGATACTATCTTGCTTTTGGACGATTCGGGTAAACCCCGATCCGCCGAGACGTGGTCGACCGGTTGCTGCGCAAGCAACTTTGCGAGCGGCGGGCTTCCCCGTCCCGTGAAGATCGGTCCCGCCTTTACTGGCGAGAAGACGATGTAGACGACGCCGTTTCCGCTCTGGCGAAATGAACGCACCCCCCGGACTTCCGCAAAACCTCCGGCGCGGGAGTGCATGTCTTTCGAGGGAACACCGAAACCATACGCCGAGACGCCAAGAGCCTTTTCAATGCAATGAAAGGGACGCGGCCGGTCGTGTCCCTGAGCGTGGTGTAGCTGACGAAGGCCAGCGCGAGCTCCGGCGGGGCCGGGCCGATCAGTCCGCCATGGCTGGCAGGCCGATGATCGGATCATCGGGGATCGGCGCGATGGTCTCCAGGGTCATGTAGCGGGAGCGCTGGACGGCCCATTCGTCGTTCTGCTCGAGCAGGATGGCGCCGACCAGGCGGGTGATGGCGGCCTCGTTGGGGAAGATGCCGACCACCTCGGTGCGGCGCTTGATCTCGCCGTTGACCCGCTCGAGCGGGTTGGTCGAGTGGAGCTTGGCCCGGTGCTCCTGGGGAAAGGTCATGTAGGCGAGCACGTCCGCCTCGGCCTCGTCCATCAGCGTGGCGAGCTTGGGCACCTTGGGGCGGAGCTGGTCGGCGACGTGGCGCCACTGCGCCTGGCGGCGTCGGCATCGTCCTGGGCGAAGGCGGTGGCGATGAAGGCCGAGACGACGCGCCGGCCGCTCTTGCCGGCATGGGCGAGCGCGTTGCGCATGAAGTGGACGCGGCAGCGCTGCCAGGTGGCGCTGAGCACCTTCGAGATCGCGGCCTTGAGGCCCTCGTGGGCGTCGGAGATCACCAGCTTCACGCCGCGCAGGCCGCGGCGGGCGAGCTTGCGCAGGAACTCGATCCAGAAGGTTCGGCCTCCGAGGGGCCGATGGCCATGCCGAGCACCTCGCGCCGGCCGTCGGTGTTGACGCCGACCGCGATGATCACCGCCACCGAGACGATGCGCCCGGCCTCGCGCACCTTCACGTAGGTCGCGTCGATCCAGAGGTAGGGCCAGTCGCCCTCGATCGGTCGGTCAGGAAGGCGTCACCCGCTCGTCGATCTCCGCGCAGAGCCGGCTGACCTGGCTCTTCGAGATGCCGCTCATCCCGAGCGCCTTGACCAGGTCGTCGACCGAGCGGGTCGAGACGCCCTGGATGTAGGCCTCCTGGATCACGGCCGTCAGCGCCTTCTCGGCCATCCGCCGCGGCTCGAGGAAGCCGGGGAAGTACGACCCGCGGCGCAGCTTCGGGATGCGCAGCTCGACCGTTCCGGCCGTTCCGGGTCGTCATTCGTCCCCTCCCAGTCCCGGTCGCGGTAGCCGTTGCGCTGCACCAGCCGATCCGGGCTCTTCTCGCCCCAGGCCGCGCCGGTCAGGCCGCCCACCTCCAGCTCCATCAGCCGCTCGGCGGCGAAGCCGATCATCTCGCGCAGCAGATCGGCGTCGGGGCTCTTCTCGACCAGGCCGCGCAGGGTCATCATCTCGTCGGTCATCGTGGTCTCCGGTTCAGGTTGGTGTCACCAACCCGACCCTACCGAAGAACCCGCGATGACCACCGCGCCGCCGCCCGCCCGCCAGCGCTTCAATCCGCGCAGGCGGGCGGCGGCGCTACCGTCGAGCTACACCACCACCCGGGACACGACCGGCACCCAAGTGCCCAAGGTCGCCATCTACCGCGCGGAGTGCGATTTCGTGGCATCCTTCCCATTGCCGTAGTAGTGCCGCCTACCACTCCTTGAAGTTGCGAAAGGTGGACGCTGCGGTGGATTGACGAGCAATCTGCCAATATAACTTCCTGAAAATGCAATGAAATTCATATTGAGATGGTGCCCGGGAGAGAGACTCGAACCTCCACGACCGTTAAGTCACTGGCACCTGAAGCCAGCGCGTCTACCAATTCCGCCACCCGGGCAGGTGCCGATGGCGCGATGTATCGACGGTCCGATCGCGTGTCAACGGCCGGCAGAAGGCTCGGCGCCGCGGCCTGACCGGCGGCGCGGGGAAAGCGGCTTGCCGGGCCGTGCGGTTGGGCCTATTCCGGAGTGCAGTGCAGCAGGAGGAATGGAATGTCCGGTCTGGCCCCACTTGCCACCGTCTTCGGCGGCTCCGGTTTCGTCGGGCGCTATGTGACCCAGCGGCTGGCACGTGCCGGCTGGAGGGTACGGGTGGCGGTGCGGCGGCCGAACGAGGCGCTGTTCGTGCGGACCTACGGGGTTGTCGGCCAGGTGGAGGCGGTCCAGGCCAATATCCGCGACGAGGACAGCACTCGGCGCGCCATCGCCGGGGCCGATGCGGTGGTGAACTGCGTGGGCATCCTGGTCGAGCAGGGCAGGCAGCGCTTCGACGCGGTGCAGGCCGAAGGTGCGGGCCGGGTGGCGCGGATTGCCGCCGAACAGGGGGTGCGGCGGCTGGTGCAAGTCTCGGCCATCGGTGCCGGTCCTGACAGCGCCAGCGACTATGCCCGCTCCAAGGCCGAAGGCGAGGCGGCGGTGCTGGCGGCGTTTCCGGCGGCGGTGATCCTGCGGCCCTCGATCGTCTTCGGCACCGAGGACGGGTTCTTCAACCGCTTCGCCTCGATGGCGCGGCTGTCGCCGGTGGTGCCGGTCGTCGGGCCTGAGACACGCTTTCAGCCGGTCTATGTGGATGACGTGGCGGCGGCCGCGGTGGTGGCCGCGACCGGCGACGTAACGGCGGGGGTCTACGAGCTGGGCGGGCCGGAGGTTGCGAGCTTCCGCGACCTGATCGAACGCATGCTCGGGGTGATCGAGCGTCGGCGGCTGGTGGTGGCGGTGCCGATTCCGCTGGCGCGGCTGAAGGGCCGCGCACTGGACTTCGTGCAGCGGGCGAGCCTCGGGCTCTTCACCAACACCGTCATCACCGCCGATCAGGTGCGTCTGCTGGAGCATGACAACGTTGTGTCCAAGGGTGCGCGGGGTCTCGCCGAGCTCGGGATTGCGGCGACGCCGATGGGAGTCGTCCTGGAGACATACCTCTACGCCTATCGCCCGCATGGCCAGTATCGGACGACCGCCGCCGCGGCGCAGGAGTTGCGCGGCGAATAGCGGCCTGGTAACACAGTGATACGCTAGTTATCTATTTGAAAAGATTTGGAAATCCTGATGTCTACACATTGTGTAGGCATGGAGTGTTCACGCGCGTTCCAGCAGCAGCGCGGCGCCCTGGCCGACGCCGACGCACATGGTGGCCAGCGCGTGGCGGCCGCTGCCGCGGTGGAGTTCCAGCGCCGCGCTGCCGGCGATGCGCGCGCCGGACATGCCGAGCGGGTGGCCGAGCGCGATGGCGCCGCCGTTGGGGTTCACCGCGGGGATCGTCGTCGGCAAGGCCGAGCCCGCGCAGCACGGCAAGCGCCTGGACGGCGAAGGCCTCGTTGAGCTCGACCACCGTCCAGATCGTCCAGCCCGAGCCCGGTGCGTGCGCCGAGCCGCGTGATGGTCGCGGGACCGGGCCGATAGCCCATCACCCGCGGCGCCACGCCTGCGCTGGCGGCGGCGACCACGCGGGCGAGCGGGGTCAGGCCGTGGCGGCGGGCGGCCTCGGCACTGGCGAGGATCAGCGCGGCGGCGCCGTCGTTGACGCCGGAGGCGTTGCCGGCGGTCACGGTGCCTTCCGGGCGGGTGATCGGGCGAAGGCGCGCCAGGCTCGGCGGCGGTCGTGTCGCCGCGGGGGTGTTCGTCGGCGGTCGACCTCGGTGGCCTTGCCGCGACCGCGAGCCACGCGTCACCGGCAGGATTTCCGCCGCCAGCCGACCGCTGGCCTGGGCGGCGGCGGTGCGCTGTTGCGACCGAAGGGCGAAGGCGTCCTGGTCGGCGCGGGAGATGGCGTAGTCATCGCGCCAGGTTCTCGGCGGTCTCGGGCATGGAATCGATGCCGTAGCGCGCCTGCATAGCCGGGTTCACGAAGCGCCAGCCGATGGTGGTGTCGTGGACCTCGTTCGCTGCGCGACGAAGGCGGCATTCGCCTTGGGCATCACGAAGGGCGCGCGGGTCATGCTTTCCACGCCGCCGGCGATGATCGAGGTCCGTTTCGCCGGCCTTGATGGCGCGGGCCGCGGCGGCAACCGCCTCGAGCCCGGAGCCGCAGAGCCGGTTGACCGTGGCGCCGGGCACCGTCTGCGGCAGGCCTGCCAGCAAGAGCGCCATGCGCGCCACGTTGCGGTTGTCCTCGCCGGCCTGGTTGGCGCAGCCGAGCACAGACGTCGGCGACGGCGGCCGGGTCGAGGCCGGGGTTGCGCGCGAGCAGCGCGCGCGAGGGGGAGGGCTGCGAGGTCGTCGGTGCGCACCGCCGCCAGCGCACCGCCGTAGCGGCCGATCGGGGTGCGGATGTAGTCGCAGATGAAGGCGTCGGGCATCGGCGGGTTCCTCTAGTCTTACTGAGTCACTAACCGCAGGATGTTGGGGTTTCGCGGCTTCGACAGTCAGGATACGGTGTCTGTAGAGCATTGTGCGGCTGCAGGCGAGGGTTTCATGGCAAATCTGGGCGGCGAAGGGAGCGAGGCGCGCTTCGAGGCCTATGTCGAGGCACTGATCGGGGTCATCGGCCATGCCGACCGGGCGCGACCTCTGCGGGATTACTGCGTCGGGCTGGCGGCACCCTTGGAGCGCAAGAGCGTCGAGCCGATGGCGGCGGTGACCGCGCCGGCTCGGACGTCCGCTCAGCATCAGTCGCTGGTGCATTTCGTCGGCAAGGCGCCCAAGCTGGAGGAATGGCTGCTGATCGAGTGGCCCGAAGACCAGGATGAACCGACCAAATACTGGCTCGCCACCCTGCCCGAGGAGATCGCCTTCGACCGGCTGGTGGACCTCGCTAAGCTGCGCTGGCGGATCGAGCGGGACTACCAGGAGCTGAAGCAGGAGCTCGGGCTCGGCCATTACGAGGGACGAGGATGGCGCGGCTTCCATCACCACGCCACGCTCTGCATCGCGGCCTAAGGATTCCTGATCTCCGAGAGGGAGACGATTCCCGCCTCAGGGGCCGGCGCCGCTGCGAAGCGCGAAAAACCTACCCTTCCCCAAGGTTATCGACCCAGAGGCGCCGCCGATCCGGACCGAGCGGCACGTCGCCAACTCGATCGCAACAACGCGTCGGCGGCTCTCGGTCGCGATCGTCAGGGCGCTCGACCGATGTCCCTGCTGCAACGCGCCCCGCAGCCAAACCGCCGATCCGCCTAAGCCTTGGTGTGGGTTGCGGACCGGGACAATATCCGGACACGGTATCCGCTGTCATTCAGGAGGTGCGCGGCAGGGCTCCGGCCAGTTCGGCGACTGCCGCATCCGGAAGTGACATTGCCGGCACTGCCAGCGTGACCGACGGCAACTCGATCGAAATTCGCGGCCAACGGATCAGGCTCGACGCGATCGACGCGCCCGAGGGGCGACAGGCTTGTACCATCGCTGGCCAAAGATAACGCTGCGGGCAGCAGGCGGCTCTGCACCTTTCCAACCGGATTGGCGGCCAGCCGGTGCGCTGCGTTGGCAACAGGTCTTGTACGGCCTCCGGGTGATCAGTTCGGGCTTATCCGGTTTGGCCACCAGTGGAACCCTGCCTGGCCGCAAGACCGGCTTCAGGCCGATCCGGTGCTCGTCGGTGGCGAAGACCTCGACCACCGCGCCGGGATGGCGCTCCGTCTCTTCGGCGACCGCCTCGGCAAGCTTTGTGGAATGGCCCGCCCCTCCGGCGGATCGCGTAGCGTCTCCGGAGCATGCTGAGAAGGGAGCGCGTCATGGCCATGGCTATCGTCGGAACTGATCTTGGAAAGAACGGCTGCAGCGTCGCTGCGCTGGATGGGAATGGTGCGGTTGTCCTGCGACGGCGCATGTCGCGGGCGAAGCTGGTCGCGTTCGTGGGCCGACCGCCGGCCTGCGTCGTGGTTATGGAGGCGTGCTGCGGCGCGCACCACCTCGGGCGGGTGCCGCCTCGATCACCTTGAGCAGAATCCGGGTTATTCTCACCAAGTTTCTTGACGCGCCAGCGTGGCCTGCAAGGTGGCCCCTATCGGCCTCGCCGACCGAAGGGAAACTGCGGAGAGCGGTAGCTCGTGCACGTCGTCCGGTCGTCCAGCACCAGGTTCGGGAATGCCGTGATGAAGCATTGGGCCTCCTCGGTGGTCCGGAAATAGAAGGCGGACGCGTCCGGCAGGCGCCGGCCGCTGCCGTGGTGGGCATAGTCCCCGCGGCCGATCTCCCGGTCCAGCCACTGATAAACGGCATCGAGGGTGCGCTCGAAGCCGCGCTCGGGCACCTGGATCATCACCCGCACCGGGAAGGCGGCATCGTCGATCCTGCTCTGTGGAATGGGGCGCCGATTCATGGTGAGAACAATAGAAGAACATCCGTGGCAGTCGCCAAGGGCGGCGTCGGTCGAGGTCGATCGTCGCCGGACTGCGGCGAGCGCGGAGTTCACCATGACGATGTCCGTGCCGGACTGGACACCGCCGAGCGTTCGATAGAGGGCCCCTATCCGCCGACCGCGCAATCGCGCGGTCGCAAGTACCCCCGTTGCCAGATCCCTGCTCCGACGCTCGCCTCGGTCCTCGGGGCTTGCTCTTTCCCGCAGTTCGTCAGCGCCCGTCAGCTGGCAACCACTGTCACGCAGGAGTCACTCTGTACGTCCTATGCATTCTCCAGGGGCGCCGACACGCTCCCAAACCTGGGGGAGACCATGAGACGCACATCCGAAGCCATCGCCGACATCACATATCGCGCCAACGTCATCGGCGGTCGGGAGCTCGTTATGCGTCTCCAGTGCGCCCCGGATGCCGCCACGCTTGCCGATGCCTGGGCGCGGCTTGCGGCCATCGACCCGGGCGTCGATCCGATGAGCATCGAGATCGAGATCCGCGAGGCGCTGCAGGCCTGAACTCATCAGGCCCGCGACCCGCAGGTGGGACGCGCTTCCATGGGCGTCGGGAACCAGGCGGGACGCGGCAGTTTCCCGCGTGACTGCAAAGTCCTGCGCGAACTGCGCTCCGTAGCAACTAACAGCTGATCAACCTGCCGCCCATTGAGCGAACAGGATGAACCCCGCAGCCCCAATCACATTCGCCCAACGAACGCGTCACCGAGATCGCTCTGCCAACCGTCGCGGGCCCGCTCAGTTTCCGCCTTCAGGCCCGGGTATCGCGCGGAGCGACGTGATCGGTCATCTGACATCGATCCACACTGGCGCATGATCGCTGGCGCCGTCACGGCTCCGGACCGCGCGATCGACGCCGGCCTGCTTGAGGCGCCCCACCATGTCGCCGCCGAGCAGCAGATGGTCGAGGCGCAGACCGGCGTCACGCTCCCAGCGTTTCCTGCGGTAATCCCAGAACGTGTAGACCGGCCCGCTGGGGTGGCAGCGCCGAACGGCATCGACCCAGCCCTCGTCGATCAACTGGCGGAAGGCAGCCCGGGACCTCGGCAGGACCAGGGCGTTGTCGTCGTAGGACGAGGTCGGATAGACGTCCTCCGCCGCGGGCGCCACATTGTAGTCGCCGGCGAGCACCACCGGCGCCCCGGAGGCGAGCAGTTCGGCTGCGTGCACACGCAATCGCGCCAGCCAGGCGAGCTTGGCGTCGAACTTCGGGCCGGGCTGCGGATTGCCGTTGGGGGCGTAGATCGAGGCTATGAGAACACCGCGGACCGCCGCCTCGATGTAGCGGCGCTGGCGGTCGGATGGGTCGCCTGGAAGATCGGTGCGGGTCAGCACCGGCTCGGCATCCCGCGCCAGGATCGCGACCCCGTTCCAGGCCGACTGGCTGCGCCATACCGCGCCGTACCCAGCGCCTTCGATCGCAGCAAGGGGAAAGTCGGGCTCGGCCACCTTCAGCTCCTGCAGGCAGACGATGTCGGGTTCGCTGGCGGCGAGCCAGCCAAGCAGATGGTCGAGCCGTCGGTTCACGCCGTTGATATTGAAGGTCGCGATCCGCACCGGATCACGCGGCGATACGTTCGGTCCAGGCCGCGACGGCGTCAGCCACGGCCTTCAGCGCGGCTGCCGGCGAGACGCCGGTCACCTTCTTGCGCGGCCTCAGGTCGTGGTCACCGTCCTCGATCCAAAGGATCTCGATCCGATCCGAAAGCGCGTATGCGGCGACCTCCTCGCGGCTCCCGAACGGATCGCGGGTCCCCTGGCAGATCAGGGTCGGGGTGGCGAGGGCGAGGAGATGGCCGGTCCGCGGCTGTTCAGGCTTGCCGGGCGGATGGAAAGGATAGCCGAGGCAGAGCAGCCCGGCGATCCTGCCCTCGGCACCGAGCTCGTCGGCGACCATGCTGGCGACCCGCCCGCCCATCGACTTGCCGCCGACAATCAGGCGCCCCGACGGATTCAGGTCGGCGACGGCGGCGCGATACTCGGGGATCAGGGTCTCGGCGCGCGGCGGCGGCCGGCGCTCGCCGGTGGTCCGGCGGGCCGCCATGTAGCCGAACTCGAACCGGGCTACGCGCAGGCCGGCCGCCGCCAGCGCCCTGGAAATCGCAGACATCGCCGCGGAGTCCATTGGCGCGCCGGCGCCATGGGCGAGGAGGAGTGTGATTGGTGCGCCTTCGGGGCCGTCGAATAGAACGCTTGGGGGCATTGTCAGCCCGCTCGGTTCTGCGCGTCATGCAACGCGATGAGCTGCAGGCCGCGTTCTGCCGCCCGGGCCCAATCGGACCCACTGTCGAGTTCGAGGTATCGCCGCCATCCTCGCCCGGCCGCATCCAGGTCGCCGGCCTCGAACTCGAGTTTCGCGAGATTGAAGATGGCGTCGGCGTAATCCGGATCGCGCGCGATCGCTTGCCCGAGCTGCCGGCGCGCCGCGTCCGGACGCCCGCGCTCGGCGACCAGTCCGGCTAGGTTGAACCAGGCTTCGACGAAGGCCGGATCGCGCTGCAGCGCGCGGCTATAGTCCTTTTCGGCCTCCTCGAACCGGCCCAGGGCGCGCAGGCAGTTGGCGCGATTGAACGCGGCGATCGCATCGCCGGGATCGAGATCGAGGCAGCGCCGGTAAAGGTCGGCCGCCTCGGCCAGATGGCCCGCTTCCTCGGCCAACTCTGCGGCGGCAAACACGGTCTCCGCATCGACCTCGGTATCGAGAACGTCGAGCAGGAGCTGGCCGTTGAGCTCGCTCAGGCCATCGCCATCGCGCATGTAGATGGCGGGTCCAGTCCCGACCTCGAGTGACCTGGCTGTCAGCGAGACGGCGGCGCCGGCGCGGTGTATGGACCGCGCGATGGCGCCCCAGCTCGCCCCGCCGGCGATCAGGCCGGCATACTTCTTCGCAAGGATGACGTCGCGGAACGACCAGGGCGGGGCGTCGTGCTCGAACGCGTCGAAGGCCGCAAGAAGGTCCAGATCGCGTTCGGCGAGGCGTGATTGTTCCAGCAGCGTCTGAGTGCTCAGCCCGCCTGGGCCCGTGGTTTCCAGCAGTCCCAGGCAACGAAGGAAGGCGTTCTCGCTCAGCAGGCGGCGGCCCGCGACGCGATGCGCCTCAAGCCGCAGCCCGACGGCCTGCTCGGGTGCAGCGAGCAGGCGCCGGCCGATGACGACGTGGGTGGCCTGGCGCGTGACCCCGCGCTGCAGCCGTGCGCCTATGCGTTCGACCTCACGCGCGGCGATCCGCCGCGGGAAGGCCGCAAGCCCGCCGACGATGCCGAATGTCGCAACCGCTTCCGTCGTCACGCCTTGCCCTTGGCAGCCCTTCGAGGGCGGCCGCTCGTGCCGGTCGCCGCGGCTGCGGGCTTCTCCGCGGGCTTGTCGACCGCGGGCGCCTTGGTGCGGCTCTTGGCGGGGGGCTTTGCTTGCGAGAGGCTCGCCTTGAGCGCGTCCATGAGGTTGACCACGTTGCCGCGCTCGGGTTCGGCGGCGATGATCGGCTTGTGGCCCTTCAGCTTCTCCTTGATCATCGCCATCAGCGCGACCTCGTAGCGGTCCTGGTAGTCCTTGGGATCGAATGTCGTCGTCTTCTGCGCGATCAGCTTTGCGGCGAGATCGAGCATCTCGGCGTCCGGCTTATCGTCCGGGATGGTGTCGAAATAGGCCGAGGTGCTGCGCACTTCGCCGGGATTGCGCAGCGTCGAGACGAACATGCCCTGCTCCCGGGGCGAGATGGTCACCACCCGCTCTCGGCTCGAGAGCACCAGCCGGGCGATCGCGAGCTTGCCGGCCCTGCGCATCGCCTCGCGCAGCACGATGAAGGTCTCCTCGGCCATGGCCCCGTCCGGCGCGAGATAATAGGGCGCGTCCTGGTAGATCACGTCCACCGAGTTCGTCTCGACGAAGGCTTCGATGTTCATCGTGTGGTTGGACTCGATCCGCACCGCCTCGAGGTCCTCGTCCTCGATGATGATGTACTTCTTGTCCTCGTACTCGTAGCCGCGCACCAGGTCCGAGCGCTCGACGAGGCCAAGCTCGGGGTCGACCGGCTTCATGTTGATCCGGTTGTGGGTCTTGCGGTGCAGTTGGTTGAACGAGATGCGCTCGCTCGCGCTCGTCGCCGGATAGAGCCGCACCGGACAGCTCACCAGGCTCAGCTTCAGGTAGCCCTTCCAGCTCGCTCTAGGTGCCATGTTCGTCTCTCCCTGGCGGACAGCCGAGCGCTGCCCGGATGCTTCAGTCCGGCAGTCCCCTGGCGAAGTCGTCGATGTCGGCCCAGGGGTCGCCGGACGCGGACACCAGTCCCGGGAGGGAAGAATAGTTCAAATCTTCCGGTGCGTCGACAGTTTCCAGATCGTCCCAGCGGAGCGGAGCCGAGGCCGTCAGGTTGGGACGCGCCCGCAGCGACCAGGGCGCAACTGCGGTGGCGCCGCGGGCGTTGCGGTGGAAGTCGATGAAGATCCGGCCCTTGCGGTTCTCCGGACCCATCGTGGTGGTGAAGGTCGCGGGCGCGGTGGCGGCGATGCGCGCGGCGATGGCGCGGGTGGCGGCGTGCACCTGCTTCCAGCCCCGGCTCGGCCGGATCGGAACCAGCACGTGCAGGCCCTTTCCGCCGGAGGTCTTCACGAACGGGACGAGACCCATCGCCTCGAGCTCGGAGCGGACATGCACGGCCGCCTCGACGATCTCCCGCCAGCCGACGCCCTCGCCGGGGTCGAGGTCAAAGACGACACGGTCCGGCTTCTCCAGCCGCCGGCGCAGCGCGCCCCAAGTGTGGAACTCGACCACGCCGAACTGGGCAAGCGCCAGATATCCTCTGGCGTCCTCGATCGCGAGGTAGGTCTTGGTTTCTCCCTCCGAGTTGCGGCTCGGGAAGGTCGCGACCGAGGCCGGCATCCCGGTGAAGGCATGCCGCTGAAAGAAACAGTCCCCGGGCTTGCCGGTCGGGCACCGCACCAGCGAGACCGGTCGGCCGAGCAGGTGCGGGAGCATGAGGTCCCCGATGGCCGCGTAGTAGACCGCGACATCGAGCTTGGTCGCGCCGGAACGGCCGAAGAGCCGCCGCTTGGGATTGGTGATCGTCACCGAAGCGAGATCGGCGTCGGAGATCAGCCGCCGGCGCGGTCCGGGATCGGACCCGGTCAGTTCGACCTCGCGAAGCCCCCTGAACACCGCGTGGCGCAAAGCATTGTCGGCGGTGCGAGTGGCGTAGTGAATATGGGCGGTCAGGACCGGGCGGACCCAGTGGATGTCCCTTGGCCCTCCCTCTATAGGAACGGCCCCCTCGCGCAGCGGTTCGAGCCGAAGGAGCAACGCGCGCAGTGTCGCCGCGTCGAAGCCCGTCCCGACCTTTCCGCGCCAGGCGAGCTCGCCATCCCGCCATTCCGCGATCCCGAGCGCCGCCAGCCCACCGGCGGCCACCGAGGTGGTGTAGCCGGCAATCACGAAGTCGCCGACCTTCAGCGCCTTGGTCTTGGTCCAGGTCTTCGAGCGGCTAGGCTGATAGGCGGCGGAGCCGCGCTTGGAGACCACGCCCTCCAGCCCCATCTCCGAGACGCGCTCGAAGAACGCCGGGCCGCCGCCCTCGACGTGATCGCTGAGGTGGATCGCCGCGCGGGGCGTACCCCCTGCGAGCAAGCTTGCGAGCAGCGCCTTACGTCGCACCAGCGGGGCCGCCGTGACGTCCCAGCCGTTAAGATGCAGGAGGTCGAAGGCAAAAAACACCAGCTCCCTGCTGACGCCGCGCGAGAGCGCCGCCTGCAGATCCGCGAAGCGGCTGACGCCCTTCGCGTCGAGCACGACGATCTCGCCATCGATGACCGCATCGCGGCAGGGGAGCGCTGCGAAGGCTTCAGCGAGGTCGCCGTAGCGCCGCGTCCAGTCGAGGCCGCCCCGCGTGAGCAGGCGCACCTCGCCGCCGGACTTGCGGGCGATCGTGCGATAGCCGTCAAGCTTGATCTCGTGGAGCCAGTCGTCACCCGCGGGCGTTTCGGACGTCGCCGAGGCGAGCTGCGGCACGATCCGGTCCGGCATCGGGGCGCGCACGGCGCCCGGAAGGGAGCCCGGGCGGAGAACGGTCCTGGGCGACGCCACCGGCGCGGCCAGGTCCTCGATCCTGCGGCCGGTCTTCACGCTTTCGGGGCGTTCGGTGAGGATGTCGGTGCCGGCATTCGCGGCCGGATCGCGTTCCTTGAAGAGGAGCCAGGCGCGCTGGGTCTCGCCGGGGCGTGACTTCAGGCGAGCCAGCATCCATCCGCCCTTCAGCTTCTCGCCGGCGAGGCGGAACTTGAAGGCGCCGCTGGCGAGACTCTCCGCCACGTCATCCATCGGTGCCCAGACGCCCGCATCCCAGACGATCATCGGCCCGCCGCCGTATTCGCCGTCGGGAATGACGCCCTCGAAGTCGGCGTATTCGAGCGGATGGTCCTCGGTCTCGACCGCCAGCCGCTTCTCCGCCGGATCGAGCGAAGGTCCTTTCGGCACCGCCCAGCTCTTCAGGACGTCCCCGACCTGGAGCCGCAGGTCGTAGTGATCCGACGAGGCATGGTGCTTGTGCACGACGAAGCGGTTGCCGTCGGCGCCGATCATGCCACCGACGGGCTCCGCGGTGCGGCTGAAGTCGCGCTTTCCGCGGTAAGTTTCGAGGGTCGGCTTCGCCATGCGGTCAGGCTACGAGCATGTAGGGAGCCCCGCAAGAACACGCTGGACTGCGCAGGGCTGCGTTCTTGGCCGCATGCGCGGGCCCGATGCCTGCCCTGTCGGGCGGGTGCCATCCGCTGAGATCGAGGGCGCGGTCATCGACCAGTTGCGCGGCATTTTCCGGCAGTCGGAGATCGTCGTGGGCACGTGGCAGGCGGCGCGGGCCGAGCACGACGACATCACCGAGGACGGGGCGCGGAGGGCGCTGCTGCAGCTCGACCCGCTGTGGGACGAGCTCGTCCCAGCCGAGCAGGCGCAGTTCGCCCATCTGCTGGTCGAGCGGGTCGACGTGCGAATGCACGGCGTCGAGGTGCGGCTGCGGCCGAGCGGGCTCGCCGGGCTGGCGCGCGAGGTGGCGGGCAGCAGGAGGGCGGCGGCGTGACGCGGGCGACGGTCTCAGCCGACGGCGACACGATCACGGTCCACATCCCCATGACGTTCCGGAAGCGCGGCGGGCGGAAGCTGGTGGTTACGCCAGACGGCACGGAGCGGGCGCCGCGCCCGCGGGTCGACAACGCAATGGTCAAGGCGCTGGCACGAGCGTTCCGGTGGCGGAAGATGCTGGACGAGGGTGTGTACGCGACGCTTGAGGATTTGGCGAAGAGCAAAGGGATAGGAAAGACCTACGTCAGCCAGGTCCTCCGGCTCACTCTGGTCGCCCCGGAGATCGTGGAGGCGATCCTGGATGGGAGGCAGCCGGCGGAGTTGCAGCTGGATGATCTGCTGGAGGGTTTCCGGTGGAGTAGGCGGTGCAGAACGCGTACTTCGGCAGATTGGCTTGCGGCGGTCACCGGAAAGACCCGCGGAAGCGCCACAATCTGAACCGCAGCACAGCTGAAGATCGAGGCTATATAGCTAGTCATGTCATGCTGGCTGGCCCTTAAGCGTGACCGTAAATGGGATCCGCGCTGACCCTGTACACCGATCCGTTGCGCTCCATCCGCCCCGATTTGCTCCGGAGACCATCCCATGGCAGGGCAATCCTCGACTTGGGCACGCAGGCGGGTGGAGGGCACGATCCTCAAGCCGAGCAACTCGCCCGCCCAGGCACGCCGTGCGCAGCGCGGCGCTATCCGGCCTGTTGCCGTCGGAGCACCGGTTGCGGGCGGGTTCGCGCTGGATCGTGGGCCGGTGCCGGCGGGGCCGCCTCGCGATCTCGCTGACGCCCAGTCCCATCTCCATCAGGCCGCGCAGGCGGCATCTCTCCTCAGGGCTGAGGTGGCTGTAACTCTGTCCCACGGCGATCCCGGCGATAGCCGGTGTCGCACTTAGTTTGTGGGTCCACAGGCTGGGTCCGCCACCCCGACGTCTCCGCCGGCCAGGAACGCGTCGTGTTCGGCGCGGGCCGCTCCGGGCGCCCGTAGCGCGCCGGGATTCGATGATACGGTATTGACGGGTCCAGCCGCGCGGGCTTACGCTGCAATTAACTAGCGGAGACTTCGCGGGCCAGCACAACTCGCCTGGAATGCTTCCTTCGAGCCTACGCGCTAGTTAAATCAAAATCTAGGGAAGGAGACCACCGATGAGGTCTGGTCACAAACTAATGGCAATCTTTACGATTGCCATGTCTTCGGCGTCACTGCTTGCCGTACAGTCCGCCGTTGCCCAGGGCAGTCCGATCGACAACATCACGCCGGTCACCGACGAGATGCTGCTCAACCCGCCCGACGGCGACTGGCTGATGTGGCGGCGCACCCTCGATGGCTGGGGCTACAGCCCGCTCGACCAGATCAACAAGGAAAACGTCGGCAATCTCCAGCTGGCTTGGGCTTGGAGCATGACGCCGGGTCGGACGCAGGAAACCCCGCTGGCCCATGACGGGATCGTGTTCATCCAGAATTCCGATCAGGTGATCCAGGCCCTCGACGGGGCCACGGGCGAGCTGATCTGGGAATATGAGCACGAACTCCCGGACACCGTGGCCCCCCGCGGAATCCGCAACAAGGCGATCTACGAAGACAAGCTGATCATCGCGACCCGCGATGCCCATCTGATTGCGCTCGACACCAAGACCGGGCAGCTAGTATGGGACCAGCAGGTCGCCAACCACGCGTACGGCTTCAGCTTTTCCAGCGGACCGATCGTAGCCAACGGCGTTGTCGTCCAGGGCACGACCGGGTGCGGCGGTGGCCAGCCTGGCGGCTGCTTCTTTACCGGTCATGACGCGGACACCGGCGCGGAACTGTGGCGCGTTAACACCATTGCCCGTGGCGATACGCCCGAGGGCAACAGCTGGAACGGCATTCCGCTGGAGAGCCGCCATGGCGCCTCGGCATGGATCGCGGGCTCCTACGACCCCGAGCAGAACCTGATCCTCGCTGGCGTTGGGCAGCCCTATCCCTGGGCCGCCGTAATGAACGGTCTGCTTCCCGCGAGCTCAGACCCCAACGTCACCAACGACGCGCTCTACACTAACTCCACCATCGCCATCGACCCGAACACAGGCGAACTGAAGTGGTACCACCAGTACCTCCCGAACGACACCCTCGACCTCGACTACGTCTATGAGCGCATCCTCGTCGACCTACCGGTCGATGGCGTGGACCGCAAGTTGGTGGTGACGACCGGCAAGCTTGGTATCATCGAGGCCATCGACCGGACCACCGGCGAGTGGTTGTGGGCGATGGAGACCGTGCCGCAGAACGTCGTTGCGTCGATCGACCAGGAGACCGGCGCGAAGACCATCAACCAGGAGACGATTCCGCAGATCGGCCAGACCACATTCAACTGCCCGGCCGACCCTGGCGGCAGGGCCTGGCAAGCGACGTCCTACAGCCCGCGGACCGGCGCGCTCTATCTGCCGACGGTGGAGTTCTGCTCGAACACCACGCCGAACCCGCTCGATCCGGGCCAGATCTACACCGGCGGCGGCGGAGCAACATTCTCGCGCGTGCCCGTGCCCGACAGCGACGGCAATATCGGCCAGGTCCGGGCCATCAACCTGACCGACCAGTCTGAGATGTGGCAATACCGGCAGCGGCCCCCGGTCACCAGCTCGACCCTGCCAACCGCTGGTGGCGTGGTGTTCGTCGGCAGCCTCGACCGCAAGTTCATGGCGTTCGACGACGAGACCGGCGAAGTGCTGTGGACCAGCCCAACGCTGAGCAACTCACTCGAGTCCTTCCCGATCACTTACACGGCTGGCGGCAAGCAATACGTCGCGATCACCGCGAACTTTGCCTCCGGCCTGGGTCGCCTGCAGACGCTGACCCCGGAAGTGCGGCTTCCGCGGAACGACCCGATTACGCTGTACGTCTTCGCGCTTCCAGACTGATCAGCTGAGCGCATTCCGAAACTCGGCCCGGGCGGACCTGGAAGCTTCCAGTCCGCCCGGTGCCGTTGCGAGGGCCGATCTTGTCCGTTGTTTTCGCTTTTCCGCGTCTGGCCGGTGCGCTCAAGGCGCTGGCTCTGGCAATCCCGGTAGGCGCGCTGCCGGCGGGGCCGGTTTCGGCCCAGGAGCCGGAGTTCTACGACGTGCCCTACGCGCCCCGCCACTGGACCTACGGCCGGCGGCTGGACGAGTTGCAGCTTCGCTACTGCGTGGACCCGCGCGACCCCGACTGGGAGGTGGCGGGCGCCATCGCCGATGCCATCGCTCTCGCACTGTTGCTCGAGCCGCAGAGATATGTGGTCGACAGAAGTTACGCCATCGAGGATCTCACTGTCGTATACGGGGTCATGCTGGAGCACTGTGACGTTCACATGGGCTTCAAATTGATCCCCGAGGGCTTTCCCGACTGGGTCACGCTGACCCGGCCCTACTACGAGACCCAGTACGTCTTCGTCACCGCCGACCCCGACCTCCACGCGCTCGCTGACCTGGAGCCCGGGCGTCCTATCGCCGTGACGATCGGAACTTCGGCGCAGATCCGGCTGGTCTCCTACCTGATGGCCGTGCCAGCGGAGGATCGCTGGCCGGCGTTCCCGATGGGCACCGACGCCATGGCGCTCGACGCTCTTCTCAACGGCACGGTCGACGTCGCCCTCGTCTGGGCTCCCAGTCTGTGGGCCAGGCAGCGCGAGGATGCCGCCTATGCCGACCTTCGCGTGATCGACCCGAACCCACTGCCGCCGACCACCCTGGGGGTGGGCGCGCTGCTCCTCGCCGACGAGACATTCCTGCGCACGGCCGTCGACGAAGCGATCGCCGCGCTGAGCGCGGACGGGACGATCGCGGGCATCCTCCAGATGTACGAGTTCCCGGCGACGGCCGGGCCCTGATGGCGGGAACGTCGAACTCCGGCCCCGCCATCCGCGTCGACGCCGTATCCAAGCGCTACGGGCGCACGCTGGCGCTGGACGACATCAGCTTCGAGGTTCGCGACCGCGAGCTTTTCGCGCTGCTTGGACCCAACGGCGCCGGCAAGACCACACTCCTGCACATCCTGTGCACGATCCTGCGCCCCGACAGCGGCGTGGCGCTGATCGGCGGCCACGACGTGGTCAGGGAGCCGCTGGCCGCCCGCCGTCGTCTCGGCATCGTCTTTCAGGAACCGAGCCTCGACGACCGGCTGACGGTTCGCGAGAACCTCGAGCTTCACGGGCTGGTGTTCGGGGTGCCGCGAAAGCTGCGGCGGCAGCGCATCGAGGAGATGCTGGTGCTGGTGGAGCTGGCCGACTGGGCGGACAGGCCGGCGCGCACGCTGTCCTCGGGCATGAAGCGCCGGCTGGAGATCGCCCGCGCGCTGATCCATGATTTCGAGGTCATGCTCCTCGACGAACCGACGGTCGGGCTCGACGCCCAGACCCGCGAGCGCATCTGGTCCTACATCCGCCGCCTGCGCGCCGAGCGGCAAATCACCGTGCTGGTGACCACCCACTACATCGAGGAAGTCGAGGGCTGCGACCGCGTCTGCGTCGTGGACCAGGGCAAGGTCCTGGCCCTCGACACGCCCGAGGCGCTAAAGCGCGACCATGGCCAGCAGTTACTTCGCATCGTCCCCAGGGCGGCGGGCGACCGCGAGGAGATCCTGGCACGCTACGCGGATCGACTGGCGGGTGCGGCGGGGGCAGCGGGCGAGACCATCCTGCTCGTCTCGGATGATGCTTTCGCCGAGGCGTTCCTCGCCGAACACGGCGGCCGCATCCGCTCGCTGGCGGTCGAGGTCCCGAGCCTGGAGTCGGTGTTCCTGACGCTGACCGGCCGCGGGCTCCGCGACCAGCCCGCCAGCGCCCGCGAGCGCACCCTCGCCTTCGGCAAGCGCGGAGGAGAACACACACGATGACCAGTACTGACGGCGCCGCCATGGTGCGCCCCGCCCGCCGGTCGCTGCTGCTGATCCAGCTCGGCGGCCTCTACGGCATCTGGCTGCGCGAGGTGAAGCGCGCCATCCGCGATCGTGGGCAGCTGGTCGGGGGCATCAGCCGTCCCATCCTCTGGGTGCTGATCCTCGGCATCGGCCTCAACCCGTATTTCCGCGGCGAGGTCTACGGCGAGGTGACCTTCGTCGTGCCCTTCACCTATCTGCAGTTCATATTTCCCGCCGTCGTGGCGCTCAACATCATGTTCACTTCGGTGCAATCGGCGGTCTCGGTCATCTGGGACCGCGAGTTCGGCTTCCTGCGCGAGGTGCTGGTCTCGCCGATGTCGCGCGGGGTGGTGCTGCTCGGCAAGGTGCTGGGAGGCACGACGGTGGCGGTGATCCACGGCTGCCTGGTGCTTTTGCTTGCCCGTTTCGCCGACGTGCCGCTGACCTGGCTCGACGTGCTGAAGGCCATTGGCCTGATGGCCTTGCTGGCCTTCGCGATGACGTCGCTCGGGGTAGTTATCGCCAACCGCGTGCGCAGCTTCGAGGGCTTCGGCGTCTTCTCCAACGCCCTGATCCTGCCGCTCTACTTCACGTCAAGCTCGATCTTTCCCCTCAACCCAGCCCTGACCGGCGCCCAGACCAGGGTCGTCTACCCCGAGTGGCTGGTCACCATCGTCGAGTACAATCCACTGACCTATGCCGTGGACGCGCTACGCGGGGTGCTCATCAACTACAACCAGTTCGATCCGCGCCTCGGCATCACTATAATGGGGATCGCCTGCGTGGTGCTGTTTGCGATCGCGCTCTACGATTTCCGCCGGGTGTGAGCGCTTCGCCATGCGTATCATGTGGCAACTGGCGCGCAACTTCGGTGGCATCGGCGTCGTCGCCGGCCTGTTGCTGCTGGTCACCTTCCTGCCGCCCGACACATCTCTCGCCGAGGTCGAGGCGAACGGTGCCATCCGCGCCTGCGTGCCCACGAGCTACCCGCCGCTGGTCACCGGTGACCCCGAGCGGCCGGGGATCGACATCGAGATTTTGCGCGCCGTCGCCGACTACATGGGCGTGGGGCTGCTGATCAGCCCCAGCGATGCCATGGGCCGCGACTTCAATCCGCGCAACTGGGCCATCAACCGCGCCAAGTGCGAGGTGCTCGCCGGGGGCGTCGTCGAATTCGACGCTCACCCGCTCGTTCCTCGACACCGGGCCGCCCTACGCGCGGACCGGCTGGGCGATATTGGCGCCGGAACCGCTGGAAGGGATCGACGGCCTCACGCTCGGGGCGCTCACCATCATCTCCGGGCTCGATCGCATCGGCCTCGCCAGCCACCTGCGCGGTCACGACGTCACCGTCCGCGTCGTGCGCAGCGGCGAGGCGCTCGTCGAAGGCATCGCCAGTGGCGAGCTCGACGGCGGCATCACCGAGGCGCTGCTGGCCGGCGGGCTGGCAGCGGACAACGGCTGGTGGGTGGCCTCGATGTCCGACGAACTCGCGCGCTACAACCTGGTCTTCGGGCTCTGGAAGGGCGACCTCACGCTGAAGCGCAAGATCGTCCGGGCCTTCCGGCAGTTGGACGCGGACGGCACCCTTGCCGCCATCCTTAATCGCTATGGGGCGGCGCAGCTTCAGCAGGGCGGCTTCGGCCCCGCCCCGTAAGCCCCGTTCACTTGCCGAGGATGACGGGCGACAGCACGGCGTAGGCCGGGCCGAGAAGCTGGCGAACGAGGCCCGTTGCCACCGCCACCAGCAGCACGGCGACAAGTATCCACCGGACCTGCGGCGGGACACGGATGCCGAAGGCATCCAGGAGCAGCCCGCCGGTGAGCGGCGGGATGGGGACGAGGCTGAACAACGCGAACCAGATCGCCAGGCTGCTCGCGACCCGCAGGAACGCCGCCGTGGTCAGCGCGGCCGAGTGCGGCAACATCGTGAGCGCCGGCAGGACAAGGGCGTCGAGAAGTGCTGCCAGCACGAGCAGGCCGGCGAAGCCTGCAGGATGACGACGACGATGCCGAACCGACCGATGCGGAACTCGCGCACGTCGATAGCCACCGGCTTGCCCCAGCCCAGTCCGTACAGGACCAGACTGAATGCGCCGACGAGATCGATGTGGCCGGTGGGCACCACGGTCAGGCGACCGTCGTACTTGGGTCCCTTGTCGCCCAGCAGCACCGCTGCCCGCGAAACGATGCCACCATGAAGCCCTGCGACGATCAGAAGCGCCAGGACACGAAAGGCGATCGCCTGGAGGGTGAGGTCCGTCAGCCCCATGAGCAGGGCTTGGCCGAAAGCCTGCCGCTGACCCAGCGCCCGCCCGCGATCACTTCACCATCATCAGATAGTCCAGCAAATCCAGATCCGTGGGCAGTGGCGCGCCGGCCTTGAAGCCGTTCCGCTTCAGGATGTAGGCCACCAGATCTGCGTAGGTGCTGGGAGAATATCGGCCTGGCGAGCCGGGCGGCATCTGGCTGCTCGTGAACATGAACAACGCGGATGCTGGCGCCCCATTGGCGTACTTCTGCTCGAAATTCAGGCCGCGCAGCGGCGCTCCACCGTTCAGCCCACCCCTGAGATCGTCTCCGTGGCACTCCTCGCACTCTCTCGCGTACAGTTCCTCTCCGCGATCTGCCTGGTCAGACGAGAAGGTGACCGGATGTTCGACCGCAGCCGCATCGGCTTGGGCCAGATGAACACGGTCCGCCCGGCCGGGGCAGATGCGACACCGGCCGGTGAGAACGGCTGTACGCCGAGGGCTGGCGCCGACAGGATCAGCCAGGCGCTGGCGACAGGTCCCAAGGCCCGCGCGAGGCGTGCTGCAGGACCGTGAACGGTGAGTTTCATACGGTTCCTCCCGTTGCTGGCCGATCACCACCGCGGCCAGGCCGTGTGGCGTCTGCGGCTGAAGCGAAAGGCGAATATGCACGCAGCGAAGCCGACACGGGCGTCGATTGCAAGGGCCAATTTCCGCCGGGCGCGGCATGGCGGCGCGTTGCCGGGCCGGTGACAAACCCGTTCATCGATCCCCTGGCGGCGTAAGGTCTCGCCCGTAGAACTCCGAGGAAGGGTCCGACAGTACCAGCTCGCGCATTCGGCCCGACAGGTAGCTTCGCAACTCCACATAGCGGGGCTCGGCGCGGGCGTCGTAGGCCCAGCGCGGCCGTTCGAGCTCGACGTCGACCGCTTCGACCACCCGGCCCGGACGCGGCCCCAGGAGCAGGATGCGGTCGGCCAGGATGATCGCCTCGTCGACGCTGTGGGTGACGAACAGCACCACCGGACTGCGAACCGTCCAGATGCGCATCAGCTCGATCTGCATCAGCTCGCGGGTCTGCGCGTCGATGCTGGCGAAGGGCTCGTCCATCAGCAGGATGCCCGGCTCCGTCGCCAGGGCCCGCGCCAGTGCCACGCGCTGCCGCATGCCGCCGGAAAGTTCGCCCGGATAGGCGCGCCGGAACCCGGCCAGCCCGACCGATCTCGAGGTGGCGGTCTGCCCGTTCCAGCCGCTCGGCGCGACTGAGCGGCATGCTCTTCAGGGCGAACTCGACGTTTTCCTGAACGTTGGCCCAGGGGATCAGCCGGAAGGTCTGGAACACGAAGCCGATATCCGGCCCAGGCTTCGGCGGGGCGCCGAACACCTCGACGCGGCCCGAGTCGCCCTGGATCAGGCCGTCCACGATCCGAAGGATCGTGGTCTTTCCGCAGCCGGACGGCCCCAGGAGCGCCATGAATGTCGCGGGTCCGACGGCGAACGAGATGTCCCGGACCGCCGGAACCGAGGCGCGCCCGCCGGCGGTGGTGAACGTCTTGCTGACCTTGTCGAACA
The DNA here is from genome assembly GCA_963695425.1 of uncultured Alphaproteobacteria bacterium. GTDB lineage: Bacteria > Pseudomonadota > Alphaproteobacteria > Rhodobacterales > Rhodobacteraceae > Amaricoccus. The sequence continues at coordinate 109,759 of CAVOGP010000036.1, read as the reverse complement.
GGATGGCAGGCTGAGAGCCCGGCGGACCGTCTGGCGCCCCGCCGGCGCGGTCGTCGATCGTCTCCGTCATCGGGCAGGCTGGTCCGCTCCCGGCGAGGTGCTGAGCGCGGCGAGCGCGTCGTCGGCGACCGAAAAGTCGACCCAGGCGTCGAGCTCCACCGGAGAGAGGCCCTGGAAGTCCTCGGTCTGAAACAGCCAGTCCTGGGTGTATTGAAGCTCTTCCCGGCTCATGCCGCCGTTAATACTCCAGCTGCCATCGAAGCTCTCGGCCAGCATCTGCAGGTCCTCGGGCGTCAGGTTGCCGCCATAGGGCGCCATGGCCTCCGCCCATGCGCCGGGATCGGCGGCGAAGTCGCGCGAGATTTTCACCAGCGCGCGGACCACTGCGACCACCTCGTCGCGCCGGTTAGCGAGTGCGTCGGCTGAGACCACGTTGACCTTGTTGACGACTGGCGCTGCCTCGTAGTAGGCACCCTGCGGAATCAGCACCGACAGCCCCGTCCTGTCGGGGATCGACAGCCATACCCCGATCGACATGGTGGTCGCATCCACCTGACCGGCGGCAAGCGCCTGGGCGCGCACGGAAGGCTGGCCCAGCGTGACGACGTCGAGCGTGGCCATGTCGACACCCTCGCCGGCCAGCACCTTCGCGCTCAGCGAATGGTCGAGGCTGCCGATGCGCCCCACCCCGAAGCTATGGCCGGCAAGGTCTGCCGGTGTGGCGATGTCGGACCTGGCCGCGATCAGGAACGGCAGCGACTTGTTGGGGGAGGTGACTGCCCGCAGCGGCGACGCGCCCTGGGCCACCAGCTGCAGAACGCCATCGACCGAGACATTGGCCATTTCGCCCTCACCGGCCAGGATCGAGGCCAGTGCCAGGGGGGTCTGCTGTACCCGGACCAGCTCGACCTCCACCCCCTCGCGCTCGAAGTAGCCGAGCTCCAGGGCGAGATCCATGACCGAGTTGGGAACCAGCGGTGGCTCCAGATGGGTCAGGATGAGCCGGAACGGTTCAGCCGCCGCCATGCTGGCCGAGACCAGTATTGCAACCGAGATCGTTGACATCAGCGCCGTCAAGCGCTTGGTTCGCTTCATTTCCAGTCCTCCCTTGGGTTGGTCGGGCCGGCTCGACGGACCGGCTGCCTTGCCCGTTTCACGTTGCCCCCCGCCAGCGGGCGAGGCGCGATTCTACGTGCCGGAGCGCTTCGGTCACCACCACGCCGACGATCGCGAGGGTGATCACGACGACGAAGTACTCGGCCATCCGGAACGTATTGCCGTATATGGCGAGCAGGCCTCCCAGCCCGTTCACCGCCGTATAAAGTTCGGCGACCACCGTGTTGATGAGCCCGATGGTAGCGCCAAGCCGCATGCCGGTGACGATGAACGGCAAGGCGCCTGGCAGCACGATGCTGACAAAGATGCGCCGCCGGCTGGCCCCGGCCGACTGCGCCATTTCGACCAGCTCGTTGTCGACTGCCAGCACGCCGGCATAGGTGTTGATCAGGATCGGCATCAGCGCGCCCAAAAAGATGATGAAGATCTTGGCGTCGGTGCCGAGCCCCAGAACCACGATGATCAGCGGGATGAACGCGACACGCGGCGTCGCGGCGAGGGCAAAGACATAGACCTCGAGCGTCTTGCCCAACAGGCGGAACCCGCCCATCAGGACCCCGACGGGAATGGCGCAGATCACCGCCAGCGCATAGCCGGAAAGATAGACCTTGAGCGACGCCGCAAGGGCGGTCTGCAGCCGGCCTTCGGCAATCAGCCGCTGAGCGGCCTCGAGCGTCGCCAGCGGAGTCGGCACAACGTTTCGCCCGAACTCCTGGGCAGCGAGCGTCCAGAGCGCCAGCAGCATCGCCAGGAACCCCAGCCGGTAGGCCCAAATCATCCGCTTTCCTCACTCCTGCGCCCCTAATCGACGGGGTCCCCGCGAGCGCCATGGGCGGCCCGCCGACCCGCGGCCGGATCGCATCCGGGCCGCATACGCGACCCGGGCGCTTCACTATGTCAGTTTCGGCGCCGGGCGCACTACCCTATTGTGTGACCGGCGGGAGGCTGGTCTGGGTGCTCGACGTGCGACCCTCATGAAGCTGAAGCTCGACACCAGATCGGACCATGTCGCGGTGATGGCGGCCGGGATCGCCGCTGGCGAACGGGCGGCGATGGCGGCGATGCCGGAGCCGCCGCAGTCCTGAAGCTGGGCTGGCGCCAACAGATCGTCGGCGCCGGGCTCGGGCTGCGGCACGCCAACTCGATCCGGTCGGAGGTCTTCCCGAAGGCCGGCGCCCGCCTGAACGCCGTAGCGGTGGTATGGTCGAAAGCGCCGGTGATCGTGGGTGCCCACGACGCCGGGCCGTGGCCCCTTATTGCTCCGGGATTGACAGCGGGCCTGCCACAATCGCACGGTAACGGCCCTGGAACGGATCAGCGCCCTTGCGGCCGAAATGTCCCTCAACCTCACTGCAATTTCGAAATAGGGGGGGGGCGGGCGCGGGGGTATAGTCGGGGAAAGGGGAGGCGCTATGCTGATTGGGTGTCCGAAGGAGGTTAAGCCGCAGGAGTTCCGGGTAGGGCTGACGCCGGGAGCGGCGAAAGAGGCGTTGGGGCGTGGGCACCAAGTGCTGGTGGAATCGGGCGCCGGGATGGGGGCTGGGTTCGCGGATGCGGCCTATGAGGCGGTCGGCGTGGAAGTGGTGGGAACGGCGGAGGAGGTGTTCGCGCGAGCGGAGTTGATCGTTAAAGTGAAGGAGGCGCAGGCGGGGGAGCGGGGGCAGCTCAAGGCCGGGCAGGTCCTTTTCACCTATCTACACCTGGCGCCCGATCCAGAGCAGACCCGGGACCTGATAGCATCGGGGGTGACGGCGATCGCGTACGAGACGGTAACGGATGCGCGCGGAGGGCTGCCGCTTCTCGCCCCGATGTCGGAGGTCGCGGGGAAGCTGGCGCCGCAGGTCGGGGCCTGGACGCTGCAGAACGCCAACGGCGGGCGGGGGGTGCTGCTCGGTGGCGTGCCGGGAGTAGCGCCGGCGAAGGTGGCGGTGATTGGCGGAGGGGTCGTGGGGACCCACGCCGCCCGCGTGGCGGCGGGGATGGGGGGCGAGGTAGTGGTGCTCGACCTGTCGCTGGCGCGGCTGCGGCACCTTGACGAGGTCTATGGTCGGGAGTTCCGGACGCGGCATGCCTCGCGGGCGGAGACGGAGGCGGCGGTGCGGGAGGCGGATCTGGTGATCGGGGCGGTGCTGATCCCGGGGGCGGCGGCGCCGAAGGTGGTGCGGCGGGACCAGCTCAAGGAGATGCTGCCGGGGGCGGTGGTGGTGGACGTGGCTATCGACCAGGGCGGGTGCTTTGAGACGTCGCGGCCGACGACGCACGAGGACCCGGTTTATGAGGTGGATGGGGTGATGCACTATTGCGTGGCGAACATGCCGGGGGCGGTGGCACGGACCTCGACGATCGCGCTCGGCAACGCGACGATGCCTTTCATGCTGGCGCTGGCCGACAAGGGGTGGCGGCGGGCGTGCGAGGAGGACCCGCACCTGCTGGCAGGGCTGAACGTGCATGCGGGGCACCTGACCTACGCTGCGGTCGGGCGGGCGCTCGGGATCGACGGGCTTTCCGCGCGGCTGGCGCTGAAGAAATAGGCGGCTCCGGCCGGCGCCTGAGAACGTTCCTTCGCCAGAATCACCATAGCATTGAACCATGGCAAGATCGCGCAGGGACGATGCGATCTTCGAGCCGCCGGCGACTGGCCGGAATCCATCGTGCACGCCATGCAACTCGAGCAGGTAGCGACCCTGTTGAAGGCAATTGAAAAGACGATCCGCTGCCCGAGCCTGGCGACAATCCGCTTGAGGATCGAGGTCTGTGCGACCGGCCGAACCGACCTGCATGTGGTGGACGGCGATCTTCCCGACCCGGGCTGCAACTCGTCCCGGGCCATGAGGTGGTTGGCATCGTCGACCGCGCCAGTCGGGGGTGAACGCCCCGCGACCGGGTCGGCGCGTTGGGGTGCCATGGCTCGGTCTCACCTGCGGAACGTGCGCTTATTGCGCCGATGGGCGCGAGAACCTGTGTGACAGTGCGGTCTTCACAGGCTACACGCACGACGGCGGGTCCGCCACCATGTGGTCGCCGATGCAGCTTTCGCTTTCGACCTCGATTCTGACGTCAATTCGGTGGCGCTCGCGCCGTTGCTCTGCGGCGGCCTGATCGGCTGGCGCTCGCTGGTGCGGGACCAGGCTCGAGCGCCGAAGTGCCCTAGTCCCTCCCACACATGTTTGCTCGCCAAAGCTCTTGTGCGAGCGGCATTTTTTGGAACATATCACGAACATTGTGCAACGAGCGAGGTCGCATGGAACGGCGCAGCCCGCCGCAGAAGAAGTTGGACGCCGCGCCTTCCGTCGGCCGAGCGCGTGAAGCGTCTCCCCGGCGTGGTACTCGGCAAAGACCTGACGCTTGAAGGCGGTGCTGTGGCTGCGGTGTCTGGGCATGGGCCTTTTGCCTCAGAAAGCCCGCCCACGGTCAATCGCCAGGCAACTCACCTGTCCAGTGCGAGGGGCGCACTCCATAGCGCGAGCCACACTGGGCGAGCATTGCCGCAATCCGCGCCGCGCTCCAATTCGCGGGCGTCGCGTTCATTGAGCGGAACGGCGACGGGTCGGGCGTGCGGGTACGGTGAGCCGCCTCGGGTGCGAGCGTTGTCTGTGGTGTTACCTTGGTCCAGCGCTTGTTTCAGAAGAATGCGCTTAAGTTTTTGGTTTTGTTGGTGCCCGGGGGCGGATTTGAACCACCGACACGCGGATTTTCAGTCCGCTGCTCTACCCCTGAGCTACCCGGGCCAGCGATGGACGTGCCATCGGCTGAGGCGGCTGAGTAGGTCAGGAGGGAAAATCTGTCCAGAGGAATCTGTACGTTCCGCCGTTAGATCGGCCGTCCCCGCAGCAGGCGCGGCAGGTCGCCGGTCAGCCCCGCCGCCTCGCGGATCAGGCCGCGCCGCAGCGCCGGCAGGCGATTGACGAGCCCGAGGCCGAGGTCGCGGCCGAGCCGCAGGACCGGGTTGTCGCTGGAGAACAGCCGGTTGAGCCCATCGGTCGCGGCGACCAGGAGCCCCGTGTCCGCCCGCCGCCAGCGCTGGTAGGCGTCGAGCACGTCGGCTGCGCCCAGATCCTGGCCGCGGCGGCGGGCGGCGACCAGCACTTCGGCCAGAGCCGCCACGTCGCGAAGGCCGAGGTTCAGCCCCTGGCCCGCCAGTGGATGGATGCCGTGCGCCGCGTCGCCAGCCAGCGCCACCCGCGGCGCGGCGAAGTGGGCGGCGAGCGACAATTCCAGCGGATAGCTGTGGCGCGCACCGGCCAGCCGCAGCACGCCGAGGAAGTCGCCGAACCGCGGGCGAAGCTCGTCGAGGTAAGTCGCCTCGTCGAGCCGGGCGATGACCTCGGCACGGTCGCGGGTCTCGGTCCAGACGATCGAGGATCGGTTGCCTGGAAGCGGCAGGATCGCGAGCGGGCCTTGCGGCATGAAGAACTGGTGGGCGATGCCGCCGTGCGGCATTTCGTGCTCGACGGCGCAGACGAGCGCGGTCTGGCGGTAGTCGCGGCCGTGGCGGGCGATGCCGGCGCGACGGGCCACCTCGCTGGCACGGCCGTCACAGCCGACCAGAAGCGCCGATCGCAGCGCCGTTCCATCGTCGAGGGTGACCGTGATACCGCCGGGCTCCGCCGCCTGAGCCACGGCGCGCACCCCGGCGCGGTGCTCGATCCGGTCGGAGGCATCCATCGCGGCGATCAGGGCGGCGCGCAGATAGCGGTCCTCGATCATGTGGCCCATGGGGCCCTCGTCGATCTCGCGGTGGTCGAAGTGGAGGAACCAGGGCGCCGCGCCCTCGCCGGCGCGGCCGTCGCTGACCTTGATCTCGAGGATCGGCTGCGCCTGCGCCTCCAGCCCGCGCCAGAGGCCGAGGGCGCCCAGCATCCGCCGCGAGGCCAGCGCCAGCGCGTAGGCGCGGCCGTCGAACTCGGCGGCGGTGCGGGTCTCGCGGGGCTGGGCGTCGAGCACGATCGAGCGCACGCCCCCGGATGCCAAGGCCAGCGCCAGCGCCGGGCCGTTCAGCCCGCCGCCCACGATCAGCACATCGGTGTCCCGCTGCATGGGGCGAGAGCTAGCGCCGGGCCTCGGCGATTGTCCACCGCCAATCGCCTCGCTAGGTTGCGGGCGGGACCGGAGGAACGCCGATGTCGGATAGCTGGCTGTGGATGACGGCGTCGGATCTGGGGCGCGGGATCGAGGCGGGCGGCATCGACCCGCGCGAGCTGACCGAGGTCTATCTCGCAGCGATAGAGACCCATCCCCAGTCCCCGGGCGTCTATGCCCGCACCACCGCGGAGCGCGCCCGCGCCGAGGCCGGGGCCGCGGCCGGGCGGGCGCGGGACGGGCTCAGGCGCGGACCGCTCGACGGGGTGCCGATAAGCTGGAAGGACCTGTTCGACAGCGCCGGCACCGCGACCGAGGCAGGCTCAGCGCTGCTGCGCGGGCGGGTGCCGGTGGCGGACGCGGCGGTGCTCGCCGCGGCGAGCCGGGCGGGGCTGGTGTGCCTCGGGAAGACCCACATGACCGAGCTCGCCTTCTCCGTGATCGGGATCAACCCGATCACTGCCACGCCGCCCAACATCAACGATCCCGAGCTGGTGCCCGGCGGCTCCTCCTCCGGTGCCGCCGCCTCGGTTGCCCTCGGCCTTGCCGCGGCGGGGATCGGCTCCGACACCGCGGGCTCGGTTCGCGTCCCGGCAGCCTGGAACGACCTCGTGGGCTTCAAGCCCACGCACGGCCGCTTGTCGCTCGAAGGGGTGGTGCCGCTCCGCCCCGGCTTCGACACCGTGGGCCCGCTCTGCCGCTCGGTGGAGGACGCCGCCCTCCTTCTCGGCGCGTTGGCGGGCGACCCCGCCCCTGACCTTACCGGCGCGACATTGACCGGCGCCCGCCTCCTTGTGCTCGAAGACCCCGAGGCGCTGCCGGTCCGCGATGCGCCAAGGGCGGCCTTCGAGGCGGCGGCCGACCTGCTGGGCGCGGCGGGCGCGCGGCTGGAGCGCGGGCGGTGCGCGCCGGCGGTGGCGGTGCTGAAGCTCGCCGCGACGATCGCCCCCGCCGAGGCCTATGGCGTCTGGCGCGACACCATAGAGGCAAACCCGGAGGCGATGTACGCACCGATCCGCGACCGCTTTCGCCTCGGCATCGGCATCGTCGCCGCCGACTACGTCGCCGCTCTCCGCGCCCTCGACCGCGAGCGCGCCGCCTGGCACGACGCGGTCGCCGGCTACGACGCCGTCTTGTTGCCGACCACGGCGAACCTTCCGCCCAGAACTCGACCGACTGCTGGCGGACCCCGCGTACTTCGCCACCGAGAACCTTCTGGCGCTGCGCAACCCCAACGTCGCCAACCTGCTCGGCCTGACGGCCCTCACCCTTCCAACGGGCGTGCCGAGCTGCGGGCTGATGGCCATGGCTGCGCCGGGTGCGGAGGCGCGGCTGCTACGGCTCGGGGTTGCCATGGAGGTGGCGCTGGCGGCTTGACGCGGCGGCGGGATTCCCAAGGTTGGGAATCCGCTTATGCTATTGATATAAAACAGTTGTGCTTGCGGCGTTAACGAACGCAGCAACCTGTGCTAACGCGCGAAGCCGCGTACCAGGTGCAGGTGTGGCTGATGGGCAGCGGGGGCGGCCTCAAGTGCGGGCCGTCGCGCAAAAATCTGGACCCGGAAGCACTTGGCGGATAGAGTTCCGACGTTCGGGGCACCCAAGACCCCGGCTTCGAGGCGAAGTGATGCAGTTTCCCGAGCGGTTCTCAGGCCTGCCGGAATATGCGTTTCCGCGACTGCGGAAGCTCCTGGCCGGTACTGTGCCGGGCGAGCCCGAGATCTCCATGTCTATCGGTGAGCCGCGGCATGCGCTGCCGGAGTTCGTCGGACGCATCGTCGCGGAGAACGCGCACGGGTTCTCAAGCTATCCGCCCAACGATGGCACGCCCGAGCTGCGCGCCGCCATCGCCGACTGGCTGGCGAGGCGCTACGGCGTTACCATCGACCCGGACACCGGGATCATGGTGCTGAACGGCACGCGCGAGGGGCTGTTCAACGCGGGCCTCGCACTGTCGCCCGAGCGGGTGCCGGCGGGCCGGCCGGCGGTGCTGGTGCCCAATCCCTTCTACCAGGCTTATGGCGCGGCGGCACTTGCGGCGGCGGCGGAGCTCGTTCCGGTGCCCGCCACTGCCGCGACCGGGTTCCTGCCCGACTATGCAGCACTGCCTGCGGCGCTGCTCGACCGCGTCACCTTGTGCTACATCTGTTCGCCCTCGAACCCGCAGGGGGCGGTGGCGAGCGAGGGCTATCTGCGCGGCTTGCTGGCGCTGGCGGAGCGGCACGATTTCCGCATCCTCGCCGACGAGTGCTATTCCGAGATCTACCGCGACATGCCCCCGACGGGCGCGATGGCCGTGGCAGCGGCGATGGGTGCCGATCCCGAGCGGGTCATGGTCTTCCAGTCGCTCTCGAAACGCTCCAGCGCCCCGGGCCTGCGCTGCGGCTTTGCGGCCGGCGGCCGGGCGGGCATCGCGGCCCTGCGCCAGCTCCGCGCCTATGGCGGAGCCCCGGTGCCGCTGCCGCTTCAGCACGCCGCCACCGCGCTCTGGCGCGACGAGGCGCATGTGGCGGCGAGCCGGGCCCTCTATGTCGAGAAGTTCGCACTGGCCGACGAGGTGCTCGGCGGCACGGATGGCTACACGTCGCCGCAGGCGGGGTTCTTCCTCTGGCTGCGCGTCGGCGACGGCGAGGCGGCGGCGCTGGCGCTCTGGCGCGAGGCCGGGGTGAAGGTGCTGCCGGGCGCCTATCTCGGCCGCGCCGGGGCGGACGGGGTGAACCCCGGACATGAATACATTCGGGTCGCGCTCGTCGCCGGCCCTGCCGAGGTCGCCCGCGGCCTGGCCGCGATCCGTGCGGTTCTCGGGCAGTCGCATACCACACAGAGGGTCGGATAGATGGCAGCACGCAGCAAGGGCAGGCGCCGGGTGGCCCTGATGGAGAGCGACACCGAGGACGCGCTGCGCCGCAGGGGCACCGAGCTGCTCGGGATGATCCTGCTGGGACTTGCCGGTCTCGCCTTCGTCACCGTCTGGAGCTATTCGCCGGACGATCCGAGCCTGTTCAGCGCCACCGACGCGGCCCCGCGCAACGCGCTGGGACTGATCGGCGCGTCGCTTGCCGACCCGCTGCACCGGGCACTGGGCTGGGCGTCCTATGGGATCGCCACGGCGCTGGGCGTCTGGGGTCTGCGGCTGGTGTTCCATGCCGGCGAGAACCGGGCGGTCAGCCGCGCGATCCTGACCCCCGTGGCGCTGCTCGCCGCGGCGGCCTTTGCGGCGACGCACGTGCCTCTGGCGGGCTGGGTGCATGACTATGGGCTGGGCGGGTTGCTCGGCGATGCGGTGCTCGGCACCATCCTGTCGACGCTGCCGTTCGGGGTCGGCTTCAGCCTGATGCTGGCCTCGCTGGTGCTCGGGGCGATCTTCGTGGCGACCAGCTTCTATGCGCTCGGCGTCACCTGGGGGGAGCTGCGCGGCTTCTTCTCCTTCCTGGGGTCGGGCTCGGTACTGGTCTATGCGGGGCTGCATGGGGCAACGGGTCGGGCCCTGTCGTCGGCGCAGCGCGGCGTGACCGAGGTACGCGCCCGGCGGGCCGAGGCGGCCGCGGCGGCGCCTGGTGGTGTGTCCGGAAGTCTGGCCGGGGCGCTGTCGGGCCGGCTTTCGGGGGCGCTCTCGGGCGCGCTGTCGGGTGGCATCCCGCGCTTCGATGCCGCGCCCAAGGCGCCGGGCTTGCGGCCTGCACCGCCGCTGACCGCGCCCCTGGCCCCTGCCGCTCTTCGCGACGACGACGTATCGGAGATCGAGGAGCCGTTCGTTCCGGAGCCCCGCGTGCACAAGCCCGCCGCGCGCGCCCTTCCGCAGAGCCAGCGGGCGCGGGCCGAGGCGCAGCCCGAGCTGGCGCTCGATGGCGAGGCGGCGGACGCCTATGTCACGCCGCCGCTGTCGCTGTTGCAGAACCCCTCGACCATCGTGCGGCATCATCTGTCCAACGACGCGCTGGAAGAGAACGCGCGGATGCTGGAGACGGTGCTCGACGACTACGGCGTGCGCGGCGAGATCGTGGCGATCCGGCCCGGCCCGGTGGTGACCATGTACGAACTGGAGCCGGCGGCGGGGCTGAAGGCGAGCCGGGTGATCGGGCTGGCAGATGATATCGCGCGGTCGATGTCGGCGCTGGCGTGCCGCGTCTCGACCATCCCGGGGCGCTCTGTGATCGGCATAGAGCTGCCGAACGAGTTGCGCGAGAAGGTGCTGCTGCGGGAAATCCTGTCGGCCAAGGGGTTCGGGGACAGCGCGCATGCGCTGCCGCTGGCGCTGGGCAAGGACATTGGTGGCGAGCCGGTGGTGGCGAACCTGGCGCGGATGCCGCATCTCTTGATCGCCGGCACCACCGGCTCGGGCAAGTCGGTGGCGATCAATACGATGATCCTGTCGTTGCTCTACAAACTGTCGCCGGCCGACTGCCGGCTGATCATGATCGATCCCGAAGATGCTGGAGCTCAGCGTCTACGACGGCATCCCGCACCTGCTCTCGCCGGTCGTCACCGACCCCAAGAAGGCGGTGGTGGCGCTGAAGTGGGTGGTGGCGGAGATGGAAGAGCGCTACCGCAAGATGTCGAAGATGGGCGTGCGCAACATCGACGGCTACAATGCGCGGGTGAGTGACGCGGTCGGAAAGGGCGAGGCTTTCACACGGACGGTGCAGGTCGGATTTGACGAGGATACCGGCGAGCCGGTGTTCGAGACCGAGGAATTCCTGCCGGCGGCAATCCCGTTCATCGTGGTGATCGTCGACGAGATGGCCGACCTGATGATGGTCGCCGGGAAGGAAATCGAGGCCTGTATTCAGCGGCTTGCGCAGATGGCGCGGGCGAGCGGCATTCATCTGATCATGGCGACGCAGCGGCCCTCGGTGGACGTGATCACCGGCACGATCAAGGCGAACTTCCCGACGCGCATCTCGTTCCAGGTGACGTCGAAGATCGACAGCCGGACCATCCTCGGCGAGATGGGCGCGGAGCAGCTGCTCGGGCAGGGCGACATGCTCTACATGGCCGGCGGCGGGCGGATCACGCGTGTGCACGGGCCGTTCGTCTCGGACGAAGAGGTCGAGGAGGTGGTCAGGCACCTGAAGGCGATGGGCGCGCCGGAGTACGAGGCGGGGGTGCTCGACGGGCCGGATGCGGACGAGGAGAGCGAGATCGACCTGGTGCTGGGGCTCGGCAGCAGCGGGCAGAGCGACGACGTGCTCTACGATCAGGCGGTGGCGGTAGTGGCCAAGGACCGCAAGTGCTCGACCTCGTATATCCAGCGCAAGCTGTCGGTGGGCTACAACAAGGCGGCGAAGCTGGTGGAGATGATGGAGGAGCAGGGCGTCGTCAGCCAGGCGAACCATGTGGGCAAGCGCGAGGTGCTGGTGGCGGAAAGGTGAGCGGCGGCCAGCTGCCCGGTGCAGAGCTGCCGGTCCTCGGGCGCTTCGATCGCATTGAGCCTGATCTGCTCGCCGTGGGTCAAGCCGGCAGCTCCGACGATGTCGGTCCTGAACGGCGGCGGCGACTTCGTCCGGGTTCCTGGCCAGTCCCCAGCCCACGCCAAGGCCGAGCGGGACGATCAGCACCAGCCGGCTCGCCCCGGACGCGCAGGTTGGCCTGCCACAGCCGGTCGGCCAGCCGGCGCCGGGCAAAGCCCGCGGTCTCCAGCGTCGTCAGGGTGCGACGCAGTGTCGCCTTTGCGAGGCCCATCTCGGCGGAGAGCTGCGCTAGGCCCATGGGACCGCTCTTCTCGAGGAAATCGAGAACGCGCAGACCCCGGCCGAGGGATTCGATCCGCTTCACCATGGAGCTGCCCGTTTAACACGGTGAACCTGACACCGGTTTGCTGTTCGGATGCAATCCGGCCGGCCGCATAGGCCGCGAGCGGCGTCTTCGGCACCATGTCGGGCTCGGTCTCGGGCAACGTGGTGGGCACCGGGGGTCATGACCATCCCTATGATCATCAAGCGCGGCTTCCCGGCGCGCTATGCGGGCGGGGTCGAGGCGGCGGCGTCGTCGGGGGGTCCGTACCCGTTTCATCTGTCTGACCCTTCCTGCGGGGCATCCGCCGACCGGCGCCGGGCCGATGCCTGTGACCTGTCTCAGGCGACGCTGACCGCCACGTTGGTCGGGTTGGTCAGGATGTCGAACATGGCCGAGCGCTTCTGCGACTGGGCGACCAGCGCGCGGATGTCCTCGTCGCTGGCGTTGGCGTCGATCTCGAACTTCACGCGGATGGCGGAGAAGCCGTTGCGGATGTCGGGGTCCATGCCGAGGATGCCGCGCACGTCGATATCGCCCTCGACCGTCGCGCGGACCGAGCGGAGCTGGATGCCGCGGTGCTGGGCGATGGCGGCCACGCCGCCGGTCAGGCAGCTGGCGAGCGCGGCCAGTGCGATCTCGGTCGGGGTCGCCGCGCGGTCGTGGGCGGCGAAGACCTCGGGGTGATCGGCCTCGATCGTGAAGGTCTGCTTGCGGCTGTGCTCCTGGCCGAGGCCGAAGTACCCGTTGATCGTGTTCGCGCTGTAGGTGCCCTCCATCCAGTGGCAGGTGCTGCGGAAGGTGAAGGCGGCGGCCTGCGGCATCTCGGTGAAGGCGCCGCGGGCGCTGATCAGGGCTTCGGTGTTGACGCCGTTGTCGGCGACGGTGACGGCGTGGGTCGTGGTCATCATGGTCGTTTCCTTCAGGTTGGGTTGGGTTGGTGGTTCTGGTCCGGCGCGGATCGCGATCCGACCCGCTCCGGGGCCACGGCTCAGCGCAGCATCAGCAGGTGAGCGGGCAGGATCCGGTCGATCCCGATCGTCTGCCAGTCCGAACGCGCGGGGTCAGGCAAAAGACTGGATCGGTCATGCGGCATGGCGGGCCGGACGCGAGTGGTCGCCGCGGCGTCCGGAACGGCCCCGGAACGATGGCGGCCGGGTCGGAGCAGGCGGATCATCGGGACCTCCTCCGTCCGGCGGCGGGATGCGCGGCAACCCGATTGTGCTGGTGGAACCAGGTTCGGCTGTCTTCCGGCGCCGACAGGGTTCGAACCCGGTCGAAGCCCTTTCCGTAGCTGGGATTGCGCGGAACTGCGGGACGGGTCATTGGCTGGGCTCCTGATGCGTTTTGCGTCTGGAAACCGTCTAAGCCGTCAGCGGCGGCGGCGCTTGGGACCGACCTGAAAATTTCATGGTGATAACGTGGGGAACCCGTAGTATGCGCCATGATCTACCGTTTCGACCGGTTCACGCTGGACTTGTCGCTCGGCCAACTGTCTCGCGACCGCGAGGAGGTCGCGGTCGAGCCGCGTGTATTCGCGCTGCTCTGCTACATGATCGAGCACCGCGGTCGCCTGGTCTCCAAGGACGAGCTGGTCGAGAAGATCTGGGACGGCCGCTTCATCTCCGATACAGCGATCTCGACGCTGATCAAGACCGCGCGCCGCGTCCTCGACGACGACGGCAAGGCCCAGCGCCTGATCCGAACCGTGCACGGCCGCGGTTTCCGGTTCGTCGGCACGGTGGAAGAGCTCGTCCCGGCGGCGGCCGGGCGGGACCTCGCACCGGGCGAGGCGCCCGACGGGGCGGCGCAGGAGACCGGCGAGCAGCCGTCGATCGCGGTGCTGCCGTTCCGGCAGATCGGCCAGACCGGGGTTTACGGCGCGATTGCCGAGGCGGTGCCGTCCGAGCTGATCTCGTCGCTGTCCCGCCTGCGCTGGCTGAAGGTGCTCGCGCGCGGGTCTACCTTCCGCTTTCGCGACGAGACGCCCGACATGGACGCCATTCGCACGGCGCTCGGCGCGACCTACTGCCTGACCGGCGAGGTGGAGATCTTCGGGTCCGACCTCGCGCTCACGGTGGAGCTCGCCGACACGCGCGACGGCCGCATCGTCTGGGGCGATCGCCGCTCCGGCAAGGTCGAAGACGTCCACCAGATGCGGACGGACATCGTCAGCCTGGTGACCGCGGCGATGGAGTTGCACGTCTCTCTCAACGAGGCCGAACGCGCCCGGCTGCGCGCACCTCAGACCCTCGACGCCTGGAGCCTGTATCACCTGGGGCTCCGCCACATGTACCGCTTCAATGCGACCGACAATGCGATCGCCGCCGACCATTTCGCGCGCGCCGTGAGCCTTGAGCCCAATTTCGCTCGCGCCCATGCCGCCCGGTCGTTCACCAGCTTCCAGTCGGCGTTCGTGAACTACGGCAGCGACCGCGGCGCCGATATCGACAACGCGCGCAGGTTTGCCGAAAGGTGCCTCGAACTCGACCCGATGGACCCGTTCGGAAACTTCAACTATGGCCGCTCGTACTGGCTGCGGAACGACCACGAGTTCGGCCAGACCTTCCTGGCCCGGGCGGTCGGCCTCAGCCCGAGCTTCTCGCATGGCATGTATGCACATGCCTTCACCAACCTGATGGCGGGTCTAGGCGACCAGGCGCTGCCGATGCTCGACGAGGCGATCCGGCTCAGTCCGCTCGATCCGTTTCTCTACGCGATGCAGTCGGCCAAGGGCTTCTCGCTGGCGCATACGGGGGACATGGAGCAGGCCTGCCGCTGGCTCGACGCCGGATCGCGCCAGCCGGGGGCGCATTACCTGGTCTCGATCATCGCCGCGGCAGTCAACCGGATGGCCGGAAAACATGACCAGGCGCGATACTGGGCCGAGCGGACCCGGGACCTCAGACCCGACGCCTCGATCGAGCAGTTCTTCGTGGCCTATCCGCTCCGCGACAGTCGCGTGCGGAGCGAGGTTCACGCCGCCTTGCGGGATCTCGGCTTTTCGGAGAAGGACGACTTCTTCCCGCCATTTGGCTGACGTCTCATCGCTGCCGCCCCGAGCGCGCTGGCCAGGGTGTGCTCATGCAGTGGGACCTGCCGGACACCGCCCCGGGACCTCACGTGACAGACAACAGCAACATCACAATCACCGTCGCGATGCGGGCAAGCTCCGCGTGACCGGCCGGTCCCTGGTAGTGCGCGGCCGAGCGCCAGACGCCGACTCCGGCAAGAACGTTGTAGGGTACCGACAGGGCGTAGCCGACGAACAGCGCCGCCCACGGCCGGTCATTGGCGATGAGGGCGAGAAACAGGGCGCTGGTGGACAGGTTGACCAGGAGACCGATGCCGATCGCCCAGGTCCAGAACGCCTCGCCGAGGTGCAGCTTGCCCAACCACAATGAGCGCAGTTTCGTCATCGCCAATGCGTAGCCGAGTTCGCGGACCTGTGCGACTGGCCGTGACCGCGGCGGAGGCACGGCCGGTGAGACACCTGTCGCCCGTTGAGCCGCCAGGTGATCACGCTGCTCCCGCCGGCGTCTCACCAACGGTGCCTGGAACCGCTCCAGGTCGAGCGCAGTGCAGCACGTCCGCGCGGCGGACGCGGTTCAAGGCGCCGGCGCCGCACGCCATGCTCTGGCCGGGGGCGCCGCCTCCGTCAGACAAGGTGGCAAAGCCAATCGCACATCCGGCTCCACCCGGGCCACCAAACGAGGGTGGCCGAGCGTGAGCCAGAGGCAGTCGCTTCGCTGAAATCATTGGCACACAGCAGGAACCATGCGCAGTGCCGCGCGATGCACGCATCCGTTGCCGGCGCAACCTGCGCGGGAGGTCAGGCTCGCATCTCGGCCTTTCGCCGTACCCGGTTGCGTATCCGCTCGATGTCGATCTGCGGCGTCGCGGCGAAAAGGGTCTGCGTATAGGGATGCTCTGGCGCGGCGAAGATTGCGTCGCGACTGCGATACTCGACCGCCTCGCCAAGATTCATCACCATGACATCGTTGGCGACGTGGCGGACCACCGAGAGGTCGTGGGAGATGAAGACATAGGTGAGGTCATACTCGTCCTGCAGATCCTGAAGCAGGTTGAGGATCTGGGCCTGGACTGAGAGGTCGAGGGCCGAGACCGGCTCGTCGAGGACCAGCAGCACCGGATGCACCATGATGGCGCGGGCGATGGCGATGCGCTGGCGCTGGCCGCCGGAGAACATGTGGGGGTAGCGGTTGAAATGCTCCGGCTTCAGCCCGACCTTCAGCAGCATCTCCATCGCGCGGTCGCGCCGCTCGCCCGCTGGCATGGACGTGTTCAGTTTCAGCGGCTCGGCCAGCACGTCGCCGATCTTTTGCCGCGGGTTCAGCGAGCCGTAGGGGTTCTGAAAGACGATCTGCACCTTGCGGCGCAACTCCTGCGAGACACCGTTGCGGGCAATGTCAACGGTCTCGCCCTCGATCAGGAGCTCGCCCCCGCTCGGCGCGTCGATCATGGTGATGATCCGCGCCAGCGTCGACTTTCCGCAGCCGGACTCGCCCACGACCGCGAGCGTCCGGCCCCGCTCCACCCGAAGGTCGATGCCCTTGAGCGCCCGCACAGTGCGCGCATGCCCGAACAGACCGCCACTCGAGTAGTCGCGGGTTATGCCACGCGTCTCGAGGACCGGAGTGCCCGTCATGCAGGCGCCTCCGCGCCAGGGGCGAAGGCGGAGACCGTTGGCAGTCGCCCGCCCTTGGCGTTCTCCGGCAGCGCCGAGAGCAGCGCCCGGGTATAGGCGCTCTTGGGGTGCTCGAAGAGCGAGACGACGTCGGTATCCTCCATCTTGCGGCCGTTGTACTGCACGATCACTCGGTCGGCAGTCTCGGCGACCACGCCCATGTCATGGGTAATGAGCACCAGCGCCATCCCGTGATCGACTTGCAGCCGCAGCAGAAGCTCGAGGATCTGCTTCTGGATCGTCACGTCGAGCGCGGTGGTCGGCTCGTCTGCGATCAGGAGCTTCGGGGTGCAGGCGGTGGCGATGGCGATCATCACCCGCTGGCACTGGCCGCCGGACATCTGATGCGGAAAGGACTTCAGCCGTTCCTCGGGCTCGGGAATTCCGACCAGGGACAGCAGCTCCACCGCCCGGCTATGGCGGGCCGCGGCGCCAAGGCTGGTGTGCTCCCGCAGCGTCTCCTCGATCTGGAAGCCGACCGTGAAGCAGGGATTGAGGCTCGCCACCGGCTCCTGAAAGATCATCGCCATTTCGCTGCCGGAGAGGTCCCGGCGCTGGCGCGGTGTAAGCGCCAGCAGATCCTTGCCCTCGAAGCGCATCGCGTCGGCGGTGACCCGCGCGGCGGGCGGAAGCAGTCCCATCACCGCCAGCATCGCCACAGATTTGCCGGAACCCGACTCGCCCACGATGGCGAGCACCTCCCCGGAATCGACCGAGAGATCGACACCCTGCACCGCGAAGAACTGTCCTGCGGCCGTGTCGAAGGAGACCGAGAGATTGCGGACGTCGAGAAGCGGCACCTGATCAGCTCCGCTTCAGCTTGGGGTCGAGGGTGTCGCGAAGGCCGTCGCCTATCAGGTTGATCGCGAGCACGGTAATCAGGATCGCGATGCCCGGCATGGTCACCACCCACCAGGCGCTGGTGATGAACTCGCGCGCCTCGGCGAGCATCGTGCCCCATTCGGGGGTGGGTGGCTGCGCGCCCATGCCGAGGAAGCCGAGCGCTGCCGCGTCGAGGATCGCGTTGGAGAAGCTGAGCGTCGCCTGCACGATCAGCGGTCCCATGCAGTTGGGCAGGATGGTTACCAGCATCAGCCGCAAGTTGCCGGCACCGGCGACCTTGGCCGAGGTCACGTACTCGCGGTTCTTCTCCGCCATCACCGCGCCTCGGGTCAGCCGGGCGAAGTGCGGCTGCAGGACCACCGCAATCGCCAGCATGGCGTTGAAGAGCCCGGGGCCGATGATCGCAACCAGCACAAGCGCGAGGAGAAGCGAGGGGAAGGCGAGGATGATGTCCATCACCCGCATGATCAGGGCGTCGATCCAGCCGCCGAAGTAGCCGGCGACGAGACCGACCAGGATGCCGCTGATCAGTGCCAGCGTCACCACGACAAGGCCGATGGCTAGTGAATAGCGCGCGCCGTAGATCAGCCGCGACAGTATGTCGCGGCCGAGCGCGTCGGTTCCGAGCAGGAACGCTGACCGGCCATTCGCTTCCCAGGCCGGCGGCACCAGCAGCGCGTCGCGGTACTGCATGCTCGGGTCATGCGGCGCGAGCAGCGGCGCGAAGATGGCGGTCAGCACCATCAGCCCGAGCACAGTCAGCCCGAGCAGCGCACCGCGGTTGGTGGCGAAGTAGAGCCAGTTCTCGCGCCAAGGCGCGATTGGCGCCGGGCCCGGCGCGGGCACCGTCAGGTCGGGGCGTTCACTTGTGGCGGACACGGGGATTGATCAATCCATATAGGAGGTCGACGATAAGGTTAACGATCATCACCATGGCAGCGATCAGGAGCAGCCCGCCCTGCACCACCTGGTAGTCGCGGCGCGAGATCGAGTCGATCATCCACTTCCCGATGCCCGGCCAGGAGAAGATCGTCTCGGTCAGGATCGCGCCGCCCATCAGCACGCTGACCTGCAGGCCGATGGTGGTGACGACCGGGATGAGCGCGTTGCGGAGCGCGTGCAGCCATGTCACCCGGCGCGGGGCGAGCCCCTTGGACCTCGCGGTCATGATGTAGACCTCGCCGAGCACCTCCAGCATGGCCGAGCGCGTCTGACGCGCGATCACCGCCAGCGGGATGGTGGCCAGGACGATGGTCGGCAGGATCAGGTGCTGGACCGCTGACCAGAAGGCTGCTGGCTTGCCTGCGATCAGGCTGTCGATCAGCATGAAACCGGTGACGCTCGGGAAGAAATGGACCAGCGAGATGCGCCCCGAAACCGGCGTCCACCCGAGCTTGACGGAGAAGAAGATGATGAGCAGCAGCGCCCACCAGAAGATCGGCATCGAATAGCCGATCAGCGCCGTCCCCATGGTCAGCTGGTCGATCCAGCCGCCCCGCCTGACCGCCGCCAGGATGCCGGCTGCGACCCCGAGCACAGTGGCGAGGATGATCGCGCAGGTCGCGAGCTCGAGCGTGGCGGGAAACCGCGCCATGAACTCGCCCAGCACCGGCTTCTTGGTGGAGAAGGAGCTGCCGAAGTCGCCCTGAAGCACCCCGCCAATGTAGTCGGTGTACTGCCGCCACAGCGGCCGGTCGAAGCCGAACTGCTGCATCAGTTCCGCGTGGCGCTCCGGCGATACCCCGCGCTCGCCGGCCATCAGCAGCACCGGGTCACCGGGCAGCAGGCGGATGAACAGGAACGCAACCAAGGTGATGCCGATGAAGGTCGGCACGATCAGAAGAAGGCGGTTCAGGATGAAGCGCAGCATGGCACCTCCTGGAAGTCAGGCGGGCGCCCTGGCGCCCGCCCCTGCTTGTCGCGCACTTCCATCGGCGGACACGGCCCGCCGACGCCCGCCTATTCGGTCACGCTCACGCCGAAGAAGCGGTGGCTGCCGAGCGGATCCTGCACATACCCTTGCACCGTGTTGCGCATCGGCATCGTCGTGACCGAGTGCGCGATGGTCGCCCAGGGCGCCTGCTCCTTGAAGACATCTTGCGCCTGGAAGTAGAGCAGCTGGCGCTCGTTCTGCGCGAAGGTGGTCTTGGCCTCCTGGATCAGGTCCTCGTAGGGCTGGTGGCACCACTGGGCGCGGTTATTGGCGCCTACCGCGTCGCAGCCGAGCAGCACGCCAAGGAAGTTGTCCGGATCGGCATTGTCACCGGTCCAGCCGAGCAATACCGCACCGTCACGATCGACCGAGGAGGACTGCGCCAGATACTCGCCCCACTCCATCGAGACGATCTCGACCTCGACGCCCACGGCCGCGAAGTCGGCCTGGATCAGCTCTGCCATGCGCCGGGCGTTCGGGTTGTACGGCCGCTGCACGGGCATCGCCCAGATGTTCATCTTCAGGCCGGTAACCCCTGCCGCCTCGAGCTCCGCCCTGGCCGCCGCGGGATCGTAGGGATCGTCGACGGTGTCGGGGTTGTAGCCCCACGAGGCCGGCGGAAGCGGGTTCTTTGCTGCAGCGCCAGTGCCCTGGAACACCGCGTCGATGATCGCCTCCTTGTTGATCGCCTTGTTCAACGCCCTGCGGACGGCCGGGTTATCGAACGGCGCCTGTGTGGTGTTGTAGGCGAGATAGCCGATGTTGAAGCCTTCCTGCTGCATCACTGTCAGGTCGGGGTTTGCCTTCAGCGTCTCGATGTCCGCCGGGTTCGGATAGGGGATGACGTGGCACTCACTGGCGAGGAGCTTCTGCATCCGCACGCCCGGATCGACGGTGATCGCGAAGATCAGGTCGTCGATCGGCTGCTTGCCGGCCCAGTGGTCGGGATGGGCTGCGTAGCGGATCACCGCGTCCTGCTGGTAGTCCACGAACGTGAACGGGCCGGTACCGATCGGCTGGGTGTTCAGCTGCTCCAGCGTGCCGGCGGCCTCGAGCTGGTCGGCGTATTCCTTCGACATGATGGAGGCGAAATCCATCGGGAAGGTGGCGATCACCGTCGCGTCCGGCCGGTTCAGCACGAACTTGACCGTCATGTCGTCGACCTTGACGATCTCCTGCAGCGAGCTGCCGATCGTCGAGCTGAAGTACTCCCAGGCGATGCCGGGGGCGTACTCGAACCACGGGCTTTCCTTGTCGAACTGGCGCATGAACGTGAAGACCACGTCGTCGGCGTTCATGTCGCGGGTCGGCGTGAAATAGGACGTCGTGTGGAACTTCACGCCGGGACGCAGCTTGAAGGTGATCTCGGTGCCGTCCTCCGAGGTTTCCCAGCTCTCGGCAAGCCCGGGTTCCGTCTCGGTGGTGCCCGCCGTGTGCTCGATCAGCCGGTTGTAGATCGGCCGCGACGAGGCGTCGAAAGTCGTCCCGGCGGTCCAGGGCGCCGGGTCGAAGCCCTCGGGCGATCCCTCGCTGCAATAAACCAGCGTCATTGCCTGGGCCCCGCCCACGGCGCCGACCGTCAACGCCGTCGCGGCGAGAAGCGCTGTCATAAGTCGCATATTTTTCTCCCTGAGATGAAACGGCTCTCGGCGATATTTCACGATAGCCCCCCGGCCGTTCCGGCTTTCCTCTGGCGATGGACGTTAGGGGATAATACATTCGCTGCGCAATAGGGTCGGAGGGAAACTGATGAGTGAGAGGGAAGGGGCGCCCGGCCGGCTAGCGCGGCTGCGCGAGGACATGGACCGGGCCGGGCTCGATGTCGCTGCGATCGTGCCGGGACCGAATTTCTACTTCCTCACCGGAGCGCAGTTCCACCTGATGGAGCGTCCTACGCTCATCCTGGTGACCCGCGAGGGACCGCTGCACGCCCTGATGCCCCTGCTGGAGCGGACCCGCTGGGAGGCCGGCGTGCCCGGAGTGGAAACCGTCTACTGGCAGGATTCCGATGGCTACGCTGATGCCTTCCGCCAGCTCGCCGCGCGCCTCTCACCCGGTCGCATCGGGGTCGAGGGCCAGCGGATGCGGGTCTTCGAGGCCGAGGCCCTGCGTCGCGCGTTCCCCCAAGCCGCAATCGTCGATGCCCATGCCGAAATCTCGCACATGCGCTTGCACAAGGACGCGACCGAGGTCGCGGCCCTGCGCCGGGCCATCGCGATCAGCGAGGCGGCACTTGCCAAGACGCTTGCCCAAGCGGCGGCAGGCATGAGCGAGACCGCCTTCGCCCAGCGCCTGGTGGCGGAAATGCTCGCCGGCGGTGCCGACGGGCTTTCCTTCGCGCCGATCGTGCTTACCGGCGCGGCGTCGGCGGACCCCCACGGCGCCCCGAGCGCCGAGCGCCGGCTGGAGGAGGGCAAGCCGCTGCTCGTCGATTTCGGCGCACTCTCGGGCGGCTACGCTGCCGACATAACCCGCACCTTCTTCGTCGGCTCCGCGTCTTCCGAGCACCGCGAGATCTACGAGGCGGTACGCGCCGCCAATGAGCTCGGCCGCGCCATCGCTGCGCCGCCGATGACCCTCGACACCCTCGACCGGCGCGTCACCGAGCGCATGCGCGAGGCCGGCTTCGCCGATCTCATCATCCACAAGACCGGGCACGGGCTCGGCCTCGATGTGCACGAGGCGCCCCAGGTGATGATCGGAAACGAGCAGGCGATGGAGCCCGGCATGGTCTTCACCGTCGAGCCGGGCCTGTACCGCAAGGGCGACATCGGCGTGCGCATCGAAGACGACGTCCTCGTGACCCGGGACGGGTCGGACTCGCTCACCAGCTTCGACCGCACCCTGACTCTTCATCGGGTGAGCGCCCCATACCGTCGGGCGTCCCGCCCCGGCGCTTGAGCGGCGGGGCATCCGGAACCGGTCCCGCCCACGTCAGGCCGATCGACATCTCCGGCACCTTGCGCTGGATGCAGGGCCAGTCCGGGTCATCGAACTCCGCCGCAGCGCCTGCTGCCGCCGAAGTCGCGAACGCGAGGCCGGCCGCAATTCCGTGCATAGGCCAGCGTGCGAAAGGGCTGGACTGGCGGGCCGGGATGCCGTGCACTGAGCGGTGGATGGGGCGGTCCGGTGCGGCCCCTGTTTACTGGGCATGGGAGGAGACGCATGCGAAGCCGAGCTGCAATCGCCATGAAGGCCGGCGCGCCGCTGGAGATCGTCGATGTCGAGCTTGCCGGGCCGCGGGCCGGCGAGGTGATGGTCGAGATCAAGGCCACCGGCATCTGCCACACCGACGAGTTCACCCTGTCGGGCGCCGACCCGGAGGGCCTGTTCCCGGCGATCCTCGGCCATGAGGGTGCGGGGGTCGTGGTCGAGGTAGGCCCCGGCGTCATGTCGGTAAAGCCCGGCGATCACGTGATCCCGCTCTACACGCCCGAGTGCCGCGAATGCCCGTCATGCCTGTCGCGCAAGACCAACCTCTGCACAGCGATCCGGGCGACACAGGGCCAGGGGCTCATGCCCGACGGCACCTCGCGCTTCTCGCTCGATGGCAAGCCGATCTTCCACTACATGGGCTGCTCGACCTTCTCGAACTTCACAGTGCTGCCGGAGATCGCGGTGGCGAAGGTGCGCGAGGACGCGCCGTTCGACAAGATCTGCTACATCGGCTGCGGGGTCACCACCGGCGTAGGCGCAGTCATCAACACCGCCAAGGTCGAGATCGGCGCCAAGGCAGTGGTGTTCGGGCTGGGCGGCATCGGGCTGAACGTGATCCAGGGGTTGAAGCTCGCCGGCGCCGACATGATCATCGGGGTGGACCTCAACCCGGCCCGCAAGGTATGGGGCGAGAAGTTCGGCATGACCCATTTCGTCAACGCCGCCGAAGTGGGCGACGAGATCGTGCCCCATATCGTCAACATGACGAAGCGCGGCGCCGACCAGATCGGCGGGGCGGACTACACCTTCGACTGCACCGGAAATGTGAAGGTCATGCGGGCGGCGCTGGAATGCGCACACCGCGGATGGGGCACCTCGGTGGTGATCGGCGTGGCGCCGGCGGGGGCGGAGATTTCCACCCGGCCGTTCCAGCTCGTCACTGGCCGCACCTGGAAGGGCACCGCCTTCGGCGGCGCGCGCGGGCGGACCGACGTGCCGAAGATCGTCGACTGGTACATGGAGGGCAAGATCCAGATCGACCCGATGATCACCCATCTGTTGAAGCTGGAGGACATAAACAAGGGCTTCGACCTGATGCATGCCGGGGAAAGCATCCGCTCGGTCGTGGTCTACTGACCGGCGCGGGTTAACCGAAGTTTCCGACCCGTTAACGGCAGCGCATCTTATTGAATGAAGTCAATGAGTTGCGCGGTCTGTCCGCGCGCGGACAGGCCGCGCATTCTGTGCGTCCGGCGTGCGCATTCCCGCGAGCGGCTCTACCCGCTACCCCGTGATCCGCATCGACATGCCGCCGTCGATGGTCAGGATCTCCCCGGTGATGAATTCGTTGCACAGCATCGCCATCGCCCCCTCCGCCACGTCATCCACGCTGCCCTCCTTGCGCAGCGGAATGCGGTTGGCGAGGTTGTGGGCCTTTGCCGTCTCGGTCATCGCCTGATGGAAGCGGGTGCGGATGATGCCCGGCGCCAGCACGTTGACGCGGATCCCCTCGGCCGCATGATCGAAGGCCAGCGCCTTTGCCAGCGGGATCAGCGCGCCCTTGACCGTCTGGTACGCCACCGTCCCCGGACAGCCGCGCAGCCCCGCGACCGACGAGATCAGCAGCACCGCCCCGCCCTCGCGCGCCAGCCAGGGATGCGCCGCCCGGAACAGGTGGAACACCGGATGGACATGGACCGCGAAGGCCTCCATCCACGCTTCGGGCGTCTGCGCCAGCACCGTACCCGGCGCCGGCCCGCCCGCTGAATGCACCAGCATGTCGAGCCGCCCGAACCGTTCCACCGCGGCCGCGACCAGGGCCGCGGCCGCCTCCGGCTGCGAGACATCGGCAACCTCCACCGCCGCCCGGTCGGCCCCGTGGACGGCGACCAGCGCCTCGGCCTCCTCGGTAGCGGCACGGCCGTTGACGACGACCTTGCCGCCCGCGTCCAGCACATGGCGCGCGATCGCGAGGCCGATGCCGCGCGTGCCGCCGGTGATGACGGCGACTTTCCCGGCGATTTCATACATGGGCGGACTTCCTGTTCTGGTGAGGTCTCAGCCGTGCCTGATCATGACGTGGCGCGGGACGGTGTAGTCCTCGAGCGCGTAGGCGGACATGTCCTTGCCGTAGCCGGACTGCTTCAGCCCGCCATGCGGCATCTCGTTGATCAGCATGAAGTGGGTGTTGATCCAGGTGCAGCCGTAGCGCAGGCGGGCGGCGGTCGCCATGGCACGGCCGACGTCGCGGGTCCAGACCGACGAGGCGAGGCCGTAGTCGCTGTCGTTGGCCCAGGCGACCGCGTCGTCGACCTCCGAGAAGCGGGTGACCGAGACCACCGGGCCGAAGACCTCGCGGCGCACGATCTCGTCGTCCTGCAGCGCGCCGGCGACGACGGTCGGGGCGTAGTAGAAGCCGTTGGCCCCGGACGTGCCGCCGGTGGTGACCTCGACGTGGTTGAGCTCGCGGGCGCGATCGACGAAGCCGGCGACGCGGTCGCGCTGGCGCGGGCTGATCAGCGGGCCGATCTCGTTGGTCGTGTCGTCCGCGGCGTCGAGCGTGATGGCGGCGACGGCGGCGGAGAGGTCGGCGACCAGGTTCTCGTAGACCTTCGCCGGCATAGACGCGGCAGGCGGCGGTGCAGTCCTGGCCGGCGTTGTAGAAGCCGAAGGCGCGCAGGCCGTCGACCACGGCGTCGATGTCGGCATCGTCGAAGACGATGACCGGGGCCTTGCCGCCGAGCTCCAGATGGGTGCGCTTGACCGACTTGGCGGCGGCCTCGAGCATCTTCTTGCCGGTGGCGATGTCGCCGGTGAGCGAGATCATGTCGACCGCGGGGTGGTTGATCAGGTCGCTGCCGACGGTGTGGCCGCGGCCGGTGACGACGTTGACGACGCCCTCGGGCAGCACGTCGGCCAGGATGCGGCCAGCTTCAGCGCGGTCAGCGGCGTCTGCTCGGAGGGCTTGAAGACGACGGTGTTGCCGCCGCCGATCGCCGGGGCGAGCTTCCAGGCCATCATCATCAGCGGGTAGTTCCACGGCGCGATCGAGGCGACGACGCCGACCGGATCGCGGCGGATCATCGAGGTGTGGCCGGAGAGGTATTCGCCGGCGACGGCGCCGTGCTGGCAGCGCACGGCGCCGGCGAAGAAGCGGTAGCAGTCGACGATCGCCGGGATCTCGTCGTTGAGGGCGGCGTTGATCGGCTTGCCGCAGTTCAGCGCCTCGAGGGCGGCGAAGGCGTCGGCCTCGGCCTCGATGCGGTCGGCGATCTTGAGGAGTGCGGCGGAGCGTTCGGCGGGCGTGGTGCGCGACCAGGCGTCGAAAGCGCCGCGGGCGGCGGCGACGGCGGCGTCGACCTGGGCGGGCGAGGCCTCGGGCACCTCGAGGATCGTCGCGCCGGTGCGGGGGTTCAGCATCGTCTCGGCCTCGCCCTGGCCGGCCTCAATGCGGTCGCCGATCAGCAGCGCGGTGTCCATCCGTCCTCCTTCTGGGTGTGCAAAGCGGGCCTTGCACGCGTGCAATTCCCGGCAGCGCATTGATGTGACTGAGATTTATCTTCAATAATTTTTCCTGAACGTCCACCCTCGTCACTTTCCATGCCCGGCGATGTCTCGCCGCCGCGGGTGAGGTAGTAGGCGACGAGGATCGGCAGAAGCGTCACCAGCAACGACGACGATGGCGACCACGTTGGTGACCGGGCGCTGGCGCGGGCGCACCAGTTCCTTGAGCATCCAGATCGGCAGGGTCGCCTGCTGGCCGGCGGTGAAGGTGGTGACGATCACCTCGTCGAAGGACAGCGCGAAGGCCAGCATGCCGCCGGCCAGCAGCGCCGTGCCGAGGTTCGGCAGGATGACGTGGCGGAAGGTCTGGAAGCCGTTGGCGCCGAGGTCCATCGAGGCCTCGATGAGCGAGCCGGAGAGGCGGCGGAAGCGGGCGACGGCGTTGTTGTAGACGACGACGATGCAGAAGGTCGCGTGGCCGAGGACGATGGTCCAGGTCGAGAACGGGATGTCCACCAGGTCGAAGGCCGAGCGCAGCGAGATGCCGGTGATGATGCCGGGCAGCGCGATCGGCAGGATGATCAGCAGCGAGATCGCCTCGCGGCCGAAGAAGCGCGCGCGCGCCATGGCGGCGGCGACCAGCGTGCCGAGGATGAGCGCGAGCAGCGTCGAGATGGCGGCGACCGCAGCGACAGGCTAGAGCGGCGGCCAGATGTCCGGCGCGGTTCCAGGCGACGGCGAACCATTGCGGGGTCAGGCCGGGCGGCGGGAACTGGTAGCTGCGCTCCTCGGTGGTGAAGGCGTAGAGGAAGATCAGCAGGATCGGCAGGTGCAGGAACAGCAGGCCCGGCCGCGGCGGCGATCTTCGAGGCCGAGCAGGGCGCGGGCGTTCAGAGCGCATCGAAGGCCCCCAGCCGCCTGGCGAGCGCCAGGTAGACCACCATGATGAGCGATCGGCACCACGGCGAAGGCGGCGGCCAGCGGGATGTTGCCGGCGGTGCCCTGCTAGCTGGTAGACCGCCTGCCGATGAAGGCGGCGGAGTTGCCGATGATCTGCGGGATGATGTAGTCGCCGAGCGTCAGCGAGAAGGTGAAGATCGAGCCGGCGACGACGCCCGGCAGGGCCAGCGGCAGGATCACGGTGCGGAAGGTCTGGCCGGGCGTCGCGCCGAGGTCGGCCGAGGCCTCGATCATCGAGTTCGGGCACCCGCTCGAGCGCGGCCTGCATCGGCAGGATCATGTACGGCAGCCAGACGTAGACGAAGACCAGGAAGGTGCCGATGTAGCGAGATCGACAGCGACGTGCCGCCGATCACCGGCAGCGACAGCACGCCGTCGAGCAGCCAGCCGAGGTGCCGGTGCCGTCGGCGGCCCAGGTGACGATGCCCTCCTTGGCGAGGATCAGCTTCCAGGCGTAGACCTTGACCAGGTAGCTCGACCAGAGCGGCAGCATGACGCCGAGGTAGAACAGCGCCTTCCAGCGGCCCCGGGCGTAGCGCGCGGCGTAGTAGGCGATCGGGAAGGCGATCACGGCGCAGGCCAGCGTCACGGCGGCGGCCATCGACGACGGTGCGCAGGATGATGTCGAGGTTGTGCGGGCGCGAGACAGCTCGCCATAGGTCTTGAGCGTGAACTCGTCGGTCGACCAGGCCGGAGAACTCGTCGATCGAGAAGAAGCTCTGGAGCAGCAGCGCCGCGAGCGAGCCGAGGTAGACGACGCCGAGCCACAGCAGCGGCGGCGCGAGCAGGAGCGCCAGCAGCAGCCGCGGCCGGCGCCAGAGGCAGGTCGGAGCAGCCGGCCGGCGATGGCGCACCGGCTGCGTGCGCAGGGCGGCTGCGCCGCCATCAGGCGGCCTCCATCAGGTGCAGCGCCGCGGGTCCCAGGCGAGGCCGACGCGGGCGCCGTCGGCGCGGGACCGGCTGGCCGGCGGGCACCACGGCGGCGATCTCGGTGCCGCCGGCGTCGAGCACGACGCGGGTGCCGGAGCCGAGATAGCGCAGTGCCGCGACCGTGCCCGGCAGCCGCGGCCCGGTGCGTCGGCAAGGCGCAGTCGCCTCGGGGCGCAGGCTCGCCCAGGCCTCGCGGCCGCCGAGCGCGCGGCGTCATCTCGGGCGGCAGGACGTTCGAGGAGCCGACGAAATCGGCGACGAAACGCGTGCGCCGGGCGCTCGTAGATCTCCTGCGGGGTGCCGATCTGGGCGATGCGGCCCTCGTTGAAGACCGCGAGCCGGTCGGCCATCGACAGCGCCTCGTCCTGGTCGTGGGTGACGAAGACGAAGGTGATGCCGAGCCGCTGTCTGCAGCGCCTTCAGCTCGTCCTGCATCGCCTCGCGCAGCTTGAGGTCGAGCGCGCCGAGCGGCTCGTCGAGCAGCAGCACGCTCGGGTCGGTTGACCAGCGCGCGGGCCAGCGCCACCCGCTGGCGCTGGCCGCCGGAGAGCTGGCCGGGCCTGCGGTCGCCGTAGCCGTCGAGCTTGACCAGCGCGAGCATCTCCTCGGCGCTGGCGTGGCGCTCGGCCTTCGGCCGACGCCCTTGACCATCAGGCCGTAGGCGACGTTGTCGCGCACGTTCAGGTGCGGGAAGAGCGCGTAGTCCTGGAAGACCGTGTTGACGTTGCGCCGGTTGGGCGGCACGTCCTCGACACGTCCTCGCCGAAGATGCGGATCTGGCCGGCCGTCGGCTGCTCGAAGCCCGAGATCAGCCGCAGGCAGGTGGTCTTGCCCGAGCCCGACGGGCCGAGCATGGCGAAGAACGCGCCGTCGGCGATGGCGAGGTCGACGCCGTCGACCGCGCGCACCGCGCCGAAGTGGCGGGAGACGTTCTGGAATTCGACGGCAGCGTCATGGTCCTGGCGGACGCCCCCTGCACGAGGCGCGAGCACCCGTGCGACGGGGCGCGCAGGGGATCAGCGGCCGCCGATGACGCCGATGTAGTCCGACACCCAGCGGTAGTAGGGCACGCACTCGCCCTGCGGGCAGGACGAGACCGGGGTGGTCCAGAAGCGGATCTTCTCGAAATCGTCGAAGCCGTTGGTGGTGCAGCCCTCGGCGGTCTGCATGCCGCGCCCGTCGGTGCAGGCGGCCGGCACCGCGGGTTGGCGCCGAACCAGACCGCGAGGTCGGACTGCAGGTTCGAGGCGAGCGAGTGCTCCATCCAGAGATAGGCGCAGTTCGGGTTCGCGGCGTCGACGTGCATCATCGTGGTGTCGGCCCAGCCGGTGGCGCCCTCCGGCGGGATGATGCTGGCGATCGGCGCGCCCTCCGGACTGGAGGATGTTGACCTGGAACGGCCAGGAGCCCGAGGCGACCACGCCCTCGTTCTTGAAGTCGTCCATCTGGATGAAGGCGTCGTGCCAGTAGCGGCTGACCAGCTTGCGCTGCTGCGCGCAGCAGGTCGAGCGCGGCCTTGTACTGGTCCTCGTTGAGCTCGTAGGGCGAGGTGATGCCGAGCTCGGGCTTGTGGGACATCAGGTAGTGGGCGGCGTCGGCGACGTGGATCGGGCCGTCGTAGGCCTGCACCCGGCCCTTGTTGGACTTGCCGTCGGGCAGGGTCATCTCCTCGAAGACCACGTTCCAGGAGGTCGGCGGCTCGTTGAAGACCTCGGTGTTGTACATCAGCACGTTCGGGCCCCACATGTAGGGCACGCCGTAGTGGACGCCGTCGACCGTGTGCCAGGGCGCGTCCTTCAGGCGGTCGTCGACGGTGGACCAGGACGGGAACGAGGTCGATGTTGATCGGCTGCACCCGGCTCGCCGGCGATCAGGCGCAGCGAGGCGTCGCCCGAGGCGGTGACGAGGTCGAAGCCGCCCTCGTTCATCAGCGCCACCATCTCGTCCGAGGTGTTGGCGGTCTTGACGTTGACCTTGCAGCCGGTCGCCTCCTCGAACTTGGTGACCCAGTCGAAGTCCGTGTCGGTCTCGCCGCGCTCGATGTAGCCGGGCCAGGCGACGATGTTGACCTGGCCCTCGGGGGCGCCGAGGGCCGCGACCTGGCCGAGCGCGGTGCCGGCCTGCGCCAAGACGACGAGCGCGCTCGTCGACAGCATCCTGAAATCCATCCGTTCCTCCCCTCGCATGCGTGCGATCCGGGCCGAAAGGGCCGGTCCCGCACGACTTATGCGCAGGTGGGAGAATGCCCCCGGTCGCGGCTGATCTGCAACGGAAAATTTGCGCATCCGCGACGGCCGGGCCTCCGGCCCAGGGTCAGTGGCACCGCGCTCGCCTCAGGCGCTCAGAAACGCGGCATCCGCACGAAAAAGGCTCGCCGCCCGTCGGACGCAAGCGGGGCCTGCTGGCAGGCGTCGTCGCCGCAGTCGCTGAGATTGTGGGTCGTTCCCGCGGCGGGCAGGAAGACGTCGAACCCACGGCCGCCGCGCTGGGAGCGGTCCACCGTCAGGGTCTCCCCGCCGCTGTAGGCGCGTGCGTCCTGCATCAGGCGCGCAAGCGCGCGCTTCTCCTCCTCGGTGACCGGCGCGGGCCCGACCCAGACGGCGCCGTCGGGGGCGATCTCCGCAGGCTGCGTCTCGCCCGCCTGGCGAACCAGCCCCAGGACGGAACCATCCAACTCATGGCCGAGCAGCTTGCGCCACGCGAGCGCCCCGGCGCCAAGACCGGCCGCCACGACGGTGTCGGTCAGGCTCATCGCCATGTTGACAAGCGAGACGAGCGCGATCGGCGTCGCCAGCGACAGGAGCGTGCGCACTTCTTCAAGGCTGACGTGCCTTGGCCAGAAGGCCTTTCCCCGCGCTAATCAACGGGACACAAGTTGTGCAGCGGTCATTCCCCAAGCTCCAGTCGATCAAGCATGCTAGCCTGATGGCGCGCATGTGAGGGTCGGCGGTGGCAGGGAAGCGCCGCCCGGCAGGCCTCAATGGGTGTGGGTGTCCTCGGCCTCGGGGGTCAGCGCGATCATGTTCACGGTGAAACCCGCATCCTTGAACGTGTCGATGCTGCCGGTCTTCGTCCCGGTCCCGAGGTCGATGACGGAGATCGAGCCGTCGTTGATGCCCTCGATGTTGGCGAGGCCGTTCTGCACATACGCGCGGCTCCCGTCGGGCGAGAACACCAGGTGGTGTGCGCCCGGCCCGGCCTCGGCGGCCCAGAGGTGGCGTGGCTCGCGCGGGTCGCCGATGTCGAAGGCGTTGAGGTGGCCGGGGCTCGCCGTGGTGACATAGGCCCGGTCGCCCGCGGCGTTGAAGTAGACCTCGAGCGCCACGCCCTGCCCGAGCGACCCGAAGTCGAACGCCTGGCGGAACGCGAACTCTTCGGTCTCGGGCCGCCACTCGCCGAGCCAGAGCGTCCCCTCAGTGGCCGTCGTGACATAGGCGAGCGGCGGCTCGGCGCCCGGCACGAAGAAGATCTCGACCGGCTCCGCCCGCGACGGCGAAGGCCGGTTCGACACCTTGTGCGTCGAAAGCACCTCCTCGGTGCTGGCCCTGAGCACGGTGATCGTCTCGCCCGCGTCGGAGAAGTCGACCGGGTTCGAGGTGCTGGTCAGCAGGATGCGGTCGATCGCGTCGTTGACCGTAATGCCGTGCGGATACGGCTCCGGCAGAGCGATGGTGCGCAGCGGCTCGTCGGTTTCGGCATCGCCGACGACAACGTTGGAGCTGCCCATGCAGCTGAGGTACCACCGGCCGAGCGCCTCGGAGAACGTCACGTCCTCGAGCACGACGCAGTCGGGCACCGCGACGACCTTCGGCCGGTAGGGGAACTCCGTGACATCGAAGACCCAGAGCTCGGAACGGCCGAGCGCGGTGACGTAGGCGCGGTCGCGCGCCGGATTGTAGAAGATGTGATGCCCGATCAGGTCGTGCGGCAGGTCGATCCGCGCGAGGATGCGGCCGTAGTCCGGCGCCTCGGGGTCGATCTCGAGGAAGGCGAGGCCTTCCTGCCGGACCGGCTGGCTGCCCTTTGTCTCGTAGAGGACAAGCGCCGTCTGGTCGGCCCAGGTGCTAGGCGCTGACGCTGCGAGAACCCCGGCGAAGGCGGCGGTGAGGGTCATGCGTTTCATCTCAGGTCTCCTAGGAAAGTGTGTGGCGAGGCGGGATCCGCCTTCATGGTTGCGATCGATCTCGGGAACGATCCCGGCTGATGCCGATGTCCCGCAGCTGATGGTCGCTCAGGTGCGACAGGCCGCCGATGGGGCGCGGGCGCCGCGTCCGGGGTCGCGTCCAAAGCTGCCGCAGCAAGCGCGCGGGCAGTCCGGGGCCGTCCGGCCCCGGATGAGATCCGGTTTCATGTGTCATCTTCGAGCTTCCTTGGTTCTTGCGCCGTGTTCCGGCGCCGCGGCCGACCGCCTCAGGGCGACCGGTCCATGGTCACTGCCGGGCGACGAACCAGACGTTCATCGGGTCGTGCGGGAGCACATGCCGGTCGACCTCGGCGAAGCCCGCGTCGCTCAGCATGGCCTCGGCGGTCTCCCAGCCCCACATCGTGCCGAGCCCCTCGCCGCCCTGGCCGAGCGACACCGGCGTGCAATGCGCGCAGGAGATCGCGTAGAGGAACGAGGCCATCGGGAAATCGAGGTTGTTCTCGAGCCGAGCCGAGCCGCCGATGTCCTGCATCAGGTAGACGCCGCCCGGCTTCAGCGCGCCGTGAAGGCCGCGGATCAGTCCCGCTGGATCCTTCTGGTCGTGGACCGCGTCGAAGGAAGTGATGAAGTCGAACCGCGCGCGCTCGTCGTAGCCGGTCAGGTCGCGCACCTCGAAGCGCAGGTTCGCGAGCCCGGCGCGGCGGGCGACTTCTGCGGCATGGGCGATGGCCTCCTCGCTCAGGTCGTAGCCGGTGAACCGGCTGCGCGGATAGTGTTCGGCCAGTGCGATTAGCGCCGAGCCTTGACCGCAGCCGGCGTCCATCACATCGATTCCCGCCTCGAGCCGCGCGTCGAGGTCTGGCACCAGCGGCAGGACGTGCTCGAAGAGACCGGCCGTGACCGTCATCGCGCTGTCCTCGGCCATGATGTGGTGAAAACAGGGGTAGTCGCCGTAGCTCATCCCTTCGCCGGTCGCGAAGCAGGCAAGCAGCCGGTCCTGCATCTGGCCGAGCAGACCGACATGCTGGGCATAGACCGCGAAGTTGCCGAGCGATGCGCCGCGGGTGAGGCTTGCGGCATGCTCGGCGGGCAGGCTGTATGTGCCCCGCTCGGGGTCGAAGGCGACGATGCGCGCGGTGACCATCACCGCCAGCCACTCGCGGACATAGCGCTCGGCGAGTGCCGCCTCCTCGGCGATCTCGGCGCTCGTTGCCGGCGGCAGTCCCGACATCGTGTCGAAAAGGCCGGTGCGGTGGCCGATCCCGACCATCACGGCGACCGCGCCGTCGTTGATCAGCCCCGCGACGCGGTCGAGAAAGGCGTCGGCCTTGCCGGTGTCGAAATCGGTCGTCTTGATGTGCTGTGTCATGTCTCGCTCCAGGCTGTCTGTGTTGCTCCGCTGGATTATTCCGAAACTCATGTGCTACTAAGGGGCAGTCCGGCCGAGAACGGGTCAGATCGGCCAGGCTGCACCATGATCGCCAAGACGCCAGAGCCCACCTTTGCACTGCTGGTGCTGCCGGAGAGCACTCCGGCCTCGATCTATGGTCTCTATGAAGTGTTCCTCTCGGTCGGCCGGGACTGGGAGCTCCTGACCGGGGAGAAGCCGACCGGCGGGCGCATCCGACCGCGCATCGTCGCCAGAGACGGCGTGCCGCCGGCGAGCCGCTACGGCGTACCAATCACGCCGCACGAGGGGTTGGGCGACGCTGACGTCGTGATCGTCTCCGACCTCGCCTTTCCACCCGATTGGGACCCGCGGGGGCAATGGCCGGTCGAGGCCGGATGGCTGCGTGAGCGCCATGCCGCCGGGGCGATGATCTGCTCGGTCTGCACCGGGACGGTGATGCTCGCCGAGGCTGGGTTGCTCGACGGCCACACCGTGACCACACACTGGGCGATCGTGGATTTGATGAGGCGGCACTATCCCGAGGTCGAGCTGGCGCCCCAGCGCATCCTGACGCCCTCGGGCGAGGGCGGGCGGATCGTGACCGGCGGCGGGTCGTCGGCGTGGGCCGACCTGGCGCTGCACCTGGTCGCGCGTTTTTCGAGCGGGAGCGAGGCGGTACGGGCCGCGAAGATCTTCCTGCTCGGCGACCACAGCGAGGGGCAACTGCCGTTCGCCGGCGCGCGGAGGCCGCAACGTCACGACGATGCGGTGATCGCAGACGTGCAGACATGGCTTGCAGACAACTATTACGGGGAGAATCCCGTGGCTTTGATGACGGCCCGCTCAGGCTTGTCGACCCGGACGTTCACGCGCCGCTTCAGGGCAGCGACGGGATATGCCCCGATCGACTACGTGCAGACGCTCAGGATCGAGGAAGCGAAGCAGCTTCTCGAGACGGGGAAGTCGCCGGTGGATGCGATCGCGTTCGACGTTGGCTACGAGGACCCGAACTCGTTCCGCCGCCTCTTTAAGCGGATGGTCGGCGTGACGCCGGCGCGCTACCGCCAGCGCTTCGCCAGGATCGCGGATCCGGCTGGCGACCGCTGACGCAGATGTCCGTTGCATTTCGCTGACGAAGAAACTCTGTTCGGCGTCAAATTCGTCTGAGGGACACAGCGCAATCTTTCAATCGCTGGCGTCGCAACCGACGATTTCATCGCCGAGCTAGCTCTGCGTCAGGGTCAATGCGGTGGCTACGAGTCTATTGGGCGGACTGCGCAGTTCCCGAAGGTTGTATCAACCATCTGCCTCCACCGACACATCTCCACGATGAACGACCTGAACCTTGTTCCCGTCCGGGTCGTGCAGGTACCCGGCATAGTAACCCGCTCCGTAGCGGTCTCTCGGACCCGGGGCGCCGTAGTCGGTTCCGCCGCGTTCGAGCCCTGCAGCGTGGGCCGCGTCGACGGCGGCGGATGAAGGTGCCGCGAAGGCAACCATGCTGCCGTTGCCCGCGCTCGCAGCGTTTCCATCGAACGGGATGTAGACGTAGAAGCGCGGCAGCGGCTGGTCCGGAACGATCCAGCAAGCAGCTGCCGGCCCTCCATCCGGTGTGACGGCCCTGCGCACCAAACCGATCGGCGCGAGGATGGCGTCGTAGAACGCCGCGGCCCGCTCAAGATCGGCACAGCCCACGGTCACATGGCTGAACATGCGTCCTCCGTCTCGCGGTGCGGATCCGAGGCGTCGCCCGGCTGCCGGCTGGATGCAAACTTCCGTCGGTAGTCGCCCGGCCGAAGGCCGACCGTTCGCTTGAAGATCCTTCGGAAGAAGGACGGGTCCTCATAGCCGACCGCCGCGCTGATCTCGTCGATTGGCTCGGTGCCAGCCTCCAGCATCTGCTTCGCACGCTCGATCCGCAAGTTCTGGACATAGGCGAGCGGCGCGTGTCCCGTCGCCTTCTGGAACCTGCGGGCGAAGTTCCGGGTCGAGAGCCCCGAGCGCGCGATCATCACCTCGACCGGGCTCGGGTCCGACCAGTGCCCCTGCAGCCATGTCTGGGCGGCCATGACGGCGCGGTCGCCATGGCCGGTCGGCTCCTCGAACGGGATGTAGGGGGTCTGGCCCTC
Organism: uncultured Alphaproteobacteria bacterium; assembly: GCA_963695425.1. Taxonomy (GTDB): domain Bacteria; phylum Pseudomonadota; class Alphaproteobacteria; order Rhodobacterales; family Rhodobacteraceae; genus Amaricoccus. The sequence goes on along the minus strand of CAVOGP010000036.1, from coordinate 74,134 downwards.
GGCGTGCCACTGCAGCATGAAGAACTTCGCCTTCGACCGCGCCGTCGCCGGTCCGCTGAACCGCGACACGAGGTAGAGCGCAAGGTCGTGCCAGGCGGTCGACGCCCCCGACATGACAAGGGTCCCGTCGGGGCTGATCACGAGCGCCCGCTCGAGTCGCAGGCGCACCTCGGGGAAGTTCTCGCGGAAGGTGCGCTCGAGCGTCCAGTGAGTGGTCACGTCCTGGCCGTCGAGCAATCCCGTCTCGGCCAGCAGCAGGGCGCCCGAGCAGGCCGAACAGACGATTGCCCCCCGCGCGTGCATCGCCTTCAGCCACCGCACCTCCTCGGGGTAGCGCCCGGTCATCCATGTCTCCCCATCCATCACCGAGGCGGGGATGATGATGATGTCGGTTCGGTCGATGGCATCGAGCGTCCGGTGCGCCATGACCGGCATGCGGGTGCGTCCGATCTCGACCCGGGGGCGGCTTGCCACGATCTCGAGCTCGAAGGGAATCGGGCCGTCGGCGACGTCCCGCGCGACGGTCAGGGTGTCGAGAAGGCCCGACAGGCAGGACATGAAGGTGTCGGGAATCGCCAATAGGCTGACCTGCAGGTCTGATCTTGGCTGGGCCATGCGCAGTCTCTGGCAGAAATGAACCGGTCTGCGCCAGTCTGCCGCTTATGACAGCGGGGGACAAGAACGATGGTGCGCCTGCCGTCGATGTGGCGGCGATCAACACCAAGGAAAGAACCCATGCCTGAACAACAACTCCAGACCGCGGAGATCCGTCAGGGTCTCGACATCGAGAAGTTCCGCACCTTCCGCGCCTTCGCCGCCGAGAACCCGCAGTCCGTGATTTTCGGCCTCGAGGCCAGCGGCACCGCCGAGGGCCGCGCCGTCCACACCCATGCCAAGACCGGGGCCTACACGCTCGGCGGACAGCGCATCGACCGGATCGCGCGGCAGTACAGCTACCATTTCGGCGCGCACCGCGAGGTCGAGGAGGCGCTCGGCTTCGTCGACCCGACCGACCGCGAGCAGGAGACCGAGGTTGCGCTCGCGGCGCTCGCAGGCTGCATCAACGCGGTGGTCACGGTCAGCGCGGCCGAACGCGGCATCGATCTCGCCTCGCTTCGCACCGACATCGCGATCTCCTGGGATCCATCGAGGCGAAGGGCATCAAGGGCTATCGCGGGATCACGCTGCTCAGGCGCGAGCTGCCCGACGAGGTCGAGTTCGTCACGATCATGACCTTCGAAAGCATCGACGACGTCATCGCCTTCCAGGGGGAGGACTACAACCAGTGCTATGTCCCGGACGCGCCGCGCGCCGTTCTCAAGCGCTGGGGCGAGTTGTCGGCGCACTACGAGATCATCGAGAGGCGCGGCGGCGGCTGACCGGCGCCCTGCAGCGGGAGGGAGAAACGGATGCAGAGACTGAGCGGAAAGGTTGCGCTGGTGACCGGGGCGGCCCGCGGGATCGGCGCGGCGATCGCCGAGGCCTTCGTCGCCGAGGGCGCGGTCGTCTGGATCACGGATATCGACAGCGCAGCCTGCGATGCGCTTGCCGGCAAGCTAGGGTCGAATGCCCGATCGTGACGCCTCGTTTTCCGCGACGAGCCGGAGTGGCAGACTGTGATGACGGATGTGCTTGAGAAGGACGGGAACAGAGATCACGATCGATGGCGGCATCCTCGCCGGCGCAGCGGCGGCGCCAGCGCCAGATGATGACGCCTGAGACCAAAATAGTCATGGAGCGCCGCACGATGACCAACACGGCGTAGCCGGACCTTGCCGCCATTGTCCCCCTGCTCGCCGACGATCCGCTGGGCAGCAAACGCGAGGTCGTCGGCAAAACGGTTCACCCGGACTACGGTGCGGCGTTCGAGGAGATTGCCCGGGATGGGAGCGAATTCCTGTCGGTCGCAGAGACGGATGGCGAGATCATGGGCTGCCTCCAGATCAGCTTTCTCCCGGGGCTCTCTCGCAGGGGAATGCTGCGCGGCCAGATCGAGAGCGTCCGGATCGCGGCCCGCGCAGCGATACCCGCCTTGATCTCACCGCACAGCAATCATCTGCTCCCCGCGACCGCGGCAAAGGGGCTGTAGCCGAGCCACAGGCTCACTGTTGCGGCAAGCCGGTCGTCGCCTTCGAGGAACACGCGCCTGGCTTCAATTTCACTCTGGATCGACGCGAAGCCCATCCAGATCGCGGTCATCGTGCGCAGGTCGGTGGCGACATAGAGATCGACATCGAACCCCGGGTCCGAGTAGCAGAGATCGACCTCGCCCGAGTCCACGATAAGCCACCACTTGTTCTTTCCGGCGGGGAGGCTCCTGTAGAGAAATTGAACAACCGCGCGTGTTGTCGGCATTGGCTCCGGGCGCAGGTTGCGACGGATGTCCCACATCAGAAGCGATGGGTCGAGGTTTGCGAGCGAGGCCGAGCTCTCGATCCAGCGGTGTCCCCATTCGCCGATGCCGACGATCACTGGCCGCAGCGCCTCGCCCGCCGGAGTCAGATGATAGGAGGTCGCTCCCTCGGCCCCGCGGCGCTCTATCAGGCCGGCTTCGGCAAGCTCACGCAGCCGCGTCGACAGGAGCGCGGGCGACATCCGCGGCAGGCCGCGGCGCAGGTCGTTGAACTGGGTACTGCCGCAGAGCATCTCGCGCAGGATCAGCGTGGTCCAGCGACGACAGAGCAACTCGGACGCCATGGCGATCGGGCAGAACTGGCCGTAGCTGGTGGTCTCTCTCGCGGTCATGACGCGCCCTTTCTCAATATAAACTTTATGCTTCTCCCGGCGAAAACGCCATCGGCAAGGGCGCGGCGGGGTCGGAGATGCCAGAGGCCCCAAGCCGAACCGACTGTAGCGCCGAGCGCGAGGCCGCTCCAGATCCCCGCCGCCCCGAACCCGACCATGCCGAGAACCGTCATCGACAGAAGGCCGACGCCGCCGTGCCCGATCACGAAGACGACGAGCGCGGCAAGCGCCTGTCCCCGTGCGCGCAGGACGGCACAGACGAGATGGGCCGGCACCGCGGCGGCGAGCGCCAGACCAGTCAGCGGCAGCAGGTTGGCGGTTTCGGCGACAAGCGCGGCGTCGACGCCGCCGACGCCATGCGCCGCCGCCATCGCAATGGCGTCCGGATAGAAGACAAACAGCGTTAGGATGCCGGCGATGAGCGCGAGGCCCAAAGCGGCCGCCATGTGCAGCGCGTGCGCCTCGCGGCGCAAGGCGGACCGGCCACGCAGATAGGCGATGCGCAGCGTCACGGCCTGGCCGAGGCCGGCCAGCAGCAGGTAGCAGACCGCCATCGCGCGGAAGGCGAGCCCATGGGCGATCAGGTCGTCGGCAGCGACAATGCCGACGAGGACCGTGGCACCGAGGAATGGGCCGGTCTCGGCGATCGCCGCAAAGCCCATGAGAGCGCCGGGCCGCACCAGGGCCATTAGTTCGGGCAAGACGAAGACCGGTGGCATGTCGGGCGCGCGGTATCGGTCGAAGGACGGCGACAGGAACAGGAACGCCGTGACCGCGCCGCCCATGCCCAGAGCCACGACGAGCGAGGCGAGACCGGCGCCGGCGACACCCATCCCCGGCCAGCCGAAAGCGCCGCCCATGAAGGCGTGGTTGGCAAGCACATTGAGCGGCAGCGCAAGCACGATGGCGCCGATGGCAAAGTTCGACCGCGCGACCGCGCTGAGCGCGTGCCGGCTGAAGGCGAACAGCACCATGAACGCGTAGGCGCCGGCCATGTAGCGCGCGTAGTCGCGCGTGATCTGCGGCTGGTCGAGCTGGACGCCGGCGGATTCGAGGATCGCCGCGGCGTTCCAGATCAGCACCATGCCGAGAAGTGCCAGCGCTGCCACCAGCACGACGACGCGCTGAACGATGGTGCAGACCTGCCACGGCAGTCGCGCGCCGATCGCAATGGCGACATGCGGCGCGACCAGCCCGGCGAAACCGGCCGTGAAGTTGAACACGATCGAGTAGAAATCGCCCATCACCAGGATCGCCGCGAGACCCTGCGGATCGAAACGCCCCACCATCACCATGTCGGTGAGCCCGAGAGCCATGTTGAGCAGGCCGAGCAGCGCGACGGTCGAGGCCATCGTGACGAGGTGGCCGCTCTCGATCCGCACCCTCAGAACATGCAGGCGCGCCCAGCGCGGAACGTTGGGCAGCGCAAAGACCGGTCGAGTGCCCGAAATGGCGGACATAGCGTGTCTCCTGAAGTGTGGTGGGCGCGGACGACCGTCGCAGGCCGTCCGCGCAGGCCCTATCCGGCCCGTCGGGCCGGCATCGCCGGAGCGATGTTGTGGTTGCGGCGGAAGATGTTCCCGGGGTCGTAGACCGCCTTGACCTCGGCGAGCCGGGCGAGGTTCGGGCCGTAGGCCTCGGCCAGCCGACCGGCATCGTCATCGGGCATGAAGTTCACATAGACGCCCGACGAATGCGGCCGCATCGCGTCGAAGAACCCCCGCGCCCAGGCGATGCAGTCCGCGTCATCCGCGGCCTCACGCCAGCGCGTGTGCAGGTTCATCACGAAATGGGGCGTCCGGTTGGAGAACGCCGTTTCCGACGCACCCACTCGCGCCGCCGCTCCCGCGACATGCCCGAAGAACACTTCGGTCTCGTCGGACGGCTGTCGACCCGCATGGTCGGTGATGGTCGCGATGGCGGTGTCGTCGAGCCTCGGGATGTCGTGCGACTTCCAGTAGTTTCGTGCGCCGGGCGTCAGCAGCGGATCGAACGCCTGCTGCCATGCGGTAAACGGCTGCACGCCCACCGCGACCGCGATCGGATCCTTGATCGAGGTGAGCGGTTCGAGCACGCGCGCGCCCTCTGCCGGGTCGCCGGCGTAGCAGACCGCGAGAATTGCAACGTAGGTCCCATGCACCTCTTCGGGCAGGAACGGCAGCGGTGGCGCCTTGCGCAGAACCGACCAGACCGTGAGTTCGTCTGGCGCGGTATCGACCGTCGTCTGATAAAGCCGCAGCGCCTCTGCCGCGCGGTCGAACGGCAGCACGATCAGCCCTGACAGCAGGTCGGGGCCAGCCGCATGGGTACGGAACTCGAATTCGGTGACAACGCCGAAGTTGCCGCCGCCGCCCCGCAGCGCCCAGAAAAGGTCCGGGTGCTCATCGGCGCTGGCGCGCAAGATCCGTCCGTCGGCAGTCACGACCTCGGCCGAGATCAAACTGTCGATCGTGAGGCCAAATGCGCGCGTCAACCAGCCGAAGCCGCCGCCGAGCGTCAGTCCCGCGATGCCCGTTGTCGAGTTGATGCCGGTGGGCACCACGAGACCATGCGCCGCGGTGGCCGCGTCAAGCTCGGCGAGCGTGGCGCCGGGCCCGACGCGGACGCGCGCTGCGGCCGCGTCGACGGCGACGCCGTTCATCGCCGAGAGATCGATCATCAGCCCGCCATCGACCACGGCGCTGCCGGCGATGTTGTGCCCGCCGCCCTTCACCGAGATCAGCGCCCCGGTTTCGCGGGCGAAGCGGATCGCCACGGCGACGTCCTCGGCATCCTCGCACCGCGCGATCAGCGCCGGTCGCCGGTCGATCATTGCGTTCCAGATTGTGCGCGCGGACTCGTAGCGGCGCTTGCCCGGTCGCAGCAGCGCGCCTTGCAAGTCGGATTCCAGTTCGCTGATGCGGGCTTCGGACACTGACTGCGGATCGCCCGACAGCGTGGTGATGGTGAGACTTGGCATGGGGTTTTCCATCCTCTTGCGACAGCGGACACGGGATGTGCGCCGCTTGTGCATCGGGAATCGGTCGAACTGGCGGTTTCCTCAAGTTCAGCGGATGAACCACCCAAGCGCGAGCAGCTTTCGGGGCACGGCAAATTGGTGTCGCCATGAATGCCAGAAGGACGCAGACGACGTGAGGGCGCGGCTTAACTGGCTGGCAATCAATGATTTATTTCTGAGATCACGACTGATACTTGGACTGTATCGCCCGCCGCCAGCCTGCTGGCCAAGACGCCTGTCGCCGTCGAACTTGCGCGATAGGCGGTACAGTTCATGAATCTCCGTCCGATGGCCGAAAATCGTTTCAAGTTCAGCAGCATGGCTGACATTCAGCGCAGCTCGAGGGGTCGACGTCAGTACGAGCCTTGCGCCTCAAGCCCGGGACGCCGGGCGCTAGTACATGCGCAGAACTGGAAGCAACCGCACCTCCTGGGGCCTATGCGGCGCACTGGACCTCACGTCGGGGTCCTCGAATTAGGAGAAACACCATGAACAGAAAATCCACCCTCATCGCTCCGCTCCTCGGCGCCCTCGCCATTTCCACGGCAACGCTGGCGCAAGCTCACGAGCCGCCCGCGCCCGCAATCCCCGAAACGATCCAATTGGGCGCCGGCGCCTCCGGTCCTGCCGGCGGGCGCGCAGATCGCGGTCCTGTCCGGCAACCCCGCGGCGGAAGGCCCGTTTGTGCTGCGGCTCAAGCTGCCAGGCGGATATGAGGTGCCAGCGCACACCCATTCCGGCGATGAGTTGATCACCGTCATCTCCGGCGAGTTTAATGTCGGCCATGGCGAGAGGCTGGATCGCGGGGCCACGACGGTGCTCCCCGTGGGCGGTTTCGTCGAAATGCCGGCAGGGCATCCGCACTTCGCCTGGACGGCCGCCGAGACGATCGTCCAGATCCATGGCCCTGGGCCGTTCGACATTCAGTACATCGACCCATCGGACGATCCGCTCACCCAGTAGCCGCAACAGGAACCGCGGCCGCCAATCGCCGGCGCGCTGCGGTTTCCCCAACGAAAAAGCCACAACATAATCGGCACAAGAACAATGCTCGCCCCTGTGCCTCGCTTTCTGCAAGCCGGAAAGCTCCTTCTCCGCGCATTCCGGCGCATCCGACCAAGGGCGGCAAGACGGCAAATATCGCGTCTTTCCGACTGGCTGTTGAGGGATATCGGCCTGCACGGAGGCCAGACGTTCGAGGAACGGCGTTACTGGCATGATCTGCCGAGGCGGTGAGACAATGGTTGGAGGAGCTAACATGACGAACGATCCCCTGGCGGCGCAGAGTGATGCTGCCGGCCACCGAATAAAGACCCCGCGGTTGCTGCTTCGGCCTCTTTCTTCGCAAGATGCCCCGTCGATGGCGTACCTCCTCGAAAAGAGATTCCGCCGCCGTCCGCATGACCGAACGGATCAGCGACCCCTGCGACGAAGCTGCCGCCCTCGAATGGATCGCCCGGCGCCAAGGTCCCGGAGAACGCACATTCGCCATCGATCTGAACGGCACCTTCATCGGGTGCATCGGGCTGTCGCTCAGCGGCCGCAGTGCCGGTCTCGGCTATTGGCTGGGGCGTTCCCATTGGAACTGCGGCTATGCGACAGAAGCCGGCCAAGCGATAATCGTGCTTGCGAGGGGTATCGGGTTGACGACGATTGTCGCTGACGATGTCTCGAGGTGGCGCCGGTTGAAGGGCGGCGGCTCGGTCTCCAAGAGTGCGCGCCAGTCGGCCTTCAGCTCCGGCATCGGCACGATCTTCAGCGCGGCGACGCGCGCGGGGATCAGCCTCGTTCACCAGTCCGGCGAGCCCGTTCGGCCATAGCCCCGGACCTCGACGCCGTCCGTACGTACGTCCCCCCCTCTGCCAGCAGCTGAACGATCCAACAGCCTGCAAGGGGCCGCGCCTGCGCCCAGTTTGGCCGCTCCATAATACGCCCTGGCGCCTCAGCCCTTCACCGCCACCACCGCGAGACAGTCGCCCGGCTTGACCAGACCCGGGAAGTGCCGCGCCGTCAGCAACCCGTCGCGCCGGGCACGGTACTCCACAGGGTCGATGCCGGTGCGGTCTACCGGCCAGATGCGGGCCACCGCCTCGCCTTTTGCGACCTCGGCGCCGAGGTCGACCAGCGGCTCGACCAGGCCGTCATGCTCGCTGAACACGAAGCAGTCGCCGTCCGGCATGTCGAGATCGACGCTCGGCGCGACCTCCGGCTCGCCGTCGACGATGCCGGCATGGATCAGTAAGTTGCGCGCCCCCTTCCTCGCGATGGCGATCGGAGCGCGCCGTCGCCGTGCCGCCGCCGCCGAGTTCGGTCGAGACGAACACCTTGCCCTGCTCCTCGACCGCGGTGTCGAACATGCCGACGCTGTCGATCTCCAGCAGCATCATCGAATAGGGCGCGTTGAAGGCCCGCATCGCCGCGATGCAGGCCGCCTCCTGCGTCGCCGTCGTCCAGCCGATGCGCCGCTGCGAAGGGCACGAAGTCGAGCGTCTTGCCGCCGGAATGAAAGTCCAGCACCTACGTCGGCCATCGGCAGCCAGCGTGCGCGTTGAAGTAGTCGGCGATCTTCTCGGTCGGCGTGCCGTCGGGCCGGCCCGGGAAAGCTCCGGTTGAGGTTGCCCCGGTCGATCGGCGAGGTGCGCGTGCCGGCGCGGAAGGCCGGCGCGTTCATGCACGGGCACGATGATGACCCGGCCCTGGATCACCTGCCGGGATCGAGCTCCCGCGCCAGCGCCTGCAGCGCCACCGGCCCCTCGTACTCGTCGCCGTGGTTGGCGCCGGTCAGCAGCGCCGTCGGCCCGTCGCCGTTGCGGATCACGCTGATCGGGATCATCACCGAGCCCCAGGCGCGAGTCGTCGCGGCTGTAGGGCAGGCGCAGGAAGCCGTGATGCGCGCCGTCCTGGTCGAAGGGGACGGTCGCGACGATCGGATTGGCGGCGCGTGGACATCGCGCTCAGTCCTTGACCAACAGCTGGCGCGGCACATCGGCGAGGCATCTCCGGCCCGGTCTCGCCGATGACGATGCTCTCGGTGATCTCGAAGCCCCAGTCGTCCATCCACAGCCCGGTCATGAAGTGGAAGGTCATGCCGGGCTCGAGCACGGTCTTGTCGCCGGGGCGCAGCGACATGGTGCGCTCGCCCCAGTCCGGCGGATAGGTGAGGCCGATCGGATAGCCGGTGCGGTTGTCCTTGATGATGCCGTACTTCGCGAGCACGGCGAAGAAGGCCGCTGGCGATGTCCTCGCAGACGTTGCCGGCCTTCGCCGCCTCGAGCCCCGCCTCCATGCCCTCCAGCACCGCCTTTTCGGCGTCGAGGAAGGCCTGCGGCGGCTTGCCGAGGAAGACCGTGCGCGACAGCGGGCAGTGATAGCGGCGGTAGCAGCCGGCGATCTCGAAGAAGGTGCCCTCGCCGGTCTGCATCGGCCGGTCGTCCCAGGTCAGGTGCGGCGCGGCGGCGTCGGCGCCCGACGGCAGCAGCGGCACGATCGCCGGATAGTCGCCGCCGTGCCCCGTTCCGCGTCGTAACGCAGGCCGCGTCGTAGATCTCGGCCACCAGATCGCACTTGCGCATGCCCGGCTCGACCTTCTCGACGATGCGCGCGTGCATGCGCTCGACGATGCGCGCCGCCTTGCGCATGTAGTCGAGCTCGGCTCGGCGACTTCACCGCCGCGCTGCCAGTTGACCAGGGCGGTCGCGTCGACGAAGCGCGCATTCGGCAGGTCCGGCGCTCAGCGACGCTGGAAAGGCCGCGGCCGAGAACCAGTAGTTGTCCATCTCGACGCCGATCCGCCCGGTGCCCCAGCCGCGCTCGGTCAGCATCGGCCGCGAGGTAGTCCATCGGGTGGCGTTCGGTCGACTGCACGTAGTGGTCGGGATAGCCGATGATATCGGCTCGTCTCATGAAGACAGGTGCGCTTGCGCGCCGTTGCGCGTCCTGGCTCGCGCCCGAACCATACCGGATCGCCGTCGCGGCCAGACGAGCACGCCTGGTGGACGTAGAACGACCAGCCGTCATAGCCGGTCAGCCAGGCCATGTTCGACGGATCGGAAACGATGAGCAGCGTCGACCCCCGCTCTGCCATCGCCGCGCGGGTCCTGGCGAGCCGGCGTCTGATACTCGTCGCGCGAAGAACAGCTGCGCATGGCGTCGACGATGGGTTCCACGGTTGTTGCAGGCTCTCGATGAGGGTGCCGGTCGCCGCCGGCTGCCGCGCGCGGCGCGCGGCGAAAGTGGCGATCGCCGTGTCCTGCACCCCGGTGCCGGTCAGGTCGGCAGACGGTGATCGCTTCGTCCGACACGCCGCGCCCTGCGCCGTGCCGGCGACGATCTCGCCGAGCTCGGCAAAGTCGCTGCTCGGCGGCAACCACCCCGGCCGCGATGGCGCTGGTGCAGCTCGCCCAGCACGCGCGTCTGGCTCTGGCGGTCGGGCACGTAGAGGTCGGCGCGCGCGAGGCAGGCCGGCTCCAGCTCGTTCTTGTCGTGCTCGGATCCGAACCCATCGCGGTGACGTGCTGGCCGGGGCGCAGCCATTCGGCCGAGGATCGGTGTCGCGCGCCGGCGTCGTCGTGACGATGATGTCGGCGTCGCGACCGCCGCCGCGGCATCGGCGCTCCGCAGCGGCCTGCGGCGATGCCGAGCGCGTCCGCCCAGCTCGCCGCCGCCGCCTCGGCCTTGGCCGTGATCGCGCGCCCAGATCGTTGCCCGCTGATCGGCCGCACCAGGCGCAGCGCCTCGAGCTGCAGCCGCGCCTGCATGCCGGCGCCGATGATCGCAGGCCGACGCGCGGCATCCGGCCGCGCCAGATGCGCGGGCCGCCACCGCCCCGGCCGCGGCGGTGCGCACATCGGTCAGATAGCCGTTGTCGAGCAGCAGCGCCTCGACCAGGCCGGTGCGGGCGGAGAACAGGATCATCAGCCCGGAGGCTGGGCAGCCCGAGCTTGGGGTTGTCGAAGAAACCCGGGCGAGATCTTGATCGCGAAGCTGTCGATGCCGGGCACATAGGCGGTCTTCACGTCGACCTCGCCATTGTGCTCGCGATCGCCATGCGACAGGATCGGCGGCATCACCACCTTGCCGCCGGCCAGCGCCCGAACGCGTCCTCGACGCAGGCGACCGCGGCCAGATCGAGCGGGACCGCCTCGCGCAGGTCGGCCTCGGTCAGGATGCGCGATGCTCATGCGGCATGCCGATCCCTTCGGTCGTCGGCCGCAGGCCACGTCCTCGCCCGCGGATGATCCGCGGTGCAGGCTCCATGTCGATGTTGCCGCCGCTGACAGCAGCGACCGACCGGCCCCTGCCGGCCGCACCTTGCCGGCAGCAGGGCCGCCATGCCGACCGCGCCGGCGCCCTCGACGATCTGGCGTTCCCGCCAGTAGCAGTGGCGGATCGCCGGCGGCGATCTCCGCCTCGCTCGACCAGCACCACTCGTCGACCAGTCGCGGCACCATGGCGAAGGTCAACCGGTTGTCGAGGCCGATGCCGCCGCCGAGCGAATTGGCCAGCGTCGGCAGTTCCTCGACCTGCACCGGCCGGCCGGCCTCGCAGGCTGGCCGCATCGCCGCGCCCGCGCGCCATCGAGACCCCGATCACCCGCGACCGCCGGGCGTCTTCGCCTTGAGCGCCGCGGCGACGCCGGCGATCAGCCCGCCGCCCGACAGCTGCACCAGGACCGTAGCGACCTCCGGGCACCGGCTCGATCATCTCCAGGCCGAGCGTGCCCTGCCCGGCGATGACGCCGGGTGGTCGAAGGGCGGCACCATGGTCATGCCCCTCCTCGGCGACCAGCCGGTCGACCTCGACCTGCGGCGTCGTCCTGGCTGCGGCCGACGATGCGCACCTCCGCGCCCAGCGCCTCGATCGCCTCGAGCTTGTTCTCGGGCACCAGCCTCGACATGCAGATCACGCACGCACGCCGGCCGCCGCCGCCGCATAGGCCAGCCCGCGGCCGTGATTGCCGGTCGAGCCGCCCCCACGCCGCGCGTCCGCTCGTCCGGCCTGAGCCGCGCTACCGCGTTGGCGGCCCCTCGCAGCTCTGAAGCTGCCGGTGTCCTGGTGGTGCTCGCGCTTCAGCTAGACCGGCACGCCGGCCAGCGCGCTCAGGCTCGCCGAGGGCTCGACCGGCGTTTCCGGCAGCGTGCCGGCGATGCGCTCGCGCGCCGCCTCGATGTCCGCGAGCCCGACCGTCATGCCGCCGCCGCCGGCGCCTGGGCGAGCAGCGCGCCGAAGCCCTCGACCGGGCCGGCAAGCCCGGCGAGATGGCGCAGCCGCCAGATGCAGGCCTGGTTCGATGTCACCACCGGCTTGCCGATCGCCGCCTCGATCCGCGCCACCGCCGCCAGCGCCGGCAGCGCCGTGCAGGAGATGAACAGCGCCTCCGCGTCCGGCGCGTCGGCCGCCGCCCCGCCGCCACGATCGCGTCCGGCTCGATCCGCGCCATCTCCCGGTCGTCCTGAGGCCAGCGCGATCTGCGGGAAGATGATCAGCAGCACCGCCGCCAGGAGCAGCATGGCGATGAACGGCGGCGTGCCGCGGATGACGTCCAGATAGGGCCGCTTGAAGATCGCGATCGCCGTGAAGATGTCGCAGCCGAACGGTGGCGTGGCCGAGCCGATCGCCACCTGCAGCGTGACGATCGTGCCGACCAGCACCGGATCGAGCCCGGCGCCATCGACCATCGGGGCGAAGATCGGCGTCAGGATCAGGATCACGACGATCGGGTCGACGAACATGCAGCCGACGAAGAAGGCGATCGAGATCGCGATCATGACCGTCGTACGGGCCCGGCTCCGACCAGCACCGAACGCGCCCAGGATGGCCTGCGGGATCTGCGCGAACGAGATCACCCAAGAGAACGCGGCGCCGGCGCCGACCAGGATGAAGACCACCGCGGTGACCGAGCCCGGTCGACAGCGCGATCGTCGGGATGTCGGCGATGCTTGAGCGAGCGGAAGATCAGCGAGCTCGAGGATCAGCGCGTAGAGCACGCGAGACCGCCGCGGCCTCGGTCGGGCTGAACATGCCGCCGTAGATGCCGCCGATGATGATCACCGGAAAGCCGAGCGGCCAGAGCGCCTCGCCGCACCGCCTCGCAGCCGCTCGGCCCAGCTCGGCCTTCGGCGCGGTCGGGATGTCGTTGCGGATGGCGTAGATCACCGAGTAGGCGGAGAACAGCACCAGGATCAGCAGGCCCGGGCCGATGCCGGCGATGAACAGCTCGCCGATCGAGGTGCCGGAGACCACGCCGTAGACGATCATGCCGATGCTCGGCGGGATCAGCAGGGCGATGTCGCTGGCGTTGATGATCAGCGCCAGCACGAAGCTGTCCGTGTAGCCCGCCTCGAGCATGCCGCGGCCGCAGCGGCGCCGCCGATCGCGACCACCGTCGCCTGCGTCGAGCCGGACACCGCGCCGAACAGCGTGCAGGCCGTCGCCGTCGGTGACCGCGAGCCCACCCTTCACGTGGCCGACGAAGCGTCATCACCAGGTCGAGCAGCCGATCCGCCGAGTGCCCGCGGGTCATGATGTCGGCGGCGAAGATGAACATCGGCACGGCGATCAGCGCGCCGGCCTGACTCCCGCCGATCATCTGCTGGATCATGATCTCGCGGCGCGATGCCGCGAGAAGAAGACGACGAAGCCGACGGAGGCCGCCGCGACCAGCGGGATCATCATCGGAAAGCCGAGCAGCAGCAGGACGATCATCGTCAGCATGATTGTCGCGGCCCGCGTCATATTCCTGCTCGTCGTCGGCGTAGCCGTCGAGCACGATGGTCGAGAGGTAGACGTCGTGGTCCGTGATGTTCCTGATCGCGGTCAGCGCGTACTGGATGCCGGTGATGAAGAAGCCGACGCGGCACCCAGACGTAGGCCCCCCAGATCGGCACCTGCAGCGCCGGCAGCACCCGGCCCTGGCTCGCCACCGTGCCGACGTAGCCGTAGGAGTACCAGGCGAGCCCAGCATGATCACCGGTGACGATGCGATGACCATCATCATCGCCTTGCGGCCGCCGGCCGGCAGCGCGTCGTAGATCGCCGTCATCCGGATATGCCGGCCGTGCCGCGCGGCGTAGCTGATCCCGACGAAGGTGATCAGCACGATGAGGAACCGGTTCAGCTCCTCCGAGAAGTAGATGCTCGGCCGGAACACGAAGCGGCCGATGACGTTGGCCGATCGTGTTCGCCGCCATCAGGAGGACGCCCGCGGCCAACATGACCCTCGATCCGGCGATGGCGCGTGTCGAGCAGCGCCAGCGGCTTGAAGGAGCGATTCCGCGCCTCCGGGTCATCCCGCCGGCGGCGTCGCGCCACTGGCCTGTTCGGTCCGTCGGCGGTCCGCCGGCGGCAGGCCGAACGAGCCCGGCGATGACTCGCCCGTCCTGGAACGTCAGTCCTTGACGGCGGCGACGTCCGGCTTCAACTGCTCGAGGATCTCCTTGCCGCTGTCGCCGGTCATGTCGACGTACCTGGCCTCGACCTCGGTCGCCGGCGTCCTGGAACGGCGCGCTGCTCGTCGGCGGGCACGATGACCTCCATTTCCGGCTTGGCCTCCTTGATCTTGGCGAGCATCCTCCGCGCAGGCTCTCCTGGTACTCGACGATGTGGTCGAAGCCGCTCGGTGGCCTCGTCCGGACCGCCCGCTGGTCGTCCTCGGACAGGCCTTCGAAGAACTCCTTGTTGGCCATCACCGCCGTCGTGAAGTGTTGTGGCCGGTGAAGGTGATGTAGTCCGTCACCTCATAGAGCTTGTCGGAGTCGAGGAAGAAGCGTCGGGTTTTCCTGGCCCTGGATGATGTTGGTCTGCAGCCCGCCGTAGACCTCGCCCCAGCGGCAGCGGCGTCGGCGTGGCGCCGAAGGCACCGTAGGATTGCGACCAACAGCGGGGTGGTCATCACCCGGAACTTGACCTCGTTCAGGTCCGTCCGGCTGTTCGACCGGCTGCTTCGTCGTCATGACGAACCTCGCCCTCGGGGAACATCGATCACAGCTCGAGGCCCTGGTCCGCGTAGAGGTGCTCGAAGCTTCTCGTTGATCGCCGTGCTGTCGCGGAAGAACTCGTCGAGCTCGTCGTAGTCCGCCGGCAGGAGATAGGGCACGGAGAAGACCTGCGCCTCCGGGATGAGCGCGCCGGTGAAGCCCGGCGACTGGTCGGCGAACTGCAGGACGCCGGCCTGCGTCTGCTCCATGATGTCGGCGGACTCGCCCAGCGTCCCGTAGGGGAAGAGCTGGATCTCGTGGTCGCTGTTCGCCTCGATGTGTTCCTTGAACTTCTGGGCGTAGTCTGGCCCTGCACCTCGTCCTCCTCGAAGGCGTAGCGCCAGGTGTCGGCGCTGCGCGGCGGAGGCCGCGATCGCGATCGCCGCGGTTGCGCCCAGCAGTCTGAACATGCGTCCGGTCATATTTCGTCTCCCGTTTGGAAATTGCGTCACTTCGTCGTTGTTCGCGCGATCACGCCTTCGGTGCTGGCGTAATCGCGCCTTCGGGTCGCATGACGGTGCCTCCAGATGCACGCGTTGTGCATGGTGTGCATGCTCCGCGAAAGCAGCATCCAGGCAGCATTGCCACTCGGCCGGCGCGCTTGTCTCCGCACTGCGCCCGTCTGCCGCGAACCTCGAAACCGTGCAAAAGCATGTCAATTCGAATATTGCATCATGACAATCCGCAGCCGACCGGCGGCGCTCAGACCGCCAGCAGCGCCGGCTCCGGCTGGTTTCGCGCCAGCCGCGCCAGGACGGCCAGGCCCCGCTCCAGCGCATCGTCGCCGGCGCCCCCGAGGCAGACCCGGACCCCCGCGGCGCGGACGCCTCGTCGCCGATGGCGAAGCCCGACCCGGCGGCCACCGCCACGCCCTGGTGCGCGGGCGTGCGCCACGAACGCGTCCTCGCTCCAGGGCCTTCGAGCGGCATCCAGATGTGCAGCCCGTGCTCCATCCCGCGATGCGGAACGCCCTCGAGCAGCGTCGCGGCCAGACGGTTCCGCCGGGCGATCGCCCCGCGCTGCCAGCGCAGCAGGTCGTCCGCCGTGCCGTCCTCGATCCAGCGCGTGGCGATCTCGGCGATCAGGGCTGTCGCCATCCAGTTGGTCACCAGATGCCGGTTCATCGTCGCCGTCACCAGCGTCTCGGGCACCACCAGGCAGCCGAAGCGCAGGCCCGGCAGCAGGCACTTGCTCATCCCGGTGAAGTAGAAGCCCCGCTCGGGCGCGAGGCGCCGCCAGCGGCGGCGGCCGGTCCGGCGGCAGCGGCCCGCCGGCGTCGTTCTCGAGGATCAGCACGTTGAACCGCCGGGCCAGCGCGCACAGCGCCTGCCGCCGCTCCGCGCCCATGAAACAGGCCTGCGGGTTCAGTCCGCCGGGCACCAAGTACAGCACCTTGACGCCGCCGCCGGCGCAGGCGCGCTCGAACGACTTCGGCGTCGCGCCCTCCTGCGTCGGTCTCCAGCCCGGCGAGTCGCAGCCCGAGCTAGCGCGTCAGCGTCGGCAGCGTGTGGTGCCCCAGCTCCTCGGTCACCACCAGGTCGCCCGGCTCGGCCGCCGTCATCAGCGCCACCGTCATCGCCGAGGTGTTGCCGTTGGTCGGCAGCACCAGCTCGGCGCGCGCGGTGATCCCGCAGCGCGCCAGCCAGCGCAGCCCGGCCCGCACGTGCCGCTCCATCGTCGCGCGCGGGCGGAACGAGAACAGCGCGTCCGGCGGCAGGGCTCTGCGCCAGCTCGGCCAGCGTCGCGCGCATCCGCTCGACGTGGATCGGCCCGGTCACCGGCGTCAGCATCGAGCAGTCGATCACCTCGTCGCGCTCGCCGAGGCGCTGCCAGGGCGTGCGCGCCTCCGCCGGCCCCGCCCGCACGAACGACCCGCGCCCGACCTCGCCGGCGATGATGTCGAGCCGGGTCAGCTCCTCGTAGGCGCGGCTGACGGTCTGCACGCTCAGGCCGAGCTGGTAGGCGAGGTCGCGATGGGTCGGCAGCCGGTCGCCGGCCTTGAACTCGCCCGCGTCGATGGCGCGGATCAGCGCCTGGCTAGCGATCGGTAGGCCGGGCGCTTCAGCGCGTCCCGCGACGGAGGCCAGATTGTCATGACTGCAGAATGAGCATAATCAAGACATTTGACAAGCGTCCCGTCCCCGACCCACAGTAACGTTCCCGGCCGCGCGCGCCCGCCATGCCCCGCCTCGCCCTCGACGATCGCGACCTGCAGATTCCTCTCGGTGCTCAGCCGCGAGGGCCGCATCACCAAGACCGACCTCGCCCGCCGGGTGAACCTGTCGCCCACTCCCTGCTGGGAGCGCATGCGGCGGCTCGAGGAGGCCGGACTGATCCGCGGCTACCACGCCGACGTGGCGCTCGCCCGCATCGGCGCGCATGTGGCCGTCTTCGTGATGATCGAGCTCGAAAGCCATCGCCCGGAGAACTTCCAGTCCTTCGAGATCGCCGTCGCGCGCCGCGACGAGATCACCGCCTGCTGGGCGATCGGCGGCGGCTTCGACTACCTCGTCCAGGTGGTGACCCGCGACATCGACAGCTACCAGCGCATGATCGACGCGCTGCTGGCCGAGCGCGTCGGGGTGCGGCGCTACTTCACCTACGTGGTGACCAAGGACGTCAAGGCGACGCCCCCAGCCTTCGAATCATTCCTCGCCGCCGGCGACGGCGACGACGAGCACTGACGGCCCGCGCGGGGACATCTGTCCGGCACCGCGCTCCACAACAGTGGGATTTCCTCCGCTGCGGAACCCGCGTTCGGAGAGTGCCCCTGGCCATCGCCCGTTATCCTCCGCACAGAGCCACCACCCCTGACCCGGAGGACCCGATGCTCGCCACCGAAGCCGTCTCCGACGAACTGATGTCCGGCCTCGACGACCGCACGCTGTTCCGCAGCTTCTCCTACGTGGACGGTCGCTGGCGCGCGGCGCGCGATGGCGCGACCATCACCGTGCACGATCCCGCCACCGGCGCGCCGCGTGGGCTACGTCGCGCGCCTGTCGGCCGCCGAGAGCGCCGCGGCCGTCGAGGCAGCCCACGCCGCCTTTCCCGCCTGGTCGGGGCTTCTCCCGCAGGCCCGCAGCACGCTCCTGCGCGCCACCTGGTTCCAGTTGATCCTCGCTCACAAGGACGACCTGGCGCGGATCATGACCTTCGAGCAGGGCAAGCCGATTTCCGAGGCCCGCGGCGAGATCGACTACGCCGCCTCCTTCGTCGAATTCTACGCAGAAGAAGCCAAGCGGCTCGAACATCGAGAGCGTCACCTCGCACCTGCCCGACGCCGAGGTCGAGCTGTTCGGCGCGAGCCCGTGGGCGTCGCCGCGCTGATCACCCCCTGGAACTTCCCGTCGGCATGCTGACCCGCAAGGCCGCCGCAGCACTTGCCGCCGGCTGCACCATCGTCGCTCACCCCAGCGCCGAAACGCCGTTGCTCGGCGCTGGCGCTGGCCGAACTCGCCGAGCGCGCGGGCATTCCTGCCGGCGTCGTTCAACGTGGTCACCGGCGCACGCCCCGACCGATCGTCGACAGCCCTGCCGCCGAGGACCCGCGGGTGCGCGCGCTCAGCTTCACCGGCTCGACCGAGGTCGGGCAAGCTGCTCTACTCGCCAGTCCGCCGACACCGTGAAGCGGCTGGTGCTGGAGCTGGG
Organism: uncultured Alphaproteobacteria bacterium; assembly: GCA_963695425.1. Classification (GTDB taxonomy): domain Bacteria; phylum Pseudomonadota; class Alphaproteobacteria; order Rhodobacterales; family Rhodobacteraceae; genus Amaricoccus. The sequence goes on along the minus strand of CAVOGP010000036.1, from coordinate 55,768 downwards.
CGGCCACGCGCCGTTCCTGATGTTCGCCGAGGCCGACCTCGACCAGGCCGTCGACGAGGCGATCAAGGCCAAGTTCGCCACCACCGGCCAGGACTGCCTCGGCGCCAACCGCTTCCTGATCGAGCGGCCGGTCTACGACGCCTTCTGCACGCGCTTCGCCGCGCGGGTGACGGAACTGACGCTCGGCCAGGGCCTCACAGGACTGCGACCTCGGGCCGCTGATGAACGAGAAGGCCGTCGCCAAGCAGGAGGAGCACGTCGCCGACGCACTGCAAACGTGGCGCGAAGCTCCTGGCCGGCGGCAGGCGATCCTCCCTTGGTCCGCTGTTCTTCGAGCCAACCGTGCTGGCCGACGTCCCCGCCGACGCGCTGATCTTCCGCGAGGAGACCTTCGGCCCGGTCGCCGCGATCGCCGCCTTCGACACCGAGGAAGAGGCGGTCGCGCGGGCGAACGCCACCGAATACGGGCTGGTCGCCTATCTCCACGCGCTCGATCCGCGGCCGCATCTACCGGCTGAGCCGGGCGCTGTCATTCGGCATGGTCGCGGTCAACCGCACCAAGGTCACCGGCGCGCCGGTCCCCTTCGGCGGCATGAAGCAGTCCGGCCTCGCCCGCGAGGGCGCCCGCCACGGCCTCGAGGCCTTCACCGACATCAAGTACGTCTGCCGCGACTGGGCCTGACGAAAAACACAATAAAATCAGAAACATGATCAGTGTAACATCGTGTTACACCCCCAAACGCCCCGAAAGGACGCCGCCATGCTGACCAACGACCCCCTCGCCCAGTGGGACCGCGAGAGCTTCTTCCATCCCTCCACCCACCTCGCGCAGTACGCCCGCGGCGAGACGCCGAGCCGGATCATCACCGGCGGCGAGGGCGTCCACATCGCGGACCGCGACGGCCACCGCCTGCTCGACGCCTTCGCCGGCCTCTACTGCGTCAACGTCGGCTACGGCCGCAACGAGATCGCCGACGCCATCGCCGCGCAGGCCCGCGAGCTCGCCTACTACCACGCCTATGTCGGCCACGGCACCGAGGCCGTCGATCACGCTCGCCCACATGATCCTCGAGCGCGCGCCCGACGGCATGTCCAAGGTCTACTTCGGCCTCTCGCGGCTCGGACGCCAACGAGACCAACGTCAAGCTGGTCTGGTACTACAACAACATCCTCGGCCGCCCGGAGAAGAAGAAGATCATCTCCCGCTGGCGCGGCTATCACGGCTCCGGCCTGATCACCGGCTCGCTCACCGGCCTCAAGCTCTTCCACGACCGCTTCGACCTGCCGCTGACCGCATCCTGCACACCGAGGCGCCCTTCTACTTCCGCCGCCGGATCCTGGCGATGAACGAGGCCGAGTTCGTCGCCCACTGCGCCGCCGAACTGGAGGCGCTGATCGAGCGCGAGGGCGCCGACACCATCGCCGCCTTCATCGGCGAGCCCGTCCTCGGCACCGGCGGCCTCGTGCCGCCGCCCGCCGGCTACTGGGAGGCGATCCAGCCGATCCTGCGCAAGCACGACATCCTGCTGATCGCCGACGAGGTCGTCACCGGCTTCGGTCGCCTCGGCTCGATGTGCGGGATCGCAGCACTACGGCATCACCCCCGACATCATCACCATCGCCAAGGGCCTGACCTCCGCCTACGCGCCGCTCTCGGGCTCGATCGTCGGCGAGCGGGTCTGGAAGGTGCTGGAGCAGGGCACCGACGCCTTCGGCGCCATCGGCCACGGCTGGACCTACTCGGCGCATCCCATCGGCGCCGCCGCCGCCGTCGCCAACCTCAAGCTGGTCGACCGCCTCGGGCTGGTCGCCAACGCCGGCGAGATCGGCGCCTACCTCAAGGCGGCACTGACCGATGCCGTCGGCGCCCACCCCAACGTGGGCGACATGCGCGGCGAGGGACTGCTGATCGCGGTCGAATTCGTCGCCGACCGCGACGGCCGGCGCTTCTTCGACCCGGCCGACAAGGTCGGCGCGCGCATCGCCGCCGCCCTCCTCGCCGAGGGCGTGATCGCCCGCGCCATGCCCGAAGGCGACATCATCGGCTTCGCCCCGCCCCTGTGCCTCACCCGCGACGAAGCCGACATAACGGCCGCGGCGCTGGCGAGGGCGGTCCAGTCGGCGCTGTGACGCCGCGGTCTCGGGCAGGTTCAAACGCCAGCGGGCGGGATCACCACGTCGAAGAGCGGCGCATACTGCTGCGAACCAAGAACGTCGCTTTCACCGGGACTACCGCGGGGCTTCAGCCGCCTGATGGTGAACTTGATGGCATTGGCCGCGTCGATGGCATTCAACGAGACGATGCGCGTCTCGGGAATGCCGTCGGGGCTCGCCACGGTGCCTTGCGTCAGCGCGCCCGAGTCGCGCACCCGCTCGTAGTTCCCCCGCTCCCGGAAGATGATGTCGAAGGTGATGTTGTCGGGTCCCGCGTTCTTGGAGCGGATGGTCGCGGCGAGCTCGCGCAGGGTGTCGGTCATCAGGCGGCTTCCTTGGTCTTGCTGGCGTCCGCGGTCAGGAACCGGGAGGTGAAGAGCTCGCTTGCATCGGCCACCGGCAGCACGTGGTTCAGGGTCCAGACGTAGCCGGGCTCGCCGATCAGGATCTCGTCCGACGATGGGCAGTTGCCGACCTAATCCGAAAAGTTGGCTTGGAAAGGAACACCTGGCAGGCAGAGCGATGGTAACAACTTTGATTTCCGGCGCCACGACCGGGACATCCCTATTCGGGACCTCCGCGAGCCAACAGGGCCGGGCGATCTGCTGAAGTCTAAACGCGACGCCTTCATCTCGGGTCCCGCGGCAACTGGGACTGCCGCCTGAGCTGGCCGAGCGAGGAATTCAAAGGCGTTGTGCCGGCTCTGCCATGAAGTGAAGGCCGGGCCGCGACCCAGGGCGCCCCTCGAAAACCTCACCTGCCCCCATTCCACCAGATACCCATTCAGCGAGTCGGCCAGGCGCAGGGTCCTTGCGGCTGCGCCCATCTAGGGTCGCCTCGAGGATTTCCGGCACGAGCAACATCAGCCGCAGCACTCGCCTTACCTAGGACCGATTGACACAATCGCGCGTGGCGAGTTCCTCGATCGTCCCGTAGACATCGTTGTCGCACATCCTCTATCGCTCACCCCTCACTGGGCGTTGCTAAGCGTTGTTTCAAGGCCGCTTGACGGCCAGGGCTGCCCCTCCTCCTCCACCGCAAACTCCATCAGTTCCTCCAATCGCGTCCCCGTCGGCTGCCGCCCATCGAGGATCGCCTCTACGATATCCGGCGCGAGCAGCGTCAGCCGCAGAACTCGGCTCATGTAACCCCGATGGACTCTCGCGCGCTTCGCCAGTTCCTCGATCGTCGCGTGCACGCCATCGTCCATCGTCCAGCATCCTCCGCCACCGAACGCCCGCGCCACTGCCTTCACCAGGGCGTTGCCGCGGCGCCCATAACCCTCGGTCCAGCGTCACGATGCTTTCCCCTGCCGCGTGCCGGGGATGGCGACTTGCGGAAGCCGCGCAACCAGCTGATGTCGTCGGTCGAGGCGGATCTCAAGCGGCCCGGCACCTGTTGTAAACGGGTCAGACTCGCTCCGCCATTACGCTCCGCACCCACCGCTCGATCCCGGCCGCCGACTGCGCTCCGGACTGCCGTGCCACTTCCCGGCCGCCTTTGAAGGTGATCAGCAGCGGGATGCCGCGGATGCCGAAGTGCGCCGAGACCTCAGCTTGCGCCTCGGTGTCGATCTTGGCGAGCCGAACCCCCGGCGCCAGCGCCGCGGCGGCCTTTGCGAACTCCGGCGCCATCATCCGGCAGGGGCCGCACCACGACGCCCAAAAGTCCACCACGAGCGGCAGCTCGTCGTTGCGAACTGCCTTGTCGAGCGTCGCCCCGTCGATATCGGGCACGCGCCCGCCGACTAGCTTCTCGCCGCAGATGCCGCACTTCGGCACCGCCGCAAGGCGCGCCTCGGGCACCCGGTTCACCTGCCCGCACGCCAAGCACGTCAGCTTCATCGCACGCTCCCATGAACCACGTGGCTCAGATGTGTATGCCGGGACGAAAACGGAAGGGGGTCAGCTTCCCGCCCCCGCCAGTTCACGCCATGCCAGGCTTCGCTCGATCACATCGGTGTATCCGACTTGGACATGAAGCGCGCGCTCGCCTCCTACGACCGGGCGCTGGCGCCGCTCGGCATTGGTCGGGTCGCCCTGGCGCTCGGCGGTGCGCTCGTAGGGGCCGGCGCGCAGGAACCGCTCCCGCTCGATCTGCATGGCAAGCTCGAACGCACGGCCAAAGACCGTGGCGATGTCGCCGGGGCCATGCTCGATCAGATGTTCCAGCAGGGCCTCGACCGCCGTATCCTTCCGTCCGTCCATTCGCGCTTCTCCATGGGGGGTTTCGCAAGTCCATGGAATATCAGGATGGGCCGCGCCTGCCGGGGCATGTCCCGGCAGGCGCGCGCAGCGCCCACACAAGCCGAATTTCCAGACGTCAGGTTACAGTACCGCCAGGGGTTTCTGGCCGGAAGGCGAGCAAGCAGGGCGGGCGGGCCGCGGGTGGCGCCCGCAGGGAGGGCGGGCAACACGGTACCGCGGCACGGCCCTTTGACGCACGCGCCGCGACGCCCGCCGCCCTCGCGCTCCTGCCGGTCGGCGGAGCGACGGGGCCGCGGTGACCCTGTCATATTACCATAGGCGTAGGCGCCGCCGTAGACCGGGTTCTCGATCATCCGGCGGATTGTGGCATAGGTCGCGGATGTGTCGCCCGCCGCTCCCATTTCTTGGAACGAGACAGAGAGGGGCGCATGCGACGTGTGATAGGCATCGTGATCCACCGAACCTTCGGGGAGGTGGTGATCCAGGAGACCGGGTTCTGGGACGGGAGGGCCGGGTCGAGTCGACCCGAACAGCACTCGAGGGTTTCGGCCGGCGGCTGGCGAAGGCCGACGAAGTGGTGATCGAGGCGACCGGCAACTGCATGGCGGCGTCTCGAGTGCTGTCGTCCTGTGTGGCAAGGGGTGGTGATCGCCATTCCCTTGCCGGCCCGCGCCGGTTGACCCGATCGGCCAATATTCCGGCTGAGCGACCGTGGTCAAGAGACGCAGGACAGTTTGCTGACAGGTTCGCGCTTTAGAGCAAGGCGCAAGAGATCCATGCCGGACGAGCCGGCGAGCCTCAGGAGGGAAGCCCGATGAACCTGACCGGAATGCTCCACGGAGCAAGGCTGCTCGACCACGTCGGCTTCCCGACGTCGGAGGTGCTCGGCCCCGACGCCAGCGAGGATGCGATCCAGGACCTTATCGCGCGGCACGGTCTGATCTTCGTCAAGCCGCTGTTTCGCGGCGGCGTGGGCAAGAAGGGGAAGGCCGGGCTGATCGGCCGGGCCCGGACATTGAAGGAAGCGCTTGCCGAGAAGGAACGCCTCTATTTCGCCGAGCACCGCCACGGCAACGCCTACGCCAAGGCAAATGGCGTGACCTTCGAGGCCGGAGTTCCGGCCGATCACGAGATCTACTTCGCCATCTCCGACGACAGCCGCTTCCGCGCGCCGACGATGACCCTCACCCACCGGGGCGGAGTCGACATCGAGGAACTGCCGAAGTCCGACATCGCCATCGTTCCCTTCGAGGCGCTGACCGGGCTGAAGGCCTTCGTGGTGGCGAATGCGCTTACCGACATCGGCGCCCCGAAGGAGATCATCTCGCCGCTGGTCCAGCACCTGCCGAAGCTGTGGGAACTGATGCACCACTACGGCATGACCACACTGGAGCTGAACCCGATCCGCATGCGCCCCGGCCGCGACGGACGGGTGACGCCGATCGCCTGCGATTTCAAGTGCGGGTTCGACCGCGACGATCCGCGTGTCGCCCGGCTCGGCCTGCCCGTGCAGTTGTTTGCCGCAGATATCTCGGCCTTCGAGCAGGAGGTGAACCAACTCCGCACCCATCAGGGCCAGTCGGATGTGTTCGTGATCAACGAGAACGGCACGATCCTGGCGCCGACCTTCGGCGGCGGCGCCAACAGCCTGGTGACCGAGGTGCTGGGCGACGCGGCGATCATCTCGTCGGACTTCGGCGGCAACCCGCCCTACGAGAAGATGAAGGCCGTGGCGCAGATCTGCTACCGCCACTTCCTCCAACAGACCAACGTGCTCTTCATCATCGGCGGCAAATCGAACAACACCGACATCCTCGAAACCTTCCGCGGCATGGGCGACGCGCTCAGGGAGCATTTCGCCTCCTGTGGCCCCACCCCGCTCTACGTCGTGGTCGGCCGCGGTGGGCCGAACCTGGTGCGCGGCATGGGCAACCTCTCTGACACGCTCGACTCCCTCGGGGTACCCTACCGGTTCTTCGGCTTCGACAGCGCCATCTCCGAAGTCGTCAACTACGCGAAGAAGGTCGATCTCTGGATGCGCGCCGGCGGCCGCGACGAGGTGGCCCGCCACCTCGGCATCAAGTCCGCGGCGTAAGGGAAGGAAGAACCATGTACCGTCAAGGCATCGCCGATTACCCGTACTACCTCGGCATCCGGTCGCTCGCCGATGTCGCACGTTCCGAGGACCGCGTCTGCGTGCTCAACATCATGGGCGGCGAAAGCCGCACCGTGACCCCCACCAGCCACGTCTTCTCCGGCGGCAACGTCGCCTTTGGCACCTCGCCGGGCCGCGCTGGTCAGAAGCTCAAGACGCCGATCGGCGACATCCCGGTTTTCAACAACGTCCGCGAGGGACTGGACGCCGGCCTCGCCTTCAGTGTCGGCGTCGTCTACCTGCCGCCTTCCGGCGTGCGTGATGGGGTGGCGGAGTTGATCCGGGTCAACGACGCGCTGGAAAAGATCGTCATCATCACCGAAAAGATCGCGGTGCACGATGCGCGCGAGATCCGTGCGATGGCGCAGGCCAACGGCGTGGACGTGATCGGCGGCAATTGCCTCGGCGTGGCGGACAGCTGGAACCGTGTGCGCATCGGCGGCGCGCTCGGCGGCGACCATCCGGAGGAATCGCTCATCAAGGGCTCGGTCGCGATCTTCTCGAACTCCGGCGGCTTCACCACCACCATCGCCCAGTATCTCGCCACCGAAGGCTGGGGCACCACTACGCTCGTCTCCTCCGGCAAGGATGTCTACATCCACTACGCGGCCCGCGACTTCGCCCATGCGTTCAAGAACGACGACCGCTCCAAGGCGGCCGTGCTCTATGTCGAGCCGGGCGGCTACTACGAGCATGGGGTCGATTTCGGCAAACCGACCGTCGCCTGCGTCGTCGGGCGCTGGAAGTCCAAGCTCACCCGCGCCGTCGGCCACGCCGGGGCGATGGCGGGCTCCGGCGACCGCGCCGAGGACAAGGAAGGCTGGTTCATGGAGGCCTTCGGGGTGCAGGGCCTCTTCACCGCCGAGAACCCGGTGTGCTCAGCCAGGGGCGCCGTGGTCACCAACATCGCCGACATCCCCATCGCGCTCTCGGCGGTGATGAGGCTGAACGGCACGGTGCCCGACTTCCCGTCGCGCGGCAGCCTGTCGCTCAAGCCATGGATCGCCAACGATCAGGGCCTGCGCCTGCCCGCCGAGATCGCCATGCCGGTCGTCGTCCCTTCAGAGCCCTATGCCGGCCAGATCGCAACGCTGAAACGTCAGGTCGGCGCGATCATCGCCCGCCAGACCATGAAGGACAAATCGGGAGCCTCGGTGATGGACCCGACCACCCAGGTTACCTCCGTGCATGGCCATTCGGTGCTCGACCTCGCGCTCGAACCGATGGAGGCGAACTTCGCGCTGCCGCTGGTGCACGAGATCGCCGACGCCAACGAGCGCGCGATGCTCGACGTCGCCGTGGCGGCCGAAGTCAATCTCGTGGGCGACCCGATCCTCGTGGCCGCCGACGCGGCGCGCGACGCCGGCAATTCGCCGAATTCGGTGATGGCCGCCGCCGCCGCCATTGTCGGCCCGAAGCGTGTCGAGCGCGCGCTGGCCTGCACGCGCAAGCTGATCGACCTCTTCGCCCATTCCGGGCTGAAGGACGGCGACGACGAGAACTTCGACACCTCGACGATCATCGTCGACGACGAAACCCGCGCGCTGTTCATGGCGACCGACGCCGAGGCCGACGACCCGCGCCCGGAAGCTATGCTGGCGGCGGTGCAGGCCCGCGGCGGCAAGTCGGCGTTCCTGAAGTTTCTCGCGACGCTGGGGGGCCGACCATCGCGCGACGCCATCCTCGCCGCGATTTCCCTCACGATCGCCTGGGGCCCGCTGATGCGCAAGCGCATCAGCCGCCTGACCGCCGAGACCCTGCCATGGTATCTGCGTCTGTACGGTGTCTTGGTCGGCGCGACGATCCCCGGCCAGCACCACCGATCCGGCTCGCTCTACGGCATCCCCCGCGACGAGCGCTTCGGCAAGTGGACCATGGCGGATCTCTGCTTTCTCGCCATGACCGGGAAGAAGCCGACCGCCGCCGAGGCGCTGCCGCTGCAGATGTTGGTCGGCCTGTTGATCTCCAATGGACCCGGTTCGATCTCGGGGCAGGGGGCCAAGGGCGCGGTCGCGGCCGACGGCCCCCAGACTCCGGGCCGCGTTCAGATCAACAAGGCCATGGTCGGTTTTCTCACCCACACCGGCTACAGCCACGGCGGTAATGGCTTCGAGGGAATGGCCTTCCTGCTCGACCAGTTCGAGGCGGCCGACCTCCAGGACCCGACCGACCCCAAGCACGGCCTCGACCTCAAGGCCATGGCGACCGACTTCGCGAAGCAGTACCGGCGCGAGAAGGCCGAGGCGAAGGAGCTGGGGACCGAGGTGCGCGCGCTGCCAGGCGTCCACCACCCGATCTTCAAGGGCAAGCCGGTCAACCACGACCCCCGCGAGCGCTTCATCGCGGAATTCATGGAGAAGCGCGGCGACTACAATGTTTTCCACGCATTCTATCGCGAACTCGTCCAGGCGCTCTACGACAACGGCGCCAGCCCTTACGTCTTCTGCGTGAACGTCGACGCGGTGATCGCGGCCCTGCTGCTGGCGCTGTTGTGGAAGGACTACAAGTCCGGCAAGCTAACCGAGCGCGATTTGGAGACCGCCGCCTTCACCGTCTTCCTCTATGGCCGCATGATCGGCGCGGCGGCGGAGATCGACGATCACCTCAACCGGGGGCGCAACATGGACACCCGCACCCCTGCGTCCGCGTGCTTCCATGTCGTCTGAGCCGGAGGCCGTTCCCACGGGCGCGCCCGCGATCCGCACCATCGCGATGCCCGCGGACACCAACCCCGCGGGCGACATCTTCGGCGGCTGGCTGATGAGCCAGATGGACCTGGCCGCTGGCAACCTCGCGGCACTGACCGCTCGGGGCCGCAGCGCCACCGTCTCGGTGGACCGGATGGTGTTCCACCGACCGGTCAAGGTCGGCGACGAGGTTTCTCTCTATGCCACCTGCACAAAGCTCGGCCGCACCTCTATGGAGATCCACGTCCAGGCCTGGCGGCGATCGCGCGACAGCGACACGGCGCACAAGGTGACCTGCGCCAGCTTCACCTTCGTCGCGCTGGACAGCGACGGCCGCCCGCGCCCGATCCCGCGGCCCGGCTGACCGCGCCCGCTGAACCGACGAAGGAGCGCACCGCCCGCATGGCCGGGCGGCGGCGGGAAATCCGGCTCGCCGCGAGCGATCCGGCGGCGTGAGGGGATTCCGGCATGCCGGAATCCGGGCACAGCATTGATGTTGCTTCGAGTTCTGCCGGACGTTTACTTGCTGGTAACTTAAAGTAAAGTGGTAGGCGGATCACGTCCCGTGACGTGGTGTAGCTGGCGGCTTGTCAGCGATTACTCCCGGTTTTACCGGAGCTGGCCAGCGCGCGGGTTGTTGCGTAGCTGGCGCCGAAAGGATCGCGGATCGTCGCGGTGTTTTCCAGCGTCATGTAGCGGCGGCTCTGGGAATCCCAGTCGTTGTGCTTCTCCATGAGCACGGCGCCGACGAGGCGGAGGATCGCCGCCTCGTTCGGGAAGACGCCGACGACGTCGGTGCGGCGCTTGGTCTCGGCATTCGGGCGCTCGATCGGGTTGGTAACCGGTATGAAGAGTCAGTGCCGATGTCCGCCCAAGGCCGCTCGGCCATGGTGTATGGTGCGACCATCCGGGACAGAGGTACTGGGAGCACGAAGGTGCGGGCAGGCCGGTGTGTACCATGAGCTGCGAGCTCGCGTTAGTAGCTGGCCGCCTCTGCGACTCGCCCGGTTGCGCCGAGAGCGCGGATCCGTAGGTGTCGTGTCGCCCGCCGCTCCCATTGGTTGGAACGAAGGGGAGGCGCGCATGCGACGGGTAGTCGGCATCGACATCCACCGGACCTTCGGGGAGGTGGTGATCCGGGAGAATGGGATCCTGAGACGCGAGGGCCGGGTCGAGATGATCCGGACAGCACTCGAGGGCTTCGGTCGGCGGCTCGGGAAGGCCGACGAGGTGGTGATCGAGGCGACCGGCAACTGCATGGCGGTATCTCGGGTGCTGTCGCCCTATGTGGCAAGGGTGGTGATCGCCAATCCCCTGCAGGTGAAGGCGATCGCCCATGCCCATGTGAAGACCGACAAGGTGGACGCTGGCATCCCGGCGAGCCTGCACGCCGCCGGCTACCTGCGGGAGATCTGGACGCCGGACGCGGCGACGGAACTGCTGCGCCGGCTGGTGGCGCGCCGCTACCAGGTCGTGCGGCATCGGACCCGGATCAAGAACGAGGTGCATTCGATCCTGCACGCCCACCTGATCCCGAAGTGCCCGCACGCCGATCTCTTCAACCGGCCGGGGCGCGAATGGCTCGCACGCCAGCCGCTGCCCGACGACGAGCGGATGGCGGTCGCGCCATGTCCGGGAGCTCGACAGGCTCGGGGAGGGTCTCGCCGCCCTCGACCGCGACATCGCCGAGAGCGCGGTCGAAGACGAAGCCATCAACCGGCTGCTGACCATCTCCGGCGTCAACCTGACGGTAGCGGCCGGGCCGATGGCGGCGATCGGCGACATCGACCGCTTCGACAGCCACCCGCGGCGGACCAGCTTGCGCAGGAATTCGGTCCAGAACGTGGCCGCCTCCGACGGGCCGATGTCGAGGCCGAGCACCTCGCGCCGCCCCTCCCGGTTGACGCCGATGGCGACGATCGCCGCGACCGAGACGACCCGGCCGTCGCGGTGCAACTTGAGGTAGGTGGCGTCGATCCAGACGTAGGGGTAGGGGTCCTCGAGCGGCCAGTTCAGGAAGGCCTGCACGCGTTCGTCGGTCTCGGTGCAGAGGCGGCTGACCTGGCTCTTCGAGACGCCGCCCATACCGAGCGCCCGCACCAGGCTGTCGACCGAGCGGGTCGAGACGCCCTGGATGTAGGCCTCCTGAATGACCGCGGTCAGCGCCTTCTCCGCCGCCCGCCGTGGATCGAGGAAGCCCGGGAAGTAGCTTCCCTTCCGGGGCCTCGGGATGCGCAGCGCCACCGTCCCGGCCCGCGAATCCCAGTCGCGCCCCGATAGCCGTTGCGCTGCACGAAGCGTATCCCGCTCTTCTCGCCCCAGGCAGCGCCGGTGATGGCGCCCACCTACAGCTCCATCAGCCGCCGCGCGGCAAAGCCGATCATGTCGCGGAGGAAATCGGCATCGGGGGCCTTCTCGACCAGGCTCCGCAGGTCCATCATCTAGTCAGTCATCGGGGACTCCTCGGGTTCGTGTTGGCTTCGCAACCCCGAACCTACCGGAATACCCGATGACCGCCCCGCGCGTCCGCCCGCCTGCCAGCGCTCTTGATAGGTGGCAGGCGGACGCGCTACCGTTCAGATGCACCACGCAATGGGACGTGACCCGTCGCGGCGGGAGCGGCGGAATAGTGTTTTCTGAAGGACTAATCCTCGCCAAAGGAGCGTCCTCATGTACCAGAAGACCGTCGCCGCCCACTCGTCGAGGAGTGCTCCGTATGTGGGCCTGAGCAACGATCGTCGGGAGACGTTGAGCCAACTGACGCTGGGCCTCTTGAGCGCGCGGACGACGAACCTGAGTGTGCTGGCAGGGGAGCGGGTCGCCGCAGCGACCACGGCGTCGACACACCGGCGGTATCGGCGGTTCTTCCAGTTCGCCGATCCCGGGGAGGACTGGGCGGCGCCGGTAGTGACGACGCTGGCCGGGCTCGAGGGGCCGCGCACTCTGATCCTCGACCGGACCAACTGGAAGCTAGGACGGCGGGAGATCAACCTGCTGATGTTGTCGGTAAAGACCCGGCGAGACCGGCTGGGGCTGATGTGGACGGTGCTCGACCGCGCCGGCAACAGCGGCGCGAGAGAGCGGATCGACCTCATCGAACGCTACATCGCGTGCTTCGGCCAGGAGAGCATCGGGCTCCTGCTCGGCGACCGCGAATTCTTCGGGACGGAGTGGTTCAACTATCTGATTAAGAAGGACATTCCCTACGTCATCTGCATGCGCGCAGGGAGCCGCGCCACCACTGCCGAGGGCCGCAGCGGCAGCCTCGGCAGGCTGCTCCTCGGGCCGGGCGGCGCGCGCTGCGCAACCGCCACTCTCGACGCCATGGCCGAGAAGAGCCTCCCCGGCCCCGCGATCGCCGTCCGCGCCGTCCGGCCCAACGGCCGCGAGCCGGTCATCGTCGCCACCAGCCGCCCGGGCCTCGGCGCGCTCGAAGCCTACCGCAAGCGCATTCGCCATTGTGCGCTCGGACCAATGGCGCAACAATGGCTCATCATCGAGAGCTTCTTCGCCGACGCCAAGCTCGCGCTCCTCACCGCCATTCTCGCCATCGCCATCGCCTGGGCCAACGCCGCCGCCGTCCGCCTCCTCGGGCGCAACTCCCCGCCGCGAAAGAAGCATGGATACCTCGCCAAGTCCTTTTTCTGCATCGGCCTCGACCACCTTCGACGACAGCTCAAGGTCGCACTCGAAGCCCTAAACTCCTAGGAATGCCTACCCGGGACCAAAAAGCGCCGTAAAGTCGTGTAGCATGAGTGGCTGGAAACCTCTGTTAGGAATCGGCGCCTTTCTGCCGAGCGGTGGCACCAGATCTTGTGGGCAGGCCGAAGGAGTTCCTCCCCTGGGGCCAAATGCAGGGAAAGGATTCGGACGCCGCGTCCTGCGGTCGATCCCGTCGGGCGATGCGAGACTTCCCGGTCGCACCGCCGATCGGGTGCCGGAATCCCCCTAGTCCTCAAGCAATTGCCTCCTGCCCTGGCCGCCGGCGCTTGAGGCCGCGCGAGCGAGCAGCTAAGGCTCGCGGCGAGGGAGGCCCGAGCCGCATGCCGCAGTTCTTGTCCACGCGTGATCCCGACTTCGAGGCGTGCTTCCGCGCCTTCCTCGGCACCAAGCGCGAGGCGGATGCCGACTTGGACGCTGAGGTGGCGGCGATCCTGGCGGATGTCGCGGCGCGCGGCGACGCGGCGGTGATCGAGATGACCGAGCGCTGGGACCGGCTGGCGCTGCGCCCCGAGACGCTCGCGTTCAGCGCAGACGAGATCGACGCGGCCGTCGCCCGCGTGGACCCGCGTGACCGCGCGGCGCTGGAGCTCGCCGCGGACCGGATCCGCTCTTATCACGAACGCCAGCTTCCCGCCGATGCGCAATGGGTGGATGAGACCGGGGCACAGCTCGGTTGGCGCTGGACGCCAGTGACATCGGCGGGGCTCTACGTGCCGGGTGGTCTCGCCTCGTATCCCTCGTCGCTCCTGATGAACGCCATTCCCGCGAGGGTTGCCGGTGTCGAGCGGCTGGTGATCTGCGCGCCCACCCCCGACGGCGCGGTAAACCCGCTGGTGTTGCTGGCTGCGCGCATTGCGGGGGTCGAGACCGTCTATCGGATCGGCGGCGCGCAGGCGATCGCCGCCATGGCCTACGGTACCGAGACCATTGCGCCGGTCGACAAGATCACCGGGCCGGGCAACGCCTGGGTGGCGGCGGCCAAGCGGCGGGTGTTCGGGCGGGTCGGCATCGACATGATCGCCGGACCTTCCGAGGTGCTGATCCTCGCCGACGCCGACAACGATCCCGACTGGATCGCGCTCGACCTGATGGCGCAGGCCGAGCACGACCCGGCGGCGCAGGCAATCCTCGTCACCACCGACGCGGGCTTCGGGGAGGCGGTGGCCGAGGCGGTCACCCGGCTGCTCACCACGCTGGCGCGAGGCGAGATCGCAGGCGCGAGCTGGCGCGACTTCGGGGCGATCATCTCGGTCTCTGACTGGGACGAGGCGCTCGCGATCGCCGATCGCGTCGCGCCGGAGCATATGGAGATCTGCACCGCGGATGCCGAGACGCTCGCGGCGCGGGTGCGGCACGCGGGAGCCATCTTTATCGGGGCGCTGACCGCCGAGGCGATCGGCGACTACGTGGGCGGGCCCAACCATGTGCTGCCGACAGCGCGCTCGGCGCGGTTCTCCTCAGGGCTGTCGGTGCTCGACTTCATGAAGCGGACCACGGTCGCGCGCATTACCCCGGCAGCGCTGGCTGCCATCGGCCCGGCGGCGGTTCGGCTGGCGCAATCCGAGGGACTGGAGGCGCACGGGCTATCGGTACAGCGCCGGCTCGATCGGTTGAACTCTGACGGCCGCGATGCCTGACGGAGACCGGCTCATCGGCGTGGTGCTCGACGAGGCCAGCCTGGCCCGGCCGACGCCCGAGATGGAGCAGGAGCGCCGCGTCGCGATCTTCGACATCCTGGAGTGCAACCGCTTCGCTCTGGCGCCGCGGTCAGACCGCCCCCACGACCTGACGCCCCCCGCCGGCCCGTACCAGCTGGCGCTCTCGATCCGCGACCGGCAGCTGGTCTTCGAGGTTGCAACCGATGCAGACGAGCCGGCGGGCGAGTTCCATCTTTCGCTCACCCCCTTCGCCCAGGTGGTTAAGGACTATTTCCAGATCTGCGAGAGCTACCTCGACGCGGTCAGGCGCCTGCCGCCCGCCCGGATCGAGGTTGTCGACATGGGCCGACGCGGTATCCACGACGAAGGCGCACGGCTGCTGATCGAGCGGCTCGAGGGCAAGGTCGAAACTGACATGCCCACGGCCCGAAGGCTGTTTTCCCTCATCTGCGTGCTGCATGTCGTGGAATGACGCAGCCGGACATCGAAGAAGTCGCGCATCCTTGATCGCACTCCGATTGGGCAAATTATGCTACCCGAGGTGCCATGCGGGGCCGCCGTTGCGTCCCTGCTACCGAGCACAGGCCGGTGCTCGGGCCGATGTTTATCCTCTCCACAACCTGTGGTAGAAGCCCCGCTTGGAACTGGCGCGCAAGAGTTTTGCGTACCAGCACATAATGTGAATGCAACCGTTTCACAATCGTGAGCAGCTCTCCTCCGCGTCGGCGCGCTCCGGTACTCCATCAAAGGTCCGCAATGTCGCTCCGGGGGCGATGCTCCTGGAAGGATGGTATGCCGAAGAATTCTCCACCGGTAATTTCGAATGTGCAGATCTCACCGACTTCCGGACCGGGCGGCACCGTGTTCTCGGCGTTGGTCGCGGTGAGTGAGTTCCCTCCGCTGAAGATCTCCTATCAATGGAAACTGGACGGCGCAGATATCATCGGCGCGACTGGGGCCGGCCTTATCGCGTCCGCCGCAGGTCAGTTGACGGTCCTCGCTACGGCAACCAATGCTTTTGGCTCGGATAGCCGCGAAAGCGCCGCTGTGCTTGTCAGCGCTGCACTCTCGGCGCCCGTGGTGACGGAGGCCCGCATCGTACCGGACGCAGGCGTTGTCGGTGATCGTTTCGCGGTAATCGCGGTGGCGACCGGCGAACCGGCACCGGACCTCTCCTACCAGTGGATGCGCGACGGCGTTGCAATTTGCGGTGCCACGGCAACAACTCATGTTGCCACCGAACCTGGCGGCCTAACCGTCCGCGTTTCTGGCAGAAACACCGAAGGCTCCGGCAACCGCGACAGCGCTGTCGTCCGGCTGGAATCCGTCCAGGTCGCGCCAACCGTGATTACCGTGGACATCCTGCCGAGTGGCGGCCTGATCGGCGATGCGTACACGGCTGTCGCTGAAGTCGCTGGCTCGCCCGAGCCTGCACTGAGCTACCAGTGGCTTCTCGACGGCAACATCGTCGCCGGCGCCACAGGCGGAAGCTACACGCCCGCGACGGCAGGACTTCTAACGGTCCGGGTCACCGCGACGAACGCTGCGGGTTCTGACACTCGCGTGGGTACGGGTGTCCCGATCACCTTCGCTTCCGTGGCGCCGAGCGTGGAATCGGCCAGATCCAGCCCAGTGCCGGCCGGGTCGGCGACGCGTTCTCGGCGACGGCCACGGTATCGGGGGATCCCGAGCCCGAACTGAGGTTCGAGTGGCTTCTCGATGGTCAGGTGATCGCGGCCGCCACCGGCGCAACCTACACCCCCACCAACGCGGGTGCGCTGCAGGTTCGCATCTTCGCTGCGAATTGGGTGGGTGAGGCCTATGGGGAGAGCAGTGCCGTTCCGATCGAGCCGGCGCTCGTCGCACCTGTCATTTCCGGCGCCGCCATCGCGCCGCAGTCGGGAACGGTCGGCACCACTTTCGCGGTGACGGTTTCGGCTTCCGGGAATCCTGCTCCGCAACTGAGCTACCAATGGCTCATGAACGGCGATGCGATTGCGGGCGCCACGGGAGCCAGTTTCGTCGCAAGCACCGCGGGGCCGCTCTCCGTGCGGGTGACCGCCACGAATGCTGCAGGGTCGGCAACGGTGGTGTCCAGCCTCTCGGTCCTGCCGGCAATAGGGGCCCCCGTCGCGGCGGCCGGCCCGCACAATTGGACAGAGGACGAAGGCACGGGCGTTCGGAATTTCGACGCGGCAGCCCTTTTCAACGTTCCCGGCGACCCGACCAAAGCGACGGTCACCTATGGTCTCATGGCCGGCGGCGGAGCCAGCGGTCCGTTCGTGGCGGGTGTTCTTGAGGATGGCGTCTTTGTCGCGCTCGAGGACGGCTATGTGTCGATCGACCCGGCCACGGGCATGGTGAGCGTCGATACCGGTGAGAGCGGCGTGCTGGACGATTTGGCGATCACGGTGCGTGCCAGCAATGGCGCGGGCCATGACGATCTGACGATCACGCTCCGGGTCGGCCAGCCGGAAGCCGCGGTCACCTGGAACCCAGCGGACAAGAACTCGAACGTCACCCTGTCCGACGGGGATCGTCTGGCAATGGTGGGTTCTGCGAATGCCTACGGGGTTCGCGCAACCAAGTATCTTTCGGCTGCTAACGACGATGCGTATTTTGAGTTGCTGATCGAGGGCGCGGTGCTGCACGGCTCGGGCGGTCGTGTTGGTTTGATCACCAGTTCCATCAGCTTGTCGTCAGCGCTCTCGCTATCCACCGGCTCCGAGGATGGGGTGCTTACCACACCAGCCGGGTCATCCGTATACGTGGATACAGTAGACGTGGGGAGCAGCGGCATCGGCACCTGGAACGTCGTGGGCGAAGTCCTCTGCGTGGCCGTGAAGATGTCGGTTGGCAAGGTGTTCTTCCGGCTCGACGGCGGAAGCTGGACCGGAGACCCGGTGGCCGGAACGGGCGGCTATGACATAGGAGCTGCTTCCGTTGCTCCCATGATCGCCCCGCGCCGCAACACTGGCGAGCCGGCCGTGCCGGGGGTTCGTCTGCGGAGCCTCGCGAGCGAGTTCACCCAGGCGGTGCCGTCCGGGTTCGTGTCCTACGCGCAGGCCTAGACGTGAGGAGGATCAGCCGATGACGCTTCCCCGGATCAAAGGCAGCGGCCCTGCGCTGGAGGCCGAAGACCACGACCGGAACATGCTGTTCCTGAGCGGCTTCCCGTCCCTCGCGGCGATGCTTGCCGACACGGCGCGCGGCTACGATTTCTATGAGGCCGGGCAGGGCCTTTTCGTTCTTGCCGAGGGCTACCGTTACATCGTAGCGGCGTCGAACACATCAGATCAGCATCTGACCACGGCGGCAGGTCTCAAGCTCTATGTCGTGCCGAGCGATGAAGGCGTCTACAATTTCGGCGCGTTCGCTCCGGCCGCGAATGGCGTCACCGATGACTACGCCAAACTGATGACCGCTCTCGGCGCGGTCGAGACTGGCCTTGCCCCGAACAAGGTCGGTCCGATCATCTTCTTTCCGAAGGGTGCCTACAAGATCAACACGACGGTCGAGTTGCACAACAAGGTGACGCTACTCGGGGCTGGAGGAGTGAGTTCGGCCACCGCGCTTGTCTTTTCCTCCGGTGTCTCAGGGTTCGTGGTCAATGCCTTCAACACGGGCGACGGCACGGCGATTTCCGAAGAAGATGCAACGATCGCAGGGCTGTCAGGTGCCGGGGGGTCCATCTTCAAAGATCTGCACTTCGCGTCAGGTTCCATAGGCGCTAAGCCGGCGGCCCGCGCTGATGTCGATGGCCTCTGGATGCGGGCCCCGGCGACGATCATAAATTGCAGCTTCGGTGGCTGGCCGGGGGCTGGCATCCGCATCGAAGCATGGGCGCCAGCTGACAAGCCCTCGAACCCGGAACTTTGGGGAGATGCTAATGGCTGGTATGTGGAGCACGTAGCCGGGGCTTCGTGCGGCAAGAGCCCGCTTCGCGTGCGTGGAACGCGAGCCGGGGGCGGAACTTGCTCTATCTGTAATTTCAACTCGAATGGTTGGTGGGGTTTCGACGACCACGCCACCGGCACGAACATCTATGTCAGCAACCACACCGCGACCAATGGCGTCGGCGCATCCGCAGCCAACACGGGCTCGATCCGAAAGAGTGGCATGGTGAGCTATGGCGGGTCGCGCTACCGGGCAAAGGCCATATTCGGTGCGGACGGCGATCCGGACCCCGACCATTTGCAGGCGCTGGTCGATACCGTGCCCGGGACGGATGAGGATGTCTGGCAGTTCCGCGAAGTCGGTGGCGCATCGACGCACTCGCCGCTTTGGGTTCCGGGTCAGTCTGCCGGTCAGTATTTCCCGAGCGGAGGGTTCAAGTTCTCCAACGCTGCTTCCGGTCATGTCAATCTCGGAGGCTACTGCGAGGACGACGAAGCCGGGTCATACTACAACGGCGAAAATGTTTTTGTGGCAGGAGGCATTCAGACCTATCGCCACCAGGGCGCGTTACTGAATGGGAAAGACGGACGGCCCTCCATACGCAGCGGCGTCAAGGTTGAAGGCCCCGAATTGCTGGTGACTGTGGCCGAAAACAACACCAATCGTAGGGGCATAACGGTGACAAAGGACGGAGAGTTTTGGAACCTCTTCAACATGGACGACGCCGGGGACACGATATTCGGCAAGGAAGGCGAGACACCCTCGATGATCGTGACGGGGAAAACCCCTGCCAACGACTACGGCAACTCGGACCCGGTGACGATGAGATACCGCGTCCAGATTCCGACCATCGGTCTCGGCGAAGACCCCCGCAGGCAGACCCGGTTGGCCGCCGCACCGACGAACGGGAAATGGGCACAGGGCGATATCGTCTGGAACCGAGATCCGGTGGCAGGGGGCGACGCTGCGTGGATATGCACAGCGGCGGGCACGCCGGGCACCTGGAAGGCTTGTCTTCCGATAGAGTTTTGAGGAGCACATCATGACCGCTTTGAAACTTCGCGTCGGTGCTGCTGGCCCGCTCACCGCAGCGGATCACGACGAAAACATGCTGCGGCTGTATGGCTTCCCGACGCTCGCCGAAATGCTGGCCGACGACGACCGGGATTACACCTTCTACGCCGAAGGGGCGACGGTCTTCACGATCGCCGAGGGATACCGCTACGAGGTGGCCGCATCGGGCGCGACGGATCATCACCTGATTACGGCAGCTGACCTGAAGCTCTACGTGCTCCCATCCGACGATGGCTCGTACAATCTGGGGGCCTTCAACCCTGCCGGCGATGACGCCACGGACGATCACGCCGTCTTCAAGCTGGCATTCGAGGTGGCGCAGGACAACGTTCTGCACTTCCCGCAGCGCAATTACTACCTCTCTGAGTTCCTCGAGGCCGCGCACTACATCCATGTGATCGGCCACGGCGCGAAGCTGCGCTTTCCGGCCGGCACCACGGGCATCATTAACAAGTCAACGTACTCCGCAGGGACGACGGGCCTTCATGGGCGGAACATGACGGGGGCGGAGCTTCTGACGTACCAGTCCGGCCTCGTGAAATATGCCGGAAATGTCTATCGCCCGAGCACGTCAGGCGGTACCATCACTTCGGCCCAACTCGCCGCAGAAGAGCCGGGCACAGGCAGCCGCTGGGTTCTCGTGCGTGCGGTGGAGACGCCGAGGGACGACACGGTGCCGACATGGACCGGCGCGGGCGGCTACGCCACCATGTCCTATGATCCGGCCCACGCGACGCACCATGCCTTCTTGGCTGGAACCTACGTCATTTGCCGGGATGATGATGTGGCTTACCTCGTCGCAGAATTGGACGCCGTAGACCACGACGAAGAGACGATGTTCGGGGTCAAGCTCTACACGCTCGACCCGGCGACGGATTACTACCCTGTCTGGGACGCCGCGAATCTGGCCGTGTTCGAGGACTTCACACTGGATGGGACCGAGGCATCCGGCGATCTCGCCGATGGCTTCCGAATGAGGGCACCGGCTGTACTTCGGAACATTACGGTCGAGAACTTCTCGCGGCACGGCATCAATGCGCAGGCGGCGGTGCCGCAGGCGATCACGACCAGCCCCGGTAATTGGGGCAACGTCAACAGGTTCTACGCCTCAGATTGCATCACTCGCTACAATGGCGACTGCGGCTGGCTATCGCGCGGGAATGACGGCAACGCCGGTCTGGTAACGGGGCACGAGAGCTACGGCAACGGCCGCGTCGGCATCTATGACAACTCGTTCCTCGGCAACACCTTTGTGGGTTGCCGCACCTACGGAAACGGAAATGGGGTGGCGACTGGCAACATCGGCGGGATGTCGTCGGTCGTCTCGCACGAGGGCAATCTATACCAGGCGAAGTATGATTACGCTATTGAGGGCGTCCCGCAGGAACAACTCGATCTCTACGTCTCGACTGAGCCTGGCGACAATGTAGCTGTCTGGGAACTGATCGGCGTGGGAGATCCTACGGACGAGTTTCCGGCGTGGCAGGCCGGGCAGTCGTCCGGGTTCTACTTTCATGGCTGTGGGCTGAAATCGACCAACACCAACGCCCGCTCGACATGGGTCGGGTGCAGTTCCGGCGAGGACGAAGGTGGTAACGTGTTTCAGGGGAGCTACATTCTGAACATCGGGGGCTATCAGCCCTTGTTCAACATTGGCGGCCAGTTGCTTGCTGAGGACGGCGGGGCGCTCAAGATGACATCCGTCTACGCGGCATCGCACCCTTCGCATGTGTGGTTGTGCAAGTCGTCGGAGGAAGGCAATATTCTGGCCTTCAACAATGTAGCTGAAAGCTCTGCAGCTACTTGGACACTGAAATTCCACAACGGTGACCTTAAGTTCTCCTTTGCTGGCGATACGACAAACGCCATGCCCTTCCGTATCACCGATACAGACACCCCGATTGAATTTGGCACGGGGGCACCCGTCCCCTATGTGTTTCACGCGCAGCGGGGTGTCATCATCGGGGCGAGCAACAACGGGCGCAGGCACGATACCATGGCTGCTGCCCCGACCACAGGCACATGGGCGCGAGGGGATGTGGTCTACTGCCTCAACCCCTCGGCAGGCGGGAACGTGGGCTGGATCTGCGTCACTGCTGGCACGCCCGGTACGTGGAAGGCATTCGGCTCGATCGCAAGCTGAGCTACGCAACTCATGCGCGCGCCGACCACCTGGCAGGCCTCGTCAGGTCAGAAGCCACGACGTATACGGTACATAACAATTGGCAAAATGCGCAGAAAGCGCCATCCAACCAAACAGGACAATCCCACCGGCAACGAACGGCAACGAGAGAATAAGCGGGGAAAATACCCCACGATTGACATACGGAAACCGCGCCAGAATCACTATCTGTGCTGGCATAAGATAGTAAGCGACCCGGTCGGCGATCACGGACGACAGGAACACCAGCGGAAACAACGCCAACATTAAAGTCGCCGAAACCCAGATGAGCTTGAAGTCTGTCGGATAGAGATGCCGCCAACGATGCTTCATTACCAGATGGAACAGTACTCCGGTCATCGTCAGGAAACCGGTGCGGATCGGCGCGCCGCCGGCCTCGAGCCCCGTATCGACATACCGATCATAGTAGATTGTGAACTGCTCACCGGACGCAAGAAAGTAGAGGCCGGGCAGCCCGACAGCAGCTCCCAATGCAATGTTCCGGCGCGTGAGCTTGCCTATTACGAACGGCGCAAGCGAAAGAAAGATCAGCGCGCTCGTGTGGAACCCCCCTGCCAGCACTACGAGCCCGGCATAGAGCAGAGGCCTGCGATCGTTGAAAGCATTGAAAGCAACACAGAGTATGCCGATCGCCATCGCCTGCCTGATCCCAGACATGACAATATGCATGATGAGGAGCGGAAATGAAAGGATCAGCGTTCCAAGCGGATCCGGTTGACGTCGCGCAAGCTGATTGAAGCCGACAAAAAAAACCAAGCTGGCAATTAAATTTATATAGGGATAATCTATTTCGAACGCGTGCAGGAGTTGGTTTGCCAGCCCAAATAGAGGCTCGCGTTGCTGGAACACAGTCTCGATCGCCCGCGTCCTCTGTACCTCATAGATGTTGAGATAACCGTACCAGTCGCACCCGACTTCGTAGCGGAATCCGACAAAGACACCGAGGACGATGATGGCCAAAAAATAGAACCTGCGCCGAAGCGCCGGATTCCTGCCCGATATCCCTGCCGCGAGGAGCAGTAAGAGGTAGACGGCGGCATAAGTCACGCGCGCCGAGCCGCCTGAACCAATGGTTCCCTCTGGGCCGCGTGATGCTCAAGCCAGGACTGAAACATCAGGACATTCCAGAGCTGCGGTCCGGCATTCGCGCGGTTGGCTAGGTGATACTCCCAGAGCAGCCGCACCTTCCCGACGTCGACGATACCCGCCTCCACGAGCCGCGCGGGTGCGAGCTGGTGCTCCGCCCAATCACGCAACGCGCCACGCAGCCATTGGTCGATCGGTACCGCGAAACCCTGCTTCGGTCGGTCGGTCAACGCGCGAGGCACGTGCCTCGCGAGTATGTCACGCAGGATACGCTTGCCGGTGCGCCCCTTAATCTTCGTCCCGAGCGGCAATCGCCAGGCGAGCTCGACAACTCTCCGGTCAAGGAATGGCGCCCTTGTCTCAAGAGAGGCGCTCATCGAAGCGCGATCGACCTTAACAAGGACGTCGCCAGGGTAAATAGTCGAGCGTGTCCATTGCCATGGTCCATTCCGCCAGCTCGACGCCCTCCATTGCTGGCAGTGCCGCCGCGCCGCCCGGCCGCAGAACAAGCCTTGCGGACTCTGGCACCGTGCTGACCATGGCGCGATAGAAGTCGGAACTGGTCCTTGCGCCGGCAATCGCGCCGCCGACCTGTCCGAGTTTGTCAAGTGTGGTCAACGGCAAGCCGAGCCTCCGCGTCACCCGATGCAGCGCGTTCCGCTCTCCGGCAACGGCCCGTTGCAGGAGCTCGAACACATGGCCGAGCCCTCGGCGCCCTGACGACGGCAGCGGCCAAAGTGCTCGCCAGACCTTTGGCATCAGCACATGGCGGTTGTACCCGCCGAAGATTTCATCCGCGCCGTTTCCTGTCAGAGCCACCGTCACACCCCGCCGGGCCAGCCGTGCAAGCAGAGTTACCGGAACCTGCGAAGAATTGGCAAAGGGCTCGTCGTAAATTCGCGGCAGCTCCGGCACGACCGCCAGAGCATCCGCCTCGGTCACTACAAACTCGGTATGGCGCGTGCCGAGATGGGTCGCAACCTCGCGGGCATGGCTCGCCTCGTTGAATTGTTTGGCCTCAAAGCCGATTGAGAAGCTGCGCACATAATTGCTGTTTTGACGCATCAGAGCAGTGACAAGCGACGAATTGACGCCCCCCGAAAGGAAGCAGCCAAGCGGCACATCGCTCAGCATCTGGGACCTCACGGCATTGCCAAGGCAATGCTCGACCTGATCGCAGAGCTCGGAATAGCTGCCGTCGAGTGGCGTCCGCGCTCCGTTCAGCACCACGTCCTCGATTTGCCAGTAGGGCGTCGGCTCCGGTTCGGATCCCGGTCCGGCCGGGCGAGCGTAAGGCTCAACCTGGTGGCAACTTCCGGACGGATGCATATATCGACGCCGCGCCCGGCACATAGCCATAGCGCATGTAGTTCGCCACCGCCCCGTTATCGAGCGTTTCATCGAATCCCGGAACAGCCCGCAGTGCTTTCAGCTCTGAAGCGAAAACGAGCGCGTTCCCCGCCCAGCCGTAGTACAGCGGCTTTTCACCCAGCCGGTCGCGGGCCAGCACCAACTGCCGCTCCTGGCGATCCCAGAGCGCAAAAGCAAACATGCCGACCGCGGCCGACAGCGCTCGATTGACCCCCCACCGCTCAACTAGCGCGAGCAGCGTCTCGGTGTCGGAGTGCCCGCGCCACTCGGTCAAAGCGTCGGACTCCATCTCTCGGCGCAGCGTGGGGTGATTGTAAATCTCGCCGTTCAAGGTAATGACATACCGCCCCGAGGCAGAAGCCATGGGCTGCGCGCCGGCCGGCGAAAGGTCGAGGATCGACAACCGCCGGTGCCCCAAGGTGATCCCCGCGTCGGCATCCTCCCAGACTGCACCAGAATCCGGCCCGCGATGACGAATGGCGTCGGCCATTGCGGATACCACGGCTACCGCCGCTCCCCCAGGCCAGGGGCTCGGACACCAGAGGCCAGCAATACCACACACGTCAGCTACTCCGGCGCCCGTCGTGATCGCAGGGCGTAGGCGCCGTAGACCACCACGAAATAGCCGAACACTTCCACAATCACAGTCTCTCCCGTTACCACGGCGACCAGCAATACCAGCGGCGCAATGAAGAATCGTCTGGAAGATCCCGAAGCTGGCGCTCTTCCTTTCGGGCATTGACAGAAGGTTCTTTGCATCCAGATACGCCAACATGCGGAAATTCAAATAAAATATTGTGCATACAAATAGAATAAAAACAAAATAATTCCAATCCACGCTAAACATTATTGGTGCCGAGTAACGAATAAATGCAAGCTGCATAAAGGTGGCAGTACGGAGATAATGTTGAATCAGAATGTTGTGTAGTGCAAAGACCACCACGAGAACGGCGTAGAGCAACAGATAACTCTGATCGTTAAGGCGCCCGAACGCCAGCGAGATGCCGACCCAGAGTGCAACGCGCAAGCTGACAAATACCGCCACAAACCCGGGGCTGGCGGCAAAAGGAAACCTCTGACGACCGCCAGGCGGCGGCTTGCATCCCAGGTATCGTTCGCAAGATAGCCGATCTCGTAGACACACATGAATGCCAGATACCCGATCGCGTAGAGTCCGGCCGCGGTCGGCAAATCGAAGTGGCCCAAGCGGGAAACCAGCCAAACACCCGGAATCCACCGCGTTGCGACAACATACAGGAACTCGCGGGCGGTGTTGAGACGCGTTACAAAGGTGTAAACAATTGGAATGAGTGCGAAGTATTTCATCTTTCAAGAACCATGTATTCCGCCTCGACACCACGCCACGAGGCGCGATTCCCGCGGGGAGGGATGATCACCATCGCCGAATTTGCAGCCTCAACCAGCGCCTTGTCCGAAAGATTGTCCGTATATACGACGAGTTCCGGAACCGGCTCGTGTTTTCCGCGTATCATTTGAACAACGTCAAGCTTTCGCCCGGTCAGATCATCTGCCAGGCGGCCAGCGCAACGCCCATCGCGGTATGCCAGTCGGGTGGCCCGCCACTCTACGCCAAGTGCCTCCGCGATCGCCTCGATGACGACATCAAGACTGTTCGACACCAGAACCACCCGGTCCCCCGCCCGCTGGTGCTGGCGCAGCCGCCCCTGCGTCTCGGCGATCGCCCTTGCCGGCAGATCTTCGGCAACGTAGGCACGTGCGGCCCGGCGAAGATCGCCCTGCTCGATTCCACGAAGGCTGGCGATCACCATGCGACGCGGAACATCGATGCCGCCAAGCCGGTAGAGCACCGCCTGCGCCCAGAACAGCGGAGAGGCGCGATGCGACAGCGCCAGGTCAATCGCCCGCAGCCACGGCTTGTCCGCCAATACCCGGCGCGCGAACTCGAAAGTCGTGTTGGCATCGTAGAGCGTATTACAGACGTCGAACACGACGAGCTTTGGCGGGCTTGGCAAGGTTCAGGCCTCCACCCTGGCGCCAAACATGCGCCTGTAAATTCCGTCATAGACCTCATTGGCATGCTTCAAGTCATGAAGTGCACGAGACCGTTCGCGCAGTGCCTCCGGCGGCCTGCCAAGATAGGGCTCGATCCCGACGGCGGCCAGTTCGAGCGCGGATGGCGAGAAGTCGGCCAGCACGCAGCCCGCATCGAACCGCTCGACGATCGCCCTCATGTCACCGACCCCATCGTTGCAGACCACCGGCAACCCGACCGCAAGATACTCGCCGAATTTGGTTGCCGAAACGCCACGGCTGGAGAACGTGGGCGTGACAAAGCATATCGCCAGGTCGGCTGCCCCCAGCCAGAACGGGACCTCGTCGTGCTGCGCCCGGACGACGCGCAGGTCCCCGGGACGCAACTCGACCCCCGCCCGGCGTGCCGCCGCCAGCAGATCCTCCGGGTCATGCTTCCCCACGAACAGGAAGATCGCCGATGGGTTGTGCCTCTTCCACGCCTGAAAGAAGCCCAGCATCTCATCCAGAAGATAGACCGTGCCGAGCGAGCCCAGATAGACCAGGACAGACGCATCGTTGCCTATGCCGAGCGTCCGGCGCGCCTCCTCGCGCTCGGCGCTGCTCGCGATATCAAAACGCTCGAAATCCAGCGCGCAGGGAACGACCGTGACCGGAGCGCCGCGCCACGCCGGCCAGGATTCCACCTCGGTGCGCGCCACCTCGGCCAGAACCACGATTTCGTCCGCGCCCGAGATGAAGGCGGCTTCCTTTCGCTTCCAGCGCCTGTAGAGGCGACCATAGAACGGATGGTCCAGCGGCCAGCGACCCCCGTCCAGTCGTTGGTCGACCCAGAACCCGCGCATGTCAAAAAGGAACCCGGTCCCGAAATAGCGTTTAAGTCTGAGCCCGACATCGGCCGCAACATAGCTGCGACAATGAATGATATCGAAGCGCTCCCTGCGCACAAGCTGCCAGGCAGTCCAGAGGAGATCGAGCTGATCGACGATCTTGGCGACAATCGGCGGCCGCGAGCGGAAGCGCCGCGGATGCCATGTGATCCCGAGCGCCTCCAGGTCAGCCGACACCCGCGCGCCGAGCCTCTCGTACTCCTCCGGAGCCTCGAAGCTCAGCACGGACATGTGGTGCCCCCTCGATGCCAGGCCCGTGACATAGGGCAGCACCTGACTCTGGCCGATCTGGCTGGTCAGGCCGTCATAGGTAATGTACAGAGCGCGCGCGCTCGTCGGGACCGCCACGAGTTCGTTAGTTTCCATTTGCTCACGCACTCGCATGGCACGGGTACAGAACCGCACGATTCACCGCCGACTTTGGCATCAGGCCCCGCATCATGCCGGCATGGCAGCGCTTAGTGGATAGTCCTGCGCAATCCCGCATCACACCGCCCGCTGCAGGCGGACATCGCAGTCGGCGGCCTCGCGAAGCCATGCCTGAAACATCAGAATGTTCCACAACCGCACGGTCCAGTCGCGACTTCCCAGCACGTGCTCCGTCCACATGCGCCGCACCTCCCGCACGTCGAGGTATCCCGCAGATGCCACGTCGCTCTCGTTAAGCAGACTTTCGGCCCAGTCGCGAAGCGGGCCGCGCAGCCAGCTTGCCAGCGGGATGCCGAAACCGGACTTGGGCCGGTCGATGAGTTCCCGGCGCACATATCGGTCGAGGATAGCGCGCAGGGCCGGCTTGCTTCCAGGGTATCC
This sequence comes from uncultured Alphaproteobacteria bacterium, assembly GCA_963695425.1. Classification (GTDB taxonomy): domain Bacteria; phylum Pseudomonadota; class Alphaproteobacteria; order Rhodobacterales; family Rhodobacteraceae; genus Amaricoccus. Next base: position 27,861 of record CAVOGP010000036.1, on the reverse strand, counting down.
GAAATCCATCTGGAACGGGATCCGCCAGGCGACTTCCGCCACCCGGTGATCGAGCATCGGAACGCGCGTCTCGAGGCCCACGGCCATGGCCGCACGGTCCACCTTGGTGAGGATGTCGTCCGGAAGATAGCTCAGCGCATCCCAGACCATCATCCGCTGCTCGATCGGATTTATCCCTTGCATGAGGTCGATGTCGTCGATCTTCGAGTGCGGCATCGCATGAAGTGACAGTACTGGAGGATCCTCGCCATACCACTCGCAGACCAGGCTGCGATAAAGGTCGTCCCTCGAGTTGACCGCACGCAAGCGCCGGGCAAGCCGCATAGCCTTGTCGCCGCCGTCTGGACGGCGCAGGAGCCGGTCAACGAGCGCGCCGGGAACCGTCTCGATCGTCCGGCCGAGCGCACGACGCGCCAGGGAGGGCAGCCGCTCGAACCTGCGCCAGTGCTGCTCCGGCCAGAAGTAGCGAAGATAGCCACCGAAGAGTTCGTCTCCCCCATCACCGGTAAGAGCAACCGTGGCGCGGGTCCGCGCGGCCCCGCTGACGAGAAAGGTCGGGATCTGCGAGCTGTCGGCGAAAGGCTCGTCGTAGATCGTCGGCAGACGCGGAATGACTGCCAGCGCATCCTCGGCGGTCATTCGAAACTCGTGATGCTCCGTGCCGAGGTGCCGGGCCACTGCCGCGGCGTGCGGTGCCTCGTCGAATGCCGGATCCTCGAAACCGACGGTGAATGTGTTTATCGGCCGCGTCGAATGAGCCTGCATCATTGCGGCGATGGTTGACGAATCTGATGCCGCCCGACAGGAACGCGCCCACGGGCACATCGGCGACCATCTGAAGCGCGACCGCCTCTCCGAGCGCCTCCTCGAGCGCATTGATCGCCTCTGACGGATCGTCGAATGGTCGGGCTATACCACGCTTTGCGACCTCTTCGACCTTCCAGTAGCGAACGGGACTGGCTTCGCCTCGCTTGAGTGCGGCCGCGTCAATGGTCAACGTCGAGCCAGGCTCAAGCTTGAATATTCCCCGAAGGATAGAGTAGGGCGCCGGCACTGCCGAGAATTGCAGATAGAGCGCCAGACTCCCGCGGTCCACCTCTCCCGCAAATCCGGGAATTGCGCGCAACGCCTTGAGTTCCGACCCAAAAACGAGACGCCTCTGAGCGCCTGCCCCGATCCAGCCGTAGTAGAGCGGCTTCTCGCCGAACCTGTCCCGCGCCAAGGTCAGGTGCCGGAGCTCCCGATCCCAGATCGCCAGCGCGAACATTCCAACCGAGCGTGTCAAAGCTGCCTCGACACCCCATGCAACGATTGCCGCCAGAAGTGTCTCGGTGTCGGATCCGCCTCGCCATACCCGCGCATGGCCGGCAGCCTCAAGCTCGTGCCGCAGGGCGCGGTGGTTGTATATCTCGCCATTGAAGACCAGCACATGCCGTCCGCAGGCAGAGTGCATGGGCTGCGCCCCGGCTGCTGACAGATCAATGATAGAAAGCCGGCGGTGCCCTAGCGCCAGCTCGCCCTCAGGGGCAATCCACACGCCACCAGCATCCGGCCCGCGATGGCGCAATGATTTGGTCATTCTCTCGATGACCACCTCGGCATCGCCGCGTGGCGACAAGGCCCAGAAGCCCGCAAGGCCGCACATCTAGCCGTTCCCCTTCACGCAATTGCGCTGCAGCTGGTCGCCAGGGCTCTCCCCGGGGAACATCAACTCCAGATAACGATCCGCGGCCCGGGCCACGGAAAACGTGGCCGCACGGCGGCGCAGGGCAGCGCGGTCATGCTCCGCTCCCAGCGATTCCCGTATCGCCGCTGCAAGTGCCGCGATATCCCTGACCTTAACGAGCCGCCCGAACCGGCCACCCTCGAGTATCTCGGCCGGCCCCGACGGGCAATCCGTCGATACCACCGGAAGCCCGCAGGCAAGCGCCTCGACGATCACGTTTCCAAAGCCCTCGTAGTCTGACGACAGCACGAAAAGATCGGCCGAACGATAGTATGGCCCCGGATCGGTCACAAACCCAGGCGTCAACACGCGCCCGCCGACGCCCTCCGCCTCGGCCAGCGCCATGAGATCGCCGCGCAGCGCTCCATCCCCGAGAAGCATCAGCCGCGCATCCGCCTCGTCCCGGAGTTGCGCAAACGCCCGGATCAGCAGCGCCTGGTTCTTCGGCGCCTTCATCGACCCGACTGTCAGGATGCGCCGCCCGCGCGACACTCCCCAGACGGCATCGGCATCGTCCAGCCGCGCCGTGGACGGTGCTGGGATGGGGTTGTAAATGACGTCAAACCGCGCGCGCGGGATGCCCGAAAGCGCAGCCAGGTCGTCCGCAACCCCCCCGGACACGGCCACCCGTGCCCCTGCAAGGCGATAAGTGATCGCGAGGCTGGCCCGCAGCGCCGCTCGATGCCCCGCGCCCCGATCCGCATAGCCATGCGACAGCGGCTCGTGGTCGCTCACAACCACCCGCGTCCGGGCCCGCGCGAGTCGCCGGGCCACCACCGTGCAGGAGGTGAGCGGCCACATCGCGGCCAGGAGCACCACGGGCTTTTCCCTGCGGAAATAGGATGTCAGCGGCCCGACCACATCGCGCACCCGGCGCGAATTCAGGTCCACGACGCGTGCACTATCAGGAACCAGTTCCAGAAATTCACCTTCGGCCCGCATCAGCACAAGATCGACGGGATATCCCCGCGAGCAGAATTCGACCGCAAGCTCCATGTTGACCCGCTCGGCGCCCCCACCCCGGAGATTTGGAAGGGCGATGGAAACCCGGCGACACTTGTTGCTACAAACTTCTGACATAAATCACGATATGTTAGCTGACGACACTACGGACGGTACGAACATATGCTCTGCGCAACGGCCAAAGGGCACTACTCCAATGCATTATCAAGGTCCAATTATCAACGGCAGGAACTAGCGACAGACACCAGGCCCACCGCACGTCGCGTCCCGGCTCAGCCGACGCCGGCCAGTGGAGCATTTTCCTCTATGGCCTTGTGTCCTTCGATCCGGAACACACGGTCGCACATCGCCACGGTCGAAAGCCGATGCGCCACGATCAGGATTGTCATCTCGCGCCCCAGACCCCGGATCGATTCCATCACGGCCGCCTCGGTTTCGGTGTCAAGCGCGCTGGTTGCCTCGTCCAGGACCAGCACCGACGCCCTGCGGTAGAGGGCACGGGCGAGGCCAATGCGCTGCCTCTGTCCTCCCGATAGGCGAACGCCGCGCTCGCCCACGAGTGTGTCGTATTTCTCGGCCAGCCCTTCCACGAAGCTCGCCACCTCCGCCTGCCGCGATGCTTCGCGGACGCGGTCCATGTCGATGCGCTCCGGCTCCAGTCCAAAGGCGATGTTCGCGGCGATGGTCCCATCCGCCAGGTAGATCGCCTGCGGCACGTGGGCGATCTGCGCCTGCCAGGCACGGATACTGCTTTCCTGCAGCAGTTGGCCATCGACACGGAGCTCACCTGTCGTAGGCTCGAGCAGACCCATGATTATGTCCATCAGCGTGCTCTTGCCGCTGCCGGTCTTGCCGATTAGCGCTATCCGCTCACCCTTGGCGATACGAAGGTTCACTCCGTCCAGAACCTTCGAAAGGTCTGGGCCGTAGCGGAAGTCGACATCGCGGAGCACGAGGTCACGCCGGAAAGGCAGGGGCGTCACCGGTGCCTTGGGCAGGTCGCGATCATGGACTGGCAGGTCGAGAAAGCCGAGAACATCAACCAGAAGCTGCTTGCCGCCAGCGATTTGCGCCCATCCCTGATAGATGGACTGCATCAGCGGCAACAATCGCTGCGCGCCGAGCGCCAGCGCGCCCAGCACCGGCAGCGCCGCGACCAGCCCACCCGGCCCGCGGCTCAGCATCAAGGCGAGCCCGGCGATCAGCACCATCCCGCAGGCCTCCACCACGAAGCGCGGAGCTACGCCGATGAAGGCATTGACCGTCTGCGCGTCGTGGAGCGCCAGATTGACGCGCCGGAATTTCTCCGCGTAGATCGGCTGCGCCCGATCGATCAGGACATCGCGAATTCCGCCCAGACCCTCCTGCGCGGTCTTGACGCGCTGCGACTGTGCCTGCGCAATCGTACGCCCGTTGAAGCGCAGTCGTCCTCTCGTTGCATAAGTCACGCCCAGGTAGAGCGCCGCGAACCCGACGCCGGCGATCAGCGCCGTCCTGGCATCAATGAACATGAGGGCAAAGAGAATACACGCTGCAATAAAAATACTGGATACAGTCTGCATCATCTGCATAAGGACACCCCAGGACACCGTCTGGACCTTACTTATGGCAGCAATCATTTCGCTAGTGTTCTTGGATATGTGGTAACTGTACGACTGGTATAGCGTTCGCCTGTATATCTCCGAACTCAGATCGTTTCCGATCCTGTATACGACCTTCTGGCTGACCCAAGCCAGCACCAGCCGCACAACCGCGGCACCAAGCGCGATCGCCGCGAAGAGTATGGTGGCAGGGACCAGGATCTCACCCGGCCTGTCCCATCCCAATACCCCGAACAACCACTGCAGCGCCGGAAAGGACGCCGCGCGCCCGGGATCAGCAATCAGCGCCAAAAACGGCAGCACGGCGCCCAATGTAGCCACTTCGGCCAGTGCGCCCACCAGCATCAGCGCCAGCACCAGCAGTAGCTGCCATCGCCGCCGTCTCGAAAGATGGCCGTACAGCCGCCTCAGACTCTCCAGCAGTGTTGGGTCCTGACTTGCAGGTTCAGGCGCCGTGATACCGCCCGTCCCCGAACCACGATCCGCCTCGCGCTTCTGGTAGCGCGAACCGCCAGCGCTGCCGTTCCGCGCCTCAGACACCATAGTATTCCCGATACCACTCGACGAACCGGCCAACGCCCTCCTCGCACAGGCGTGGCCGGCTGATAGCCGACGGCGCGCTCCAGTTCCGAGACATCGGCATAGGTGTCCGGCACGTCGCCGGGCTGCAGCGGCAGCAACTCCTCGGATCGCCTTCTTCCCGAGGCATCCTCGATCGCCTCGATGTATTCCGTCAGCTTCACCGGCGCGTTGTTGCCGATGTTGAAGATCCGGAACGGCGCATTCGACGTCGCCGGATCGGGCTCGTCGCTGGACCAGTCCGGGATTCGGCTCCGCGATCTGGTCGCTGGCCCGGATCACGCCTTCGGCGATGTCCGTCCACATAGGTGAAGTCCCGCGTGTGATTGCCGTGGTTGAACACCTGGATCGGCTCGCCCGCCAGGATCGTTCCTCGTGAACAGGAACAGCGCCATGTCCGGCCGCCCCCACGGACCGTAGACCGTAAAGAACCGCAATCCGGTCGTCGGCAGCCGGAATAGGTGGCTGTAGGCATGGGCCATCAGTTCGTTGGCCCGCTTGGTCGCGGCATAGAACTGCAGCGGATGATCGACGCCCTCGTGCTCGGAGAACGGCATGGTCGTGTTGGCGCCGTAGACGCTCGACGTCGAGGCATAGGTCAGATGCGGCATCGCCTGCGTAGCGGCAGGCTTCGAGGATGTTGGTGAAGGCGACGATATTGCGATCGCACATAGTCATGCGGATGTGGCGAGGCTGTGGCGCACGCCGGCCTGGGCGGCCAGATGGATGACCCGGTCGAAGCGTGCTCGGCGAACGCCGGCCCGACCAGCCGCCTGGTCCGCGAGATCGGCGCGCACGAAGCGTCAAGCGTTCCGTTCGACCCGCGCGCTGATCTCCTCGAGCACCCCGAGCCGCGCCTCCTTGAGTGCCGGGTCGTAGTAGTCGTTGACCACGTCGAATCCGACGACCTCGTCGCCGCGCTCGATCAGGCGCCTGGCGGTGTGAAAACCGATGAAGCCGGCCGTTCCGGTGACCAGAATCTTCATCATCATAGCCGCCCGTCGCTCTCGTACTTGTCGAACATGCCCTTGACGTCGAAGAACACCGCCTCCGGCTTGCCGAGCGCTCGGATCGCCGTGCGGCCCATGCTCGCGCGAACTCCTGTGCCCGACGGCCAGGACGATCGCGTCGTAGCCTCCTGGCTCCGGCATCCCGCCCAGAACGTCGATCCCGAACTCATGCTCGCGCCTCGCGAGCGTCCACCCACGGATCCCAGACGTCGACTCGTCGCGTTGTAACCCGGCCAGCGTCCTGGATGACGTCGACCACCTTGGAGTTGCGCAGGTCCGGGCAGTTTTCCTTGAAGGTCAGCCCCATCACCAGAATGCGGCTACCGACCACCGGTGAGCCGCGCTGCATCATCAGCCGCGCGACGCGGTTCGCCACGTACTCTGCCCCATCCCGTCGTTGATCCGCCGGCCCGGCGAGGATCACCTCGCGGATGATAGCCGATCTCCTGCGCCCGGTGGGTCAGGTAATAGGGATCGACCCCGATGCAGTGGCCGCCGACCAGTCCAGGCCGGAACGGGCAGGAAGTTCCACTTCGTTCGCCGCCGCCGCCAGCACCTCGTTGCGTGTCGATGCCGAGCTTGTGGAAGATGATCGCCAAGCTCGTTCATCAGCGCGATGTTGAGATCACGCTGCGTGTTCTCGATGACCTTGGCCGCCTCGGCGACCTCGATCGACGGCGCCATGTGGGTGCCCGCCGTCACGATATCCCGCGTAGAGCGCGTCAATCGCCGTCGGCAGCTTCCGGCGTCGAGCCGCTGGTCACCTTGGTGATCGTCGTCAAGCCGGTGCTCGCTTGTCGCCGGGATTGATCCGCTCCGGGCTGTAGCCGACGAAGAAATCCCGATTGAACGTCGAGGCCCGACACGCGCTCCAGGATCGGCACGCAGACGTCGACCGTACAGCCGGGATAGACGGTCGACTCGAAGATGACGACCGCGCCCGCCTGTCAGGGCCCTCCCCGCCGTCTCGCGAGGCACGCTGTCAACAGCGTCAGATCCGGTCGCTTGGCGCGGTCGATCGGCGTCGGCACCGCGACGATGAACACGCCGCACGCCTTCGAGCTCGCGCGGGATCGGACGTGACGGCGAGATGCGTGGCCTGCCGCAAGCTCCGCGGCCTCGACCTCCCGCGTCGTATCGCTGCCCCGCGCAAGATCCGCGATGCGCGCTTCGTGCGCACGTCGAACCCCACGACCGGCCGCACCTTGGCGAATGCCACCGCCAGCGGCAGGCCGACATAGCCTAGCCCGATGACCGCAACCGTATCCTTGGAGAAATCAAGCATGTTCCGGAACTTAACTACCTTGCATACCAGCCAGAATTGAACGTCAGCACCCGGGATCGCCCGCCGCCGCATGGGCTGCGAGCCGTCCCTTGTAGGCGGAAATGACCAGTTCCTGATCATATTCTCGCTCCATCTTCCCGCGTCCCGCGACACCCATCCGCGCACGCTCCACCGGTCCGGCATCAATGAAGAGGCGCATCTTGCGCGCCAGATCATCCGCGTCGCGCACGTTGCACAAAAGCCCGGTGACGCCGTCATCCACCACCGCCGTGCATCCCGGAACGCGTGTTGCGATGACAGGGCGTGCCATTGCCGCCGCCTCGATCAGGGTCCGCGGGGCGCCCTCGCGATAGGACGGCAGCACGACGCAATCCGACGCGGCGATGGATGGGCGCACATCCTCGACGGTGCCGAGATACTCCACCACGCCTTCGCGAACCCAGCCATCGATGACCTCCCGGTCGATCGCCGTGCGGTTCTCGGCACCAGCGGCGCCGAGCAGATGGAACTCTGCCGCAGGGAAGGTGCATTTCACGATCCGGGCGGCATCGACGAATTCGCCCACTCCCTTGTCCTTCAACATCCGCGCGATCAGCAGGAACCGAACCCCTGTACCCTGCGGCATCGGCGCAGGGCGGAAGTGATCCAGGTCGATCCCCGAACCCGGAAGCACCTGTGTGCGCACCCGCTCCACGAGGTTCTCGCCGACGAAAAGTGCGCGGTCATCCTGATTCTGGAAGAACGCCACGGGAACCTTCGCGAAGGCGGCGCGGTACAGGCCCTTCACCAGCGTCTGCAGCCAGGACTGCCCCAGAAACGCGGTCCCGAGGCCCGAGACATTGGGCAGGAACGGGATGCCCACCGCGCGCGCCGCCAGCGCGCCGTAGACATTGTTCTTGACCGTGTATCCCAGGATTGCATCCGGCCGCTCCTGACGGAACACCCGCCAGAACCGCGTGAGCAGTACAAGGTCACGCACGGGCGAAAGGCCCTTGCTGTCTATGTCGAGCGGGATGAACCGGCATCCCATTGCCTCCAGCGCCTCGGAACTGTCGTCCCGCGGCGCCAATGCAGTGATCCGGTGACCGTCTGCCAGCAGCGCCTTCAGCAGGGACTTGCGAAAGTTCAGCAGATTCCATGATGCGTTCACCGTGACGAGAATGTGCATCGGCACCACGCCGGGCATTCCGTCCGCCGGGATCGGCCGTGAAACCTCCCGCTGCGGCGCGAACGTCTCGGTCACGAGATCACGCGGCAACGCGGTTCGGGCTGAGGTCCTGGTTCCCTGCGCAGGCATCCCGCCACCCTCACTCCGGTACGAACCGCGGCAGCTGATCGATCGTTGCGATCAGTAGCCGCTGGATGCGGGCGTCGGCCTCGGCCTCCGGTTCACCGTGCACGATTGGCGTAACGTAGCGCACTAAGGCGCCGTCGGTCCGGCCCTTGATAAGCGCGTCGGCCTTGAGGAGAATCTTCGCCTCCCACCGGCTGGCAAGGCGACGGCCCCGTCCGTCAAACCAGTAGTACACGAGCGCCGTGGTTTCGCCCTTCTGTATGACCGCCCGGTTCAGCGTAACTGCCCCCGCGCGCGTTCCGTCGAGCGCAACCTCGACCGGCCGGACCGACACGATGTTCCATCCGTCGAGCGGCAAGCAGACTTCCGGCGCATGGATGCCGCCCTTGTCCCTGTCCTGCGTATAGTAGAAGGCGCTCCAGAAGTTGACCTGTGCCCGCTCGTCATCGCGGACGAAGTCGATCAGCACGTAGTCATCCGCGTTCAGGATGCCAGCCGTCTCCGAGCTGATCACGTTGCGCGAGCCCTGCCATCCCCCCGATGTCCGCCGGGAACAGGGCGAATGCCTCGCGCTCGATCGGAACCGTCGGTCGGGACGGCCCGATCGCGAAGACCGCCGAGAGCACGGCCGTCGCCAGCGCTGCCGAAATCAGCGCGGGCGTGGCCGGGATCGCCAGAAAGCGCCGCGCTTGGGCGCCGAGATCGGCAAGATCGACGTCGAGCCGGCCGAAGATCGACCCGCGATCCCCCGCAAGCCGGCGCGCAACTGCAACGAACACCAGCAAGGCGAGAATGGAGACCCCGAAATACATCCAGCTATCGCTGATCTGCAGCGCCCGGTCCGCAGCCGCGCCGCCGGCGCGGTCCACCGCGAGGCCCACGGCCACGACGCGGACCACCGCGAAGCCAAGCATGACCGGCACGGCCAGGACCAGCGGCAACACCCGGATCCAGAACGGCCTGCGATAGAGTGTGACAAAGGCGAAGCCCGCCATCAGGACCAGCGGGAAGACCAGCGGTCCGGGCAGCACATCCGCGATCCGCAGCTGCTGGACCCCGAAGTCGATGACCTGGCCATCGACCCGAACCGGCACGCCCATGACGCGAAGCACCGCGACGCCGAGCCCGGCGACGAGCCCCTCCAGCAGCCGGCCGACGGGCATAACCACAAACTGTGGATAAGGCACGATCAGAAGCAGGCTCGCCACCGGCGCCCAGAAGGCCAACCCGTGCCTGAGGCCGACGCAGGCCACGATCATCCCGGCGATCCAGGCGATCACTGCGATGATCACGAAACTGTCGATCCGGAGCAGGTTGGCAAGCAGCGCGAGCAGCAGCGCCGCAACGACACCGACGACCCCGACCCAGCGCCCTGCCGCAGGCCCTGCCGTCGCCGGCACCGACCGCATCACCTGCAACATCAGCAGCAGCGAGATGAACGGCAAGATCATCTGGAGCCGCCGCGCCGACGGCGTCCAGTAGTTGACCTGCCCTTCGAACCCGAACCAGAAGACCGGCAAGGATGCGCACACTGCCAGAACCACCCAGGCCAGTCCGGCCAGGTTCGGCCCGGTCTGCGGAGCGCCGAGCGTCTCGTGGCGGCTTTCCATCGTCATGTCAGACGGCGCATGTGACCTGATACCCCGTGGCGCGCGGTGGCTTCGGCCGCCGTACCCGAGCATACGCCAAAGCCCACTCCGAACGCGAGTGCGCCCGTGGAACGGATCGGCCGGGCACCACGGTCACTTGGGGCTTGCGTCCGCGCTGGAGACATCCCGTAACGGATCGGAAGCAAGACATCGGCGAGGCCCGCTGACCGACACGGGAACCAGCGACTGCACGGCACCCGGACCCGGCACGCGCCGTGGCACCACCGCCGGCTCGAAAAGCCGGACTCCCCCGGCTGGGAAACGGCTGCAACTTTCGCGCCATGGCTACGGATCAAATCAATATCCAGATTCATGTTCAAGACGTGAGATGGGTGGCAACAGGTCATTTTACCACGATGATTTTCATACTACCCTAGCTTTTTCCGGGAGAGCCTGACAGGCAGGCTCGGGGAAATCGACACCCCCGAGTTCCCCTCAGCCGGCGGCCGGAACCGGGTTCCCGGCATCGGCATCGACCTTCCGCTCGCTCCCCGGGATCTCCGGAAGCACGCGAAGTCGCCCGGCGTCAGTCACCTGAGCGATGCGTCCGAGCCGGTCGGCCAAGGGTCCCGCCAGCGAGCGAACCCGACCGCGCCTTGCGATTCGGCCAGCAGGCGCGCCGCCAGCGCATCGGGCTCGGCTCGAGGCCCCTCGCCCACCATCACCAGCCCGCTCACGCCAAAGGTGCTCCGCACTGCCGTTCACAGGTCCATTCAGATATTCTGCGACACGAACGGAGGACGTGGCAAACGCAGCCGCAGAACCTCGCGTGCCGGGCCGAACCTCTCGTGCCTGGCGGGCGGGCCGAACGATCCGGGCCACCTGCGCGGCAGATACGTCCGGAGCCGCAGGCGTTGCAGATTGATCCCCTCGAGCATCTCTGTCGCCGGCTGCACATGACCCGCGAACCAGCGCGCATGTGCGGACCACTCGGCACTCCGCTCCGGGCGGGTCATGCGGATTGCGGATTATCCATGCTCAGTGGCCCGACGCGGCACCGCCGAAGTCGGCCACCCGAACATCGCAGACCATCTCGCGCCCTATCGCGCCCCGAAGCCGGTGGCCATGACCACCAGGGTCCGCCACAGGATGCGCATCTCGAGCCACCAGCCGGCCTTCCGGATATAGAGCAGGTCGAGACGGGTCTTGCGCGCGGTCAGGGCGAACCCCTCGGCATAGCCGAGCCGCACCTGCGCGAAGCCGGAGATGCCCGGACGCACCACGTGGCGGCTGCAGTAGCCGGGTACGGCCTTGGCGTAGAACGTCGCATGGTCGAGACAATCCGGGCGCGGGCCGATCAGGCTCATGTCCCCGACGAGCACGTTAAGGAACTGCGGCAACTCATCAACGCGCGCCTGGCGCAGCCAGTGGCCCAGCGGCGTGATGCGATCGACCTCGAGCGGATCGTCCGGACCGCGTGCATTGTCACCCGTCGGATCCACCATCGTGCGGAACTTCCAGACGGATATTACGTCCCCGTCACGCCCCATGCGCTGCTGCCGGAAGAAGAGTTGCCCCGGATTCCAGATGGGATTGAGAACCATCAATACGAGCCCGATGCAGGCTATGAACGGTAGCCCGAGCAGCGACACGACAATATCGAAGCCGCGCTTCGTTGCCCAGAAAATGCGTCCGCCTGCGGGACGGCTATCGGCGGTTTCAGATACGTGGTTAACGCCAGCACACCCAAAGGCCAGATCGGCCTCACTCAACATCCGCACGTCACCCCCCCATCGAAACTCCGCCGCCCCACCGGACCGGCCATACGGCAATCGATTCGAACCGAGACACAGACTTGTCGATTAATCGTTTTCTGCAAAGCCCTTTTGTTTACCCTGAGCACTTTTCCGCAGGGAGTCTCTTGATCAGTCCGGCGAGATTGATACTCGCATAACGACTACATTTAGCGCCCCGACCACGCAACGCCGCATCATTTTTAATTCACATCAACGCGTTAAACGAGAATTCGCAAGCAGATCCCGCTTCCGACCCGCCGAGCCACGGCTCGATCCACGCAGACGGCCGCAGAAACGCCCCGGGGCGCAGATGGTTACCGGCCGCTGTCCCGTCGCCGGCGCGCCAACTGCGGCTCCACACGACCGGGAGCCGGCAATTGCAAAGACACCCCGGTTCGGCGCATATCGTACAGCCGCCGGGCGCACTGCCTCGATATCGTCCGCACCCATGGGCGGTGCGATCTCGGCGGGTTAACCAATCCGTGATGGCTTGCCATCCCGCGGACCAAGAGAACGACGGTCAGAAGCAAATGGCCTAGGGAGGACTGACATGAAGAGAAGAACGATTCTGGCGCTGGCGGCGACCGCCGCGCTGCTGCCGGGCGTTGCCATGGCGCAGGACGTGCTCAAGATCGGCGCCAGCGCGCCCAAGACCGGCCCGCTCGCCGGCGGCGCTGCCGTCACCCACTGGCCGAACATCCAGCTCTGGATCCACGAGGTGAATGCCCGCGGCGGCCTGCAGGTGGGCGACCAGAAGATGATGCTGGAACTCGTCGAGTACGACGACAAGACCAGCGGCGAGGACGCGATCCGCAACATACAGCGGCTGGCCACCGTGGACGAGGTCGACTTCATCGTCACCCCCTATTCCACCGGCCTCAACGTCGCCACAGCACCTATGATCGCCCAGTACGGCTACCCCCATATCACCACCTCCGCCATCACCGACGGCGTGACGGAGTTCGCCGCGCGCTGGCCGAACTCGTTCTGGATGCTCGGCACCTCATCCGAGCTTGCCGAAGGCGTGGCCGATGCGCTCGTCCTCCTCCGCGATGCGGGCTCGATCGGCAACCGCGTAGCCCTCGTCCACGTCGCCGACGCCTTCGGGCTGGAACTTGCCGGGGCCGGCAAGCCGGCGCTCGAGGCGGCCGGCTTCGAGATCGTCTACGAGGCGTCCTACCCGCTCGGCACCCAGGACGTCGCGCCGATCATCAGCCAGGCCAAGGCGGCGACGCCCGACGCCTTCGTCGGCTTCTCCTATCCGCCCGACACCTTCGCGCTGACCGAGCAGGCGCAGATCCAGGGCCTCGACGTGGGCGCGTTCTACGTCGGCGTCGGCACCTCCTTCCCCGGATATGCCGCCCGCTTCGGCGCGGTGGCCGATGGCGTGCTCGGCGCCGGCGGCACCAACCCCGACGACCCGAAAATCGCCGAGTACCGCGCCAAGCACCTCGAAGTGACCGGGGCCGAGGCCGACTACTGGGCGAGCGCCGTCACCTATTCCGGCCTCCAGGTGCTGGAACAGGCGATCGAGGCCGCCGGCACCAAGGACCGCGCCGCGGTCATCGAGGCGATCCGCACCGGCACCTTCGACACGGTGATGGGCACCATCAGCTTCACCGACAACGTCAACCGCTCGATCTGGACCGTGGGCCAGTGGGAGGACGGCGTCTTCCACGGCGTCGCCGCCAACGGCCTCGAAGGCGCCAGGCCGCCGGTCGCCAAGGCCGGCTGGGAGTGATCCCGCCGTCCGCACCCGCCCGGGACCGGGCGGATGCGGACGGGTTGAGAGAGGCCTGGCAAAATTAATGAAGATGAACGCAAGCAAAATCAAAGAGATGAGCGTATTTGCACGCGTGCAAAGGCCGCGGTGCGCGCCTTCCGGCCAGCCGGCCATTCCCGGCTGACCCGATGGAGATCATCGTCACCGGCATCCTTCTCGGCGGTACCTACGCGCTGATCGCGATTGGCCTGACCCTGCAGTACGGCGTCGCGCGGATCATGAACCTCGCCAACGGCGAGACGCTGGTGGCCGCCTGCTTCGTCGCCTTCTGGCTCTTCACCGCTTCGCCATCGACCCGCTCGACCGGCCTCCTGATCATCGCCCCGGCCGCCTTCGCGCTCAACTGGCCGATCTACATGGTCCTGCTGCGCCCGCTGGTCCGGCGCGCGAAGACCCGCGGCATGCTCGAGGTCGACTCGATCCTCGCCACCTTCGGCCTGCCTTTTCCTGCTTCAGGGCCTGATGCTGCTCGGCTTCGGCGGCGACTACACCTCCTACTCCTTCCTCGCCGAGCGCTTCACCATCCTCGGCAGCGCCTACGGCCTGAACCGCGTGGTCGGCCTTCGCCGCCGCCGCCGTGATCGCCGTGGCGCTCTACCTCTTGCTCTACCGCACCCGCGCAGGGCACCGCGGTCCGCGCCGTCGCGGTCGACCCGACCGCCGCGCGGCCTCGTCGGCATCGACGTCGCCCGCAGCCGCCGCCTTCGCCTTCGCGCTCGGCGGCGCGCTCACGGCCTGCGGCGGCGCGCTGATCTCGACCTTCTTCACCTTCAACGCCTCGATCGGGGTGATCTTCACCATGAAGGCGCTGATCATCGTCATCATGGGCGGCGTCGGCGACGTGCGCGGCGCGGTCCTCGCGGCGCTGATCCTCGGCCTCACCGAGACCGCGGTGGCGAGCCTGATCGACCCCGGCCTCACGCTGGCCGCGACCTACGCGCTGTTCGTCGCTGGTGCTGCTGTTCCGCCCGCAGGGCCTCTTCGGAAGCCGCCCGGCATGAGCGGCGTCGACCCGCAGCGAAGTCGGTGCGGGCCTCGCTCGGCCTCGCCATGGCGGCCGCTGGCCGCCTGCCTGCCGCTCCTCGACCAGGGCTACTACCTCTCGCTCGGCGTCACCATCGCATGTACGCCGTGCTCTGCACGGCCTGGACGCTGTTCTCCGGCCCGACCCACTACATCTCGCTCGCCACCGCCGCCTTCTTCGGGCTCGGCACCTACACCGTCGGCCTCGGTCATCGACGATGCTGCCCTACCCGGCCCTGGTGCCGATCGCCGGCCTCGCCGGCCGCGATGCTGGCGGGGCTGGTCGGTGCTGCCACCCTGCGCCTCTCCGGCGTCTACTTCGTGATCTTCACCCTCGGCCTGGCCGAACTCGTCCGCCAGATCGTCACCTGGGTCCAGACCAACTTGACCGGCCGCATGGGCCTCTACGTCCTCACCGACCTGACCGAGACGCACATCTACTGGCATGCTGCTGGCGCTCGCCGTCGCTGGTGTTCCTCGCCGGCTGGCTGATCGAACCGCTCGCGCCTGGGCTTCGCGCTGCGCATCATCGGCAACGACGAGACCGTGGCCCGGCATGTCGGCATCAACACCGCGACGCGCCAAGATCGTGCTGTTCATGATCTCCGGGCGCCTTCATCGGCGATGGCCGGCGCGATCCTGGCGCCGCGCTACGCCTATATCGAGCCGTCGCTCGGCCTTCACGCCGATGATCTCCTTCCAGGTCGTGATCATGGCGCTGCTCGGCGGCACGCGCCGGCTCTGGGGGCCGCTGGTCGGCGTGATCCCGTTCACGCTGCTGATGGGAGTTCGATCTCGGCCCGCTTCCCGAACCAGACCGACGCTGCTGCTCGGCGTCGCCTTCCTGGTCATCGTCTACTTCCTGCCGCGACGGCGTCGTCGGGCGGCTCGAGCAATCGTGCGGCACGCGCGCAAGCCGGAGCCACGCGAGCCCGCGGCCGTGAGGACCCGCATGACGGCGGCTCGCCCGTCAGCGTGCGCGGCGCGCGCAAGGCGTTTCGGCGGCCTGCGTCGCGGTCAACGACCTCAGCTTTCGACGTGCAGCCGAGCACGAGGTGTCTGGGCCTGATCGGGCCGAACGGCTCGGGCAAGACCACCATGCTCAACCTCGATCTCCGGCGCGCTGGCGCCCAGCGCGGGCGACGATCCTGCTCGACGGCCGCGCGATCTCCGGCCTGCCGCGCGCACCGAGATCGCGCGCGCGCGGCGTCGCGCGCACCTTCCAGCTGGTGCGCGTGCTGCCCGGCCTCGATGCCGTGCTCGAGAACGTCATGGCCGGCGCCGTCTTCGGCCACAGGCGGCTGCTGGGGCGCGCGAGGCCCGCGACGCATCGCGCGATGCGCTGCTCGAGCGGGTCGGGCTGGCGCACCGCGCCGCGCGCCCCCGTCGCCGCCCTGACCTACATCGACCAGAAGCGGGTCGAACTGGCCCGCGCGCTGGCCGCCGACCCGCAGCGTGCTGCTGCTCGACGAATGGCTCGCCGGGCTCAACCCGACCGAGCTGAAGACCGGCATCGGCTGATCCGACGAGCTTGCGCGACGAGGGCCGCACCATCATCCTGGTCGAGCACGTGATGGACGCGATCCGCTCGCTCTGCGACCGCTGCGTGGTCATGATCGGCGGGCGCGAAGATCGCCGAGGGCACGCCCGCACGACGTGCTGTCCGACCCGGAGGTGATCCGCGCCTATCTCGGGGACGACGATGCTTGAGGTGCAGCGATCTCGCCGTCGCCTACGGCCAGCACCGCGCGCTGGAGGGCGTCAGCGTCGCAGGTCGGCCAGGGGCGAGATCGTCGTCATCCTCGGCGCCAACGGCGCCGGCAAGTCGACGCTGCTGAAGGCGATCGCCGGCATGGTCCGTCGCCGAGCCCGGCGGCGCCAGTCGCGATCGACGGCCACGCCGTCGCGGGCCTGCCGCCGCACCGGATCGTCGAGGCCGGGCATCGCGCTGGTGCCCGAGGGGCGCGGCATCTTCGGCGACCTCACGGTGGCACGAGAACCTGACGCTCGGCGCCTATGCCCGCCGCGCGCGCGCCGACGCGAGCCGGCGACCCTGCGACGGGTCTTCGAGCTCTTCCCGCGGCTCGGCCGAACGGCGCCGCCAGCTCGTGCGCACCATGTCGGGCGGCGAACAGCAGATGGTCGCCATCGGCCGCGCGCTGATGTCGCGGCCCGAGATCCTGATGCTCGACGAGCCCTCGCTCGGCCTCTCGCCGCTGCTGTGCAAGGAGCTGTTCCGCTCGCTGACCGACGTCGCGCGACACCGGCGTCGGCATCCTGCTGGTCGAGCAGAACGCGCGGGCAGAGCCTGGCGATCGCCGACCGCGGCTACCTGCTCGAGAACGGCGCATCGTCGCCGAGAGGACACGGCCGAGGCGTTGCTGCGCGACCCGGCGGTGCAGCCGGCCTATCTCGGCGGTGGCGCGCGGCGCCTGCGCCGCCCATGCCCCTGCCGCCGGCCCGCCGCGCCCGCCGCGGCGGATGCGCTGGCCGGGCGCACCGCCGCGACCTCGCCGAGCGGGCCGGGCGCATCCGCGCGGCCTACACGCCGACCGACGCGTGCAGGCAGGTGCCCTGCCGAGCGCCTTCGCCGGGCGCTACGACCCAGGGCCGCCGGCGATCCCTGGGCCGGCGCTGCCATTCCCATCGCGCCACGGCCGCCCAAGGCTGCCGAGCCGGCGCGACGGATCGCGGCGGACGCGGCTACCGCTGGCGGCGCGC
This sequence comes from uncultured Alphaproteobacteria bacterium, assembly GCA_963695425.1. Taxonomy (GTDB): domain Bacteria; phylum Pseudomonadota; class Alphaproteobacteria; order Rhodobacterales; family Rhodobacteraceae; genus Amaricoccus. The sequence goes on along the minus strand of CAVOGP010000036.1, from coordinate 10,491 downwards.
GCCGCGGCGCCTTGCGCGCATGTGACCTCAGCCGGCTTGCCGCCTCGCGCCCGAGCGGGTTCCGGCCGCGCGCGGGCGCCCCCGAGCCGCCGCAGGTGGCGCCGCCGCCGCTGCCGGACGCCCCGGGCATCGGCCACGACAGCGCCGCCGCGCCCGCGCCAGCTCGCGCCGGACGGCGCTCGCCAGCCGCGCCGCCACGATCCATGCCGCCCATGTCGACGGAGCCGCGCAGGACCCTGACCGCCTTCCTGATCCCGGCACGGCCGACGGGCAAGGCCGACCCGATCCGAAGCTCGACTGAAGGAGGCATGACATGGCCCGCGATCTTCGAAGGCATGTACATCGGCGGCCGCTGGGTCCGCGCCGCGCCGCACGTTCGAGGACCTGAACCCGTCCGACGGCTCGGTCTGGGCGCGAGTGCCCGACGGCGGCCGCGCCGAGACGCGCGCGGCGATCGACGCGGCACAGGCCGCCTTCCCGGCATGGGCCGCCCTGCCCTTCACCAGGCGCGCGCACCTCATGATCAAGGTCGCCGAAGTCTGGAGAAGCGGCGCATGGACGATCGTCGAGGCGCTGCAGGCCGAGGGCGGCGGCTGGTTCGGCAAGGGCATGTTCGAGAGCCGGCTACGTGGCCGAGGTCTTCCACGCCGCCGCGGCCTCGACTACGCCGCCATCGGCGAGGTGCTGCCGTCGGAGCACGGCAAGCTGTCGATGGCGGTGCGCCGGCCGATGGGCGTGGTCACCGTGCATCAGCCCGTGGAATTTCCCCGTGCATCCTGACCGTCGCGCGGCCTCGCCTTCGCCATCGCCGCCGGCAACACGCTCGTGCTCAAGCCCTCGGAGGAAACGCCCTACACCGGTGGCCTGCTCTTCGCCGAGATCTTCGAGGAGGCGGGCGTGCCGCCGGGCGTGCTCAACGTCGTGACCTGCTCGCGCGAGAACGTCGGCGCGAGGTCGGCGACGAGCTGATCGAGCAACCCGCGCGTCAAGGGCATCTCCTTCACCGGCTCCACCGCCGTCGGCCGCCAGATCGCGGCCAGCGCGGGCGCGCACCTGAAGAAGTGCTGCGTCGAACTCGGCGGCAAGGACAGCCTGATCGTGCTGCGACGACGCCGACATGGAGCGCGCCACGCAGGCCGCCAACTTCGGCTGCTTCATGCACCAGGGGCAGATCTGCATGTCGGTCGAGAAGGTGCTGGTGCACGAGCAGCATCTTCGACCACTTCCTCAAGCGCTTCGTCGAGCGCGCGGCGCGGCTGAAGGTCGGCGACCCGACGCAAGACAAGGCCAACGTCATCGGCCCGCTGATCAACGACAAGCAGGCGGCCAAGGTCAAGGAGCAGATCGACGACGCCCTGGCCAAGGGCGCCAAGGTCGTGCTCGGCGGCAAGATGCGACGGGCGATTCGTCGAGCCCACGATCCTGACCGGCGTGACGCCCGAGATGAAGGTCTACCAGGACGAGACCTTCGGCCCGTGGTGCCGGTGATCCCGTTCCGCACCGACGACGAGGCGGTGGCGATCGCCAACGACACCGAATACGGCCTGTCGGCCGGGCGTGATGACCGGCGACGAGACGCCGCGGCCTGGCGCATCGCCGCCGGCTCGACACCGGCATGTGCCACATCAACTGCTCGTCGGTGAACGACGAGCCGCACGTGCCCTTCGGCGGCTTCAAGGCCTCGGGCGTGGGCCGGCACGGCGGGCGCTGGTCGCTCGAGACCTTCACCGAGACACGCTGGATCACGCTCGACCGCGGCGGGCGCCCCTATCCGCCGATGTTCTGAAGCGCCTTTCGGCTGGCCCCCCCTCACGCCCCCAGCAGCGTGGCCAGCCGCCGCAGCGCCAGCACGTATCCCTCGGTCCCGCATCCCGCGATCACCCCGTCGGCGCGCAACGAGACATAGGAGTGCTGGCGGAACGCCTCGCGGCGGTGGATGTTCGAGACATGCACCTCGATCACCGGCCCGGCGTAGGCGTTAAGCGCATCCAGAATGGCAATCGAAGTGTGGCTGTACGCGCCGGGATTGATGACGATCCCCGCCGCGCCAGCCCGCGCCTCGTCGGATCCAGTCGACCAGCACGCCCTCGTGGTTGCTCTGCCGGAAGTCGAGCCCCAGTCCCGCCGCCTCGGCCGCGGCCCGGCAGTCGGCTTCCACGTCAGCCAGGGTCTCGGCCCCGTAGATCTCGGGCTGGCGCTGGCCGAGCAGGTTCAGGTTCGGCCCGTTCAGCACATAGACGGTCTTGCTCATACATCCCTCCGCGCGCAGACGACGCCACCTAAGCCCAAACCCCCGCGCTCCGCCAGCATCCCGAACTTGGGCTTTTCATTCCTGCCCGATGCGGCTATAGGCACGGCGCCGACCGGAGTTGTCCTGTCGGCCGATCCCTATCACGACCCTGCTGGACGACATCCCGGCTGCGGCCGGTGACGGGAGCGGTATTTCGGAACCCATTGTCACGAAGGATCATGCCGATGTCGATCACGCCGGACGTTAAGGAAGCGCTGATAAAGGAGTATGCGACCAAGGAGGGCGACACCGGTTCGCCCGAGGTTCAGGTCGCCATCCTTACCAGCCGCATCACCACGCTTACCGAGCATTTCAAGACCCACGTGAAGGATAACCATTCACGGCGCGGTCTGCTGAAGATGGTCTCGCAGCGCCGCAAGCTGCTCGACTACGTCAAGGCCCACGACGAGGCCCGCTACCAGTCGCTGATCGGCCGCCTCGGCATCCGCCGCTGAGCCATTGGCCCGCCGGGCGCGCCCGAGGGCCGCGCCCGCGCCACTGGCGCCCGACGGCGCGCCGGTGACCCACGCCAAGCCCGTCATGCTGCCGGCTCCCTCCCGACCCCGGGGATCCGCCGGACCGATGGTGAGGGGTCCGCGGGCAGGATGGCCCGCAGCAAACGGCGCCAGGACCAGGGGGTCCCGCCGTCATGAAGGAAAAGACATGTTCAACGTCGTCAGGAAATCGATCGAGTGGGGGCACGACACGCTCACGCTTGAGACCGGGAAGATCGCCCGCCAGGCCGATGCCGCCGTCATCGCCACCTATGGCGAGACCAGCGTGCTCGCCGCTGTCGTCTTCGAGAAGAAGCCCAAGCCCGGCCTGGATTTCTTCCCGCTCACCGTGCATTACCAGGAAAAGTACTACGCCGCCGGCAAGATCCCGGGCGGCTTCTTCAAGCGCGAGGCGCGCCCCTCCGAGAAGGAGACCCTGACCTCGCGGCTGATCGACCGCCCGATCCGCCCCTTGTTCATCGACGGGTTCCGGAACGAGACGCAGGTCATCTGCACCGTGCTCTCCTACGACATGGAGAACGACCCCGACATCGTGGCGATGGTCGCGGCCTCTGCGGCCCTGACCCTTTCGGGCGTGCCCTTCATGGGTCCGATCGGTGCCGCGCGCGTCGGCTTCGTCGATGGCGCCTACGTGCTGAACCCGGCCGCCGACGACATGGAAAAGCTGCGTGGCAATCCCGAGCAGCGCCTCGACCTCGTAGTCGCGGGCACCAAGGACGCGGTGATGATGGTCGAGTCCGAGGCCTACGAACTCTCCGAGGCCGAGATGCTCGGCGCGGTGAAATTCGGCCACGAGCAGATGCAGCCGGTGATCGACATGATCATCGACATGGCCGAGGACGCCGCCAAGGAGCCCTTTGCCTTCGACGCGCCCGACCACTCCGCCCTGGCCGCCAGGGTCAAGGCCGCCGGCGAGGCGCCGATGCGCGCCGCCTTCGCGATCTCCAACAAGCTCCAGCGCCAGAACGCCGTCGCTGAGGCGAAGCAGGCGATCCTCGCCGCGCTCTCCGAGGAGGACCAGGCCGACCCCGGCCTCGCCGCGGTGGTCAAGCAGCTCGAATCGGACGTCGTGCGCTGGGACATCCTCGACCGCGGCCGCCGCATCGACGGCCGTGACCTGACCACCGTGCGCCCGATCCTCTCCGAGGTCGGCGTGCTGCCGCGCACCATGGCTCGTCGCTCTTCACCCGCGGCGAGACCCAGGCGCTGGTGGTGACCACGCTCGGCACCGGCGACGACGAGCAGATCATCGACGCGCTGCACTCGAACTCGCGCTCGACGTTCCTGCTGCACTACAACTTCCCCGGCTATTCTGTAGGCGAGACTTCCCGCCAGATGGGTCCGGGCCGGCGCGAGATCGGCCACGGCAAGCTCGCTTGGCGCGCGCTGCAGGCGGTGCTGCCGGCGCCGACCGACTTCCCCTACACGATCCGCGTCGTCTCCGAGATCACCAGAGTCCAACGGCTCGTCGTCGATGGCCACCGTCTGCGGCGGCTCGTTGTCGATGATGGACGCCGGCGTGCCGCTGAAGTCCCGCGTGGCCGGCATCGCCATGGGCCTCGATACTCGAGGGTGAGCAAGTTCGCGGTGCTGACCGACATCCTCGGCGACGAGGACCACCTCGGCGACATGGACTTCAAGGTCGCCGGCACCGAGAACGGCATCACCTCGCTGCAGATGGACATCAAGGTCGCGGGCATCACGCCCGCGATCATGGAGCAGGCGCTCGCTCAGGCGAAGGCCGGCCGCCTGCACATCCTCGGCGAGATGGCCAATGCGCTGACCGCCGGGCGGAGCGAGTTCTCCGCCCATGCCCCGCGCATCGAGACCATGCAGATCGCCGTCGACAAGATCCGCGAAGTGATCGGCTCCGGCGGCAAGGTGATCCGCTCCATCGTCGAGGAATCCGGCGCCAAGGTCGACATCAACGACGACGGCACCATCAAGATCGCCTCGGCCAACGGTGCTGCCATCGAGAAGGCGCGCGAGCTGATCGCCGCCATCGTCGACGAGCCCGAAGTCGGCCGCGTCTACACCGGCAAGGTGGTGAAGATCATGGACTTCGGCGCCTTCGTGAACTTCTTCGGCAAGCGCGACGGGCTGGTGCACGTGAGCGAGCTCTCCAACGAGCGCGTCGGCCACCCCAAGGATCTCGTGTCCGAGGGCCAGTCGGTGAAGGTCAAGCTCATGGGCTTCGACGAGCGCGGCAAGGTGCGCCTGTCGATGAAGGCCATCGACCAGGAGACCGGCGCGGAGATCAAGGAAGACGCCTACCCGACCGACCGCGCCCGGGTCTGACCCGGGCGCGCCCCCGCCACCGGCCCCGAGGATAGCGTCGCCGCTGCCGGCGGAATACTCCATGCTCGGCCGACCTCGCTGCGACGGCGAGCCGGGACGTACGGGAGACCGCGCATTGCCGTTGGCAAGGATTGCCGGAACGCTGCTGTTCTTCGTGCACGTGCCCAAGACCGGCGGCACCAGCATCGAGGCCTACATGCGCGCCAAGGGCGCCGTCGCGCTGGCCGGCACCCGCCGCCATGGCTGGTCGCGCACCACTCCCCAACACATCCAGCGCGAACTCTTCCAGGACATGGTGCCGCCGGAGTTCTACGACCACGGCTTCGTGGTGCTGCGCGACCCCAAGGCGCGGCTCCTCAGCGAGTTCCGCATGCGTGTCGAGCCGCTCCAGCCCCAAGTTCCGCCCCCTCGGCTGGTGGCGCATGGCCCGCAACCGCGCCCGCGGCGTTCAGACCCACGCGGTGCGCCTCGGCAACCGCCTCGAGTTTCTCGACTTCGACGCCTGGGTAAAGCGCATCTTCGCCGAGTACCGCCGGGATCCGTACACCCGGGACAACCACATCCGCCCGCAGCACGAGTTCGTCGACCCCCGCCACCACATCTTCCGCTTCGAGGACGGAATCGACCCGGTAGTACCGCTCGCGCGCCGGCATCGACGAATACCGGCACGCCTCCCCTCGAGGACAGCTTCCACCAGCGCCGCTCGACGCCGCTGCCTGTCAATGCAGCGGCGCCACCGACGCGCTCATCCACGACTTCTTCAGGACCGCGCGACCACGCCCTGATCGCCGAACTCGCGGCCCGGACGCACGCCTGACGCGCCCACCCTGCCATTGCCCCACCGGCATCCTCGGCAAGGCCACCGAGACCGGGGTGCGCCGGCACGTAGCACTCCCTGTTCGGCGGCAACACCGTGGTCCTGTGCGAGCGCCGCGAGCCCGGCCACGCCGACACCGCCCGACCTTCGTGCAGCACCCCGAGGGCGTGCTCGAACAGGTGGAATTCCAGCTCGGCAAGCCGGTCAACAGCCTGCGCTACCCGGTTCTGCCGGCGTCCCCCTCGGCCGCAAGCGCCGCGACCTCGAGGTAGCCCTTCCTGCGCGCGCATCGCTGGCGGCGATCCTCGCCGAGTCGGCCATACGGCTGCAACCTCGCGCCATCGCCCAGGCGGCTGCGGGCATCGCCGTGCTGATCTCTTCCGCGGCTCGACGCCTCAAGCGCCTGCGCGAGCCGCGCATCGTCGCGCGCTACCGGGCCGCCATGCCGCGGGCTGGCCGGCGTGGTCGCGGTCTCCCAGTTCCTGCTCGATAACCTCGCCGCCCACGGCATCAACCACCCGACACCGCCGTCATCCGAACCGGTGTCGACGTCTGCTGTTCGCCCCGGCCAAAAAGTACAGACCCCCTCCACCCTCGTGCTCGCGGTCGGCCGGATCGTCTACCTCGCCGAGCAAGGCGCCGCTCATCACGCTGAACGCCTTCGCCGAGGCCGCCCGCGACAACCCCTCCACCGGCTGGAGTAGACTCCATCGGCGACGGCGAGATGCGCGCCCGCCGCCTAGGCCCATCGGCGGCGCTCGGCCTCGGCGACCGGGGTGATCTTCCACGGGCTGAAGGACCACGCCTTCGTCCGCGACCGGCTGGCGCGCGCCGCCATCTTCCTCCAGCACTCGGTGACCGCCAGGACGGCAACACTGAAGCCTGCCCACCTCCATCCAGGAGCGACGGCCTGCGGATCGCCGTCGTCTCCACCCGCCACGCCGGCATCCCCGAGGCGATCGACGAAGCGCCACCGGCCTCCTCGTCGACGTCGAGCACGACGCCGCCGCTTCGCCACGGCACTGCGCGCCCTGCTCGCCGACCCGGCGCTGACCGCCCGCCTCGGCGCGGCCGCCCACGCGACGGCGCTGGAGCGGTTCGACATCGACAAGCTGCACGCCCGGCTGGAAGCAACTGATCCTCAGCGCCTGCGGGCGCGGCCCCGCCTGACGCTCAGCGCCCGAGCACCCGGGTCGAGACAGCGCATGCACCGCCCGCCGCTTCGTCGGGTGAAACCGGTTCATGTGCAGGATGGCGGGCCGCTCGCCGCGCAGGAACCACGCGACGGGATCGAAGTGGTGCGGGCATTGACGCGGCGTCAGCACGGTGACCCGCAGGTCCGACGCCCAGAGCGTGCTCGCGCAGACTGCGCTGGTCCGCCGACCGGCCGAGTGCTGCATAGGCCCGCGCCCACTCGGCCATGAAGGCGCGCACCCTTCCGCTGCCGCCATAGCATCACCCCGCCGTTGTACTCGGAAAGGCCACCCGCACACCGACCTCGCCCTTGCCGCGCGGATCGCGGTGGCGCTCACCGCCGCATCGCGCGGCGAGCGCCATAGGCAAGCTCGAATCGCTCGAGCAGCCGATAGAGGTCGGTGAGAGGTCGTCGCGCACCGGCGTATCGCTGTCGAGATAGAGCGTCGCGGCGAACCGCGCGGTGACGCCGACCGGCTGGTCGACCTTCGAGCGTTTGTGCGGGTCGGCCACGGAAAGGCGCGGTCAACTCGGGCCGGAGACGCCCTGGTCGGTGAAAAGCGCGATCCCCAGCCCGGGATTGGTCTCCCGTACCGACGCGGCCGACCGCCGCACCCGCCTCGGCATGGGCAGCACCCGTCGCGATGTAGAGGACACCCCGCTCGGCGCTCACGGGCGCACCATCCCGTCCGGCACCCCCAGGTCACGCCGTCGCTGGCCGGCCGGGCGCGCAGCCGCTCGCCCGTTCGCACGCTTGTCGGTGCCGGGTCGGCATAGCCGCGCGGATGATCGAGATGCACCAGGGGCGCTGTGAAGCGCAGGTGCTGTCCACGCACCCCGCTGTTGGCCAGCCGCACGCCGAGGTCCTTGTCTCCACCCCCCACCGCATCGTCTCGTCGAAGCCGTCGACCTTCAAGATCGCCGCGCGAAGCCGAGGCGTTGGCCCGGCCCAGGCGCGCTGCACCGGGCGTAGAAACGCGTCCAGCACCACCTGCACCGGCATCGCAAACGGCATCGCCTTCAGCCATGTCCCGGCCGGTCGAGGGCCCGGTGGGCCCGCAGCCAGCCGAGGTCGAACACCCGGCCCTCGACCACGTCCGCCTAGGTCACCGCCGCCGTCGCCTCGGCGTCGAGCCGGACGAGGCTGCCGAGGAGAACCGGTCCGGCCGCGCCAGCGCGACGTGCCGCGCGATGAAGCCGGGATGAATCATCGCGTCGCCGTCGATGAAGATCAGGAACTCCGCCTCCGAGGTCGCGATCGCCGTTCAGATCGCCGCCTTCCGGAAAGCCGCGGCGACATCCTCCTGCCAGACATGGCGGATCGCCAGCTCCGGATGCGCCGCCGCCGAACCCCGCGATCGCCGCCGCCGTCTCCGACCCCGACCCGTCGTCGGCAATGGCGATGCTGTCGGGCAGCGCCGTCTGCCGCGCCACCAGGCTGCCAGGCACAACACCAGTGCACGCGGAGAGTTGTAGGTCGCCACGATGATCAGCTCGGTCGCGCATGGCCAGTCACCCCTACCCGCATCCGCGCAACAAATCCGTCAGCGCCACCCGGTCCTCGACCACCTCGGCCTCGATGTTCTCCACGGTGCGCATCACCTTGCGCGCATAGGCCGAGCGCTTGCCCGCCAGGTTCGGCCCCCGGCCGATCTTGGCCGCGAGTCCTGCCTCGTCCCAGCGGTGTAGTTGGTTCAAGCTGCAGATGACTCGGCCGAATAGAACTCCGGCCGCGCGCGCTCGGCCCGCGCCACCCGCTGGCCGGCCGGTCGTTCCAGGTGTCCGATGCCCGTCCACCCCCATCGAATGCACCCCGACCGCGCCGTCAGCGGCAGGGGTCGACGAGGCACTTGAACTGCCGCACCCCGCGCGCGTCGCTCATCGAATCGGCCGCCCGCGCGAGGAGAGTCGCGACAACCCCCGCCCTCGGGCGGGCGCACATGCCCCGCCCGGGCGAACATGTGCCAGGGCAACAAGACACTCCGCACCTCCGGCCCAGATGCGCCAGCGCCCCGTCGAGATCGACGGCCCGTGCCGGCACCAGGAGGACTCGTCCACGTCGATGAACCCGATCCAGCGAAACCCGCGCCGAAGTTGCTCGCCGCATGGGCATAGGCCAGCACCTGGTTGTGAATATCGCGCCCCAGCCGCGCCTCGCTCAGCGCTTGCCGCCAGGGCAGCACCGTCAGCCGCTCCGCCGGCACCGCCGCGCACAGGATCGGCAGCGTCGCGTCGGTGCAGCCGTTGTCGTAGACGTAGAGATGCCGCGCGCCGGCGGCGACGTGGAACCCCGCCCACTCCCCGACCCGCGCAGCCTCATTGCGCAGGATCACCGCCAGCGCCACCCCATGGCGGCCGGGCTCGGGCGGCGGCGGGGCCATGCCGAGCTTGCCGATCTTCCAGAGCCTGCCGAAAGCCTGCGCGAACATGCCTCACCTCCGCGGCGGCGGATGTAGCACCCGCCCCGGCCAAGGCAAAGGCCGCAATGGCAAGGCAGGGCAACCGCTCGTGGATCACGGTCAAATCCTTACCCAACATCTGGCGCCGACCCGGCCCCCGCGCCTCCGGGTTCCCAGATATGGTGTCCCGGCGTTGCGCGCGGGTCCGAAATCCTGACAGGAGTTGACGGATGGTGAACGGCGCTTCCACATCCTATTGGTTTCAATAGCTTACGAAAATGCCGGCATGCTGGCAGGGGCAACCCGCGGGACGGGCGCGCAGTATGGGCACCGTCCTTCGAGCGATCGCCCTCGAATGCAAACCCGTTGCGGCGGCGGCCGGACATCCCGATACTGGCGCAAACCCGGGGGAGGCGCGCATGCGGCTGGGGCTCGACTACGGCGGCACCAAGATCGAAGGCATCGTGCTCGGCCCCGAGGGCGAGGAGCGCGCCCGCGCCCGCGTCCCCACCCCGCGCCACGACTACGACGGCGGCCTCAACGCCATCCGCGAGCTGATGCTGCATCTCGAGGCAATGGCCGGCGGCCCCGTCTCCACCGTGGGCATCAGCGTGCCCGGCTCGGTAGACCGCGCCACCGGCCGGGTCTCCATGGGCAACTCCACCTGGCTGCACGGCCGCGACCTGCGCGGCGATCTCGCCGCCGTCCTCGACCGCCCGGTGAAGGTCGCCAATGACGCCAACTGTTTCGCGCTCTCCGAGGCCGTCGACGGCGGCGGCACCGGGGCGCCCGTGGTCTTCGGCATCATCCTCGGCACCGGCGTCGGCGGCGGCCTCGTCGTCCACGGAAGGCTGGTCGAGGGCGTCAACGCCGTCGGCGGCGAATGGGGCCACGTCCCCTGCCCTCGCCCCGCGACGACGAGCGCCCCGGCCCGCTCTGTTCCTGCGGCCACCCCGGCCATACCGAGGCCTGGCTCTC
>CAVOGP010000035.1:212500-216520 GCA_963695425.1 uncultured Alphaproteobacteria bacterium | reverse complement strand
AAAGAAAACGGCCATTGTTATGTTCGACGACCGTCCGGTCAGCTATACGTTTCAACGATCTTGATGATCTTGTTCCGGCCTATGCCATCTCCGTGCACAAATCTCAAGGCTCTGAATTCCCGGCTGTGGTCATGCCGCTTCTCACGCAGCACTACATCATGCTGCAGCGCAATTTGCTCTACACCGCGATAACGCGCGGCAAACGCCTGGTGGTAATCGTGGGCAGCCGCAAGGCCCTTGCAATGGCCATTGCCAATGACAAACCGCGCCTGCGCTATACCGGTTTGTGTGAGCGGCTGCGGAAGTTTTCAGAGAAAGGGGAACAGTTGTAAAAAGACAAGGCGTGGACATAGTGGACATGGACGTAGTGGACGCGGTGGACGTAAAAAAAGGGCGGCCATTTGGTCGCCCCTGCACTTCAAAGCTAACAACATCAAAACTCAACAACTCAGCCGAGCTTTTCCATCTCCTCATCGGAAATGTCAAAATTGGAATAGGCATTCTGCACATCATCATTATCATCAAGTGCGTCCATCATCCTCAAGACCTGTTCAGCTGCTTTGCCGGTAAGCTGCACGGTGGTCTGCGGGATCATTGAGATCTCGGCGCTGATGTAGCCGGCAACTTTTTCATCAGCATCAAGCGCATCCTTGACCGCATAAAATTCTTTCGGCGTTGTATAAACGGTCAGTGTAGTGTCATCGGCGACAACGTCTTCTGCGCCGGCCTCAAGCGCAGCTTCCATCAGTTGATCCTCATCAACCGCATTTTTTTCATACACAATCGCGCCCCGTTTGTCGAACATATAGCCAACGCAGTTTGTCTCACCCAGGGTACCGCCGTTTTTTGAAAAAATATGGCGTATATCAGCGGCACTGCGGTTTTTATTATCAGTCATCACTTCAACCATAACAGCAGTGCCGCCGGGCCCGTAACCCTCATAGGTAATCTCTTCATAGGTCGCACCCTCAAGTTCTCCGGCCCCCTTCTTGATGGCGCGATCAATATTGTCCTTGGGCATGTTCTCGGCCTTGGCCGCTGCCATTGCTGTTCTTAAGCCGCGGGTTTGCCTCAGCATTGCTGCCGCCCATGCGTGCAGCTATGGTCAATTCCTTGATAAGGCGGGTGAAGGCCTTGCCCCGCTTTGCGTCAATCGCGCCTTTTTTACGCTTGATCGTGCTCCACTTTGAATGTCCCGACATAGTCGACTCCTGGATTAGCTGTACCTGTTCATAATTCTATCGCTATCGGTATCGCTATCGGAATCGTGATTCGTTTTCGATGGCGATCCCGATAGCGATTCCGATTACTCTCATCAGCAGATGGACTAGCGCCTAATCAGAAAGTATGTACCATACTTTGCTGATTTTTAAAATAAAAAACCCGCCTTGCGGCGGGTTTAAAAAGATTTCGGCGACGTCCTACTCTCCCACACAGTCTCCCGTGCAGTACCATCGGCGCTGTAGGGCTTAACTGCCGTGTTCGGAATGGGAACGGGTGTACCCCCTACGCTATAATCACCGAAAATATATATGTATTTTTTTGACGTTTTCTTAGTATGCGAGGTATAGTCTCACAAGAATTAAATATGATCAAGCCTCACGACCAATTAGTACCGGTAAGCTAAATATGTTACCACACTTACACACCCGGCCTATCAACCTGGTAGTCTACCAGGAGTCTTTAGATCACCTCTCGGTGATAGGGATATCTAATCTTGAGGTTGGCTTCCCACTTAGATGCTTTCAGTGGTTATCCATTCCGAACATAGCTACCCAGCTGTACCTCTGGCGAAATAACTGGTACACTAGAGGTTCGTCCATCCCGGTCCTCTCGTACTAGGAACAGATCCTCTCAAATATCCTGCGCCCACGGCAGATAGGGACCGAACTGTCTCACGACGTTCTAAACCCAGCTCACGTACCGCTTTAATTGGCGAACAGCCAAACCCTTGGGACCTTGTCCAGCCCCAGGATGCGATGAGCCGACATCGAGGTGCCAAACCTCCCCGTCGATGTGGACTCTTGGGGGAGATAAGCCTGTTATCCCCGGAGTACCTTTTATCCGTTGAGCGACGACCCTTCCATGCGGAATCGCCGGATCACTAACACCTACTTTCGTACCTGCTCGACATGTCTGTCTCGCAGTCAAGCTCCCTTATGCGTTTACACTCTACGACTGGTTTCCAATCAGCCTGAGGGAACCTTCGTGCGCCTCCGTTACTCTTTGGGAGGCGACCGCCCCAGTCAAACTACCCACCAGACAGTGTCCCCGACCCGGATAACGGGCCTAGGTTAGAATCTCAGAATAATCAGGGTGGTATTTCAAGGTTGACTCCACCGAAACTAGCGTCCCAGCTTCAAAGTCTCCCACCTATCCTACACAGATCATCCCAAAACTCACTGTCAAGCTATAGTAAAGGTTCACGGGGTCTTTCCGTCTAACCGCGGGTAAACGGCATCTTCACCGCTATTGTAATTTCGCTGAGCCTCTCGTCGAGACAGTGCGGAAATCGTTACGCCATTCGTGCAGGTCGGAACTTACCCGACAAGGAATTTCGCTACCTTAGGACCGTTATAGTTACGGCCGCCGTTTACTGGGGCTTCGGTTCAGAGCTTCTCCTCAAAGAGGATAACACTTCCCCTTAACCTTCCAGCACCGGGCAGGCGTCAGTCCCTATACATCGTCTTTCGACTTAGCAGAGACCTATGTTTTTAGTAAACAGTCGCTACCGCCATTTTGCTGCGACCCCTTCCGGCTCCACGAGCGAATCGCTTCACCGTAATGGGGCACTCCTTATCCCGAAGTTACGGAGTCATTTTGCAGAGTTCCTTAACGAGAGTTCTCTCAAGCGCCTTGGGATACTCACCCTGCCTACCTGTGTCGGTTTACAGTACAGTCACCACAATAACTCACTACGAGGTTTTTCTTGGTAGCATGGGATCAACCAGTTTATGTCGCAAGCGACTCCTCATCACCTCTCAGTGTTTGCAATTAGGAAAGCGGATTTGCCTACCTTCCCCACCTACAGGCTTAAACCAGGACAACCAACGCCTGGATGGCCTACCCTTCCACGTCACCCCTTCGCTCAAACGCTACTATGGTGGTACAGGAATATTAACCTGTTTCCCATCGCCTACGCCTTTCGGCCTCGGCTTAGGCACTGACTAACCCTGGGTGGATTAACCTTCCCCAGGAACCCTTAGGCTTTCGGCGTGCGGGTTTCTCACCCGCATTATCGCTACTCATGTCCGCATAATCACTTCCAGTACCTCCACCAGTCCTTACGGTCTGACTTCACAGGATCTGGAACGCTCCCCTACCCCTTGATGCAAGCATCAAAGTCACAGCTTCGGTTATATGCTTAAGCCCCGTTACATTTTCGGCGCGAGAACACTCGACCAGTGAGCTGTTACGCTTTCTTTAAAGGGTGGCTGCTTCTAAGCCAACCTCCTGGCTGTCTGGGCGTTCTCACTTCCTTTCCCACTTAGCAAATATTAGGGACCTTAGCTGGTGATCTGGGTTGTTTCCCTCTCGACGACGGAACTTATCTCCCGCCGACTGACTCCTACGATACGGCAAGACGGCATTCGGAGTTTGATTGGGTTTGGTAATCCTGTAAGACCCCTATCCCATTCAGTGCTCTACCTCCACCTGCTATTACGTAAGGCTATACCTAAATATATTTCGGGGAGAACCAGCTATCTCCGAGTTTGATTAGCCTTTCACTCCTAGCCACAGCTCATCCAAAAGATTTTCAACTCTCACTGGTTCGGGCCTCCGGTTCATTTTACTGAACTTTTACCCTGGCCATGGCTAGATCACTCGGTTTCGGGTCTACTTAGTGCTACTATGCGCCCTGTTCAGACTCGCTTTCGCTACGGCTACACCTTACGGCTTAACCTTGCAACACAAAGTAACTCGCGGACTCATTATGCAAAAGGCACGCAGTCACACTTCATACATGCAAGCATGTATAAATAGTGCTCCCACGGCTTGTAGGCACACGGTTTCAGGTAC
>CAVOGP010000035.1:0-210000 GCA_963695425.1 uncultured Alphaproteobacteria bacterium | reverse complement strand
CTCAAAAAAAGCATGACCGGGGGCGGCGCGCCATTGGCCGAGGACAATGGCGAGCGGAGACGACGCATGAGGTATCCCGCGTCCGAGAAGCTGGAGATCATCCGGCTGGTCGAACGATCGCATCTGCCGGTGCGGCGCACCCTGAGACAGCTCGGCATCCCGAGGACCACGTTCTACCGCTGGTACGACCGCTACCAGGCCCTCGGCGAGGCGGGCCTCGAAGATCGCAGCCCTCGCGTCCGGGCCGGGTCTGGAACCGCATCCCCGACGACGTCCGCCGGCAGATCGTGGACTTGGCGCTCGATGAGCCCGAACTGTCGCCGCGGGAGCTGGCCGTCCGGTTCACCGACACGCAAAGTTACTTTGTGTCAGAGGCCAGCGTCTACCGCCTTCTCAAGGCGCAGGACCTGATCACCAGCCCGGCCTTCGTCGATCTCAAGGCGGCCGACGAGTTCCACGACAAGACGACCGCGCCCGAACCAGCTCTGGCAGACCGACTTCACCTATCTCAAGGTCATCGGCTGGGGCTGGTTCTACCTCGTCGACAATCCTCGACGACTACAGCCGCTACGTCATCGCCTGGAAGCTCTGCACGACCATGCGGGTCGAGGACGTCACCGACACGCTCGAGCATCGCCCTTGAGCCGCGTCCGGCTGCGACAGCGCCGACAGTCGCCCACAGGCCGCGGCTGCTCAGCGACAACGGCTCGTCCTACATCGCCGGCGACCTGGCCACCTGGCTCGAAGGACAAGGGCATGGACCACGTCCGCGGTGCACCGAACCATCCCCAGACGCAGGGCAAGATCGAACGCTGGCACCAGACCCTGAAGAACCGAATCCTGCTCGAGAACTACTACCTGCCCGGCGCTCTCGAGGAGGCGATCGGCGCCTTCGTCGAGCACTACAACCACCGGCGCTACCACGAGAGCCTCGGCAACCTCACCCCCGCCGACGTCTACTTCGGCAGGACGGAAACCATCCTCAGGCAACGGAAGGAGATCAAGGCGCAGACCATCGAGAAGCGCCGCTTGCTGCAAGGTCAGTCCGCGGCATAGACTGAACCATCAACGAGCCAGAGCCTCCGTTCCCGCTCAGCACCTGGTGTCCCAAATCATCTGACGACGGACACTTACCTCGTCGAGCGAGGCAGTCTTCGAGCCTTCGAGCCAGATGCTGGGAGCGAAAGTACGACGCGTCACCGGTAGCTCAAACCGGCACGGGGACGCCAAACGACTGACGAGACTCGATGGTGGCCCTTCGATATTCGGAAGGCGGCAACCCGACGCGCTGCTTGAAAAAGCGAGTGAAATGAGCTGGGTCGGCATAGCCGAGTTCATACGCGATCTCAGTGACATTCGCGGTGGGGTCTGCAAGCATTCGAAATGCTGTATCCAGTCGGGCGTTCTCGAGAAGCCGCCTGTGGCTGGTTTTTAGCATGGCGAGGTGGCGCCGATAGGAGCGTTCGCTCATTCCGAATGCCCTGGCCAGGAGGCCCGAGGTCACGCCGGTCGCATCAGTCCCGAGATATTGGACCATGCAAGCCGCGAGTTCGGCGACCGTCGCCTGTCCTATCGGTTCTCCCTTGGGTGGCGCGCCGCGCCTTGTGGCGAAGCCCGCGCCAGCACCAACAAGCGCGATCCTTCGGAACGGGAATGCGAGTCCACCGCCCCACGCCCGGGGACAACAGGCAAGCCGCGGAGTTGCTCCGGACGGTCCCGTTCCGGTGGAAGGCGGTCGATGCGCAGCGCCACTGGCTGCATCCCCTCTCCGAAAAGCTGACGCATTCCGCTGAGCATCGCGCGCAAATTGTATTGCAGGGTCGGCCAACAATTTGTCCAATCGGTCATCCCCGTTTTCCGCAAGATCCAGAAACGCGGGCCATCAATCTCGCAGCTAAACGCGGGCAGGTTGAACACGGATCCGAACCCGGCGGTCAGGGCTTGCGCTCTCTCCAGCCCTGTCATGCCTTGCGGAAGCGGGATGGTGGCCACGGTGGCATCGCCGCTGCTTTCTTCGTTGTCGAGACATTGGAAGAGGAAAGTGCGTGAGCCCACGCGATAGGTCAGGCGTTCGAGGAAGCATTCGATCGCGTGGAGAGGAACGTGCCCGACGGGCCGCTCGACGAGCTCACTCGGAAGGCCAGCCACCTCAAGCTCAGCCTGCATACGCGCCTCCGATATGGGTGCCGCGCAAAGGATCGGCTTTATGACGGAGGCATCCAACAGGGCGAAACTTGGCATCCGCTTCTTTGCTTTGCACCTGCGCGGGTAGTGAGCGTCAAGAGTGTTGCAGAACGCACATTAAGGCAAGCGATCCTGGCCGGAAATGGCAAGCACCCCGATCAGTATCTCGTTATGTTCTGATTGGTCAACTCGAGTGGGCCGGATCGTAGGGGAGCGGCGCGGCAAGTATCTATTGTTCATGATTTTCTGGTGCCGTGCGGCTGACGCCACAGTCCGCCGCACCCGCGTTCGCTCCCCGCCAAATGCGCAGCGTGTCTGTTCGTTCGGTCACGATCGACAATAATCATCAGGGAGAAATATATGTCGGCCAGTTCCTGGCCTCTTTCGCGGAGTATCCACCGCGGCAGGAGGCAGCGTCCTTCAGCCTCGACAAGTTGATGGAGAAGCTGTCGCAACCCGGCGGCACCCAGTAGCGACCGCCACCCCGGCGTCCGCAGCGATGAGTGCCAAGTATCCTGCCCGGCCGCGCAGTGGGAGCGGGGCCGGGCGGGCGGTTTCAGGCCCAAACTACCGCACCGGAAAACGGTTCGGGTAAAAAGACTGGAGGAATGACAGATGGACATCCTGAAGATGGTTGCAGGCGCCGTGACGCCGGTGGTGGCGGCGAAAGTGGCTGGAGCCTTGGGCGTGCCGGAAGGTGTCGTCCGCAAGGTGATGGCGGTTGGGATCCCGGTGATCCTGGCATCGGTGCTCAGGCGCGGTTCGACAGCAGGCGGGACGGAGGCGATCGGCGCGGCGCTTGGCAGCCTCGGGAAGAACCCGCTCGGCCGGTTGAGGGAAGCCGCTGGCGACGACGCCTCTGAGGTCTCCGCCGCCGCCCGGGCCGGCTCCGACATGCTGGGCTCGCTGATGGGTGACGGCACGTCGAAGCGCCTTGCGAAGACATTGGCCGGATATGTCGGGATCGATGAAAAAGCTGCCGGGCCGATGCTCGGTCTGGCCGGCTCGGCCGCACTCGGAGGCCTGAGGTCGGCCGCGGACGAACAGGGCCTCGACACGGCCAAGATCATGAGCCTGCTCGGGTCCCAGAAGGATCAGATCGAGGCGGCCATCCCGTCGGATCTCGGCCGCATGCTGAGCGCGGCCGGCATCTTCCCGCAGCCCGCCGACGTGAAAAGTGCGACACGGGCAGCCACACCCGCCGCGCCGGCACCGAGCGGCGGCAAACTGAAATGGGTCGCCGGAATCGCTGCGGTGGCGCTGCTGGCCTGGCTCGGCAACCAGTTCTTCGGCAGCAAACCCGCTCCGGTGAGCACCGCCGCGACCGAGGCTCCGGCGGCCGCGAACCCGCTGGTGGTCGATGGCGTGGACATCGGCGAGTCCGTGCAGGGCGTTCTCACCACCCTGACGTCGGCCCTGGGGTCGGTGACCGATGCGGCGTCGGCCGATGCCGCCATGGTGTCCCTGACCGACGCCGACACCAAGCTGGCCGGACTGGAGACAGCTGTCGGCCGGCTTCCCGGCGAGGGCAAGACCGCGCTCGTGACACTGATCGGTGGCGCGTTGCCCACGCTCAGGACGACCGCCGACGGGCTGCTGGCAGACAGTGCGATCGGCCCGATCCTGAAGCCCGTGATGGACAGCATCTTGGGCCGCCTCACGAGCTACGCCGGCTGACCTGGAGGGAGCCCCCATGCTCAAGAAGCTCGCGGCCGAATCCTTCGGCAGCTTCTGGCTCGTCTTCGGCGGCTGCGGCAGCGCGGTGCTGGCGGCGGGCTTTCCCGAGCTTGGCATCAGCTTCGCCGGCGTCGCGCTCGCCTTCGGCCTGACCGTGCTGACCATGGCCTACGCCGTGGGCCACATCTCCGGCGGGCACTTCAATCCCGCCGTCACGCTCGGCCTCGCCGTTGCCGGCCGCTTCAGCGAGGCGGCGATGGGCCCGGACGACGCGGAGAAGCCCCGCCGGCGATGAGGCCCCGAGCCAGGAGCAGCTTCTGGCGGAGATCCGCGACCTGCTCAAGCGCGAGGAGGTCGCGGATCTCCGCCGTTTCCGGCCGCTGGCGAGTAGCCAGGAGCCTCCGCCCCGGCGGCCTGCAGGCGCGCTCGCCCGGACCCTCTGGCGCAGGAGCCGGGCACATTGTTGCAGATGCTGCAATCCGCCGGCCGGCGTTCTGCTATCCGGCTGGGTGCGATGAGTAACGAGTAATCCGCCCGGCCGCGCAGTGGGAGCGGGTCCGGGCGGGCGGTTTCAGGCTCAGACGCCCGAACTGGAAAAGGTTCGGACAGGAATGACTGGAGGAATAATCCATGGACATCCTGAAGATGGTTGCAGGCGCCGTGACGCCGGTGGTGGCCGCGAGAGTGGCTGGAGCCTTGGGCGGGGAAGGCGTCGTCCGCAAGGTGATCATCCTCGGCGCCACCTCGTGCAGCGCGCCTGCGGGATTTGCCCCGATCGCCATCGGCCTCGGCCTTACGCTCATCCATCTCGTCTCGATCCCGGTGACCAACACCTCGGTCAATCCGGCGCGCTCCACGGCGGTCGCCTTCTTCGCCTCCCCGAAACCCGCCGCGACAGCACCCCTTCGGCCGGAGGCCGCCTGACGATGCGCCGGGTCGCGCTCTTCGTCGTTGCGGTCGCGGCCATGGCGCTAGGCGGCGCAGCGATCTCCAGGGACCCGTTGCCGTCGTGGCGGGCCGGGGAGGCGAAGATGGCGGTCCTCAATTTCGTCGCAGAGGTGTCGGATCCCTCGGGCCCGGATTACGTGCCCAAGGCGGAGCGGGTCGCGCTTTTCGAAGGTGACGGAACGCTCTGGGCGGATCAGCCGGTCGATCTCCAGTTTCTCTTCGTCATCGACGCGGCGAAGGCCCGCGCCGCCGCCGACCCTGGCTGGGCCGCAACACCCGCTCTGCAGGCAGCAGCCAAGGGCGATGTCGCCGCGGTATTCTCCGGCGAGGCGGCGCTTGTCGAGGTGGCGACCGCCATCCATTCGGACGCGAGCGTTGTGGCCTTTACCGCCAAGGCCGCCGTGCGACCCGCCGACGCGAGGCAACCGGCCGCTGGGCGACCCTTTACGGAGATGGTTTACGCGCCGATGCTCGAGCTGGTCGATCACCTGCGTTCGAACGGCTTCTCGGTTTACATTGTCTCGGGCGGCGGCGTCGACTTCATGCGCGCGATCGCGGAGACGGCCTACGGCGTGCCGCCCCAGATCGGCTCCCTCGGCAGGGCCTCGTTCGCAAGCGGCGCGCCGGCTCAGGCGGCCGCATTCACCGGGCACATCGGCCGCCTCCCGATCCTCGCTGCCGGCAATTCCGACGACGACATGGCGATGCTGCAATGGGCGACCGCGGGCGCGAAGCCGCGCCTCGGTCTGATCGTACATCATACCAATTCCGACCGCGAGTCGGCCCCTGCTCCGGAGGGCCCTGTCGGACGCTCCGGCCTGGCGCTCGAAACCACTAGGGCGGCAGGCTGGATCGTCATCGACGCGGCCGCCCACTGGCACCATTCCTTTAAAGAGGAGCCCGTCAAGTGACGCCCGCGCCACGGTCGCCCGATCGCCCTGCTGATGCCGCGGAGCGGTCTTCGGTCGGCAGGGTAGACGGCCTGCGGGAGGACTTCTCCGGCGAGGAGCTGCGCGCCGTTGCCCGAACTGCACGGACGAAAGGATGCGTGGACGGCTTCTTTCGATCGCCTCGATTTACGATGGAGTTGCGCCGGGCGACGTCGCAAGGATCTGGGGGATCAGTGCGCCTTCCCTGCGCCGGTTTCTAAGGCGCTTCAACGATAGTGGTGTCGAAGGCCTGTCTGACCGTCCGGCGGGCGCAGAAAGCCCATCGCGTCGAGGGCCGGGCTCATGAGCCGTGTTGTCGCCGTGATTGCTCCCACGCTCGAGGAGGCTTAGTCGGTGCGCAAGATATCTGCACCCTTGTCCAAGGCCTCTGAATCTCGGTTGAATCGATGACCCCGCACAATCGCTGGCCTGCGAGAGCGAGCCTTTTTCTTCACGCCCGGCTCTCACCAGCTCTCCTCCCAAGGTTTCTCGCGGTCGTCCTGCTCGCTTCGGCAGGCCCCGGCAAGGCATCGGAATTTGAAACTCCCCCCGTTCTCGATGCTGGGGAGATCGCCGGCGACATTCCACTTTTTTGCAAAAACTACACCATCTCGGAAGCGGTCCGGACGGACGGCTTCATGGCGACGTACACGATCGCTTCACCTTTCGGCGAATTTTCCGCTTCGGGCCCTGGAATGCTGGCAGCCCGCCTCGACGAGATCCGCGCGCTCGCGGCGCTGGACCAGATGCAGGATGACGAGCAGTTCAAGTCCGCGGCGGCAGACACCGCACGGGAATCCGCCAGCGGCCTGCGCACGCTGGCGGCAAATCCGCAGGAGACCCTCAAGGGGGTCCCTGGGGGCGTCGGACGCTTCTTCGGTCGGACCGGAAGGTCGGTGAGGACCGGCGTGCAGAAGCTGGACGACGTCAGGCAGGATCGGCTTCCAGAGTTGACCCGTCTGCGGTCTCGATCCTCCCCGGCGGATCGGGGGCTTCCGCTGACCCGCCGTCCTCCAGCCTCGCCCGCACGGTCGCCCGGGCCGGCGGCCACGTGGCGGTGAATCTCCTGGGCTATGACGTACACCGCCGCCGGATTGCTAAGGAACTGGCGGTCGATCCCTACACGACCAATCGGGTCCTGGCCGCCGAACTGGACGAGGTCACCTGGGCTGCTTTCGCCGGCGGATTGGGAGTCAACCTCGTCACGAGCATGATCCCCGGAGGCATGATCATATCCGCCTCGTCCACCCTGACGGACTGGGTCTGGGATACTCCGCCAGGTGATCTTCGCGTCGACATCGAGACGACGCTTCTTTCGGTTGGCGCGAGCAGGGAAGAGATTGATCGTTTCCTGCGCCACAATTGGTACACGCTCAGCATGCAGACCGTTCTGGCAACGTCGCTTGGAGCGCTCGACGGGGTCGAGGGCCGGGCCGAAGTCATTCCGCTCGCTCTGAGCGTCGGCTCTGAAGGGCAGGCACGGTTCGTCGTCCAAACGGTGGAGATGCTGAAACGCTATCATGCCGCGCATGGGACCCTCTCCGAACTGGTGGTCCAAGGGACAGTCTTCGGAAGAACGAAAAGCGGCACGGTCGCCGTCATGGCGCCGGTCGACTATCTCAGCTGGAGTCCGTTTCTCCAGAAGTTCGTCACTCGATTGGAAGGCAACTCCGGGTCTTCCCGCAACTTGCACATCGCCGGTCACGCCACGGATCGTGCGCGCGAGGAACTGGCTAAGCGCGGCTGGTCCGTTGACGAAGACAGCCGTCTGGGGCCGACTGAATACCCGGTGCGCTAGAAACCACCGTGCCCGCGACGGCAGAATGGACTGATATGACTACTATATTACTCGCGTTGACCATTTAGTTGCCGCCAACCCCGTTCGGCCGTTCGCTGCTGTTGCCACTCCAGCGGAAACCCCGCCAACAGATCATCCAGCTGCAGCTCCGCCGGCTGCCGCCCATCGAGGATCGCCTCCACGATCTCCGGCGCGAGTAGCGTCAGCCGGAGAACCCGACTGACGTAGGATGCCGCCACGCCCTTCGCCTGGGCCAGGTCCTCGATCGTCGCGTGCACGCCGGTGTCCAGCATCCTCCGCCACCGGAACGCCCGCGCCAGCGCCTTGACCATGGCGTTGTCCACCCGCGGCCGCGGCGCCCACTCGGCGCCATCCGGCGTCACCACCAGCTTCCGCCCACCGCGCTTCCTGAACGTCATCGGGATGTGGACGATGATCGTCTCGCCGTCGGCCGAGACCGTCGCCCGCGTCATGCCGCCGCCCTCCCGCTGCCTGCCGCTTCGCGGACCAGTCCGACGAGCCCGTTCGGCCGCAGCCGGACGTCGACGCCGTGCATCCGCACGTCGACCCGCTCGACCAGCAGCTGCACGATCCGCGCCTGCTCGGCCGGGAACAGCTCGTCCCACAGCGGATCGAGTTGCAGCAGCGCCTCCCGCGCCTCGTCCTCGGTGATGTCGTCCTGCTCGGCCCGCGCCGCGCGCCACGTGCCGACGATGATCTCCGGCTGCCGGAAGATGCCGCGCAGCTGGTCGATGACCGCGGTCTCGATCTCCGCCGCCGGCACGCGGCCGACCGGGCACGCGTCGGCCCACGCTTCAGCACGTCTTGGCTGACGTAGTAGCGATAGAGCCGGTTGCCCTTCCGCGTGTGTGTCGGCGACATCGCCGCGCCGGTCGGCCCGAAGATCAGCCCCTTCAGCAGCGCTGGCGTCTGCGCCCGGGTGCGCGCCGATCGCGTGCGGGTGTTCTCCGCGAGGATCGCGTGCACCTTGTCCCAGAGATCCTGATCGATGATCGCCGCGTGCTCGCCCGGATGCGCCGTGCCCTTGTGCACCGCCATGCCGACGTAGACCGGGTTGTTCAGCAGCTTGTAGACGTAGCCCTTGTCGATCGGGTTGCCTCGCTTGCTTTGCACCCCGTCGCGGCGGAGCTCCCGCGCCAGCACCGTCGCCGAGCCGATCTGGATGAACCGCTCGAAGATCATGCGCACGATGGCAGCGTCGGCCGTATGCACCACCAGCTTCCGGTCCTTCACCTCGTAGCCGAGCGGCACCGTGCCGCCCATCCACATGCCCTTGGCCCTGCGAGGCCGCGATCTTGTCGCGGATGCGCTCGGCGGTGACCTCGCGCTCGAACTGGGCGAAGGAGAGCAGGATGTTGAGCGTGAGCCGCCCCATCGAGGTCGTGGTGTTGAACGACTGGGTGACCGAGACGAAGGTGACGCCGGCGCGGTCGAACACCTCGACCAGCTTCGAGAAGTCCATCAGCGAGCGCGACAGCCGGTCGATCTTGTAGACCACGACGACGTCGATCAGTCCCTCCTCGATGTCGGCCAGCAGCCGCTTCAGCGCCGGCCGCTCCAGCGTGCCGCCGGAGAAGCCGCCGTCGTCGTAGGGATCCCGCACAAGCGCCCAGCCCTCCGAGCGCTGGCTGGCGACGTAGGCCTCGCACGCCTCGCGCTGGGCGTGGAGCGAGTTGAACTCCTGCTCCAGCCCCTCCTCGCTGGACTTGCGGGTGTAGACCGCGCAGCGGAGCTTGCGGGTGATCGGTTTCGTCATGCCGGGCTCCCCTGCCGCTTGATCCCGAAGAACACCAAGCCGTTCCACCGCGTGCCGGTGATGGCGCGCGCGATCGCCGACAGCGAGCGGTACGGCCGGCCCTGCCACTCGTAGCCGTCGGCGAGCACCGTGACGGAGTGCTCGACGCCGCGGTACTCGCGGACCAGCCGGGTGCCGGCGACCGGCCGGGCGTCGTGCCGGATGCGGCGCGTGGTGACGTTGTCGCTGTCGTACTGCTCGCCGAGGATCTCCAGCCGCCGGAATGTCTCGGGCTCCTGATGCGGCCCCGGACACCGCCGATTTCATAACACTGTCACCAAGCGAAGCGGAACGCCTCGTCGAACAGTTCTCAAGCACATGGAACCGCCCTCCTACCCGCGAGGAGTTGACCGGGCTGATGCAGTCCTGGGCTTTGGAAGAAGCATTCGTGCGCGAGGCGCTGAGCCTTGGTCTGGATCGCGGAGACGCGGTTGTACGCCAAAGGCTGAGCATGAAGATGCAATTTATTGCCGAAGCGGGTGCTGCAACCGGTGAAGTGGATAACGCTATGCTTCAAACGTATCTTGAAGAGAATGCAGAGCGGTTTGCGCGACCTCCGCAGTTTTCCTTCGAACAGATATTGTTGCCGGCGCCTACGCCTGAAGCTGTTGAACGTAGCCTGGCGCGTCTGGCGGAAGGTGCCGATGCAACGACACTTGGGCAACCCACCTTGTTGCCTGCCTCGATGCCGCTTACGGCGGCGCCCTTGATAGATCGCACGTTCGGAAGTGGGTTTGGCGCGTCGCTCGGTGCGCTTCCTGTTGGCGATTGGGCCGGTCCTGTTGAAAGCGGCTACGGGCTTCATCTGGTGCGTGTAAGCAGCATGACCGAAGCCCAGTTGGCGCCGCTGGCAGATATTCGTGACCGTGTTGAAGCTGAATGGCGCGCGTCGGATGCGCGGCGGATGCGTGAAAGCTTTGGTAATGCTTTGCTTGAACGTTATACAGTTAACCTGCCTGATGCAGACGGGATTTTACAGCAATGATGCGCGCATTGAGTTCTTGCTTGCGGCAATGGTGAGCTTGTGCCCCGCCCCTGCGACAGCGCACGCGCTTGATCCTGGGTATCTTGAACTTGCATCTCTGGGCGAAGACCGCTGGCGGGTCACGTGGCGCATACCAAATGTACAGGGACGGCCAATGCCCATTGGGGCGGTACTGCCGCCAAACTGTCTGTATGACCCCGCGCCGCCGCCAGTGTTTGATGGGCGCGCATGGACAACGGGATGGATCACCTTTTGCGAGAACGGGCTGGCAGGTGAGACCATTGAAATCCGCGGTTTGGAGCTGACCAATACCGACACTCTGGTCCGGTACGAACTGGAACCCGGCAGAACGCAGATACAAAGACTGACGTCCGAGCGAACGGCATTTACGGTACCAGCCATACCCAGCTCTTTTGAAATTTTGACAAGCTACACGATGCTTGGCGTGACCCACATACTCGAAGGCATCGATCACCTTTTGTATATCTTCGCACTTTTGCTGCTGATCCGCGACCGCTCACGGCTTTTTTGGGCGGTCACTGCGTTCACGCTAGCGCATAGCATAACTCTGGGTGCAGCAACTCTTAGCTGGCTGCGAATTCCCTCACCTCCCGTAGAAGCGGTGATAGCGCTGTCGATCGTCTTTCTGGCGTATGAGCTCACCTTTGGCCCTCAAGACCGCGATGCAGTTACACGGCGGTTTCCATGGGTTATCTCCTTTACGTTCGGCCTCATTCACGGACTTGGGTTTGCAGGAGCGCTGCGCGAAATCGGCTTGCCGGAAACAGATATTCCTATGGCCTTGTTCGCCTTCAATCTTGGCGTCGAAGCGGGACAGTTGTTGTTTATCGCCTGTGCTCTTGCGTTGTCTTCCATCGCCCTCAAAATCTACCCGAAAATTCGGCGGCACGAGATGGGCATCACGCGCGTGTCCGGATACGTCATCGGCGGATGGGCGAGTTATTGGGTGATCGAGCGTGTGGGGTCGTTCTGAGGCGTCCTACAACCAGAAGGGTACAGTCAGAGCAAATCTGCTTGAGGCGGGCGGGGCGGTTTCGTAGCCTCGCCGGATGACCAAACCTGATCCTTGGGGCAAGGCGCAGCGAATGTCCGAAGACGATATGCGCTTTTCTTGATCTCTCGCCTCCAACGACTGATTTCTTGTTGGCTTAGGGGCCAGGGGTTGATCTTCATAATATTAGATATCAATGAGTTAGAGGCAGAGAAGGTTCGACGGGGGTCCCGTTCCCTCCGCCACTTGCCCTCACGAAAGCGTTCTCCCGATCCGGCTGTGGCCGGATTTTTCCGTTGTTTTCGAGGGTTATGCGGGTGGGGCTGAGCACCGCCCCTGCCGTCAGGAGGCCCGAAAGCGGTCTCTCACGGCCGATATTCTCCGGACCTGTTAACCGCGTGCAGCCGGTTCAGAGCGCCATGCTATTGAAATCAAGAAATTTAAATTGGACGCGCACTCGGAGCGGTTCGCAGAGCGGTATCGGCGGCGCGTGCGGGTCGCAGAAGTAGGCGTGCAGGCCGATGGCGTCGGTGACCGCCTCGTGCCGGGCGAACTCGCCGCCGTTGTCATGGGTGATCGTGCGGCGGGCCCTGGCCGGCAGCCCGCCTAACTCCCCGGCGATGGCTTCGGCGGCCACCTCGGCATCTTTGCTATGAAGGCGCCGGGCGAGCGTCAGCCGACTGCGCCTCTCTTGCAGCGTCAGGAGGATGTCGCGCTGGCGGCGGAAGTGCATCAGGTCGCCCTCCCAGTGGCCGAACTGGCTGCGCAGATGGGCTTTTGTCGGGCGTTGCTGGATCGGCGTGCGGTTGGGGATGGCGGGCTCGCGCCGGCCGTTGCGCCGCCGCCGGCCGCGCTTCGGCTTGCGCTGCGCCAGAGCCGGGGCAGGCCCGCCTGTCGGCCGGCCGGGCTGTAGGAGTGGCGGTAGATCGACTCCGCGCTGACCCTGTGCTCCGATCCGTCGAGCTCCATCCGCCCCGCGATCTGCTCGGGGGACCAACCCATGGCAAGGCGGTCCTCGACGTGGGCCCGCAGGCGGGTGGAGCGCGCGATCTTTGATCCCCGCAGCTTGCGCGCCTGGCGGCAGGCGCTGTCCGGCCGGT
This sequence comes from uncultured Alphaproteobacteria bacterium, assembly GCA_963695425.1. Lineage (GTDB taxonomy): Bacteria > Pseudomonadota > Alphaproteobacteria > Rhodobacterales > Rhodobacteraceae > Amaricoccus. Next base: position 197,551 of record CAVOGP010000035.1, on the reverse strand, counting down.
AGCTGTCGGCGCACCGGTTGCGCTCGAGCTCGCGTTGGATCGTGCTCCGGTGGCGGCCGAGCCGACTGGCGATCTCGCTGACGCTCAGGCCCATCTCCATCAGGCCGCGCAGGCGGCATCTCTCCTCAAGGCTGAGGTGGCTGTATCTCTGTCCCATGGCGGCCCCGGACATAGCCGGTGGCGCACTTGGTTTGTGAGTCTACGGGCGACCTTGATCGTCACCGTTACGCCGTCGATCAGCACCACCTCGTGGCTCCAATCGAACTGGTAGGCCTCGCCCGGCTCGAAGATCAGCGGCACGAACGCCGCCGCGGTCCCCGTGCTGCCCTGGCGCCGCCATACCGCGGCGTAACGCCGGACGGCATCGTACCCGCCCTCGTAGCCGAGGCCGCGAAGGTCCTCGTAGATGCGCAGCAGCGTCACCCGCTCCCGGCTGCCCCGAGCCGCGTTCGCGGCGAGTAGCCGGTCGAGCTCGTCCCGCCACGCCCCGAGCTTCGGCTGGGGTTGGACGCTCCGCTTGTACTCGAACGCGGTCTCCTCCGACCGCAGAACCTTCCGCACAACCTTGCGCGAAAGCTTCAGCTCGCGGCAGATCTGCTTGATCGGCTTTCCCTGAACGAAATACGCCCGGCGGATCTTGGCGATCGTCTCCACAACCAGCATCCCAATCTCGGCTCCCAATTCCCTCGGGAGCACTGTGAACCCCGTCGCCAGAGGGGTCCCTTTTGGAAGCCGATCACCCCGGAAACGGGGTCCTTATTGCGCGCCTCTCCACACGGCCGCATTCGGCGATCGGTTACATGACGCCCGCCGCCTACGCCGCGACCCTGAAACCGCAACGGACATCGGCGCTGCGCCACTTGGAAAGCTCCGCGCCGATGCCCGTTGCTACCGTCGCGCTCACGCGCAATTCTCAACCACAGATTCCAGTGATCCTTGGAAGAACGATGGGGGTCACGTCAGGTGCGGTATCAGTGCAGACAGATCGGTGGACGGGATGCTCCGAGAGGATGGCGCTACAGCCGATCGGGGTGCAGCGAGGGCTCATGACGGCGTCAAGTGGCTTCCACCAATCAGTGCGCCGTCGCCAGCCCCGTCCATCGGAATGAGCCCACCTTCCAGGACCGGCGACGTTCGTAGAGATGTTGTGCACCGATCAGGGCACCGCAAAGCAGCATGTACAGGCACGAGATCAAGAGTAGGACTTCGATCGCCCGGTAGGTCTCCGCAATAATCGTCGTGGAGGCGGATGTCAGTTCATCAATCGTAACCAGGCTTGCGAGCGAGCTTCCTTTCACGATCTGGATGGCGTTCGAAAACAAGGCAGGGGAAGCGACTGCATAGGCCTGCGGCGTAAGGACCTTCCAGACGATTACACCGCGGCCGAGGCCAAGTGCCTCGCCAGCCTCGCCCTGGCCGGACTTTATTCCCTCGAAGCCGGAACGCAGAAACTCGAGATTATACGCGGTAGAGGCGAACACCAGACCGGCAAGCGCCGCGACAACAGGTTCGAAATAGATTCCAGCCCGTGGAAGCCCGTAGTAGAGCAGGAATAGAAGCGCCAGGACCGGCGTGGCCCGCGCGAAGAGACTGTATCCGATGATCGCACGACGAAATCGGGCCCCAGGACTCAGCAGGTACACTGCGAGCAGATAGGCAAGGATGTTCGACGCCAGAATGACGGTCATCGACAGATAGAGCGTCATGAGGAATCCGTGCCAGATCAGCTCGAAATAGCGCGGATCACCGAGGATGCTCATCCGACGCTTCGTCCAAGAGGGCGCTCGTTCCAGACGAGCAGGGGCGAGACCATCAGGATGTAAAGGGCGACAGCTGTCCCGAGGAAAAGAAACGGAGCGTTGGTGACCGCTATGCCTTGTTTGGTAACATAGAGGATTTCGCTCACGGAGATCGCAGATGCGATCGAAATTCGCTTCACCGTCGCTATCGCATAGGTAATCCAGCCCTTCTTCGCGAGAGGCAGCATCTGCGGCAGGATGATGCGGCGATATATGAGATGCGAGCGCAGTCCCAAGGAGCGCCCCGCCTCGAACTGTCCAATTGGAATCGCGGCAAGGGCGCCCTTGAAGACCTGATAGTCGAATGCGGATCCAACGAGTGTGAACGCTATGATCGTCGATCCGATCGGCCCGAGGTCAATGCCGATCTGGATGGCGCCGAAATAGAAGAAGAACAGAACGACCAGTTCCGGGAGTGAACGGAAGAGGCCGCTGAAAGTCTCCGCGGCGCGCCGCAGCCTTGGGGATTCCTGTCCGAACAGTGCGAGCGCAAGCACGAGACCAAGGACGCCGCCGAGTGCCGCGATCACCGCCGACAGGACGACGGTGAGCGCGGCGGCCGTGACGAGCCGGGGCAACCAGGCGAGCAGGATCTCCACGGTGCCGATGCCCTGGGTAGATTTGCCTATTCCTGCGCCTTGGACCAGTCGATCGACGCGCCGAACCAGCTCCTCGCCAGCGTTTCGAGCGTGCCGTCTTCCCGCCAGGTCGCGAACAACCCGTCAATGGCGTCTGCGAGTGGCTCGTTCGCGGGCGTGACCGCGACGCTTTGGGTGATTGTGGCGAGCAGATCGTCGAGCACCACCGCATCGCTCAGCCGGCCGGTCTTCAATAAGTAGTTAGGACCAAGGAAATCGTGTGCCGCGAAGTCGATGCGTCGGTTCGCCAGATCGAGAAAGAGTTCGGTCGCTCCGGGGTACTCGCGGGACTCGGTGATGCATCCCTCCTCAAGATTCTGTTGCGCCAGGGTCTGGAAAGTTCCGCCCCGGACCGCACCCATGGTCTTGCCGCAGACCGAATCCCAACCCGTGATGGTATTTTCGTCCGCGCGCCGGGTGATCGCGACACCGTTGACGATGTAGGGAGAGAGCAGGAAGAAGTCCGTTGAAGCCAGACGCTCAGGTGTGCGGGTCACGCCGGACGAGATGACGTCGAACCGCCCTGCCGACAGACCTGGCAGCAGACCGGCAAAGTCGAGTTGCTCGAACTGGACCTCCAGATGGAGCGCCTCGCCCACCGCGGTCATCACGTCGATATCGAAGCCCTCGAGCGTACCGTCGGCCGTCGTCATGCTGAACGGCGGCGCAGAGCCGGAGGTTCCGACCGTGATTATGCCCGCATCGATGAGATTGTCGGTGTAGTCTTGGGCATCTGCGAGCGTCGCCGCCATGGCGAGCGCCGCAGAGAAAAGGATTCTGCCGATCATTGGAATTCCCCCGTTTCGCGCCCCGCTTGCTTGCCGGGCGGCCTGACGATACGGCTTGAATGCCCGATTGCCACGAGTTCATGTCAGGTTTTTTTGGCCGCGTCGTCTCAATCGGCAGCGACACGCAGGAGACACTCAATGCGTTCGGTCCGGTTTCAGCTGAACTACCACGTGCAGGGTCCGAATGCCCCGTTCCTCTATGCTTCCGACAGCGGCCTTTTTGCCGACATCGGTCTCGACGTCGAGTTCGTGGAGGGGCGCAGCCTGACCCGGGCGACGCGGGAAGTCATGCGGGGTGCCGCCGATCTCGGCTTCGGGGATGCGAGCCATGCGCTCGAACTCGCCATGACCTCGGGATCGGTGGACGTTTGCGCTATCATGCCCATTTACCGCCGCAGCCCATGCTCGCTAGGCTATGTCGCCCGCGAGGGCACGCTCGTCTTGGAGGATCTGGCAGACGCTCGCCTTGCCGGACCGGATGGCGACACTTCGGCGCGGCTGTTGCCGGCGTTGCTGGCTCGGAACGGGCTGGCAGGACTCGACTACACGCTGCTCACGGTTTTGCCGGCAGAGCGAGACCGAATGCTCGTCGCGGATGAGGTCCTCGCCGTCACCTGCTTTGACGCAACGTTGTTATTCTCGATGCGGGCGAATGGATACGATACATCGGCCCTTCGGTTTCTGCGTTTTGCTGACAATGGGCTCGATCTTTACACGGGGTCTCTCGTTTGCGGACATTCGCTGATTGAGGCCGATCCGGCGCTGCCCGCTAAACTACGATCAGCAGTCTGTGAGGCCCTTCTGGTCTGTCAAAGTGACCCTCAAAAGGGTGTTTCCGCGGTGATGCGACGACGTCCCGAAACCGATCCGGTCATATCCCGCGATCATCTTATCTGGATTCTGGAAAACAATGTCTTTCCGCAGAATGAACCGTCGACCGGCTCCCTGATGGACAGCATGATTTTCGATCTCCACTCCGAGCGAATGGTAACGACGATCGCGGCCGCTACGACGGCGGCCGAACTCCCTTCGCAGGGCGACGGACACACGGTCGTTGGCGAAACGCAGGTGGCCGGCGTATTGGAGAGGGTGTTTCCATTCTCGGCATAGGATGTCTGATCTCGGTGCACCAGATTTTTCTCGGGTGTGGGAGTCACCACCCGCGGCGCGCCACGAGCCCAGACCGGAAGTAGTGACACCGGTGGTGACGCGGAAATCGCCGTAAAAACAACGGTGTCACCACCTTCAGTGGTGTCACCACCTCATTCTATACATTCGTGTAGGAGATGTGTTTTTCGGTGAACCATGTTCCCTATAGGGAAGAGTGTTGATACTGCAGGTGGTGACACGTAGGTAGTGACGTAAGCGTCCGTGGTGACCGCCCTGCCGAGGGATGGGAGGGTCGGATAGTGTCCGCTGTGGATAGCGGGCACTATGGGCCTGTTGATGGCGCGTCGAACGAAGCGGCTCTGGACCGTTGAGGAGAAGCGGTCGATCTGTCTCCAGACGACGGCGGCGGGTGTTTCCGTGGCGCAGGTGGCTCGGCGCTATGCGCTGAACGCCAACCTCGTCTTCAAGTGGCTGCGCGATCCGAGGTTCGCGCCGGACCCTGACACCGCCCCGATGGAGGGTCGCTGCTTCCGGCCAGTCGAGATCGTCGAGCGCCCGGTTCAAGAAGTTGCTCCCGTGGCGGGCGATGCCCGAGACCCGGGCGGCACGATCGAGATCGACGTCGCGGGCGGTCACCGGATGCGGATCACCGGCCGCGTCGTGTAGCGCAGCACGTTCTTGCGGATGTGCTTGACCGACTTGACGGCGCGGACCAGTCCGCCCGACAGGTCCCTCAGCGCATCGACCCGCGCCGCGATTTCGGGCGCGAGCTTGCGGCCCGCAGGGCGCCGTGACCGAGCTCTACGACGATCTGCGCACCCAGGTGGCACGTATCGTCGTCGCAATCCGCGACCTCGGGCTCGAGGCGCCGGACGCCCGCAGCGTGCTCTGGCTCGATCATGAGGCAGCGCGGATCGAGGCGAACGCCCGATCGCGCAACGCGCGGGTGGGCGCGCTCCTGCGCGAAAAGTCCCTCTCGCCGGCGGCGGCGACATCGTTCCTCAACGACGCGAGCTATGCCGATGCCGCGATGCGCGAACTCGTCGCCGCGGACCTGGCGTACTACGCTGAAGAGGATCGCGCGGTCTCCGAGGTCGAGACACTGCTCGCAATGGAGGAGGACGAGATCCGCGAGGCCGCGAGGCGCTCGGCTTCCTTGGACGGGCAGACTGCAGCAGAAGTGTCACAAGAGGCGCCTAACCTACTTTCGGGATCGGGATCGGGGTCACGCTGATGGGGCTGAGGAAACTTGCCGGGAAGCTGGCCGACTATCAGAAGCGGCTGGAGGCCGGGAAGGCCCGCACGATCGAGCCCGAACATGTCGAGAAGGTGCTCGACAAGCTGCGCCGGAAGGAGGCGGAACTGCTCGCGCGGATCGCCACCGAGGCGGACCCGGACGAACGTGCCGACCTCGAGCGCAAGCTCCGCGTGGCGCGGGAGCATATCGAGCGGGCGAACTGGCAGCTCTCCGAGCTTTCCTGACAGCGTCTTCCGTTAGGACGGTGCGTCCCCGCGGGCTGGCGATGGGGTCGGAACCTGCCATCGGCAGCCGGCCAACGGCGCACGGCCGAGACGCATGAGCGAATTCTTGCAAATGCGCAAAATCGATCATAGGATCGTCTCGTGTCTTCAGCCGGGAGGAGGGCAGAAGGCACCAAAGGGGGGAGCCAGCAATGGCTGATCGAGGAACGCCTGTGCTTGCCTCCAGCAGGCAGGCGCGGCTGCTTGAGCGTCTCAAGGCGCGCGCCTACGCCAATACCCAGGATCTGTCCGCCTACCTTGGCGTTTCGGACGCGACGGTGCGCCGAGACCTCGTTGACCTCGAAGCACGCGGATTGATCCGGCGCACCCACGGCGGGGCGATGCCGTTGGGGCAGATCACCAGTGACCTGCCCAACAACGAGAGAATGGGCAGAAACACTGCAGAAAAGACAAGAATCGGCAAGGCCGCGGCCGATCTGGTCGTCGCCGGGGACGCGGTCTTTCTGGATGCGGGAACCACGACCCTTCAGCTCGCAGGCCACCTTGCATACCGGGACGGCCTGACATTCGTCACCAATGGGACGGACATCGCGGCCTGCCTCTTGTCGGCGGGCGTCGAGCGCCTGTTCGTCACGGGCGGCGAATACCATGACGTCAGCCATGGGCTGACGGGTGCCCTGGCCGCAGAGGCGATTCGGCGCTTCAACGTGGACAAGCTGTTCCTCTCGGTGTCGGCGGTGGATCTTCGCCGTGGGCAGATCGCGATATCGCATCCCGCGCTGGCCGAGGCGCAGCGTGCGATGATCGAAATCGCGCACGAGGTGATCGTCGTTGCGGATCATTCGAAGTTCACACGCAATGCGCTGACGGTGATTGCCCCGCTGGAGGCGGTCGACCGGATCGTGACCGATGCGGCCTGTCGCGACTGTCTGGGCGACATTCCCGACACGTTGCGGCGCAAGTTCATCTTTGCCTGAGGACCACCGATGCCCATTCTGTGGCTGAATGCGCTGAGCAAGTCCTGGGGACCAACCCAGGTTCTGCATGACCTCTCGCTGGAAACGCGCGAGGGCGAGTTCATCGCGTTGCTTGGCCCGTCGGGCTGCGGCAAGTCCACCACGCTCCGGCTGATCGCGGGGCTCGAAGAGCCGACGTCGGGCACCATTTCGCTGGCCGGACGCGATCTGACCAGACTGCCGTCGGCCAAGCGCGGCATATCGATGGTCTTTCAGTCCTATGCTCTGTTTCCCCATCTGACGGTGGGCCAAAACATCACGTTCGGTCTGTCGGTGCGGGGCGAGAGCCGCAAGGCGCAGGCGGAGAAGCTGGCGCGCGTGGCGCCGCTCCTCGGGCTGGAGAAGCTGCTCGATCGGCGCCCGTCGCAACTGTCCGGCGGTCAGCAGCAACGCGTGGCGCTTGGCCGGGCCCTGATCGCCGAGGCGCAGGTCTGCCTGCTGGACGAACCCCTTTCGAACCTCGACGCCGCTCTTCGCGCCGAAATGCGCAGCGAGATCCGGTCGCTGCAGCGGCGTCTCGGCATCACCATGATCTTCGTCACGCACGACCAGACCGAGGCCATGAGCATGGCCGACCGAGTCGCCCTCCTGCATGGCGGACGGCTCGAGCAGTTCGACACGCCCGAGATGCTCTATTCGCGCCCGGCAAGCACCTTCGTGGCGCGGTTCATCGGGTCGCCGCCGATGAACGTGCTCACGGCGGCGCAGCTGGGCGCCGCCGGAGCGCATCTGCCGGACGGCGTGCTGGCCGGCCTGCGTCCCGAGGACATCGTCTTCGCGGACACCGGACTGCCCGGCCGTGTCACCGAGGTGGAGTATTTTGGAGCGGATTCGATCTTCTTCGTCGATGTGGGCGGGTCGCAAGTCGCGGTGCGCCTTCAGGGCCGTCCGGCAATCGGGCCAGGCGCTGCCGTGCATCTGGGATGGCAGCCTGAGGCGCTGCATCTCTTCGATGCGAACACGGGGCTACGGCGGGATGCCGCCGCGGCCCATTCTTCCCGCAACCCTCTTCCAACAGCATGAGGACGAAATGACCAAGGTATCCATGATGCGCTCGTTGCTTGGCAGCGCCGGGCTGAGCTTGCTTGCCCTGTCGCCTGCGCTGGCCGAGACCAACATCACCTTCTTCTATCCGGTGCAGGTCGGCGGACCGCTCACCGAGATCGTCGACGGCTATGTTGCAGAGTTCGAGGCGCAGAATCCCGACATCAAGGTCGAGGCGGTCTATTCGGGCAACTACACCGACACGACGACCCGCGCCCTGACCGCTGCCCGCAGCGGCACGCCGCCCACCGTCGCCGTGCTGCTGGCCACCGACATCTACACCCTGATCGATTCCGGCGTGGTCGAGCCGATCGACACCTGGATCCGGACCGATGAGGACAAGGCCTGGGTCGATGGTTTCATGCCGGCCTATCTCGCCTCGGCCAATGTCGAGGGACATCTCTGGGCCGTGCCGTTCCAGCGCTCGACCGCCGTGATGTACTACAACAAGGAAGCCTATGCCGCCGCGGGGCTGGATCCCGAGACGCCTCCCAAGACCTGGGATGAACTGGTCGAGCACGGCAAGGCGCTGACCGTACGCGATGCGGCGGGCAACGTCACGCAATGGGGCATCGGGATTCCAGGGAGCACGAATGCGGTGCATTGGCTGTTCGGCGCCCTTGTCGCGCAGAACAAGGGCAGGCTTTCGAGCGAGGACGGGCTCTACACGTTCTTCGACACGCCCGAGGTGATCGGCGCGCTGCAGTTCTTCGTCGACCTGAGCGCCAAGCACGGCATCCACCCGCCGGGCATCCAGGAGTGGGGCACCACGCCGTCCGACTTCATGGAGGGCCGCCTCGCGATGGCCTGGACCACGACCGGAAACCTCACCAACATCCGCAACAACGCCACCTTCGATTTCGGCGTCGCGCCCTATCCGGGAAATCCCGATCCGGCCTCGGTCCTCGGGGGAGGCAATCTCTACATCTTCGAGGGGGCGTCGGATGAGCAGAAGGAGGCCGCGTTCAAGTTCGTCAAGTTCCTGACGACGGACGAACTGCTGGCCGACTGGGGTATCAAGACCGGCTATGTCGCGCCCCGTGAAGGGTCGTGGGAGACGCAGGCGATGAAGGACTACGTCGCCGAAGTCCCGCAGGCTGAAGTCGCGCGCCGCCAGATCGCGGTATCGGTGCCGGAAATCTCGACCTACGAGGCGCAGCGCGTCAACGAGGTGCTGAACGCCGCCGATCCAGTCCGCGCTGACGGGGCAGGCGACGCCCGAGGCCGCGATGGCCGCCGCGCAGGCTGAGGCCGACCGCATCCTCGCGCCCTACCGCAACTGACCTGACATGACCGTGGGAGAGAAGCGATGATGTCCCGGAACGCGCGGATCGGCATGCTGCTGCTGGCACCTGCTGCCGTGCTGCTCGTGGCCTTCACCTTCTACCCCACGGTCGCCACCCTGATCGACAGCTTCTACTCCACGCCGAGCGGCCGAAGGCCCGCGAGGTTCATCGGGACGGACCATTTCCAGACGATGGCGGCGGACCCGATCTTCCGCCGGGCCTTTGTGAACAACCTCATCTATGCCGCGGTCATCATCCCGGCCTCGATGGGGCTCGCGCTGGCCATGGCGCTCCTTGTCAACGCGAAGATCGGCGGGCGCGGGCTGGTGCGGCTGGCCTATTTCACGCCGACCATCCTGCCGATGATCGCGGTCGCCAACATCTGGATGTTCTTCTATGCGCCGGATTACGGCCTGATCGACCAGTTCCTTGGGCTCTTCGGTCTGGGCGGCAACAACTTCCTGGGCCAGCCCGGCACCGCCCTCTGGGCGCTGATCGTCATCACGATCTGGAAGCTCGCGGGCTTCTTCATGATCTTCTACCTTGCCGCCCTCCAGCAGATCCCGCCCAGCCTGATCGAGGCGGCGACCCTGGAAGGTGCCAGCCCGGTGCAACGCCTGCGGCGGGTAATCCTTCCCCTGCTGATGCCGACCACGCTGTTCATTCTCATCAACGCCGTGATCGAGGCCTTTCGGCTCGTCGATCATGTCATCGCCCTGACGCGCGGCGGGCCGAACAATTCGAGCCAGCTCCTCCTGCATTACATCTATCAGGTCGCCTTCAGCTATTGGGACACGGGCTATGCCGCGGCCCTGAGCGTCGTGCTGCTGGCAGTGCTCGCGTTCATCGCGTTCATCCAGTTCGGCGTTCTGGACAAGAGGATCCACTATCGATGACACGCCTTGCCCTGAACCTGACCGCGTGGACGCTTGCCGTGCTCTGGATGCTGCCCCTCATCTACGCGATGTGGACGGCGATCCATCCTCCGGTATATGCAGCGCGTTTCGATCTGTTTGCGCCGCTTACGCTCGAGAATTTCGTCCGCGTTTGGAATGCGGTGCCATTCGACCGCTATTTCTTCAATACCTTCATTCTCGTCATCTTCGTGGTCATCAGCCAGTTCATCGTCTGCACGCTGGCCGCCTATGCATTCGCCGTCTTTCCGTTCCGGGGGTCGGACTGGCTCTTCCTGATCGTGCTGGTGCAGATGATGGTGATGCCCGAGGTGCTCCTGGTGCGGAATTACGCCACGATCTCGCAGATGGGCCTCGTGGACACGATCCCGGCGATCGCGCTGCCCTACCTGGCCTCGGCCTTCGGCATCTTCCTGTTCCGTCAGGCCTTCAAGAGCGTGCCCAAGGAACTGGACGAGGCCGCGACGCATGGAAGGCGCGGGGCCCATGCAGTTGCTCTGGCGGGTCTATGTGCCGCTGGCCCGGCCCACCTATCTGGCCTACGGGCTGGTAATGGTGGCCTATCACTGGAACAATTTCCTCTGGCCGCTCGTCATCACAAACTCGGTCACAACGCGGCCGATTACCGTGGGCCTACAGGTCTTCTCGACAGTCGAGCAGGGGATCGACTGGCCGACCATCACGGCGGCCACGCTCCTGTCCGTGGCGCCGATCCTCGTCGCCTTTTTGTTCTTCCAGCGCCAGTTCGTGCAAAGCTTCATGCGCGCCGGCATTCGCTAGCAGGGCTTCCATGCGTATCGCTCACATATCGGATCTTCACATCATCGCCACGCCGGACGCGCCGGGAGTGGTGCGGCCCGACACGGTTCCCGCGCCCGTGCGCTGATGGCGGATCTGTCGGGCTTTCCGGAGCTCGATCTCGTGGTCATTACCGGCGACAACGTGAACGACGCCCGGCCCGAGGAATATGCGGTGCTGGCCGGCGTTCTGGCGGAATTGACTGTTCCCTATGTCATCCTTCCCGGCAACCACGACGACCGCGGCCATCTGCGTGCGCTGGTCCACGACAGGCCCTATGCCGATCCCGACCTGCTCTACCATGTCTGGCAGAAGGGCGCGTGCGCGGGTGATCGTGCTCGACACGCTGTGGCCGGGAGAGATCGGCGGACGCCTGCTGCCTCCGCAACTGGACTGGCTCGGCGAGGCAGCTCGCCCGACCCTTCGACGGCCAGACGCTGATCGCCCTGCATCATCCGCCCTGCGCGCCTGCGATGGGACGCCTTGACGGCAACATCCTGGTCGAAGGAGCCGATAGCCCTTAAGGTAGTCTGCTGGACCGCCAGCCATATCCTGTCACGGTGCTCTGCGGCCACATGCACCGGCCCTTTGCGGCGTTGTTCGGACGTTCCTTCCTGTCGGCCGCGGGCAGCACCGCCTTTCAGTTCGCAGCTGGCGCTGGACGCCCCGATCGAACCGCCGACCGTACCTGAACCGTACTTCTACAACGTCCATGTCCTTGACGCGGATCGCAGCCATGTCATTCACCGCCGTTTCGTGGCCCTGTGAGCCGCAAATCGATCATGTTTGAAATCCTGACGCCGCTCGCCCGTAAGGCTGGTGAGCTTGCCATGAGCCACTTCGGGCATCTCGAACGAGGCGCCATCTCCCACAAGGGGCCGCTCGATCTGGTGACCGAGGCCGATCGCGCGGTCGAGGCACTGATCATCACGGGCCTTCGCGCGGCCTTTCCCGAGACGGCATCCTGGGCGAGGAAGGCGGGATGGTATCCGGCACATCGGGCCGGATCTGGGTGATCGACCCGATCGACGGCACCATTCAATTTCGTGCGCGGCGGACGGCAATGGGCGGTATCCATCGGGCTGTGGCAGGATGGGCAGCCGGTGGCCGGCATACTTCATGCGCCGGCCCTTGGGTTGACCCTCACCGGCGGTGCGGACCACGCTCCGGCGCTCAACGGCAAGCCGCTGGCACCGCTCTCCGCCTACCTGCCCGACCGGGCATCGGTTGGTGTCGGTCTCGGACGCGCGGTGCCTTCCGGGGACCGTATCGAGATGCTGCGCTTCCTGACCGAGGACGTGGGAACGATGATCCGCTGCTGCAACGCCTCCTCCATCGCGCTTCTCGAAATCGCCACGGGTGAAGTCGACGGCCATGTGGGCTATGGTGAAAGCACATGGGACGTGATGGCGGTCTGGCCGATACTGACCGCTCTCGGAGCGGTATCGACTCTCGACTGGTCGAGGACGTCGCTGGATGCGAAACTGCGTTTCGTGATCGGCAAGCCGGAACTCGTCGACGCGTGTCGGTCCCTTGCGGCCGCCCCTCCGGGTCAGGCGGCTCGACTGTCCATGCCGGAGGCCGGGTCGAGTTAGTCTGCGAGTATCGACCGGTGGCCGTCGTGTCGGTCGCCACAAAACATCGGCGGAATGGTTGGTTGCGGGAGGCGCGATGCGGCCATGGGTCCGACCGGGTATGCGGTCATCGATGACGGGGCAGGAGGCGTCCTGCGTCGACGCGCGACGCCGCCGGCGGCCCTTTGTTTTCTGGGACGGCGGCGCATGACGCGCCGGGACAAGTTACGGGCTTCGGATGGACAGTTCACCGGTCATGATCCTGCTGAACATGGCGGCGGCCGCCGCGCTCCTGATCTGGGCGGTGCGCCTCGTGCGCACGGGCTTCGAGAGGGCGTTCGGCCGGCAGCTGCGCCTCTGGCTGCGCCGGTCGACGACGAACCGGGTCTCGGCCGCCGCCACCGGCGCGGTGGCCGCGATCCTCATGCAGAGTTCGACCGCCGTCGCCATGCTTCTGGCGGGCTTCATGTCGTCCGGCGCCATCGGACGGGCGGCGGGCCTCGCCATCATGCTCGGGGCGGATCTCGGATCGGCCATCGTCGCGCAGATCCTGAATTCGCCGCATCGCCTTCCTCACGCCGCTGCTCCTGCTCTCGGGGGTCATCGTCTTCCTGCGCAGCTCGCGTCGGGAGCTGCGCCAGATCGGCCGGATCCTGATCGGCCTTGCGCTGATCTTCATCGCGCTCGACCTGATCCGGGACGCCAGCGCGCCGCTCTCGGCCAGTGCCGCGGCGGCAGACGGTGTTGCTCTATCTCGCCGGCGACGCGGTCTCCGCCTTCCTGATCGCCGCAGTCTTCGCCTGGCTGGTCCATTCCAGCGTCGCCGCCGTCCTGCTCTTCGCCACGCCTGGCCGCTCACGACATCCTGCCGCTCGACGCCGCGCTCGCGATGGTGCTGGGAGCCAATCTCGGAGGCTCGCTGATCGCCTTCTTCCTGACGCTCCAGGCGACCGTCGCGGTGCGGCAGGTCGTCTGGACCAACCTCGTCCTGCGCGGCGGCGGCGCGGCTCTCGCGCTCTATCTCCTGAAGCGGTTCGATCTGGCCGAGGCGCTGCCCGGCGGCACGCCGGCCCTCCAGGTCCTCAACCTGCACCTTTTCTTCAACCTCGCGCTGCTGGTTGTGGGGCTCCCGCTCGTCGGGCCACTGATGCGGATCGCGGCGCGCCTCGTGACCGATCCGCCCGGCGCCTCGCCGGAGAACCTTGTCCGCTCGGTGCTCGACCGGTCGGTGCAGAACCAGCCGCGACGCGCCTTTGCCTGCGCGCAGAGAGAACTCATCGAGATCGGCAACCGGATCGAGATCATGCTGCGCGAGGCGATCGGCCTGTTCGAGACCTACGATGATCTCCTGCGCACAGAAACTGCGCGCAGAGATGAAGGAGATCGCACGCATGTCGCTCGACCTCCGGGTCTACCTGTCGGGCGTGCGCAGCGACGACCCGAACGAGGATACCGGGACGCGCGCCTTCGACCTGTCGGGGGCGGCGGTCAACCTCGAGGCCGGCGCGGACGTGATCGTCGCGCAAGATGGTCGACCTCGCGCGGCGCAAGCATCGGAGAACCTGAAGTTCTCGGACGAGGGCTGGCGCGAGTTGTCGGATTTCCACGATGTCGTGCTGCGCAACGTGCAGCACGGGATCACCGTCCTGATGTCGAAGGACGTCGGCCTTGCGCGCGAACTTGTCGAGCAGAAGGAGAGGGTGCGCGACATCGAGCAGTCGCTGGAGCGCGAGCACCTGAAGCGGCTGCGCCAGGGTCTGTCGGAGTTGATCGAGACCAGCGCCATCCACCTTGATTTGCTGCGCGCGCTGAAGATGCTCAACACCTCCTTCGCGATGATGGCCTATCCATTGCTCGAGGAACACGGCGAGCTTCTCGAAAGCCGCCTCTCGCACGGCTGATACGGAGAGCTTGTCAGAAGAACTCGGCTTGAGGTGGGGCAGGGGGCTGATTAGCCTCCCGGCATAAGCAGGCCCCGGGTCATTCAACTGGATAAAGACGAACCCCAAGATCATCCGTCTGGCGGTGATAAGGTGCGTGCGCTTCGCGCTCTCGCTCCGGAACGACGAGGACCTGCTCCACGAGCGTGGTACATGCACATCATATAAATCAATGCCTTAGAGTGGAGAAGGTTCGACGTCAGGCCCTCCCGCTCCGCCAACGCCTCCCGCAAACTCATTCTCCGCTCGCTTCTTGAATTGGAATTTCTCGTTGTTTTCGAGGGTTGTAGCGGTGAGGCTCTCCCCCGCCCCAGAGTTTCCTGAGACACCCCAGACGGCCTATTGAGCCGGGATGGAGGTGCCTTGATGGATGACGTTGAGAGCGGAGGAGCCGCGGGCGCGGAGACCTCGGATATCGGAGCGGTCGCGGCTCCGGGCCGGGAGCGGCGGATGACGGCGGGTCGCAAGCGAGACGCGGTGCTGCGGCTGTTGCGAGGCGAGCCGCTGGAGCTGGTGGCGCGCGAGCTCGGCGGTGACGGCGGCCGACCTGAGCGGCTGGCGCGACGCCTTCCTCGACGGCGGCTCTGCGAGCCTGAAATCGCGGCCACGGGACGCGCGCGACGAGACGATCGACCGGCTGCGGACCAAGGTCGGCGAGCTGACCATGGACAGCGAGCTTCTGCAGACGAGGATCGCGCGGCTGGAGGCGGGCGGCGCCCCTTTTGCGGCGCGGTGTCAATCGGCACGGAATCTTGCCCCCTGAATTTGGAGTGCGCCCCTTGGACTGGACAGATTGAGCGGCTGCGATTGACCGTGGCCGGTCTTTCTGAGGAAGAAGGCCTATGCCCAGACACCGCAGCCACAGCATCGACTTCAAGCGTCAGGTCGTTGCCGAGTACCACGCCGGGAGACGCTTCACGCGCTCGGCCGACGCCATGACCTGTCTCGCAACCTGATCCGGATCTGGGTCGAGAAGGCGGAGGCCGGTTCGCTCGACCAGGACATGGCGTCGGCCGAGCTGCTGACAGAGTACGAGACCCGGATCGCGGCGCTCGAGCGGCTGGTCGGCCGCCAGGCGCTCGAGATCGAGTTTCTAAAGGGGGCTCAGAAAAACGCACGATTGCCGAGAAGCGGGCCTACATCCGTGATCAGCGGCCCCGCGGCCTCTCCATCGAACGGGGGTGCGCGCTGATGGGACTATCCCGCTCCACCTTCTACGCCGCGTCGCCGGAGAAGCCGTCCGCCGCGGAACTCGTCGCTGAAATCCGCGCCATCACCGACGAGTTCGAGTGCTACGGCTACCGCCGCGTCGGCGCCGAACTCCGCCACCGCGGCCTTGTCGTGAATGCCAAGAAGGTCCGCCGGCTGATGCGCGTGCACGACCTCACCCCACGGAGAAGACGGCGCTTCACCCGCACCACCGACAGCGATCACGACGGGCCGATCTTCCCGTTCGTCGCGCGCGACTTCGAGGTCCATGGGCCCGACCAGCTCTGGGTGGCGGACCTGACCTATGTCGCTATCGCCACCGGCTTCGTCTACGTCGCGGTCATCTTGGACACCTGGTCGCGCCGCATAGTCGGCTACGCGATCGGCCGGAGCCTCGACGCCCGGCACGCCGTCGCCGCGCTCGAGCGGGCGGTGGCGCTGCGGCGCCCGCTGCCCGGCTGCATCGTCCATACCGACCGCGGGTCGCAATACGCCTCGGAGAAGCATCGCGCGCTCCTCGCCGCCCACGGCCTCGTCGGCTCGATGAGCCGCCGCGGCAATCCGTACGACAACGCGAAAGCCGAGAGCTTCATGAAGACCCTCAAGGTCGAGGCCGTCTATCTCGCCGAGTATGACAGCTACGAGGATGTCGCCGCCGACCTTCCCCGCTTCATCGACGAGGTCTACAACGCGAAGAGACTACATTCCGCCCTGGGCTATCTCAGCCCCATCCAGTTCGAGGACTGCAATACCCGCGCCCCTGTCAAAACCGCCGCATGATCCTGTCCAACGACAGGGGCGCACTCCAGATCGGCGTCGAATTTTGCCCCCCCGATTGGGCGAGGAGCGGGACCCGGCCCGGCGCAGCGGTGCGGGTGGCGGAGACGGGCCGGGTCCTGCTCCGGTAAGGCGCTGAGGGATCAGGCGCGGTTTTTGAAGCGCCAGCTTTCGTTGCCTGTCTCGACGATGTCGCAGTGGTGGGTGAGGCGGTCGAGGAGCGCGGTGGTCATCTTTGGGTCGCCGAAGACGGCGGGCCATTCGCCGAAGGCGAGGTTGGTGGTGACGACGACCGAGGTCTGCTCGTAAAGCCGGCTGACGAGATGGAAGAGCAGCTGGCCGCCGGCTTGGGCGAAGGGCAGATAGTCAACGGCTTATCGCTGCATTGTACCCGGCACAACTCCTAGTGGTTTTGGAGCTCACGCTGCCGCTCCCACGCCAACGGAAACCCCTCCAGCAGATCGTCCAGCTGCAACCCTGCCGGCTGCCGCCCGTCGAGGATCGCCTCCACAATGTCCGGCGCCAACAGCGTCAGCCGCAGTATCCGGCTGACATAGGTCCCGTTTCCGCCCTTCGCCCGGGCCAGGTCCTCCACCGAGGCGGCGCTCGGTCACATCGACGGTTCCAAGTTAGAGCGGGCCTATCGCCGCACAGATCATCTGGAAAGGCGGCGGGCACTGATTGAGCGCTGAGCGGACCATGTGACCGGGCGATCCGGGCAGATCGTGGGGATGCAGGCGCGAGCGGGCGATAACCACTGGTCGCCCTTCGAGGGCTGCTATACTCCGCCCGGGAAGGCCCTCTCCAGATTCTTTCACGCCCTGCGTCCCGGAGAAAGTTCGGCAAGGACGTCGCCCGAGCAGTGTCCCCAGGCACCCGTAGCGATGAATGGGTGGATGCAGAGGTGGATAGGTTTGAGCGGCACCCGGAAAATCCGTTTAATTACATAATGATGCCCACAAGATTGGTGCCGCAGAAGGGACTCGAACCCCCGACCCACGCATTACGAATGCGTTGCTCTACCAGCTGAGCTACTGCGGCGCCGGGGCATCCCATAGCAATCGCCTGGGGTTCAGTCCAGTGATCATCGGGGGGCCCCCCGGGGCGGCCCGTGCCTCAGACGGCGTTCGCGGGTCGCGGGGTCGGGCCGGGCAGGTTGGCGCCATCGAAGCTCACGGCCTTGATCACGGCGAAGACCGGGCGGCCGGGGTGGAGGTCCAGCGCCTGCACCGAATGGCGGGTCACGCGGGCCAGCAGGCGCTCGCCGCTGCAGTCGATGGTGACCAGCGCCTCGGGGCCGGCGTCTTCGGTGACCTCGGCCACCGTGCCGCGCAGGACGTTGAGCGCACTGATGCCGGTGGGCCGTTCGGTGGCGATCATCACGTCGCGGGCACGAATTCGGGCGCGCAGCCGCGTGCCGGGCGCGGCCTCGATGCGGGGCAGGCGCCAGTCGCCGCCGGTGGAGCGCAGGTGGGTAAGGGCGCTGGCCTCGTCATGCGCGATCAGGTCGAGGCCGATCAGGGCGCCAGCTTCGCCGCGGCCCTCGTCGGAGACGAGGTGCAGGCGGGCGAGGACGTCGGCCGCCGGGCCGCTGGCGACCACGCGCCCGCCGGAGAGGGCGACGACATCGGTGGCGAGGCCGGGCGACCTCGGCGACCGAGTGGCTGACATAGACGATCGGCATGCCGGCCTCGTCGCGCAGCCGCTCGACGATAGGGCAGGATCTCGGCCTTGCGCGCGTCGTCGAGCGAGGCCAGCGGCTCGTCCATGCAGCAGCAGGCTGCGGGCTGGCGAGCAGCGCGCGGCCGATGGCGACGCGCTGCTTCTCGCCGCCGGAGAGGCGCGCCGGGCCGGCGGTCGAGCAGGTGGCCGATGCCGAGCAGATCGACCACCGGGCGATGTCGGCTAGCGCTCGCGCGGCGGGGGCGAACCAGCGCCCGTAGCGCAGGTTCTGGCCGCACCGTCATGTGCGGGAAGAGCCGCGCTTCCTGGAAGACGTAGCCGATGCGGCGGCGGTGCGCGGGCACGTAGACGCCGGCGGCGGTGTCGAAGAGCACGCGGCCGTCGACGGCGATCCGGCCTGCGTCGGGGCGCAGCAGGCCGGCGATCAGGTTGACGAGCGAGGTCTTGCCCGAGCCCGATGCGGCCGAAGAGCGCGGTGAGCCGGCCGCGCGCTCTCGAAGGACGCATCGAGCGTGAACGCGCCCAGCCGCGTGGCGGACGTCGACCGCGAGCGTCATGCGGCGTCGCATCCGGCGGCTGACCCGCCGCGGCGAGCACTTCGGAGGCGATCAGCGCGGCCATGGCGATGGCGATGGAGACCAGCGTGAGGCGCAGCGCGCCGGCCTCGCCGCCGGGCACCTGGGTGAAGGTGTAGATCGCCGAGGGCAGCGTCTGGGTCTCGCCGGGGATGTTGGAGACGAAGGTGATGGTGGCGCCGAACTCGCCCATCGCCTTGGCGAAGGCCAGGATCATGCCGGCGATGATGCCGGGCAGGATCAGCGGCAGGGTGACGGTGGCGAAGACCCAGAGCGCGGCTGGCGCCGAGCGTGCCGGCCGCGGCCTCGAGCCGGCGGTCCACCGCCTCGATCGAGAGGCGGATGGCGCGCACCATCAGCGGAAAGCCCATGATCCGCGCAGGCGAGCGCCGCGCCGGTCCAGCGGAAGGCGAAGACGATGCCGAAATGCTCGTCGAGAAAGGCGCCGATCGGCCCGCGGCGGCCGAAGGTGAGCAAGCAGCAGGTAGCCGGTGACCACCGGCGGCAGGACCAGCGGCAGGTGGACGAGGCCGTTCAGCACGGCCTTGCCCGGGAACTCGCGCCGGGCGAGCACAGGGCGACCAGGATACCGAAGGGCAGGCTGACGATCGTCGCCCAGGTCGAGACCCGGATCGAGAGGCGGACCGCGGTCCATTCGTCCGGACGTTAGTCGCAGCCACTCCATGCGCTCAGCCAGCAGCGTCCTC
Organism: uncultured Alphaproteobacteria bacterium; assembly: GCA_963695425.1. GTDB lineage: Bacteria > Pseudomonadota > Alphaproteobacteria > Rhodobacterales > Rhodobacteraceae > Amaricoccus. The sequence continues at coordinate 178,211 of CAVOGP010000035.1, read as the reverse complement.
GTCGGTCTCCGAGGCCGGCGCCAGGACCGTGAACCCCTGGGCCTCGAAGATCTCCGCTGCGCCTGTGTCGACGCAGGAACTCCAGAAGGCGTCGGTGTCGGATGCCGATGGCCTCGGCCAGCGCGCCACGGGATAGATGATCGGCGGATGGCGTGTCCGCGGGAAAGCGGCCGACGATCTTCACCGCCGGTTCGGCCGCCGCGTCGGTCTGGTAGACGATGCCGAGCGGCGCCTCGCCGCGTGGCGACCAGCGCCAGCGCGGCGCGCACGTTCTCGGCCTGGGCGATCCTGCCCGGCGACGCGTGTCCCAGACGCCGAGCGCTCTCGAGCGCCGCCTTGCCGTAGCGCCCGGCGGGCACCGCATCGACATTGGCCATGGCGAGCCTGCCGTCGGGCCGAGCGGCCCGGCGAGGTCGAAGCCCGGCGCGATCTCGATGGCGGCATCGGAATCGGCGGGCGCGATCAGCACGATGCGGTTGCCGAGCAGGTTTGTCTCGGTGTCGGGCCGGGTCAGGCTCGCGCTCGCTCGAGATAGTCCATCCAGTCGAGGTCGGCCGAGATGAAGATGTCGGCCGGCGCGCCCTCCTCGATCTGGCGAGCGAGCGCCGAGCTTGCGGCATAGGAACGATGACCGCCGCTTGCCGGTCTCGGCGGTCCAGGCGGCGTTGATCCCGTCGAGCGCGTTTGCAAGGCTCGCTGCCGCGAAGACCGTGACGTTCTGCGCCCGCGCCGCCGGAGCGGCGAAAAGCGTCACCGCCAGCCCGGCGGCGGCCAGCAGCGCGGATCCCAGCTTTCCGCGTTCGGGCACCTCGTTTCTCCCCTGCTGGCGCGGTCTCCCGCGCAAGGCCACTACCACGGACGCGGTTCCGCCGATATGGACGGCACAACATATGTATGGCAAAACATAACACCGGATGGCCGCCCAAGGTCAACACGCGCGACACGGGGACACACCAAGCCCCTCCGCGCATTCCCGGTATCCCCGTAATAGGGTCACGTCCCTGGACGTGGTGTAGCTGACGGGTAGCGCGGCCGCCCGCCAGCGCGCGCTCACGCGGCGCTGGCGCTGGCGGGCGGCCGCGCGGTGGTCATCGGGTTTTCCGGTAGGATCGGGGTTGTGGACACCAACCCGAACCGGAGACGTTCCCGATGACCGACATGATGATGGACCTGCAGGGCCTGGTGGAGAAGGCCCCCGACGCCGACGTTCTGCGCGAGATGATCGGCTTTGCCGCCAGGCGGCTGATGGAGCTGGAGGTGGGGGCCATCACCGGTGCCGCCTGGGGCGAGAAGAGCGGTGCGCGCTTCGTCCAGCGCAACGGCTACCGGGAGCGCGACTGGGAGGTGAGGCGGGCCGGGACGGTGGCGCTGCGCATCCCGAAGCTGCGGAAGGGGAGCTACTTCCCCGGTTTCCTCGACCCGCGGCGGGCGGCCGAGAAGGCACTGACCGCAGTCATTCAGGAAGCCTACATCCAGGGGATCTCGACCCGCTCGGTCGACAGCCTGGTGCGCGCACTCGGGCTGGGCGGCATCTCGAAGAGCCAGGTCAGCCGGCTCTGCGCCGAGATCGACGAGCGGGTGACGGCCTTCCTCGAGCGGCCGCTCGAAGGGCCCTACCCCTACGTCTGGATCGACGCGACGTATCTCAAGGTGCACCGGCACGGCCGGGTGGTGTCGGTGGCGGCGATCCTCGCGATCGGCGTCAACCGGTACGGGCAGCGCGAGGTTCTGGGCCTCGATGTCGGACCATCGGAGGCTTCGACCTTCTGGACCGAGTTCCTGCGCAAGCTGGTCCGCCGCGGTATGAGCGGGGTCGAGCTGGTCATTTCCGACGCTCACGAGGGCATCAAGGCCGCCGTCTCACGGGTCCTTTCCACAAGCTGGCAGCACTGCCGCGTGCACTTTCTCCGCAACGCGCAAGCCCATGGCTCCCGCAGCGGTCGCCGCTTGATCTCCGCCTTCATCGGCACCGCCTTCGCCCAGGAGACCCCGGAAGCGGCGCATCAGGAATGGCGCCGGGTCTCCGACCACCTTCGCTACAAGCTGCCGAAGCTGAGCCAACGCATGGACGAGTCGGAAATGGACGTCCTCGCCTACAAGCGCTTCCCGGCGGCGCACTGGCCGAAGCTCGGCTCCACCAACCCGATCGAGCGTCCCAACGCCGAGATCAAGCGCCGCACCGACGTCGTCGGGGTCTTTCCCAACGAGGCCGCGATCCTCCGTCTCGTCGGCGCCGTGCTCATGGAACAGCACAACGACTGGGCCGCGCCCGGCCGGCGCTACATGACGCTGGATACCGACGCCGCGATCGGCGATCATCGGCGCGCCGGCCGCGCTTTCTCACGCGAGCTGGTCAGCCCCGGCCCCGCCGGAAACGCCCGCTGACACAATGTCAGCTACACCACCACCGGGGACGTGATCCCGATCTGCGTGGCGACGGCGTCCTAAGGGCCGTTAACACTTTTTTCTTTTATAAACATGTACTTGACATGTGTAACATCGTGATACGCCTGGGAAGGCCCGTTGGGGCGTCAGCCCCGCGCCAGTCGGCGGGCGAGGCGGGGCAGGGCGATCACCGAGATCAGCAGCAGGCCGACGAAGATCGACATCACGATCCCGGGCACGTTCATCAGTCCGAAGCCGAAGGTCACGAGACCGAGGACGAAGGCCGCGATCACCACGCCGGGGATGGTGCCTGAGCCGCCGAGGATCGACGACACCGCCGAGCACCACCATGGTCACGATCTCCAGCTCCCAGCCCAGCGCGATCGACGGCCGGGTGGAGCCGAGCCGCGAGGTCAGGCAGACCGCGGCCACGCCGGACATGAGGCCGGTGAGAAGGAACAGGATGAACTTCACGCGCCCCACACGGATGCCGGAGAAGAGCGCCGCGGTGGCGTTGTTGCCGATGGCATAGACCGCGCGGCCGAAGCTGGTCGGCGTGCAGGAGGACGCCGAAGACGACGGCCAGCAGCCGCGAAGAGCACCAGCTCGAAGGAGATCACCCACCAGACATAGCCCTGGCCGAACCAGGCGAAGCGAGGCCGGGTAGCCGGTATAGGCCTGGTCGCCCAGCACGATGAAGCGAGAGGCCGCGGAACAGGCTCATGGTCCCGATCGTCACCACGATGGAGGGCAGACCCAAGCCGGGTCACCAGCATGCCGTTGACGACGCCGCAGAGCAAGCCCGGTGCCGAGCCCGATCAGCACCAGTGCCGGCGGTGCCGGCCCCGTACTGCGCGGCGAAGCCCATCGCGGTCGAGGCAAGCGCGATGATCGAGGCGACCGAGAGGTCGATCTCGCCGGAGATGATCAGCAGCGCCATGGCGAAGGCGATCATCGCCTTCTCGGTGAAGTTGAAGGTGGCGTCCGACAGGTTCCAGGCGTTGAGGAAATAGGGCGACAGCATGGCGTTGGTGATGAAGACCGCCACGGCGACGGCAAGGAGCAGCGCCTCCCAGCTCGCCAGCACGCGGCGCAGGGGCGTGCGGAGCCGGTCGGGGATCACGCGGGCTTCGGTCATGCGGCGTGCTCCGCCTTGCGCAGGATGACCCGGCCGGCGCGGCGCTCGGCGCGGGCGTTGAAGGCGACGGCGACGATGATGGCGCTGCCGGAGATCGCCAGCTGCCAGAAGGGCGAGACGTTGATCACCGGCAGGGCGTTCTTGATGACGCCGAGAAAGAGCGCGCCCAGACGGCACCGCCACCGAGCCCATGCCGCCCATGATCGAGATGCCGCCGATGACGCAGGCGGCGATGACGTCGAGCTCGAAGCCGCTGGCGATGTCGACATAGGCGATGGCGTAGCGCGAGACCCAGAGATAGCCGCAGAGCCCGGCCAGCGCGCCGGACAGTACGAAGGCCGCGCAGCGGGTGCGGCCGACGTCGATGCCGGCATAGACCGCCGCGTTGGGGTTGCCGCCGATGGCGAAGAAGGCGCGGCCGAGCGGCGTGCGGTTGATGAGGATGGCGAACAGCAGGACGACGGAAAGAGCGATCCAGCTCAGCACCGGCAGGCCGAGGATGACGGCGCGGGGCAGGGCCTTGAAGGCGGGGCTCATCTCGTGGGCGTTGATCCAGGAGCCGCCGGTCAAGAGGAAGATCGTGCCGCGGAAGATGGTCAGGGTGCCCAGGGTCACCACGATCGGCGGGATGTCGAGTTTCCAGACCAGCACGCCGTTGATGGCACCGAGGGCGGCACCGATCAGGATGGCCAGTGCCATCAGGGCGGCGATGGGGATGCCGGGGGCGGCGGCGTTCAGGAGGGCGATGATCATGCCGGTCAGCGCCAGGTTGGCCGCCACCGACAGGTCGATGCAGCGGGTCAGGATCACCACCATCTGGCCCAGCGCCAGCATGATCAGGATCGAGGTGTCGTTGAGGACATTGGCGAGGTTGGCCGGGTGGGCGAAGGCGGGAAAGCGTAGGGAGATCGCGAGGACGAGGGCAAGGATCGCCAGCGCCAGCAGGGTCTCGCGGGATTTGAGCAGGCGGTCGATCATGGGGCCGGAATCCGGGGTGGCTGCGGGGTGCTGCACGTTGCAACAGGAGTCAAGTTATTGAGAAAATTCATGTTCTCAAAAGCTTGCATCAAACGACCTCCGTGATGCCGGCCGCGGCGCGAACCAGGGTCTCGGGGGTCAGGCCGGCACGGTCGAAGGTGGCGACGATGCGGCCCTCGCGCATCACCACCACGCGGTCGGACATGCCGAGGATCTCGGGGATTTCCGACGACGACCATGATGACAGCCAGCCCGGCGGCGGCCAGCTCGGCCATGAAGGCGTGGACGGCGGCCTTGGAGCCGATGTCGATGCCCTTGGTCGGCTCGTCGAGGATGATGACGCGGGGCTTGGTGGCCAGCCACTTGGCGATCACCACCTTCTGCTGGTTGCCGCCCGACAGGTCGGCCACGTCCTGGTCGAGGGAGGCGGCGCGCAGGTCGAGGCGCGCGGTATAGTCGCGGGCCAATGCGAATTCGCGGGCGAGGCGCAGGAAGCCGTGGCGCGAGGTGCGACCGAGCGAGGGCAGCGTCGACGTTCTGGAAGATCGGCAGGCCCGCCACCGTGCCCTGGCGGCCGCGATCCTCGGGGACATAGACGATGCCCCGCGCGATGGCCTCGGCGGGGCTGCGGATCACCGCGATCCTGCCGTCGATCTTCGCCACGCCCTTCGACGGGCCGGGTGATGCCGAAGAGCGCCTGCATCACCTCGCTGCGGCCGGCCCCGACCAGCCCGTAGAAGCCCAGGATCTCGCCGCGGCGCAGGGTGAAGCCGATGTCCTCGAACTCGGTCGGGTGGCTGTAGCCGACGACCTGGAGGATTTCCTCGGAGGGCGCCAGCTCGCGGCGGGGGAAGATCTGATCGACGGCGCGGCCGACCATCAGGCGGACCAGCGCGTCCTCGGTGACCTCGTCGATGCGGCCCTCGCCGACCTGGCGGCCGTCGCGGAAGACGGTGTAGCGGTCGGCGATGCGGAAGATCTCGTCGAACTTGTGGCTGATGAAGAGGATCGCCTTGCCTTCCGCCTTCAGCTTGCTCGATCAGCTCGTAAAGCTCGGCGATTTCCTTGTGGGACAGTGCGGCGGTGGGTTCGTCCATGATGACGACGCGGGCGTCGATGGAGAGCGCGCGGGCCATGGCCACGAGGTGCTTGTTGGCGATGCCGAGGTCGCGCAGCCGGACGCGCGGGTCGATGGCCGCACCGACGCGCGTCAGCATCTCGCGGGCCTCAGCCTCCATGCGCGGCCGGTCGATCAGGCCGAAGCGGCCGCGCGGGGCATGGCCGAGGAAGATGTTCTCGGCGACGGACAGCTCGTCGAAGAGCACCGTTTCCTGGTGGATCGCGGTGACGCCGGCCAGGGCTGCGGCATGCGGCGTGGGGAAAGCCACCGGTGCGCCGTCGAGCGTGATGCGCCCGGCGTCGGGCTGGTAGATGCCGGTCAGGATCTTGACCAGCGTGGACTTGCCGGCACCGTTCTCGCCGACCAGCGCCGTCACCTGGCCCGAGTAGAGGGCCAGCGCCACGTCATCGAGCGCCTTCACGCCCGGAAAGCGCTTGGAGACGCCCGCAAGCTCCAGCACCGGCCGGGCATGGTCGGGCAGGGGCGCGGTTGCGGCGCGGCTGGGGCTCGGCATGGGGGCGGGAACCTCGGGGGGAGGGCGGTCCGGCGCGAAGGGCCGCGCCGGACCGGGGGCGTCAGAAGATGCTCTTGAACTCGTCGATGTTCGAGGCGTCGTAGACGAACGGATCGGCCATGGCGCCCTCGAGGTTGTCGTCGAGGGCGACCTCGCCGAGCCGGCCCATGGGGATCGAGCCGCCGGCTTCGGCGGTGGCGGCCCCGGTGGCGAGGTTGTAGGCGATCATCGTGGCGGCATAGCCGAGGTCGATCGGGTTCCAGATCGCGAAGGACTGCGAGGCGCCGGAAGCGACATGCGCCGCCATTTCCGACGGCAGGCCGAGGCCGGTCACGTTGATCTGGCCGATCTTGCCGGCATCCGTCACCGCCTGCGCCGCGGCGACGACGCCGACCGAGGTCGGCGCGATGATCGCCTTGAGGTTCGGGTAGGACGGCGATCAGGCCCTGGGTCTCGCGATAGGACTTGTCGGCGAGGTCGTCGCCGTAGACGGTGGCGACCACGTTGATGCCGGGGTAGTTGCCCTTGACCTTGTTCATCTCCTCGATCCAGGTGTTCTGGTTGGTCGGCGGTGGCCGAGGCCGACAGCACCGCCACGTCACCGCCATCGGGCAGGTGGTCGGCGGCGAGCTTGATGATCATGTTGCCGATCAGCGGGTTCGACGAGGGGTTGAGGTGCATCAGGCGGCCCTTCGGGTGCGACGCCCGAATCCCAGGAGATCACGGTGATGCCGCGGTCCATGGCGCTTCTTCAGGGCCGGGACCAGCGCGTCGCGGTCGTTGGCCGAGATGGCGATGGCATCGACGTTCTGGGCGATCAGCGCGTTGATCACCTCGATCTGGCCCTCGGCGGTGGTGTCGGTCGGGCCGGTGTAGATGATCTCGACATCGCCGAGTTCGGTCGCCGCCTCCTCGGCGCCGCGTGGCGGCGGCCTCGAAGAAGCCGATGCCCAGCGCCTTGACGACCAGCGCGATGCGCATCGGTTCCTCGGCCTGCACGGCCGTGCTGCGACCAGCGCCGCGGCCACGGCGGCGGAAGCGATCAGTTTCGTTCAGATGCTCATGTTTTCCTCCCTATGAGCGGTATGTCAGGTTCGTGGGTTCAGGGTCCGGGCGCGGTCTCCTGCGGTTCGCGACGGCGCCAGCTCGGCCACGATCAGCGCGCACGCCCGCGGCCTCCAGCATCTGCGCGTCGCGGTCCTCGATGCCGTCGTCGGTGATCACGGTGTCGATCCGCGCGAGCGGGCAGAGCACGAGGCTGGAGCGGCGGCGGAACTTCGAGCTGAATCGACCAGCACGACCAGCTCGTCGGCCTGGTCGATCAGCTTCTGCTCGGCCTGGATCAGCAGCGGATCGGCCTCCATCAGGCCGAGCGTGCCCCAGTCCCTGCGCGCCCATGAACATGCGCCGGGCGTAGAAGTTGCGGGTGACGTCGTTCTCGAAGGGCGACAGCATGATGTTCTGCTCGCGGTAGATCGTGCCCCCGGACAGCAGGATGGTGTTCTGCGAGTGCTTGAGCAGGTGCTCGGCGATCGGGAAGGAGTTGGTGAAGACCTGCATCCGCCGCGACGCCAGCGGATAGACCATCTGGAAGGTGGTGGTGCCGCCGTTGATGATGATCGCGCTCGCCGTCCTCGCAGAGCGCCACCGCCTCGCGGGCGATGGCCTGTTTCTCCGCGGCATGCGGCACCGTCTGGTTGACGGCGAAGGGGCGCCCGGCAAGGCCGACGAACTGCGGCGGGTGAAGCGCCTCGGCCCCGCCGCGCACCCGGCGCAGGCGCTTCTGCAGGTGCAGCGTGGCGATGTCGCGGCGGATCGTCGCCTCGGAGGCGCCGGTCAGCTCGCACAAGCTCGGCCACGGTGACGACCGGCCGGTCCTGGACCGCCGACAGGATGATCCGGTGGCGCTCCTTCTCGTGCATGCTGCATCCTCCCCGCATCTAGGCTAGCGTCCGATCGGAGCGCGCGTTGTCAATCAGAAATGTCATCATCGGTCATGCTGCAGCGCAGCATAATGATCGATCGTGATCGTATTGTGATTGACATCGCCGCGCCAGGCAGCGTTGCGACGACGCATGTGCTGCCGCGCGCTCGCAGGGAGGAATCACGATGCTCGACACCACCGCGGATCAGCCGCCTGCGCAGCCTGTGGGACGACGCGAAGGCCCGGCCGGGATGAGCGAGCCGGAGCTGCTGCTCTACCGCTCGAACCTGCTCGGCTCGGACAAGCGCATCACCAACTACGGCGGCGGCAACACCTCGGCCAAGGTGACGCGAGACGCGACCCGCTGACCGGCGAGACGGTCGAGGTGCTCTGGGTCAAGGGCTCGGGCGGCGACCTCGGCGTCGATCGAGGTGCGACGGCTTCGCCACGCTCTACATGGAGAAGCTGCAGGCGCTGAAGGGGCTCTACCGCGGCGTCGAGCACGAGGACGAGATGGTCGGCTACCTGCCGCACTGCACCTTCGACCTCAACCCGCGCGCGGCCTCGATCGACACGCCGCTGCACGCCTATGTGCCGCACAGCGCACGTCGACCACATGCACCCCGACGCGATCATCGCGATCGCGGCCGTCGACGGACTCGCGAGACGCTGACGCGGAGATCTTCGGCGACGAGATCGGCTGGCTGCCGTGGCAGCGGCCGGGCTTCGAGCTGGGCCTGTGGCTGGAGGAGTTCTGCGCGCGAGAACCCGGATGCCGACGGGCGTCGTGCTGGAGAGCCACGGGCTGTTCACCTGGGGCGACGACTGCGCAGGAGCTGCTACGAGCACGACGCTCGAGGTGATCCAGACAGCGCGATCGGACTGGCTGGAGGCGCGAACCGCCGGCAGGCCGGCCTTCGGCGGCGCCGCGCCACGAGAGCCTGCCGCCGGCCGAGCGGCGCCGCGCGTGGCCGCGCGCCTGATGCCGGCGATCCGCGGGCATGGTCTCGGGCGAGCAGCCACATGGTCGGGCATTTCGACGACAGCGACGCGGTGCTGGAGTTCGTGAACGCCGCGCGGCATCGAGCGCGCTGGCCGCGCTCGGCACCTCCTGCCCCGACCACTTCCTGCGCACCAAGATCCGCCCGCTGGTGGTGGACTTCGACCCGGCCGAAGCCGGACGTCGACGCGGCGCTGGCCGGCCTCGGCGGCCGCGCTCGCGGCCTATCGCGACGACTACGCGGCCTACTACGAGCGCTGCAAGCGACGACGACTCGCCCGCCGATGCGCGACCCGAACCCGGTGGTCTACCTGGTGCCCGGGCGTCGGCATGATCACCTTCGCCAGGGACAAGGCGACGGCGCGGATCGCCGGCGAGTTCTACGTCAACGCGATCAACGTGATGCGCGGCGCCTCGAGCGTGTCCGACTACGTGCGGCCTGCCCGAGCAGGAGGCCTTCGACATCGAGTACTGGCTGCTGGAGGAGGCGAAGCTGCAGCGGATGCCGAAGCCGAAGAGCGCTCGCCGGCCGCGTGGCCCTGGTCACCGGCGGCGCCGGCGGCATCGGCGCGGCCACCGCCGAGCGCTGCCTGCGCCGAGGGCGCCTGCGTGCGTGCTGGCCGACATCGACGCGGGCGCGCTGGCCGAGGCCGCGGCGCGCGCTGGCAGCGCGCACACGGCCGGACGTGGTGCGCGACGGTCGAGATGGACGTGACCGACGAGGCCGCGGTGGCGCGCGGCCTACGCCGACGCGGCGCGTGGAGTTCGGCGGCATCGACATCCTGGTCTCGAACGCCGGGCATCGCCGTCGTCGGCCCCGATCGAGGACGACCGACGCTCGAGCTGTGGAACCGCAACATGGACATCCTGTCGACCGGCTACTTCCTGGTCGCCCGCGAGGCGTTCCGCGCTGATGCAGGCGCAGGGCATGCGGCGGCTCGATCGTGTTCATCGCCTCGCAAGAACGGGCTGGCCGCCTCGCCCAACGCCGCGGCCTACTGCACCGCCAAGGCGGCCGAGATCCACCTGGCGCGCTGCCTGGCGCTCGAGGGGGCCGAGGCCGGCATCCGCGTCAACGTGGTCAACCCCGACGCGGTGCTGCGCGGCTCGCGCATCTGGAGCGGCGAGTGGCGCGAGCAGCGCGCCGCGGCCTACAACATGGACCAGGACGGGCTGGAGGAGCACTATCGCAAGCGCTCGCTGCTGAAGCGTCGGCGTCTACCCCGAGGACATCGCCGAGGCGGCCTATTTCTTCGCCTCCGACGCTCTCGGCCAAATCGACCGGCAACATCCTCAACGTCGACGCCGGCAACGTCGCAGTCCTTCACGCGGTAGGTCGACGCCGGCCGATGGCGCAGGAGGATCGACGACCGGTGATCGCGAGTCGTCGACGAGCACAACGCAGCGCGCGCCGAGGCCCTGCACGCGCGACTACGACGCGCCTCGGCGAACAGCTCGACCGGCGCGGCATCGACATCGACGCGGTCACGGCGAGCGGGTCGCAGGCTTCGGCGTGGCGGTGCCGTCCTGGGGCGTGGGCACCGGCGGCACGCGCTTCGCGCGCTTCCCGGGGCCGGGCGAGCCGCGCGACATCTTCGACAAGCTCGACGACTGCGCGCGTGATCCACCAGCTGACCGCGGGCGACGCCGACGGTCTCGCTGCACATCCCCTGGGACAAGGCCGACCCCGCAGACGCTGCGCGCCAAGGCGGCAGCAGCTCGGGCCTCGGCTTCGACGCGATGAACTCCAACACCTTCCAGGACCAGCCGCGGACAGGCGCTCTCCTACAAGTTCGGCTCGCTCAGCCACACCGATGCCGCCACGCGCGCGCAGGCGGTCGAGCACAACCTCGAATGCATCGAGATCGGCCGCGCAGCTCGGATCGAAGGCGCTGACGGTCTGGATCGGCGACGGCGTCGAACTTCCCCGGCCAGAGCCACTTCACCCGCGCCTTCGAGCGCTATCTCGATAGCGATGCGCGCGATCTACGCCGGCGCTGCCCGACGACTGGCGGCTGTTCACCGAGCACAAGATGTACGAGCCGGCCTTCTACTCGACGGTGGTGCAGGACTGGGGCACCAACTACCTGATCGCGCGAGGAGCTGGGCGACGCAGGCCTTCTGCCTGGTCGATCTCGGCCACCACGCCCCGAACGTGAACATCGAGATGATCGTCGCCCGGCTGATCCAGTTCGGCAAGCTCGGCGGCTTCCACTTCAACGACAGCAAGTACGGCGACGACGACCTCGACGCCGGCTCGATCGACCCGTACCGGCTGTTCCTGGTCTTCAACGAGCTGGTGGATGCCGAGAGCGCGAGGCGCCCGGCTTCGACCCGCGCACATGCTCGACCAGTCGCACAACGTGACCGACCCGATCGAGAGCCTGATGGTCAGCGCCATGGAGGTGCAGCGCGCCTATGCGCAGGCGCTGCTGGTGGACCGCGCGGCCCTCGACGGGCTTCCAGCAGGCGAACGACGCGCTGATGGCCACGCGCGACGCTGAAGGCTGGCCTTCCGCACCGACGTCGAGCCGATCCTCGCCATGGCCCGGCTCGAGAGGGCGCGCGCCATCGACCCGGTCGCCGCCTTCCGCCGCAGCGGCTACCGCGCCGCCGTCGCCGCCGAGCGTCCCGCCGTGACCGGGGGCAGCGGCGGCATCGTCTGAACCCGCCCCGCCGGCCCCGCCGTTCCCGCACAATCCGGTTTACGGCAGCGCCCCTGCCTGCCATTCGGGGCCGTCATGGCCACGTTGCCGGAGATGATCGGCGCCGGTGGCGTCCGCAAGGGGGAGCGATGCGTCGCTGGAGCCTGCGATCCTGGACCGTGGCGGGGGTGCTGACCTGGCTCGCGGCGGCGCTGGTCTTTGGCGCGGCGATGACCGTCGCGGGCGTGGCGTTCCTGGGCTACCGCGACCCTGCCGTCCGCAGCCTGCCGGATGCCGTGCCGCTGGTCATCGTGGTCGGCGGCGGCATGGCGGCGGATGGGACGCTCGGGAGCACCACCATCCCGCGCTTCGAGGCGGGCCTGGCGATCCTGGCCGAGGGCCGCGCCGGGCGGATCCACTTCTCCGGCGGCGACACGCACGCCGGCATCACCGAGGGCTCGCTGATGGCGAGGATCGCCCGCGAGCGGTTTCCAGACGCGGTGATCACCTTCGAGGACCGCTCGCAATCCACCCTGCAGAACGCCCTCTTCTCGGTGGAGACCCTCGGCACGGTGCCGCCGGGGACAGTCCTCGTCACCGACCCGGTGCATCTCTTCCGCGCCTGGGCCGCGTTCCAGTGGGCGGGCGCGCGCGGCCTGCTGCCCGTGCCGGCCTGGCCCGTCACCGATATCCCGCAGGCCGACCGCTGGCGCCGCATCCTCCGCGAGGCAGCAGCGGTCTGGATGAACGCGGGCCGGGCCGCGGTCTTCTCGGCGCGCGACGCGCTGGGTACCGACCGGGCCGAGACGCTGCCGATCCTGGCGGGCGACCGGGGCTGACCACATCCCGCATGGGGGCGTAACCAATGCGGAGATTTTTCAAGTTATTGTTTTTGAACAATAATCTTAGTAAATTGGGAGTTAACGCGGCACTCGGCGGCATGTCCGGTCAGCCTTCTGCCGGCTTCGCGGCATTGCCGACGATCAGCGGGCGCCCGGCGTAGAGGCCGCCGACGAGTTCCAGCTCGAAGCGCGCAGCGTCGCGGCGTCGCAGCTCGGCCATGACGTCCGCGGCCTCCTCCGGGGGGACGCCCAGCACGTCCAGCGCCTTGACGCCCAGCGCCAGCGCGGATTCGAAGGTCTCGCGCATCTGGAAGTCCACGCCGGCATGAACCAGCGTCGCCGCGTGCTCGCGGTCGAAGGAGCGGGCGAAGACCGGCACCAGCGGGAACTCGGCCTTGATGAGCTTGACGATCCGGGTCGCCGCCTCGGCATCATCGACGCAGACCATCACCGCCAGCGCGTTCTGTGTTTCGGCGGCGTGGATGTCGAGCCGGCAGCCGTCGCCGTCGTAGACCTTGAAGCCGAAGTCTGCGGGGTCCCGGATCCTCTGTGCGTCGATCTCGATGATGCTGAGCTCGACCCCGCGCGCCAGCGGCTGGCTGACGATCTGGCCCACCCGGCCGAAGCAGATGATCAGCACGCCGCCGTGCAGCTCGACCACCGCCTCCACACGGTCCATCGAGACGGCCGGCTTCGGGGCGGAGCGGTCATGCAGCATCACCATCAGCGGGGTCAGCACCATGGAGATGATGATGACGGCAGTCAGCAGGGCGTTCTCGCTGGCGGTGAGCAGGCCCACCGCCACCACCGCGGCATAGAGCACGAAGGCGAACTCGCCGCCGTTTGCCATGAGCACCGCGCGTTCCAGCCCCTCGGCGTGGCCCGCGCGCCCGATCTCGGGCGACCGCATATGCCGACGCTGAGGAAGAAGAGCCCCAGAAGGATGCCGCGGAACGGCTCCACGTCGGCCTCGAGCTGGTGGCGATATGCGGATTCCGATAGGCACCCCGGCGAGGAACGCGCCCATCGCCCTGGAGAGCCCGCCGAGCTGCATCGCACAGGCCGAACCGAGCACCGCCAGCAGCGCCGCCGCCGACCCTTTGGCAGGTTCAGCGCCCGGCGCTCCTCCAGCATCTGCATGGCGGTGGCGGTCGAAGTGAGCACGAAGCCGGTACCGGCGATCAGAGAGGGGGCGAGCGGGTAGCCGAGCGCGAGGCCAACCGTCCAGAGCAGCAGCATGCAGGTGCCGACCTGCGCCAGCCCCAGCCCGAGAATCTCGCCCCGCATCGCCCGGAGCCGCGAAGGCTGCATCTCCTGTCCGATGATGAAGAGAAAGAGCACCACCGCCAGCTCAGCGACGTGCAGGATGGTCTGCGGGTCGGTGAAGAGGCCAAGGCCGTAGGGGCCGATCACCAGGCCCGCGGCAAGGTAGCCGAGCACCGAGCCGAGGCCGATGCGCTTGAAGATGGGCACGGCGATGACGCCGGCCGCCTGCAGAGAGACGATGTTGAGCAGGTGATGGTCAGCGAATTCATACGGGCGGCTACCGGAGGGTCGGATGCAAGGCTAGCCGAGGTGGGGGTTTTCGGCCAAGTCCGTTTGCCTGCGATTTCCGCTTGCTCCCGCAGGGGCGACGCCGCTATGTCCCGCGCGCCATGGACCGCTCGAACATCCCCAAGGCCGCGCTCTGGATGATGGGCGCGGTGGCCTCGTTCGCCGCCATGGCGGTCGCGGGCCGCGCGATCCAGATCGAAATGAACACCTTCGAGCTGATGCTCTACCGCTCGGGGGTCGGCTGGGCGGGCGTCATGGTGCTGCTCGCCATGAGCGCGCGCGGCTTCGGCCAGATCCGCACCGCCCACCCCTGGCAGCATGTGAAGCGCAACCTTTTCCACTTCGCCGGCCAGAACCTGTGGTTCTACGCGGTGGTGCTGATCCCGCTCAGCCAGCTTGCCGCACTCGAGTTCACCAACCCGATCTGGGTGGCGCTGCTCGCACCCTTGCTGCTGGCCGAGCCGCTGACCCGCACCCGCGTCCTCGCCGCGGCCCTGGGCTTTGCGGGTGTCCTCGTGGTGGCGCAGCCCGGCGTGGCGCCGCTGGGGCCGGGCCATGTCGCAGCACTCACGGCCGCCGTCTTCTTCGCGTTCAACACGATCTACACCCGGCAGATCATGCGCTTCGACAGCGTGCTTTGCGTCTTGTTCTGGATGACCCTGTCGCAGGGTGTGATGAGTCTTGCGCTGGCCTTGCCGGGCGGCATTCCCGCGCCCTCGGCGGCGACCGCGCCCTGGCTGGTGGTGATCGGGCTGACCGGGCTGACGGCGCATTACTCGCTGACCTCGGCGCTGGGCCATGCGCCTGCATCGATCGTGGCGCCGATGGAGTATTTCCGCCTGCCGGTCATGGCGGTGCTCGGCGTGATGCTCTATGATGAGCCGCTGCGCGCCACGGTCTTCATCGGCGCGGCGCTGATCATCGGCGGCAACCTCGTCAACCTGTGCGCCGAGACCCGCCGCGCGCCTGCGTGACGTGTTGCGGCGCGACAGGACGCTTCCTGACGACGAACGGATGTGCTAGCCACCCACAAGTCCGCGCAGGCCCCGAGGAGACCGCCATGAATCTCGACGCGATCAGCCCTGGCAAGAACCCGCCCAACGACATCAACGTGATCATCGAGATCCCGGGCGGACCGGGGGGCGGCTCGCCGGTCAAGTACGAGATCGACAAGGAATCGGGCGCGCTCGCCGTCGACCGCATCGTCAACGTGCCGATGTTCTACCCCAACAACTACGGCTTCGTGCCCAACACGCTGCACGAGGACGGCGACCCGGTGGACGTGATGGTGCGCACCGAGGTCACGCTGTTTCCCGGCTCGCTGATCCGCTGCCGGCTTGATCGGCGTCCTGCACATGGAGGACGACGGCGGGCCGGACGACAAGCTGATCGCCATGCCGATCGAGAAGATCGACCCGTTCCAGGCCGAGATCCAGGAGTTGCGCGACCTGCCCAGCCGCCACCGCGAGCGGATCTGGCATTTCTTCGAGAACTACAAGCGCATGGAAGCCGGCAAGTGGGCCAAGGTGACCGGCTGGGGCGACAAAATGGACGCCAAGAAGATCCTGATGGATTCGATCGAGCGCGCGAAGAAGGGCAAGACTGCCGCCTGACGGCACGGCAGATCCGGGCGCCCCGGGAGAGGCGCGGGCTTCGCGCTTGCACCGCCGGGATGGATGGGCCATAGGTCCGCCCGCAATTAGAAACGAACCTCGGAGAGTGAGCGCAATGCTGTTGCTCGTCATCATCTGTGGCGCGCTGTCGATCGTCTATGGCGTTTGGGCCATCCGGTCGGTCCTCGCCGCTGATCCGGGCAATGCCCGGATGCAGGAGATCGCCGCTGCGATCCAGGAGGGCGCCAGCGCCTATCTGAGCCGCCAGTACATCACCATCGCCATCGTCGGTGCGGTGATCTTCGTCATCGTCGCCTGGCTGCTCGGCCTCGCCGTCGGCATCGGCTTCCTGGTCGGCGCCGTGCTCTCGGGCATGGCGGGCTACATCGGCATGAACTGGTCTCGGTGCGCGCCAACGTGCGCACCGCCGCAGGCCGCCAGCCAAGGCCTCGCGCAGGGGCTCGACCTCGCGTTCAAGTCGGGTGCGATCACCGGCATGCTGGTCGCCGGCCTCGCGCTGCTGGGCGTCGCGGTCTACTACGGCATCCTCACCGGATCATGCCGGCCATCGCCCCGGACGACCGGATCGTGATCGACGCGCTGGTGGCGCTGGGCTTCGGCGCCTCGCTGATCTCGATCTTCGCGCGGCTCGGCGGCGGCATCTTCACCAAGGGTGCGGACGTCGGCGGCGATCTGGTGGGCAAGGTCGAGGCCGGCATCCCCGAGGACGACCCGCGCAACCCCGCCACCATCGCCGACAACGTGGGCGACAACGTCGGCGACTGCGCCGGCATGGCGGCCGACCTGTTCGAGACCTACGTGGTGACGATGGTCGCCACCATGGTGCTGGCGTCGATCTACTTCGCCGGCCAGGAGGTCGTCGTCGACGGTGATGCTGTTCCCGCTGGCGATCTGCGGCGTCTGCGTCGCTGACCTCGATCGTCGGCACCTTCTTCGTGAAGCTCTCGCCCGGCGGCTCGATCATGGGCGCGCTCTACAAGGGCTTCATCGCCACCGGCGTGCTGTCGCTGGTGCTGATGTTCCCGCTGACGGCCATGTTCTTCCCGGCGGGCTCAACGGCGAGCTGGTCACCTCGACGGGTGCGAGCTTCACGCCGATGAAGCTCTATCTCTGCGGGGTCGTGGGCCTCGTGGTGACCACGCTGATCATCGTGATCACCGAGTACTACACCGGCACCAACTACCGCCCGGTGCGCTCGATCGCGCAGGCCTCGATCACCGGCCACGGCACCAACGTGATCCAGGGCCTCGCCGTCTCGCTGGAATCCACCGCCCTGCCGGCGCTGGTCATCATCGCCGGCATCATCGCCACCTACCAGCTCGCCGGCCTCTTCGGCATCGCCATCGCGGTCACCACCATGCTGGCGGTGGCGGGCGTGGTCGTGGCGCTCGACGCCTTCGGCCCGGTGACGGACAATGCCGGCGGCATCGCCGAGATGGCGGATCTGCCCAAGGAAGTGCGCGCCACCACCGACGCGCTCGACGCCGTGGGCAACACCACCAAGGCGGTGACCAAGGGCTACGCCATCGGGTCCGCCGGCCTCGGCGCGCTGGTGCTGTTCGCGGCCTATACCGAGGACCTGCGGCACTTCGCCGAGACGGCCGCGCCAGGCTCGTTCTTCGAGGGCTGCAGGTCGATTTCTCGCTGGCCAATCCCTACGTCGTGGTCGGCCTGCTGTTCGGCGGCCTGCTGCCCTACCTGTTCGGCGGCGATCGCCATGACCGCGGTGGGGCGCGCGGCCGGCTCGATCGTCGAGGAGGTGCGCCGGCAGTTCCGCGACGATCCGGGCATCATGGCGGGCACCTCCAAGCCCGACTACGGCCGGGCGGTGGACATGCTGACCAAGGCGGCGATCCACGAGATGATCGTGCCCTCGCTCTTGCCGGTGCTGTCGCCGATCGTGGTGTTCTTCGTCATCAACCTGATCGCGGGCCGCGACGCGGCGCTGTCGGCGGTTGGGCGCGATGCTGCTCGGCGTCATCGTCAACGGGCTCTTCGTCGCCATCTCGATGACCTCCGGTGGCGGCGCCTGGGACAACGCCAAGAAGATCTTCGAGGACGGCTTCACCGATGCCTCCGGCCAGAAGCACTCAAGGGCTCCGAGGCGCACAAGGCCGCCGTCACCGGCGACACGGTCGGCGACCCCTACAAGGACACCGCCGGCCCGGCGGTCAACCCGATGATCAAGATCACCAACATCGTGGCCCTGCTGATGCTGGCGGTGCTGGCCCAGTGATCACGTCCAGGCGCGGGCGGTAACGCCCGCGCCTGGCGCGCCGGTCGCGACATCCCTTTGAGATCGGTCGCATTCGGCGTATAGGTGGCGCGTCGGACGCCTTGGCGTCCCGGAGGGCCACGCGATGGAGCGATTCAGCAGTCCGGGGACCGTGCGCCTGGTCGGCGTCGCACTGATCCTCTTCGCGATCGCCTTCAACCTTCCCTATGTCTGGCTGGCGGTCAATTTCGACTATCCTGCCATCCTGCGCCGCCCGGCCGGCGAAATCCTTGAGGCGTTCGCCGCCGGGGGAAAGCCGCTGATCCTCGCATGGGCCGCCTTCACCCTGGCGGCGCTCTGCTTCGCGCCGGTCGCCATCGGGGCCGCCGTGGTCACGCGGCGGCCAGGAGACGCCACCGCGGCCGTCGCGGCGCTCGGAATTGCCGCCGCGGTCACCCAGGCCATCGGCCTGTCGCGCTGGGTCTATGCCGTTCCCGGTCTCGCCGCCGCCTGGGGCGCCAGCAGCGATCCCGCCACGCGCGAGCCGATCGAGACCATATTCCTCACCCTGCATCAGTTTGCCGGTGTGGGCATCGGCGAGGCCATCGGCCAGTCCCTCACCGGCCTCTGGCTCATCGGAGTGGCGCTCGCGCAGCGCCGCCACGTGGGATTCGGCTGGGCGGTTGCGAGCCTCGGCTTCGCCGGCGGCGGCGTCCTTTTCCTTGGCCTTGTCGAGGGCCTCGCTACCGTCATCCCCTTCAATCCGGGCCGCTTCGACCTCGCCGCCCTCGCCGGCTTCCTGCTCCTCAGCATCTGGCTGATCTGGACCGGGATCCTCTGCATCCTGCGCGCGGACTGACCCGCGCCTCAACCGTGGTCGCCGTCGTGGCGGCCGGCGCGCGCCGAGCCTTGCCTGACCCCCGCCGCCCCGGCTAGTCAGGGGCGGGAAGACGGCAGGAGCGCGCATGTTCTACGAGACGCCCGCGGACTGGTTGGGCGCGCGCCACAAGCGGGTCGCGCTCTTCGGCATGTCGGGTCTCGGCAAGACCCGCATCTCGGCGATGCTGCGCGACGAGGCGCAGTGGTTCCACTACTCGGTCGATTTCCGCATCGGCACGCGGTACATGGGCGAGCACATCGTCGACAACTTCAAGCGCGAGGCGATGCGCAACCCGTTCCTGCGCGAACTGCTGCGCTCGGATTCGATCTACATCGCCTCGAACATCACCTTCCAGAACCTCGCGCCCCTCTCGACCTACCTCGGCAAGCCGGGCGATCCGGAGAAGGGTGGCATACCCTTCGGGGAATACCTCGAACGCCAGCGCCAGCATCGCGCTGCCGAGATCAGTGCCACCCGCGACGTGCTCCTGTTCATCGGCAAGGCCGAGCAGCTCTATGGCTACGAGCACTTCGTGTGCGACACCTCAGGGTCGATCTGCGAGGTCGTCGATCCCTACGATCCAGCCGACGCGGTGCTCGGCGATCTCGCCTCGGCCGCCCTTCCGGTCTGGATTCGCGGCACGGATGAGCATCGCGAGGAGCTCGCCCGCCGGTTCGAGCGCGCGCCCAAGCCCATGTATTACCCCGAAGACTTCCTGGTCCGGCTCTGGGACGAATACCTTGCTACGCAAAGTGTCGCCCCCGACGAGGTGGACCCCGACGCCTTCATCCGCCACGGTTTCCGCGCGCTGATGGCGCACCGGCTTCCGCGCTATCAGGCGATGGCGGACACCTGGGGCGTGACCATCGAGGCCGCAGAGGTCGCCGCCTTGCGGGGCCCCGGGGACTTCATCGAGCTGATCGCCAGCGCCCTCGCCCGCCGCCGGTGACGGGGCAGTTGCCGGCGGCGGCCGGTACGCCTATCTAGGCGTTCATCCGCCTGAGGATACCGCTCCCATGCCGATCAAGATCCCCGCCGACCTGCCCGCCCACGACGTGCTGAAGCGCGAGGGTGTCATGGTCATGTCGGAGGAGACGGCGCTGCGCCAGGATATCAGGCCGCTGCAGATCGGGCTCCTGAACCTGATGCCGAAGAAGGTGCAGACCGAGACCCAGTTCGCCCGGGTGATCGGCGCCACGCCCTTGCAGATCGAGCTGACGCTGATCCGCATGTCCGAGCACCAGTCCAGGCACACTTCCGCCGCGCATCTCGAGGCCTTCTACAAGCCGTTCCGCGAGGCGCGCGAGCAGCATTTCGACGGACTCATCATAACCGGCGCCCCCATCGAGCACCTGGACTTCGAGGCGGTGAGCTACTGGCGCGAGCTGCAGGAGGTCTTCGACTGGACCCAGACCAACGTGCACCGCACGGTGGGCATCTGCTGGGGCGGCATGGCGATGCTGCACCACTTCCACGGCATCCCCAAGCACATGCTGCCGGCCAAGGCCTTCGGCTGCTTCCGCCACACGGCGGCCGCCACGGCCTCGCCCTATCTGCTGGGCTTTTCCGACAGCCTGATGGTGCCGGTCAGCCGCTGGACCGAGGTGCGGGACGACGACGTGCGGCTCCACGACGAACTGCGCGTGCTGCTCCATTCCGACGAGGTCGGCCCCTGCCTGATCGAGGATGCGCAACACCGCGCGCTCTACATGTTCAACCACCTCGAGTACGACTCGACGACCCTCAAGGAGGAGTACGACCGCGACCTGCAATCGGGCAGCGCAATTGCGCTTCCGGTCGGCTACTTCCCCGAGGACGACCCCGCAAGGCCCCCCGAGAACCGCTGGCGCAGCCACGGCCAGCTGCTCTACGGCAACTGGATCAACGAGATCTACCAGACGACCCCCTACGAGCTCGACCGCGTCGGCCGCTGACGCGAGACACCCGCGCCTTGCACCCGCGTCTTGCGCCCGGGGGCGGCTGCCCCCATCTGGAGGGCGTGCCAGCGACAGGATCCTCCGCGATGCAGCAGTCCCATGTGAATTTCGGCCAGATGGACGGACTGCCCGACCCCGATCGTGACGCGCAGTACTACGAGGGCGTGCCGGCGCGGCGGCTGGCGGCCTGGGTGATCGACCTCTTCGTCATCCTGCTGGTCGGCGTGCCCATCGCGCTCGTCTTCGGCATTGCGACCTTCGGGTTCGGCTTCGCGCTCTTCCCATTCATCGTCGCCACGGTGGGGTTTCTCTACCGCGTGGCGACCATCTCGCAGGGCTCGGCGACCTGGGGGATGCGGGTCATGGGTATCGAATTGCGCCGTCACGACGGCACGCGTTTCGATCTCTTCACTTCCGTCCTGCACACTGCGATCTATTCGATCGCGTTCTGGACCGTCGTGCTCCAGATCCTCAGTTGCGTGACGATACTCGTGTCCCGATACCGCCAGGGGCTTCAGGACATCATCCTTCGCACCACCGCGATCAACCGCCCGGCAGACTGACCGGCTACTGGCCGGCGACTGGCCGGAAACCGGGCTGCGGGCCCCGAGGAGCCCACAATCGGCCCGCGCGTTCACGCAGTCCCTAGAATCCAGTTGCCGGCTGGCAAAAGCTGTTGTTACCCTTTGACTCAAAGGGAGGGAGTTCTCCGGGTTCGCCACATGCGCCACAGCCTGCCGCAGTCGCACCAGTTCTATGTCACGGCCCCGCAGCCTTGCCCGTATCTTCCCGGCAAGGTGGAGCGCAAGCTGTTCACGGCGCTGCAGGGCGAAGGTGCGGGGCATCTCAACGACGTGCTCTCGCACCAGGGGTTCCGGCGCTCGCAGAACGTGCTCTACCGGCCGTCCTGCGCGGGATGCTCGGCCTGCCTCTCGGCCCGAGTGGTTGCCGCAGACTTCGTGCCGAGCGCCAGCCAGCAGCGGACCCTGCGGCGCAACGCGGATCTCGAGCGCGTCGTGCGCAGCCCCTGGGCGACCGAAGAGCAGTACGACCTCTTCCGCAGCTACCTTGACGCGCGGCACGCGGCCGGCGGCATGGCCGACATGGACATGCAGGAGTTCGCGGCGATGATCGAGGAGACCCCGGTGCGCAGCCGGGTGGTGGAGTACTATCGCCGCCCCGGGGCCGGGCGGCGGCGCGAACTGGTGGCGGTCTGCCTGACCGACCTGCTCAGCGACGGCGTCTCGATGGTCTATTCCTTCTTCGACCCGGCGCTGTCGCGCGAGAGCCTCGGCAGCTTCGTCATCCTCGACCATGTGGCCATCGCCCGCGAGGCGGACCTTCCTTACGTCTACCTCGGCTACTGGGTGCCGGGCAGTTCCAAGATGGACTACAAGTCGCGCTTCCAGCCGCTGGAGATCTTCACCGACGGCCACTGGACGCCACTCTCGGCCACCGACCCGGCCGAGGCCGTGCGCCGGGCGCATCGCCCGGCGATCAGCGAGCAGGTCGCCGCGATCGAGTTGCCCTCCACCAGGTAACGCTGGTCTCCGGCCAACCTTGATTTCACCCGGCCACGCCGCCATAAGGCGGGCGCGAAATGCAGGCGGCATCAACAACAGCCCGTTTCCGCCCGGGCAAGTTCAGGGAGACACCTCATGGAACGTCGTCAATTCCTCCGCGGCGCAGCCGTCGCCGGCGCGGCGGCCGGCCTAGCGGCCCCGGCCATCGCCCAGGAGCGCACCACCTGGCGCATGGTCACCACCTGGCCGCGCAACTTTCCCGGCCTCGGCGTCGGCGCGCAGCGGCTTGCCGACCGCATCACGCTGATGTCGGACGGGCGGCTTACCGTCGAGGTCTTCGCGGCGGGCGAGATGGTGCCCGCACTCGGCACCTTCGACGCGGTGATCGAGGGCTCGGCCGAGATGAGCCACGGTGCGGCCTACTACTGGCAGAACAAGAGCCGCGCGACGGCGTTCTTCACCGGCGTTCCCTTCGGCATGACCTCGCGCGAGCTGGCGGCCTGGATCCGCTACATGGGCGGGCAGGAGCTCTATGACGAGGTCTACGACCAGTTCGGCGTCAAGGGCTTCATCAACGGCGACACCGGCACCCAGGCGGGCGGCTGGTTCCCCAACGAGCTGACCGGCCTCGCCGACATCCAGGGGATGAACTTCCGCACCCCGGGCCTCGGCGGCCAGGTGTGGCAGCGCATCGGCGCCACGGTGGTCAACATGGCCGCGGGCGAGATCTTCGCGGCGCTGCAGTCGGGGGCGCTCGACGCGGCCGAGTTCGTCGGCCCCTACAACGACCTCGCGCTGGGCTTCCACCAGGTGCGCAAGCACTACTACCTGTCGAGCTTCATCGAACCGGGCCTCGCCACCGAGCTGGCCGTGGACAAGGCGAAGTTCCTCGCCCTGCCCGCCGACCTGCAGGCCATCGTCGAGATCGCCTGCCAGGCCGAGTACGACCAGGTAGCCTCGGACTTCTACGCCAATGATCCGGCGGCGCTGGAGCAACTCGTCAGCCAGCATGGCGTGACCCCGCATGCGCAGTTCCCCGACGAGATTCTCGCGGCCGCGGCCGTTGCCGCCGGCGAAATCCTGACCGAGCTGCGGGATTTGGACGACGACCTCACCAAGCGCGTCACCGAGCACTTCATCACCTCGCTGAACGTGCTGCGCACCCGCACCGAGGGCACCGACATGCCCTTCCTCGCCGCGCGCCAGCGCTTCTACGTCCTGAGCTGATTCCGGCGAAACCTGACGCCTGCGAGGGGCGGGCTATCGTGGCCCGCCCTTTTTCTTGTCGCAGCGCCGATCACGCCGCCGGTCGCAATCGTGATCAGGCCATGCTGGCATGAACTGCCGCCGGGAGTTAGGTTCCGGTGTCAGATCATGGCTCCGGAGCCCGCCCGATGACCAACTTCCTGCTTGCTGCCGCCGTCGCCGCCGCGTCGCTCTTCGCGCTCCTCGATGACGGGCAGGCCGTGGCCCAGGACCGGGTGGATTCCGACGATCCGGTCGACCTGCTGACCGGAGCGGAATGGGTGGTCGAGGACATCGACAACCAGGGCATTCCCGATGGCGCCAGCATCACGCTCGCCTTCCTGCCCGACGGCCGGGTCGCGGGTTCGGGCGGCTGCAACCGCTACAACGCCAGCTTCACGCTGACCGGCGACGGGCTCGGCTTCGGACCCGCCGCGACGACGATGATGGCTTGCCCCGAGGCGCTGATGAATGTCGAGCAACGCTTCCACTCCACCCTCGCCGCCGTCGAGCGCTTCGAGATCGACGACACCGGCGCACTGGTCCTCATCGCCCCTGCGGGCCGCATCCTCGCCCGACGCTGACCGCAGAGGCGAGCCTCAGCCGTAGATCAGCTTCGGCAGCCAGGTGATGAGGCTCGGGAAGATGACCAGGAGCGCGATGACCACAACCTGCAGCGCAACGAAGGGTATGGCGCCGCGGTAGATCTGCGCAGGTGGTGATCGCGCGCGGCGCCACCGAGCGCAGGTAGATCAGCGAGAACCCGAACGGCGGGGTGAGGAAGCTGGTCTGCAGGTTCACCGCCACGATCACCCCCAGCCACACCGGGTCCACGTCCAGCATGAACAGCACGGGCGCCGTGATCGGCACGATGATGAAGATGATCTCGAACGTATCGAGGATAAAGCCCAGCACGAACATCACCAGCATGACGAAGAAGATGGCGCCGAACTGCTCGCCGGGCAGCGCCAGCATCAGATCCTCCACCAGCCGGTCGCCGCCGAGGATGCGGAACACCAGCCCGAAGACCGAGGCGCCGAGCAGGATGACGAAGACCATGCAGGTGGTGGTCGCGGTCGATTCCATCACCGCAGCCAGGTTCGTCCGGGTGAGGCGCCCGCGCAGGGCGGCCAGCAGCATCGCGCCCACCGCCCCCACCGAGGCGCTCTCGGTGGGGGTGGCGAAGCCCGCGATGATCGAGCCCAGCACCGCGACGATCAGCGCCAGGGTCGGCACCATGGTGACCGCCACGTCGCGCCACAATGTGCGCCGCTCCTCCTCGGTCACCACTAGCGCGGGGCAGCTCTCGGGATCGCGGATCGCCTTCCAGATCACAAAGAGCATGTAGCTCCCGGCCAGGATCAGCCCTGGAATGAAGGCCCCCGCGAAGAGGTTGCCGACCGAGACCACCTGCGGCGCGAAGTTGCCCTTGGCCATCTGTACCTGGGCATTCATGCTGCCCATCATGTCGCCCATGAAGATCAGCACCGTCGAGGGTGGTATGATCTGGCCGAGCGTTCCCGACGCGCAGATCACGCCGGTGGCGAGTTTGGGGTCATAGCCCGCGCGCATCATCGCCGGCAGCGAAAGGAGACCCATGGTCACCACCGTTGCCCCGACGATCCCGGTCGAGGCGGCCAGCAGCGTGCCCACCAGCACTACCGACAGGCCCAGCCCGCCGCGCAGCTCGCCGAAGAGCCGCCCCATGGTGATGAGCAGCTGCTCGGCGATGCCCGACCTCTCCAGCATCATCCCCATGAAGATGAAGAGCGGCACCGCGACCAGCACGTTGTTGGCCATGATCCCGAGGTATCGCGGCGCAAGGTTCGAGAGGTTCGACGGATCGAAGACCCCGAGCAGATATCCGATGAGGGCGAAGATCAGCGCCGCCCCCGGCAGCGAGAAGGCCACCGGGAAGCCCAACATCAGCACACCGATGATCGAGAAGAACATCAGGACGCTGAGAATTTCTCCGATGAGCACACCGTCCATGGCTCAGGCCATGCCGTCATATCGCAGGCGCGCCGGCAGCATGTCCTCGTGCCCGGCCAGCACCAGCACACCGCGCAGGAACATCGCCATGGCCTGCAGCGCCACCACGGCCGCAAAGACCAGGATGAAGCTCTTGAGGATGAAATATCCTTCCAGCCCGCCGAAGTTCGGGCTGCCCTCGCGCAGGCCCCAGGATCGCTGGACGTAAGGATAGCACCACCGCACCAGCACCCAGACGAAGGGGGCGATGAAGAAGGTGCAGCCGAACATGTCCACCAGCGCCTTGGTGCGCGTGCTGGCGTCGCGATAGAAGATGTCGACCCGAACATGCCCGTCCTTCATCAGCGTGTATCCGGCCATGCCCATGAACATCACGCCATTCAGCCAGACATAGAGGTCCTGCAGCGGCACTGACCCCATGCGGAAGACGTAGCGCATCACCACGACCGCGAAGCAGATCAGCACGATCGCCAGCGAGCACAGCGAGAAGACGCGGCCGAGAAAGCCATTGAGCGCCGATATGGCCCGCACGACGATGGCGATGAGTTGCATCCCGGTCCCTGTCCGATCTTTCCGGACAGCTATCCTGCGGGGCGTGCTTTGTCCATTGGGCCGCGCTGCACACCGAATCGCGCAGGGCGTCGGCACGACTCAGGCGGGTCATCACGAAAGAAAAGTGCGCTAAACGCACAAATACGGCAATATTCCCCGGATTCCGTTGTTGACCTGCGCCGCGCGCGTGCCTATGAGAAAAGCATGGCATGGATGGTACTCATCGTATCGAGGGGCGCGGAACGGCGAGGGTGACAGCACTCCTACCGCTATCCGCGCCATGGGCCCCCGACGGGGCCCTTTTTGTTGGAACGAAACGTTGGCCGGTCCGCCTGGCCCAGAAGTGGAGTGAGACGCATGAGCCGCGGCATGACCGGAGCGCAGATGGTGGTCCAGGCGCTGAAGGACCAGGGCGTGGACACGGTGTTCGGGTATCCCGGCGGCGCGGTGCTCCCGATCTACGACGAGATCTTCCAGCAGAACGAGATCCGCCACATCCTCGTGCGCCACGAGCAGGGGGCGACCCACGCCGCGGAGGGCTATGCCCGCTCGACCGGCAGGCCGGGAGTCGTGCTCGTCACCTCGGGGCCGGGGGCGACCAATGCCGTTACTGGCATGACCGACGCACTGATGGACTCGATCCCCGATGGTGGTGCTGACCGGCCAGGTCCCGACCTTCATGATCGGCAACGATGCCTTCCAGGAGGCCGATACCGTCGGCATCACCCGGCCTTGCACCAAGCACAACTGGCTGGTGAAGGATACCGCGAAGCTGGCCGAGACCATCCACCAGGCGTTCCACGTCGCCACCCACGGCCGCCCCGGCCCGGTGCTGGTCGATATCCCCAAGGACGTCCAGTTCGCCACCGCGGCTTACGTCCCGCCCGAGCGGGCACGGGTCAGCCACTACGCCCCGCAGACCAGGGGCGCCCCCGACGCGATTCTGGCTGCCGTCGAGGCGCTAGAGCGCGCTGAGCGCCCGATCATCTATTCCGGCGGCGGGGTCATCAACTCCGGGCTGGAGGCCAGCCGGCTGCTGCGAGAACTGGTCGGGGCAACGGGGTTCCCGATCACGTCGACATTGATGGGTCTCGGTGCCTATCCCGCTTCGGGGCAGCACTGGGTCGGCATGCTCGGCATGCACGGCACCTTTGAGGCCAACTGGGCGATGCACGATTGCGACCTGATGCTCTGCATCGGCGCGCGCTTCGACGACCGCATCACCGGCCGGCTCGACGCCTTCTCGCCGGGCTCGATCAAGGTCCACATCGACATCGACCCCTCGTCGATCAACAAGAACATCCACGTCGACGTGCCGATCATCGGCGACGTCGCCTCGGTGCTCGCCGACATGCTCGCGCTCTGGAAGGAGCGCGGCTCGCAGACCCGCAGCGAGGCGGTGGCGAAGTGGTGGAAGCAGATGGGGATCTGGCGCGCGAGGGACTGCCTGAGCTACCGCAACTCCGACGAGTTCATCAAGCCGCAGTACGCGCTCCAGCGGCTCGAGGCGCTGACCAAGGGGCGGGACCGCTACATCACCACCGAGGTCGGCCAGCACCAGATGTGGGCAGCGCAGTACATGGGCTTCGAAGAGCCGCACCGCTGGATGACCTCCGGCGGCCTCGGCACCATGGGCTACGGCCTGCCCGCCTCGATCGGCGTGCAGATCGCCCACCCGGAGGCGCTGGTCATCAATGTCGCCGGCGAGGCGTCGTGGCTGATGAACATGCAAGAGATGGGCACCGCAGTGCAGTACCGCCTGCCCGTCAAGCAGTTCATCCTCAACAACGAGCGGCTCGGAATGGTGCGCCAATGGCAGGAACTCCTGCACGGCGAGCGCTATTCGTCGAGCTGGTCCGAGGCGTTGCCCGACTTCGTCAAGCTCGCCGAGGCGTTCGGAGCCAAGGGCATCCGCTGCGCCGACCCGGCCGATCTCGACGGCGCGATCGCCGAGATGCTGGACTATCCCGGCCCGGTCGTCTTCGACGTGGTGGTCGAGAAGCACGAGAACTGCTTCCCGATGATCCCGAGCGGCAAGGCGCACAACGAGATGCTGCTCGGCGAGGATGCCACCGCGGGCGCGATCGAGGCCGGCGGGGCCGTGCTGGTGTAAGCGCGCCCGGCGCGGTCCCGGCGGTTTGCTATCCGTGAGCCACTGGCATAGCCTAGCCCGAAGCACGCAGGAACCCACAAAGGGCGCCCCCCGGCGCACTGATCCAATACGGAGAGTGGAGATGTTCCAACGGATCATGGTCCCCGTCGACCTCAACCATACGGATATGCTGGGAAAGGCCCTGCGGGTCGCGGCTGACCTCGCGCGTCACTACGGGGCGACCGCTTGCTATGTGGGCGTCACGGCGTCCACGCCGAGCCGGATCGCCCACACCCCGAAGGAATATGCGCACAAGCTCGAATCATTCGCCCAGGAGCAGGCTGGTGCGTACGGGCACAAGGCCACGTCGCACGCGATTGTTTCCCACGATCCCGCGGTCGATCTAGAGGCGGCGCTTGAGCGCGCGATCGACGAAACCCACAGCGATCTCGTCGTGATGGCCTCGCATGTTCCGGGCCTGAAGGATCGGCTGTGGCCGTCGAACGGCGGCGTGCTCGCGGGACATGCACGCGCCTCGGTGCTGGTCGTGCGCGCGGACTGAGCCATAGCCCTCGCCGACACTCGGAACCATGAAGGGACGAGCAATGACAGACCAGATCCCCGACCAAGGCATTCCCGCGCCGGAGGGTGCGGCGCAACTGATCGACACCGACTACACGATCGGACAACACAACGTCGAAGGATCGCTCGGTCCGTTCGGCTTCGACATCCACAACCCGGTCTTCGCGGTCTCCGGCCTCACGGTCATCGCGTTCGTCTTCTACACGCTCGCCCTGCCCGAACAGTCCGGTGCGCTGTTCGGCTGGCTCTTCTCGATCGTCACCAAGAGCTTCGACTGGTTCTTCCTGCTGTCGGCCAACATCTTCGTGCTGTTCTGCCTCGTGCTAATCGTCTCGCCGTGGGGCAAGGTCCGGCTCGGCGGCCGGGAGGCGGTGCCCGACTACGGCTACGTCGGATGGTTCTCCATGCTGTTCGCCGCGGGCATGGGCATCGGCCTGATGTTCTACGGCGTCTCCGAGCCGATGAGCCACTTTTCCTCGTCCTTCGGCGGTGTCACGCTCGAAGATGGCGTTCGCACCGACTGGGCGCCGCTCGGCGCGGCCACGAGCGAAGCAGAGGCGATCCGGCTCGGCATGGCCGCCACCATCTTTCACTGGGGCCTGCACCCTTGGGCGATCTACGCGATCGTCGGCTTGGCGCTGGCGCTGTTCAGCTACAACAAGGGCCTCCCGCTGACGATCCGTTCGGTGTTCCACCCGATTTTCGGCGACCGGGTCTGGGGCTGGCCGGGCCACATCATCGATACCCTCGCGGTTTTCGCGACCCTCTTCGGCCTCGCCACATCGCTCGGCTTCGGCGCGACGCAGGCGGCGAGCGGCCTCACCTTCCTCTTCGGCAGCGGCGTTGCCGAAGAGGGCACCCGCAGCTTTCTCGGCATGCCCTTCGGCAACACTGAGGCGAGCGGCGTCGCCAACTCCAGCACGCTGCTCGTGCTGCTCATCACGGGCATTACCGGCATCGCGCTCTACTCGGTCATGCGCGGGCTCGACGGCGGGGTGAAGGTGCTATCGGAGATCAACATGGGCCTCGCCTTCCTTTTGCTGGTCTTCGTGCTTTTGGCCGGGCCGACGCTGGCGCTGATCAGCGGCTTCTGGCGCAATCTCTGGGCCTACCTCGGCTACTTGCCGGCGCTCTCCAACCCGTTCGGGCGCGGGGACGTGAACTTCATGCAGGGCTGGACCTCGTTCTACTGGGCATGGTGGATCAGCTGGTCACCGTTCGTGGGCATGTTCATCGCCCGCGTCAGCCGCGGCCGCACGGTGCGCGAGTTCGTCATCTGCGTCCTGTTGATTCCCAGCACGGTCTGCGTGCTCTGGATGTCGGTGTTCGGCGGGACGGCGCTGCTCCAAGTGGTCAGGGACGGCTTCACCGCCGCCCAGGACGCGCCGCTCGAATTGCAGCTCTTCCAGATGCTCGGCGCGCTGCCGCTGGCGCAGATCACCTCCTTCGTCGGCATCGTCCTGGTGATCGTGTTCTTCGTCACGTCCTCCGACAGCGGCTCCCTTGTGATCGACACCATCACCGCCGGCGGCAAAGTCGACGCGCCGGTGCCGCAACGGGTGTTCTGGTGCGTGTTCGAGGGCGCGGTCGCGATGGTGCTGCTGCTCTCGGTCGGCGGGCTCGGCGCATTGCAGTCGATGGTGATCTCGACCGGCCTTCCGTTCACGGTGGTGCTGCTCCTGATGTGCTGGGCGATCCTGAAAGGCCTGCGCGCCGAGCCGCTTTGAGGCGCTGCCCGCCCCCGATCTTGCGGACGCGCGGAAGGGTCCGACCCGGGTGCGGAGCGCGTGGCGCGGTGCTGGTGTGAGCGACACTTTCGGCGATCGTCGAACCGGAAAGGTCCGGAAGGGGTACTGTCCTTGTTCAGAGTGAGGAAAACGTCTTGATCAAGGCAGCAATCGTCCAGTACCCGCCGGTGTTTCTCGATCTCGAGGCGACCATGGCGCTGGCGGGCGAGATAGTCGAAGAAGCGGCCGCGGGCGGCGCGGGGCTCGTCGTGTTTCCCGAGGCTTGGTTTCCCGGCTACCCGACTTGGGCCTGGCGGTTGCGCCCCGGCGCCGACATGGCGATCGCAAGCTACATGCACGCGCTGCTCGCCCGCAATGCCATCAACGTCGGTCGCGGCGGGCTCGCGCGCTTGCAGGAGATGGCCCGCGAGCATGGGATGGTGCTGGCCGCGGCGTTCAACGAGATCGATTCCCGGGCAAGCGGCAGCACGCTCTACAACAGCGCCGCGATCATCGACGCGGACGGCAGCGTGGCAAACCATCATCGCAAGCTGATGCCGACCAATCCCGAGCGCATGATCTGGGGCTTCGGCGACGGCAGTACCCTGAAGGTCGTGGACACCGCCGTTGGAAGGGTCGGGCTGCTCCTGTGCTGGGAGAGCTACATGCCGCTCGCCCGCTACGCGCTCTACGCCCAGCAGGTCGAGATCTACCTCGCGCCCACCTGGGACGCCGGTGCCGGCTGGCTGGCAACGATGCGCCACATCGCGCGGGAGTCCGGCGCGTGGGTGATCGGATGCGCCACGCCGATGCAGGCCGCGGACATCCCGCCGGACCTTCCGCACCGCGACGTGCTGTTTCCGAACGCGGAGGAATGGATCAACGACGGGGATGCGGTCGTCTACAAGCCCTTCGGCGACGCGGTTGCCGGTCCGATGCATCGCGAGAAGGGCCTGCTCTGGGCCGAGATCGACGTGGGCGCGGTGGCGGCGGCGCGGCGCAGTTTCGATGCGGCGGGGCATTACGCGCGCCCGGACGTGTTCCAGCTCACCGTCAACCGCAGCCGGCAGACCCCCGTAGTCTTCGCCGACGAATGAGGCCGCAAGGAGAACCAAACGAATGAACGCCCTCAACATCAAGCGCGGCTCCTCGAGCCACAGCGCCTACGACCTGAAGAACCCGCTGGGCGACCGGCAGGAGACCCACACTCTGGCGGTGCTGGTGGACAACGAGGCTGGCGTGCTCGCCCGCGTCATCGGCCTCTTCTCGGGGCGCGGCTACAACATCGACAGCCTGACCGTCGCCGAGACCGACCATACGGGGCACCGCTCGCGCATTACCGTGGTCACCACCGGCACCCCGGCGGTGATCGAGCAGATCAAGGCGCAACTCGGCCGGCTGGTGCCGGTGCACGAGGTGCACGACCTGACCGTCGAGGGCGCGGCGGTGGAGCGCGAGCTGGCGCTGATCAAGGTGGCCGGCACCGGCGAGAAGCGGGTGGAGGCGATGCGGCTGGCGGAGGTGTTCCGGGCGCGGGTGGTGGACACCACGCTGGAGAGCTTCGTCTTCGAGATCACCGGCGCGCCGTCGAAGATCGATGCCTTCATCGAGCTGATGCGCCCGCTCGGGGTCATCGAGGTCGCCCGCACCGGCGTCGCCGCCATCGCCCGCGGCGGCCGCGCCTGAAAGGCCGTTTTGTCCGAGCGCGGACAAAACGGCATCCTCTTGATAATGAAAGATATTGCCGGCGGCGTTAACGCTTCCGGCAAGCTTCGTTAACGCGCCGTGGCGTTGCGCAGCGGCGCGGCTTTGCGCGGCAAAACGCCGCGATGGTGCTAGACTGCGTGTCCGAAACTCAGTGTCCAGGGAGGAATTTCGCCATGCCGTTCGACCTGTCCCGCCGCGCCCTGCTCGCCGGCGGCGCCGTGGCGCTGCTCGCGCCGCGGCTGATCCCCGTCGGGGCCGCCCGCGCCCAGGACGCCGCCCAGATGGTGCTCGCCTATCCCCGCAGGGTCGGCGAGCTGGAGATAGTCGCCATCAGCGACGGAAGCTTCGCCTTCCCCGGGCCGCTCTTCGTCAACATCGCGCAGGACGAGGTCGATGCGGCGCTGACCGCCGCCTTCCTCGACCCCACCGTGCCGACGCCGATCGGCGTCACCGCCCACCTCATCCGCGGCGGCGGCCGCACCATGCTGATCGACAGCGGCGCCGGCGGCGCCTTCGGCCCCGGGCTCGGCCGGCTGTCCGCAGCACTCGCGGCCCTCGGCGTCACGCCGGAGGACATCGACACCGTGCTCGTCACCCACATGCACGGCGACCACATCGGCGGGCTGCTGCCGGGCGAGGCCGCGGCCTTCCCGAACGCCGCCCTGCACGTCAGCGAGACCGACCTCGCGTTCTGGACCGACGAGGCGACCGCCGCCCGCGCGCCCGCCGAGTTCCAGGGCATGTTCACCCTGGCCCGCGCCGTCGCCGCCGCCTACGGCGAGCGCATCCAGCCGTTCTCCGGCGAAACCGAAGTGGTGCCCGGCGTCACCAGCCTTCCGCTGCCCGGCCACACCGTCGGCCACAACGGCTTCCGCCTCGCGTCGGGCGACCAGCAGGTCATCGTCTTCGGCGACGCGGTCAACTCCGCGGCGGTGCAGTTCGCCCACCCCGAGGCCGGTCTCGTCTTCGACACCGATCCCGCACTCGCCGCCGAGACCCGGTCCCGGTTCTTCGATATGCTGGCCACCGACCGCACGCTGGTCGCCGGCACCCACATGCCGTTCCCCGGCCTCGGCCACGTCGCCCGCTCCGGTGACGCCTACGCCTGGGCGCCGGAGGAGTGGCACTACGGCTGAGGCTGACCTGCCCCGCCCGTCAGCCCTCCGGATCGACCCCCACGACCAGTGCCGCGCGCAGGCCGTTCGCGGTCCGGCTGACGGCGGCGAAGGCGCCGCGCCCGGCGCGGCGGGCGATGCCATCGGTCCGGTTGGTGGTGTCCTGCTGCCGCGCCCGGCCGCGGTAGGCAGGCGAGGCCTGGAACAGCGCCTCGCTCGTGCCTTCGGGAAAGAACAGCTGGCTGGTCAGCACCGTCTCGCGGTCCAGCAGCACGATGTAGTGCACATGCGGCGTGCGCCCGCGATACCAGCCGGGCCAGATCGTCCGGAACCGCACCGCACCGTCGGCGCCTGTCATCTGCGTGCCGCGCATGAAGGTCTCGCCGCGGGTATCGAGTGCTCGGTCGCTGCCCTGCTGCGCGTAGCCCGAGTAGTTGCCCGCCGCATCGCAATGCCAGACGTCCACCCGCGCCCCCGGCAGCGGGCGGCAGCCTGAGTCCACCACCTGCAGCACCAGCTCCAGCGGCTCGCCCGGCCGGCCCTCGGTGATGTCGGCGCGCACCAGGTCGGGATCGAAGTAGAACGGCCCCGCGGTGGTCTCGGGCGCCAGCAGGCAGACATTCGGCGCCACCAGCCCCTGCCCCTCCGCAGCCGCCTGCGCCCAGGCCGGCGCGGCGGCCGCGGTGAGCGGCCAGAGGGCGAGCGCCTGTAACAGGCTGCGCCGGGGAAGCTTCGGGCTCGGGGACATGGCGGCTCCTTTCGGCTGTTGTGTGCAGTGCATTCTACGCGGCGGCCGCGCGGCTCCGTCCCCGCCGCCGCGCGTCTCCCGAAGACGTGAACGGCGCCCGCCGTGTCAGGGCGGCGCCGCGTGCTCCCGCCGCCGCCGCCTTCATCGGCAACTCCTCATAAGGCCTCCGCGCGATCGTCACGCATGAACAGCCCGCACAAAAGTGGCAATCCGGATTCCAGCCGGATTCCAGCCACCTTCCAGCCGGTGTTTTCCCAGCCGTTCCAAAGGGCTGAATGTCACCCGCGACGCGCGAGCCGATCAGGCGGAAATCGTTTCATATCAGAGCTCCAGCCGCGACATCACCACGCCCGGCTCCTCCGGCACCGTCTCGATGCAGAAGCCGAGGCGGCGCACCAGGTCCAGCATAGGGGTGTTGTCGGCGAGGATCATGCCGTCCAGCCGCTCGATCCCGTCGGCCTTTGCATAGGCGATGAGCTGTCGCATCAGCGCCGAGCCGATGCCGCGGCCCTCAAGGTCGCTTCTCACGATCAGCGCGTATTCCGCCGACCTGTGGTCGGGGGCGCAGGCGATCCGCGACACTCCCGCGAGGCTGCCGTCCGGCGCCAGCGCCACGAAGGCCATTTCGCGGTCATAATCGAGCCGCGTCAGCCGCATCGCCATCTCGGCCGGAAAATGGCGCCGCGGCGCGAGAAACCGCATGCGGATCGCCTCCTTGTCGAGCCGCCCGAGAAAGGCGTCATAGAGCAGCGCATCCGCCGGCCGAACGGGGCGGATCGCGTAGGCCCCATCCTTCAGGTCCACCACCCGCCGCCACGCCGCCGGATAGGGCCGGATCGCGAGGTCAGGATTGGGCGGGGGCCGCGCATCACCGGGGTCGATCTCGATGCGCGCGTCCAGCGCCACCGCTCCGTTGGCATCCGCCAGCAGCGGGTTGATATCCAGGCCCCGCAGGCAGGGAAAATCCTCGATGAGATGCGAGAGCGCGATCAGCGCCCCCCGGATCGCCCCCATGTCTGCCGGCGCATGGTCGCGGTATCCGGCCAGCAGCCGCCCGATCCGCGTCGCCGACACCAGATCGTCCGCCAGCCCGGCATCCAGTGGCGGCAATCCGATGGCCGTGTCGCCCAGCACCTCCACCGCGGTCCCGCCCGCCCCGAACAGGATGACCGGCCCGAACGCAGGGTCGCGCGCGACGCCGAGGATCAACTCCAGCCCCCCCGGCCGCCGCACCATCGGCTGCACGGTGAACCCGTCGAGCCGCACCACGCCTGCCGCCCGCCCGGCGATGCCCTCGGCCGCGCGCGAGGCCTCGGCTGCAGTCTCGACGTCCAGCACCACGCCGCCGACCTCGGACTTGTGGATGGCCCCCCGCGACAGCATCTTGACCACGATGCGCGGGTGATCCTCCAGCATCGCCGCCGCCACCGCGCCCACCTCCGCCGGGGTCGCGACAAACCGCGTGTCCGGCACCGGAATGCCGTAGGCCGCGATGACCGCCTTGGCCTCGGGCTCGGTCAGCACCCGCCGCCCCTCCGCCGCCACGCGGACGAGGATCTCCCCCGCCGCCTCGAAGGCGCGCGCGGGCAAGCCCAGCAGCGCCTCCTCCGCGCCGCGATCCGGCACCCGCAGCAGTGCGGCTTGAGCACGGCCCCAGTCGGTCAGGTGCCCCAGCGCCGCTGCCGCCTCGGCAGGGGAGCCGTAGCTCGCAACCCCCGCCGCGCGCAGGAGCGCCCGCGCTTCCCGCGCGACCGGCCCGCCCAGCCAGCACGAGAGCACCGGCTTGCCGCCGATCATCCCCCGCTCGACCCGCCCGGCGAGTGCCCGTGCCGCCTCGACCTGCGAGGCGAGCGCCGTGGGACAGTTGATCACCAGCACCGCGTCCACTTCCGCGTCCGCCGCCAGCGCCTCCAATGCGGCCACATGGTTCTGGGGCGAGGCCTCCGCCCCGATATCCACCGGATTGCGCCGGCTCCACCCCGCAGGCAGCGCCGCTTCGAGCCGCGCGAGCGTTGCGAGCGCGAGCGTCGCCAGCTCGCCCCCGACATCCGCCAGCCGGTCCACCGCCAGCACCGCCGCACCCCCGCCGTTGGTGACGATACCGAGCCGCGCGCGGTCGAGCGGCCGGAACCGCGCCACCGTCTCGGCCGCCGCGAGCATCTCGGTCAACCCGCGCACCCGCAGCACCCCGGCCCGGCGCAACGCTGCCCGCGCCACCTCGTCCGAACCCGACAGCGCGCCGCTGTGGGTGGCCGCCGCCAGGGCACCCTGGGCGGTACGGCCGGCCTTGATGGCGATCACCGGCTTCAGCCGTGCGAGGGCGCGGGCGGCCGAGAGGAACTTGCGGGCGTTTGGGATGCTCTCCAGGTACAGCAGCACCGCCCGCGTCCGTCCGTCCCCGGCCAGGAGGTCGAGACAATCCGCCACGTCCACATCCGCCATGTCGCCCAGCGAGACGATCTGCGAGAAGCCGATCCCGTGCTCTGCCGCCCAGTCGATCAGCGTGGTGACGATCGCGGCCGACTGCGACAGGAGTGCGATCTGCCCCGGCGCCGGGCTCGCCTGCGCGGCACTGGCGTTGAGCCTGGCATGGGGCACCACCACGCCCAGGGTATCCGGCCCGACGATCCGCACCAGATGCGGCCGCGCTGCGTCCAGCATCGCCTGGCGCAGCGCCCCGTCGATGCCGCCGCTGACGACTACGACCGCCTTGCAACCCTGCGCGGCAAGCTCGGCGATCAGGCCAGGCACGCCGGCAGCCGGGGTCGTGACCACAGCGAGATCCGGCACGCCAGGCAGATCCGTGACCCGCGCGAAGCAGGGCAGGCCAGCGAGCGTCTCGTGCGCGGGGTTCACCGGCCAGACCGGCCCGGCAAAGCCACCGTCCACGACGTTGCGCAGCACCACGGCTTCCAGCGTGCCCGGACGCTCCGACGCGCCGACCAGCGCAACCGATCGCGGGTGCAGCAGGGGGTCGAGGTTGCGGGTGGTCATGGCATCGCCGCGGCGACGCGCCTCAGTCTCGCCGCACCAGCATCGGCCCGAGCACCCGCCCGCCGAGGATATGGAAATGCAGGTGCGGCACCTCCTGCACCCCCGCGGTACCGGCGTTGGCGATCAGCCGGTAGCCGTTGCCCTCTCCGCCTGGTGCTACCCCCAGATCGGCACAGAGCCGCGCCACCGTGCGGGTGAAATCGGCGATCTCTTCGGCACTCGCCTCCGCGCCGAAATGGTCGAAGTTGACATAGGCGCCCTTGGGGATCACCAGCACATGCACGGGCGCCAGTGGCCGGATGTCCTCGAAGGCCAGCGTGTGCCCGGTCTCCAGCACCTTCCTGCAGGGGATCTCGCCCCGCAGGATCTTCGCGAAGACGTTCTGGTCGTCGTACGCATAGGCCATCGCACATCCCCCGGCTGCCGCGGTCAGGCAACGCGGATTGCCGCGCGAGGTCAAGCCCTGCACGCGTGCCAAATCCGCTTGCCATCGCGCACAATGTCCGGACGATACGCGCCGTGATGGACATGGCCGATCGCCACTTTCTCGCCGGGCTCTTCGACGCCGGGGTGAAGGCCGCCGACCCCGAGGCGGCCCTGCGTGCGCACCTGCCGGCCCGGCCGCGCGGCCGCACGGTCGTGATCGGCGCCGGCAAGGGCGCGGCCCAGCTGGCGCAGGCCTTCGAGCGGCTGTGGGACGCGCCGCTGGAGGGCACCATCGTCACCCGCTACGGCTATGCCGCCCCCTGCGAGCGCATCCGCGTGCTGGAGGCTGCACATCCGGTGCCCGACGAGGCCGGCCTCGCGGCCGGCGAGGCGCTGCTCTCGGCGGTGCGCGGCCTCGGGCCCGACGACCTGGTGGTGGCGCTGGTCTGCGGCGGCGGCTCGGCGCTGCTGCCTGCGCCGCCCGAGGGCCTTACGCTGGCCGACGAGCAGGCGCTGAACACCGCGCTCCTTGCCTCCGGTGCGCCGATCGGGGCGATGAACGCCATCCGCAAGCATGTCTCGCGCATCAAGGGCGGCCGGCTCGCCGCGGCAGCAGCCCCCGCGCGGGTGGTCAGCCTGGTGGTCTCGGACGTGCCCGGCGACGACCCCGCACAGGTAGCCTCCGGCCCGACCGTGCCCGACGCCGTCTCGCGGGCCGACGCGCTGTCGGTGGTGCGCGCCTGGGGCATCGCACTGCCCGAGCGCATCGCCGCCCATCTGCAGCGTCCTGACGCCGACGCCCCCGATCCCGCCGATCCGGTGTTCGCCGGCAACCAGGTGCGGGTGATCGCTTCGGCCGCCCTGTCGCTCGATGCTGCCGCAGCGCTGGCGCGGCAGGCCGGCTACGGCGCCGCCATCCTGTCCGACGCGGTCGAGGGCGAGGCGCGCGAGGTGGCGCGCGTCCATGCCGCCATCGCCCGCGAGGTCCGGCAGCGCGACCGCCCGTTCGCCCGCCCGGTGGTGATCCTTTCCGGTGGCGAGACCACCGTGACCCTGCGCGGTGGTGGCAGGGGCGGGGGCAAGGGCGGGCGCAACACCGAGTTCCTGCTGTCGCTCGCCATCGGCATCGATGGGATGGAGGGGATTGCGGCCCTTGCCGCCGACACTGACGGCATCGACGGCTCCGAGGACAACGCCGGCGCCTTCGCCGATGGCGACAGCGCGGGCCGATTGCGCCGCGCCGGCCTTGACCCCGCGGGCCTCCTGGCCGGCAATGACGCCTGGTCCGCGTTCTCGGCGCTAGACGACCTCTTCGTCCCTGGCCCCACCGGAACCAACGTCAACGACTTCCGCGCCATTCTCGTGCGCTAGGCGGGTGCGCCAATGCCTTCGCGGAAGCGGGTGGTCTCCAGCGCCGCCGCCATCAGTGTGCGGGTGTACTCCTCGGCCGGGTGGTCGAACACGGCCACCGTCTGGCCCTCCTCGACGATCCGCCCGTCCTTCATCACGATGATGTAGTCCGAGAGCGCCCTTACTACCGCGAGGTCGTGGCTGATGAAGAGATAGCTCAGGCCGTGCCTCGCCTGCAGGTCGCGCAACAGTTCCACGATCGCCTTCTGCACCGAGCGGTCCAGCGCCGAGGTCGGCTCGTCCAGCACGATGACCTTCGGCTTCAGGATCATCGTCCGCGCGATGGCGATGCGCTGGCGCTGGCCGCCGGAGAACTCGTGCGGGTAGCGGTTGCGCATGGCGGGGTCGAGCCCGACCTCGCGCAGCGCCTCGGACGCGCGCTCGTCGCGCTGGCGCGTCGAGATCGAGGGTTCGTGGATCAAGAGCCCCTCGGTGATGATCCGCCCCACGGTCATGCGCGGCGAGAGCGAGCCGAACGGGTCCTGGAACACCAGCTGCAGTTCGCGTCGGAGCGGTCGCATCTCGGTGGGGTCGCGGGGCAGCTCGCGGCCGATGTAGCCGATCCGGCCCTCGGAGGGCAGAAGGCGCAGCATCGCGCGGCCGAGGGTGGACTTGCCCGAGCCGGACTCGCCGACGATGCCGATGGTCTGGCCTTCGTGCAGCATGACGCTGACCCGCTTGACCGCATTCACTTCGTGAGCCGTGCTGAACAGCCCGCCGCCGACGCGGAAGGTCACCGAGACGTCGTCGCCTTCCAGCAGCGTGGGCGTGCCCGGGGGTGGGGGCGCCTTGGTGCCCTCGGGCTCGGCGGAGAGCAGCATCCGGGTGTAGGGGTGCTCGGGAGCCGCGAAGACCCGCTCAGTCGGGCCGGTCTCCACCACCTCGCCGCGCTGCATCACGTAGACCCGGTCGGCGAAGCGCTGCACGATGCCGAGGTCGTGGGTGATGAAGACGATGGCCATGCCGAGCCGGGTCTGCAGGCTGGCGAGGAGCTCGAGGATCTGCGCCTGGATGGTGACGTCGAGCGCGGTGGTCGGCTCGTCGGCGATCAGGATGTCGGGGCCGCAGGCGAGCGCCATGGCGATCATCACCCGCTGGCGCTGGCCGCCGGAAAGCTCGTGCGGATAGCTGTCTATGCGCCGCTCGGGTTCGGGGATGCCGACGAGGCGCAGCAGCTCCAGGATCCGCGGCCGCGCCTCGGCCTTGCTCAGGTCGCGGTGGAAGCGCAGCGGCTCGGCGAGCTGGACGCCGATGCGGTAGAGCGGGTCGAGCGAGGTCATCGGCTCCTGGAAGATCATGGTGATCTTGTCGCCGCGCACCTTGTTGAGCTCGCGCTCGGAGAGGCCGAGGATCTCGCGACCGCGGTACTTGGCCGAGCCGGTGGCCCGCCCGTTGGAGGCCAGGAGCCCCATGATCGCCATGGTGGTCTGGCTCTTGCCGGAACCGCTCTCTCCGACAATGGCCACGGTCTCGTTGGCGGCCACATCGAGGTCGATCCCCTTGACCGCCGAGACGGAGCCGTCGTTGGTCTCGAAGTCCACCCGCAGGCTGCGGACGGTGAGGACGGGCTCGGTCATGTCGGCCTCCGCAGCTGTATCACGATGATACACACATCAAGCATCTGAAACAAATGACGAAATTTGACATCACTTCATTTGCGCGTCATTCTGGCTACCGGTCTTTCGGGTCGAGGCTGTCGCGCAGACCGTCGCCCAGGAAGTTGAGCGCGAAGAGGATGAGGGTCAGCGTGAGCGCCGGCCAGAGCAGCAGCCAGAGCGCGCCACGCATGTTCGAGGCTCCCTCGGAGATCAGGAGGCCGAGCGAGGTCAGGGGTTCCTGCACGCCGAGGCCGAGGAAGGAGAGCAGGGACTCCAGCAGGATAGCCTTGGGGACCAGCAGGGTGACGAAGACCACCACCGGGCCGAGGGTGTTGGGGATGATGTGGCGCTTGAGGATGCCGGCTTTGGTGGCGCCGAGCGCCTCGGCGGCCTGGACGAACTCCTGGCGCTTCAGCGACAGGGTCTGGCCGCGGACGATGCGGGCCATGTCGAGCCATTCGGTGAAGCCTATGGCAATGAAGATGATCACCATTGAGCGGCCAAAGAAGACCACCATCAGGATCACGAAGAAGATGAAGGGCAGTGAATAGAGGATGTCGACGATGCGCATCATCACGTTGTCCACGCGCCCGCCGAGGTAGCCCGAGACCGCGCCGTAGGTGACGCCGAGCAGGAGCGCCATGGTCGAGGCGAGGATGCCGATGGCGAGCGATATGCGCACGCCGATCATGATGCGGGCGGCAAGGTCGCGGCCGATCGCATCGGTGCCGAAGTAGAAGTGCAGCCGCTGGACGTTGGCAGTCAGCGTGGCCGCGGTGCCCGCCGCGTCGATCTCGAGGCGGGGGTCGGAGAACAGGTCGGACCGCTCGAAGTACCGCACGATGCGCGGGTCGATCGGCTCGTCCGAGGTCAGCTCGACGCTGATCTCGTTGCCGTCGAGCACCGGCTCGCCGTGATCGAGCCGGGTTCGGGCGAGCTCGCGCTCGAAGCCCGGAACGATGGTGTCGGCGCGGGGATAGGCCTCGAGGCTGGCGGGCACGCGGACGTACTGCGGATAGACCCGGTCGTAGGGGTGCGGCCAGACCATCGGGCCGAAGACGCCGATCAGCCCCAGCACGATCAGCACGATGGCGCTGGCCACGGCGGCGCGGTTCCGGCGCAGGCGGATCCAGGCATCCTGCCAGAGCGAGCGGCCGGCGGCGGGGAGGTCAACGAGCGGTTCTGCCAAGGCCATCGGCGCGCCCTCAATCCAGCCGCACGCGCGGGTCGAGCCACGCGTAGAGCAGGTCCACGATCAGGTTGAAGAAGATAACGAATATCGCGATCACCACCACGGTGCCCATCACCAGCGTGTAGTCGCGCCCCAGCGCCCCCTGGACGAAGTAGCGGCCGATGCCGGGGATGCCGAAGATCGTCTCCACCACCACCGAGCCGGTCAGCAGGCCCGCGGCGGTCGGCCCGAGATAGGACACGGCCGGCAGCATGGCGGCGCGCAGCGCGTGCACGCCCACCACCACGCGGTTGGGCAGGCCGTAGGCGCGGGCGGTGCGGACGTGGTGCGACCGCAGCGCCTCGATGGTGGCGCCGCGCACGAGGCGGGCGATCACCGCAACCTGCGGCAGGGCGAGCGTGATGATGGGCAGGATCCAGTAGGCAGGATTGGCCGAACTCCAGCCGCCGGCGGGCAGCCAGCCGAGCATGACGCCGAAGAAGAGGCTGAGCAGCGGTGCGACCACGAAGTTCGGCGTGGTGATGCCGAAGGTGGCGAGGCCGACGATCGTGTAGTCGAGCGTCGAGTTCTGCCGCAGGGCGGCGATCGCCCCGAGGAAGGTGCCGATGACGACGGCGGCCAGCAGCGCCAGCGAGCCGAGCAGGATCGAGACCGGCATGCCGGTGGCGAAGAGGTCGTTCACCGAGAAGTCGCGCCGGGTGAAGCTCGGCCCGAGGTCACCGCGCAGAAGGTTGCCGAG
Source organism: uncultured Alphaproteobacteria bacterium (assembly GCA_963695425.1). Lineage (GTDB taxonomy): Bacteria > Pseudomonadota > Alphaproteobacteria > Rhodobacterales > Rhodobacteraceae > Amaricoccus. The sequence goes on along the minus strand of CAVOGP010000035.1, from coordinate 135,803 downwards.
GTAGGTGAGGTACTGCTGCCAGAGCGGCGCGTCGAGATTGTAGGCGGCGTTGAGGTTCGCCATGATCAGCGGATCGAGCGGACGTTCCAGATCGAACGGGCCGCCGGGCGCCAGACGGATCATGAAGAAGGTCAGCGTGACGATGATGAACACCGTCGGGATTGCGCTGAGAAGCCGCCGGAGCGTGTAGGCCAGCATCGCACCCCCCCCGTGACGGACGGGCCCCGGAAGCCGGGGCCCGTGCGGTAGCGTCAGTTGGCGAGCGACAGCCAGCGGGTGGCGTGGTTGTCCAGGATGTTGTCCTCCCAGCCGCTCACCTTGTCGGAGACCAGCGCGCGCGAGGAGTAGTAGAGGATCGGGATCGCAGGCACGTTGGCGAGGAAGATCTGCTCGGCCTCGGCAAGGATGGCGGCGCGAGCAGCGAGATCGGTGGTCTCGGCCGCGGCGCGCAGCTTGGAATCGTACTCCTCGTTCGACCAGCGCGGGTAGTTGAACGACACGCCGCTCTCGAAGAGGAACAGGAAGTTCTGTGGGTCGTTGTAGTCGCCGATCCAGCCGGCGCGCACGATGTCGAAGTCTCCGCCCTCACGCAGGTAGTTGAAGTAGCCGGCCCCCTCCATCTCGGTCAGGCTCGCGGTGATGCCGATGTTCTTGAGCATGTCGGCGATGGCCGCCATCGTGTTCTTGTGGTTCTCCGAGGAGTTGTAGCGCAGCTCGATCTGCAGCGTCGCCGGATCGACACCGGCTTCTGCCAGTAGCGCCAGGGCCGCGTCTTCGCGGTCGAGCAGGTCGTCTGCGGCGTAAGACAGCATCGGCGGCTCAGCGACGTAGTTGGAGATGCCCGGCGGCACGAAGGAATAGGCCGGGATCATCGTGCTCTGCCAGACCTGGTCGGCGATGAAGTCGCGGTCGATCACCATCGAGATCGCCTGGCGCACCCGCGGATCGGCGAGCTTCTCCTTCTCCACCTTCACCGGCAGGTAGTAGGTGCCGAGATAGGGCGCGATCCGCAGACTGCCGGCCAGGTTCTCCTTCATGTAGGTCATCTGCTCGGCGGGCACGTCGGAGCAGATATGCACCTCGCCGGCCTCGAAGCGGCGCAGGCAGGCCGAGCGGTCCTCGAATGGGAGCCAGTTGATCGTGTCGATCGACACGTTGGCGGCGTCCCAGAAGTTCGGGTTCTTCTGCATCACGATCCGGTCGTTCGGCGTGAAGCTCTCCAGCATGTAGGCGCCGTTGGTGACCAGGTTGCCGGGCCGGGTGAACTGGTCGCCGTGCGCCTCGACGCTGGCGCGGTGCAGCGGTTTGCCGGTCTGGTGGGTCAGCAGCTCCAGGAAATAGGGTGTCGGGTTGCCCAGGGTGATGACCAGCGTCTGATCGTCCGGGGCGGCAACGCCAAGCTCCTCGATCGCCATGTTGCCGCCGGCGACATCCTCGGCGTTCAGGATGTTGAAGAGCACGCTGGCATAGCCAGCCGCGGTCGCCGGGTCCATGATCCGCTGGAAGGCGAACAGGAAGTCGCCGGCGGTGACCGGATCGCCGTTCGACCATTTCGCGTCCGGGCGCAGCTTGAAGGTGTAGACCAGCCCGTCGTCCGATATCTCCCAGCTCTCGGCCACCGCGGGGATGACCATGCCCGAGGCATCATGGGTGACGAGACCCTCGTAGAGGTCGCGTATCAGGTTCCCCTCGGAGACGGTCGAGGTGCGGTGGTGATCGAGGGTGGCGGGGTCGGTGTCGTTGCCGCGGTAGAGCACGCTCTGGGCCGAGGCCAGCGCCGTGCTCGCCAGCAGAAGTGCTGCGGCGCAGGCAGCGGCACGGGGGAATGTACGGGTCATTTCTCCATCCTCCAGGTTGGAAAGTCGTCGTTGTTATGCGCGCAAGGGTGTCACTCCGCGTGCATTCCGACAAGCGGAAAAGCCGCAGCCCCGACAGGACGATCAACCGCAGGTCAAGCCCGGGCGCCGGCCGCCGAAGACGCCGGCTGCAGGATGCTCTCCAGCAGCCGCGCGGCCTCGTCGGCGCAGGGGGCGAGCCTGTCGCGCGCCTCGCCGGGATGGAATCGCCCGCGCAGGGCGGTGGGCATCGGCCGGGGCTGGAACACGACCACGCGTGGCCCGGTTCGCCGGGTCTCCGCCGCCCAGGAGCGCACCAGCGCCTCGGCAGCGGCCTTGCTGGCGCCGTAGCTGCCGAAGAACGGCGCCCCGGCGCGATCATCGCCCACATGGACGAAGCAGCCGTCGGGGGCCGCGGTCAGCAGCGGGTGGACCACGGCCAGCAGCCGCTGGGTACCGCGCAGGTTCACCGCGAAACTGGTGTCGAAGTCCTTCTCGGCGGTCTGCGCCGCCGGGGAGAGGGGTGCCGCATGGGCGGCGCAATGCACCACCAGATCGAGCCGTCCCCACCGCTCGTGGAGTGCGAGGCCCAGCCGATGCAGCCCACCCTCGTCGGTCAGCGACAGCGGCACCAGGATCGGCGCGGGACCGCCCGCCGCCTCGATCGCGTCGGCCAGATCCTCCAGCCCGCCCACGGTCCTGGCGAGGGCCGCAACCTGCACGCTCGCGGCGCCGAGCGCGCTGGCGACGGCGAACCCGAGCCCCCGGCTTGCGCCGGTGACCAGCGCCACCCGCGAAGGACCACTCACGCAGGGACCTTCAGGCGGAACCCCGCGTCGATCCGGTCCGAGGGTTGCACCGGATAGTCGCCGGAGAAGCAGGCGTCGCAGAACTGCGGCTGCGCGGCGCTGCGCCCGCCCTCCTCGCCGCAGGCGCGGTAGAGCCCGTCGAGCGAGACGAACCTGAGGCTGTCGACGCCGACGTAGTCGCGCATCTCCGCCTCGGTCATTGTGGCCGCCAGCAGTTTCTCACGGTCGGGGGTGTCGACGCCGTAGAAGCAGGGCCACTGGGTCGGCGGCGAGGCGATGCGAAAATGAACCTCCGCAGCACCCGCATCCATCACCATCTCGCGGATCTTGCGGCTGGTGGTACCGCGCACCACCGAGTCGTCGACCAGAACGATGCGCTTGCCGGCGATCACCGCGCGGTTGACGTTCAGCTTCAACCGCACGCCCATGTTGCGGATCTGCTCGGTCGGCTCGATGAAGGTGCGCCCGACATACTGGTTGCGGATGATCCCCATGGCGTAGGGGATGCCGCTCTGCTGGCTGTAGCCGATCGCCGCCGGGGTGCCGCTGTCGGGGACCGGGCAGACCGAGATCCGCCTCCACCGGCGCCTCCCTGGCCAGCTCGACGCCGATCCGCCGCCGGGTCTCGTAGACCGAGCGACCTCCGATCACGCTGTCGGGGCGCGAGAAATAGACGTGCTCGAAGATGCAGAACCGCGGCCGGCGGGGCTGGAACGGAAAGATGCTCTCCACGCCCGCGGCGGTGGCGATCACCATCTCGCCTGGCTCGACCTCGCGCACGAACTCGGCGCCGATGATGTCGAGCGCGCATGTCTCGGAGGCCAGCACCCAGCCGTCGCCCACCCGACCCAGCATCAGCGGCCGCACGCCCAGCGGGTCGCGCACGCCGATCAGCTTGGAGCGGGTCATGGCGACGACGGAGAAGGCGCCCTCGACCCGGCGCAGCGCGTCCTTCATCCGCTCGGGGATCGTCTTCTGGATCGAGCGCGCCATCAGGTGGATGATGCATTCGGTGTCCGAACCCGACTGGAAGATCGAGCCGTGGGCAATCAGTTCGCCCCGGAGCGCCAGCGCATTGGTCAGGTTGCCGTTGTGGGCGATGGCGCAGCCGCCCATGGCGAACTCGGCGAAAAGCGGCTGCACGTCGCGGATCTGGGTCGGGCCCTTGGAGCCGGCGGTGGAGTAGCGCACGTGCCCGATGGCGAGGCTGCCGGGCAGGGTCTCCATGACGCTGGCCGAGGTGAAGGTGTCGCGGACGTAGCCGAAGCGGCGCTGGGTGTTGAAACCGGTCTCCGGCGCATAGGAGACGATGCCTCCAGCCTCCTGGCCGCGATGCTGCAGCGCATGCAGGCCGAGGGCGACGAAACTGGCGGCGTCCTGGACACCGATCACGCCGAAAACGCCGCATTCCTCGCGCAGCTTGTCGTCGTCGAAGGGATGGGAGAGGTAGGTCATGCGCGTCCTGGGCAGGAGTCGGGCGTCATATAGCTGCGCACTCCGGGAATGTCACCAGCCGGACACAAACACTTGGGGCGATCTCGGGACCGCTGCCTGGCCCCCGACCGCGTTCGCGCACCGGCAAGTCCCGGCCTTGGTGCACCGCCTGCCGCCGAAGGACTTGGCAAACGGGTCGCATCGCTGTCATGCTTCGACGTCACAATCGATGCAGCCCGAAACAGGAGATCGCCCCCATGTCGATTCGCGCTTTGCTCATGACAACCGGCGCGCTGGCCCTTACTGCCGCCTCGGCACAGGCCTTCACGCTGAACGTCCTGCACTTCAACGATTTCCACCGCTGATCGACTACCTCGTGGCAAACCCGGGATATACGCCCTACCTCTACGGGCGGATCAGCTAGGTCGAGTGATCGGGGTACCTCATCCCGGATTCCGGCATGCCGGAATCCGGGGATGCCATTGACATGGAACGAGAATTTCTTCGGCGTTAACACTTGCAGCAACCTTCGTTAGCATGAGTTACGGGCAGCGCATGTTGCCCAGGGTGTCGGTGCGGCAGCGCCCGCCGGCCGGCGCCTCGCCCGGTGCCATGAGCGTGCGGCCGAAGCTGTTCTGCCGCCAGGCGGGGATCACCTCCGGCGCGGCCGCCCCGGCCGAGGGCGCATCCAGCACCTGGTCGAGGCCGGGGCTGCGGTCGGTGACGGGCGGCCGCGGCTTCGGGCGGCTGCCGGCCTGCGGGTCGATGCATTGCACCGCACCCAGCGTGTCGGTGCGGCAGGCCGCCTGGGCCGCCGAGCCCTGCGGCGTGGCCAGCCCGATCGCGATGGCCGCAAGCACGCCCCACATGCCGGTCTCGCCTTCCCTGCGTCGCTCCGGCGCCACCCTAGCCCGCCGTTGCCGCGGCGGTCAAAGCCGGCGGGCCGCCTGATGTGCGGGCGCTTCGCCATTACCTCGACGCGCTGGACGCTCGAGCAGCATTTCCGGACCTGGCCCGGCGATCCCGAGGATCTGGGTCCCGACGGCCCGCGGCTGAACGTCTCGCCGACCCAGCGGGTGCCGGTGGTGGTGGCCCGCGAGGGCGGCCGGGCGCTGGTGGGCATGCGCTGGGGCTTCATCCCGCACTGGTACAAGGCGCCGAACGACGGCCCGCTGATCATCAACGCCCGCGCCGAGGGCATCGCCGGCAAGCCCGCGTTCCGCGAGGCGGTGCGCGGCCGCCGCTGCCTGCTGCCGGCCGATGCCTTCTACGAGTGGCTGGGCCCGAAGGCGCCCAAGACCCCCTACGTGATCCGCTCGCGCGCCGGCGGACCCATGGCCCTCGCCGGCCTCTGGCAGGACTGGGGCAACGCGCCCACATGCGCCATCGTCACCTGTGCGGCCAACGCCACGCTGGCACCGATCCATGACCGCATGCCGGTGGTGATCGCCCCCGACGATTTCGGCCTCTGGCTCGGCGAGGCAGGCGAAGGGGCGGCCCGGCTGATGGTGCCCGCCGACGATGACCTCCTGGAAGCCTGGCCCGCCGACGAGGACACCCGCGCCGCCCTCGCCCGGCGCGGCTGATATTTCACGCTCGAGTTCGGAAGCCCCAGCTTCGAGATCATGCATCGGGGCAGGGGCTCCGCGTGTCGCCAGGAGATATAGATCAAATTCGATCACGGTGCTGCGGTACCGAAGAAGCTTCGCACCGAAGCGAAGGGCGCGCCCGAAATCTTGCCGGTCACTCGGTGCTCCCGTAGGGGCGGCGGTCCGAGTTCAGGATGTCGTGCAAAAGCCGCATCAGTTGGGCATCCGTCGCACGGCAGACAAGCGTCCAGGGGCTCAGGGGCTCTTGGCCATGGCAGAAGCTATTGGGGCCAGACTTGGTTCCGGGACCGTACGAGTGGTGGCTGGATGTCCGCTTTGGTGGTGAGGGAGGTGGCCTCGGCGCATTGCGCCGGGGCCACTTTTTGATCCGCCGTCGGTGGTGCCCGATCATGCCATCCGGGCTTTGCTACACCTTCGTTTTTGGGTCCCACTCCACGAGGTGCCGAAAGTACCCGGAGACATGAGAGAGGCAGTGACCACGAGCAGCATCGGGTCACCGGGCATCGGGCGCGCATTTCGGAGAAGCTGCGGCCCGGACTATTCGCCGAGCTTGCGGATGCGGCCTTCCACGCCGGTGTCCAGGGTGCCTTCGGCGGTGACGTAGTTCATCACGTCGTTCGCCATGATGTTCCCGTTGCCCTTGTCTACGATCACCCGGCCGCCTCCCAGCGCGCCGTAGCCGTCGCCGCCCGCCAGCATGTAGTCGTTGGTGGCGACCCGGTAGACCTTGTCGAGATCCAGCGGCGCGTCGCCCACCATCACCTCGGAGACGCGACTGCCGGGTTCGGCCGAGGGATCGAAAGCGAAGCTGATCCCCGAGACCTGCGGGAAGCGGCCCGCGCCGTCCTCCACCTGGCTCACGCCGTTCTCGAGCGCGGCGAGGATCTGGGAGCCCGGGATCTCGGTCACGACGGTGACGTTGCCGAACGGGAGCTCGCTCAAGATGTCGCGGCGGGTGAGGACGGTGCCCGCGTCATAGGTCCGGTCGGCGCGGATGCCGCCGCCGTTGGTGATCGTGATGTCGGCGCCGGTCGCCGCGCGCATCGCGTCAGCGATCACGTTGCCCATTGCCGATTCCTCGCCCCGCACCGTGTTTCGGCGCGAATCGAGCGGGACCTGCGTGGTGCCGATCTCGACGTTCAGCTCCGTGTCGAGCTGCGCCTCGAACTGGTCGACGAGAGCCTGGCTCTCCGGGTCTGGTTCGACGTTGATCGTGTCGATGAAGCGGAACATCGGCGTCCAGCTCACGCTGCGCTTGCCGTCGGCTTCCGTCACCTCGACCGTCAGATCGACCGGAGAGATGAAGCGGCCGTCAATCGAGGTTTCCACATAGGCCACGCGCCCGTCGTAGTAGGTGCCGTAGGAATGGTCGTCGCCCGACAGGATCACATCGAAGGCGCCGCTGGCCATCAGCGCGCGGTCGTTGGTGACGTTCGTCTGGACCACGCCCACGACGAGGTCGGCGCCGTCCGTGCGCGCCTGCTTGGCGGCGGCGATACCCGTCTCCACCGTCGGCAGGAACTTGAGGTCGCCGACCGTGGCAACTTCGGGCGTCGTGTCCTGCGCCACGGGAATCAGCGCGATGCGGACGCCGGCGACCTCCTTCATCATCACGCCGCCCAGCCCCTCGATGGGCGAGCCGTCGGCGTTGGTGATGTTGATGGCGGCCCAGGGGTACTTCGATGCCTGCATCTTCTCGAGGAAGTTCTCGGGCCCGAAGTCGAATTCGTGGTTGCCGGGCACGGCGAGATCGAAGGGCACGATGTTGGTCAGGTCGATCGTGTTCTGGCCCTTGTCGAAGCCGGAGAGGAGCGAGGGCGACAGCATGTCGCCGTCGAAGAGGTAGAGCGTGTTCGGATTGGCGGCCCGTTCGGCCTTGGCCACGGCGTTCAGCCGAGCGAAGCCGCCGCGGCCGTTGTCGTCGGCGAAGTTGTAGATGTCGCCGATGCCGAGAAGGGTGATCTTGACCGGTTCCGCGAACGCGGACCCCGCAAGGCCGAGCGCGGCGGCGGCGAAGCCGGAGGCCAGCTTCAGTCGATGGACAGCGATTCATGTGGCATCTCCCTGTCTTGCGCGGCGTCGCGGGACCGGGACGACGCGCTGTTCCCCGAGGCGAGTGGTGTGCGCTCAGACTGACGGCTTGCAGGGATCGAGTCAAAGTTTCTCGGCATCGGAAAAGCGCTCGGCGACGCGCAGAGTAAGTCGATCGCGGAAATGCTGAGCGGCTACGCCGTGATGCGGGACCAGGCGCGCGCTTGATGGCAGGCGCGCTTGGGTCTGTCCTGGCTGGCGATGGGCAAAAATGTGCTCCTCATGTCATATGAGACGCGGTCAGGGCGCGGCCAGCGCGGTCTCGACCAGCGCCGCGGCGCGCATCCCGATGCGGGCGCCGAGGCGGGCGGCGGCGGGGTTTGAGGCGGAGATCGCGCCGTCGCGCCAGGTCGATTCCGCCTGGCCGATGCGCGCCGAGGCCGCCGCGACCGTCGCCGCCGCGACGCCGCGGGCATCGAGCGCCGGAAGCCGCGTGGTGCCGACCCCGCCGCCCGCGTCGTTGAAGAGCGCGAGGAAGGCGTCGGCTTTCAGCGCGTTGCGGGGGTCGCCGCCGAAGATCGCGCCGTGCGAGCCGGTCACCACCACCTGCCCGGCATCGGCGGCCCGCACCAGCGAGGCGGAGTCGACCAGCACCAGCGACCGCCGCGCGCCCTCGGGCCGAAGCACGCGGCGGGCCTCGGTGAGGGGTGCCAAATTGCCGTCGGGCAGGGGAGCTGCGGCCAGCAAGCGCGCGGCCTCCGCACAGGCCATGCCTGCGCGAATCCCGAGTGCTGTGGCACGCGGGTTGGCGTGGCTGATCTTGCCGCGGGCAAGCATCGCCGCCGCGTCGCCGATGTCGGCGCTGCGGTGATCGATCGCGGCGGCAGCCATGCCGCGCTCCTCCAGCCAGACGAGCCCGCCGATCCCGGCGGCGTCCAGCCCGACGCCTGCGTCGTTGAAGATCGCCGCCCGGCAGCCGGCCGCGCGGGCCAGCGAGGCAGGAAAGACGCCGCCGTGCGAGCCGGTCACCACCACGGCGCCAGCGGCCTCGGGGCCGAGCTTCGTGATGCTGTCCGCAAGGAGCGGCTCAGGCGACACGGTCGCCCTTCCGGACCTGGACCGCGCGGCTGTCGGCGGCCGGCAGCATCTGTGCGGGGTCTCGGGTGACGACCACGTCGAGCACCACCGGCCGGCCCTTCTCGGCCATCGCAGCCCGCAGCGCGCCCGCCAGCGCGTCCGGCGCCTCGACCCGGATGCCGCGGCAGCCCAGAGCCTCTGCGACGCTCGCGTAGTTGGTCTCGGCCAGGTCGCTCGACTGGTAGTTGCCCTCACCGTACATCAGGTGCTGCAACGCCTTGACGTAGCCGGAGGCCGCGTTGTTCACGACGATGATGGTCAGCGCGAGGCCGAGGCGGCGGGCGGTCTCGATCTCGCCCAGCACCATGTTGAAGCCGCCGTCGCCGGTGATCGCCAGCACCGGCCGGTCGGGGGCGGCGAGCTTGGCGCCGATGGCGCCGGGCAGGCCGTAGCCGATCGAGGCAAAGCCCCGGTCGGGCACGAAGCCGCGCCCTGCCCGGCGGCTGTCGTAGAGCAGCCCGCCCCAGTGCGCGGCGAAGCCGCCGTCGGCGATCAGGATCGCGTCCTCGGGCAGGCCGGCGTTCAGCTCGCCCATCAGCCGGCCCATGGAGACCGGCACCTCGTCGCTCTCCAGCCGTGCGCGCGGCCGTCTCGCGCCAGGCGTCCATGCGGCGGGCGACCTCGGCGCACCAGTCCACGCGCGCGGCGGGGACGGGCGCCTCTGCAAGCGCCTCGGCGAGGTCGGCCAGCCCCGCGCGAACATCGCCCCAGAGCGGCACGGTGGGCGCGTAGGTGCGCCCGATCTCCTCGGCGACGATGTCGAGGTGGATGAGGGTCTTGCCGGGGGCGGGCACGGTGTAGCGCTTCGTCGCGATCTCGCCGAGCTTGCAGCCGATCACCAGCAGGCAGTCGCTCTGCTCGATCAGCCCGTTGGCGATGCGGTCGTAGCGCCCGAAGAGCCCGGCCGAGAGCGGGCTGGTGCAGGCGATCGCCCCCTTGCCGCCCATGGTGTGCGCAACCGGAATGCGCGCGGCATGGGCGAAGGCCTGCAGCGCCGGGGCGGCCTGCGACAGGTGCACCCCGCCGCCGGCGAGGATCAGCGGGCGCTCGGCCGCCGCCAGTAGCCTGGCGGCCTCGGCGAGACCCGCGGCATCGGGGCGGGTGCGCAGGGCAGGGGCGGCCTGGTAGCGGGCGTCGGCGGTGAAGTCCTTGGGCGCGAAGCCGTGGGTATCGTGGCAGACGTCCTCGGGCACCACCACCACCACCGGGCCGGGGCGGCCGGAGGTGGCGACGGCGAAGGCGCGGCGGATCAGCTCGGGGATCCGCTCGATCCGCTCGACGCGGATCAGCTCCTTGCAGGCGGGGCGCAGGATTTCCGCCTGATGCGTCTCCTGGGTCATGTTCTTCCAGGAATGCGCCCGGTGGGTGTCGCCGACCAGTGCCACGATGGGGGAGCCGGCGTTCAGCGCCTCGACGAGGCCGGTGACGAGGTTGGTGGCCCCCGGTCCCAGCGTCGCGTCACAGAGCCCGACCCGGCCCGAGACCTTGGCGTAAGCATCCGCCGCGAAGGCGCCGCAGCGCTCGTCGTTGATCAGGATGTGGCGCAATGCCAGCCGGCGGGCGGCGTCGTAGAATGGCAGGAGCTGGAAGCCGCCCATGCCGAACATCGGGCCTGTGCCGTGGGCTTGCAGCATGCGCACAAGCGCCTCGCCCCCCGTCATCTCGTTGGTCATCGGAGCCTCTCAGGTTATCCGGTAGCCGAGCGCGCGCGGCAGCCAGAGTGCGATCTCGGGGAAGAGGCTGACCAGCGCCAGCACGATGGTCATCGACAGCAGCAGCCAGACAACCCAGCGGAAGCTGCTCTCTAGCGGGACGCCGGCGATCTTGGTGGTGACCATCAGGTTGACCGCCACGGGGGGCGTCACCTGCCCGATGGCGATGTTGATCGCCATGACCACGCCGAACCAGACGAAGGACCACTCGAAGGCATGCACGATCGGCACGATCAGCGGCAGGGTGATGAGGTAGATCGACACGCCGTCGAGCACCATGCCGGCCAAGAGCAGGGCGCACATGAGCAGGAGCAGGATCACCCACTGGTTGTCGCTGACGGCAAGCAGCGCCTCGGTGGTGGCGCGGAAGGCGCCCATGGTGGCGCCCGCCCAGGCGAAGAGGCCGGCGAGCGAGATGATGAGCATCAGAACGGCGGAGATCTTCGCGCTGGCCGCCAGCACTTGGTAGATGTCGCGCAGGCCCATGGTGCGGTAGACCACCGTGCCGACGAAGAGGCCGTAGAAAACCGCGACCACGGCGGTCTCGGTCGGGGTGAAGAGCCCGCTGCGCAGGCCGCCGAGGATGATCACGGGCGCCATCAGGCCGGGCAGCGCCTGCCAGAGGCTCGGCCAGAACGGCGGGCGCTCGGGCGCCTCGGCGCGGCCGAGGTCGTGGCGGCGGCTGAGGAGCACGGCCGGGATGGCGATGGCGCCGCCAACCAGGAGGCCGGGGACGAGGCCGGCGGCGAAAAGTGCGCGCAGGTCGGTGCCGGGCACCATCACCGCGTAGACGATCAGTGCGATCGAGGGCGGGATCAGGATTGCGGTCGATGCCGTTGCGGCGATGACCGAAGAGGTGAAGGCCTTGGGGTAGCCTGCCTTCGTCATCGAGGGCAGCATCACCGTGGCCACGGCGGCGGCGTCGGCGGGGCCGGAGCCCGACATGCCGCCCATGATCATGCAGACGATTACCGCGACCAGCGCGAGGCCGCCCCTGCGCGGCCCCACCAGCGACTGGGCGAAGCCGACGAGGCGGGCGGCGACGCCGGAGCGCTCGAAGACCATGCCGGTCAGGATGAACAGCGGGGTGGCGATCAGCGGGTACTTGGCGATGCCGTTGTAGGTGTTGGTGCCGATGGTGCCGAGGGCGGCGGCGTCGAGCCCGATCACGATGCCGACCACCCCCCCGAGGCCGAGAGCGACGGCGATCGGTGTGCCGATCAGCAGCAGAACCGCGAAGGTCAGCAGCAGCGCGAGGTTGGCGTCGAGCATCAGCTGCGCCGCCGCAGCGTGGCCCAGCCGCGGCCGAGCACGCGCAGGATGATCGCCAGCGACAGGATCGGCAGCCAGATCGTGTAGATCCAGGTCGGGTTGCCGAGGCCGGGCGAGGTCTCGCCCCAGAACCATTCGTCGTGGGTCACGCGCGCGCCGTACCAGACGATCAGCGAGAACATCAGGGTGCTTGCCAGCAGCGAGACCAGATCGCACAGCCAGCGCAGCGACGGCGGCAGCCGGTCGGTCAGGAAGGTAATGCGGATGTTCTCGTTGCCGGCAAACGCGGCCGAGGCGCCGGCGAAGGTCATGAAGACCAGGAGGAACACCGAGAACTCCTCGGTGAAGGCGAAGGACGCATTGGTCGCATAGCGCACTACGACATTGCCGAAGGAGATCAGGCAGATTGCCGCCATCGCGGCGGCGGCCAGCGCCTCCTCGATCCGGACCGGCACGACGGCGTGACCGGTGCCGGGCGGTGTGGCGCCTACGTCCTTCTCGTCGCTCATCTTCGGGCCTCGCTAGGGGCCCCCGCGCAGCGCGAGGGCCCGAAACGGCGTCAGCGGTTGGCGATCGCCTGCTCGGCCTGCTCGACCAGCGGCGCGCCGATGCGCTCCTTCCAGGCGTCGTAGACCGGACGGGTCGCGTCGATGAAGGCCTGGCGCTCCGCGTCGGTCAGGCTGACGATGTCGACGCCGAGGCCGCCGATCTTGTCGAAGAGGCTCGTGTCGCCCTCGGTCAGGCCGGCGCGGGCTACCTCGACGCCGTAGGCGCCGGCCTCGACCGCCGCCTCGCGCACGATCGCCTGGTCCTCGGGGGTGAAGCTGTCCCAGACCTGCTGGTTGACTGCGAAGATCAGCGGGTCGGCGGCATAGCGCCAGAGCGTCACGTTCGCCTGCCCGAACTCGTGCATGTTGAGCACGGAGTAGATCGTCAGCGGGTTCTCCTGCCCGTCCACCGCCCCGGTGCTCAGCGCGGGCTGGGCGTCGGCCCAGCTCATCTGCGTGGGGTTGGCGCCAAGTGCCGTGAAGATGTCGTTGAAGATCGGCGAGCCGACCACGCGCATCTTCAGCCCCTGCATGTCCGCTGGCGTGCGGACCGGGCGCTGCGAATTGGTCACCTCGCGAAAGCCGTTCTCGGCCCAGGCCAGCGGCACCACGCCGTTCGCCTCGATCAGCTCGAAGAGATGCGTGCCGACCTCGCCCTGGGTCAGGGCATCGATCGCGGCATAGTCGGGCATCAGGAAGGGCATCGCGAAGATGTTCAGTTCGACGATCTGCGGCGACCAGTTGATGGTCGATCCGACGGCCATGTCGATCACCCCCTGGCGCATGGCGGTGAACTCGCGGGTCTGCTCGCCCTGCACCAGCTGCGCGCCGGGATAGATCTGCATCTTGATCCGCCCGTCGGTGCGCTCGGCGACCAGCTCGCCCCAGCGCTCGGCGGCGAGGCCCCAGGGGAAGGGTGCCGGCACCACGGTCGAGACGCGGTACTCGTCCTTGTACTCCTGTGCCAGCGCCGGCACGGCGCCGAGCGCAGAGGCCGCGGCAAGCGCCGCGAGCATCGTCTTCATCGGTGTCATCTTCTCTCCTCCACTTTTTCCGTCGATCTCGGTGCGCCGGCGGAATAGCCGACCAGCGCGCGGGCCGCATCCACGATCTGCCGCTCGCTCACCCGCGCCTCGGCCTCCAGCGGCGGCGCATAGGCAATGGGGATGCGCGGCGCCCCCAGTCGGCGCACCGGGGCGCGCAGCCGGTGGTGCATTGCCTCGGCGACGCTGGCGGCGATCTCGGCGCCGAAGCCCGCCACTGCCACGGCCTCGTGCACGACCAGCAGCCGCCCGGTGCGTCCCACCGAGGCCATCACCCGCTCGCGGTCCCAGGGCCAGAGCGTGCGCAGGTCGATCACCTCGGCCGAGACGCCGAGCCCGGCCAGCGCACCGGCGGCGCCGAGGCAGGTGTGGCGCATGGCCGACCAGGTGACGATGGTCAGATCCTCGCCCGCGCGCGCCACCTCGGCCTCGCCGAGCGGCACCAGGTGCTCGCCCTCGGGCACCGGGCCGGTCAGGCCCCAGAGATCCTTGTGCTCCATGTAGACCACCGGATCGTCGCAGCGGATGGCGCTCTTGAGCAGACCGAGGTTGTCGGCCGGCGTCGACGGCGCCACCACCACGAGGCCGGGGATATGCGCGTACCAGGCCTCCAGCGACTGCGAGTGCTGGGCGGCGGACGAGCGCCACATGCCGATCGGCTCGCGCACCACCATGGGGACCCGCATCTGGCCGCCGAACATGAAGCGCGCCTTGGCCGCCTGGTTGACCAGCTCGTCCACGGCGCAGAGCGCGAAGTCGGAAAAGCGCATCTCGACCACCGGCCGCGTGCCGGTCATCGCGGCCCCGACGGCGGCCCCCATGATGCAGGCTTCCGAGATCGGCGCGTCGGCGATGCGGGCTGGCCCGAACTCGTCGGCAAGGCCGCGGTACTGGCCGAAGACGCCCCCGCGCCCCAGGTCCTCGCCCACCGCCCAGACCCTTTGGTCGCGGCGCATCTCTTCGGCCAGCGCGCGGCGCCCCGCGTCGAGATAGCTGGCCTCGACCATCAGAACGCCCTTTCACGCGGATCGCCCACGTCCTGCACATCGGCATAGGCGAGCGCTGCCTCGGGCCAGGCGGTCGCCCGCGCCGCGTCCAGCACCGCCGCCATCTCGGCCTCGGCCGCTTCCCTCACCCCGCCCACGTCGCTGCCCGCGAGCCGCAGCGCCTGTGCCAGCCGGTCGATCGGATCGGCGGCCCGCCATTCCTCGACCTCGCTGGCCGCCCGATAGGTGGCCGGGTCGACGCCGGTATGCCCGGTCATCCGGTAGGTCCGGCAGTGCAGGAAGCGCGGGCCATCTCCGGACCGAACGGCGGCAACCGCCGCCCGCGCCGCGGCATCCACCGCAAGCGCGTCGTTGCCGTCGATGCTTTCGGCCGGCAGGCCGAGGCTCTCCGCCCGCGACGCCGGTCCGGGCCCGGCGGTCACCGCTGCGGTGCAGGTGGTGGCCGAATAGGCGTTGTCCTCGCAGACGAAGAGGACCGGCAGCTCGAAGACCTTGGCCCAGTTCAGCCCCTCGAGGAACGGCCCACGGTTGACCGCGCCGTCGCCGAAGACGCACACGACCACCTGGCTGCCGCCCTGCAGCTTCACCGCGTGCGCTGCCCCCGCCGCGATCGGGATGTTTGCCGCCACCACGCCGTTGGCGCCGAGCATACCCACCCCGAAATCCGCGATGTGCATCGAGCCGCCCTTGCCGCCGCAGGTGCCCCCCGCACGCCCGAGCAGCTCGCGCATCATCGCCAGCGGGTCGGCGCCCTTGGCCAGCGTGTGCCCGTGGCCCCGATGGGTCGAGAGCAGCAGGTCGTCGGGTGCCAGCCCGCCGCAGACGCCGGCCGCCACCGCCTCCTGCCCGATCGAGGGATGGATCGCGCCGAGCACCAGCCCCTCGGCCTGCGCGCGAAGGGCTGCCTCCTCGAAGGCGCGGATACGGTGCATGGTGGCAAGCAGCGCGTGGCCGCGCCCTAGATCGAGGTTTCGGCCCGCGCCCTCCGGCACGGCGGGATCCCGGGTATCCGGCAAACTGTCGCCTCCCTGCAGGCCCGCTCGGCGCCGCCCCGCGCGGTTCACGCGCTGCGGTTCGCTGGCCCGACCCGGGACCTCGCTATCTGGGAAGGCCGCGCGCCGTCAACCCATGACCGGCGCGCGCCGTCAGAACACGTCCAGCAGGTAAAGAACGATGATGATCGGGATCGGGATGCCGATCAGCCAGGCGAGAACACCCTTCATTGCAGGCTCCTGTCAGCGGTTTGCTGCGCTGACAACGGCTGCGGGGCGAACCGGTTGCACCGGCAGGTAAGGCCAGTCGGAAGTGCTCGGGATATCGCTCCACGATGGGGACGCGCTTGGGTTTTGCATGTCGATGTCCGCGCCATCGGCCGCTCCCGAGGCGGGATCACTCGCCCCGGTACGGCCGGACGTACTGCAGCGCCATGTCCCAGGGGAAGAAGATCCAGGTGTCCTGGCTGACCTCGGTGATGTAGGTGTCCACCATCGAGCGGCCCTGCGGCTTGGCGTAGACGGTGGCGAAATGCGCCTTCGGATAGAGGCGGCGGACCAGCTCCAGCGTCTTGCCGGTGTCCACCAGGTCGTCGACGATCAGGACCCCCTCGCCGTCGCTGCCCATCACTTCCGCCGACGGCGCCTTGAGTACGCGGGCCTCGGCCTGCTCCTGCCAGTCGTAGGACTTGACGCTGATCGTGTCGACGGTGCGAACGTCCAGCTCGCGCGCGACGATCATCGCCGGGGCCATGCCGCCGCGGGTGATCGCCACTACCGCCCGCCAGGCGCCGTCGTCGGGGCCGTGCTTGTCGAGCCGCCATGCCAGCGCGCGGCTGTCGCGGTGGATCTGGTCCCAGGAGACGTGGAAGCCCTTCTCGTGGGGAAGCTGCTCGGCCATGCTCACTCCTTGCGCCCGGTCACCACGTCGATGTCCGGCGCGTCCTCGGCCTTCATGCCGACCACGTGGTAGCCGGCATCGACGTGCAGGTTCTCACCTGTCACGCCCGAGGAGAGGTCCGACAGGAGGTAGAGCCCGGACTTGCCCACGTCGGCCTGGGTTACGTTGCGGCGCAGGGGCGAGTTCAGCTCGTTCCATTTCAGGATGTAGCGGAAGTCACCGATCCCGGAGGCGGCCAGCGTCTTCATCGGCCCGGCGGAGAGCGCATTGACCCGGATGTTCCGCGGGCCGAGGTCCATGGCCATGTACTTGACGCTCGCCTCCAGCGCCGCCTTGGCCACGCCCATGACGTTGTAGTGCGGCATGACCTTCTCGGCGCCGTAGTAGGTGAGCGTCAGCAGCGAGCCGCCGCCGGTCATCAGCGGCAGGGCGCGCTGGGCGACGGCGGTGAAGGAATAGACCGAGATCAGCATGGTCTGGGTGAAGTTCCGCGCCGTGGTCATCTCGGTGTAGGAGCCGCGCAGCTCGGCCTTGTCGGAGAAGCCGATGGCGTGCAGCAGGAAGTCGAGCCGGCCCCAGCGCTCGGCAAGGGCGGCGAAGACCGCGTCGAGCGAGGCCTCGTCGGTCACGTCGCAGGGCAGCACGATGTCGGAGCCCGCCTCGGCGGCCAAGGGCGTCACCCGCTTGCCCAGCGCCTCGCCCTGGTAGGTGAAGGCGAGCTCGGCCCCCTCGGCGTGGCAGGCCTGGGCGATGCCCCAGGCGATGGACTTCTCGTTGGCGACCCCCATGATCAGGCCGCGCTTGCCGTCCATCAGTCCTGCCATGATCGCCCCCGCGGGTTTGGTGCCCGGGTTTAAGGGAAACGGTTGCGCGCTTCAAGCGGAGCCACCACGGGGAGGGGGTCAGCGGTAGCGGGCGGGTGTGTCCGAGCGCGGACAATCGCGTAACATGTTGATATTAAAGGAAACAGGGTCCTGCCGCTCATCAACCGTCAACTTTCGTTAGGATTTCGGCCCTTCGCACGGTCATCTGACACCACATCTGGGGGTTTGGGGCAGCGCAGCCTTCAAGCCCGGCCAGATGTTGGGTAACAATTCGGTCCTGGCTCTCGCGGACAGACGGGAGAGTGGGCACCTTTGCCCAAACATCCGATCAAGGTGCACGCCAAAGGTCACGATCTGGAGTGCTCGCTTTCGTTGACCGGAATCGGGCATCGCGTGTGGCCAAGCCTGATGGTCGTGTTGAGCGCGCTCGACGCGCTTCGTCAGCGCCGCGCATGCAGGATGTTGAACCACCGGCGGTGTTGAACGAACTCTGACGGCTGCCCGATTTCTCCTTCCTCGGCGCGGCGCATCAGGCGTTCGGCGAGAATGAATGAGCCGATGGCCACGGGAACACCCCCCGCCATCTGCCCGATCAGCACACCCTCGGCGCCCCAGATCAGCGCCCCGGCCCAAACGAAGGGGAAGATGCCCAAAGTGTTGCGGCCCCAGTTGACCCATGTGGAATAGAACGGGTGGCCGAGATTGTTGTAGGACGCGTTGCCGATGAAGATCACTCCGTTGAAGACCCACAGAAGCGAGAGCGGCCCACAGAAAAGATAGACGAGGTCTCGCGCTTCCCCGGTTGCGCCGAAGAGGTCCGCCACCCTGCCACGAGCAAGAAAAAGGGCGATCACGACCGGGACCACGTAGGCAACGATAAGTCCGATACTGGCGTTGAAGGCGGCCCGCACGCGGTCGTGCCGGCCGGCACCGTAGTTCTGGCCGATGATGGGCCCGATTGCTCCTGACATGGCGAAGATCAGGGCAAAGGCGACAGGTGTGATCCGTCCGACGATGGCCATGCCCGCGACCGCAGCCTCTCCGAATTCCGCTGCGGCGCGAACCACATAGGCGCCACCGATCGGGGCCGCGACATTGGCGAGCATGGCCGGGACCGCGATAACGGCGATAGGCCTCAGGTCTCGCCCCAGCGCTGTCAGGCTGAGTCTCACGAACCCGCCGAAGCTCGTGTGCAGGTACCACAGCGCCGTGCCCGCTAGCGCGAAGCGCGACAGCACGCTTGCCGCGGCGGCGCCGTCCAGGTTCCAGCCGAAGACGAAGATGAAGATCGGGTCGAGCACCGCGTTGACCACCCCGGCCACCAACGTCACCTGCATGGACAGCCGGGCGGCGCCATGGCTGCGCAGTGCCGCGCTGCCGATGATGCCGATCATCAGGACCGGCATGCTTGGCAGCAGGATCCGCAGGTAGGACCTTGCAAGGCGCTGGGTTTCTCCGGTGGCGCCGATGAGCGATGTCAGGCTTTCGAGATTTGCCAAGATGAGCGTGGCGAACGCGACGGCAAAGACAAAGCCGACGACCATGACATGGGTGAGGATCTCGCTGGCGCGCCCGGCCTGCCCCTCGCCGAGCGCGCGTGCCACGAGGGCACCGCCCGCGATGGCCATGCCGATGCAGATCGAAGTTGTGAGGAACAGGACCGTCCCTGCGAACCCCACGGCTGCGGCCAGTTCCTCCACGCCCAGCATCGAGATGAAGAGCATGTCGACAACATCCACCAGAAAGATGGCGACGAGTCCCACCGCTGAAGTCAGAGACATGACGATGATGTGCCGCGTGAGGCTCCCGGTAAGGAAGGCGGCCGGTTGGTCGCTCAAGCCTTGCCGGCCTTCGTCTCTGCCATGATCGAACGCGCGCGCTGGGCCAGCTCCGCCTCCCAGTCACCCCGCATCTGACTGATGCTGGCCAGGTAGGCTTCGTTCTCTACGGCGGGCACGGCGGGGTCGTAGTGCTGCGCCGCCACAAGCATTCCTTTGCGGTCGACCTCTTGGAAGGCCATCATGACCCTTTCGGCCTGCTCTCGAGAGTAGCCCAGAGCCTCGATCGCGGATCGCCCGATCCTCAACGAGCTGTCGTAGGTCTCCCGGATGATGTCGCGGCAGCCGGCATACCATAGGTCATAGACATGGTCGCGATCCACTGCGCGGGCGACAACGTGCAGATTGGGATAGTGCTCGAGCAGGTATTTGGCGAGCTCTGTGATCTGGTCCTTGTCGTCTATGGCGATCACGAAGAGCCTGGCATGCTCGACACCGGCCGCATGCAGCAGATCAGGCCGGGTCGCGTCACCGTAGTAGGCCTGAATGCCGAACTTCTTCAGCATTTCGAGCTGTCGCGAACTGTAGTCGATCACCGTCGGCTTCAGACCCGCACCGCGCAGCATCCGCGCAACGATCCCGCCAACCCGGCCGTGGCCGGCGATGATGATGTCGCCCTGTTCCTCGATCGCGTCCATGTCGCGCTCCTCCCTTTCCGAGAAGCGGGGCGCGATGACCCGGTCGTAGAGAATGAAGAGCGCGGGCGTCAGAAGCATCGATAGCGCCACGATCAGGAGCAGCTGGTCCGCCAGTTCCCCTGGAATCACGGCGTTGGCCACGGTGAAGGACAAGAGCACGAAGCCGAATTCGCCGGCCTGCGCCAGCCCGAGCGAAAACAGGAACCTGTCCGATCCACCGATCCGAAACACGATGGCCAGCGCGTAGAGGACCGCCGTCTTGATCACCATCAGCCCGAGGGTCAGACCGAGGATCACCATGAAGTTGCCGGACAGGAGGCCGAAGTTGATCCCCGCGCCGACGGTCATGAAGAAGAGACCGAGGAGCAACCCCTTGAACGGGTCGATATCGCTTTCCAGCTCGTGACGGTATTCGCTGTTGGCCAGCACAACGCCGGCGAGAAAGGTTCCGAGTGCGGGTGATAGCCCCACAAGCGTCATCAGGAGCGCGATCCCGATGACGATCATCAAGGCCGTCGCAACGAAGAGCTCCCGCAGGTTGGCCGCCGCGATGAAGCGAAAGATCGGCCCCGTGAGAAAGGAGCCGATGACGATCACCGCCGAGATCGCGCCCAGCGTCACCAGCGCGACACCCCACCCCGGCAGACCGTCGACAAGGCTGAATGTCGCGCCATGCGCCGCCTCTCCGCCGTGCCCGTTGCCCGTGCCCTCGGACAGCGTGTGGGCAAGGTCCGGCAAGGCGAGAAGCGGGATCAGGGCGAGCATCGGGATCACGGCAATGTCCTGGAAAAGGAGTACCGCAAATGCCGATTGCCCCCCGTCGCTCCGTATCAGCCCTTTCTCCTGCAGGGTCTGAAGGACGATGGCGGTCGAGGAGAGTGACAGCACCAACCCCACGGCCAGCGCCACAGTCCAGACCTGTCCAAAGACCATCGCGACCGCCATGACGCAAAGCGCCGTGAACGCGACTTGTCCGCCCCCAAGCCCCAGAAGCCGCGCCCGCATGGACCAAAGCATCTTCGGCTCCAGTTCGAGTCCGACGAGAAAGAGCATCATCACGACGCCGAACTCCGCGAAATGCTGGATCGAGACCACGTCGACGTGGAGGAGTGCCAATATCGGGCTGATGGCGATCCCCGCGATGAGGTAGCCCAGCACCGATCCAAGCCCCAGCCGCGCGGCGATCGGAACGGAGACAACGCCAGCAATCAGGAAGATGAAGGCCAGCAGAAGAAAATCAGTCATCGAAATCCACCCAGAGGCAACTGCCGGGGAGAAGTCTTGCAGACCGGCGCGGATTGTAAACCGCAGCGTGACCTGGCCGGTGAAACTGGCGCTGCATGGGATGACGAGGGTCGACAGAGCGGGAGGTCCGGTTCGTCCGCACCTCAGTCATCTGGCCAGCGAGTCCCGAATCACCGGAAGTGGCGCAAAGCGGACGAGGCCCCCGCACTTCACAGGTCGACGCCCTGCCCGGCGAGCGCCGCGTCGTCCGGAAAGCGGGTCAGGGTCTCGACGCCGGTCTCGGTGATCAGCACCTGCTCCTCGAGCTTGATCGAGAAGTCGGCGCCCTCGCGGGAGATCAGGCTCTCGACGCAGAGCGTCATGCCCGGCTCCAGCACACCCTCGAAGGCGCCGGGGTCGCGCTGGTCGGGGTAGACGATGTAGGGCCATTCGTCGGCCAGCCCGATGCCGTGCCAGACGCAGGAGTATTTCTGCGCCTGGCAGGCCTGCGGCAGCGGGAACTGGCGCTCGTGCAGCTCGTCGAAGGTCACGCCGGGGGCGAGCAGGGCGGTGTTGTGGGCGATCTGGTCCTGCGCGAGGCGGTAGTCGGCGCGCATGTCGGGGCGGGGGGCGCCGGGGCCGATCCACCAGGTGCGGGAGAGGTCGGCGCAGAAGCCGTAGGGGCCGATCAGGTCGGTGTCGAAGGCGAGGATCTCGTCCGGCTGCAGCACGCGCGGGCCGCATTCCTGGAACCAGGGGTTGGTGCGCGGGCCGGAGGCGAGCAGGCGCGTCTCGATCCATTCGCCGCCGCGGCGGATGTTCTCGGCGTGCAGCACCGCCCAGACGTCGTCTTCGGTGATGCCGGGGCGGACCGCGGCCTGCATCGCCGCCATGGCGGTCTCGCAGGCGTGGATGGCGCAGCGCATGGCGCGGATGTCCTCGGGGCCCTTCACCGCGCGCACCCGCTCGGTGACGATCTCGCCGTCCTCGACCGCGACGCCGAGGGAGTCGAGCGCGCGGAAGCCCGCCAGCATGATCTTGTCCACCGCCAGCCGGCGGTTGCGGCCCGAGCGGGTGCGCAGGAGCGTGTCTACGTCGGCGGCGAACGCCCGCGCGGCGGCCTCGGTGTTGTCGCCGGTGATCGAGTAGAAGAACGAGGCGCCGGAGCGGATTTCGGCCACCAGCGGGTTGTGGGCGGCGAGAAAGGGGGCGTTGCGGTAGTCCCAGAGCACCATGTGGGCGTCCGGCGTGACGAGGCAGGCGCGGAACGGATTGTGGGTGTTCCACACCGCCATGTTGGTCGCGTCGGTAGCGTAGCGGATGTTCAGGGGGTCGAACATCAAGAGCCCGCCGAGGTCGCGGCGCGCGATCTCGGCGGCCAGCCGCGCCAGCCGCCAGGCGCGCATCGCGGCCAGGTCCGGCGGCGTCAGCCCGGCGGCGGCCCATTCGGCGAAGGCGAGCGGGGTCGGGCCGATCTCGACGCGGTCGTTGCGGTCGGGCGAGCCGTCGGGCCGGGTGGCCGGGCGGGTGGTGGGATCGATGCGGCGAACGGGGCTCATGGCCGCGGGAGAGTGCCTGACCCGCGCCCGCGCGCCAGTCCGGGCGCGACAGCACCCATGTCGCTTTCGCGCTACCGCCCGAGGCCGAGCGCCATGGCTTGCCGGCGCAGCGGCGCGATGCCGTGGAGCGCATGCAGCCCTGCGTGCCGCAGGTTGCGCAGCGCCTGGAAATCCACCATGGCCGCGCGGTTCAGTACGTCCACCCCGGCGATCACGAGCGAGGATGTCCGCGTGGCGGGCGCGGTGGTACCGGCCGCAGGAGCTCCGGCGCGCCGATGTCACCGCCGACCCCGCGGGCGGCGACCGCGAGATCGAGCAACGTCGCGATGTCCCGCAGGCTCATGTTGAGCCCCTGGGCGCCGATCGGGGGTATGACATGCGCGGCCTCGGCCACCAGCGCGGTGCGCGGCCCGTCGAGCCGGTCCGCCACCTGGGTCACGATGGGCCAGAGCCGCCGCGGGCTGGCAAGCTCCAGGCCGCCGAGCAGCCCGCAGGCCCGCGCGTTCAGCGCCGCCTCGAACTGCGGCACCTCCATCGCGGCGAGGACTGCGGCGCGGGGGCCGGTCTCCATCCAGACCACCGCCGACTGCGGACGGCCGTCACGGTCGGGCAGGGGGACAAGGGTGAAGGGGCCGCCGGAGCGGTGGATCTCGGTGGAGACGCCTTCGTGCGGTTCTGCATGGTAGACGGTGAAGACAAGCGCCTTCTGGCCGTAACCCCAGCGCCGCGCCCCGATGCCCAGCGCCTCGCGCACCGTGCTGTCGCGCCCGTCCGCGGCGACCAGCAGCCGCGCGCGCACCTGGGTACCGTCCGAGAGCTGCGCCAGCATCTCCGCGGTGCGGGGGGTGACATGGTCCAGGCGCACGCCGGCGCGCAGCTCGGCGCCGGGCATCCCGTCCAGCCGCGCCACCATCTCGCGCCGCAGGAGCCAGTTCGGCAGGTTGTATCCGAAGACGTCCTCGCCGATCTCGGCGGCGGCGAAATCCACGGTGTCGCGGATCACCGGCTCCGGCCCGCCGGCATCGGCGATGCGCATGACGCGAAGGGCGGCGGCCTCCGGGGCAAGCCGCGGCCAGAGGCCCGCGCGCTCCAGCAGGCGCACGGCGGGCATGAGGAAGGCCGTCGAGCGCAGGTCGGAGCCCTCGGCCTCGGCGGCGGTGACCGGCGGCACCGGATCGACGCAGATCACCGAGAACCCCTCGCTGGCGAAGGCCGCCGCCGCGGTCAGCCCGGCGACCCCGCCGCCGGCGATCAGGACGTCGGTGGCCAGGCGCTCCATCTCAGGCGACGCGCGCGAGAAAGCCGGTGAGATCGTCGGTCTGGTGCTCGACATGCGCCGCCATCTCGCCGGGGCCGACCAGTACCGTGCGCATCCCGAGCCAGTGCGGGACCGCGAGGTTGCGCGGGTCGTCCTCGAACATCGCCGCCCGGTCTGTGGCAAAGCCGGCCGCACCGAAGACCGCCGCGAAGGCGTCGGCATCGGGCTTCGGCCGGTAGCCTGCATCCTCGACGCCGTAGAGCCCGTCGAAGGCGCCGCTCAGGCCCAGCGCCGCCGTCACCTTGCGCGCATGTGCCCGCGAGCCGTTGGTATAGACGATCCTGCGGCCGGGCAGCCGTCCGATGGCGGCCGCGAGCGCGGGGGCTGCGGCGACGGCGGTCAGGTCGATGTCGTGGACGTCCTCCAGGAAGGGGTCCGGCGCGATCCCGTGCTCCTGCATCAGCCCGGTGAGCGTCATCCCGTAGCGCCGCCAGTAGACCCTGCGCAGCCGGTCCGCCTCCTCGGCGTCGACCCCCAGCGCGTACATCACATAGGCGCGCATCCGCGCCTCGACCTGGTCGAACAGGCGGATGGTCGGCGGGTAGAGGGTGTTGTCGAGGTCGAAGACCCAAGTCTCGACATGGGCAAAGCGCGCGCGTGGCATGGCTGACGACCTAGCGCGGACCGGGGGCCTTCGCAACAGGCGGGTTGACCTGGGCGGGGCAGGCCCGTCATTCTGACGCAACCCAAGCGCGAGACGTCCGGATGCCGCAGCCCCCCACGCAGAAGGACGCCTATGCCCTCGTGCTGGGGGCCATCGACCTGGGCGAGTACCGTCCCGGCGACCGGCTCGTGGAGGCCGAGCTTGCCGAGCGCTTCGGCGTGTCGCGCACGCCGATCCGCGAGGCGCTGCAGCGGCTGGAGACCCAGGGCGTGCTCGCCCGCGACGGGCGCAGCCTCATGGTCGCGAGCCTCGATCACGACCAGTTGGGCGAACTGTACGTGGTGCGCGCCGAGCTTGAGGGGCTGGCCGCCCGCCTGGCGGCGCAGCACGCGGCGCACGAGGAAGTGCGGGTGCTCTGGGAGATGGTGCGCAGGGACCGCGAGCTCCTGGGCGACCCCGGCCTGCTCGCGCGGGCCAACAAGCGCTTTCACCGCCAGATTCACCTGGCCAGCCACAACCGCTACCTGATCCAGCAGCTGGAGATGGTGCATCGCTCGATGGTGCTCTTGTCCACCACCTCGCTCGCCGCCGAGGGCCGGGGGACGGAGGCGCTGGCCGAGCACGAGGAGATCGTGCGGGCGATCGAGGCGCGGCAGGGGGAGGCGGCGGAGGAGGCGATCCGCGCGCATATCAGCCACGCCTTCGAGGCCCGTCTGATGGCGGACGCCGGGCGGGGAGGGTGATCCGGCGCTTGGCGCCGCTGGCCCCGGATTTCAAATGCGGAGATTTTGCAAGTAATTGAAATTGCGTATAATTCGTGGTTAGTGCGAGATGAACGGTTGGTGTCGCGCTGGCCCGTTGCTCCGGCGCGGGCCGGCCACGGGCGGGGGCGTCGCGGACGGGGGAAGCGCCGGCAAGAGGCCTGCCCGGGGCGCCAGTTGGTGCCACAAGGAGCGCGCGGTGCGCACGAGTCTCTCGAGTGGCGCAGGCCTGCGGGCCTGCGCCGGCGGGGCGTTCGCCGCCCCCGCGACCCAGGCACAGCCCTCCAGGTTTCTGGCCAGAAGTAAGGGGTTTCGTGGGGTCGCCGTGGGGCCCGCGGGAAGCCTGCGCGCGGCGGCGTCGCGTTACTTCGTGCCGCCGCCGATCCCGTGCTCGGTCTTGTGCCAGTGGAAGGGGTGAAGACCTCGCCCACAGCGCGGCAGGCGGCGATGCCCCCCCCCCCCGCACAGAACGCTTGATCAGGAGGCAAAATCAGGCGACATTGCCGTCAAGAGGCGGACTACGCGGGTGATGTCTTTTAAGAAACGAAGTGAACCAAAGAAAATTGTCTCAATAATTTTGTAGAAATATTTGTCGCTCAGGTTATAAGGCAATATATTCCTCCGTGAATACCATAGTAATCAGATCTGACGCCCTACGTCGAGGCATCTTGACAATATGTGCAAAACAAAGATAGCATCTTTGGCTGGGCAACCCATTTGGGGAATTCTGGTCTAGGGAACTTTGATCATGCCGGTACCACAGGCTATACTCGATCAGGGCAATAACTATCACCTGACAAGCACCATCACAAAACAATTTGACGCCGACCGCGCGCGTGCGCACGTGCCTAAGAATGCCCCCGCGCGCCGCCATTTGACGAAAAATTTCCACTGTTATGTGGAACTCTATTTTCAGGCCAAGCATTCGCAATTGATTCGGGGTTATTGTGATCAAAAGAAAATCGAGCGCCGCAAAGACACAGGCGAGATGTGTGTCGAAGGTGAGACCGCCGCTGTCGCGTTGGGTCCGAATGGATTTTACGCCGCGCGAAGCCGAACGGCGGCCGACATCGTTTATCACCACATGCGCCGAAAATGGCAGCAGGCGCAAGTTGCAGGGCCGATCATTGGTCCAGAGCGGCATGATTGCAGCGTACAGATGCAGGTTCAGTCCGACGGCTTTCAGTATGAAGTAAGCTATTACTATAATGGAGAGGCGTATCTATTCTATCACGTTTATCCGCCACGCTGAAATCTAGCCCGTCACTTCGGGCCGCCGCCGATCCCGTGCTCGGTCTTGTGCCAGTGGAAGGGCCGGGTGAAGACCTCGCCCACGGCGCGGTAGGCGGCGATGGCCCCCAGCGGCCAGTAGAAGGGCAGCGCGAGGACCCAGAGCAGCAGGCCGGGGTGGCGGCTGTCGCGGGCGGCGACCGTGGCAATGACCAGCATCAGCGCCTGTCCGGCGATCATCGAGGCGAAGAAGGCCACCGTCAGCCAGGTGGGGACGCTCTGCCAGAAGGCAAGGTCGAAGCCGATGCTCGCAGTCCAGACTAGCCAGAACAGCGGCATCGACAGATACGAGGTGATGGCCCCCAGGAACAGCACCTGAAAGCCGAGGAACCCCATGGGGCCGAGCTCGGACAAGAGGGCGCGCGGCCGGCGCATGTGGGTTGCCCAGGTGATCGCATAGCCCTTGAGCCAGCGCGACCGCTGACGGATCCAGGGCCGCACCCGGCAGTTCGCCTCTTCCCAAGTGGTCGAGGCGATCATGTCGCAGCGATAGCCGAAGCGGGCCAGCCGCATGCCCAGATCGGCGTCCTCGGTTACGTTGTGAGCGTCCCAGGCTCCGATCTTCTCCAGCACGTTGCGGCGGAAGAAGACGGAGGTGCCTCCCAGAGGGATCGGCAGACCCAACCGCTGCACGCCAAGCAGCACCACCCGGAACCAGATGGCGTATTCCAGCGTGAAGCAGCGCGCGAGCCAGTTCCGGTCCGAGTTGTAGAAATCGAGAAAGCCCTGCACGCAGGCGACTTCGGGGGGCGCGTGGCGCAGGTGCTCGACCACGGCGCGGATCTGCGACGGATCCGGGGCGGTCCTCGGCGTCGTAGATGCCGACGATCTCTCCGGTGCAGAAGGGAAGCGCGTAGTTCATCGCCCGCGGCTTGGTGCGCAGACCGTCGCGCGGCACGCTGACCACCTCGATGTTGGGGGACAGTTCCGCCCGGTCGATGGCGGCACGGGTGACTGTGTCGTCGGCCTCCAGCACCAGCTTGATGTCGAGAAGTGCTGCCGGATAGTCCATTGCCGCGAGTGCGTCGAGCAGCCGCCGCGCCACCGCCTCCTCGCGCAGGAGCGGCACCAGCAGCGACACCCGCGGCAGTTTCTTGTAGTCGGCAAGCTGCGGCATGTCGGGCCGGGCCGCCACGCGCGGGACGTGAAAGCGCGCGAAGATGGCGACCAGGCGCAGCCCCATGGTCATCGCATTGGCCAGGAGGATCCAGCCCATCAGGAGCTGCAGCGCCACCAGCGGGGCCGCGATGATCCCGGCGACCACTGAGGCCCCCGCCAGCGGCAGGCGCCAGCGCCGCGCCCGGGGGTTCCAATTGCGGCAGCTGTAGCTCTCGGGGCAGCGGTCGCGGGCGTCGTCGCGCAGGCGCGCGGAAAACGCCTCGGTAATCACCTGGCGGATCTCGTCGGGCGCGGCGAGGGCGAAGGCGATGCGGCGCCCCTCGCCGCCGCAGGCCTCGCCCGCCGCGTCGGCCATGTCGGGGTTCGCCAGCGCAATGACCTGCGTTCCGCCGATCTGCCGCCACGGCACTGCCTCGATCGCGAGGCAGCGGTAGGGGTCGAGATCCGCCAGCAGGTCGACGTCTGGCGGCGAGGCCCGAAGGTCGACGCGCCCGAGACCGGACTGCCGGGACAGAGCGGCGCCAAGGTCTTCGGGCGAGATCTGCCGGTTGGCGAGAAGGATGCGGCCGAGCTTCTGGTCCTGGCCCGCCTGCTGGTCCAGCGCCCGGGCCAGCAAATCGGCCTCGAGCACGCCGGCCTCCACCAGAAGGTCGCCGAGCAGTGCCCGCTTTGGTGCGGCGATGGGCGCCATCCCGGCGGCTGGCGGAGCGAACGGCAGGAACTCGGGCCATGACAGAACTCGCACACCACAAGAGTTGCGAGACTGTAAAATGAAGCTTAAGAAAACCTTAAGCACATTGAAAGTTAATGATTAATCGCGCTTTTCCTGTTGGGCTCCCATCATCGCCACGAACCGCTCGAACAGGTAGAAGCTGTCCTGCGGGCCGGGGCTCGCCTCCGGGTGATACTGCACCGAGAAGACCGGGCGGTCGGCCAGCGCGATCCCGCAGTTCGAGCCGTCGAAGAGCGAGACATGCGTCTCGATGACCGCCGGCGGAAGGGTCTGGCTATCCACGGTGAAGCCGTGGTTCATCGAGGTGATCTCGACCTTGCCGGTGGCCAGTTCCTTCACGGGATGATTGGCCCCGTGGTGGCCGTGGTTCATCTTGATGGTGCGCGCACCCAGCGGCGAGGGCCAGCATCTGGTGGCCGAGGCAGATGCCGAAGACGGGCATGTCGGTGCGATCCAGTATCTCGCGGATCATCGGCACCGCGTAGGCGCCGGTGGCCGCCGGATCGCCGGGGCCGTTCGAGAGGAACAGGCCTTCGGGCGCGTGGGCGAGGACGTCCTCGGCCGTCGCGGTGGCCGGCAGCACGGTGACGTCGCAGCCCGCCGAGGCGAGGCAGCGCAGGATGTTGCGCTTGGCGCCATAGTCGATCGCCACCACCCGGCGCCCCGGACCCTCGCGCCGCGCGTAGCCCTCGGGCCAGGCCCAGCGCATCTCGTCCCAGCGATAGCTCTGCGCGCAGGTGACCTCGCGGGCCAGATCCATGCCGACGAGCCCCGGGAAGGCCCGGGCGCGGGCCACCGAGATCCTCCAGGTCGAACTCGCCCGTCCGGGTCGTGGGCGACCGCCACATGCGGCGCGCCCTGCTGCCGGATGGCGCGGGTCAGCCGCCGCGTGTCGACGCCGCCCACCCCGATGCGGCCACGGCGCGCCAGCCAGTCCGCCAGCCTGCCCGCCGAGCGCCAGTTCGACGGCTCGGTCGGGTCCCACTTCACCACCATGCCGGCGGCGACCGGGTCGGCGGTCTCGTCATCGTCGGGGTTCACGCCCACGTTGCCGACATGGGGGAAGGTGAAGGTGACGACCTGGCCCGCGTAGGACGGGTCGGTCATGATCTCCTGGTATCCGGTCATCGCGGTGTTGAAGCAGAGCTCGGCCACCGCCACCCCCGGCGCACCGAAGCCGCGGCCGTAGAAGACCTGCCCGTCGGCGAGCATGATGCACCCGGTCGGGCGGGGCTGGCTGCCATCCCCGGTGGCGGGTGAGGACAGGGGGGCCGCGGTGGCGATGGACATGGGGCGAATCCCGAGGCTGGCGGCCGCAAGCTACGCGAGGGGCAACGGCGGGTCAAGCAAGGGGTGGTATCGAAATATCGTTCGTCGGCAACGTGTTAGCATCGGAAGCGCGGCTTGCCGGCGCGCCGGCACACCACTATAGTCCGGGCGCGCCGCCGTTCGTGTGGACTTATGCTCAGCATTGCAGCTCCTGGGAGGCCCCAATGAAGAAGAGGGTGTTCGGACACCATCAGGGCCGTGCGGTCGAGGAGGTCGTGCTGCAGAGCGGGGATGCGGCCGTGGCGATCCTGAACCACGGCTGCACGGTGCGGGACTGGCGGGTCGATGGCGCGCGGGGCAGCCTGCCGGTTGTGCTGGGGTTCTCGCGTCTCGAGGATTACGTGTTTCACGCGCGCGGGCATGGCGCGGTCTGCGGGCGGGTGGCCAATCGCACGGCCAACTCGCAGTTCACGCTGGAGGGGGTGAGCTATGAGCTCACGCCCAGCGACGGGGCGCATCACCTGCACGGCGGCGCCGTCGGGCTGCAGCGGCGGGTCTGGGAGATGGAGGGGGATTCGAGCGGCGAGGCGGTGCAGCTCACCTACGCCAGTCCTGAGGGCGAGGAGGGATATCCGGGGGCGGTGGCGTTCACCGTGGTCTACCGGCTCGAGGGGCCGCGGCTGGTCTGCGAGATGACGGGCAGGCCTGACCGGCCGACGCCGATCGCGCTGGCCAACCACAACTATTACAACCTCGGGGGCGGGGGGGATGTGCGTGACCATGTGCTGTGGATCGACGCGCCGGAGTATACGCCGATCGCCCGCGACCTGATCCCGGACGGCACGATACGCCCCGTAGCGGGGACGCGGTTCGACTTCAACGAGGCGCGCAGCCTGGCGGACGCGGACCCGGAAGCCTCGGGGTACGACGTCAACCTCGTGCTCGCGCCGGGTCGGGATTCGGGCACGCCGGCGGCGCGGGTCACCTGTGCGCGGACCGGACTGCGGCTGGAGCTGTGGACCGGGGAGCCGGGGCTGCAAGTCTATGACAGCGCCGGGGTGGCGATCGCGGCTCCGGGGTTGGACGGCGCGAGATACGGGCTCCTTCGCGGGGCTGTGCCTGGAGGCGCAGCATTATCCCGACAGCCTCCACAACCCGGACTGGCCGAGCATCATCCGCTCGCGGGAGGTGCCGTATTTCCAGCGGCTGGAAGTGGAGATCGGCCGGCAGGGATGAGGGGCCGAGGGGAAGATAACCAGTGCGGAGATTTTGTAAGATATTGTTATATAACAATAATCGTGGTTAATGCGGGATGAACGGGGCTAGTTGTCCTGGCGGTTCGCGAGCGGGTGGCGGTCGGGGTAGGGGGCGTTAAGGGCGAGCGGCGTGCCGGTCCTGCGGAGGGGGTTGTCCGGGCCGCAGATGAATTCGGCGCGCAGGGCGGCGCGGCGTTCGTCTGACGCGCTGTGGCCGGCGGCGGTCGCGACAAACCGGTCGAGGTCGGGCGGCGGCCTCTCCCAACAGCTCCAGATGTAGAAGGGCGCGCCGGTGTCCGGCGCGGGCGCGTCGGGGAGCAGCGTGGCTTCGTTGCCGATCATCTGATCGAGCTGAGCTTGTGTTAACCCTTGCGCGCCTCGAAGATCGGCAAACTGGGCCGGTGATGCCCCGTTTATCGCACCGACCCAGTTTGCTCCCCGGAAATCCGTTCCGCAAAGGTCCGCCCCTCCCAGCCGCGCCCAACCGAGGTCCGCCTTCTCCAGCCTCGCCCCTCCAAAGTCCGCCCTCCAGCCGCGCCCCGCCGAGGTTCGCCCCGTCCAGCCGTACCCCGCCGAAGCGGGCCCGGCGGAAATCGAGGGGTGAGAGGTCGCAGCGATACAGCCTGGCTCGACGGAGATCGAGGCGGTAGCCGGCTTCGCCGCCGCGGGTTTCTGCGGCCTCCTCGCGCAACTTTCGTGCTTCCGCCCGGCGGCCGATCACGTCCAGGGCAACCTGAATATCCGTGCGCGGGTCGGGAAGGGCTTCGATCCATGATTGAAGCGCCGAGTGGCGTCGGGAGAGGTCCTCCGCGCGCCGCGTGCGGACCGCGCTCGGGTCCGTCGGGCGGCCGGGCCATTCGCCCAGATCGTGGTCGCGGATATCGCGGGCGGGGGCGTTCCCGCGGATGTAGGCGCAGAGTATGTCCATGACGCGGATGTGGTCGCCGGGGTTGTCACGGGCGATGCGCTCCAGCGTCAGGATGGCGCCGATGCGGACCTCGAGACTGGGAGCTGTGAATTCGAAGGTCTGCCAGTCTACGTCCGTTTGGATCCAGTCGTTGCCTACGTCCAGACTCTCCCCCTGCCATTCGATGATGGTGCGGGCGCCCGGATTGGCCGGGTCATCGACCTCGCGCGGCGCGAGCGTGACCGGCCTGCCGATGCGGCTGACCTTCTTCTCGGCGCCGAGCCCCTCGACGGCGGTGCTGATGAGACCGGTGACGAGGCTGGCCTCGGCGTTGCGGGCGGCGCGTTCGTTGATCCAGATACGGATCGCCTGGGCGACGAGGGCGCCAATGATGGTGATGACGGCAAGCACCGCGGCGAGGGCGAATACTATGCGGCGGGTCTGTTCGGGGTCGCCGGCGTCGGCGGTGCTCGCGCGCAGGTCGTCGAGCAGGCCCCCGACCATCAGGGGCACGCGCAGCAGCCCGATCCAGGCGGCCCAGGCGCAGATGATGGCCACCCCGGCGAAGACGAGCTTGACGTAGTGTGCGGCGAGGAGGGCGCCGAGGGATGGCAGGCGCAGGCGCTTCTGGGAGCGCAGTACCTTCGGCAGCAGCGCCAGGATCAGGGCGGTGCCGGCGAGGATCATCGCGAGGCCCAAGGCTCGCGGGACGGATCCCAACAGCGCGTCGAGCGTCGTGCCGGTCGCGTCGAAGCCGATCCAGCCGTTCATCTGCGGCCCACCCCCACCAGGTTGCGGTCGACGCCAGGGAGAGCCGCGGCCTTGCGCAACGAATTCCGCGGACGGGTGGGCGAGTGACGGGAGAAACGAGCCCGGCTGGCGCGATTTAACCTGAAGGCGAATCAAAGATTAACAACCCCTAGTGGATTGATAAGGTGTCAACCACAAAATCTGCTGTCGGATGCAGATATTCCAGTTGACCGGAATCAGGTTCTGTCATTCTCTGGGGGTCCGGTCACGATCGGACACAAGATTTGGTAGACGGGTCCATCCTAGGCACCCGCGCCGAGGCAGAGCCAGGGAAGAAGAACATGCAGATCGAACGCCGCTTCACCACCGAAGAGACCGGGGCCTACGGGGCGCTGGCATTCCGTACCACGGCCTCGGAGATCCGCAATCCCGACGGGTCGGTCGTCTTCTCGCTGCAGGGCATCGAAGTGCCCGAGAGCTGGAGCCAGGTGGCCTCGGACGTGCTGGCGCAGAAGTACTTCCGCAAGGCGGGCGTGCCGGCGGTGCTCAAGCGGGTCAAGGAGAAGGGCGTGCCCGCCTTCCTCTGGCGTTCGGTCGCCGACGAGGCGAAGCTGGCGGAGCTGCCCGAGGCGGCGCGCCATGTCGGCGAGACCACGGCGCGGCAGGTCTTCGACCGGCTGGCCGGCGCCTGGACCTACTGGGGCTGGAAGGGCGGACATTTCTCGGCCGAGGCGGACGCGCGGGCCTACTACGACGAGATGCGCTACATGCTGGCCGCCCAGATGGGTGCGCCCAACTCGCCGCAGTGGTTCAACACCGGGCTGCACTGGGCCTATGGGATCGACGGGCCGGGGCAGGGGCATTTCTATGTCGATTTCCGCTCGGGCGAACTGACACAGTCGACCAGTGCCTACGAGCACCCGCAGCCGCATGCCTGCTTCATCCAGTCGGTGGCGGACGATCTGGTCAACGACGGCGGGATCATGGACCTCTGGACCCGCGAGGCGCGGCTCTTCAAGTACGGCTCGGGGACGGGGACCAACTTCTCGTCGCTGCGCGGCGAGAACGAGCGGCTGGCCGGCGGCGGCAAGTCCTCGGGTCTGATGTCGTTCCTCAAGATCGGCGACCGGGCGGCCGGGGCCATCAAGTCCGGCGGCACCACGCGGCGGGCGGCCAAGATGGTGATCTGCGACATGGATCATCCCGACATCGAGGACTTCATCAACTGGAAGGTCATCGAGGAGCAGAAGGTCGCGGCACTGGTCGCCGGGTCAAAGGCCCACCGCGAACGGCTGGAAGCGATCTTCGCCGCCATCCGCAGCTGGGACGGGGCGGAGGCGGATGCCTTCGACCCCAAGGCCAATGCCGGGCTGAAGGCGGCGATCCGCGCCGCCAAGAAGGCGCATCTGCCGGAGGCCTATGTGAAGCGCGCCCTCCAGCAGGCCGAGCAGGGCGTGACCGAGGTCGACTTCCGCACCTATGACACCGACTGGGACAGCGAGGCCTACCTGACGGTCTCGGGGCAGAACTCCAACAATTCGGTGCGGCTGACCGACGCCTTCCTGCGCGCGGTGCGTGCGGATGCCGACTGGCAGCTGATCGGCCGCACCGACGGCAAGGTGGCGAAGACGGTAAAGGCCCGCGCGCTCTGGGACCAGATCGGCCATGCCGCCTGGGCCTGCGCCGATCCCGGCGTGCAGTTCCACGACACTATCAACGCCTGGCACACCTGCCCCGAGAGCGGTCCGATCCGGGCGTCGAACCCGTGCTCGGAGTACATGTTCCTCGACGACACCGCCTGCAATCTCGCGTCGATGAACCTCTTGACCTTCCTCAAGGACGGCCGCTTCGACGCCAAGGCCTATGTCCACGCCACGAAGCTCTGGACGGTGACGTTGGAGATCTCGGTGCTGATGGCGCAGTTCCCGAGCCCGCGGATCGCCGAGCTCAGCTACCGCTTCCGCACGCTCGGCCTCGGCTATGCCAATATCGGCGGGCTGCTGATGACCCTCGGGCACGGCTACGACAGCCCGGAGGGGCGTGCGCTCTGCGGGGCGCTGACGGCGATCATGACCGGCGCCTCCTATGCCACCTCGGCGGAGATGGCGCGCGAGCTGGGGCCGTTCCCGGGCTATGCCGAGAACGCGCAGGCCATGCTGCGGGTGATCCGCAACCATGCCCGCGCGGCCGAGGGGCTGACCGGCGGCTACGAGGGGCTCGCGGTGCCGCCGGTGCCGCTCGACCACGGCAACTGCCCGGACAGCGCGCTGCTCAATCTCGCGCATTCGGTCTGGGAGCGTGCGCTCGAACTCGGCGAGGCGCACGGGTTCCGCAATGCGCAGACCACGGTGATCGCCCCGACCGGGACCATCGGGCTGGTCATGGACTGCGACACCACCGGCATCGAGCCCGACTTCGCGCTGGTGAAGTTCAAGAAGCTGGCCGGCGGCGGGTACTTCAAGATCATCAACCGTTCGGTGCCGGCGGCGCTGGCGAACCTCGGCTACCGGCCCGCGGAGGTGGCGGAGATCGTGGCCTATGCGGTCGGCCACGGCACGCTCGGCAATGCGCCGGAGATCAACCCCACCGCGCTGATCGGCCACGGCTTCGGGCCGGAGGAGATCGCGAAGGTCGAGGCAGCGTTGCCGACGGCCTTCGACATCCGCTTCGTGTTCAACCAGTGGACGCTTGGCGAGGAGTTCTGCACCGGGGTGCTCGGCATTCCGGCGGAGAAGCTGCGCGACCCGGCGTTCGACCTGCTGCGGCACCTCGGCTTCACTCGCGCGCAGATCGAGGCGGCCAATGCCCATGTCTGCGGCACGATGACGCTGGAGGGGGCGCCGCACCTGAAGGCCGAGCACTACGCGGTCTTCGATTGCGCCAATGCCTGCGGGCGGACCGGCACGCGGTATCTGTCGGTGGATAGCCACATCCGCATGATGGCGGCGGCGCAGAGCTTCATCTCCGGGGCGATCTCCAAGACGATCAACATGCCGAACGAGGCCACCATCGGCGACTGCAAGGCAGCCTACGAGCTGAGCTGGTCGCTGGGGGTGAAGGCCAATGCGCTCTATCGCGACGGCTCGAAGCTTAGCCAGCCGCTCTCGGCCTCGCTGATCGAGGACGACGAGGACCTGGAGGAGGCGCTCATCGAGGCGCCGGTTGCCGAGCGGGTGACGGTGCTGGCCGAGAAGATCGTCGAGAAGATCATCGTGAAGGAGATCGAGAAGGCGAACCGCCAGCGGCTGCCCGAGCGGCGCAAGGGCTATACCCAGAAGGCGATCGTCGGCGGGCACAAGGTCTACCTGCGGACGGGCGAGTATGCCGACGGCAGTCTGGGCGAAATCTTCATCGACATGCACAAGGAGGGCGCAGCCTTCCGGGCGATGATGAACAACTTCGCGATCGCGATCAGCGTCGGGCTGCAGTACGGGGTGCCGCTGGAGGAGTTCGTCGAGGCGTTCACCTTCACGCGCTTCGAGCCGGCGGGGATGGTGCAGGGCAACAACTCGATCAAGAACGCCACCTCGATCCTCGACTACATCTTCCGCGAGCTGGCGGTGTCCTATCTCGACCGCACGGATCTGGCGCATGTGGTGCCCACCGGCGAGAGCTTCGACGACCTCGGCCGCGGCGAGGGCGAGGGTGGTAATGTCCGGCGCATCGAGGGCGAAGTTGCGCAGAGCTCTATCGACATGATCCGGCAGATCTCTTCCACCGGCTACCTGCGCAAGCGGCTGCCGCAGGAGCTGGTGCTCTTGCAGGGCGGTGCTGCGGCGGCGGGCGAGCTGGGTCTTGGCGGCAGCCTGAGCGGGCTGGCGGTGCGCGGCGAGGTCTCGCTGGCCAGTGTCGTGGCGATCGATGTCAGGGCCAAGGCGCGGATGCAGGGCTACGAGGGCGATCCCTGCGGGGAGTGCGGCAACTTCACGTTGGTGCGCAACGGGACCTGCATGAAGTGCAATACCTGCGGTGGCACGAGCGGCTGCAGCTGACACCGGCGTTCAGGCTGCAGGCAGACCCGTCGAGCAGGGCAACAGAACAGCCGAGCCGTCACCTGGGAGGGGCCCATGGCCCCTCCCGTTTGCGTGGCGGTCGGGGGGCGCGGGACTTCCGGGCGCGCGCGGTGGCCGACGTCGTTGCGCTGGGCGGGATTCAGCGCGGTTAGCCAAAAGCTTGCGAATAAATTTGCCCACCTGCGCGAGTATTGTATACGTCAGACAACCCCATCGGCCGGTGGGTATCCTGTGGGGTCCTCGAGCCAGTTGCGCACAGGCATGCGTCGCACTCAGCAAGAGAGACGGCGGTCTTTCGGAGTAGACGCGAGCGATTCATGAGTACGAATGCCGGTCATTCGATCGTAAATCTTGAACGTGAGGAGCTGAAGCCGGGACTTCTGGCGTCGGTGTTCAAGTCGGGCGCGCAGATCATCGTGGTGAAGGGCTTTGCCGACGTCAGGCGGGCCTGGGAGCTCCTGACGGACGATCCGAACGAGCAGCTTCCCTGGCGGGCGCCGCTGCTGGACATCGCGCGAAACCACTACGCGCGCGGGGGTCTCAGCAACAATATCGGCGACATGTACTACTTCTCGCAGGGTCGTCTCGCCCACATAGCGCGCAAGTTCGAACTGGAGCGCGACGGATCGGGTGCACCGATCCGCAGCTTCCCCGAGGCCTTCGTTCAGGGCGAGGGCCGCTACGTCACCCCGGACAAGACCCGCGAGCTATGCTGGCAGATCACCGACGCGGTCATGCGCTCGATGATCCCCCCGGAGCGGTCGGACGTGCGCTATCGGGTGGTCATCCACCGGCTGATGTACCAGGGCCATAAGGCGGATATCGACCGGCTGACCACGCTGGCGGAGGACGCGGTCGGGCGTTGGGCGCAGCTCGGCGCGCAGATCGACCGCAACCGCGAGGACGCGCGCGGGCCGCTGGCATCGACGGGGGTGAGCGACATCTTCGCCATGCTCAGCCTGGCCTCGCCATTGCGGCGCGCACTGGCACCGATCAACCGGATCTTTGCCCGGGGGGATACGCTGCACAAGGTGGACAGAGGGGCGGTCATCATCGGAAAGCCGCACTACGACGGGCGGTTCTTCAGCGGGCTCTGCGGGACCAGGAGCACGGTGCATACCGAGGCGCTGATCGGCGGCAAGTGGGTCGAGCTGCCGATCGGGCTCGACCGCATGGTGATCGTGCCCGGCCTGCTCGCCAAGACCTATCTGGGGGTCGATCCGGTGCTGCACCGCGTGTTGCACAAGGAGGCGGACACCGACGCCGACCACCCGGCCAGCACCAACTTAACGCTGCTCTTCGGCGCCAAGTAGAGGGCGTCGCGCGGGGGACTGGCGGGGACGCGCCCGGGGCGTGTCAACGAAGTCTGCCACGGAGGTTAACGCCGCGCGGAATACCCTTCTAAATCAAATGGATAGGCGTTTGTCCGCGCGCGGACACGTGGCGCTGCCCCGAGGGTTTCGGCGGATCGGGGCGGGCGCGAACGCCCGCCCCGCGCGGGTTCAGAGCGAATAGTACATCTGGTACTCGATCGGGTGCGGCGTGTGCTCGAAGGCGTAGACCTCCTGCCACTTCAGCGCCATGAAGCCTTCGATCTGGTCCTTGGTGAAGACATCGCCCGCCAGCAGGAAGGCGTGATCGGCCGCGAGACACTCGAGGGCCTCGCGCAGGCTTCCACAGACGGTCGGGATTTCGGCCAGCTCCTCGGGGGGCAGGTCGTAGAGATCCTTGTCCGAGGCCTCGCCGGGATCGATCTTGTTCTTGATCCCGTCGATGCCGGCCATCAAGAGGGCGGCAAAGGCGAGGTAAGGATTGGCCGCCGGGTCGGGGAAACGGGCCTCGACACGCTTGGCCTTGGGGCTCTCGGTCCACGGGATGCGGATGCAGCCCGAGCGGTTGCGGGCGGAGTAGGCGCGCAGCACCGGCGCCTCGAAACCCGGGATCAACCGCTTGTAGCTGTTGGTCGTCGGGTTGGTGAAGGCGTTGAGGGTCTTGGCGTGCTTGAGGATGCCGCCGATGAACCACAGCGCCTCGCTGGAGAGGTCGGCATACTTGTCGCCGGCGAAGACCGGCTTGCCGGCCTTCCATATCGACATGTTGACGTGCATTCCCGAGCCGTTGTCGCCGTAGTAGGGCTTCGGCATGAAGCACGCGGTCTTGCCGTAGGCGGCGGCGACCTGTTGGATGACGTACTTGTACTTGAGGATGTTGTCGGCCTGCGCCGTCAGAGTGCTGAAGATCAGGCCGAGCTCGTGCTGGGCCGAGGCGACCTCGTGGTGGTGCTTGTCGACCTTCATGCCCATGCGCTTCATCGTCGAGAGCATTTCGGAGCGGATGTCCTGTCCGGCGTCCACCGGGGGCAGCGGGAAGTAGCCGCCCTTGACGCCAGGCCGGTGGCCGCTGTTGCCGCTCTCGAATTCGGTGTCGGTGTTCCAAGCGGCATCGACCGCGTCGATGTGGAAGCTGACCTTGTTGGGCGCGTTCGAGAAGCGCACGTCGTCGAAGATGAAGAACTCCGCTTCGGGACCGAAGTAGGCGGTGTCGCCGACGCCGGACTGCTTGAGATAGGCCTCGGCCTTCTCGGCGGTGCTGCGCGGGTCACGCTCATAGGGCTCGTTGGTGTCCGGCTCGAGCACCGAGCAGTGAACGCAGAGCGTCTTCTCAGCGAAGAACGGATCGATGTAGATCGACTTTGGGTCGAGCATCAGCTTCATGTCTGACTTCTCGATCGACTTCCAGCCGGCGATCGAGGAGCCGTCGAACATGAAGCCGTCTTCCATCATGTCTTCGTCAACGAGGTCCGCGATGACCGTCACATGCTGGAGCTTGCCGCGCGGATCGGCGAAGCGGAGATCCACATAGGCAATCTCCTCGTCCTTGATTGTCTTGAGAACGGTTTGCGTGTCGCTCATCGGTTTTCCTTGGGCTTGTCCATAGGGTTGTCAGTGCGAGGTCGGGATCGGCCGCGGGCACGCGCCTTGCTCGGCCGGATGTCTGTCAGAGCGCGTCGGTGCCCTCTTCTCCGGTGCGGATACGGATTGCCTGTTCGACCGGCAGCACGAAGATCTTGCCGTCGCCGATCTTGCCGGTGCGCGCCGCGGAGACGATCGCCTCGATTGCCGCATCAACCTGCTCGTCGGCCAGCACGACCTCGATCTTCACCTTGGGCAGGAAGTCGACGACGTATTCCGCCCCGCGGTAGAGCTCGGTGTGGCCCTTCTGGCGACCGAATCCCTTGGCCTCGATCACGCTGAGTCCCTGGATGCCGACTTCCTGAAGGGCTTCCTTCACTTCGTCGAGCTTGAAGGGCTTTATGATGGCCTCGATCTTCTTCATCCAGTGCTTCCCTCCGCCGTCTCCAGCTGTCTTTGCGCCGGAATGCGGCCCCGACAAACCAGCTTGCCCGGCCGGTTTCAATGGAGCCCCCGGAATCCTCCGGAGCGCGGGTGGACAATTTGGCGCGTCTGCGCAAATATTGTGCAGATTGTGCAAATTCCAGGCAGAACCCGCCCTGCAGCTGGGCGCCCGCCCGCGTGCAAGCCGACAGCGGCGCGCGCCATTTTTCGCTCGCGCCCCTTCGGCGCGTCTGTTACGAAGCGCCCGCGTTGGAGCCCTTGGGGGGCGCCGCGACTGCGGGCGTGGCGGAACTGGCAGACGCACCAGATTTAGGTTCTGGCGCCGCAAGGCGTGGGGGTTCAAGTCCCTCCGCCCGCACCAGAGTGAATGGATGAGGAAGCGCAGATGCAGGTCACCCAGACCCTGAACGAAGGCCTGAAGCGGGGCTATGCCATCACGGTGCCGGCGGGGGAGCTGGAGGCCAAGGTGACGGAAAAGCTCGAGGAGGCCCGCAAGGACTTCCAGATGAAGGGCTTTCGCAAGGGCAAGGCACCCGCGGCGCTGATGAAGAAGATGTTCGGCAAGTCGGTGCTCGGCGAAGCGATGCAGGAGACGATAGACAAGGCGATGCGGGCGCACTTCGACGAGACCGGCGAGCGTCCCGCCCTCCAGCCCGAGGTCAAGATGACCCGCGAGGACTGGAAGGAAGGCGACGACGTCGAGGTCTCGATGACCTACGAGGCGCTTCCTGTGGTGCCCGAACTGGCGCTGGGTGAGCTGACGATCGAGCGGCTGGTGGCCAAGATCGACGATGCGGCGGTCGACGAGGCGCTGCAGAACCTCGCGAAGTCGGCAAGTGTCTACGAGGACCGGCGCAAGGGCAGCAAGGCCAAGGACGGCGATCAGGTAGTGTTCGACTTCAAGGGCAGCGTGGACGGCGAGGCCTTCGAGGGCGGGACGGCGGAGGATTTTCCGCTGGTTCTCGGCTCCGGCAGCTTCATTCCCGGCTTCGAGGATCAGCTTGTGGGCGCCAAGGCCGGCGACGAGATCGAGGTAAAGGTTCGCTTCCCCGACGGCTATGGTGCAGCGAACCTGGCTGGCAAGGACGCGGTCTTTGCGTGCACCATCAAGGCGGTGAAGGGGCCGAAGCCGGCCGAGGTCGACGAGGCGCTGGCCGTGCGCTACGGCGCAGCGTCGCTGGAGGCGCTCAAGGAGCAGATCCGCGGGCGGCTGGCGTCGGAGTACGCCCAGGCGAGCCGTGCGATCGTCAAGCGGCGGCTGATGGACACGCTCGACGCGCAGGTGAGTTTTGAGGTGCCGCCGTCGCTGGTCGACGTCGAGGCCCGGCAGATTGCCCATCAGCTTTGGCACGAGGAGCATGCCGACCACCAGGGCCACGACCATCCCGAGGTCGAGCCAACGCCGGAGCATGTGCGGCTGGCCGAGCGGCGGGTGCGGCTGGGGCTGCTGCTGGCCGAGATCGGCAACAAGAACGCGATCAGCGTGAGCGAGCAGGAGCTGCAGCGCGCGGTCATCGCCCAGGCGCGGCAGTACCCCGGCCAGGAGCGGCAGTTCCTGGAATTCATCCAGAAGAACCAGGCCGCGCTCCAGCAGATCCGCGCGCCGCTCTTCGAGGAGAAGGTGGTCGATTTCGTGATGGAGCTCGCCAAGGTCTCCGAGAAGTCGGTGACCAAGGACGAGTTGCAGAAGGCGATCGAGGCCCTCGACGAGGACCTGCCCGCCACCACTTCCTGAGCGAGCGCCGCGGCCGCGGGTTGCGCGCGGCCCCGGTCCCCGGCCGAGCTTCCGCGGGTGGCGCCCCTTGCGGAGGGGCGATGCGATGATTATTCCTCCGGACAACCAGGGCGCGATCCCACGTAGCCCGCAAGCGAGAGGCCTTCCCCCGATGCCCCATCCTATTGAAACCGCCATGAACCTTGTCCCCATGGTGGTCGAGCAGACCGCGCGGGGCGAGCGGGCCTACGACATCTTCTCGCGGCTGCTGAAGGAGCGGATCATCTTCGTCTCCGGGACAGTGCACGACGACATGTCGACGCTGATCGTCGCACAGCTTCTGTTCTTGGAGGCGGAGAATCCGAAGAAGGAAATCTCCATGTACATCAACAGCCCCGGCGGTGTCGTCACCGCGGGCCTGTCGATCTACGACACGATGCAGTACATCCGTCCGCAGGTCTCGACGCTGTGCATCGGCCAGGCGGCGAGCATGGGCTCGCTCCTGCTGACCGCAGGTGCCAAGGGCATGCGATACTCGTTGCCCAACAGCCGGATCATGGTCCACCAGCCCTCGGGCGGGTTCCAGGGCCAGGCGACGGACATCATGATCCACGCCCGCGAGACCCAGGCACTGAAGGACCGGCTGAACCAGATCTACGAGAAGCACACCGGCCAGACTTTCGAGGCTGTGGAGCAGGCGCTGGAACGCGACCGGTTCATGACGGCGCAGGACGCCAAGGATTGGGGCCTGATCGACGACATCGTCACGGAGCGCGAGGCCCTGGCCACGCCAGCGTGATGACACACCCCCTGCCGCCCCCTTTACCCCGGCGGCGTTTGGGCTTGTAATTGCCGCCGCAAGCATGTTCCAATGCCCTTGGAGCGCCTGCGCTTTGGCGAACGAGGGTGATGGCGGCGTTGACAGTGGCGAAAGCCGGAGGCTGGATATGAGCAAGTCGGGCGGAAGCGACTCGAAAAACACCCTCTACTGCTCGTTTTGCGGCAAGAGCCAGCACGAGGTCCGCAAACTGATCGCGGGTCCCACCGTGTTCATCTGCGACGAGTGCGTCGAGTTGTGCATGGACATCATCCGCGAGGAGACCAAGAGCAATCTGGTCAAGTCCTCGGACGGCGTGCCGACCCCGCACGAGATCTGCAAGGTGCTGGACGACTACGTCATCGGCCAACAGGTCGCCAAGCGCGTGCTCTCGGTGGCGGTACACAACCATTACAAGCGGTTGAACCACGCCAGCAAGAACACCGACGTCGAGCTGCAGAAG
The DNA here is from genome assembly GCA_963695425.1 of uncultured Alphaproteobacteria bacterium. GTDB lineage: Bacteria > Pseudomonadota > Alphaproteobacteria > Rhodobacterales > Rhodobacteraceae > Amaricoccus. The sequence continues at coordinate 93,019 of CAVOGP010000035.1, read as the reverse complement.
TCCAACATCATGCTGATCGGCCCCACGGGCTGCGGTAAGACGCTGCTGGCGCAGACGCTGGCGCGCATCCTGGACGTGCCCTTCACCATGGCGGATGCGACGACGCTGACCGAGGCCGGGTACGTCGGTGAGGATGTGGAGAACATCATCCTAAAGCTCCTGCAGTCGGCCGAGTACAACGTCGAGCGCGCACAGCGCGGCATTGTCTATATCGACGAGGTCGACAAGATCAGCCGCAAGTCGGACAACCCCTCGATAACCCGCGACGTGTCGGGCGAGGGCGTGCAGCAGGCGCTCCTGAAGATCATGGAGGGCACCGTGGCGAGCGTGCCGCCGCAGGGCGGGCGCAAGCATCCCCAGCAGGAATTCCTGCAGGTGGATACGACCAACATCCTCTTCATCTGCGGCGGCGCCTTTGCGGGCCTCGACAAGATCATTGCCCAGCGCGGGCGGGGTTCGGCAATCGGCTTCGGCGCCGACGTGAAGGATACCGAGGACCGGCGGGTGGGCGAGCTGTTCCAGGAGCTGGAGCCGGAGGACCTGTTGAAGTTCGGGCTGATCCCGGAGTTCGTCGGTCGTCTTCCGGTGCTGGCCACGCTCAACGATCTCGACGAGGCGGCGCTGATCACCATCCTGACCGAGCCGAAGAACGCGCTGATCAAGCAGTACCAGCGGCTCTTCGAGATGGAGGACGTGCAGCTTTCCTTCACCGACGACGCGCTGAAGGCGATCGCCAAGCGGGCGATCAACCGCAAGACCGGCGCGCGCGGCCTGCGCTCGATCCTCGAGGAGGTGCTGCTCGACACCATGTTCGAGCTGCCCTCGATGAACGGGGTCGAGGAGGTCGTGGTGAACGAGGAATGCATCAACCGCAAGGGCGAGCCGCTCCTGATCTACGCCGACCGCAAGGAAGGCTCGGCCTCGGCCTCTTGAGGCCGCGCGGCCGGTGTCCCGCAGCGGGACGCCGGCTATCCATTTGGAATTAAATGAATATGTGAGGCCGGCCCTTGGGCCGGGCGTGCACGCCGCGCTCCGGGCCGGTTCGGTCGGGTAGAGCCGCGCCGTCAGCGGCCGGGCAGGTCGCGGTCGGCGGGCAGGAACACCGTCAGCAGGCCCATGAGCGGCAGGAATGCGCAGACCTGGAAGACGAAGGTGAGGCCCTTCCAGTCGGCCAGCACGCCCAGCGCCGCCGCACCCATGCCGGCGATACCGAAGGCGAAGCCGAAGAAGAGCCCTGATACCATGCCCACCCTGCCCGGCAGCAGCTGCTGGCCGTAGACGATGACGGCGGGAAAGGCCGAGGCGCTGACTGCGCCCACGATGACGCTCAGCACCGCCGTCCAGAACAGATCGACATGCGGCAGGATCAGGGTGAAGGGCAGGATCCCGAGGATCGAGACCCAGATCACCGCCTTGCGCCCGATCCGGTCGCCGATCGGCCCGCCCACCAGCACCCCCACCGCATTCGCGCCGAGAAAGAGGAACAGGAGCAGCTGCGATGTGCGCACCGAGACGCCGAAGGTCTCGATCAGGTAGAATGTGTAGAAGCTCGAAAGGCTGACGATATAGAGGTACTTGGCGAGGACGAGCAGCGCCAGCACCCCGACGATGGTCAGGACGCGACGCGACGGCATTCCCGGCACCGCAGCAGCAGCGCGGCCGGCGAGGCTGCGGTGGTGGGACCGCGCCCAGGTGCCCACGTTCCAGAGTACGACCATTCCGAGGAAGGCCAGCGCCGAGAACCAGGCGATGCTCGGCTGGCCGAAGGGCAGCACCACGAAAGCGGCGAGCAGCGGCCCGATCGCCGTGCCGGTGTTGCCTCCCACCTGGAAGACAGACTGCGCGAAGCCGTAGCGCCCGCCCGAGGCCGCGCGCGCCACCCGCGAGGCGTCGGGGTGGAAGATCGCCGAACCCAGCCCGATCGCCATGGCGGCCAGGATCAGCGCCGCGTAGCTGTGGGCGAAGGCGAGCGTCATCAGGCCGATGAGGCTCAGGCCCATGCCGATGGTCAAGAGGCGGAAACGCGGCCGGCGGTCGGTCGCGTAGCCGACCACGGGCTGCAGCATGGCTGCCGTGCACTGGAAGGCAAAGTGCAGGATGCCGATCTGCGTGAAGGTGAGCGCGTAGTTCGCCTGCAATACCGGGTAGATGGCCGGCAGCAGCGACTGGATGGTGTCGTTGAGCAGGTGGCACAGGCTGAGCGCCCAGAGCACCGTCACGGCGGTCCGGGTCTCCGGGGACGGGTTCAGCGTGGTCGAAGTCATCGGGGAATCCGGCACGGCCGCCAAGGGCGGCGGCACCCTAGGCCGGGGCGGCCACCGGCGTCCAGTCCCAAACCTCAGCTATTCACGCGGCTGAACCGCTCCGCCGCCTCGGCGGCCGTGTAGCGTCCCAGTCGGACGTCCTCGGCGATGGCGGCGGAGTCCCGCAGGGCAGGATCGCCGTAGCCGCCGCCGCCCGGCGTGCGCACGCGGACCCGGTCGCCGGGGGCGAGGGGGATGTCCTGGGCTTTGGAGAGGTGCTCGGGGATCAGCGTCTCGCCGCCGCGGGTGATCTCGACCCGGTTGCAGGCGCCGTCGCCGCCGCCCAGCGCGCCTTGCGGGCCGAAGCGGCCGTGGTCCATGACCAAGCTGGCCCGCGCCGTGCCGCGCAGCAGTTCGACCTCGTAGTCGAGGCCGAAGCCGCCGCGGTGGGTCCCGGCGCCGCCGGAGCCTTCGTGCAGGGCGTAGCGGCGGTAGAGGACGGGGTATTGCTGCTCCATGATCTCGACGGGCGGCGCCTTGGAGATGCCGATGGTCGAGCAGCCGTTGGAGAGCCCGTCGTGCCGTGCGTTGCCGCCGTAGCCGCCGCCGGAGATCTGGTACATCACGTAGTCGCGCCCGCGCTCGGGGTCGTGGCCGCCGAGGGCGAAGTTGCCGGAGGTGCCGGCGGGGGCGGCGGTGACGCGGTCGGGGATGGCGGGGACCAGGGCGGCGAAGACGGCTTCGGCGATGCGCTGGCTGACCTCCGCCGCGCAGCCGGAGACCGGGCGGGGGTAGTGCGCGTCGAGGAAGGTGCCCTCGATGCCTGTGACGTGCAACGGCTCGAAGGCGCCGGCGGAGATCGGGACCTCGGGGAAGATGTGGCGCATGGCGAGGTAGACCGAGGAGAGGGTCGTGGCGCGCACCGAGTTCATCGGGCCCATGCAGGGAGGCGAAGAGCCGGCGAAGTCGAAGGTGAGGCGCTCGGCGTGGCGGGTGACGGTCAGGGCAATGGTCAGGGGCTCGTTGACCACGCCGTCGCTGTCGATGAAGGCGTGGGCGGGCCAGCGGCCCTCGGGAATGAGGGCGATCATCGCCTGCATCTGGGTCGCGGGCGCGGGCGCGAATCTCGGCGATGGCGGCGGTGACGGTGGCGTCGCCGTAGCGGTCGAGGAGGGCGGTGAGGCGGTCGGCGCCGACGAGGAGGGCGGAGGCCTGGGCCTTGACGTCGCCGATGCGCTGCTCGGCGACGCGGATGTTGGAGGTGATGATGGCGTAGATCTCGGGGTCGAGCTGGCCGCGCTTGAAGAGCTTCACCGGGGGCAGGCGCAGGCCTTCCTGCTCGGCGGAGATGGCGGAGGCGGAGAAGCCGCCGGGGACCATGCCGCCGGTGTCGGGCCAGTGGCCGGTGTTGGAGAGCCAGCAGAAGATCTCGCCGTCGCGCCAGAAGGGGGTGGCGAAGCGGACGTCCATCAGGTGGGTGCCGCCGAGGTAGGGGTCGTTGACGATGTAGATGTCGCCGGGTTCGGGGGGCAGGGTGACGCCGGCGGCGATGCGCTCGATAATGTGGCGGGTGGAGAACTGCATGGTGCCGACGAAGACAGGCAGGCCGCGGGAGCCCTGGGCGATCAGGGCGCCGTCGGTCGCGGCATAGATGCCGTCGGAGCGGTCGTCGGCCTCGGCGATCACGGGAGAGAAGGCGGCGCGGGAGAAGGTGAGGTCCATCTCGTCGCAGACCTGCTGGAGGCCGGCCTGGATGACGCCGAGGGTGATCGGGTCGAGGGTCATCGGGGGGGAAGGGGTGCGCAACCGGCGCGCTGCGCGCGCGCAATTCCGGGTAACATGTTGGGATAAAGGGGATTAATTTTCAATAACTTCGCGTGAACGTCTGTCATCGGACCATCTCGGAAGTGAGCCCTCGCACGGAGCTCGGATAGCGTGGGGTCCGGCGTCATGGCGCCTCGAGCAATGTCGCGTCCGGGAGATCGGGCCTAACCGAGGCTAGACGCGTGACGGGCGGCTTGGCAATCCGGCACGCGGAACCGGAGACCATTTCTCGCCTGCCCCTAGGCACCTGCAATCTCGATCAGCAGATTCCCGTCCCCGTCCTGGGTCACCTGCTCGCCCGGGGCGATGGCGGTGGTGGTGTCCATCTGCTCGATGATGGCGGGTCCGCTGAAGGCGGCGGTCGCGGGGCAGGTGGTCGCGCCAGTAGACGGGGGTGTCGTGCCATGCGCCGCCGAAGCGGACGGGGCGGATGGCGGTCCGGGCTTCCGCGAGGGTCGGGCGGCGGGCGGAGGGGTCGATCAGGGTCGCGAGGCTCAGCTCGGGGCGGTGGCCGATGACCGAGGTGTTCAGGTTCACCAGGTTGGCGCGGATGGTGGCGAGCTCGACGCGGAAGCGGGCGAAGTAGGCGGCCTCGAAGAGCGACTGCAGCTCCTCGCGTGTCGGGCGGGGGTGCGGCAGGGGGACGCGGATCAGGTGGGTCTGGCCGACGAACTGCATGTCAGCGGAAAACTCGGCGGTGGTGGCGGTGAGGGTCGACGGGGGTGGCGGCGACGGCGGCGCGGCCTTCGGCCTCCTGCTGGGCGAGGATCGTGTGGACGGTGTCGATGTCGACGGTGTCGAGGGGGCGGTTGAGGGTGCGGACGAAGTCGTGGCGCAGGTCGGCGACGACGCAGCCGAGCGCGTTGGTGATGCCGGGGCGGGCGGGGACGAGGACGCGGGGGATGCCGAGCTCGCGGGCGAGCGCCGTGGCGTGCAGGGGGCCGGCGCCGCCGAAGGCGAAGAGAGCGAGGTCGCGGGGGTCGGCGCCGAGGGAGAGCGAGACCATGCGGATGGCGCCGGCCATGTGGGTGTCGGCGATGCGGATCACCGCCTCGGCGGCGGCCTCGGCGTCGAGGTTGAGGGGGCGGCCGAGGGTGGTGAAGGCGTTCGCGGACGCCGTCGGTGGCTGGAAGCGGGCGGGGTTGAGGCGGCCGAGGAGGAGGTTGGCGTCGGAGATGGTGGGAAGGGTGCCGCCCTGGCCGTAGCAGATGGGGCCGGGGACGGAGCCCGCGCTTTGCGGGCCGACTTCGAGGAGGCCGGCGGCGTTGACGCGGGCGATGGAGCCGCCGCCGGCGCCGACGGTGCGCACGTCGACCATGGGGACGTGGATCGGCATGGCGTATTCGAGCTCGATCTCGTTCGAGACGCCGGCGCGGCCGTTGCGGATGAGGGCGACGTCGGTGGAGGTGCCGCCCATGTCACAGGTGACGAGGTCGGGGATGCCGGCGCGGCGCCCCGTGTAGGCGGCGGCGATGACGCCGGAGGCGGGGCCGGACATCACGGTCTTGGCGGCCTCGCGGGCGACGAGGGGGGCGGGGACCATGCCGCCGTTGCCGTTCATCACCAGGATGTCGCGGGGGTGGCCTCGGGCGCGACAGCTCTGTCTGGAGGCGGGCGAGGTAGCGTTCGAGGATGGGCTGGACGGAGGCGTTGACGGCGGCGGTGACGCCGCGCTCGTACTCGCGGGATTCCGACAGCAGGGCGTGGCCGAGGGTGATCCAGGGGGTGGGCCAGATGGCCGCGGCGATCTCGCCGGCGCGCAGTTCGTGGGCGGGGTTGGCGTAGGCGTGGAGGAAGTGGATGACGAGGGCTTCGCAGCCGGCGTCGCGGAGGTGGGCGGCGGCGGTGCGGACGGACGTCTCGTCGAGGGGGGTGAGGATGCGGCCGCGGGCGTCCATGCGCTCGGGGACCTCGAGGCGGAGGTCGCGGGGGATGAGGGGGGTGAAGGTGCCGGTCATGCCGTAGGGGTTGGGGCGGGTGCGGCGGCCGAGTTCGAGGATGTCGCGGAAGCCCTGCGGTGGTGATCAGGCCGGTGCGGGCGAGCTTGCGTTCGAGGACGGCGTTGGTGGTGGTGGTGGTGCCGTGGACGATGAGGTCGAGGGCGGCGGGGTCGACGCCGGCGGCGTCGAGGACGGCGAGGACGCCGGTGGCCTGGTTGTCGGGGGTGGTGGGGACCTTGGCGAGGCGGACGGCGCCGGTCGCGGGGTCGAAGACCACGAGGTCGGTGAAGGTGCCGCCTACGTCGATGCCGGCTACGGAGGGCATGTCAGGCGGGGTCCGTGGGGGTGTAACACGTTGTTACATGAGTTAAGTAACTGTAATAACTAATTTTTCTCAGGTGGGGTGACGGTGCATGTCAGACCCCGACATGGGCGCGGAAGGCGGGGGCGTCGGGGGTGAGGGCGGCGGCGGGGAGGGTCTCGACGATGCGGCCCCCGACCATGAAGGCGATGCGGTCGGCGCACGCGAGGGCGGCGTCGACGCGCTGCTCGACGAGGAGGGTGGCGACGCCGGCGGATTTCAGGCGGGCGACGGTGTCGTGGATGAGGGCGATCATCGAGGGCTGCAGGCCCTCGGTGGGCTCGTCGAGGAGGAGGACGCTGGGCTCGAGGCAGAGGGCGCGGCCGATGGCGAGCATCTGCTGCTCGCCGCCGGAGAGGGTGCCGGCGGTCTGGTCGAGGCGCTCGGCGAGGCGCGGGAAGAGGTCGAGGACGCGGGCGCGGGTCGGCGCGCCGTGGTGGCGGGCGATCAGGCCGATCTCCAGGTTCTCGGCGACGGTCAGCTCGGCGAAGAGGCGGCGGCCCTGGGGGACGTAGCCGATGCCGCGGCGGGGGATCGCGTGGGCGGGCAGGCCGTCGAGGCGGTGGCCGTCGAGGGTGACGGTGCCGGCGCGGGGGGGAACGAGGCCCATGATCGCCTTGAGCGCGGTGGACTTGCCGGCGCCGTTGCGGCCCATCAGGCAGAGGACCTCGCCGGGGGCGAGCGAGAGGGTCAGGCCGTGCAGGACCTGGACGTTGCCGTAGCCGGCGGTGAGGGCGGTGAGGGTGAGCGTCATCTGACGCTCCTTGTTTCATAGGACATGCTGGATCGGTCCATTGCCGACGTTTGGCCCCAGCGGCGCCTTTAGCATTGGCGGCGATCCAGCTACGAGGTACGGGTCTGCCTCCTAGCCTCCTCCGAAATAATAGCGAGGGATTCCTCATGCTGCACTGCAGACAGTATCATACTAATGATTTCATCCCGCGGCTGCTCGTTCATTTGTGACTTGGCGATACCGAAGCGCTCCGTGCCAATGGTGGTCAAATCAGACTTTGTTAAGTCCGGTCGCCCCAGGATTGCCTATGGATTTATCCAGAGACATTGATTGAAAGTCATAGTCATCTTCAAAGCTAAACGTGCTTTGCGCAACGAACTCGCCAAGAGCCTTCGAAGCGGGAGCACCCTTCGCGGATATCAGTATCGCTGCAATCTCTTGCAAGGCATCACTCATGGCGACATTTCCAGTCAATGGATCGCGATGCAGCGCAGCTAAATTCTTTAGGTACCGACCGACATCGGCAGACGTAATATGCTTCCTACGTGCCTTTGATCTTGTGAGCGTCTTCATAGCTTGTCGATTCTTTTCTTTAAGGCATCGGTCAAGTTCTTATACATAATGTGAAATCCGCGGCCTCCGACGTTCTGGTTGTTCGCCCGATCGTAAACCGGAACGCCTTCCGCCAATGCCTGCGAAACACCAGTTCCTGCCTCGATGTATGGTTCTACAAGATTACTTTTCCAGTAGCGTTGAAGTGACGCCAAGTGCTGTGTATGATCGTCGGTATAACCTGAAGCCGCAGGCCCGTGCGTCTGAATTCGAGTGATCGCTACGCCCACCAATTTCGTATCGGGAACATGCATAGCGCGCGGGGTTCCCATTGCCGCTAGCGCCTTAAGGCGCGTGTCGATCCCAGATTTGACCATACTAAATAGATGGGGAGCGCCACGCTCCATAACAGCCTCCGGAATGACCGGTATGATGTAGCCATGGCTGGCTGCGATGGCATTTTGAGACACGATCTTCGTCGCTGGTGGACAATCGAAGATAATGTAGTCGAACTTGCTGTCGATTTCAGATTTTTCAAGCCAACGGCATACAAGTGTCCGCTTGTTCCACTCGGACTGAATGGCGTTGCCGTGATGAGACGCGGTAAGTTCGATTTCGATATCGTCCAGTTGCAAGCTGGCGGGCACGATCTTCAAGTTCCCATAATGGTACTGATTAAGCTGCGTCTTCGATATAATTTCATCGCCGGGCATGTTTTGTGACTGCCCGATGAACGGCTTAAACACCTCGTTAATCGTTTTGTCTGCCGACACGCATGCGTTCCACGCCTGGGGTCCAAGACATACGATGGAAAGGCTGCTCTGGTGATCCATGTCCACAACAAGGACTTTGGCGGGCGAGTGATAGCGGACAAGCCCAGCGGCAAGTTCAAAGGCAAGCGTGGCTTTGCCGACGCCTCCCTTGAAGTTGATGATGCTCACTCGCTTTGCCACCCCGAACCCTCTGCCGATGCCCTTGTCGCGCACATCATTATACGCTTCGGTCTGCGTGGGAAACGGCCTTCCAGCATCACACCACCAGATACGTCGCCTGCACGGCGGATCGTCGCGGACCTGCGCCGGAGTGCCTTCGGCGAGGAGCGGCCGAAGTCGAGGATGGTGATGCGGTGGGCGAGGTCCGTGGCGACGTCCATGTCGTGCTTCAGGAGCACGCTGGCGGTACGGGCGACGTCGTGGACGAGGGTCTTGAAGGCGTTGATCGGCAGCAGGCTTGCAGGCCGAACCTTTCCCCGCAACAGCAGCTATGCGATTGCCTTCGCCACCATGTCCGGATGCCGGGCGATCACGCGCACGTAGGCGATGGCGAAGTCCGGTGCGGTTGCCCGCGCTTGCTCCCAATCGCGCGGCGTGCCGAACGGGACCCGGAAGCGGCGGGCGAACGCGGACTGCTGGCGGATCAGGTGCGCGCGCTGGCCGCGCTCCAGTGCTTCGGCTGTCGTGGCGAAATCTTCGGGGTCGGTGGGGTCAGCGGAGAGCGCGACAGGCTGTTTCTTCACCGTGGTTGCTCCTTCTCACGGAGATGAAGCGGGGCGGTTCGCCCGGCCAGACACATTGCACGACATTTACGGAGATCGTGCCGGTTTTCATGGAGCGCCGACGGCTGCTGCCGCATCCCCACGCGACAAGGGCGGCGGCCGTCCCGCCGGGGAGGCCGCGTGCGGCCGCCCCGAGGGGGGCGGGACGGCCGCCGCCCGTGCCGGGGCACGGGCGAAGGGGTGGCAATGGCGCGGTCCGGCTTCACGGGTCGCGATCGGGATGCGCCGCCCGATGCTCACACGCCCAGATAGGCCGCCTGCACGGCGGGGTCGGCGCGGACCTCGGCGGGGGTGCCTTCGGCGAGGATGTGGCCGAAGTCGAGGACGGTGATGCGGTGGGCGAGGTCCATGACGACGTCCATGTTGTGCTCGATCAGGAGGACGGTGGCGGTGCTCGGCGACGTCGCGGACCAGGGTCTTGAAGGCGTCGATCTCGCCGGGGGCGAGGCCCTGGGTGGGCTCGTCGAGGATCAGCAGGCGGGGCTGGAGGGCGAGGCCCATGGCGATCTCGAGCAGGCGCTGGTGGCCGTAGGCGAGGGTGCCGGCGATCTGGGGGGCGCGGTCGTCGAGGCCGACGCGGGTCAGGGCGGCGTTGGTGGCGGCGGCGAGGTCGGGGGCGCGGCGGCTCTGGACGGCGAGGGCGACGTTGTCCCAGACGGGGAGGCGCGCGTAGATCGAGGTGATCTGGAAGGTGTAGGCGATGCCGAGGCGGACGCGCGCCTGGGCGGGGAGGCGGGTGATGTCCTGGCCGCTGGAAGGCGATGGTGCCGGAGGTGGGGGAGGCGGCCGCAGAGCAGGCTGACGAAGGTGGTCTTGCCGGCGCCGTTGGGGCCGATGAGGGCGCGGATCTCGCCTTGCGGCAGGGTGAAGTCGACGGTGTCGACGGCGGTGAGGCCGCCGAAGTGGCGGGTGAGGGCGCGGGTCTCGAGCAGGGTCACGGCAGCCATGGGAGCCAGCGGGCGCGGAGGGTGCCGAGGATGCCCTAGGGGGCGAAGAGGACGAGGAGGACGAGGGCGAGGCCGACGACCATCAGGTAGGCGGTGGTGAGCTGGCTGGTGACGTCGATCAGGTAGAACATCAGGAGCGCGCCAAGGAAGGGGCCGAGGACGGTGCCGGCGCCGCCGAGCAGGACCCAGAGCAGCGGCAGGATCGAGTACTGGATCGAGGCGAAGGTGGCGCCGACGTAGCCGAAGAGGAGGCCGTAGGCGGCGCCGGCCGCGCCCGCGTAGAGGCCGGAGATGGTCATGGCGAGCAGGCGGGTGCGGAAGGGGTCGTAGCCGAGCATGCGGCTGCGCTCGGCATTCTCGCGCATCGCGACCAGGATGCGGCCGATGGGCGAGCGGACGAGGGCGAGGTTGGCGAGGAGGCCTGTGGCGAAGAGCGCGAGGGCGGCGAGGTAGCGGGTGGTGTCGTCGGAGAGGTCGAGGGGGCCGATGGCGCGGACGGCGCGGTCGATGACGAAGCCCTCGTCGCCGCGGGTGAAGGTGCCGAAGTAGAGGATGGTCAGGTAGCCGGCCTGGGCGAACATCAGCGTGACGATCATGAAGGCGACGCCGGTGGTGCGCAGGGCGAGGAGGCCGGCGAGCGCCGCGAGCGCGCCGCCGGCGAGGAGGCCGGCGATGAGGGCGGGGGCGGCGGGCCAGGCGGCGAGGTGGATCAGGAGGCCGGTGGCGTACAGGCCGGCGGCGAAGTAGAGGGCGTGGCCGAGGCTGAGCAGGCCGGTGTAGCCGAAGGCGATGTTGTAGCCCATGGCGAAGACGGCCAGCACCATGATCCGGGCGAGGTTGGTGTGGTGGTAGGGGGGCAGCAGCCAGTTGAGCGCGAGAAGGAGCGCGCGACGACGGCGAGGTGGAGCGCCCAGGGGTCCATGCACGCGGTTTGGCTCCGAACAGGCCCTGGGGGCGGAAGACGAGGACCACGGCGACAAGCAGGGTGGCGAGGATCTTCGCCAGCGTGGGCGAGAAGAACATCGAGATCATGCCGTCGGAGAGGCCGATGACGAGGGCGGCGATCACCGTGCCGCGCAGGCTGCCGAGCCCGCCGATGATGACGACGATGAACGACAGCAGCAGCGGATCGCCGCCCATCAGGTAGTGGGCCTGCTGGATCGGGACGATGAGCACGGCGGCGACGGCCGCCAGCGCGGCGCCCAGCGCGAAGGTGCCGGCGTAGACGCGGTCGGGTCGATGCCGAAGGCGGGGGCGGTCTCGCGGTCGTACTGGGTGGCGCGCATGAAGAGGCCGGCGCGGGTGCGGGTCATCAGGGCCCAGACTGCCGCCAGCAGGACCATGGCGGCGACGATGACGGCGAGCTTGTAGCCGGAGTAGCCGAACCAGGGCAACTGGACGCGGAAGTCGAAGGGGGCGCGGACGGGGCGCGCGTCGGGGCCGTAGAAGGTCAGCGCCGCCTGCTGGAGGATGTAGAGCAGGCCGATGGTGGCGACGATGGTGGCCTCGGGGTCGTAGTCGAGGCGCTTGAGGACCAGGCGGTCGGCGGCGGCGGCGATGGCGGCGACGACGAGGGGGGCGATGACCAGGGCGGCGGCGAAGCCGAGCGCGGGGTGGCCGGGGACGTGCTGGGTGACGAACCAGGCGAGGACCGCGCCGAGCATGAAGAACTCGCCGTGGGCGACGTTGACGACGCGCATGACGCCGAAGACCAGCGACAGGCCGACCGCCGTCAGGGCGAGGACGGCCGCGATGACGAGGCCTTCCAGCATGGCGAGCAGCAGGAAGGGGCCGAAGTCCAAGGGCGCCTCAGAAGGGCATGGACAGGTAGTCGACCTCGTCCTCGTAGATACCGTCCTCGATCGAGGTGGGGTGCACCACGATGAGCTTGCCGCCCTCGACGCGGGAGATGGACTGGTGGCCGAAGACCTGGTGGGTGCGGCCGTTGAACAGCTTGTCGCCCTGCGGGTGCTCGTTGGAGAACGGGATCTCGGTGATGGCCTCCATCGCCTCGATCATCGCCTGGCGGTCGGCGGGGCCCTGGTAGTCGGCGGCCTCCATGGCCTCCTTGATCAGGAAGAGGGTCTCCCAGGTGGAGAACATGTGGGCGTAGGTCGAGACGTCGCGGGGGTCGGAGACCGAGGCGCCGTTGTCGTCGACGCCGACGGCGGCGCGGTAGAGGGTCTCGGGCTCGGGGGCGCCGGCCTGCAGGTAGCGCGGATGGCCCTCCCAGAAGTAGGTGCCGTCGAGGAACTCGAGGCCGGGGGTGGCGATGTCGACCGCCTCGAGGCTGTCGATGAAGCCGAAGATCTCGGGCTTGTCGCCGGTGCCGTAGAACTCGCCCAGCTCCTTGACGAAGGTGAGGACGGCCGGGCCGACCATGACGTGGTAGAGCACCTCGGTATCTTGCGGGATGCGCGGGAAGTAGCGGGTGAAGGAGGTCTCGGTCGGCGGGATGGCGATGAGCTCGAGCACCTCGCCGCCCTGCGCCTCGATCGCGGCGGTGAAGAAGTCGCGGTGGTCGTGGCCGAAGGCGTAGTCGGGGAAGAGCATCGTCACCTTCTTGCCGAGGTTGGCCGCGACCCAGGGCGCCATGGCCTGCACCTGGCTCTTCACGTCGGTGATGCCGGGCTGGAGCGTCCAGCGGTTGAGGCCCGAGGCCACGTGGTGGCCCTCGGAGCAGACGAGATAGGGGATCTTCAGCTCGCCCGCGCGGGGCGCGGTGCCGATCACGACGTGGGAGAAGAGCGTGCCGAAGACGACGTCGCAGTTCTGCTGCTGGGCGAAGCGCTCGACCACCTCGGCGCCGCGGCTCGGGTCGGTGCCGTCGTCCTCGAAGAGGATCTCGACCGGGCGGCCGTTGATGCCGCCCTGCTCGTTGATCACGGCTAGCGCCGCCTGGGTGGTGCGCTCGTACCAGCGGCCGTAGGCGGCGCCGATGCCGGTGCGGTGCAGCTGGAAGCCGAGGCGGATCGGTTCCGACGACTGCGCCTGGATAAAGCCGGGGAAGCTGCCAGCGGCGGCGAGCGTGCCGCCGGCCGCCAGTCCCTTCAGGAGCCCGCGCCGGCTGGGCGCGCCGATGATCCTTGACGTCATGGTAATCCTCCGCTGCCTTGGCGCGCGGACCCTGGTCCGGCGGCGCCCCCCAAGTGAAAGCATGTGGAAAGGTGGAGGAAAAGTCCACCATCCTCGGTGCCCTCGTGCTAGGCGTATCCGCGAGGATGCCGGCGCAGGGGAAGAAGTTCATGATCGGAGTTGCAGGCCACCGTCCGTTGCTGGCCGCCGCGCTGGCGCCGACCCGCGGATCGGGGGGTCTTCGCCTCGATCTACCAGTTCAACCTGTCGGGCTACGGTGCCATGCTCGAGGCAGCGCATTCGGTGATCTGCGAGCTTGCGCCGCGCTGAGCGGCGCTGTGGCTGCGGCGGCTTGTGCCTTGCAGTCCCCGGCGTAGGATCGCGCCCGCATCCGTTCGAGAGAGTGACCCGGCTTGGCCTATGACAGGATCCATTTCGTGGCGAGCCCGGTCGGGATTGCCGATGAGGCGCGGGAGCGGCTGATCGCCCGTCACGGGCAGAGCCCGGTCGACGAGGCCGAGGTGATCGTCGCCCTTGGTGGCGACGGGCTGATGCTGTCCACGCTGCACGGGACCGAACACAACGGCCTGCCGGTCTACGGGATGAACCGAGGCACGGTCGGCTTCCTGATGAACACCTACAGCGAGGAGGGCCTGCCCGAGCGGCTGGCCGCGGCCGAGGCCGCCGTGATCAACCCGCTGCGCATGCGCGCCACGCTGGCGGACGGGGGCGAGATCGAGGCGCTTGCCATCAACGAGGTCTCGATCCTGCGCGCGGGACCCCAGGCGGCCAAGCTGCGCATCCTGGTGGACGGGCGCGAGCGCATGGCCGAACTGGTGGCCGACGGGGCGCTGGTCGCGACGCCCGCGGGCTCCACCGCCTACAACTATTCCGCCCACGGGCCGATCCTGCCGATCGGCGCCGGGGTGCTGGCGCTGACGCCGATGGCCGCGTTCCGGCCGCGGCGCTGGCGCGGGGCGCTGCTGCCGGGCCGCGCGCGCGTGGTCTTCGAGGTGCTGGAGCCGGAGAAGCGCCCGGTTTCGGCGGCGGCGGATTCCGCCGAGGTGCGCGCGCCGGTGCGCATCGAGGTAGCGAGTGTCCCGGACATCCGCCACCGCATCCTCTTCGACCCCGGCCACGGGCTGGAGGAGCGGCTGATCCGCGAGCAGTTCGCCTGATCGCGCGGCCTTGCAAGCCCCTGCGGGCTGCGTCACCTATGATCTGTTGAAAGGGAGACGGCGGTGACGGGCAATGGCAGGGGACAGGCATGGTTCTGGGGCGTGGCACTCCTGCTCGCCGCGCTGTTCCTGTGGCTGCTGGCGGGGACACTGGTCCCGTTCCTTGCCGGCGCCGCGATCGCCTATTTCCTCGACCCGGTGGCCGACCGGCTGGAGCGGCTGGGCTTCGGGCGGATCACCGCCACCATAGTCATCTCGATCGCCGGGCTGTTCGTCTTCGGCCTGCTCCTGGTGTTCGCGGTGCCCGCGCTGGTGAACCAAGCGCAGACGCTGGTGGCAGCGGTGCCCGACTATATCGAGCGGACCGAGGCGGTGCTCAGCGCCCGCTTCCCCGACCTCTTCAACGAGTATTCGAGCCTGCGCCGCAGTCTCGGCTCGATGGAGGAGTCGCTGCGCGACGGGGGAATCGCGGCGGTGAATGCGGTTCTCGCCTCGTCGCTGGCGGTGCTCGATTTCATCGTCATCATCGCGATCACCCCGGTGGTGTCCTTCTACCTGCTGCTCGACTGGGACCGGGCCGTTTCCAAGGTCGATGGCTGGCTGCCGCGCCAGCACGCGCCCACAATCCGCCGGCTGGCGCGCGAGATCGACGAGGTGCTGGCTGGCTTCGTGCGCGGGCAGCTTTCGGTCTGCCTGATCCTCGGCACTTTCTATGCGGTCACGCTGATGGCGATCGGGCTGCCTTACGGCTTCTTGGTGGGACTGACCGCCGGGCTGGTGGCGTTCATTCCCTATGTCGGCACGTTCTTCGGCGGTGCGCTGGCGATCGGCATCGCGGTCTTCGCCTTCTGGGGGCAGCCGGGGTGGATCCTGGCCACCGCCGGCATCTTCGGCTTCGGCCAGTTCGTCGAGGGCAACATCCTGGCGCCGAAGCTGATCGGCGCCTCGGTGGGGCTGCATCCGGTCTGGTTGATCTTTGCGCTGGCCGTGTTCGGCGCGCTCTTCGGTTTCGCGGGCTTGCTGATCGCCGTGCCGGTGGCGGCGGCGCTCGGGGTCTTCGGGCGCTTCGCCATCGAGCGCTACCTCGAGAGCCCGCTCTATACCGGCGAGCTGCCGCCAGGGGCGCCGTGAGCATGCCTGCCGCGCCGCAACTCGTGCTCGACCTGCCCGCCCGCCCGGCACTCGGGCGCGACGCCTTTTTCGTCACCCCCTCCAATGCGCTGGCGCTGGCGCAGGTCGATGCCTGGCCCGACTGGCCCGCCCGGCGCATGGCGGTGGTGGGGCCGGCGGGTGCGGGCAAGACCCATCTCGCCCATGTCTGGGTCGCCCGGGCCGATGCGCAGGTGATGGCCGCGGCCGCCCTGCCTGGGCTCGATCTCGCCAGGTTCGCGCCCAAGTCTGCCCTTGCCGTCGAGGACGTGGACCGGCTGGAGACACTCGGCAACGACAGCGCGCGGGAGGCAGAGGAGGTGCTCTTCCACCTCTGCAACCATCTCGCGGGCCGCGGCAGCCTGATGGTCAGCGGGCGCAGTGCGCCGGCCTTCTGGCCGATCACGCTGCCCGATCTCGCCAGCCGGCTGCGCACCGCGGGCGTGGCGCGGCTGGAGGCGCCGGACGATACACTGCTCGCCGCGGTGCTGGTGAAGCTGTTCGCCGACCGCCAGCTTGCCGTGGCGCCGGACCTCATCGGCTATCTGCTGGCCCGCATGGAGCGCTCCTTCGCTGCGGCCGAGCGCACGGTTGCCGTCCTCGACCGGGCGGGCCTCGCCCGGCAGCGACCGATCACCTCGCGCCTCGCCGCCGAGGTGCTGCGCGAGGACCGCGCCTGAGCGGCCGACGGCAGGGCGAGGCTTTGCGCCCGCGACCCGATGGCCTAGAATTAGGCCCGGGGCCGGACGACGCCGGCCCGGAGGCGCCAAGATGCTGGAACGCGTGGACAAGGTCGCAACCGACGCCGATTTCCTGAACGCGCCTGTGCCGCCGGGCCGCGACCTGCCCGGCCTCGACATGTCTGGCCCCGACCGCTTCATCAACCGCGAGCTGTCCTGGCTCGGTTTCAACTGGCGGGTGATGGCGGAGGCCGAGAACCCGGTGGTGCCGCTCCTGGAGCGGGTGCGGTTCCTCGCCATCTCCGGCGCCAACCTCGACGAGTTCTACACCGTGCGCGTGGCGGGCCTGCGCGGCCTCGTGCGCGCCGGGTTCTCCGGCTCCAGTTCCGACGGCCTCACGCCGGTCGAGCAGCTCCGCCGCATCGAGGCCGACGCCCGCGCACTGATGGCCCGCCAGCAGGAAGCCTGGAAGAACCTGCTGCGGCTGATGAAGTCCGACGGCATCGAGGTGCTGGCCCCGGCCGCCCTGCGCGGTGCCGACCTCAAGCTGCTGGAGCCATTCTTCTTCGGGCAGGTCTTCCCGATCCTGACGCCGCTGGCGGTTGACCCGGCACATCCCTTTCCGTTCATCGCCTCGGGCGGCTTCGCCATGGGGTTGCAGCTGCGCCGCGATGCCGACGGGGCGGCGCTGGAAGCCTTGCTGCCGGTGCCCGCGCAGATCCCGCGCTTCGTCGCCCTGCCGGGGGGATCGAAGGGCCAATCCGCATGTTGCCGCTGGAGGGGCTGCTGGAGGTCTTCATCGATCGGCTGTTTCCCGGCTATGTCATGCTCGGGCTCTGTGCCTTCCGCGTCCTGCGCGACAGCGACCTCGAGGTCGAGGAGGAGGCCGAGGACCTAGTGCGTGAGTTCGAGACGGCGCTCAAGCGGCGGCGCCGCGGCGAGGTGATGCGGCTGGAGATGACCGCCGACGCGCCGGTCGACCTGCGCGAGACCATCGTGGGTTCCCTCGGCGTCGAGCAGCAGGAGGTGGTCGAGATCCCCGGGATCATCGGCATCGCCAACGTGTCCGAGCTCTGCCGGCTCGACCGGTCCGACCTGCTCTGGCAGCCCTTCACCCCGCGCATCCCCGAGCGGGTGCAGGACTTCGAGGGCGACATATTCGCGGCGATCCGCCAGAAGGACATGCTGCTGCACCATCCTTACGAGTCCTTCGACATCGTGGTGCGGTTCCTGCAGCAGGCCGCCCTCGACCCCGATGTCCTCGCCATCAAGCAGACCCTCTACCGCACCTCGCGCGACAGCCCCATCGTCGCGGCCCTCTGCGAGGCGGCCGAGGCGGGCAAGTCGGTCACGGCGTTGATCGAGCTCAAGGCCCGCTTCGATGAGGCGGCCAACATCCGCCAGTCGCGCCGGTTGGAGCGCGCCGGGGCCCAGGTGGTCTACGGCTTCATCGACTGGAAGACCCATGCGAAGCTGTCGCTGGTGGTGCGCCGCGAGGGTGGCGAGCTGGTCACCTACAGCCATCTCGGCACCGGCAACTATCATCCGGGCACGGCGAACATCTATACCGACCTGTCGCTCTTCACCTGCGACCGGGACATGGGCCGCGACGTGGGCAAGGTCTTCAACTACGTCACCGGCTACGTGATGCCCGAGAACCTCGAGCGGTTGGCGATCTCGCCGCACATGATCAAGCCGCGCATCCTCGAGGGCCTCGCCGCCGAGATGGAGCACGCGCGCGCGGGCCGGCCGGCGCAGGTCTGGATCAAGCTCAACGCCATCACCGAGCCGGAGGTGATCGACGCGCTCTATGCCGCGAGCCAGGCGGGGGTGCGCATCGACATGGTGGTTCGCGGCATCTGCTCGCTCAGGGCGGGCGTGGCGGGGCTTTCGGAGAACATCCGCGTCAAGTCGATCCTCGGGCGGTTCCTCGAGCACAGCCGCATCGTCTGCTTCGGCAACGGTCATGGCCTGCCCTCGCCGCAGGCGCGGGTCTACATCTCCTCGGCCGACTGGATGGAGCGCAACCTCACACGGCGCATCGAATCACTGGTCGAGATCACCAACCCCACTGTGCACGCCCAGATCATGGACCAGGTCATGGCCGCCAACATGCACGACCAGGCCCAGAGCTGGGTCGGCCAGCCCGACGGCCGCTACGAGCGTCACGAGGCCCCGCAGGGGGCGGCGCTGTTCAGCTGCCACCGCTTCTTCATGGAGAACCCCTCCCTTTCGGGCCGCGGCCGGGCGGGGGCGCAGGACGTGACGCGGCTGGTTCATGAACACGACTGACGATCCCGCCTGACGCCGCGGTTGACTGGCCGTCCCGTGGCTGCCACTGCTTGGCCCGCGACCTCAGGCGGCGGGACGGGGCAATTGCGGACGTTGACGCGCTCACGCGAGATCGAGGCAGATGCCGAGGAAGCCGATACGGCGCGGCTCCGGCGGATCGGTGTCATTGACGCGGGCTCGAACTCGGTGCGGCTGGTGGTCTTCGACGGCATGGCCCGCAGCCCGGCGTACTTCTACAACGAGAAGGTGCTTTGCGGCCTTGGCGCCGGGCTCGGCGAGACTGGCCGGCTGAGCCCCGAGGGCTGGAAGCTGGCGCTTGCCGCGCTGCACCGTTTTGCGGCCCTCGCGGCACGGATGGAGCTCTCGGGGATCATCGCGGTGGCCACCGCCGCGGTGCGCGAGGCGGCGGACGGGCCGGCCTTCTGCGATCAGGTCGAGCGCGATACCGGGGTGCAGCTCCTGGTTGTCAGCGGCCGCGAGGAGGCGCAGCTTTCGGCCAAAGGCGTGCTGCTCGGCTGGCCGGACGCCGAGGGGCTGGTCTGCGACATGGGCGGCTCGTCGATGGAGCTTGCCCACGTGTCCGGTGGGGTGATCCGCGACGCCGCGACCTCGCCGGTCGGGCCGCTGAAGCTGGCCGATCTCGCCGATCCCGAGAAACGCGCGCGTTACATCCGCAAGCAGGTCAAGGCGCTTCGCAAGGCGGTCCGTGGATTGGCGCCGCGGCTGTTCCTGGTGGGCGGCTCGTGGCGGGCGATCGCACGGCTCGACATGGAGCGGCGGAACTATCCACTCAAGGTGCTGCACGGCTACGAGCCGCCGATCGCCGATCTGATGGAAACGCTTGGCTGGATCCGCGAGCAGGACCAGGCGGTCATGTCGTCGCTGACCGGCACGTCTGCGGCGCGGCTGTCGCTGGTGCCGCTGGCGACCGAGGTGCTTGCCGAACTGGTGCGCCGGCTCGAGCCCGAGCGGATTGCTATCTCGGGCTATGGCCTGCGCGAGGGGTTGCTCTACCGGCAGATGCCCGAGCAGATGCGCGCGCTCGACCCGCTGATCGAGGCCTGCCGGCACATGGAGCTGGCCTCGGCCAGGATGCCGGGTTTCGGCGACGCGCTCTTCGACTGGCTCGCGCCGCTCTATGGCGACCGGCCGGCCGAGGAGCAGCGGCTGGTACGCGCCGCCTGCCTCCTGCACGACGTGAACTGGCGCGCGCATCCCGACTACCGGGCCGAGCTGTGTTTCGAGTCGGTCACCCGCGCCAACATCGGCGGCATCGATCATCCCGAGCGGGTATTCCTGGGGTTGGCGCTGCTCAACCGCTACAAGGTGGCGACCCCGGTCGATATCAACGAGCGCTACGGCCCGCTGCTGCCGGTCGACCGTGCGGACGAGGCGGCGGTGCTCGGCCGGGCGATGCGGCTCGGCGCCATGCTCTCGGGCTCGGCCATCGGCGTGCTGGAGCATGCCACGCTGGTGGTGTCCGACGAGCGGCTGGAGCTTCGGCTGCGGGGGCAGGGGCGCGACTTCGCCGGCGAGTTGGTGGAGCGCCGCCTGCATTCGCTGGCCGCACGGCTCAATCGGACCGGCGCGCTGATCTGCGAGGCGTGACGGGTCCGTCCCCCGGTCGGGTGAGGCTCGCGTGCAGCTTCGAGGCCGTCAGAGGGTGTTCGGAATGAAGCGCATTGACGCCGGATCGATGTCTCCGCTGTCCTTGATCACGAACGCCTGAAACCCGACCTGGTCCGTGTTCGTGACCACAAGCTCGGCCGCCAGCGGAAACCGCTCGCCGTTACCGTCCTGCGAGGCGTGGTGGCGGTAGGCGATCGTGACCTCATTGACTCCCCTCGCGCGGGCCAGCATCTGGTCGTAGGCCATGGCATTGGACTTGCGCGTGAGGATCAGAGCGGCGCTGTTGTCCTGTTTGGGCATCAGCATGCCGATGGAATTGCGCGTCTTTGTCGTCTTCTGATGACCATAGCGGAACTTGGGGTTGACGGGATTGTCCGGCGCGCACGCCAGAAAACCGGCGCCCATGTCGTGTTCACAGGCCAGCTTGACGCGGGTCATCTTGCTCCGGATTTCGCGGACCAGGGGGTACAGGTCACTCCCGCGCATTCCCTTGGCCACATCGTTGAGCAAGTGGAACACCTTTTGATCCTGCGGCTTGGACAGCGGCATGAAGACGTAATACGGCTTGCCCTTGGAATCCTTTCCCTTGGAATCCTTGTGCATTTCCTTCAGGATATTGCGGATCTGGGCCGGTGTCTTTTGGGCGAAGCTTCCGGCGTTGAACAACTGCGACGTGATGGTGGCGTTGTTCCTGAGTATCGAGGCACTGAGGTCGTGCAGGCCCAACTCCGTCTTTCGGCTCGCGCCACCGGGCGAGGGCACGAACAGACTTCGGATCGGTGCGTGCCATCACGCCCTTGACGCCGACGTTGCTGATCAGGTTGCCGTAGGTGACGCCCGGATAGTTGCCATCCGCGTCCTTCACGGCGTCAATACGGGTCGCCTGGACGGTCGGGAACGAAAAGTCGATCCCGCGCCCGCACCAGCGCAACGACATGCGCTGTTCGCGACGGGCATCCTCGAAGGTGTCGTCACGTTCCCACGACTTGTATGCGTCCCACCAATCGGTGACCAGCTTCCGGGCACTGGGCAAGTCGTCCTTTGCCAGCGTCACGAATGCACCGTTCGCCAGCAGCGGAAGGATCTGGTCCCGCGCATGGTCGAGTGACATGAAGGGCTCCTGGTTGAGGGGCTTGGCCAGAAGCGCGCGATCATAGAGACCGACTTTGCGTCTGACAAGGGCGCGGGGTCGGGCAAAAATGAAAGCGGCCTGCGCAGGCAGGCCGCTTCGTTCTTCCCCCCCAGACTTGGGCCCGCGACAATGGGTCTCGCTGCGTCGCTCCCATTCGGATCGTATTCGGAACGACCTTCGAAGGTAGCGGCACGCCCATCTATCGGCTGGGGAACTTAACCAGCTTCATGCGCGGGATGCAATGCTTAAATGCCCTCCGCGCATGGCTTGCCGCCCCATCGGAGCCGCCGCGGCCCGGAGCGCGCGGGATTGCGCGGGCCGGCGGATCGGCCTAAATCGTCGCGACCCGCCACCCGCCCGGAGTACGGCCGCCGATGCGCCTGACCCAGTATTTCCTGCCCGTCCTCCGGGAGACCCCGTCCGAGGCGCAGATCGTCAGCCACCGGCTGATGCTGCGCGCGGGCATGATCCGGCAGGCCTCGGCCGGGATCTATTCCTGGCTGCCGCTGGGCTACAAGGTGCTGCGGCGGATCGAGGCGATCGTCCACGAGGAGCAGCAGCGCGCCGGGCACATCCCGCTGCTGATGCCGACGATCCAGTCGGCGGACCTGTGGCGCGAGAGCGGGCGCTACAACGACTACGGCGCCGAGATGCTGCGCATCAAGGACCGCCACGAGCGCGACATGCTCTACGGGCCGACCAACGAGGAGCTGATCACCGACATCTTCCGCTCGGCCGTAAGCTCCTACAAGGAGCTGCCGCTGACGCTCTACCACATCCAGTGGAAGTTCCGCGACGAGGTGCGGCCGCGGTTCGGGGTGATGCGCGGGCGCGAGTTCCTGATGAAGGACGGCTACAACTTCGACCTCACGAAGGACGACGCGCTGCACGCCTACAACCGGCACATGGTCAGCTACATTCGCACCTACGAGCGCATGGGGCTGAAGGCGATCCCGATGCGCGCGGCCTCCGGGCCGATCGGCGGCGACGACACGCACGAGTTCCTGGTGCTGGCGGAAACCGGCGAGAGCGCGGTCTTCTACGACCGGTCGGTGACCGACCTGACGCTTGGGCGACCGGGCGATCGACTATGCCGACAAGGCCGCCGTGGCTGCGATCTGCGCGGAGTGGACGGCGCCCTATGCCAGTACCCAGGAGACGCATGACGAGGCGGCCTATGCGGCGGTGCCGGCGGAGCGGCGGGTCGAGGGGCGGGGGATCGAGGTGGGGCAGATCTTCTACTTCGGGACCAAGTACTCCGAGCCGATGCAGGCGCTGGTGGTCAACGAGGCCGGCGAGCGGGTGCCGGTGCACATGGGCTCGCACGGGATCGGGGTGTCGCGGCTGGTGGGCGCGATCATCGAGGCGAGCCACGATGACAAGGGCATCATCTGGCCGGAGGGGGTCACGCCCTTCCACGCCGGCCTGGTCAATCTTCGGCAGGGCGACGCCGCGACCGACGCGGCATGCGCGGCGATCTACGCGGGACTGGCGGCGGCTGGGCTCGACCCGCTGTATGACGACCGCGATGAACGGGCGGGGGCGAAGTTCGCCACCATGGACCTGATCGGCCTGCCGTGGCGCATCACTGTCGGTCCGCGGGGGCTGGCGAACGGGGTGGTCGAGCTGACCTCGCGGCGCACCGGCGAAAGCGAGGAGATGTCGCCCGAGGCGGCTGTGGCGCGGGTGGCGGAGATCTACGCCGGGATCTGACGATTGCGCGCCGCTACAGAAATCCTGGGCCGCTGCGGAGGTCGAGTACCGCCTCGTCCGGTTGCAGCCGCAGCAGGTCGAGCGTGTAGCGGCGCTGCGCAACGATGACGGCGGTCCTGTAGACAGCCTCAAGCCGCGCGGCGGCCGCGTCGTCGTAGCGCATGCTTGCCATCAACATCAACCTCGCGGCGGCCTGCACCGTCAATTCCATCACTTGCGTGCGGCCATCACCACCGGGCACGGGCCGTCGTAAATCTGGACGACGTGCGCCCGCGGCGCCAATCTGTGCTAGGCTTCCAGGGCAGCAGAGGCGACGCCATGGCAGACACGCCCGAACCCGAATCCGAGATCAGGCGTCTGGAGCTGGAACGTCTGGAGGAAGAGCTCCGCCAGCTCCGCGCCCGCGGCCGCGCCCAGTGGGTCGCGCCGGCGACGATCCTGGCGCTGATCCCCCTCGCGGCCGGCCTCGGCCTCTTCGTCTGGAACGAGATCAAGGCGATGACGCCGCTCTATGATCGGGTCGCGAAAGCCGATGCGATCCTCGCCGAGAACGATGCCCTGCAGGCCGAGATCGCCGCGCTCGAGGAGCGGCGCGCGAACCTTAACGTCGAGATCACCAGCCTGATCGCGCAGTACGGCTTCTATGTCGAGCAGGCCAAGGAGCTGCGCGACCGCTTCGAGGCGCGCGAGCAGGACGTCGAGCGCGCCTGGACCCGGACGCAGTACGCCGTGGGCGAACTGACCTACACGCTGTCGCACGTCCGCGGCTATGGCGACCGGCCGGATTTCGCCGCCCTGCGGCAGGCGATCGCGCCGCTCGACCCGGACGTGCGCCGTGGCGTCGACGACGTTTTCCAGGGCTACGGTTTCTGCCTCGACATCATCGATATCGCCGAGGACGGCGTGGATTCCTTCGAGCGCACCCTCGCTCTCCTGCCGGTGCCGGAGCGCATCGCGCGCCTGCGCTTCGAGCCCTCTCCGATGCAGGACGTGTTGGTCTGGCCAGTCGGAACGCCCGAGGACTACTACGACGTCGAGGCCGGGCGCTTCCTGACGCCAGAGGAGGTCGCCGAGCGGGAATAGGGCGATCCTCACCGCGTCCGGCGGCTGGGCCGGCGGCGCGCCCCTTCCGCGACGATCCGGCCATGCGGTCGCGGCTTGACCTTGGCGCGCGGTCGCCACAGGGTCCGCGCGCCATGACCAAGTCCGCATCGCCCCCGCCCTTCGCCGCCTTCGAGTGGCAGATCGCCTGGCGCTATCTGCGCGCGCGCCGCAAGGAGGGCGGCATATCTGTCATCGCCTGGTACGCGCTGGTGGGCGTGATGCTGGGGGTTGCCACGCTGATCGTGGTGCAGGCGGTGATGATCGGCTTTCGCGAGGAGTTCACCGCCCGCATCCTCGGGGCGAATGCCCATGCCACCGTCTACTACGCGCCGGCGGCAGATGATCTCGGCAACGTCAGCCGGCTGATCGGCGACTACGACGCGCTGGCCGGGCGGGTGGCCGAGGTGCCGGGGGTGAGCGATGCCGCGCCGCTGATCCGCGGGCAGGTGCTGGCCTCGGCGCGGGGGCGCTCGGCGGGGGTCGAGGTGCTGGGCACGCGGCTGGAGGACCTGCGGGCGGTGCCGCTGATCGCCGAGCCCGAGACTGCCCTGGGCGATCTGGGGCGGCTGGACGAGGGTATCGCCATCGGCTCGGGCGTGGCGCGCGAGCTGGGGGTCTCGGTGGGCGATGTCGTGACGCTGGTCTCGCCCGAGGGGATGGACACGCCCTTCGGCACCCAGCCGCGGATCAGCGACTACGAGGTGGTCTATGTCTTCGGGGTAGGTCGGTTCGATATCGACCGCACGCGGGTCTACATGCCGTTCGCCGAGGCGCAGAGCTATTTCAACCGCGAGGGTGTCGCCGACGAGATCGAGGTGATGGCGGCGGAGCCCGACCGGATCGCGGCGCTGGTGCCCGCACTGGCCTCGGCGGCCGGCGAGCGGGCGATGGTCTGGACCTGGCGGGATGCCTCGGGGGCGTTTCTCGCGGCGCTCGACGTTGAGCGGCGGGTGATGTTCATCATCCTGTCGCTGGTCGTGCTGATCGCGGCGCTCAACATCATTTCCGGCCTGGTGATGCTGGTGAAGAACAAGGGGCGCGACATCGGGATACTGCGCACCATGGGGCTGACCGAAGGGTCGGTGATGCGGATCTTCTTCATCTGCGGGGCGCTGATCGGGGTGGTGGGGACGCTCCTGGGCGTGATCGTCGGCTGCCTTTTCGCGCTCAACATCCAGGAGATCCAGGGGCTGGTGGAATGGGTGTCGGGTGGGTCCGTGTGGAACCCCGAGATCAGGTATCTGACCGAGATCCCGGCGCGGCTGCGGGCGGGCGACGTGGCTCGCCGTGATGGCGATGGCGCTGGGCCTGTCGTTCCTCATCACCATCCTGCCGGCGCGCAATGCCGCAAGGCTGAACCCGGTCGAGGCGCTGCGCTATGAGTGAGGCGCCCGAGGAGGCTCCCGTTGAGGCTCTGGGGCTGGAGGCGGTGGGCAAGGTCTACAATCCCGGCAGCCCGGCGGAGGTGAGCGTGCTTTCGGACGCCACGCTGAGCATCGCAGCGGGAGAGGTGGTGGCGCTGGTGGCGCCCTCAGGGGCGGGGAAGTCGACGCTGCTGCATATCGCGGGACTGCTCGACAGTCCGAGTTCCGGGCGGGTGCGCATCGGCGGCGCGGCGGCCGAGGGCTCAAGCGAGCGGGCGCGGACGCGGCTCAGGCGGGATGCGATCGGGTTTGTCTACCAGTTCCACCACCTGCTGCCGGAGTTCAGCGCGGTGGAGAACGTGGCCCTGCCGCAGCGGGCGGCAGGGGTCGCGCGCGGTGCCGCCGAGGCGCGGGCGAGGGAGCTGCTGGAGGCGGTGGGGCTGGGGGCGCGGCTCGCGCACCGGCCGGCGGAGCTGTCGGGGGGCGAGCAGCAGCGGGTGGCGATGGCGCGCGCACTTGCCAACCGGCCGCGGCTTCTGCTGGCCGACGAGCCCACGGGCAACCTCGATCCCGAGACCGCGGGTCAGGTCTTCGGGATGCTGCTGGGGCTGGTGCGCGAGACGGGGCTCGCGGCGCTGATCGCGACCCACAACCCCGAGCTGGCGGCGCGGATGGACCGGACATTGCGGCTGGCGGGCGGCCGGGTGGTCGTGGCGTGACACCGTAGGTCCGGCAATACGTCGGACTGAGGTCCGATGCGGCCGGCGTTGAGCCGGTCTATCTCCGTGGCATGGGGCACCAGTTCAGCCCGGCAAAGGAGAAAACCGATGGCAAACGAAAAACGCGGGTGGATGGGCGCGAGCGTGCTCGCCCTGGCCGCCGCCCTGGCGGCGACGCCGGTCAGCTTGCACCTGGGCATGGGCGACGGTTTCGGGCTGCAGGCCGACGTGGCCCATGCAAGGGACGGCCGGGACGACGACGGCGGCAACAGCGGCCGAGGCGGCGACGACGACCGCGACGACGACCGCGACGATGACGACCGCGACGATGACAGCCGCGACGATGACAGCCGCGACGATGACAGCCGCGACGATGACAGCCGCGACGATGACAGCCGCGACGATGACAGCCGCGACGATGACAGCCGCGACGATGACAGCCGCGACGACGACAGCCGCGACGACGACAGCCGCGACGACGACAGCCGCGACGACGACAGCCGCGACGACGACAGCCGCGACGACGACAGCCGCGACGACGACAGCGACGACGACCGGGACGACAGCAGCGGCCGCGGACGTGGGCGCGGCGGAGACGACAACAGCGGACGCGGGCGCGGAGGGGACGACTCCGCGAACGGGAGGGGCGGCCGGTCCGGGGGTGCCTCATCGGGGCAGCAGTCCGGGGAAGGGTTGCGCGTGGTGAAGGTCGAGCAGGCCGCCGGGGGCATCGAGGTGATCTACTCCAACGGAATCAGGGAGGAGATCGAGAACGGGCGCTTCGAGCGCAAGGACGCCTCGGGGCGCACCGTGGTGGAGCGGCGGGCCACTCAGGCGGACCTCGCACGGATCCGTAGCAACGTGAGCAATTCAGGTCTGGGATCGTCGCGGGCAAGCCTGCCGGGTGGCAGCGAGGTGCAGTCGGTCGAGGTTTCCCGCAGGGCCATAGAGGTCCGCTACGCCACCGGCTGGAAAGAGGAGATCGAAGGCGGGCGTTACGAGATGAAGGATCCCAACAACAACACGGTCGTCGAGCGCCGCGCGACGCAGGCCGACGTCGACCGCATGCGCAGTCTCGCCGGCCGCTGAGCGCTGCCGCACCGGAGGGCCGCGGCGCCTGGCGCCGCGGCCCTTCGGCGTGCCTGGCGTCAGCCCTTGTCCCAGGCTTCGCGGGCGATGAGGGCGGCCTCCACCCGGTTGCGGGCGTGAAGCTTCTCCAGGATCGAGGTCATGTAGTGCTTGACCGTCTTTTCCTGGATGCCGAGGTCGTCCGCGACCTCCCGGTTGCTCATGCCGGTGGCGACGCGTCGCAGGATGTCCTCCTCGCGCTTGCTAAGGTCGTCGATCGGGCCGCGCGGTTTTCCAATCGGCTTGCGGAAGTCGTTGAGGATGCGCGCGGCGAGCGCCGGCGCGACATGCGCCTCGCCCCGCGCGATCCCGGCGAGGATAGCGGCGAGTTCCCCCGCCGAGATCCCCTTCAGCACATAGCCGATGGCACCCGCCTTCAGTGCACCGATCACATCCTGCTCGGCCTCCGAGACTGTCAGCATGGCGATGCGCGTGCCGGGAGAGGCTTCGCGCACCCCGCGCGCCGCCTCGATCCCGCCGCCGGGCATCGAAATGTCGAGCAGCGCCAGGTCGGGCCGATGGACTTCTGCCAGTGCGACCGCCTCCTCGGCGGTGCCGCCGGCGCCCACCACCTGGAAGTCGCCCGCCTCCTCCAGCGAGCGGACCAGCCCGTCGCGGAAGATGGGATGGTCGTCGGCCAGCACGATGCGGATGGTCATTCGCGATCTCCTCGGTCCAGCGGCAGCGTCAGCACGAGGGTCGTGCCCGCGCCCGGGGCACTGGTGATGTCGAGCTCTGCGCCGATGCTCTCGGCCCGGTCGCGCAGGCCGGCGAGGCCCTCGCCGCCGTCCGGCCGGATGCCGATCGCCGTCGCCGGATCGAAGCCCGGACCGCGGTCGCGGACAGTGGCGGTCACGGACGCGCCGACCCGGATGGAGACGTCGACCGGCGCTCCCGGCGCGTGGCGCGCGGCGTTCGACAGCGCCTCTTGCAGGAAGCGGAAAAGGCAGATTCGCGCGGATATGTCGACGGCGGCGTCGTCCGGGCCGGTGACGTTCAAGGTCACCGCGGTCCCGGCCTGGCGGTGGCTCTCGACCGCACGCTCGGCGATCTCGGCGAGGCTCAAGCGCTCCAGGTCGGGCAACGAGAGCCCGCGCGAGATGGTGCGGATCTCCGCCAGCGCAGTCTGCAGCGCGCCGCGGATCGCTGCCGCCTCGTGCCGGCCCGCCTCGTTGTTGGGCACGATGCTGTCGATGCGCATGGCGGCGAGGGCCACGTACTGCGCCGGCCCGTCGTGCAGGTCGGCGCTGACCCGGCGCAGGCTCTTCTCCACCTGCGCTGCTGCCCGCGCAGACGCGTTGACAGCCCGGTCGCGCAGCTCGCGGTTCTGCGCGGCAATGCGGCGGCTTTCGGCGACCTGGGCGCGCAGCATGGCGCCCTGGCGCTCAATTGTACGCCCGCCAGCGCGCACGATCCCGGTCAGCAATACCCCGCTGCCGAGGAACACGCCCGCGACCAGCAGCCAGCTTGTGCGCCGCGCGTCGGCCAGGTCGTCCTGCAGCTCGGTCGCCACCTCGTAGAACTCGGCGACGGCGATGATCTCGCCGGACCAGACCTCGCGCACCGGCGAGTAGACCTCGAGCAGCGGCAGGCCGAGCGCGGCCTCGCGTTCGCTCTCGAGGTCTCCGAGGCCCTCGAAGCTGCCGCTTACCTGGCCGGTCCAGGCCCGCTTCAGGTCCTCCGACGGCGGGAATTGCTTACCGATGATCTCCGGGTCGGTGGCGTAGACCACAAGCCCGCCCGGCTTCCAGATCTTGAACGACACGATCCGCTCGCCGACGCCCGTCCCGGCGAAGCCTTCCGCCAGCGCCCGCCGGGCCGGATCGGAGAGGGTGTCGCCCGCGGCAAGTTCCTGGCTGAGCGGCGAGATGAAGCTCTCGATGTAGAGCGCCGTGGCGCTGGCGGTGTTGTCGACCACCGACTGCTCGATGCGGCCAGTGATCCACGAGCCGGTCAGCAGCATGGCGGTAAGCATGACCGCACCACCGGCAGTCAGGAACTGCAGGACGAGGGGCTTTTCCCGCATTCGCTCGATCAAGCGCGTCGCCAGCTCCCGGCTGCTTGCCACAGTTCCCGCACGCCCCTAACTGGAGGGACCGGGGATAGCCATGGACTAAAGTCCGATGAACCTCCATGCCATGCTCGCCGCGCGCGCAGGCGAGAAACGGCCCGTGCGCGCCGGGCTGATCGGGGCGGGCAAGTTCGGCTCGATGTTCCTCGCACAGGTGCCCTCCACGCCGGGTCTGGTGGTGAGCGCCATCGCCGACCTCAGCCCGGACCGCGCCCGTGCCGCCTGCCGCGCCATCGGCTGGGACGAGGACCGCGTCGGTGCTACCGCGTATGTCGAGGACGGGTCGGCGCTGGCGGGGCGCGACGACGTCGAGGTGGTGATCGAGGCCACCGGCAATCCGGCGGCGGGCGTGCGGCACGCGCTGGCGGCGATCGGCGCGGGCAAGCATATCGTGATGGTCAACGTCGAGGCCGACGTGCTCTGCGGGCCCGGCGCTGGCCGCGCGGGCGCGGGCGGCGGGCGTCGGTCTACTCGATGGCCTACGGCGACCAGCCCGCACTGGTGGCCGAGATGGTCGACTGGGCGCGTGCCGCGGGCTTCGGGGTGCAGGCCGCGGGCAAGGGCACGAAGTACCTGCCCGGCTTCCACCACGTCGACGCCCGACGACGTCTGGACCCACTACGGCCTGACGCCGGAGGCGGCGGCCGCGGCGGGGATGAACCCGCAGATGTTCAACTCCTTCCTCGACGGCACCAAGTCGGCGATCGAGATGGCGGCGATCGCCAATGCCTGCGGGCTCGACGCGCCCGAGCGACGGGCTGGCCTTTCCGCCCTGCGGGGTGGACGACCTCGCGCAGGTGCTGCGCGCCGCGCGACGTCGGCGGGCAGGCTCACGGGGCGCGGGATGGTCGAGGTGGTCTCGTCGCTGGAGCGCGACGGGCGGCCGGTGTTCCGCGACCTGCGCTGGGGCGTCTATGTGGTGCTGGAGGCGCAGAACGACTACGTCGGCGGCCTGCTTCCGGCAGTACGGCCTGCCCACCGACCGCACCGGGCGCTACGCGGCGATGTACAAGCCCTACCACCTGATCGGGATGGAGCTGGGGATCTCGGTGCTGTCGGCGGCGCTGCGCGGCGAGCCGACCGGGCAGAGCCGCGAGTTCCGCGGCGACGCCGTGGCGGTGGCCAAGCGCGACCTGGCGCCGGGGGACATGCTCGACGGCGAGGGCGGCTACACGGTCTGGGGCAAGTGCCTGCCGGCGGCGCGGTCCTGCGCGCTCGGCGCGCTGCCCATCGGGCTTGCGCATGGGGTGAAGGTCGTGAGGCCCGTGGCGATGGACCGGGTCGTCACCCGCGCCGATGTGGCGGAGCTGCCTGCCTCGGACGCGGTGCGGCTGAGGGCGGAGGCCGAGGCGATGGTCACCGCCGGCTGAGGTCCCGCGACGCATCCCGGCGTCGGCGTCGTCAGAGGGCGATCACCGCCTCGATCTCGCCATCGACGACCCTGCCAGTCTCCACGAAGCCGAGGCCGCGGTAGAACGGCCCGGGGTTGCCGGGGCCGGGAACCCAGCTGGTCGCGAAGCGGGCGATGCCGGGGCGGGTGCGCACATGGCCGGTCAGCAGCGCGATGGCGCGGCGGCCGAAGCCCCGGCGCTGGAAGGGCTCGCCGATCATGAAGCGCCAGAGCATGACGGTGCCGGGGTCGCATTCGTACGCCGGGCCAGCGCCGGGCAGGGTGGGGTCGTGCAGCATGGCGAAGCCCACCGGCTCGTCGCCAAGCACGATGGCGCGGAACCAGGCCCCCGGCTCGAAATGCGCCTGGGCGATCGAGACGGCGTTCTCGGCGACGAACCCCCGCTGATCGGCCGCCACCGCCAGCCGCAGGACCGGCATCAGGGTTTCCGCCGTGATCTCGGCCAGCCGCAGATCTTCCCCGCTCATCAGGCGAAGTCCTGAACCATTGCCTGCTGGTCGCGCCGCACCAAGTTGGAAAAACGGGTGAACTCGCCCTCGAAGGCCAGTTCCACCGTGCCGATCGGACCGTGGCGCTGCTTGCCGATCACCACCTCGGCGCGGCCGTGCAGGGCGCCCATCTCGTCCTTCCACTTCACCATCGCCTCGATGTCGTGGTCGCCGGGCTTCTCGCGCTCCTTGTAGTATTCCTCGCGGAACACGAACATCACCACGTCGGCATCCTGCTCGATCGAGCCGAACTCGCGCAGGTCGGCGAGTTGCGGGCGCTTGTCCTCGCGGCTCTCGACCTGGCGCGAGAGCTGCGACAGGGCGATGACGGGGATGTTCAGCTCCTTGCGCGATGGCCTTCAGCCCTTGGGTGATCTCCGAGACCTCCTGCACCCGGCCGTCGGAGCGGTTGGAGGCCGCGCGGGCGAGCTGGAGGTAGTCGACGAACAGCGCGTCGAGCCCGTGCTGGCGCTTCAGCCGCCGGGCACGGGCGGCAATGGTGGAGATCGGCAGGGCGGGGGTGTCGTCGATGAAGAGCGGCGCGTCCTCCAGCGCCTTCGCCACCTCGATGAAGCGGCGCATCTCCTCTTCGGTCAGGCTGCCCTCGCGGATGCGGTTCGAGGGGATCCGCGCCGCCTCGCTGAGGATGCGCGCGGCGAGCTGCTCGGAGGACATCTCGAGGCTGAAGAAGCCGACGACGCCGCCCTCGACCGCCCCCTCGCTGCCGTCCGGCCGGGTGCCCTTGCGGTAGGCCCGCGCGATCGAGAAGGCGATGTTGGTGGCGAGCGCCGTCTTGCCCATCGACGGGCGGCCGGCGAGGATCAGGAGGTCCGACGGGTGCAGGCCGCCGAGGCGCCGGTCGAGGTCGACGAAGCCGGTCGAGAGCCCCGCGAGGCCGCCGTCGCGCAGGTAGGCGGCATTGGCCACGCCCACCGCGTCGACAACCGCCCGGCGGAAGCTCTGGAAGCCGCGGTCGACCTGGCCCTGCTCGCCGAGCTGGTAGAGCGCCTGCTCCGCCTCGACGATCTGGTCCTTCGGCTCGCTGTCGATCTCGACGCGGGCCGCCTTGTCGGCGATCTCCTGGCCGATGAGCATCAGCTCGCGGCGGATCGCGAGGTCGTAGATCAGCTGGGCGTAGTCCCTGGCGGCGAAGATCGTGATCGCGGCACCCGCAAGGCGCACCAGATAGCCCGGACCGCCCAGCGTCTTCAGCCCCTCGTCGCCCTCGAAGAAGGCCTTGAGGGTGACGGGCGTCGCGAGGGTATTCCGCCGGATGCGGTCGCCGGCCACCTCGAAGATGCGGCCATGCACCCGGTCGTAGAAATGCTCGGGCCGCACGATGCTCGAGACGCGGTCGAAGACGTCGTTGTTGACCAGGAGCGCGCCGAGCAATGCCTGCTCGGCCTCGATATTGTGGGGAAGCGTCTGCGCGCCGGCGAGGTCGGCGGCGGGTCCGTCTGCCATGGGGTCGGTCCTCCTCGTCCCCTTCTAGCCGCTTTGTTCGGCATCCGCGCGGGTGCCGGCCTGTGGATAACTAGGATATCGGGGATGCATCGCAGAATTCCCGTGTCCCCGGAGGCATAGCCGCGGCGCGCCGGTGGTGGCATACTGGCGACAAATGCCGGCGTCGGGGGGACGCGCCATGGACGAGCGGCTGGACCCGCGCACGGGCAAGATGATCCGCACCAGTTTCGACGCGGCGGAGCTGGGCGCGCTCGCGCATCTCTACCGCGGCGAGGTCTACCGCAGCACGCTCTGGCGGGCGCGGCTCGACCAGACCACCAACTGGGCCGTGGTCACCACCGGGCTGGCGCTTTCGCTCACCTTCAGCAACCCCGAGGCCTCGGTGCTGCCGCTGATCCTGGTCGGGCCTGCTGGTGGTCGTGTTCCTGATGTTCGAGGCGCGGCGATATCGCTACTTCAACGTCTGGCGGGCGCGCTGCCGGCTGATGGAGACCGACGTCTTCAGCCCGATGCTACGGGGCGAGGGCGTCACGATGGACGGGCACTGGAACACGCTGCTCGCAGCCGACTATCAGACGCCGCGCTTCCACATCAGCTACTGGCTGGCGATCGGCCGGCGGTTGCGCAAGAACTACGGCTACATCCTGGCGATCCAGGCGGTGGCCTACTATGGCAAGCTGGCGATCCATCCCGGGGCGGTGACCAGCTGGCACGAGTTCGTGGAGCGCGCGGCCATCGGTCCGTTGCCCGGGATCTTCGTAGTGCTCGCGGGGCTGGCCTTCCATGGCGCATGGGTGATCGTCGCGATCGTCACGTTGCAGGTCGAGCGGCGCCGCCGAAGCGCGCGCCGCCTGATCGCCATCGGCTGAGCCGGCTTCACGGCGCCGGCTGCGCTGCCGGTCGCCCTGAAGCCGCGGCCGGGGTCAGCGCCCCGGCCCGAACTCCGGCCCGGTCTCCGCATCCGCAGCGCCGCCGATATCGTCGAACAGCTCCTGGATGTCGAAGGCGGCGGCGGCATCCGCCTCGGCCTGCAGCTCCTGGATGGTGCGGCCGGAGGCCTGCAGCTCGGCTTCTTCCTTGCTGCGCGCCACGTTGACGGAAATCGTGGCATCGACCTCGGGGTGGAGCGAGACGGTCAGCCTGTGGACGCCCAGCTCCTTGATCGGCTGGTCGAGCACCACCTGGCGGCGGTCGAGGCTGAAGCCGCCCGCGCTCGCGGCATCGGCCACGTCGCGGGTGGTCACCGAGCCGTAGAGCGCCCCGCCATCGGCGGCGGAGCGAATCACCACGAAGATCTGGCCGTCGAGCCTGGCGGCCACGGCTTCGGCGTCCTTGCGGGCGTCGAGATTGCGGGCCTCGAGCTGGGCGCGCTCGGTCTCGAAGCGCTTGAGGTTGGCGGCCGTCGCGCGCAGCGCCTTGCCCTGCGGCAGCAGGAAGTTGCGGCCGTAGCCGTCCTTGACCCGGACGACCTCGCCCATCTGGCCGAGCTTGGCGACGCGTTCGAGAAGTACGACTTCCATGACGTCTCTCCTCAGTTCACGGCATAGGGAAGCAGGGCGAGGAACCGAGCGCGCTTGATGGCGCGCGCAAGCTCGCGCTGCTTCTTCGCCGAGACGGCGGTGATGCGCGAGGGCACGATCTTGCCCCGCTCGGAGATGTAGCGCTGCAGCAGCTTCACATCCTTGTAGTCGATCCGGGGGGCGTTCGCGCCGGAGAAGGGGCAGGACTTGCGGCGCCGGAAAAACGGTCTGTTCGCCATGGGTTATGCTCCTCAGTTCTCGTCGTCGCGCCGGGGGCGCCGGGGCGCGGTCCCGCGGTCGTCGCGCTGGTTGCGGGACTGGACGACCGCCGAGGGGCCCTCCTCGTGCGCGTCGACCTTGACGGTCAGGACGCGCATCACGTCCTCGTGGAGCCCCATGAGCCGCTCCATCTCGTGCACCGCCGGGGCGGGCGCGTCGGAGCGCACGTAGGCATAGTGCCCCTTGCGGTTCTTGTTGATCTTGTAGGCCATCGTCTTCAGGCCCCAATATTCAGAGTTCACGACCGACCCGCCGTTGTCGGCGAGGACCTGGCCGAAATGCTCGATGAGCCCCTCGGCCTGCGCGTTGGACAGATCCTGCCGCGCAATGAAGACGTGCTCGTAAAGAGCCATGCGTCACCTGCTTGCCAGCGGGCTTCAAAACGGAACCGCAAGTCCCTCCGGGTCCGTACGAGAGGCCGCGCGATAATTTCCTTGGAGGGATGCGGCCTTCTACCGTAGATCGCGCCGAATGCAAGGGCCGGCGGCGAGGGGCCGGCAATACGCGCCTATTCAGCGGGGGTAACCGGCTGGTGTACGGCCATCTTGCCCGCGTCCCGGCGCGGGCGCCGGCGGATCAGCCGCCAGGCGTCGCGGAAGGGGATGAGGTAGAGCTTGAAGCAGCTGGACAGCTCGTCCGCCTTGCCCTCGCCGACGCCGAACTTCACGTCGCGGTTGTCCTCGGGCAGGATGTAGCTGCCGAAAATCACGTCCCAGACCGGGAACATGAAGGCGAAGTTCTTGTCGAGGTGCTCGGGGTGGCAGCTGTGGTGGACCTGGTGATGGGCGGGCGAGGGCAGGATCATCGACCAGCGGCCGGCCAGCGCAGCCAGACGTGCGAATGGCGCAGGTTGTAGGCCGGTACGTTGAAGAGCGAGCATCAGGATCGGCACGCCGAGAAGCGACGCACGCTGTCAGGCAGATAGCCGATGATGTTCACGGCAAGGGCGATGACCGACGCCGTAGGTTCGGCGCCGGTCGTCAGATTGTAGGTCAGGTTGTCGATCGGGTGCTCGCGGAAGTTCGACGATCGGGTGCATGACCTCGGCGCTGTGGTGCACCTTGTGGAACTGCCACAGGAGCGGCATCTTGTGCTGCAGGTAGTGGATCGCGTAGCTGATGAAGTCGATCACCGCGAAGGACACGAGCATGTAGGCGGTCGCAATGGCGACGTCGGAGACCGAGAACGTGCCAGTCCGCGTCAGGAAGCTCTGCGCCGAGGCCTCGCCGGTGACGAGGGCAAAGCACGTGGCCGCTGCCCAGGCGGCGAGTCCGACTATGAGGAAATGTCCGACCAGCATGTGAAAGAAGAAATACCGCAGGTCGAGCCGCGCGGAAGGGCGCTGTCAGATATGCCGCGGAAAGAGGAAGCGCGGGACGAATCGTTCGCCCCTTCCCCGCCGGCGGGCGGCCCGGTAGATGAACCAGGCGGCAATGGCCGAGGTGGCGAGATAGAGCAGGTAGACGCGGCTGCCGAGGTGCAGCGGGTAGGTGAAGATGCGGAGCGTGTATGCGGCGTAGGCGTTCAGGAACTCGGTGACGCTCTGCACGAGGATATTGCTCCGGAAGGGTCCCGGCGTACAGCATGGACGCCGGGGGGTTGAGATTTCACCAACGGGCTGGCCGGCAATGGGCTGGACGGACGCGGGGCCGAGCCGCTAGGCAGGGCGGAACGAGAAAGCGGGGAAGGCGGGATAGTGCGCGCATTCGTGTTTCCGGGGCAGGGCGCCCAGGTGGTCGGCATGGGCCGAGACCTTGCCGAGGCCTATCCCGCGGCGGCCGCGGTCTTTTCGGAGGTGGACGAGGCGCTGGGCGAGAAGCTTTCGGCGCTGATCTGGAACGGCGACATCGAGACGCTGACCCTGACCGAGAACGCGCAACCCGCCCTGATGGCGACCTCCATGGCAGCACTCGCTGCAATGACCGCCGAGGGGTTCGGCGTCGGCAAGGCCGGCTTTGTCGCCGGTCATTCTCTGGGCGAGTATTCCGCGCTTTGCGCCGCGGGTTCGCTGGGGCTGGCCGATACGGCGCGGCTGCTGCGGCTGCGCGGGCGGG
Organism: uncultured Alphaproteobacteria bacterium; assembly: GCA_963695425.1. Classification (GTDB taxonomy): domain Bacteria; phylum Pseudomonadota; class Alphaproteobacteria; order Rhodobacterales; family Rhodobacteraceae; genus Amaricoccus. Next base: position 56,414 of record CAVOGP010000035.1, on the reverse strand, counting down.
CGATGCAGGCGGCGGTTCCAGTGGGCGAGGGGGCGATGGCGGTGGTCCTCGGTCTCGACCTCGGTGCGGTCGAGGCAGTGGCCGCCGAGGCGGCGGAGGACGAGGTCTGCCAGGCGGCGAATGACAATGACCCTGCGCAGGTGGTCGTTTCTGGAAGCAGGGCGGCGGTTGAGCGGGCGGTGGAGATCGCCAGGGCGCGCGGCGCCCGGCGTGCGATGCTCCTGCCGGTGAGCGCGCCCTTTCATTGCGCGCTGATGCAGCCGGCGGCCGAGGCCATGCAGGCGGCCCTGACCGGCGTGGCGATTGCCGCGCCGGTGGTGCCGCTGGTGGCGAACGTGCGCGCCGAGGCGGTCAGCGATCCGCAGGAGATCCGCCGGCTGCTGGTACAGCAGGTCACCGGGCGCGTGCGCTGGCGCGAAAGCGTGGTCTGGATGGCAGCACGGGGTGTGACCGAGACCGTCGAGATCGGCGCGGGCAAGGCACTTTCGGGTATGATCCGGCGCATCGCGAAGGATATCGAGACGCGGGCGGTGAACACCGCCGAGGACGTCCGCGCATTGGCCTGAGGAGGGGACATGTTCGATCTGGACGGCAAATGCGCGCTGGTGACCGGCGCCTCAGGTGGGATCGGTGGCGCTGTCGCACGGGCGCTGCATGGGCGCGGCGCCACCGTCACCCTGTCGGGGACGCGCACCGGGCCGCTCGACGCGCTGGCGGGCGAACTGGGCGTGCGGGTGTACGTGGCGCCCTGCGACCTTTCCGACGGTGCTGCAGTGGAGGCGCTGCCGAAGAAGGTGACGGAGCTAATGGGGGCGTGGACATCCTCGTCAACAACGCCGGCATCACCCGCGACCAGCTCTTCATGCGCATGTCGGATGACGACTGGCAGGCGGTGCTGGAGGTGAACCTCACCAGCACCATGCGGCTGGCGCGCGGGGTGCTGAGGGGCATGATGAAGGCGCGCTGGGGGCGGATCATCAACGTCAGCTCGATCGTGGGCGTCACCGGCAATCCGGGGCAGGCGAACTATGCGGCCTCCAAGGCCGGAGTGATCGGCATGTCCAAGAGCCTTGCCGCCGAGGTGGCGAGCCGCGGGGTCACGGTGAACTGCGTCGCCCCTGGCTTCATCGCCACCGCGATGACCGAGGTGCTGACCGCGGAACAGCAGGGCCGGATCGCGGCGCAGATCCCCACCGGGCGCATGGGCACGCCGGAAGAGATCGCCGCCGCTGTGGTCTATCTCGCTTCGACCGAGGCGGCCTATGTGACCGGGCAGACGCTGCATGTGAACGGCGGTATGGCAATGATCTGAGGTACACCGCGGCGCTGGCGCAATACCGTTTGCCATGGTTAACGGTTATGCTATAGCCCGCGACGGGTTGATCCGGGGGTTGCGCAAAGTGGTGCCCGGACTTACGCGGTCTAAAGAAGAAGCGGCCGGAGCCGACGGAGCCTGGTGCGCAAACCGGAATCGGAACAGCAAGAGGAAGCTGCAATGAGCGATATTGCCGAACGCGTCAGAAAGATCGTCGTGGAGCACCTGAGCGTGGACGAGGCCAAGGTGACTGATACCGCCTCCTTCATCGATGATCTGGGCGCGGACAGCCTCGACACCGTCGAGCTGGTGATGGCGTTCGAAGAGGAGTTCGGCATCGAGATTCCGGACGACGCCGCCGAGACGATCCAGACCTACGGAGATGCGGTGAAGTTCATCGAGGCCAACTCCGGCGCCTGACGCGCGTCCGGCAAGAGTTCTGGGGCGGCGCCGGCGGAACCCGGTGCCGCCCTTCGCGTTTCCGGCCGTCGGCGCGGGTCCCAGATGGGCGGGTTGATCCGCGTCAAGGACGCCGGCGCCGGTCGCGGCGAGGCTGACCCGGAGGCATTGGCGGGAGTTGGGTGATGTGCTTTTCGGCAACGGCCAGCTTTGCGGCGGGCGCGGTGCTGATCCCCGGCGGGGGGTTCGCGCTGGCACAGGCCTGGAGGTCGGACCGGCGATATCTGACGCTCGCTTCGTTTCCGGCGCTCTTCGGCGTTCAGCAGGTCGTCGAGGGCTGGGTCTGGCTGGGGATCGAGGGCAGCACCGAGGTCGGCGCCCGCGCGGCGGCACTGGGGTTCCTTCTCTTCGCCTATCTGCTCTGGCTGGTGCTGACGCCGCTCGCCGCGTACTTCGTGGAGGAGCGGCCGGCGCGCCGGAGGGTGTTCCTCGCGTTTGCTGCCTTCGGGGCGGTCTTCGGCCTGTCGCTCTACGCGCCGGTGGCAGCGCTGCCGGAGTGGCTGGAGGTGGAGGTCGTGCGCGGCTCGATCGTCTACCACACGCGGCTGGTCTACGACGGCCTGGTTTCGACTACCGTGCTGCGGGTCGTCTATGTCGGGGTCATATGCCTGCCGCTGCTGGCATCCTCGGCCCCAGCGGTGCGCGGGTTCGGGGTGCTGGTGGCGCTGTCGGTCGTGGTGACCTTCCTGTTCGTGACCTACGCCTTCACTTCGGTCTGGTGCTATCTCGCGGCCGTGGTGTCCGGCTACGTGGCGTTGCTGATGTACCACCTTCCGCGCCACGCGGGACGGGGAGACGGCGGACCGCTAGCGGCGTCGTCGCAGGGTCCGGGCGGGGGCCCCTAGGGCGGACCGGGGCAGCAGGCCGGCAGGGCCGCGCAGGGTCGCCCGGCGATTGCGGCTTGTCCGTTCGGCGGGTTTCGCGGTAAACGGGTGGCCGGTTTTTGGGCAAGGAACGCGGGCCGATGCGGCGTGTCGTGATCACCGGACTGGGGCTCGTGACCCCACTCGCCTGTGGCGTCGAGGAGACCTGGGCGCGGCTGGTCGCGGGGCAATCCGGCGCGGGGCGGATCGCGAGCTTCGATGCGAGCCACCTGCCGTGCAGCATCGCCTGCGAGGTGCCCTCCGGCGACGGGTCGGACGGGACGTTCAACCCCGACGACTGGATGGCGCCCAAGGACCAGCGCAAGGTGGACCGCTTCATCCTGCTCGCCATGGCCGCGGCGACCCAGGCGGTGCGGGATGCGGGCTGGATGCCCGAGGACGAGGCGGATCGCGAGCGCACCGGGGTCATCATCGGCTCGGGGATCGGCGGGCTGGCCACGATTGCCGAGACGGCGATCACGCTGAAGGAAAGGGGGCCGCGGCGGGTGTCGCCGTTCTTCATCCCCGGCAGCCTGATCAACCTCTGCTCGGGCCAGGTCTCGATCCGCTACGGGTTCAAGGGGCCGAACCATGCGGTGGTGACTGCCTGTTCCACCGGGGCGCATGCCATCGGCGACGGGGCGCGGCTGATCCAGCACGGCGACGCCGACGTGATGGTGGCCGGCGGAGCGGAGGCGGCGATCTGCGAGCTGGGGATCGCCGGGTTCGCGGCCTGCAAGGCGCTGTCGACGGCGTTCAACGACGAGCCGGAGCGGGCGAGCCGGCCGTATGACCGCGACCGGGACGGGTTCGTCATGGGCGAGGGGGCGGGCGTGGTGGTGCTCGAGGAATACGAGCATGCGAAGGCACGCGGGGCGCGGATCTATGCCGAGGTGGCGGGGTACGGGCTGTCGGGGGATGCCTATCACATCACTTCGCCGGCGCCCGATGGGGACGGCGGGTTCCGGGCGATGTCGGCGGCGCTGCGGGATGCGGGGCTTACGGCGGCGGATATCGACTATGTGAATGCGCACGGGACCTCGACGCCGCTGGGCGACGAGATCGAGCTGGGGGCGGTGGTGCGGCTGCTGGGGGATGCGGCGTCGGGCGCGACCATGTCGTCGACGAAGTCGGCGATCGGGCACCTGCTGGGGGCGGCGGGGGCGGTGGAGGCGATCTTCTGCGTGCTGGCGATGCGCGACCAGGTGGCGCCGCCGACGCTGAACCTCGACAATCCTTCGGTGGAGACTGTGCTGGATTCTCGCGCCGAAGAAGGCGGTGGCGCGACGGATAGACGTGGCGCTGTCGAACTCGTTCGGGTTCGGGGGCACCAATGCGTCGCTGGTGCTGCGGCGCGTGGAGCAGGGCTGAGGCATGTCCCGCAGTCTCGCGTCGAATGCGCTGACCTTCATCATCCTCGGCCTGGTAATCGTGTTCGGCATCGTGGTCTGGGCGCAGTCGGAATATCGCAACCCCGGGCCGCTGACCGAGCCGCTGGCCTTCCAGGTCGAGCGGGGCGAGGGGTTCGGCAGCGTGGCGAGCCGGCTGGCGGAGCGCGGGGCGGTGTCCAACGAGCGGCTGTTCCGGGTGGCGGCGCGGTACACGGATGCGGATGCGGGGCTGCGGTTCGGGGAATATGCGATCCCGGCGGGGGCCTCGATGGAAGAGATCCTGGAGCTGCTCAATGTCGGCGGCAATGTCGTGCGGCAGGTGGTGGTGCCGGAGGGGCTGACGAGCTGGCAGGTGGTGGAACTGCTGAAAGCCCGCGAGGAGCTGACGGGCGAGGTGGCGGAGGTGCCGCCGGAGGGGACGCTGGCGCCGGCGGGGTATGATTTCCAGCGCGGCGACGACCGGCAGGCGATGCTGGACCGGATGCGGCGCACCCAGGAGGAGATCCTGGCGGCGGCCTGGGCGGGGCGGGACCCGGACCTGCCGATCCGCTCGCCGGAGGAACTGCTGGTGCTGGCCTCGATCGTGGAGAAGGAGACCGGGGTGGCGGAGGAGCGGGGGCGGGTGGCCGGCGTCTTCGTCAACCGGCTGAACCGGGGGATGCGGCTGCAGACGGACCCGACGGTGATCTACGGGATCACCAAGGGGGAGGGGGTGCTGGGTCGGGGCTTGCGCGCCTCGGAGCTGGCGGCGGCGACGCCGTGGAACACCTATGTGATCGAGGGGCTGCCGCCGACGCCGATCGCCAATCCGGGACGGGCGGCCATCGAGGCGGCGGCCAACCCGGAGGCGACGGAGGACCTCTACTTCGTGGCGGACGGGACGGGGGGGCATGCCTTCGCGCAGACGCTGGAGGAGCACAACGCCAACGTGGTGATCTGGCGCCGCCTCGAGGCGGAGCGGGCGAGGGAGGCGGCGGAGGCTGCCGCAGCGGCGGAGGAGGAGGCGGAGGGGCAGGAGGAGGGGGCGGGGCAGTAGGTGTCCGACAAGCGTCGCACAGTGCGACGTGAGTTAAGCCATTGATATATAATACAATTTTGAAAACCGGCGAACTGACGCCGGCCAATCTGCCCGCCGCAATCCCTCGTCACCAGCCTGACACCGGTGTTTCGAGGGGTGTACTATCTCGCGAGTCATTTGGGACGTGCGACCGCAATGGCGCACGACTGGAATCGGCCCGTAGCCGTCATTCTCTCAATGCGAGCCGACGTCGCCTCTCGGCCCTGAGCAGGCATTCGTGGAACGCGCAGCAAACGGCCGGATCGAGCCCTCACTACCAGTTCGTCCGGGGTCAGCGAACGGCTGCTCCTGCGACCAGCCACAAACGTGCCAGAACCACGTAGGTTTTGTCGTGGGGCTGTGTCTGGGCTAACCTACTGACTTTTCGGCAGGATACGAGGAGGGTCAGAAACGACAGTTTTTGACACAAGCTGCTTAAGGTTGCGCACTGTAAGGTTGATTTTTGGAGGCACAAGAAGCAGCTTAGGCGGCAGGACAAAAGAAGGTATATGCAACTCACAAGGAGACGGCGTTGTGATAAGAGAACGGCCGATAGCGCTCGAGATGCCGCATGGCGACTGGACAGGTGGCTCCTCCGGCGGGACTCCCGTCGAGTACTACATGTTACTTTCACTAAGCATCTTCGCCAGCTCTGAGACGCCCACTGGCAACGCTATTTTGAAATCCTTGTCGGCGCTTGAGCAAAGGCACTCCGGTCGCTTGCTTGTTCACTATCCGATGCCGACAAAAGAAGATGAATATCGCAAAAACCTATTGGCAAAAATAAAGAGCGACTTCGCCGATGCGCTCCGGCAATCTTTGGCCTTTGTTCTAATTTCGGCAGAGCGCTTCGAATTGTTCCATGGTGACGTTGATAGCTTTGCAATAATCGATTTTGATGAATATTTTGGCGAAGGGGGCGGTCTAAACGAAGCTCAGCTATCCAAAGACCTATCTCAGCTTTCTGACATAATTACGTCGAATGCGGACATCGTAAGATATGTACAAGAAGCAGCAGCCAAGAAGCCGAATTGGGTTGATGCCCTTGAACTCAAGCCAGGGATTTATGGGATAAGATTTGATCTTCGAAAGTACGCAAAACAAAGGAAAAAATCGCGGGATAAACTTAAATAGTTGAGAATTTATTGACCTTATAGACAATATTTACTGATAAGCTCTGGCCGACGCCCTCTACTACCACGCTCCTCAGCCTAGTAGTGCCACGGAGTTTTGGCCAGGGCAGAAAGGACCGTTTCTGTCCGACACCAAAAGCTGCCATTCGTGGGAGGTCCGCAAGGTCCGCAAGGCGGACATCAAGCGAGCGTGCCCGGATGACCACTCCTGGCGCAAACTGGACCTTCGGGCGGTGCGGTGTCCGCCGCGGCGGGGGGGCGCCCTTTGGCGCCATGGTGAGCGCGCGGTGCGCGCGAGTCTCTTGAGTGGCGCGCGCGTGTTTGCGCGCGCTCGACTGCTCTCCAGGTTAGCAAACCTGTATGAAATCCAAGGGTTGCCAGGGGCGGAGAGGGTGGGGGAGGTGGCGCGGGGTGCGTCAGGCCGGGGCGTACATGCGCTCGATGTCATCGAGGACGAGGTCGATGAGGGGGCCGGTGGCTTCGCGCCCCGTGAAATGGAGACACCAGCCGTCGCGGGTGCGCTCGCGGCGGATGGTGACGCCGTAGCGCGGGCGGAGGATGCGGCGGGGGCGGCCGGGGGCGCGGGACACTTCGGGTCTGCGGGCATTCTCCTCGGCTTCCGCGAGGATGGGTTCGACCAAGGTCCACTGGTGGTCGGGGTCGGTGACGCTTGATTCCTCCAGGGCGGTGCGGATGAGGTCGCCGAAGCCGCCGGTGATCGCGCGGGAGACGCGCATGACCTGGCGGTGGGTGAGCTTTTCGGGCGCGGAGAAGAAGCCGCCGAGCTCGTCGGCGAAAAGGGCGATGATGCGGAGGGTGAAACGCTTCTGCCTCGTCGCCGCGGGATAGAGCCCGTCTATTGCCTCCTCGATGCTGCCGAACGCGCCCTCGTTGCGGGCGAAGACGCAGATCAGGCCGCGCTCGTAGGGGGAGATGCCGGCGCGGATCTCGTTTTCCTCGACCATGGCGGCCATGGAGGCGGCCAGCGATTTGCGCTCGCGCAGGAAGGCGGGGATTGTGGCGTAGCGGTCCTGGGCGGTCTGCTCGAAGAGGTTGCGGAAGGCGTGGAAGCGGCGGAAGCCGGAGAGGAGGCCGTAGCGTTGCTCGCCACGCGGCTCGGTGAGGGGGAAGACCTCGATGGGCTGGCGGAGGCCCGAGGCGGCGATGGAGAGCTGCAACTCGCGCTGGGGGTCGGGGTCGAGGGCGGTGCGGTCGCGGGAGAGGGCGGTCGCGTCGATCTGGGCGAGCGGGATGAGCTCGGGCGCGGTGGGGGGCGCGATGACCGGCTGCCAGCGGTTGGGGCGCGGGGCTTCGGGGGTGGGGTCGGTAAGGGTGTCGGTCATGGGAGCCTCCTGAGGTTTCGGGGGCCAGTATACTCCAGGTTGAGCGGGTGTTGCCCGAAGGGGCGCCGGGGCGTGCGGTGGGGGTCCCGCGCCGGTGCGCGCCCGCCTGGGCGGAGGCCGTCAGCGCGGCACCTCGATCTCGAAAAAGCGGACCTTCCCGGCGCCGATGTCGACATTGCCAAGCCGAAGTCTCGCTCTATTTCTGTCCGACGCGACCCGGCGAATTGGCTACGCACTGATCGCGGGTGGTGTAAAGGCTCAGTCTGGGCGAGGAACAGAGAAAGATGGGGTTCATGAAACAGGCAACTTTGGCCGCAGCAGTGGCGATCGCGGCGCTGGCGGGGGGCGCGGGGATGGCGTCCGCTCAGGCGTTTTCGCTGGGAGAGGTTTACGTCAAGGGTTTCGGAGGCGCGACCTGGCCGTCGAACTTTGACGCCACCCTCAGGGAGGGCGGGGAGCGGATCGCCCGCCCCAGCTTCGACCATGACACCGGGTATACTCTGGGCGCCGCGGTCGGCGCGGCCTTCACGCCGAACATCTTGCTGGAGATCGAGTACGCCTACCGCAGCGCCGACTTCACCGCCACAGACCGTGACAACGATGACGAAAGCGCGAGGGCGAACGGCGACACCTCCGCCAACGCCTTCATGTTCAACGCGCTTTACGCGTTCGACGGCATGGGCGCGACTGGCGCGGTCCAGCCGTATCTCGGCGGCGGCATCGGCGGGGCCAACGTGGAGATGAGCGCCGGCGGCCAGGACTTCAACGCCGACACGTTGCTTGCCTACCAGCTGATCGCCGGCGTCGGCTACGAGGTGAACCCCAATGTCAGCCTCTACGCCGAGGCACGCTGGTTCAAGACCGAGTCGGGCGAGTTCGACGGCCCCGGCTCGGAGAGCTTCGACGGCGAGTTCGAGACCTTCGACCTGCTCGTCGGCATGCGCTACGTCTTCAGCCCGGCGATGTGACGAAACCGAGGGACGGCGGCCCGGCCTGCAGCCTGATTCAAGAGTTCATGCGAACTTGCAGTATCTTGCGAGACGCCGTGTCGTGAGCCTGACGCTTGCGATCAGGGTCCGGGCTATCCGTTGAGGCCGGTCGGAGGATAGACTTCGACACCGTTTGGCGTGTTCGCGACCACTCCGGGCGGCGCCCTTTGGCGCCATGTCGAGCGCGCGGGTCGCGCGCGAGTCTCTTGAGTGGCGCGCGCGTGTTCGCGCGCGCCCGCCTGCTCTCAAGGTAAGCTTGTCAGTATGAAACGCGAGGGCGCGCCCGGCGCGGAGAGGCTGAGGGAGGGCCCGGGGGGGGGGCGTGCGGCGGGGGTCCGGGCGGGTGCGGTCAGCATGTTCCTGCGGCTGGTATGAAAGGCCCGCCGCAAAGAGCGAGCTGGAACTGGACAGAAAAGAATTCCCGGAACAGGATTGGATTTCGACCCCCCGAGTATGGAATCCCAACATGCCCAAACCACTGTACCTGCACCCGTTTCTGGACAAGCGCCACCACATCCTCAATATGAACTTGCCGTCATGGGTTTCATTGCGGGGAGTTTCTCCCACTCTTGGGAGAGCGAATTACAAGTACCTGTACGAGATGGAAGCTGTCGCCGTTCAGCCAGTATTTCAGAACTATACCCAGGATTCCCACAGGATTTACGTGATGGGTCACTGCGATCCGGGCAGTCATGATCTGTCGACGGAAACCGGCACTTATGAAACATGCACAACCGACGAATTGGCCAAGATCCTAAGAAAGTACAGACTTCCGCTCAATTCCCGAGCTCACATTCGAATGCATGCCTGCAATAGCGCGACTCCCCGGTCCGGGAACCACCAGCTTCGCCGAAGAGTTGAGGAAAGACCTGATCAAACTCGGATACACCGATCTGACCGTTCGTGGCTACAGGGTCAAGGTCTCGCTTTATCTTGGCTGGAGATGGGGTGGATACCCCCCGTCCATGTCGGCAAACGAACACCGGATGGACTATCCGTTGCGGGCGGTCGGAGGTTAGACTTCGGCATCGGCGGGTGCGGTCAGCCCGGCACCTCGATCTCGTAGAAACGGACCTTGCCGCCGCCGATGTCGACGTTGCCGGTCTCGGCGACCTTCTCCAGCTCGATCCCCGCCGCCGGCCTTTTCAGCACGCCGGTGTGCTGGTCGTCGGTCGAGGCGTGCAGCATGTAGCCGCCCCGGCGGGTCGCGCAGGATCCGTTCATGTTCGGGACCTCCGCCGAGCAGATCAGCTGGAGGTCGAGATCGGCGGCCCCCATGTGCTGCTTGAGCATGCCGACGCTGTGGTCGAGGCAGATCTCTATGCCGATCTTCAGCCCGCCGATGTTGGTGATGCCGGCTTTCTTTCCGGGGATGTAGATTCCCTTGTCGGCATCGTCGAAATAGTCGTTCATGTTGGACTTCTTGCCGTAGCTGAATGCGCGCTTGCCGGCGAAGAAGACGTAGGTGCGGTTCTTGATGAGGAACGAGTGCTCCATGGTCGGGGCCGACGTGTTGACCTTCTTCTTCTCCCAGGCTTCGAGTTCGACGATCTGGCTGCGGTAGTAGGCGTCGGCCGTCACGTTCTTGGCATGGGCCTCGAAGCTTTCGTGGGGCTTGATCGGCTTCTTCGGCGCGACGGACGAGAACGGCTTGATCGCGTTGGTGAGGTTGATGATCGCCTTCTTGTTCACGTCCTCGCCGAGCGACTGCTTGAAGACGATGGTTCCCGGCATCATCAGCATGCCCGGGTCCCTGGCGGCGTATCCCTCGAGCTTTTCCAGCACCCAGTCGCGCTTGAGAGTATCGATCGCCGTCGTCTTGGCATTGTCCCGGGTCGGGCTGGTGAAGAGGAACTCCGGGGCGATGAAGATGCTGGAGATCTTGCCGTCCCCGTTGCGGATGCCCGCTGCGCCGGCGCGTTCGGTCGTGGCCTTCAGGCTCCGGTTGAGACCCATCAGGGTCTGCGAGGTCGTCGCGGACTTCACCGTCTTGGGCCTGGACCAGAGGCCCACCATGATCTTCATCGACGTCGTTCTCCTTTGCTTCGGCGTTCCGTCGCTGCCGCCACGCGGGCGCCCGGTCAGGAGGGCGTCCGGGCTGGGGGGCCGGACGAGGCGGTCCTGCGGGTCGGGGAGCATGTTCGGCGATCGGCCCGGCCATCGCGGCAGGGCGTGCGCGGCAGGTAACCACGGTTCCGCGGCCGGATCCACCAAAGGTTCCGGCCTGGTCCGGCGTCCTGCGCATGGGGCTCGCGGGATCTGATTTGCGCAACCGGAAGTTTAGCGATTGACAGGGCGCACGCTCTGAGGTATAGCTCACCGCAAGCTGGAAGAAGTGAGTCGAGAGCCTGCTCCATGGGATCAAACCCGGGGGGCGGGCTTTTTCGTTTCGGCCCGGGCGGAGCAGCCAGGGCATACATCACATGATAACTTCAGCGAACGACCGGTCAGTGGATGAGCGCAGGCTCGAAACGGCGTCCGGTCTCTATCGTGACCTGTCCGAGGCTCTGAGCGCGCGGATCGCCGCCATCACGCGGGATCACGGCGTTGACCCAGACTGCACGCTGATCGCGGGGAAGCTCTCGGGCCACCGCAAGGCCTTGCAGTCCGTAATCGATATCGAGGCAAGTCTTGGCAAACGAAGCAACGCAACCGACGGAGGGGGAGGCTATGAGCTCGACCTCGACGGCGCACGCGCGGAGATCGCTGCGCGGGTTGCTCGCTGGGCTGCCGAGGGAGGAGCTTGACGCGTTCCTCGACGGGTTGACACCGAATGCCCTGATGGCCCTGCCCTGGCTCTTCGAGCACTGGGCGCTTCCGGGCCATCAGCTGCCCCCCGAGGGGGACTGGACCACCTGGTTGATCCTGGGCGGCCGGGGGGCGGGCAAGACCCGCGCGGGTGCGGAATCGATCCGCGCGCAGGTCGAAGGCGGCAAGCCGGGCGACCCGGGGGCTTGCTCCCGGGTCGCCCTGGTCGGCGAGACGCTGGACGAGGCCCGCGAGGTCATGGTGTTCGGCGAACTCGGGGATTTTGAAGTGCTCGCCGCCGGACCGGCGGCCGAAGTGGCTGGCGACGCGGCGGCAGCTGGTGTGGCCGAACGGGGCGGTGGCGCAGATCTTCTCGGCCTCCGATCCCGAGAGCCTGCGCGGGCCACAGTTCGACTGCGCCTGGTGCGACGAGGTCGCCAAGTGGCGGAAGGACGCCGAGGCCTGGGACATGCTGCAGTTCGCGCTGCGGCTGGGAACGCGGCCGCGACAGGTGGTGACCACGACGCCGAAGAACACGCCGCTGATGAAGGCGCTGCTGGACGATCCGGCGGTGGCGGTGACGCGGGCGCCGACCTCGGCGAACCGGATGCACCTGGCGAAGAGTTTCCTCGATGCGGTGACCGGGCGCTACGGCGGCACGTCGCTGGGGCGGCAGGAGCTGGAGGGCGAGATGATCCTCCAGACCGAGGGCGCGCTCTGGACCTGGGAGATGATCGAGGCGGCGCGGGCGATGCCGGCGCGGGAGCTGGACCGGATCGTGGTGGCGGTGGACCCGCCGGTGTCGAGCGGCGAGAACGCCGATACCTGCGGGATCATCGTGGCGGGCGCCAGCTGCCGGGGCGAGGTGCGCGGGTGGACGGCGGAGGTGATCGCCGACCTCAGCGTGCAGGGCCTGTCGCCGCGGGGCTGGGCGGAGCGGGTGGTGCGGGTATTCGAGGACTACAACGCCGACCTCGTGGTGGCAGAGGTCAACCAGGGCGGAAACCTGGTGGAGGACCTGGTCCGCGGGGTGGCGCCCTTGCTGCCGATCCGGCCGATGCATGCCACCAAGGGCAAGCCGGCGAGGGCCGAGCCGGTGGCAGCACTCTACGAGCAGGGGCGGGTGCGGCACGGGGCGACGTTCAAGGCGCTGGAGGACCAGATGCTGGCGATGACGCCCGGCAAGTATTACGGGCGGGGAAGTCCTGACCGGCTGGATGCCATGGTCTGGGCGATCAGCGAGCTTCTGATCGCGCCGACGAAGTGGATGAACGCGAGCATTCGCGGACTTTGAGATCCGTACGATCCAATTTGCAATTCAGGAGCAGGAACTCATGGTTCTGCAACTCTTCCGCGCGTCCAGGGGCAAGACCCCCGAGGCGAAGGGCTCCGCCGCGGCCCCGGTCGTGGCCTTTCACGGCGCGGGCCGCGTGGCCTGGTCGGCGCGAGATGCCGCGACGCTGACCGAGATCGGCTTCCTGCGCAATCCGGTGGCCTTCCGTTGCGTCAAGGTGATCGCGGAGGCGGCCGCGGCGGTGCCGGTGGTGGTGCAGGATCTCGACCGGCGCTTCGACGCACACCCGGTGCTGGGGCTGATCGGCGCGCCCAATCCGGGGCAGAGCGGGGCGGCGCTGATGGAGGCCTTCTACGGGCATCTCTTGCTGACCGGCGACGGCTATCTGGAGGCGGCGGGCGAGCATCTGTCGGGGGGGCCGCGCGAGCTGCACGTGCTCAGGCCCGACCGGATGAAGGTGGTGCCGGGCAGCGACGGGTGGCCGGCGGCCTACGAGTACCGGGTGGGGGCGCACCGGCATGTGTTCGACATGCAGGCGGAGCGGGCGCCGGTGCTGCATGTGAAGAGCTTCCATCCGAAAGATGACCACTACGGGCTGTCGCCGCTACAGGCGGCGGCGAGTGCGATCGACGTTCACAACTCGGCGAGCGCCTGGTCGAAGGCACTCCTGGACAACGCCGCCCGGCCCTCGGGGGCCATCGTCTACAAGGGCGCGGACGGGCAGGGATCGCTGGCGCCGGACCAGTATGCGCGGCTGATCGACGAGCTGGAGACGCACCACCAGGGGGCGAGGAACGCCGGCCGGCCGATGCTGCTCGAGGGCGGGCTTGACTGGAAGCCGATGGGGTTCTCGCCGTCGGACATGGAGTTCCACCGCACCAAGGAGGCGGCGGCGCGTGACATCGCGCTGGCCTTCGGGGTGCCGCCGATGCTGCTGGGGCTGCCGGGGGACAACACCTATGCCAATTATCAGGAGGCGCATCGGGCCTTCTATCGGCTGACGGTGCTGCCGCTGGTCGCCAAGACCCTGGCGGCGATTTCCGGCTGGCTGCCCGCCTATTACGGGGCGGCGTTCCAGATCAAGGTCGATGAGGACAACGTGCCGGCGCTGGCGGCCGAGCGCGAGGCGCTGTGGCGGCGGGTGGGCGACGCGGGCTTTCTGAGCGACGGCGAGAAGCGGGCGCTGCTCGGCCTGCCGAAGCTCAAGGAGGCGTGATGCATGGCCGCGTCCGCGGCGGCGGTTCGCGCTTTCTCTACGAGCCTTTCGACGTGGCCTCGGCGCGTATCGACGTGAACGAGCGGATCGCCGAGGAGCGCTGGTCGCAGCTCGAGCGCCGGCTCCTGCACATCGAGACGATGCTGGACCGGCTGGAGCGGCGGATCTGGGTGGCGGTCTATGGCGCCGCCTCGCTGATCCTGACCGACATCGCCTACGGGCTCATCCGCATGACGATTTCCTGAAGGGGAGAGCGATGTTTCACCAATCGGGCGGGCCGGGCTCGCTGGAAACCAAGTTCCGCGGCTTCGACGGCGAGCTGGCGCTCAAGGACGGGGCCGAGATCGCCGGCTACGCCAGCCTGTTCGGGGCGGCGGACCAGGGCGGCGACGTGGTGCAGCCGGGCGCCTACGGCGCCTCGCTGGCGGCGCTGGCGCGGGCCCGCAGCGGCGTGAAGATGCTGTGGCAGCATGACCCGGCCAAGCCCATCGGGGTCTGGGACGAGGTGCGCGAGGACGGCCGCGGGCTGTTCGTGCGCGGCCGGCTGCTCCTGGAGGTGCAGGCGGGGCGCGAGGCGCTGGCGCTGCTCAAGGCCGGCGCCATCGACGGGCTCTCCATCGGCTACCGCACGCGGCGGTCCGAGAAGGCGGCCGGCGGGCGGCTTTTGCACGAGATCGAGCTCTGGGAGGTGTCGCTGGTGACCTTCCCGATGCTCCCTGATGCGCGCGTTCAGGCGGAGGCTCCCGACGCGGAGGCCGATCTGGCGCGGGCCCTGGCGGACACCTTCCGCGACGCAAGGGCGCTTCTGGCGTGACGCGCGCCCACCATCGGTAACCGAGGAAGACATTGATGCCGAACAATGAGACCAAGTCCCGGGCGGATACGGCCGCGCCGGGGCAGAGCCCGCATCTGGAGGCCAAGGCCGCCTTGTCCGGGTTTCTGAACGAATTCAGCATTTTCCAGTCCGAAATCAAAGCGAAGCTCAAGGAACAGGATACCCAGTTGGCCATGCTCGACCGCAAATCGCACGCCCTGAGCCGCCCCGCCCTCGCGCGGTCGGCCGAGACCGAAGCGCCGCACAAGAAGGCCTTCGCGGCCTACCTGCGCACCGGCAACGACGACGGCCTGCGCGGGCCTGAGCGTCGAGGAGAAGGCGCTCTCGACCGCCGTGGCGGCGGATGGCGGCTATCTGGTGGACCCGCAGACCGCGGCGGAGATCGTCGGCGTGCTGCGTTCCTCGGCCTCGATCCGCACCATCGCCAACGTGGTGAACGTGGAGGCGAGTGCGTTCGACGTGCTGGTGGACCATTCGGACATCGGCGCCGGCTGGGCGACCGAGGTGGCCCCGCGCACCGAGACCGGCACGCCGCAGGTGGACCGCATCTCGATCCCGCTGCATGAGCTTCGCGCGCTGCCGAAGGCGTCGCAGCGGCTGCTGGATGACAGCGCCTTCGACGTCGAGGGCTGGCTGGCGCAGCGGATCGCCGACAAGTTCAGCCGAGCCGAGGCTGCGGCCTTCGTTTCCGGCGACGGCGTGGACAAGCCCACGGGCTTTCTGAGTTACACCAAGGTCGAGAACGACGCCTGGGCCTGGGGCAGCCTCGGCTATGTCGCCACCGGTGCGGCCGGGGATTTCTCGTCGAGCGATCCGGCGGATGCGATCGTCGACCTGGTCTATGCGCTGGGCGCGCGGTATCGCGCCAACGCGAGCTTCGTGATGAATTCCAAGACCGCCGGTGCGGTGCGCAAGATGAAGGACGCCGACGGCCGGTTCCTGTGGTCGGACGGGCTGGCCGCCGGCGAGCCGGCGCGGCTGATGGGCTATCCGGTGCTGATCGCCGAGGACATGCCGGACATCGCCGCGGGGTCGTTCGCTGTCGCCTACGGCGATTTCCGCGCCGGCTACACCGTCGCCGAGCGGCCGGACCTGCGCATCCTGCGCGATCCGTTCTCGGCCAAGCCGCACGTGCTCTTCTATGCCACCAAGCGGATCGGCGGCGATGTCAGCGACTTCGCGGCGATCAAGCTGCTGAAATTTGCGGCCAGCTAGGCCCGGGGCAACCCGGCCGAATTGCCGCAGATGGCCGGTTCTCGCCTAGCGGGGCCGGTCGGCACACCCTCGCGTCATCCAGTCGCTGCTCCTCCCTCCGCTCGGGCGGCGTGGGGGTGTGCTCCACTGCATCAGAATACCGGTCCGGCATGAGTGGCTATCATCTGAAACCCGCCGGCGCCCGCTCGGTTGTCGTGACCGACTGGCGGCGGGGGCATCTGGCGCCCGGCGAGCGGGTGGCCGCGATCGCCGGCTGGAGCGTGCATGCCGCGACGCCCGGTGAGGTCGGGCTCAGGGTGGTCTCGGCCCGGCGCGATGCCGTGCGCACGAAGCTGGCCGTGGAGGGCGGGCTGCCCGGCCGGGTCTACATGCTGATCACCCGGATCATGACCGACACCGGCCGCGCGCTCTGCCGCGCGGTGGTGGTGCGAATTGCCCTGGACCCGCTTGCCGACTGAGGAGTCCCCCCGATGATCTTGACGGAATTGAGCGCGCCGCCCTCGGCGGCGGTGCCCGTGCGCGCGTTTGCCGAGCATCTGCGGCTCGGCTCGGGCTTTGCGGATGACGGAAGCCAGGATGCGGTGCTGGTGCTGTACCTGCGCGCCGCCATGGCGGCCATCGAGGCGCGGCTGGGGCGGGCGCTGCTGGCGCGTCCGTTCTCCTGGACGGTGACGCGGTGGCGCGAGGATGCCAGCCAGGGGCTGCCGATAGCACCCGTGCAGGCGGTGGAGGCGATCACCCTGCATGGGGCGGATGGCGGCGAGACCGCGGTCGAGCCCGATCAGTGGTCGGTGCTGCGCGACGCGCAGCGGCCGCGGCTGGTGGGCCGCTTCGGGCGCAGCCTGCCGCGGATCCCGCGGGGCGGGCATGCCGAGGTGCGGTTTACCGCCGGCTTCGGGGATGCCTGGGAGGACGTGCCACCGGACCTGCAGCAGGCGGTGATGCTGCTGGCGGCGCATTTCTACGAGAACCGCTCGGAGGCGGGGTCGGGCAACGGGTCGATACCCTTCGGGGTGCTGGCGCTGATCGAGGCCTACCGCGCGACGCGGATCGGCGGGGGCTGGGCGTGAGTGCCGCGCCGAAGCTGACGCGGCCCCTGGTGCTGGAGGCGCGCGAGAGGGTGTCGGACGGGGCCGGGGGCTTTGAGGTCACCTGGGTGGCGCAGGGGCTGATCTGGGCCGAGGTGCGGGCGCGGACCGGGCGCGAGGATTTCCTCGCCGCGGTGGCGCGGCCGCGGGTGCGCTACCGGATCGTGGTGCGCGGGGCGCCGTTCGGGTCCGCCTCGCGGCCGAGGGCGGAGCAGCGGCTGCGGGAGGGGGTGCGGGTCTTCGACATCCTCACCGTCGCCGAGCTCGACGCCGGCGGGCGGTACCTGGAGATCATTGCCGAAGAGGGGCTGGTCGCATGAGTGCCGCATTTGCGCTGGGGTTGCAGCGGGCCGTCTACGAGCGGTTGGCGGCGGATGGCGAGGTGACAGCGCTTGTGGGCGGGGCGGTGCATGACGCGCCGCCGGAGCTGCCGGCCGACGCGATGCCCGCCGATTACGTGACGCTGGGCGAAGAGGAGGTGCGGCCCTTCGGCACCAAGACCAGCGACGGGGCGATCCACGATTTCGACGTGACGGTGCATTCGAACCGCGACGGGTTCGAGCGCGCCAAGCGCATCGCCTCGGCGATCTGTGCGGCGCTGATCGACGCGCCGCTGGGGCTGGACGCGGGCGTCCTGGTGGCGCTGCGGTTCCTGCGGGCGAAGGCCGAGCGGGGGCCGGCGCCGGAAAAGCGGCGGATTTCCCTGCGGTTTCGCGCCGTCGTTGACGAAGTTTAGAAGCATTCATCCTCGGAGGAGGACACCATGGCGGCCCAGAAAGGCAAGGACCTGCTCGTCAAGCTCGACATGAGCGGCGGCGGCGATTTCCAGACGGTGGCGGGTCTGCGCGCGACGCGGATCACCTTCAACGCGCAGTCGGTCGACGTGACCAACATCGGCAGTGCCGGGCGCTGGCGCGGAGCTGCTGGCGGGTGCGGGCGTGCGGTCGGCGGCGATCTGGGGTCGGGCGTCTTTCGCGACGAGGCGAGCGATGCGCGGGCGCGGGAGATCTTCTTTGCCGGGGAGATCCCGGGCTTCCAGGTGATCGTGCCGGATTTCGGCGTGATCGAGGGGCCGTTCCAGATCACCTCGATCGAGTACTCCGGCAGCCACGACGGCGAGGCGGTCTACGAGCTGGCGCTGGCATCGGCGGGCGCGCTCAGTTTCACGGCGATCTGATGGCCAACCCGTATCGCGGGGAGGTGGTGCTGTCGGTGGACGGCGAGCCGCGGGTCATGCGGCTGACGCTGGGGGCGCTGGCGGAGCTGGAGGCGCGGCTGGAGAGCGAGTCGCTGGTCGAGATGATCGGGCGGTTCGAGACCGGCGGGTTCCGGGTTTCGGACCTGGTGAGCCTGCTGGTGGCGGGCCTCGGCGGCGGCGGCTGGCGGATCGGCGAGGCGGAGTTCCTGGCCTGCCGGGTCGACGGCGGGCCGCTGGCGGCGGCGCAGGCGGCGGCAAGGCTGCTGAAGGTGACGTTCACGGTGCCGGACGAGGAGGCAGGCCCATGAAGCGCATCGCCTGGGCGCGGCTGATGCAGGTCGGGCTGGGGCGGATGGGGCTGACGCCGGCGGTGTTCTGGGACCTGACACCGGCGGAATTCATGCTGATGGCCGGGATCGGCGAGGCGGGCGGCGCGATGGGTCGTGACGGGCTCGACGCGCTGCTGGCGCGGTTTCCCGACGGCAAGGCGCAAGGGAGTGACCATGGCTGATTATGAGGCCGACCTCGGCCGGCTGGATGCGCAGCTTGCGGGGCTCGAGGGCACCATCGCGGGGCTGGAGGGGGTCACCGGCAGCTTCCGCCGCGAACTCGACGGCATGCAGGGCAGTTTGAAGGACGCGGGCCGCGAGGCCACGGGGATGTCGCGGTCGATCTCCTCGTCGGTGCGGCAGGCCTTCGAAGGGATGATCTTCGACGGCAAGCGCCTGTCAGATACGCTGGCGGGCGTCGGGCGGAACGTCGCGGGTTCGGTGCTGAACCAGGCGCTGAAGCCGGTGCAGAACGCGATCGGGTCGGCGCTGGGCGGGCTCTTGCCGTTTGCGAATGGCGGCGTGGTGTCGGGCGGGCGGGTCGCGGCGTTTGCCCGCGGCGGCGTGGTCGACGGGCCGACGCATTTCCCGATGCGGGGCGGCGTGGGGCTGATGGGCGAGGCGGGGCCTGAGGCGATCCTGCCGCTGGCGCGCGGTGCCGACGGGCGGCTCGGCATCCGCGGCGAGGGCGGCGGCGGGGCGGTGAACGTGACGATGAACATCTCGACGCCGGATGCCGCGGGGTTCCGCAAGTCGCAGAGCCAGATCGCGGCGGACATGAACCGGGCGATCGCGCGGGGCGGCGGAACCTCTGACGCGGGCATTCAAGGACGGGGGCGGGAGGCCGGGCAGCCTCCCGCCCTTCGGGGGGCAGCGCCGGTCTCCGTGGGGTTTCAAGTGGCGCTGCCCCCACCCAATCCGGCGCGAAGGCGCCGTCGCGCGTAGTCCCGGGAGGAAGACGACATGAATTTCCACGAGGTGCGGTTCCCGGTGGCGGTGAGCCTCGGCTCCAGCGGCGGGCCGGAGCGGCGGACGGAGATCGTCACGCTGAGCAACGGCTTCGAAGAGCGCAACACGCCGTGGAAGCATTCGCGGCGGCGCTATGACGCTGGCCTGGGGGTGCGGTCGCTGGATGATCTGGCGGCGGTGACGGCGTTCTTCGAGGCGCGGCAGGGGCAGATGTTCGGGTTTCGCTGGAAGGACTGGACTGATTTTGCGTCCTGCGCGCCGTCGGGGGTGCCTTCGGCGCTGGACCAGGAGCTGGGGTTCGGGGACGGGGCTGCGGTGCAGTTCCAGCTGGTGAAGTCCTATGCCTCGGGGGCGCAGGTGTATCAGCGGCCGGTGACGAAGCCGGTCGAGGGAACGGTCACGGTGGCCGTGGGCGGTGCGCCGCTGGGGAATGGTGCGTTCTCCGTGAACCATGAGACCGGGGTGGTGACTTTGGGGACGGCACCCGCCACGGGCTTGCGGGTCACGGCAGGGTTCGAGTTCGACGTGCCGGTGCGGTTCGATACCGACCGGATCGCGACCTCGCTGGCGGGGTTCACCGCCGGCGAGATCCCGGTGGTGCCGGTGGTGGAGGTGCGCGTCTGATGCGCGACATTCCTTCGGAATTGCAGGCGCGGCTGGACGGGGGGGCGACGAGCCACTGCCGGTGCTGGCGCGTGGAGCGGCGCGATGGAGAGGTCTACGGGTTCACCGATCACGACGAGGATGTGGCGTTCGGCGGCGTGGTGTTTCGCGCCGCGAGCGGGCTCGACGCGGGGGCGTTGCAGGCGGGCACCGGACTCGCCGTGGACAACGGCCAGGCGGTGGGCGCGCTCAGCTCGGCGGCGATCTCGGAGGCGGATATCCGCGAGGGGCGGTTCGATCGCGCGGGCGTGGTGCAGTGGCTGGTGGACTGGGCGCGGCCCGACCTGCGGGTGGTGCTGTTCGCCGGCGAGTTCGGCGAGATTCCGGCGGTCGGACGGGGCCTTCGAGGTCGAGCTGCGCGGGCTGGCCGATACGCTGAACGTGCCGGTGGGGCGGTCGATCATGCGGACCTGCGACCGGGTGCTCGGGGATGCCAAGTGCGGGGTCGACACCAGCGCGCCGGAGTTTTCGGTCGAGGCGGTGGCGGCTGCCGGGTCGTCGGGCGCGGTGCTCGGGGTCGAGGGCGATCTCACGGCCTATGCCGCGGAGTGGTTCGTGCATGGGCGCGTCGTCTGGATCGACGGGCGCAATGCCGGGACGTCGCAGAGCGTGAAGGCGGATCGCGTGCTGTCCGGTGGTGGCCGGGAGGTCGAGTTGTGGCAGGAGCCGCCGGCGGGCCTGCAGGCGGGCGATCGGTTCAGGCTGGTTTCCGGCTGCGACAAGCGGGCGGAGAGCTGCCGGGCGAAGTTCGTCAACTTCATGAACTTCCGCGGGTTTCCGCACATCCCCGGCGAGGACTGGGTGACGGCCTATCCGCGGCGGGGCCAGGGGAACACCGGCCGGAGCCTGCGCAATGGCTGACCGAGGTGAGGAGATCGTTGAGCTTGCGCGGACCTGGATCGGGACGCCGTACCGGCATCAGGCGAGTTGCCGGGGCGCGGGGACGGATTGCCTCGGCCTGCTGCGCGGGGTCTGGCGGGAGCTGCTTGGGGGCCGAGCCCGAGGCGGTGCCGGCCTATACGCCCGACTGGTCCGAGCCGACGCGGTCGGAGGACCTGCTGGCCGGGGCGGGGCGGCACATGCTGCGCGTGGCCTGGGGCGCACGGCGGCCCGGCGACGCGCTGGTGCTGCGGATGCGCGACGGGAGCGTCGCCAAGCACGTGGGCATCCTGGCGCGTGCCCCCGAGGGGTTCGAGACGTTCATCCATGCCTATTCCGGGCATGGGGTGGTGGAGTTGCCGCTGACGCCGGCCTGGGCGCGGCGCGTCGCGGCGGTGTTCCGCTTTCCGGAAAGGAACGACTGATGGCAACGCTTCTGTTGGCAGCGGCGGGGGCGGCGCTTGGCGGCGGCATGGGCGGCACCGTCGCGGGGCTTTCGATGGCGGTGCTCGGCAAGGCGGTCGGGGCCACGGTGGGCTCGATCATCGACCAGCGGCTGATGGGGCTGGGGTCGGAGACGGTGGAGGCCGGCAAGGTCGACCGGTTCCGGGTCATGGGCTCGAGCGAGGGCGCGGCGCTGCCGCGGGTGTTCGGGCGGGTGCGGGTGGCGGGCCAGCTGATCTGGTCGAGTCGGTTCCTGGAGCGGGTCAGCACCGAGAGCGTCGGCGGCAAGGGTGGCGGCGGGGGCGGGCAGAAGGTCGAGCAGTACAGCTATTCGGTGAGCGTCGCCGTCGCCCTCTGCGAGGGCGAGGTGCTGCGGGTGGGGCGGATCTGGGCGGACGGGCAGGTGCTCGACCAGAAGGGGGTGACGTTCCGGCTGCATCGGGGCGACGAGGGCCAGCTGCCCGATCCGCTGATCGCGGCGATCGAGGGGGCGGATGCCGCACCGGCCTATCGCGGGACGGCCTATGTGGTGATCGAGGACCTGGAGCTGGCGCCCTACGGCAACCGGATCCCGCAGTTCAATTTCGAGGTTTTCCGGCGGGCGGAGCCGGGGGCGGGCGTGGCGCGGTCGCCCGCACTCGACGTGCGGGGCGTCGCGCTGGTGCCGGGGACGGGCGAGTATTCGCTGGCGACCGAGAAGGTGCGCTTCAAGCGCGGCAAGGGCAATTCGGTCATCCTCAACATCCACAACGATCGCGGCTTGCCGGACCTGGTGGTCTCGCTCGACCAGCTGGAGGCGGAGCTGCCGGCGAGCCGTGCGGTGTCGCTGGTGGTGAGCTGGTTCGGCGACGACCTGCGCTGCGGGCGTTGCCTGTTGCAGCCAAAAGTCGAGCAGAACGGGGAGGACGGCGAGGAGATCGCCTGGCGGGTCTCGGGGCGGGTGCGCGACAACGCGGTGGTCGTGAGCCGGCTGGACGGCCGGCCGATGTTCGGCGGCACGCCGGCGGATCGCGACCGTGATCCAGGCGATCCAGGAGATGCGCGACCGCGGGCAGGCGGTGATGTTCTATCCGTTCATCCTGATGGACATCCTGGCGGACAACGGGCTGGCCGATCCGTGGACGGGTGCGGCGGACCAGCCGCCGGTGCCGTGGCGGGGGCGGATCACGCTGGACGTGGCGCCCGGGCGGCCGGGGTCGGCGGACAAGACCGCGGCGGCGGCGTCGGAGGTGGCGGCGTTCTTCGGGACGCGAGCGCGGGGGATTTCGATCCTCGGGGCATACGGTGGGGTATCACGGGCCGCAGCGAGTGGTCGCTATCGGCGGTTCATCCTGCACTATGCGCATCTGTGCGCGCTGGCGGGGGGCGTGGATGCCTTCTGCATCGGCTCGGAGATGCGGTCGCTGACGCAGGTGCGCGGACGGGGCGGCCAGCTATCCGGCGGTGCGCGAGTTGCAGGCACTGGCCGCGGAGGTGCGGGAGGTGCTGGGGCCGGGCACGAAGATCGGCTATGCGGCGGACTGGTCGGAGTATTTCGGACACCAGCCGGCGGACGGGTCGGGCGACGTGCTCTATCATCTCGATCCGCTCTGGGCGGATGCCGACATCGATTTCGTCGGCATCGACAACTACATGCCGCTTTCGGACTGGCGCGACGGGGCGGAGCATGCGGATGCCGCCGCCGGGTCGATCTATGACCTCGGCTATCTGGCCGGCAATATCGCGGGCGGCGAGGGGTTCGACTGGTACTATGCCGGATGCCGCCGGGCGCGAGGCGCAGGTCGCGGACGCCGATCACCGATGGCGCCTATGGCGAGGACTGGGTCCATCGCTACAAGGATATCGCGTCCTGGTGGTCGAACCCGCATCATGAACCGGATCGGCGGGGTGAAGGCGGGCGGCGCGACGGCATGGCTGCCGCGCTCGAAGCCGATCTGGTTCACCGAACTGGGGTGCCCGGCGGTGGACAAGGGGACGAACCAGCCGAACGTCTTCCATGATCCCAAGTCATCGGAGAGCTTTTTCCCCTATTTTTCAAACGGGCGGCGGGACGATTTCATCCAGTATCGCTACCTGCAGGCGATGTACTGGGCACTGGAACGACCCGGCGAACAATCCGGTCTCGCCGGTCTATGGCGGCCGGATGGTCGATATGGCCCGCGCCTTCGTCTGGGCCTGGGATGCGCGACCCTGGCCAGACTTTCCGGTGCGGCTGACGACCTGGGTCGACGGAGAGAATTACGAGCGCGGGCACTGGCTGAACGGGCGCGCGAGCCTCGCGGCGCTGGCGGAGGTGGTGGCCGAGATCAGCCGGCGCGGCGGATTGGCCGGGATCGACGTGGCCAAGCTGCACGGGTCGGTCGTCGGCTACACGATCAGCGCCGTGGAGACGGGGCGGCAGAGCCTGCAACCGCTGATGCTCGCCCATGCCTTCGACAGCCGCGCGGAGGGCGAGGTTCTCGCCTTTCACAGCCGCGGCGGGCCGGTGGTGGCAGAGATCGGCGCGGACGACTGTGTGCTGGCCGGCAGCGACGGGGTGCTGCGGCGGAGCCGCGCGCCGCTGCTCGACGCGCCGGGACGGGTTGGACTGGAGTTCGCTCGGGCGGATGCCGACTATGCGGTCGGGGCCGTGGCGGCGGTGTCGCCCGAGGAGGCCGAGACCCATGCCGCGCAGTCGAGCCTGCCGATCGTCATGTCGGAGGCGACGGCGCGGGGGATCGTCGAGCGCTGGCTGGCCGAGGGCCGCGTGGCGCGCGAGACGATGGCGCTGGCGCTGCCGCCCTCGCGGCTGGCGATCGCTCCGGGCGACGTCGATCGCTGTCACCTCCGGGGATCACGCGGATCTGGTGCGCGTGGACAAGATCGAGGACCTCGGGCACCGCGGCATCGAGGGCGTGCGGATCGAGCCGGGCCTCTACGTGGCGCCGGCCTATCGCGAGGTGCTGCCGCAGGTTCCGGTGATCGAGGCGCCGGTGCCGGTGCATGCGGAGTTCCTGGACCTGCCGCTGTTGAGCGGGGACGAGGTGCCGCATGCACCGCACGTGGCGGTGGCCGGGCAGCCATGGCCGGGGTCGGTGGCGGTCTATGCGGCGAGCGAGGACTACGGCTATGCGTTCAACACCGAGGTCGGGCGGCCGGCGGTGATGGGCGAGACGCTGGAGCCGCTGGCGGCCGGGCAGGCGGGTCTTGTGGATGAACGGCTCGGTGCGGGTGCGCATCGGGTCGGGCGCCTTGCAGAGCCGGAGCCGGGAGGACGTGCTGAACGGCGCCAATGCGGCGGCGCTGCGGTTCGGGGGCGCGGGCGACTGGGAGGTCATCCAGTTCGAGCGCGCCGATCTGGTGGGGCCGGGCGAGTACCGGCTCGGGCCGCTGCTGCGCGGGCAGGCCGGGACCGACGCGGTGGTGCCCGAGGTCTGGCCCGAGGGTACGGACTTCGTGTTGCTGGACGGAGCGCCGGTCCAGCTCGATCTGCCGTCCTCGGCGCGGGGGCTGGCCCGGCATTTCCGCTTCGGGCCGGCGGCGCGGTCCTACGACGATCCGAGCTTCGGGCATCACGTCGAGGCGTTCGACGGCGTGGGGCTCAGGCCGTACCGGCCGGGGCATTTCGCGGCCGCGCGGCTGGCCTCGGGCGACGTGGCGCTCGGCTGGGTGCGGCGGACGCGGGTGGACGGGGACAGCTGGCAGGGCGCGGACGTGCCGATGGGCGAGGCGAGCGAGCTTTATCATCTGCGCGTGCTCGCCGGCGGGGCGGTGCTGCGCGAGCTGTGGCCGCGTGAGCCGCGGGCCAGTTATTCCGCCGCCGATCAGGTGGCGGACGGGGCGGCCGGTCCGCTGATCTTCGAGGTTGCACAGGTGTCCGACCGTTTCGGTCCGGGGCCTTATGAGAGGATTTCCGTCGATGGCTAGAACCGCTCAGCTCGATCTGCCGCTGGTGCTGCCCGCGCAGGCGCAGAAGCATGTCACGGTGAACGAGGCGCTCGCGCGGCTCGACGCCGTGGCGCAGTTGCGCGTGGTGTCGGCGGAGGTCGCATCTCCGCCTGCCGTGGCGCCCGAGGGTTCAGCGTATCTGGTGCCGGCCGATGCCGGCGGGGACTGGAGCGGCCACGCGGGCAAGGTGGCGGTGCGCAGCAACGGTGGCTGGGTCTACGTGGTGCCGCATGCCGGCTGGCGGGCCTGGGACGTGGCTGCCGAGGGCTATCGGACCTGCTATGGCGCGGGGTGGGTGGCGGATGCCTTCGCCGTCTCGCCGGGAGGGGCGGGCACGCGGCTGAGGGTGGTCGAGTTCGACCATGCGGTCGTGCCCGGTGCGAGCAATGAGACCAGCGTGCCGATCCCTTCGGGGGCGCAGGTGATCGGGGTCAGCGGGCGCGTGATCGGAGCGCTGACCGGCGGGCTGAGCGGCTGGCGGGTCGGGCGTGGCGGGGTCGGACAACCGCTATGGCTCGGGGCTGGGCGTGGCGCTGAATTCGTATCTGCGCGGGCTGAGCGGGGCGCCGGTGACCTATTATGCCGACACGCCTTTGCTTCTGACCGCCGAGGGCGGGGCCTTTGCGGCTGGCACGGTGCGGCTGGCGCTGCATCTGGTGGAGCTGGAGCCGCCGCAGGCGGTTTGAACCCCCGACGAATTAGCGGGTTGATTTCCCGGCCTGGTGAGACGATTTTCCACGCGAGCGCAAATGCGTGGGGAGTTTTGCCATGGCACAGACACAAGCCGCCGTCACCAGCCTGGACCGGGTCTGGTCGGTGATCCGCCGCGAGGCGGAGCAGATGGCCCATGACGAGCCGCTGATGGCGAGCCTCGCACATACCGGCGTGCTGCATCATGCGAGCTTCGAGCGGGCGCTGAGCTATCGGCTGGCGCAGAAGCTGGCGTCACCTGAGATGAGCGACCTGATCCTGCGCGAGTTGGCCGAGGAGACCTATGCGGCCGACCCGGAGATCGTCGCGGCGGCGCGGGCGGATATCCTGGCGGTCTTCGACCGCGATCCGGCGTGCCACCGCTACCTCCAGCCGCTCCTGTTCTTCAAGGGCTACCAGGCGGTGCAGAGCTTCCGCATCGCGCACTGGCTTTGGACGCATGGGCGGCGGGACATGGCGTATTTCCTGCAGATGCGCACCTCGGAGGTCTTCGGGGTCGACATTCATCCCGGCGCGCGGATGGGGCAGGGGATCATGATCGACCACGCCCATTCCATCGTGATCGGCGAGACGGCGGTGGTTGGCGACAACGTCTCGATGCTGCATTCGGTGACGCTGGGCGGCACCGGCAAGGCGGACGGCGACCGGCATCCGAAGATCCACGACGGGGTGATGATCGGCGCGGGCGCCGCGATCCTCGGCAACATCACGGTGGGCCATTGCAGCCGGGTGGCGGCGGGGTCGGTGGTGCTGCAGGACGTGCCGCCGTGCAAGACCGTGGCGGGGGTGCCGGCGCGCATCGTCGGCGAGGCCGGATGCGCGGAGCCGGCGAAGACCATGGACCAGCGGTTCGACGACGCGGGCTGACGCCGCTCAGGCGAGCATTCCGGCGGGGTTCTCGAGGTTGGTCTTGAGGGCTTCGAAGAAGACGGCGCCGAGCGCGCCGTCGATCACGCGGTGATCCACCGAGAGGGTCAGGGACATCAACGTGGCGGCGACGATGTGGCCTTCGGCATCGACCACGGGGCGGCGGGTGCCGGCGCCTACGGCAAGGGCGGCAGGCACGGCCTTCGTGGCGCGGTGCTGGCGCCACGTCGGCCGCCGGCGGCGCGTCGGCGATGTCGGAGGGTTGCTCGCCCTCTTGGAGGAACACGGCGATCAGGTCGTTGACCTTGACGCCGTCGGTTCCTTCGGGGACCACGATCCTTCCCATCATGCCATCGTCGACGGCTTCGAACTCCATCGTCGCCTAGTCGGTCTCGATCTCGGCGAGGACGGCGCCGGCGGTGACCGCCTCGCCCTTGCGGAACAGCCATTTCGCTAGCTTGCCCTCTTCCATGGTGGGCGAGAGCGCGGGCATCAGGATGTTGATGACTTGCCGATCGGGACGGTGAAGTCGTCGAGGTCGGGAACCTCGAAACTGCGGCCGTAAAGGATTTCGTTCTCCAGGAAGACCACCGGGCTGGGGTCGCGGATCGCGGATTTCAGCAGGCCCTTGGCGTCGGCGGCGGTGTAGGGCGCCACCACCTTGAGGCCGGGGATCTGGGCGTAGAGGGCGGAGAAGTCCTGGCTGTGCTGGGCGGCGACGCGGGCGGCCGCACCGTTGGGGCCGCGGAACACGATGGGGCAGCCCATCTGGCCGCCGGACATGTAGCGGGTCTTGGCGGCGGAGTTGATGATCTGGTCCATCGCCTGCAGGGCGAAATTGAAGGTCATGAACTCGACGATGGGGCGCAGGCCCGCGAAGGCGGCGCCGATGGCGAGGCCGGTGAAGCCCTGCTCGGTGATCGGTGTGTCGATCACCCGCCTGGGGCCGAATTCGTCCAGAAGCCCCTGGCTGATCTTGTAGGCACCCTGGTACTCGCCGACCTCCTCGCCCATCAGGAAGACGTCGCCGTCGCGGCGCATCTCCTCGGCCATCGCGTCGCGCAGCGCCTCGCGCACCGTCTGGCTGCGAAGCCGTGTGCCGGCGGCCACCTCGGGCCCGGGGCGCGGCTCGGGCAAGGCGGGCGGCTGCGAGGGCATGGCCACGGCCGGGGCCTCCACCGGCTCCGCCACGGTCGCGGCGGCACGCGTCGGGGTGGCCGCGGCGCATCCTCGCCTTCCTCGACCAGCATCGCGATCGGCGTGTTCACCTTCACGCCGGAGGTGCCTTCGCCGATCAGGATGCGGCCGAGCACACCCTCGTCCACGGCCTCGAACTCCATGGTGGCCTTGTCGGTCTCGATCTCGGCGATCACCTGGCCGGCGGTGACGGGGTCGCCCTCGCGGACCAGCCAGCGCGCGAGCGTACCCTCCTCCATGGTCGGCGAGAGCGCTGGCATCAGGATCCCGGTCGCCATCGTCCCCTCCCCCCTTCAGGCGTATACGTCGGTCCAGAGCTCGGCCTCGTCCGGCTCCGGGCTCTCCTGCGCGAACTGCGCGGCGTCGTTCACGAGGGCCCTGATCTCCTTGTCGATCGTGTTGAGCTCGTCCTCGGTGGCGAGCTTGCCCGTGAGCAGCCGGTTGCGGACGTGGTCGATGGGATCGCGTTCCTCGCGGACCTTCTGCACCTCCTCACGGGTCCGGTAGCGCGCCGGGTCGGACATCGAATGGCCGCGGTAGCGGCAGGTGTTCACCTCGAGGATGTAGGGACCCTTGCCGGCGCGGGCATGGGCGACGGCCTTGGCGCCCGCGTCGCGGACCGCCAGCACGTCCATACCGTCCACCGCCTCGCCGGGGATGCCGAAGACCTGGCCGCGGGTGTAGAGCGCGGGCGTGGACGAGCCGCGCTTCATCGAGGTTCCCATCACGTACTGGTTGTTCTCGATCACGAAGATCAGGGCAGCTTCCAAAGCGAGGCCATGTTGAAGGTCTCGTAGACCTGGCCCTGGTTGGCCGCGCCATCGCGGAATAGGCGAAGGCGACGTTGTCGTTGCCGCGGTAGCGGTTCGCGAAGGCGAGGCCGGCGCCTATCGGCACCTGGGCGCCCACGATGCCCTGGCCGCCGTAGAAGTCCTTCTCCCGCGAGAACATGTGCATCGAGCCGCCCCTGCCGCGGGAATAGCCCCCCGCGCGCCCGGTGAGCTCGGCCACCACCCCCTTCGGGTCCATGCCGCAGGCGAGCATGTGGCCGTGGTCGCGGTAGGAGGAGACGCGCTGGTCGCGCTGCTTTGTCACCGCCTCCAGCCCCACCACCACCGCCTCCTGGCCGATGTAGAGGTGGCAGAAGCCGCCGATCAGCCCCATGCCGTAGAGCTGGCCCACCATTTCCTCGAAGCGGCGGATCAGCAGCATCTCGCCGTAGAATTGGATCAGCTCGTCCGCGGACGTGGCTTGCCCGGATCCGTCGTGCGCCGGAAAGCTGCCGTTCCAACTGCTAGCGGATGAGGATCTCGTCCGCGCGGGCGAGGCCGAGGACCTTGCGGGCCTGTTCGTCGAGCAGGTCCAGGTCGAGGCTCCCCTCGGAGAGGCCGCGGGTCTTGTTGGCGGCGAGCGCGCGCTCGGCCTTGAGCGAGGCGAGTTCGGCCTTGAGCCGTGCTTCCTGCGCCTGGATCTGGAAGAGCCGGAACAGCCCGTGCTCGCCCTGCAGGGCTGCGAAGGTCAGGTAGCCCATCATCATGATGAGCACGGCCGCAAAGATCGCGCTGGCGAAGCTGCTACGTCCGGTCTCGGATTCGGGATACATTTCAGAAACCTGCGCGCGTCGGTTACCGTCACGCGCAGTATGGCGGATTTCTGGGGACAATGGAATCCCCCGATTCTGGAACAATTCGCGAACGATTCGGGAATCGGCGCCTCAATCGCGGCCCTTGTAGATCGCCACCAGCCTGTCGAGCATGGCAAGCGCATCCTCGCGGGAGCGCTGGAACGAGTTTCGCCCGATGATCGAGCCGTTACCGCCGCCGTCGCGGATTGCGCGCGCGTCGTCGTAGACGTCGTCCGCACTCTTAGCGGCCCCCCCGGAGAACACCATGATGCGGCGGCCGTTGAACGCCGACTGGACGCAATGGCGGACGCGGGCGGCTTGGGTGGCGATGTCGATGCCCTGCTTCTCGTAGACCTTCTTCGCCTCGCCAAGCTCGAGATGATCGGTCGAGAGCTTGATCTTGATGACGTGCGCCCCGAGAAGGGCGGCGATCTGCGCGGCATAGGCGGCGATGTCGATGGCGGTCTCGCCGTCCTTTGACAGCGCCTCGCCGCGCGGATACGACCAGATGACCGTGGCGACGCCCTTGCGCGCGGCCTCCTCGCGGATCGCCGAAATCTCCTCGAACATCTCCAGCCCGCAGGCCGAGCCCGGGTAGATGGTGAAGCCGATCGCGGCACATCCGAGCCGCAGCGCGTCGTCAACCGAGGCGGTGATCGCCTGGTCCTTGCCGGCGGTCGCGGGGATCAGCGAGTTTGCGGAATTGGCCTTGAGAATGGTCGGGATCTGTCCGGCAAAGGTGTCGGCGCCGGCCTCCAGCATGCCGAGGGGGGCTGCATAGGCGTTCAGCCCGGCGTCGATGGCAAGCTGGTAGTGATAGTGCGGGTCGTAGGCGGCCGGGTTGGGGGCGAAGCTGCGGGCGGGGCCGTGCTCGAAGCCCTGGTCCACCGGCAGGATGATCATCTTTCCGGTTCCGCCGAGCCGGCCGTTCATCAGCATGCGGCAGAGATTGCCCTTCACGCCGGGGGTCTCCCCCTCGTAGTTCCTCAGGATCGCCTGCACTGTCCGGCTGGCTCGCATCGCTCTTCCTCCCAGGTTCGCCTTGTCCATGGACTAGTGATCCGGCGCGCCGGCATCAAGTCACCATGGTCCGATTGCGCGCCGGCAGGGCGTTCAGTTGGCGGCGCCGAGGGTGGCGGGAAGGTCGAGCTCGATCCAGGTGGCGCGCGCCCGATCCGCCGCCGCCGCCTCCTGCACGCGCCACAGCGCCACGGCATCCGGTCCCGCGGCGCGCATCATCTCGTCGATCTCCTCGAGGATCCCTTCGGACTCGCTGTCGGCTGCCGCCGCGCCGATCAATGCGAAGAAGGCGGCCGTGGCATAGGAGCGCGACCTGCCGTTGCCGGTCAGCCGCATCGCCGCCTCCTCGCGGATGCGGGAGAGCCGCGCGAGGGCGTTGGCGGGGATGTCATTGCCCGGGGCCAGCTCGTCCTGCAGCGCCAGCACCCGGGCGAAGGGCAGCGCGCCCTCGACGCGGTCGAGCAGGCCCGCCGCGCCGGGCGCACCACCGGCGGCCGCCTGCAGGGCCAGGCGATAGGCGCTCTCCGGCTCGCGCGCCGCCAGCGCCCGCGCCAGCACAAGTGCGGCGGTATCGCTTCCGGCCTCGACCGCGGGATCGAGCAGCGCGCGGGCCGAGGCAAGGTCGCGCGGTGCGCCGACGCCGGTGGCGAAGGCGGTGCCGACCCTGATCCGCTCCGCCTCGCTGAGCTGGTCGGGCGTCGCAAGCGCGCGCGACACGAGTGCAGAGGGAAGGATCACGCGGGTGGAGGAGGGCAGCGGCGCCACGCGCGGCTGCAGGTCGTCGAGGATGACGTCGGGGCCGCTCTCCCAGCGCATCAGGTCGAGCCACGCCGGATCATCCGGATCGAATCCCGTCTCTAGTACCAGCCGGTCGGGATTGGCGAGAAAGGCGGTCCAAGCCTCGCTCGCCGAGGCGGCCAGCGTCTTGCGCATGGGCGAGGGGCGGCTGCCGGCGGTAACCTGCAACTCTTCTGACAGGAAGCGGTGGATCATCGCCGACGCGGCCGCGCGGTCGGTGGCCGGCGGCGGCAGCATCCCGCGGACCCCCTCCCATACGCCCAGGTTCTCGAACTCCAGCCGCGCCGACCGCAGGAGCGCCACGGGGCGGGGATCGTCGATGTCCTGCCGGGCATCGAACCACAAGTACTCGAAATCCGCGTCGAGGCTGAGCGCGGCCAGCCCATCGGCCACGGAATGCAGGCGCAGCGTCGCCGCGGAACTGGAGACGCGGTAGTCGAGCCCGAGGGTAAGCCGCGCGAGCTTCACCTCGGTGATGCCGGTCGCCGCGACGGCGGCGCGCGGCTCGGGCGGAAGGCAGGTGAGCGTCGCGGTCCCGCCGCTGGTCTGGACGTTCAGCCGAATGATGTCGAGGTCGTCGAACGGGGTTCCGCGCACCACCAGCCGGTCGAAGCCGATCTCGCAGGGCCGATCGACGGGCCAGTCTACCTGAGGCCAAGCCTTGAACCCGGTTAGCGTGACCGCCTGGGTGCGGGGGTTCACTGAGAGGCCGTCGTAGACGAGCTCGACCTGGCTGCGCAGGGACAGGAGGCCGAACTGGACGACCGCCGTGGTGATGCGCTCGATGGTGAAGAGGTCCCAGATCGTCCGCGGCGTCTGCGCCCCGGCGGGCACCGGAACGAGCGCAGGCGCGGCTCCCATTGGCAGAGCGAGCGCGGCGACCAAGGCGACGCGGCACGCAATGGCGATCTTCGACGGGCGGCGCAGCCGGGCAGTCATGGCGAGCCTTTCGCGTTGGGTAAGATGCCAGATTGCCGCCTGGCCCGCAGCCGGTCAACTGTCGCGATCGCTGTGCGCGCGCGTCCGGGCGGGCCGCCGCGCCCGTTGTGCAATGATCCGCAATCGCACGTCAGATTTTTTTGTTTGTAAAATCAATCTTCTAGAAAGTGTTGCAACGTGCAACACCTGCCCGGACCGGGCTCAGGTGGCCTCCAGCGCCGCCACGCCGGGCAAGGTCTTTCCCTCCAGCCATTCAAGGAAGGCGCCGCCGGCGGTCGAGACATAGGTGAAGGCCTCTGCCGCACCGCTGGCGTTGAGCGCCGCCACCGTGTCGCCGCCACCCGCAACCGACAGGAGCCGCCCCGCACGGGTCAGCCGCGCTGCCTGACGGGCGGCCGCGTCGGTGGCGGCGTTGAAGGGCGGCACCTCAAAGGCGCCGAGCGGACCGTTCCAGACCAGGGTCCGCGCCTCCTCAAAGGCGGCGGCAATGCGGGCGATGCTGGCGGGGCCGGCGTCGAGGATCATCGCGTCCGGCGGACAGGCCGTGGCCGGGACGATCTCATGCGCCGCACCCGCTTTGAATTCCCGGGCGACCACCACGTCGATGGGCAGCAGGATCGTGCATCCGGCGGCCTCGGCCTTCGCCATGATCTCGCGCGCCGTACCGGCCAGGTCGTGCTCGCAGAGCGAACGGCCCACCTCGATGCCCTGCGCGGCGAGGAAGGTGTTCGCCATTCCCCCCCCGATGACCAGCGTATCCACCCGCCCAATCAGGTTGCCGAGCAACTCGAGCTTGGTGGATACCTTGGCCCCGCCCACCACCGCCACCACCGGGCGTTCAGGCTTGCCCAGCGCCTTCTCC
The DNA here is from genome assembly GCA_963695425.1 of uncultured Alphaproteobacteria bacterium. GTDB lineage: Bacteria > Pseudomonadota > Alphaproteobacteria > Rhodobacterales > Rhodobacteraceae > Amaricoccus. Next base: position 23,041 of record CAVOGP010000035.1, on the reverse strand, counting down.
AGCGCCTCGAGTTCGGCCTGCATCAGCCGCCCGACACAGGCCGGCAGCAGATGCGCCAGACCCTCGGTCGTTGCATGCGCCCGGTGCGCGGCCGAGAATGCGTCGTTGCAATAGACGTCGCCAAGGGCAGCAACCGCGGCGGTGAACGACGGATCGTTCGCCTCCTCCCCCTTGTGGAAGCGGGTGTTCTCCAGCAGCAGCACGCCGCCCTCCGGCAGCGCCGCGATGGCACTTGCGGCCGCCTCGCCGATACAGTTCCCGGCGAAGGCGACCCTCATGCCCAGTGCCTCCTCGAGCGCGGGCAGCGTCACCTTCAGGCTCATCTCGGGCACGACTTTCCCCTTGGGGCGGTCGAAATGCGCCAGCAGCACCGGCTTCCCCCCCTTTGCGAGAATGTCCTTCACGGTGGGCACGATGCGCTCGATCCGCGTCGCGTCGGTCACGCGCCCGGCCTCCACCGGCACGTTGATATCGACGCGGGTGAGCACAACCTTGCCCGCGAGGTCGATGTCGTCCAGCGTCTTCCAGGCCATGCGCCTCAACCCCTCACAGCAGGCTCTCTGCCCTCGCCGCTACCGCTTCGGCAGTTAAGCCGAAGTGCGGGTAGAGCGCCTCGATGGGCCCGGAGGCGCCAAAGCCCGACATGCCCACGAAGGCGGCCTTCCTGGCACTCCCCCCCTCGCCGCAAAGCCAGCGCTCCCAACCAAAGCCCGCCGCGGCCTCCACGGCCACGCGGACAGGACCGGGCGGCAGCACGCTGCGCCGGTACTTCGCATCCTGCGCCGCGAACGCCTCCCAGCACGGCATCGACACCACCCGCGTGCCGATGCCCTTGCCCTGCAGGATCTTGCGCGCGGCCACGGCGATCTCGACCTCCGAGCCGGTGGCGATCAGGATCGCGCGGCGCCGTCCCTCCGCCTCCTCCAGCACATACGCGCCCTGCGCCGAGAGGTTGCGGCGCGCGTGGCGGGTGCGCAGCGTCGGCAGGTTCTGGCGGGTCAGCGCCAGCACCGACGGGGCATTGCGGCTGGCGAGCGCCAGCTCCCACGCCTCGGCCGTCTCGACCACGTCGGCGGGGCGGAAGACGTTCAGGTTCGGCGTCGCCCGCAGCATGGCGAGGTGCTCGACGGGCTGGTGGGTGGGGCCGTCCTCGCCAAGGCCTATCGAATCGTGGGTCAGCACATAGATGACCCGCAGCCCCATCAGCGCCGAGAGCCGGATCGCCCCGCGGGCATAGTCCGAGAACACCAGGAACGTCCCGCCGTAGGGGATGACCCCGCCATGCACCGCCAGCCCGTTCATCGCCGCCGCCATCCCATGCTCGCGGATGCCGTAGTAGACATAGCGCCCGGACCGGTCCTCAGGGCTGAACGTCCCGAGCCCCTTGGTCAGCGTGTTGTTCGACCCCGTCAGGTCCGCCGAGCCGCCGATGGTCTCCGGGACGGCGGCGTTGACCACCTCCAGCACCATCTCCGAGGCCCTGCGGGTGGCGATCTTCGGCGCGGCGGCGGACTGCGCCTTGCGGAAGCCCAGCAGCGCCGCCGGAAGCCGCCGCGGCAGATCGCCGGCGACGACGCGCTCGAACTCCGCCCGCTTGGCCCGCGCGAGCTTGTCGAGCCGGCCCTCCCAGGCCGCCCGCGCCGCGCCGCCGCGCGCACCGATCCCGCGCCAGGCCGCAGCGATGGCCTCCGGGATCTCGAAGGGCGGATGCGACCAGCCGTAGATCTCGCGCACCTCGGCGATCTCCTCCGCTCCCAGCGGCGAGCCGTGCGCGGCCTTGGTGTCCTGCTTCGTCGGTGCCCCGAAGCCGATATGCGAGCGGCAGTCGATCATCGACGGCCACTCGCTCTGCTTGGCCTCGACGATCGCCCGCTCGATGTCGTCCGGGTCGTGGGCGTCGCAGGCATGCACCGACCAGCCGGCGGCCTCGAAGCGCTTCCGCTGGTCGGTCACGTCGGACAGGATCACCTTGCCGTCGATCGAGATGCCGTTGTCGTCCCAGAAGACGATCAGCTTGCGCAGCTTCTGCTTGCCGGCGAGCCCGATCGCCTCGTGGCTGATCCCCTCCATCAGGCAGCCGTCGCCGGCGATCACCCAGGTGTGGTGATCGACCACGCCGCGCCCGAACCGCGCCGCCATGCTCTCCTCGGCCATTGCCATGCCGACGGCATTCGCCAGACCCTGGCCCAGCGGGCCGGTCGTCGTCTCGATCCCCGGCGCGTGGCCGTACTCCGGGTGACCCGCCGTTCGCGAGCCGAGCTGGCGGAAATTCTTCAGCTCGTCGAGCGTCATCTCCGGATAGCCGGTCAGGTACAGGAGCCCGTAGAGCAGCATCGAGCCATGTCCGGCCGAGAGTACGAACCGGTCGCGGTCGGGCCATTCGGGCGCGCTTGCGTCGAACTTCAGGTGCCGCTCGAAGAGCACGGTCGCCACGTCGGCCATGCCCATGGGCATGCCGGGGTGGCCGGACTTAGCCCGTTCCACGGCATCCATCGCCAGCACCCGCAGCGCTGCGGCCTTCAGCCAGTGGTCGGGGTGACGCGCGCGCAGCTCGGAAATGTTCACGGCAGAATAGCCTTTCTCGCGGCGAGCGCGGCCATTCCGCGACGGGGCCGCCGAAACACCGGCACTGATATCAGCCAGCCGCGCCCGGTCAAGCCGCATCGGGCCGTGGGTTGGCGTGTCAGTCTGAAATCATGGGTTGCTTCCGGAGGCGGCAGCAGCTGCGCAACGTGGGACAGCGCATTCACAAACAGGATGGCGGAGGGGGCTCGGGCGGGGTAAGCGAATCCGTGTTCCCAATTCAGGCCCTTCATGACCCCCGATCAGATCGTCGCCTTCGTGCTTGCCCTCACCTCGGCCGCGCCTTCCGAGCCGCTATTCCCCGTCGTCGCCGCGGGCGGGGCGGATGAGCGCTATCCGGTCGTCGCGACCGAATGCCCGCGGCCGCTCGCGCCCTTCGAGATCGAGGACGTGACGGTCGCCTGCGCCAAGGTCAACGTGCCCGAGGACCATGCAAGGCCGGACGGCCGGCGGATCGAACTGACCGTGATGGTCTTCAAGTCGCGGTCGCTGGCACCCGCGCCGGATGCAGTGGTGCACCTGCACGGCGGACCGGGCGGGGGCATCATCAACGCGGTCAGCCTGACATCGACTTTCTTCGAGCAGATGCGCGCGCGGCGCGACGTTGTGGCCTTTGACCAGCGCGGCGTCGACGCGTCAGGTGCAGCCGAGTCGCGTTGTTATGCCACCTTGGCCGCAGATCCGGCAGCTGTCGTCGACGCCGCGCGCGGCGTCGGGGACAAGCTCGCCCTCCGACGCGAGATGACGCGGGCCTGCCTCGACGAAATCGCGGCTTCGGGCGCCGACATCTCCAAGATCAACACCGAGCAGAACGCGATGGACGTCCGCGCGGTCATGCGGGCGCTGGGCTATCCCACCTACAACATTTACGGCATCTCCTATGGCACCAAGCTCGGGCAGGAGGTCATGCGCACGGCGCCCGAGGGCCTGCGGTCGGTCGTCCTCGACAGCGTCGCTCCGGTCAGTGCCGCGATCTACGACACGCTCGCGCTGCCGTTCGCCGAAGCGATCCAGCACGTCTTCGACTATTGCACCGCCGATCCGAAATGCGCGGCGGCCTACCCGGACCTGCGCAACCGCTTCTGGGCGGTCCAGGCGCAGCTGGAGGCCAATCCGATCCAGACGCCCGAAGGCCCTGTCGCCGGGGACAGCATGATCGAGATCTTCTCGGCCAAGAACAGCTGGAGCAACCAGATGCAGGGGTCGTCAGGCTATATCCCCAAGATGGTCGTCGAACTCGAAGCGCGAAACGCCGCCACTTTGCTCGATATCACGGCAGGGCGCCTGCCGCTCCACCCGACGCCGCAGTCCGTTCTGGCCGGGCTTTCGGACCTCGACGCAAATGCTCAGGTTTTCGCCGCAACGGCCCTGCGCCTCGCGCAGGCAGCAGCACTGAACGATGCGAGCGTCGCGGACGTGCTGACGCGGTTGGAGGCCGACCGGGCTGCCGACCGGCTCGGCCTTGGTGTCGTCGAGACTTTCGAAGCCGCGCTGGCTTCCGCGGCGCGCGCTTTGCCGGACCGCCCGAGCCGTGTCGCCTTCGCTGCCGACTACCTCGCGTTGCGTCTTGGCGAGGAGACGCCGGCAGCCTTGGTGGACTTGCTCGCGCCACACTTCGCCGGCGAGACCGCGCAGCGGCTCGGCACGCTGATCGGGATGATGGACGAAGCCCAGCTGGCCGAAGTCTTCGCCCGCGTCGGCGCAGACAACGCCGGGCTGGATCAGTTTCTGCTCGCAGAGTTCGAGACTGAGATGTTCGCCTGCCAAGAGGACATGGACAACAATTCGCCCGAAGGCGCGGCAGCCGTCAGCTTGCAGTTGCAAGCGGAGTATGACTGGCCGGCCAGCCTGACAGGGGCCATCGAAACGTTGCTCGGCACGACGTTCTTCGACATGTGCGAGGCTTTCGAGCAGCACCCGCGCCCCGGTTTCCACGACCCCGTGACCGCGGCGATCCCGACGCTGGTCCTCCAAGGGTCGATGGATGTGCAGACCGCACCGAGCTGGGGAGCGCTGACCGTGTCGGCCCTGCCGAAGGGTCAGCTCGCGTTCTTGCCCGAAACCGGCCACGGCGCGCTGGCCTTCTCGCAATGCGCGCGGGACATCGGTGTGGCGTTCCTGGAGAACCCTGAGGCGAGGATCGACACGTCCTGCGTCGAGACGCTGGTCCCGGCCTTCGTCCTTCCGGACGGAAGCATGTCGAAATGAGGCTTTTCTGGCCGGCGCCACCGGGAGTGGTCGGAGTGCCGCTGGTTCCCGGTTCGCCTTCCTTCACTTCGCGGCGATGCGGCAACTTGTGGCGCGAAGCGGACGTATGCTCGCATCGAGCGATAGTCAAAGGCTGCCGGGAGGTCATGGTGAGACACTACCGGGCCGCGCGCCAGGCCAATCGCCTGACGCAGAACACTGACGTGCCTAAATCCTTACCCAACATCTGGTGCGAAACCGGCCCTGCCGGGCCTGCGCCACAAGATGCTGTGGCGCCGCCCGGCGCGAAGGCCAGGTTTGCTAACAAAGGTTTCCACTCGGTTAGCGGGCGAAAAATTTTTCTTGATATCAGCTACTTATCCGGATGTCCGCGCGCGGACATCCGCGGACGCAGGCTTCAGGACCCGGTCTCGCGGCCCGCATAGCGCGCGCGGGTCGCCTCGTTCATCGGATAGAGCCCGGGCAGCGGAACCCCAGCCTCGACCTCCGCCATGATCCAGGCCTCCATCCGCTCCTGCTCCGGCCCCTCGGCGAGCACGTCCGCCAGCAGGTCCTGCGGGATCAGCACCGCCCCGTCGTCATCGACGACGACGATGTCGTCGGGAAAGACCGCGACGCCGCCGCAGCCGACCGGCTGCTGCCAGGCGACGAAGGTGAGCCCGGCGACCGAGGGCGGCGCAGCACAGCCGTTGCACCAGACCGGCAGGCCGGTGCCGAGCACGCCGGCGAGATCCCGCATCACCCCGTCGGTCACCAGACCCGCGACCGCACGCTTTCGCATGCGCGCACAGAGGATGTCGCCGAATATGCCCGCATCGGTCACGCCCATGGCGTCGGCGACGACGATGCAGCCCTCCGGCATCTCCTCGATCGCCGCCCGCGTGGAGGTCGGCGAGGCCCAGGACGCCGGTGTCGCCAGATCCTCGCGGGCCGGCACGAAGCGCAGGGTGAACGCGGGCCCGGCCAGGCGCGGCTGGCCCGGCGCCAGCGGGCGGGTGCCGCGCATCCAGACGTTGCGCAGGCCCTTCTTGAGCAGGATCGTGGTGATGGTCGCGGTCGAGATGCTTTCGAGCGTCGCGCGGTCTTCCCTGGTCAGGGGCATGTTCGGCCTTTCTTCAGCGTGGCGTGGGATCGGCGCCCGGGGGCGACCTGCCCCCGGGCCCGCATCAGGATGCGGATCGCAGCCGCCAGCTCCGCCCCGGCCGGATCTCCTGCCGGCCCGGCCTGCCGATCTGCGGCTCGTCGGCCAGCGTCGCCTGCACGTCCGCCAGCGCCTCGGGGCGCAGGCGGTAGTACTGGTGCCTCCCGTGGGCGGTGGTGGTCTTGCTGATGTCGCGGCAGTCGAGCGCCATGACCCGCTCGCTGGTGAGGTCGAAGTTCTGCGGCCCGTCGGCACCGAGCCGGGCGGAGTTGCCCTTGGTGCGGTCCGAGATCGTCAGCGCTACGTCGTTCGCGGCGTGATAGACGAAGATGCGGTTGGCGAGCGCATCCAGCGGCTTCAGCTTCAACGGGAACTGCAGCGCGTCGTGGTCCTCGTCGGCGGCCATCAGGAAGGCGCAGTCGAAGACCCGCGGCACGCGGCCGCCGTTCAGCTCGATGAACTTGTGAACGGCGTGGCGCAAGGCCCAGTTGCCCATGGAATGCGCCAGAAGATGCAGCCGCCGCACGCATTGCACCAGATCGGCCGGGTCGGGCACCGTGCCGTCCCGGCGGGCGGCGAGGATCACCTCCTGGTCCTCCTTGCGCATGGCGGTGAGGAACTCGACCAGCCGCATCAGCGCGCGGCCCATGGCGAGGCCGGAGGCCTCGGCATCCTCGCGGTCGGAGAAGTAGTTCCAGGTCGGCTGCACCTCGCCGTTCGAGGGCCAGGAGAACAGCAGCACCATCACCTTCTGCTCACCGCCCCGGTTGTAGAGCTCCTCCAGTGCCGCAGCGCGTTGCAGCGAGTTCTCGAAGGAATTCGCGAAGCCGTGCAGGTAGACGATGACGTCCCGGTCCTCTCGGCGCAGGTGCTGGCGCAACTCCTCGAAGAGCCGCGCGGAGCCGAGCTTGGCGCCGGCGGGCTGGCTGCTGTCGAGCGTCTCGGAATAGAGCTTCGTCGCGCCCACCTTCCAGGCCTCGTCGTCCTCGGGCTTGGCGCGGGCCTTCAGCGACACCTCGGCGCTGCCCACCCGGAAACACTGCGGCCCGTCGGCGTTGAAGCGGGAGCCGAAGACGTTGCCCCTGGCGGAGGATTCCCGCAGGACGTCGCGGTTGCTGGCGAAGAAAATCTCGGTCATTGCTGAAAATCCGCCCCTCGCAATCGGGTATCGCGAGCGTAGCACAGGCTCCGAGGTGTTGAAAATGCAGCTCATGTCGCCGATCGCCGTTTTGGTCCTGCTGGTGCCGGCCTGGGGCTTTGCGGCCATGGCGCTGATGGGCGACGCGCCGGGGGAGTGGGCGCGCGGGGCGCTGATCGCCTGGACGGCGGTGGCGGCGGCGCTGATCGCGGGGGCCGGGTTGCAGGCGGGGGCAGGGGTTGCGCCCTGGGTGGCGCTCGTCCTCGCCTTCGCCGCGGTGATGATCGGCGGGCCGCCGGGCCTCGGGGTCGTGGCCGTCGCCGCGGCGTCGCTGTTCCTCGCGGGGGCAGGGCTCCCGGTGCCGTGGTGGCTGGCGGCGGCGCTGGCCGTCCCGCCGGCCGGCCTGGCGCTGCGATATGTGCTCTCCGCCTGACTGGCCGGACGGGATAACCAGTGCGGAGATTTTTTAACATGCTGTTTTTACAGGATAATCGTGGTTAATAGTGCGTTAACGCCATCTTGCGCGACGTCCCGGCGACGGCCTTTCCCCACCGCTGCCGGCGCCATCTCGACGGGGGGGCGGGGCGGCGTATTCGCGCTTTATCTTCGGCGGGCGTCGTATATTATGCCTCCCCATGTCGTACGAGGCGCGGACAGGTTCGGATTTGCGGCCGGCACTTTGCCGGACGCTGCCGCTCGGCCTGCTTCTTCTTAGCTGCCTCTGAGCGCGGCCGCATCCGGCGCGCGCGCTCAGAGGGGCCGCACGCCAGCGCCGAAGAAGCCCGACATCCGAGGAAGAACCCGATGACCGACCCGAAATCCGCTCAGGACCACGTCCTGATCTTCGACACCACCCTGCGCGACGGCGAGCAGTCGCCCGGCGCCACCATGTCGCTGGACGAGAAGCTCCAGATCGCCGCGCTGCTCGACGAGATGGGCGTCGACATCATCGAGGCGGGCTTCCCCATCGCCTCCGACGGCGACTTCGAGGCGGTCAGCCGCATCGCCGCCATAGCCCGCAATTCGGTGGTCTGCGGCCTCGCCCGCGCCAACCTCAAGGACATTGACCGCTGCTGGGAGGCGGTGCGCCAGGCGAAGCGCCCGCGCATCCACACCTTCATCGGCACCTCGCCGCTGCACCGCGAGATGCACAGCCTCGACCAGACCGCGATGGCCGAGCGCATCCATGCCATGGTGACCCATGCACGCAACCTCTGCGACGACGTGCAGTGGTCGTCGATGGATGCCACGCGCACCGAGCACGACTTCCTCAAGCGCGGAATCGAGATCGCGATAAGGGCCGGCGCCACCACGATCAACATCCCCGACACCGTCGGCTACACCGCGCCCCGCGAGAGCGCCGAACTGATCGCCATGCTGATCGCCGAGGTGCCGGGCGCCGACGCGGTGGTCTTCGCCACCCACTGCCACAACGACCTCGGCATGGCGACGGCGAACAGCCTCGCGGCGGTCGAGGCGGGGGCCCGGCAGATCGAATGCACGATCAACGGCCTCGGCGAGCGGGCGGGCAACACGGCGCTGGAGGAGGTGGTGATGGCGATGCGGGTGCGCAACGACATCATGCCCTTCCGCACCCGCATCGACACCACGAAGATCATGCAGGCGAGCCGGCTGGTCTCCACCGTCTCCGGCTTCCCGGTGCAGTTCAACAAGGCGATCGTCGGCAAGAACGCCTTCGCCCACGAGAGCGGCATCCACCAGGACGGGATGCTGAAGAACGCCGAGACCTTCGAGATCATGCGCCCCGAGGACGTGGGTCTGCAGGCCACCAGCCTCGTCATGGGCAAGCATTCCGGGCGGGCGGCGCTGCGCTCCAAGCTGCACGAACTGGGCTATGCGCTGGGCGACAACCAGCTCAACGATGTCTTTGTGCGGTTCAAGGAACTCGCCGACAGCAAGAAGGAGGTCTACGACGACGACCTCGTGGCGCTGATGCAGGACACCGGCACTCACGCCGCCAACGACCGCATCCAGGTCAAGCACCTGCGGGTGGTCTGCGGCACCGACGGGCCGAGGACCGCAGAATCTGACACTGGTGATCGATGGGGTGGAGCACGAGGTGCACGCCACCGGCGACGGGCCGGTGGACGCATGCTTCATCGCGGTCAAGAGCCTGGTGCCGCACAACGCGCGGCTCGCACTCTACCAGGTGCACGCGGTCACCGAGGGAACCGACGCCCAGGCGACGGTCAGCGTACGGCTGGAGGAGGACGGCAAGATCGTCAGCGGCCAGTCGGCCGACACCGACACCGTGGTCGCCTCCACCAGGGCCTATGTGAACGCGCTCAACAAGCTGCTGGTCCGCCGGCTGAAGACCGCCCCGGCCGCCGCCAGCGCCTGAACTCGACCCCCCCCGAGCCCGGTGGCGGGTTCGGGGGGGGTGCAACAGCGCGGATCTTTTCGCAAGATGCTGATTCGGAACATAACTCTTGGTTTCCAGAGCATGAATGGCTGCGCCTGGCCGCGACGCATGCCGACGCCGGCGGTATGCCCGCAGCCCTGATCGTGATAGGATCATCCCCGGCAACGGGAGAGGGAAGCCATGCCCGATCCGATTCCCGTCGGCAGTCTGGTCGGTGCCGGCCGAGATGCAATCGTCGGCGCGCTCCAGCCTCGCGACGCGAAGGCGTGACCGGGCCGACTACCGTCACCGCCCGCGACGGCGGCATCGCCGCCGGCCGCGACGTCAATTATGGCATCCAGCCCGACCAGCTCCCGGCGCTGATCGCCGCGGCGATCCAGCCCCTCGCCGAGATGAACGCCGCCCAGCGCTCGGAGATCGGCCGCCTCGCCGAGCGCCTCGGCGCCAGCGAGGGCATCCTGCGCGCCGTGCTGGCGACGCTCGGCGAGCACGCGGACGACATGGCGCCTGAGGCGCTTCCGGCCAAGGTGGCGGAACTCGTCGCCGAGCGCCGCGAGATGTTGTCCCGCCAGACGGGGCGCGCCCCGATCCGGACGCCGCGCTGGCCGGGCTCGACCGCACTCTCGCCGAGGCCATGGAAGCGGGCGACGACGCGCGCACCCAGGCCCTGCTGGAGCAGAAGCGCGACCTCAGGATGGCGGCCGCCGCGCGCCGCGCCGAGGCCGCCGAGCGCCTGCACGCCGACGAAGCGCGCGACCTGCGCGACGCCGCCGAGGCCGAGGCAATGCTCGGTGACCTGGCCCTGGCCCGCCTGCGCTACCGCGACGCCGCCGCGCATTTCCGCGCCGCCGCCGGACTGCTGCCGCCCGACGACGCGCACCGGGACGCCGGGTTCGCCTACCGGGATCGCGCCGCGGACGCCCTCTATCGCCAGGGCGAGGAGTTCGGCGACAATCCCGCTCTCGTCGAGGCGGTGGAGGCCTACCGCGCGGCGCTGGAGGAGCGTAACCGCGAGCGTGGGGCGCTCGACTGGGCGAAAACCCAGATGAGCCTCGGCACCGCGCTCGCAACGCTCGGGCAGCGGGAGAGCGGGACGGCGCGGTTGGAGGCGGCGGTGGAGGCCTACCTAGCCGCGCTGGCGGAGCGGACCCGTGACCGGGTGCCGCTCGACTGGGCGATTACCAAGATGAACCTCGGCAATGCGCTCCGGGCGCTGGGGGAGCGAGAGGGCGGCACGGCGCGGCTGGAGGCGGCGGTGGAAGCCTACCTCGCCGCGCTGGAGATGTTGACCCGCGACCGGGTGCCGCTCGACTGGGCGCTGGCCCAGGCGAACCTCGGCAACGCGCTTCTGAGGATCGGGGAGCGGGAGAGCGGCACGGCGCGGCTGGAGGCGGCGGTGGATGCCTACCGAGCGGCGCTAACGGAGCGGACTCGCGACCGGATGCCGCTGGACTGGGCGATGACCCAGATGAACCTCGGCAACGCACTCCTGAGGTTGGGCGAGCGTGAAGGTGGCACGGCGCGGCTGGAGGCGGCGGTCGCCGCTTACCGCGGAGCGCTGGAGGAGTGGACCCGCGACCGCGTGCCGCTCGACTGGGCGCTGGCCCAGAACAACCTCGGTACCGCGCTCCATAGGGTGGGGGAGCGGATGGGCGGCAAGGCGCAGCTGGAAGAAGCTGTGGCTGCGTTCCGCGGGGTCCTGGAAGAGCGGACCCGCGAGCGGGTGCCGCTCGACTGGGCGATTACCAAGATGAACCTCGGCAGCGCGCTCGCGAGGCTGGGGGAGCGCGAGAGCGGCACGGCGCGGCTGGAGGCTGCGGTGGAGGCCTACCGCGCGGCGCTGGCGGAGCAGACCCGCGACCGCGTGCCGCTCGAATGGGCGGGACTGCAGGTGAACCTTGGCGCAGCGCTTGCGACGCTGGGCGAGCGGGAGACCGGCATGGCGCGGCTGGAGGCGGCGGTGGCCGCCTTCCGCGCGGCGCTGGAGGAGCGGACCCGCCATCGCGTGCCCCTCCAATGGGCGATTACCAGGGCCAACCTTGCCCTTCCGATGGCAACGATTGCGCGGCGGACAGGCGGCCCTCCGGACGCAGCACTTGCCGAGATCGATGCCGCGCTGGAGGTGTTCCGGGCGGCGGGGGCGGCAGCCTATGTCGACTGGGCCGAGGGGGTCCGACGCGGGATTGCGGGCGGCTGAGGCCGAGTGAGGGCGCGCGGGGCTGCGTTAACGCTTCAATCCTGACCGTTTTAGTGGCCATACGCTTTCCATATGCATTCCATATGCATTCCATACGGCGGGGAAGGCGCGTTAACCCGGCCGGCCGCAACACTGCGGTATGCCGCCTGAAATGCGAAAATGGTGCGTGATTTTCCCGCATAAGTTGTGTAGACTTTTCCCGGTCCCGCGACGTGGCGCTTTACCGGCGGTGGTCGGTGGGACTATACGTTGTGGTGGGCTGCGGAGAATCCGCGACTCGTTGGGCATATCTTGAGGCTGGGACAAAGGGCATGAGCGCAATGTTTGGCGGATTCGGCGGCCTCTTCTCCTCCGACATGGCGATAGACCTCGGCACGGCCAACACGCTGATCTACGTCAAGGGCAAGGGCATCGTGCTGAACGAGCCCTCGGTGGTCGCCTACAGTATCAAGGACGGCAAGAAGCGCGTCCTGGCCGTGGGTGAGGAAGCCAAGCAGATGCTCGGCCGCACGCCCGGCTCGATCCAGGCGATCCGGCCGATGCGCGAGGGCGTCATCGCCGACTTCGACGTTGCCGAGGAGATGATCAAGTACTTCATCCGCAAGGTACATCGCGGCGGAAGCTGGGCGAAGCCGAAGATCCTGGTCTGTGTTCCCCATGGTGCGACGCCGGTGGAAAAGCGGGCGATCCGCGAGAGCGTGATGGCCGCGGGCGCGCGCAAGGCGGGGCTGATCTCCGAGCCGATCGCGGCGGCGATCGGGGCCGGGATGCCCATCGCCGAGCCAACCGGCAACATGGTGGTGGACATCGGCGGCGGCACCACCGAGGTCGCGGTCCTGTCGCTCGGCGACGTGGTCTATGCCCGCAGCGTGCGCGTCGGCGGCGACCGGATGGACGAGGCGATCATCAGCTACCTGCGCCGGCAGCACAACCTCTTGGTGGGCGAATCGACCGCCGAGCGAATCAAGACGACGATCGGCACCGCGCGGATGCCCGACAACGGCGTGGGCGAGCGGATGGACGTGCGCGGGCGCGACCTCCTCAACGGCGTGCCGAAGGAGATGGACATCTCCCAGGCGCAGATCGCCGAGGCGCTGGCCGAGACGGTGCAGACGATCGTGGAATCGGTGATGGTGGCGCTGGAGCAGACGCCACCGGATCTCGGCCGCCGACATCGTGGACCGCGGCGTGATGCTGACCGGCGGCGGGGCGCTGCTCGGCGACCTCGATCTCGCGCTGCGCGAGCAGACCGGGCTCGCCATCACCGTTGCGGAGGACCCGTTGAACTGCGTGGCGCTCGGCACCGGCAAGTCGCTGGAGTTTGAATCCCAGCTCGCACATGTGCTAGAATTCGGAACCTGAGACGGACGCCAGATCCGTCCGGCAGGGGCGGCCGCGACGGCCCCCCGCCAGAGGCAGTGAGAGAGCGTGGCGGACCGAAAGGGCGCAGATCCCGACTATACCGGCAGCATCCGCAGGGTGCTCCTCGGCATCGCGGCGGTGTTTCTCGTCGCGATCTTCCTGCTGTGGCGCATCGACAATGCGCGCGTGGAGCAGTTGCGCGTGAGCTTGGTGGACCGGTTCGTGCCGAGCTTCGAGTGGACCTTGCGGCCGGTGGCGGCCACGGCGCGGATGGTCGGCGAGTTCCGCGCGTATCGCCGGGTCTACGAGCAGAACGACGAGTTGCGCCGCGAGTTGCAAAGGATGCAGGGCTGGCGCGAGGCGGCGTTGCAGCTGGAGCAGAAGAACGCCCGGCTGTTGGCGCTGAGCAACGTGCGGCTGAACCCGCGCATGACCTATGTGACCGCCGAGGTCATGGCCGATGCCGGCAGCCCGTTCCGCCGCTCTGCCATGCTGAACGTGGGCGGGGCGGACGGGGTGGACGACGGCTCGGCGGTGGTGGACGGGCTGGGGCTGGTGGGCCGCATCGCCGGGGTGGGCGACCGCTCGGCGCGGGTGATCTTCCTGACCGATGCCTCCAGCCGGGTGCCGGCGGTGGTGCTGCCCTCGGGCCAGCCGGTGCTGGTGGCCGGCGACAACACCGCGGGGCCGACGCTGGAGTTCGTGGCCCAGGTCGACGAAGTCAGCCCCGGTGACCGGGTGGTGAGCACCGGCGACGGCGGGCTCTATCCGCCGGACATCCTCATCGGGCAGGTGGTGCCGGACCGCGACGGGCGGCTGCGGCTGCGGCCGGCGGCCGATTACCGGCGCCTCGACTTCGTGCGGGTGCTGCGGCGCATGTCGCCCGAGGTGATCGAGGGACCGGGCGAGATGATCGGCCCGCTCTTGGCGGCAACGCCGGAGGTGGCCCAGTGAACGGCTCGCAGCCGCTGCGCCTCGCGATGCTCTTCGGCTTCGGTCTGGTCGCGGTCCTTGCGGCGATGATCCCGCTGGGGCCGGGCGGGGCGCTGGTGCCGCCGGACCTCTTGTTCTGCCTTGTCATGGCCTGGACGCTGCGCGTGCCCGGATCGGTGCCGATCTGGGCGCTGGTGCTGCTCGGCCTCTTCGCGGACGCCATGCTGTCGCGGCCCATGGGGCTGGGCGCGCTCGGCCTGCTCTTCGCCGCCGAGGCGATGCGCGGCCTGAAGCCGCGGTTGCGCGGCCTGCCGTTCCCGGCGGAGTGGCTGGTGGCGGCGGTGCTCTTCGCGCTGGTGCTCGCGGGGATGCATCTGGCGATGCGGCTGGTCTTTGCCGAGGCGCCGCCGCCGGTCGATCTCATGCGCTACATGGTGGCGACGGTGCTTGCCTATCCGGTGGTAGCGGCGGCGGCGGCCATCGGGCTGCGTGGCGGGCGGGCGCGGGAGCGGGCGGCATGAAGGCCCCGGCCGACGCGCCGCCGCCGCGGATAACCCGCCGCGGGCTGATGCTGATCGGGGTGCAGGCCGGTGTGGCCGGCGTGCTCGGCTGGCGGATGCGCGACCTGCAGATCGTGCAGAACGAGAAATACCATATGCTCGCCGAGGAGAACCGCATCAGCCTGCGGCTGATCCCGCCGGCGCGCGGACTGATCCTCGACCGCAATGGGCGGCTGCTGGCCGGCAACCGGCAGAACTACCGCGTGGTGATGGTGCGCGAGCAGGCGCGCGATCCGGCCGAGATCCTCGGCCGGCTGGCGCGGATCATCGACCTGCCCGCGGAGGCGCAGGAGCGGGTGCTGCGCGAGATGGCCGCCCGCGCCGCCTTCGTGCCGGTGGTGGTGGCCGAGCACCTCACCTGGGACGAGGTGACGCGGGTCGCGGCCAATGCGCCGGTGCTGCCCGGCATCGATCCCGAGGTGGGCCTCAGCCGCTTCTACCCCGAGGGCTACAGCACCTCGCATGTGGTGGGCTATGTCGGCCCGGTATCGGAGCGCGATCTGGCCCAGCAGGAGGAGCCCGAGCCGGTCCTGCAAATCCCGCGCTTCCAGATCGGCAAGGCCGGTGCGGAGCAGCGGCTGGAGAAGGTGCTGCGCGGCCGGGCCGGCAACCAGCGCATCGAGATCAGCGCCGCGGGGCGGGTGATGCGCAACCTGTCGCGCACCGAGGGCGTCGCCGGGCGCGAAGTGCGGCTGACCGTCGACCAGGGCGTGCAGTCCTATGCCATGGAGCGGATGCGCGGCGAGAGTGCGGCGGCCGTGGTCCTGGATGTCAACAACGGCGACATCATCACGCTCGCCTCTTCGCCGGGGTTCGACCCCAACAGCTTCGTCTTCGGCATCCGCTCGGGCGAGTGGAACGCGCTGATGGCCGACGAGTACCGGCCGATGAACAACAAGACCGTCAACGGCACCTATCCGCCGGGCTCGACCTTCAAGATGGTACTCGCCCTCGCGGCCCTCGAAGGCGGTCTGGTCCGGCCCGGCGACGGCGTGCATTGCGCAGGCTTCACCCGGCTCGGCAACCGGCGCTTCCACTGCTGGCGCCGCGGCGGGCACGGCAACGTGGATCTCAAGCGCAGCCTCTCGCAGTCCTGCGACTGCTACTACTACGAGATGGGCCGCCGGGTCGGCGCGGACGGCATCTCGGCCATGGCCAAGCGCCTCGGCCTCGGCATCCGGCACGACCTGCCGATGCCCGCGGTGGTCGAGGGGCTGATGCCCGACCGCGCCTGGAAGAAGGAGGCGCGCGGCGAGCCCTGGACGGTGGGCGACAGCTTCAACTACGGCATCGGCCAGGGCTTCACGCTGGCCTCGCCGCTGCAGCTCGCGGTGATGACCGCGCGCATCGCCACCGGCAAGGCGGTGGTGCCCCGGCTGGTGCACAGCGTCGGCGGCGAGGTGGTGCCGGTCGAGCCTGCGCCCTCGATCGGGCTTGGCGAGCGCAACCTCGCTACGGTTCAAGGCGGCATGTATGCGGTGATGAACGAGGGTGGCACGGCCGCCCGCTCGCGCATCGTCGATCCGGCGAACCTGATGGCGGGAAAGACCGGCACCAGCCAGGTGCGCATCATCACCGCCGCCGAGCGCGCCGCCGGGGTGATCGGCAACGCCCAGCTGCCCTGGAACCGGCGCGACCACGCGCTCTTCGTGGCCTACGCGCCCTTCGAGGCGCCGCGTTTTGCGATCTCGCTGATTGTCGAGCATGGCGGCGGCGGTTCGGCGGCGGCGGCACCCATCGCCCGCGATATCCTGATGCGCGCGCTCTATGGGGACCTGCCGCCGCTCGAGGCCTATCCCGCCGAACAGCGCCGTGACATCGCCGCCCGCCGGGAGGCCGCCGCGCTGCAGGTGGGAGAGCGGATATGACCGGATCTGGCGGCACCGCGCCCCGAGGAAGGCCGGCCGCCAGCGCGGCCGGCGGTGGCGGCGCGTCGGCGCTGCGCGCGTGTCGGCGTCGTGCTCGCGCCGCAGCCCAGTCGTCGGGGCTTGTGGTCAGAAGGGAAGATCTGCTGGGGAGGCGCTTGATGAAGCGGCTGCTTCATCAAGGCGCCTTTCCCATGGTGGGGCTGCGATTCGCGCCGGCGTCAAGGCCGAGCCGCGCAAGCGCGGTCGCTTCGCGAGCCTTGACCCCGACCCGAAATCGCGAAACAGGCAAGTAGGTGGGGCGGGCGATGAGCGGGTTTGCGGATCCGGCGGGGATACCGCGGGGGGCGGCGAAGTTTCTCGCGATCAGCTGGCCGCTGGTGCTGCTGCTCGGGGCCGCGGCCTCGGCCGGGTTCCTGATGCTCTATTCGGTCGCGGGCGGATCCTTCGATCCCTGGGCGCGCGCGCAGATGATCCGCTTCGGCATCGGCTTCGTGGGCATGATCGTGATCGCCCTCATTCCCATCCGCTTCTGGCATGGCGTGGCACCTCTCGCCTATGCGGGGGCGCTGGCCCTGCTCGTGCTGGTCGAGATCATGGGCACGATCGGCATGGGGGCGCAGCGGTGGATCGACCTCGGCTTCATGCAGCTCCAGCCCTCGGAGCTGATGAAGGTGACGCTGGTGATGGCGCTGGCCGCCTATTACGCGTGGCTCGACCCGGCGAAGATTTCCCGCCCGCTGTGGCTCGTGCCGCCGCTCCTGCTGATCCTCGTGCCCATGGTGCTGGTGCTGAAGCAGCCCAACCTCGGGACGGCGCTGATCCTGCTGATGGTGGGTGCGGCGGTGATGTTTCTGGCGGGGGTGAGCCTCTGGTACTACGCCGCCGCCGGCGCCGCCGCGACGGGACTGGTGATGGCGGTGGTCCGCTCGCACGGGACGGACTGGCAGCTCCTGCAGGACTACCAGTACCGGCGCATCTTCACTTTCCTCGACCCCTCGCAGGACCCGCTCGGCGCGGGCTATCACATCACCCAGGCGACCATCGCCATGGGCTCGGGGGGGCTGTCGGGGCGCGGGTTCATGCAGGGCACCCAGAGCCGGCTGAACTTCCTGCCGGAAAACCATACGGATTTCATCTTCACAACCCTGGCGGAGGAGTTCGGGTTTCTCGGCTCCATGGCGATGCTCGGCATCTTCAGCCTGATCGTGCTCATCTGCGTCGCCTCGGCGATCTCGAACCGCAACCGCTTCGGGGCGCTCTTGACCGGTGGGATCGCCGCCACGCTGCTGGTGTCGGTCTCCATCAACATGGGCATGGTCATGGGGCTCCTGCCGGTCGTGGGCCAGCCGCTGCCGCTGGTCTCCTATGGCGGCTCGTCGATGCTGGTGCTGCTGGCGGCCTTCGGTCTGGTGCAGAGCGCCCATGTGCACCGCCCGCGCCGGCGGGACTGACATGCCGCTCGTGCTGCTTTCCGTCGCGCCCGACGAGCTGGCCCGGTATCGGTCTGCCCTGGAGGCCGCGTGCCGGACGGTTGGGCTCGACGTGGCGCTGGCGGACACGGCGGAGGATCCGGCTGCCGTCGACTACATCGTCTTCACCCCGGCCGGGCCGGTCACCGACTTCGCGCCCTTCGTGCGCCTGAAGGCAGCGCTCAGTCTCTGGGCGGGGGTGGAGCGGATCGTCGGCAACCCGACACTTGCCGCCCCCCTGTGCCGCATGGTCGATACCGGGCTGGTCGAGGGCATGGTCGAGTATGTGACCGGCCATGTCCTGCGCTATCACCTGGGCCT
Organism: uncultured Alphaproteobacteria bacterium; assembly: GCA_963695425.1. Lineage (GTDB taxonomy): Bacteria > Pseudomonadota > Alphaproteobacteria > Rhodobacterales > Rhodobacteraceae > Amaricoccus. The sequence goes on along the minus strand of CAVOGP010000035.1, from coordinate 4,878 downwards.
CGACACCTTCGTCGCCGGGCAGGATGGGCACTGGCGGGGCGATCTTTCGCCACCGCTGGCGCGGGAGCGGCCCGTGGGCTTCCTCGGTCTGGGCGAGCTGGGACGCGCCTGTGCGCACGCGCTTGCCGCGCTGAATTTTCCCGTCTCCGGCTGGAGCCGGCGTCCTGCCGAGGTGGCGGGCATCGCCTGTCACCATGGGCCGGAAGGGCTTGCCACCGTGCTCGGCGGGGCGGAGATCCTGATCACGCTCCTGCCGGCGACACCGGCAACCGAGCGGCTGCTGGATGCGCGGAACCTGGCGCTGCTGCCGCGGGGGGCGCGGCTGATCAATCCGGGGCGCGGCAGCCTGATCGACGATGCGGCCCTGATCGCGGCGCTGGACGCGGGCGCGTTGGGCCACGCCACGCTCGATGTCTTCCGCACCGAGCCGCTGCCGCCGGAGCATCCCTTCTGGGCGCACCCCCGTGTCACCGTGACCCCGCATGTCGCCGCCCCGAGCCGGGCAGGGACCGTGGCGGAGGTCGTCGCCGAGAACATCCGGCGCGGCGAGGCGCGCCTTCCGTTCCTTCACCTCGTGGACCGGTCCGCCGGGTACTAGCCCGTGTCGCGGCTGCGGGTCACTCCCACTCGATCGTGCCGGGCGGCTTCGAGGTGATGTCGTAGATGACGCGGTTGATGCCCTTGACCTCGTTGACGATGCGCGTCGCCGTCTCCGACAGGAAGGCGTGCTCGAAGGGGTAGTAGTCGGCGGTCATGCCGTCGACGCTGGTCACCGCGCGCAGGGCGCAGACGTGGTCGTAGGTGCGGCCGTCGCCCATGACGCCCACCGTGCGCACCGGCAGCAGCACGGCGAAGGCCTGCCAGATCGCGTCGTAGAGGCCGTGGCGGCGGATCTCGTCGAGATAGACTGCATCGGCCTTGCGCAGGATCGCCAGCTTCTCGCGGGTGATCTCGCCGGGGCAGCGGATGGCGAGGCCGGGGCCGGGGAAGGGATGCCGGCCGACGAAGCTCTCGGGCAGGCCGAGCTCGCGCCCCAGCGCCCGCACCTCGTCCTTGAAGAGCTCGCGCAGCGGCTCGACCAGCTCGAGGTGCATCCGCTCGGGCAGGCCGCCGACGTTGTGGTGGCTCTTGATGGTGACCGATGGGCCGCCGGCGACGCTGACGCTCTCGATCACGTCCGGGTAGAGCGTGCCCTGGGCGAGGAAGTCGGCGTCGCCGACCTCTCGCGCGTGCGCTCGAAGACCTCGATGAACAGCCGGCCGATGGTCTTGCGCTTGGCCTCGGGGTCGGTGACGCCGTCGAGCGCGTCGAGGAAGAGGTCGCTCGCGTCGGCGTGGACCAGCGGGATGTTGTAGTGGTCGCGGAAGAGGGTGACCACCTCCTCCGCCTCGCCCTGGCGCATCAGGCCGTGGTCGACGAAGACGCAGGTGAGCTGGTCGCCGATGGCCTCGTGGATCAGCACCGCCGCCACCGAGGAGTCGACGCCGCCCGACAGCCCGCAGATCACCCGTCCCGCGCCCGACCTGCGCGCGGATCGCCGCGATGGCCTGGTCGCGGTAGGCGGCCATGGTCCAGTCGCCGGTGCAGCCGGCGAGATCGGTGAAGTTCCTCAGGATGCGCGCGCCGTTGACGGTGTGGTGCACCTCGGGGTGGAACTGCACGGCGTAGAAGTGGCGGCTCGGGTCGGCGGTGATCGCGAAGGGGGCGCCGGGCGAGGTGCCGATCACCGAGAAGCCGGGGGCGAGGGCGGTGACCCGGTCGCCGTGGCTCATCCAGACCTCCTCGCGGCCCGTCGGGAAAAGCCCCGTGAAAAGAGGGTCTTGCGTCTCGGTCGGGCGTCGACGAAGGCGCGGCCGAACTCGGCGGTGGTGGCCGGCTTCGACGCGTGCCGCCGAGCTGGGCCATCATGGTCTGCTGGCCGTAGCAGATGCCGAGGACGGGGACGCCGAGATCGAAGATCTCGGGGGCGGCGCGGGGGCTGTCGGGGTCGGTGACGCTGGCGGGGCCGCCGGAGAGGATGACGGCGAGGGGCTGGAACTCGGCGAGGAAGGCGGCGTCAACCCTTTGAAATGGATGGATTTCGCAGTAGATCCGCGCCTCGCGCAGGCGTCGGGCGATGAGCTGGGTCACCTGGCTGCCGAAGTCGACGATCAGGAGGCGCTGGTGGCGGGTCTCGGTCATGCCCCCGCATATTGTGGCCGGCGGCGGTCTGCAAGAGGCCCCGGAAACCGCCTATTCCGGCGTATGAAACGCATATGAAAAGCATGCACAACCCGTATGCATGTTTTCGGCCATGCGCCCGCCGCGAATGACGGGGGTGCCGCCGCTGAGATCAGGCGCGGGCCTGGTTGAGGGCGAAGAGGCGGGCGAGGATGGCGTCGTCGTCGAGCGCACCGCGGCGCCAGTCGTCGCCCCAGCCGTAGGCCTCGGCCACCGCCTCGTCCAGCGCGCGGTGGGCGTGGTCGAGCCTGGCGGGGCGCTGGTTGTAGAGGTTGGTGAGGGTGCGCTTCTTCAGCACCTCGGCCGCCGCGTCGTCCCGAGGCAGGAGGCGGTCGGGATAGCCGGGCACCACTTCCGGCACCCGCACCACGAGGTCGGGCGGGTTCAGCCAGGCCTCGCGCCTGGCTTTCAGGTCCGCCGCGGCCGCGGCGACGGGCTGCGCGCGGGGGTAGTTGGCCGCTGACTCATGTATCAGATGTCGGTTGTGAACTGTTTCAGGAAGGAGGCCGTCCTAGGCAGCCCGCTGGCAGTCAAGTTCATAATGAACTCTGCCTGACCATAGCGCGGGTTCACATAGTCTGATCGCAACTGCCTGAATATCGATACAGCGCTCGCCGGATAAAGTTGGAGGGTGCGGAAGAGGAATTCGTCCGAGTTCGATCGGTTCAATGTCAAATTCGTCCAGAACCTCAGCTGGGAAGTCTTTCAGGTTTTCAGTTACTATGTGCTGTGCGCCACAAACGATCGCCGCGGCGAGTACATGGCGATCGTCGGGGTCAGGAAGCTGGAGCGACTGGATCAGCGGTTCGTAGCCCATGACCCACGCTTCATTGAAGTGCGCCTTCATCTGCTCCACCTGAGCCAAAACGCTGGCCTGATGGTCGGGCCGATTTCTGATCAGGTTGCGTGTCCACTCGTCAATGATCTGGTCGGTCCAGCGCGCCCGGAAGAGTCCCTCCTCGTAGAAGCGCAGCAGAACGTCCCGAACCCGAAATGGATACAGGACGTTCGCGTCTAGGATCACGGTGAAGCGGTCAGCGAGATGGCTCAGCGTCATACTCCTGACCAAGGCGCGCGAGTTCGCGAAGCGCATTCCTCCGCCCGGCGTCGCGTTCCGTCTTGTATGCCATCAGTGCGGACAGCGGCACGCGTCGATGGGAGCCAACGCGGACATGGTCGATCCTCCCCTCCTTGAGCAGCTTGCTGATATGCGGGCGGCTGACGTTCAGCATGTCCGCTGCCTGCTGGGTTGTTAATTCAGCCCCGGTCGGGACGATCGTGACCATGTTGTTTCGGGCGAGGACGCCCAGAAGTTCGATAATGACGTCGGCGATCGCCGGAGCGAGCCGCACGTCTCCTTCTCCCGCGATCGGGATCGTCAGCGACCCGTTTCCATTGCGCGCCCGAGCCAGCGCCGAGGCCGCCTCCGCCGCGCTCTCCATCTCCTCGATCGTCGGCAGGCGTTCCGCCAGATCGATGACATCTGCTGTGGCTACCATGGTATCTCCCCTTCCAAAGAACCGCGCCGCCTTGTTGGCTGTGTCGGGGTCCCGAACCTGCATATAGCGTCACGATTGCAACACTGCAACCGGAATAAGTGGAACAAGTGAAATAAGTGTAACCGCCTATCGCGTCGACGGGTTCAACGGCATCCCTGTTCGGCGTCGACGCTCTCGATGCCGACGAGGCCGCGGCTGCGCTTCGCGCCGGAGAAGGTGCTGGCGTGGGTGGCGAAGCTGGCGGGGTAGAGGTCGAGGAAGTGCGGCTGGGCGTCGACCTGCTCCTGCTTCGGCGAGGCGCGCCACTTGGCGATGAAGTCTTGCGGGGTCATGGATTCTCGCTTCAGGGGCAGGCACGAACAACGCCACATTACGGTTCATTCGGCGGCGATGGCAGTCCTTCGTGTCGCCGACGGCTCGGGCGCTGGTCGTGCGGGGCGGACGGCCGGGAATGCCTCGCACCGCTCGAACGAATGCCAAGTGCCCGTGCAGAGAATCCGGATGGCTGTCACGGGGACGTCACGGCGGATCGGCGATACTCCGGGCCAGGACGCAGGCCTCAAGGAGGAACGGGAGATGCGGACGGCGGTTGCAGTGGCGGCGGTGCTGGGGTTGGCGCTGGCGGGCGGGCCCGCGGCGGCGTTCGAGCCGCTGGAGGGGTACTTCATCGCGCTCGAGCCCTGCGAGGCGTTCCAGTCCAAGAACAAGGGCACCAATCCGGGCGACGTCTGGACCGAGCCGCTGCGCGCCTATCCGATGATCGCGCTCAACAAGGTGGGGGGCGATTTCTTCCAGATGCGGGTGACCGGCGCGCCGGTGACGACCGAGCGCTGGGTGCACGTCTCGTGCGGCTTGCACGTGGTGGCGGCGGGCACGCCGATCACCGAAACGCCGCCGCCCGGGCCGGTGACACCGCCGCCGGGGCAGGAGTTGGCCGACAACCTGCTGGCGCTGAGCTGGCAGCCGGCGTTCTGCGAGACCAGGCCCGGAAAGGCCGAGTGTCTCGATCTCAACGCCGGCAACCTGCCATGGACCGAAGGGCAGCTGTCGATCCACGGGCTGTGGCCGCAGCCGCAGGGCAACGTCTACTGCGGCGTGCCGGCGGCGCTGGTGGCGCTCGACAACGCGTCGCGCTGGTCGGAGCTGCCCGACCCCGGGC